>CAVOYQ010000012.1:0-366512 GCA_963700705.1 uncultured Gammaproteobacteria bacterium | reverse complement strand
TGATTTAATCGCTCCGCGCTTCAGGGAGGGATTGATGGCGGGGCAGCCGGGGTTGTTTGATCTGGATGAGCGGTACGCGGCGCTGTCAAGGAGCGGCGATCCGCTGGAGCGGCTCGCGGCGGTGGTGGATTTCGAGATCTTCCGGGCGGATCTCGATGCGGCGCTGGCCCGCGCGGACCGGTCGAAGGGCGGCCGGCCGGCGATGGATGCGGTGATGATGTTCAAGGTCCTTGTGATCCAGGCGCTCTACGGGCTGGCGGACGAGCAGACCGAGTTCCAGATCCGCGACCGTCTGTCGTTCATGCGCTTTCTCGGGCTCGATCTGCATGGGAAAGTTCCGGACGCTCGGACGATCTGGCTGTTCAGGGAACTCCTCACCAAAGCGAAGGCCGTTGAGGCGCTCTTTGCTCGGTTCGACGCGCATCTTCGCGATCGCGGCTACCTCGCCATGGGCGGGCAGATGATCGACGCCTCGATTGTTGCGGCGCCCCGGCAGCGGAACACTGACGCCGAGAAAGCGGATCTCAAAGCCGGCCGGATTCCGGAGAGCTGGGCGGCGAACCCGTCGAAGCTGCGGCAGAAGGACCGTGACGGGCGCTGGACCCTGAAGCGGGGACGGCGCAAACGGAAGCCCGACGGCGCGCTGATGATGGCGATCGCCACCCCGGTCTACGGCTACAAGAGCCATGTCGGCGTCGACCGACGCCACCGCTTCATCCGCACCTGGTCGGTGACCGACGCGGCACGCTACGACGGTCGGGAACTCGCCGGGCTGCTCGACAGGTCGAACACCGGATCGTCCGTCTGGGCCGACACCGCGTATCGATCCGCGAAGAACGAGCGGCGCATCGCCAGGGCGGGGCTGGTCTCGAAGGTTCACTTCCGCAAGCCGCCCGGCAAGCCGATGCCCAAGCCGAAACAGCGCGCCAACGCCGCCCGCTCGCGGGAACGGTCGGGCGTCGAGCATGTCTTCGCCGACCAGAAGCACCGCAAGGGTCTGTTCGTCCGCACCATCGGCATCGCCAGAGCGCGCGCCAAGATCGGCCTCGCCAATATCGCCTGCAACATGCGCCGGCTTCTTTACTGGGAGACGAGAACAGCCGCGCCGGCGTAGCGCGAGATCCCCGGCCCGCGATCTCGGGACGCCAAACGCCCTCCAGAGAGGCGCCGGTCCAGTCGCGCGCCGCCAGCAATCCGGCCAGGCCAACCTCGGACATCGGAAGATAGAAGTGTCCGAGTGGCGCCCACATTGTTCCGCACAGGTTCCAGCATTTGGCCACAAACTGAGATTGTTTCAAATCCTTGTGACAGCACCAGCGGTGGCAGCCACTAGCCATGGCTGCTCCCCAGTCGCTTCTGCAGGTCTCACTGGTTCGGGTCAAATTCCCTGGGTTCGATAGTAATCTGGTCCAGCCGACCCTTCTCCTGCACCGGGAAACGAATAGGCTTACCGGGGAAGACCTCTTGAACCACGGAATCTTTCACCACCAAGACACCGTTCACCAACACGTAGGGAATGCCGGTAGAGGGCAATGCGCCCATGCCTGGCTCGTAAGTGCTGTTGTCAGCGATCGTGTCCGGGTTGAAGACGACGATGTCTGCATCGGCGCCTTCCTGGACCCGACCCTTGGTCCTGAACTGGCTAATGCCGCCCAGCTCATCAAGGTACTTGGCGTGCAGGTAGCTCATCTTGGATATGGCTTCCATCAAAGTCATGTTCTTATCTTCACGCACCATGCGCAGCACCTTGGCGCGGGTACCTGCACTACGCGGGTGAACCGACTTGCCTTCGTAAGGGGCATCCCAAGGGTAGTATTCGCCGTTTTCGTCCACGATGGCCATACCGTCCGAGACGACGACAACTCCAGGCATAGCCATCCATTTGGCGATGTCCTCAGGGGAGTTGTTGTAAATCAAAATCGATCTGCCGGGATCATTCTTGCGAACGTCATCATACATCGCCTTATCCCAACGCGTGCCGTCAAGGTTGGCGACGTTCGAATAGGTTATATTCATCTGAGCCATGCTCAACTCTGTGAGAATATCTGTCGAAGCAATGGTACCGCCCGCTGCATAGGGGTAAACCTCACCCCATACTTTGGCCCCTCGCATTTCTCTTGCGTCGTTGACGAGCGGGATCGTGTACTCCCAGTCCATGTTGCTGTTCAGGTGTGAAGCCAGGAAAGGTGCGTCCAAGACCATGGCATTGGCCAGCATTTCCTGAATGCCCAATAGTCCCTCGGTGGGAGGTCTGACACCCGCAAAACGGACATGCGCATTCGAAACACGACCGTATTTTGATGCCAGTTCCTGGTATTTATACAATTCGTACTGGGTCACGCCCGTGGTCATATAGCCGACTGGAACGCCCACGCCCAAGGCGCCTTGGCGAAGGCCTTCATCGACGAAAGCCATGATCTCAGTCATCTGCTCTTTATTGGGCAAGGTGGCAGTCCAGCCTGGCTTGCGTCCTTCTTCCGCAGCCTTTGCGGCGGCGCGACCCACCATAGGGAACAGGCCACCCATGTCATTGGCGCCAGCCACTACTTCAGGACCGTCCAGCACCAATCCACGGGCAAGAAGTGCGAGCACGACCATACCGTAGTTGGCTTGGGTTTTTCCCTCGGCCTCTGCATACCATCTGGCGACATCGCCGGCGCCTGCTTCGAAATCCATCTGGGTGGTCAAGCCATCGCGCAGATTAACCTTGCGACTGAACTGATCTGTGGCGTGCTGGTGCGTATCGATAAAGCCCGGGGCCACAACGTGACCACTGGCGTCGATGGTTTCGTCGCCCTCGATCGCCTCCGCGGTGATCGTAGCAATCTTCCCATCCTTTATCCCGACATTGCGCACGTCATCAAAGTTGGTCTCGGGGTCCATGACCCGTCCATTGTTGATCACGACATCGTAATCGGTCGCCATTGCCGGCATGCCTATTGCAATGGCGAGCACTGATGAGGCTAAAAGATATCTAAGTCGTTCCATTTCCATTCCCCGTTGTGATGTCCGTCGTCAGAGTTTTCCGGAGTGCGTCGGTTGCGGACCCTTGAGGCGGCCCCGATCATAAGCCCGCCTCGCTCAGCGGAACCATACAAGTTGTGCGGGACGACCTGCGCCGACCCGATGCCCAGCCGATCACGGGGCCCGAAAGGTGTCTTGCAACCGACCAAGCAGGTGGTCACGACGGGGCTTCCTCACACGGGAGGTGGTCAACTGGTCGCTGACGACCGGGCGAGTGTATGGTGCTATCTCGTGGTCATGAGCGGCGGGCTGTCCAGCCGGACTGAATTGCCGGCGAATGCGACCGACGCTCGGGATCGTCACCTTCCGAAGACATCAACCACGGCACCGGCGGTCGCGCCGACCGCCATCCCCGTCTTCGGATCACCGGCCAGCGCACCGATTCCGGTACCGATGGCCGCGCCTCCGACAGTGGCACATCCGGCGACGGTCCCGGCGAACAACATGAGCATCAGACCGGAACGGACGCGGCCAACGGTCGAAGCGGGCATTTCGGCGTATCCTGCAATCTTCATAGCTCAGCGCTCCACCAAAGTAAGCCAGACAACATCCAGCACGGTATCATCGAGTTTGTCCGGGTTGGCTTCAAAGTACCCGTCAATAGCGGCGACCGCTTGATCGATGCTCACATTTTCGAGCGCGCCATACATTTCCGCCACCGCTGACCCACCAGTGCGACCGTTTCTTCTCTGAACCTGGTATTCCGCGCTCATCAGATTGGAGATACCGAGAAGATAGGCGAGCTTCACGTCTTGGCTCGAAGCGGTCCAGTCGGCACCCGTCGCGTACGCTCCGTCCGAGTACGATGGCTGTGAGGAAAACAAGGCTGCCAGAGCTATCAACAGCGCTCCGCAACACTGCGTTGCTCTCATGGTTCTCATCAGTGATCTCCTTGGTCGCTGCGTTGGATCATCATCACTACAAGCCGACATTTCCATTTGGCCGCTCGCCCGTGAGGTTACGGCCACCTGAATTGAGTGTCCAAGCATTTTCCGCCTCGAATGGCGGTGGAATGGTGGGAACCGGAGGTGTGGAGCGGCCAAGCGGGCTGGGGCACGGTTTCTTCGGGGGTCGGGCGCACCTGTCCGGTCGCGGGTGATGCGTCCTCCAGGTCTTGATCGGCCGCCGGTCATACGGACACCGTGGTGACCGGTGGCCCGCGCAAGGTGTCGATCAGGGCGAGAATGCCCGCGATGAACCGCTTGCGGCAGTGCGGCTGCAGCCATCTGGAACATGGCGTAGCGGCCATGGCGCACCAGTCGTGCCCCGGTTTTGATCAGGCATTCGCGCAGACTGGTCAGGGACCAGGGCTCGATCAGTTCTGGTGTCGCCGCTGTCCGCAGGAAGTTGGCGAGGTTGCAGGCCAAGGCGTGGAGTTGCAGCCGCACGGCGTTCGCCGCGAACTTCATGCAGGAGAGCCGCGTCCATTTGAGCGCGTATTCGCCTTCCTTGATGCGCTGCCTGGCAGCGCATGCCTGCATGCGCCAGAAGATGCTGCTCGGCGGTGCCCCGGCCTTGGCAGAAGGCCAGCACGCGCCCGTTCGGCAGGCTGCGGTTGGTGACGATAATGCCGACGATCGGGAACGGTTCGCCCGGATTGAAACTCGACCTTCGCCACGATGCGGCGGGCCTTTGACCAGCTTTTCGCCCGGTGGTGGAAGCTGGTGTGGAGGCGCACGACGTGGTTGGCGGTCGACCGGGGCCTTGTTTGGTCAGGTGATCGATCCATTCGTGGAGTTTGGCATTGCCCTTCATGCGGATGGCGCAACCCCGGCCCTCGGCTTCCAGCAAGTCAAACAGCGCCGGATGGCGAAGGCCGCATCGGCCCGGAACCGCCTCCTTTTGGTCGGCGCAGAAAACCCGGCTTTGCCTTTTCCGGTGATGCCTTCACGTGCCGGTCCGAGGTTCACGTCCAGCATCAGCGGCTTGGCGTTGCTCGGTGTATCATCTGAAATTCCGCCGCTGCAGCGTGAATTGTACAGGCCGGCCAGGCGTTTGATTTCAAACTCGCCACTGCCCTGATCGTCAGCGAAATCATAGCTGGCCATGCCGAAATTGCAGTTCTTGAATGAAAGATTCAAAATTCCGACTGCATAGACGTTATCGTTGCCGGGGGCATCATCCTCCATGAACGCCACACCTTCGGCGGTGTAGAGATTCATCAGAACCTGGTCGCCTTCAACGTGCCCGATGGCCATGTACCAGGCAGTGTCCAGGTTGTCGCCGTATGTAAACCAGTAGGCGACTGCCTTTTTATAGCCTCCTTCTTCCTGGTCTATGATTTGCAGCACAATGCCCTGGCTTTCCTGTTTCGGCTGGTCCCACAGCCCGGAAAATATCGCGTAACAACGAGTTCGGCGGCTTTTACCGGCAGGGTCGTCAGAACGGCCCAACTCAGCATGATCAAAGTAAACAGAATGCGAATAGTCATTTGATGGTTTCTCACGGCTCCACTCCCTGGTTGGTTCAAAGGGCAATTCCTTGCGCCTTGCTTGACCCCCATGTCGACTTCATTATAGCTCCATCCGCGGAACGTTTCCGGGTGTGACCCCGGTTACCGGGGAAGCGAGTTTTGTTTTTCTGTTAAATTGACCAAGACAAAGGCGCAAAATGCCTGTGCTGACAGCGTAACGAACCAACCGAGGAATATGGAAATGACAAAATCCCTGGAGCGGGGCCTGTTGTATTGCCTGTGGCTGGCACTGCCGCTGGTGATTCTGCAGGCATGCGAGAGCAGGAGCCATGATCCGGCCGTGGATAGTGATGGCCACACGGCCCCCACCGAGGCAACCTTGCAAGCCAACAACGAGGTGCGGGACAGCCTGGATTTCGCAGACCGGCAGGACTTCGAAGACGCGACCCGCGGCCTGATCGCCACGGATCCGGAGTTGAGAGTCAGCATGGAAAATGGCGATACCGTCTGGGATATGCCGGCATATGGGTTCATTGGCAGCGAGGCGCCCGGCAGCGTCAATCCCAGCCTGTGGCGCCAGGCGCAGCTCAACAACATTCATGGCCTGTTTGAAGTCACCGACGGGGTCTACCAGTTGCGCGGCTTCGACCTGTCGAACATGACGATCATCGACAGGGACAGACCGGCTGGATCGTCGTGGATCCCCTGACCGCGCGGGAAACCGCCGCGGCGGCTATAACATTCGCCCGGGAACACCTGGAACCGGCCGCCGATCGTTGCAATGATATTCACGCACAGCCATTTAGACCATTTCGGCGGCGTCCTCGGTGGTTTTGACCAGCGAAGGCGTCCGGCCGAGAACATACGGATCTATTGCGCCGGAAGGGTTCATGGCAGGAGGCTACCAGTGAGAACGTCATCGCCGGCCCGACCATGAGCCGGCGCGCAATGTTCATGTACGGCAAGCGCGCTGGCCCGGTCAGAACGCGGGCATGTCGATTCCGGGTTGGGGAAATCACCGGCCTTGGTTCGGTAGCATTTGCCGTGCCGGAACCCACCGAGATCATCAGCCATACACCGCAGACGCTGACCATCGACGGCGTGGAATTCATATTCCAGAACGCGCCCGGTTCGGAAGCGCCCGCGGAACTGACCTTTTACCTGCCGCACGTCAAGGCGTTCTGCGGCGCCGAGGTGACATCGCGCAACCATGCACAACCTCTACACCCTGCGCGGCGCCCAGGTGCGTGATGCGCTGCTCTGGAGCGGCTACATCGATGAGGCCATCGACCTGTTCGGCGAAGCCGAAGTCTATTTTGGCCAGCCATCACTGGCCGCTGTGGGGCAATCAACGGATCATCGACTTCCTGGAGAAACAGCGGGATACCTACAAATACATCCACGACCAGACGCCTGCGCCTGCAACCAGGGCTGACTCCCGGTGAAATCGCCGACCAGCTGCAGATGCCCGCGGGCCTGCGGGCAGTTTTTCCAGCAGGGGCTATTACGGCACCGTGAAACACAATGCCCGGGCGGTCTACCAGGCCTATTTCGGCTGGTACGACGGCAATCCCGCCAACCTCGACCCACTGCCACCGGCTGCGAGCCGGCGGTTCGCTACGTCGAACTGATGGGCGGTGCCGATGTGGTGCTCGCACCAGGCCCAGGAGGCTTTCGATCGAGGCGAATATCGCTGGGTCGCCGAGTTGCTCAACCACCTGGTGTTTGCCGAGCCCGATAACGCGGCCCGCGAAAGCCCTGCTGGCCGAAACCTACGACCAGCTGGCTTACCAGGCGGAGTCCGGGCCCTGGCGGGATGTGTACCTGAGCGGGGCTTACGAACTTCGCCACGGCGCGCCCGGGGCCGGGGTGCGGGTAGCCAGTGCGGCAGGCCTGCTGCGCCAGACGCCCGTGCAATATTTCTTCGACACCATGGCGGTGATGCTGAACGGGCCGGAGGCCGATGGTACGGAGATAACGATCAACGTCACCTTCACCGATCTGGGGAAACCCACGTTCTGTCGCTCGCGAACGCGGTGCTGCACCATCGCCAGAGACCGGCGGATCGCCAATGCCAACGCCAGTAAAAGCTTGACCCACGACCTGTTTGTCAGAATGCTGACCGGGCAGGCCGGTATCAAGGATCTGCTCCTTTCCG
This sequence comes from uncultured Gammaproteobacteria bacterium, assembly GCA_963700705.1. GTDB lineage: Bacteria > Pseudomonadota > Gammaproteobacteria > Xanthomonadales > SZUA-36 > JAHEFT01. The sequence goes on along the minus strand of CAVOYQ010000012.1, from coordinate 358,917 downwards.
ACGAACTCGAAATCGAAGGCAGCAAGCTGAGCCTGGCAGAGTTTTTTTCCCTGTTCGATAAGCCCGAGGGCAAATTCGCGATCGTAACGCCCTGATTTGCGATAATTGACCAGGTGTTCCTTAATTGACCAAGGTCGTTGAAAGTCCTCCGGTCTACTTGCTTGAATGGGCAGACTAAAACTGGGTCTACGAGAAACTAAAGCATGACGCCCGAACTATTATTGCTTGGCCTCTCCGCTGCATCGATTGCATTCGTGCACACGGCTACTAGGCCCGGACCACTATCTGCCATTCATAGCGATGTCCAGGGCCCGCGGCTGGAGTTTGCGGAAAACGCTCAGGATAACCATGATTTGCGGGGTGGGGCACCTGGCCGGCTCGGTGGTGCTGGGCGTAATCGGAATTGCTCTTGGAATCCAGCTTTCCTCGCTGGAATGGCTGGAGGGTGTGCGTGCGAATTTTGCGGCTTGGCTGCTGATCGGTTTCGGCCTTGCCTACACCGCCTGGGGCCTGCGCCAGGCCTACAGAAACCGGCCGCATACCCATTGGCACAGTCATGGCGGAGAAGTTCACGAACACGTGCACAGCCACCATGAAGATCACTTGCACGTCCACCAAAAAGCAAACACGAAATCTTTGACCCCCTGGGTGATTTTCATCATCTTTGTACTCGGACCCTGTGAGCCCCTGATCCCGCTGCTGATGTACCCGGCGGCGCGCGAGAGCATACCGGGAGTAGTGGCGGTTACGGGTATCTTTGGCGTGGTAACCGTACTGACCATGACTATCCTGGTCGCGCTTTCACTGAAAGGCATGGAATCTGTCAAGATGAAGCGTTTCGAACGGTACTACCATGCGATCGCCGGGAGTGCGATCCTCGCTTGTGGCCTCGGAGTGGCATTCTTCGGAATATGAAGGCCGTATCAGAACGGAAGTGTGAAGCTCTGTGCTGAGGATTCTGCTCGGTGTTTTTCTGTTCCTGGGAATTCAGGAGATCACGGATTCACAGGGCAAAGACGAAATGTTTACGATTTATCTTGCCAGGCACGCAGAAAAAGCAACCGTGGCCGAAGACCCCACGGATCCACCCCTCTCGGCCTGTGGTGAGCAGCGGGCTGAAGTGCTCGCGATCATTCTGAAAGATGTGAAACTGGAACACGTCTACAGCACCCCATATTTGCGCACCCGGGATACCGCGCTTCCGGCAGCTGCAGCCCATGGCCTGAAAGTTGAAGAGTATGAGCCGGAAAATCTGCCGGCGTTCTCGGATGTGCTGCTGGAAAACAGGCGAAGTGCGCTGATTATCGGACATAGCGATACCACCGCCGTGCTGGCCGGGTTGCTTTCGGGTCAGGGGGGTGAAGAATTTGACGAAGATGAATATGACAGGCTTTACCTGGTCACGGTTTCCGGCGATCAAAGCCAGTTGATCCTGCTGGACCAGGCTTTCCGCTGCGACGGACAGTAGGAATCAAGCCGGCAAGGCCCGGGGCCTTTCAGCGCGCGGTCGCAGAATTCAGCCAGTCGAGCAGTTTGGCCCGAACCTTGTCTTTTTCGGGTTCGTTCAGCATCTCGTGGTATAGATCTTCCCAAATGACCAGCTCCACCAGGCCGGGCGGCGCCGCACGGACCCAGCGGCCGGGTGCAGCCGGGTCGACCAGGCGGTCGGCGCCGGACTGCATCAGCAACATCGGGAGGCGCAGTGATCCGGCATTCCGGAACGCCTGCTTCATGGCTTTGGTGATTTCGCTGTACCAGCGCGTCGAAACCCTGTGCGAGACCAGGGGATCATCGATGTAGGCTTTTACGACTTCCGGGTCCCGGCAAATAGCCCGGGTATCCAGGTTGCTGTCAACCAGCAGGTGCGGCGTCAGCCGGGAGAGGATGCCGACCAGCATTTTAAGTAAAAACGGAGGTTGGAATTTCGGGTGAGTTCCCAGGGCCGGAGAGGAAATGACGACGCCCGCCAGGTTTTCCGGCTTCTCAAGGGCATAGCTGATCGCTATGAGACCACCCATGGAATGGCCGAGAATGAAGACCGGGAGACCGGGGTGCCGGTGTCGCGCCAGCTGGGCCATCGCCTCGACGTCGCGGAAGTAGTCGCGGAAGCGGTGGACATGCACCCTGCCCGCCCCCGGTGGATCCGGGCTGAGGCCATGCGCCCGCAGATCGCAGGCATAAACTGCCCAGCCGTTTGTTGACAGAGTGCGCGCTGTGTCATGGTATCGTCCACCGTGCTCCGCCAGTCCGTGGACAATGATCACGACACCCCGGGGCAATTCGGGCGTCCAGGAACGCCAGGCCAGTTCGAGTTGGTCCGAGGTTCGTGCCCGACCCTGACTTGCGCCGGACGCTTCAGTCATGCCGGAGCTTTCCCGGCTTGTCGGATACACGGGCCACGGCGCGAAGCCAGCCACGATAGAGCCGTTGACGTTGTCCTTCTGCCATCTGCGGCTCAAAACGGTGATCGATGAGCCTGATCCGGTCCAGTTCAGAGGGGTTGTTCCATACGCCGGCGGCAAGGCCGGCAAGGAAAGCGCTGCCCGCCGCCGTGGTTTCCACCAGTTTTGGCCGGACCAGTGTGACCCCCAGCATATCGGCCTGGAATTGCATCAGGAAATTGTTCGTCGAGGCGCCGCCGTCGACGCGCAACTCTTTCAGCTCGATCCCCGAGTCCTGCTTCATGACATCCGCAACGTCCCGGGTCTGGTAGGCGATGGCTTCGAGAGCCGCCCGGGCCAGGTGCGCCCGGCCCGAACCGCGGGTCAGCCCGACCAGCGCGCCGCGCGCATTCATATCCCAGTACGGCGCACCCAAACCGGCAAACGCCGGAACCAGGTAGACGCCTTCATTGTCTTCAATTTCCTCGGCCAGCGCTTCCGTTTCAGCCGCATCGCCGATGATTTTCAGTTCGTCCCGGAGCCACTGGATGGCCGCGCCGGCGATGAAGATCGAGCCCTCCAGGGCATAGGCCGGTGCGCCGGCGGCATCGCAACAAATGGTGGTCAGCAGACCGTTCGTGCTGACCGGGTGTTGCTGTCCCATATTCATCAGCATGAAACAACCGGTTCCGTAAGTGTTCTTGGCCTGTCCCGGTTGCCAGCAGCCCTGGCCGTACAAGGCCGCCTGCTGGTCACCGGCGATGCCGGCAATGGGTATTCCCGCCGGTATCCCGTCGAGCCTGCCGGTCTCACCGAAATTGCCGGCGCTTGGCAGAACTTCCGGAAGCATCGACATCGGCACGTTCAGGATTTCGCACAATTCAGGATCCCATTGCCAGCGGTGAATGTCGTAGAGCAAGGTACGGGACGCATTGGTGGGTTCAGTGCGGTGCTGCGCTCCGGCAGCCGAACGGCCACCGGTCATTTTCCACAGCAGCCAGCTGTCGACGGTTCCGAACGCCAGCTCTCCGGCTTCGGCCCGGCGCTGTAAACCGGCGTCGCTGTCCAGTATCCATCGAATCTTGGAGCCGGAAAAATAGGGCTCGACAAACAGCCCGGTTTTCTTCCGGATCAACGGCTCGACCCCGTCGGATTTCAACCGTTGGCAAATACCGGCGCTCTGGTTGCTCTGCCAGACGATTGCACGGTGAACGGCTTGTCCGCTTTCACGGTCCCACACAACCGCGGTCTCACGCTGGTTGGTGATGCCGATGGCAGACAAGCCACCCCGTCGGACACCGGAAATTGAGAGCGCCTGCGCCATCACGTCCCGGCTGACCTGCCAGATCTCCTCCGGGTCATGCTCGACCCAACCCGGGTGAGGATAATACTGCGTGAATTCGCTGTAGGCGCGGCCCAGGATTTCACCCTCCTGCGAGAAAACGAGCGCGGTAGAGCCCGTGGTTCCCTGGTCAATCGCGAGGATGGCAGTCATGGACGAAGTATAAGTCAAGGCCCTGTGGATTACAGAGTAACTGCTAGACTCAAAAGGTGCACACAATCCATCCAGTCATCATCGCAGGAGCCGGCCCGGTCGGCCTGTTTGCGGCGGTTTTACTGGTCAGGGCCGGTGTCCGGGTTATTGTGCTGGAAAAATTCGAAGGTCTTTCCCTGGACCGGCGCGCCTCGACCTTTCACCCGGCAACGCTGGATCTGCTCGATTCAATCGGGCTGGCGGAACGGCTGGTTGCTCTGGGATCGATCAACCAGGGGTGGCAATACATGATCCACGGGACCAAGCATCATGCCGTTTTTGACCTGGAAAGCATCAGCGACTTGACCAGCCACCCTTACCGCCTGCAGTGCGAGCAGTACTATTTCAGCGACATCGCGATCGACTACCTGCTCGGAAACCCCCTGTTTGAAATACGCTTTGGCCATGAAGTACTCGGGGTCGAGGACCACGGCGGGGAAGTGTGCGTAAGGGCAGGTAAACCCGGTTCCGAATACGAGTTGAAAACGTCATGGCTGGTGGCGGCGGATGGCGGAAACAGTTCGATAAGGGAACAACTGGGCCTGCCTTTTGCAGGCAACGTGCTGCCCAGCACCTCCATCACGCTGGTCCTGAACCATCCGTTTCAAAACGAGATACCCGGCTTGCTCGGGGTAAACTACGTATGGACCCAATCCGGCTATTACAGCCTGATCCAGATCCGGGACCTGTGGCGGTTTACCTATTCGCCCGACCCGGGACAGGATTTGTCGGAGGCCTTGTCAGCATCGGTTGCTCAAGCGCACATCCAGTCGGTTTTTCCAAGCCTGCAGCCCTACGAATTGTTGCACATTGACCATTACACCCTGCAGCAACGCTGCCTGGAGGCGTTCCGCCATGGCCGTGTTCTGTTTGTCGGCGACGCCGCCCATTTGAACAGTCCGACCGGCGGCATGGGGATGAACTCCGGGATCCACGATGCGCAATGTCTGGTAGAGCATTTGCTTCCTGTCCTGGATGGCGCGGACGATGACCTGCTGAACCGCTACTCCCGGCGGCGGCGTACCATCGCGCTGGAAGAGATCCAGCGACTGTCGGCGCGAAACTTTCGCTGGCACCGGGAAATGAAGCCGTCAAAGCGGATGGAAATCTGGCGGGAACTGCAGGAAATCGTCAAGGACCATAAAAAAACCCGGGATTTTCTCCTCGACTCCTCCATGATCCGCTCCCGCTGGCGCGAACAGGAAATCAGTTAAGGAGCCTCTGATCACACTGCGCGGGCGCGTGCCGCATCGAGTCCGGCCAGCGGATCTGGAGCGCACCTCCCGACCTTGACGAACATCATTGCGCGGTTCTCGGGACAGTCGTCAGAATGCTCCGGTATGCTTTAAACCGGAGAAAACCATGAGCAACAAGAAAGCCGATCTGGCGGGCCCTGGCATCAGTACCTATAGTGAGGTGGCCAAAATCCTGCCGCGAAATTACGAGTCGCTGCTAACCCCCAAGCAAACCATGCAGGCCCTGTTCCGGGTCAAGAACTACATCGAAGAAAACCTGTGCAGGGAACTGAACCTGATGATGGTCCAGGTTCCCCTGATCGTGGATCGGGACAGCGGGGTGAACGACATGCTGGATCGCGACGGTTCCCGCACGCCTGTGGAGTTCCCCTGTGGACTGGGGCTGGAAAAGCGGCTGAACGCCCAGGTCGTGCAGGCCGCCACGAAGTGGAAACGAATGGCGCTGAAGACCTTCGGGATGGAGGTCGGGGAGGGTTTGTGCACCGACATGAAAGCCATCCGGAAGGATTATTTCCTGGATCACGACCACAGCGCGTACGTTGACCAGTGGGATTGGGAAAAAGTGATCACCCCGGAACAGCGCAACCTGGATTTCCTGACCGAAACCGTGAAGAGGATCTGGAAAGTGCTGACCGGCGCCGAGGAACTCGCCCAGGACATGTTTCCGCAGCTGAAAGATCCCAGGTTCCCCGGTCTGCCGAAAGAACTGGTGTTCATCCACGCCGAGGACATCCTGGAAAAATATCCCGACCTCCCGCGCAAACAGCGCGAGACCCGGCTGATCCAGGAATACCCCGCGGTGTTCATTTATGGAATTGGCTGGCCGCTGGCGGATGGTTATCCCCACGAACTGCGCGCGGCCGACTACGATGACTGGGTGACCGAGACCCGGTCGAAGGACGGACGCCCGATGCACGGGTTGAATGGCGACATCCTGGTATACAATCACGTGACCGGCCGGCGGCACGAGCTGACCTCGATGGGGGTACGGGTAACGAAGGAGACCCTGTTGCAGCAGCTGGAATTGAGCGGCCAGATGGAACTGGTGGAGCAACCGTACCACCAGGCCATTCTCAATGACCGGATTCCGCTGAGCATCGGTGGAGGCATCGGGCAGTCGCGCGTCTTCATGCTGTTGCTGCGCAAAGCGCACCTGGGCGAAGTGGGCGTGACGATCTGGCCGAAGGAGCTGAAAGATATCTGCGCCGAGCGGAATATCCACGTATTGCAGTAAGAGGACCTCGAGAAAAGGAACCGGCCTATGACCGTGGGAAATGTGATTGTCAATGACGTAGGCCCACGGGACGGTTTGCAGAGCCAGTCGAAGATTCTTTCACCCGATCAGCGCATTTTGCTGGTCAAGGCACTGCTTGAATCCGGAATGCGTCATATCGAAGTCGGCGCATTCGTTTCGCCAAAGGCCGTGCCGGCCATGGCCGGCACCGGTGAAGTATTGACCGGCGTGCAGAGCGGTCCAGCCGCCCGTGACACGGTATTGACCGTGCTGGTGCCCAATGCCAGGGGTTATGAATTGGCCACGGCAGCCGGCGCCAGGAGCGTTTGCCTGGTGCTGTATGGAACGGATGGCATGGCCCGGGCCAATGTCGGGATGAGTCGTCAGCAGGCGGATTCCGTTGCGGCTGATCTTATCCGACAGGCGCAGGCGGATGGCGTACGTGTGACATCGACCATCGCCGTGGCTTTTGAGTGTCCTTTTGACGGCCCGGTGGAGCCCTCCCTGGTCATCGATCTGGCCGGCCGCTTTCTTGAACTGGGCACGGACGAGTTGTGCATCGCCGATACGATCGGCGCAGCCAACCCGCGCCAGGTACGCATCCTGACCTCATCACTGGTGGAAAGCTACGACCCGGACCGTTTGAGCTGTCATTTCCACGATACGCGGGCGATGGGCCTGGCCAACGTCTTCGCCGCGATGGAATCGGGGATTCGCAAGTTCGATGCGGCGATTGGCGGGATGGGCGGTTGCCCGTTCGCTCCGGGGGCGTCGGGCAACGTGGCGACCGAGGATGTGGTCATGATGGTGGAGCAAATGGGTTATGACACGGGCATCGACCTGGCCGGCCTGTTGCGGGCCGCTGATCTGGCCAGGGCCCTGACCGGCACGGCGCCCGGCGGGCGTGCCGGCGACTGGCTCAAGCGTCACTTTGAACCACGTGGTTAACGGCCAGGAATTTGCATGAAGGATCTTCTGAAAACCTGCCTGCTGGCATTACTGATTCTGGTCGTCCCGGTTAGGGGTTTGCATGCCCAGGATCCGGTAACCGGGCAGAAATGGCGAATCATTAACTACTGGTCGGAATGGTGTGTCCCCTGCCGCAGAGAAATCCCGGTTTTGAACGAGTTGAATGCCCAACTGGCTTCGCCCGCTTCCAGTGTGACCGTCGTTGGGGTGGATTTTGACGAGAACCCTCGCGCTGACACCCTGGCGATCGCTGAGCGCATGGGTATTAAATTTCCAACATTGACCACAGACGTGATCCGGCAGCTGCAGATGCCGGCGCCCAACGCCTTACCGACCACCTACATTCTGTCTCCAGATAATGAGTTGGTGGCCAAATTGAGCGGAGAACAAACCGGGGCCGGTCTGAGGGAACAACTCGCCCGGTTCAATTTGACCACGGTATCCATGCTGTCGCCGCCTGTTGGAGCGAACAGCAGCCTGTCGCGACTGGTGACAGACGCCAATGGGGACGTCTACCTATCGTGGGTTTCACAACAGGATGAGATGAGTACGCTCTCCTGGTCAAAGCTGGTGGATGACGCCTGGCAGGCCCCGCAGGTGATTGCCCGGGGAGATGACTGGTTTGTCAATTGGGCGGATTTTCCATCCCTGGTCGTGAACGAGGACTCGATGGCTGCGCATTGGCTGCGAATGAGCGCCAGGGGGTCTTACGACTACGATGTGATTGCTGCTTTTTATGATCCTGAAAGTCAAAGCTGGGGTGAACCTGTAACCGTGAACAAGGACGGTGTTCACGCCGAGCATGGTTTTGTCAGCATGTTGCCTATGAGCGAGGGCAGAACCTTCATCGCCTGGCTGGATGGCCGCAACACCCGGATGGGTGAAGCTGAGGCCGAAGCTGAAGCAGGCCATGAGGGGCACGACATGGGCGGCGCGATGACCTTGCGGGCCGGTATATTTGATCCGGACGGCAAGTCTTTGCAGGAATGGGAGCTGGACGGGCGGACCTGCGATTGTTGCCAGACCGGCGCTGCGCTGACTGCCTCAGGCCCGGTGGTCGTTTACCGGGACCGGTCAGAGGAGGAAATCAGGGACATCTATATCACCCGCTGGGTAGCCGGCCAGTGGTCCGAACCTGCGGCGGTTTATCATGATGACTGGAAAATTGCCGGTTGCCCGGTGAATGGTCCGGCTGTAGCGGCGCGCGAAAACCGGGTGGTCGTGGCCTGGTTTTCGGCCCGGGATGATTCGCCCGAGGTGAAGTTGGCTTTGTCCACAGACGGCGGTGCTACCTTTTCGGAACCGGTGATGGTGGCGAAGAAACCACCAATGGCCGTGTCGGAGCGGCCTGGTTGGCTTCGGGCAATATCGCGCTGAGCTGGATGGATACACGGGGTGACGCGGCCCGGTTGATGCTGGCTTTGTACGATGCTGACGGCAAGTTGCTGGATCAGGTCCAGGTTGCCGAGAGCCAGGCGTCACGCCGCAGTGGCTTTCCGGTTATTGGCAGCGTGGCTAACGATGTTTACATGACCTGGACAGACATTTCCGGCGATCCGCAGGTAAAAGTGGCGCGAATCCGGTTTACGTCAGTTCACTGAGTTACAACCCGTCAATTACCAGCACGCTTTCGTGTTCCGAAACGTGAAACCCGAAGTGGCGGTAGAAGGACAAGGCCGCTTCGTCTTCATGGTAAACCGCCAGCTTGCAGTAAGTGGCGCCCCAGCTTCGAGACCGTTCGATCATCGATTCCAGCAAGCGCCGCCCCAGACCTGTGCCTCGCGCTTCCTCCGCGACATACAGGTCCTGCACGTAAATACCGGGTGAACCGCGCCAGGTCGAAAACTCGCTGAAATAGAGCGCCAAACCGACCGGCTGGTCGCCTCGCCAGGCAATCAGGGTTTCGAAGAAAGGCTTTTCGGAAAATCCGTATCGCAGGATGTCACCGGCTTTGCGCTTGACCGCATTCTGCATGCCCATGCCTTCTTCGAGTTCGGTCAGCAGCTGGTGGATGACTGGCGCATCCTTTTCCCTGGCCCGCCGGATATCGATTTTCTCCATGTTGGCCCGCTCCCGCATTAAAAGGCAATTCGCGCAGCGCCTTTCAGCTGCAGGCGTTCGCGGGCCTCGTCCGGGCTGGCGATGGTATAACCCAGTTCCTCCAGGATCCGGCGTATTTTCCGGACCTGTTCGGCATTACCCGGGGCCAGCTTGCCCGGGCTGATCGTCAGGCTGTCTTCCAGGCCGACCCGGACGTTGCCGCCCATGACCGCGCCCATGGCGGCCAGCCGCATTTGCGCGCCGCCGGTGCCCAGCACGGAAAATTCATACTGGTCGCCGAGCAGGCGGTCGGCGGTATTCTTCATGAGCATCAGGTTTTCCGGAGAGGAACCGATACCGCCCAGCACACCGAGGACAAACTGCACGTAAAGCGGAGCCCGGATTTTTCCCTCGCGCACATACCAGGCCAGCGTTTCAATCTGCCCGATGTCATAGCACTCGAATTCAAACCGCGCACCTCTCCGGTCACCGAGGTCCGCGAGGATGTTATCGATGTTCTCGAAGGTGTTGGTGAAGGGCACGCGCCGGGTTGCTTCCAGCAATTGGGGCTCCCAATCATGCTTCCAGTCGCTGTAGCGGTTTTTCAGCGGAAAAATGCCGAAATTCATCGTGCCCATGTTCAGTGAGCACATTTCCGGTTCCGCATCGCGTGCCGGGGCGAGCCGCTCATCCAGTGACATCAGCGAACTGCCGCCGGTGGAGATATTGAGAACCGCGTTGCATTCCGACTTGATGCGCGGAAGAAACGCACGAAAGTGTTCCGGGTCGGCGCTGGGCTTCCCGCTGAGCGGGTCGCGGGCATGCAGATGAATAATCGCGGCGCCGGCCCTGGCCGCCTCGACCGATTCACGGGCAATATCGTCCGCGGAAACAGGCAGGTGCGGACTCATGGTAGGTGTGTGAATCGAGCCGGTTACGGCGCAGGTGATGATGATGCTACGTGCCATGGCTTCCTGTTCATCTCTTTCGGTACGGTTGTTGCCCGGGTTTGACTTTCTGTTATTATTCTCCTTTCTGATAGATAGCAAATCAACCATAGATTTTTATTATCATAATATATGCCGCCGCGATCCAGTGATACCCCGAGAATAAGCCTGCCGGAACAGCTTGCGTGGGAGCTGGACTGGAACCTCCTGCGCACCTTCATGGTTATTGTCCAGGAGCAGGGCATCTCCTCCGCCGCCCGCAGGCTGGGACTCAAGCAACCCACGGTCAGCAATGCCCTCAAGCGTCTCGAGACCTGTCTTGGTTTCGTACTGATCGAACGCGGCCCGCGCTGTTTCGAGGTGACCTCCCAGGGCCAGGCGTTGTACCGGGAGAGCGCCGCCCTGTTCGGTTCAGTGAGCCGGCTGGCTGCGGCGCTGGAAGAAGCCGGTGAAGAAATTACCGGGACGGTGCAATTGTCCATGGCCAGTCACGTCCAGTGCCCATTGCTGGATGAATCCCTGGAACTCTTTCACCGGACGCATCCGGCGGCCTGTGTACAGATCGACATCAGCAGCAGCAAGGAAGTGATCCAGTCGGTGCTGGAGAAAAAAGCCGCCATTGGCGTGTGCCTGGTGCGTGACCAGGTTCCGGGGCTCAACTACACATTGCTGTACACGGAGCATTTCGGGTTTTTCTGCGGCCCTAACCACCCGTTGTTTGGAAGACAGGGTTTGAAACTTGAAGACCTGAACCGGGAACGCTGCGTGTCATTCCATACCGACCAGTTGAACGATGTGCTGCAACCCATCGCGCTGCTGCGGGCGCAGGCGGGTTTTGACGAAAACATCACCGGTGTCTCGAGCAACCTGGAAGAAGTGCGGCGTATGGTGGTGGCGGGCCTGGGTGTCGGCGCGCTGCCGATCCACGTCGCTGAACGGGACGTCAGCGAAGGCCAGCTGTTCCGCCTGCCGCCCTATGAAAATCCTCCGGCCATCGATATCTGGCTGGTGCGCAATCCCGCGTCCAGCCTCAACCAGGCCGAACGGGAATTCATCCGGATTCTGAACCGCAAGATTGAACAAACGCCCATCGCGCAGAGAACGTACGGGAAGGAGAAATCAACGTGAAGCCGCAATCATCATGGGACCCGTCCGCACCGTCCCGATTGTTTTACCAGACCCGCCAGAGGCGGCCCCTGCTGGACCGGGCAGACGGTGTTTACCTTTGGGACCGTCACGGAAAACGGTACCTGGACGGCTGCAGCGGCGCGATGGTTTCGAACATCGGCCACAGCAACCCGCGCGTGCTGGAAGCGATGCGGCAGCAAATGGAACGCTCGACGTTCGGTTACCGCCTGCACTTTGAAAACGAGCCGGCCGAACGCCTGGCGGCGCAGATTGCCGATCTTTGCCCCGCCGGGCACGACCGGGTGTTTTTCGTTTCGGGCGGTTCGGAAGCGGTGGAAAGCTGCCTGAAACTGGCGCGGCAGTATGCTTTCGTGACGAACCAGGAATCGCGTTGGCGGGTCATCTCGAGGAACCCTTCATACCATGGCTCGACCCTCGGCGCGCTGGCGGTAACGGGTTATCGGCCCCTGACGGATCCTTTCCTGCCGATGATGCGGCAAATGCCCTGGATACCAGCCCCCCGCTGCTACCTTGACCGCGACTCTCTGACACCTGCGGAACGCGGTATCCGCTATGCTGAAATGCTACATGAAAAGATCATTGAATTGGGCCCGGAAACCGTCCTGGCGTTTATCATGGAGCCGGTTGGCGGGGCTTCGACCGGCGCACTGGTGGCACCGGACAGCTACTATGCCCGCATTCGCGAAATCTGTGACGAGTTCGGCGTATTGCTGATTTATGACGAAGTCATGAGCGGCGCCGGCCGGACCGGGCGGTACCTGGCTGCGGAGCACTGGGGCATCAAGCCGGACATCATCGCGCTGGCCAAGGGCCTGGCGGCAGGTTATGCCCCGCTGGGCGCCATGCTGGCGGACAACCGGATCATCGACCCGGTGCTCAATGCCGGCGGCTTTCAGCACGGCTACACCTACGCCGGCAACCCTTTGGCCTGCGCGGCGGGTCTGGCAGTGACGCAGGAAATCCTGGAGCGCGGCCTGATGGACCAGGCGACGGCCACGGGCGGCCTGCTCAAACGTGAACTGGAAAAACTGATGGACGATTACCCGTTCATCGGCGATGTCCGGGGCAAGGGCCTGTTGCTGGCTTTCGAACTGGTCGAAAGCCGCGAAACCATGAATCCGCTGCCGGCAAACCTCAACGCGTTTGCGCGGCTGGTGGAGCTGGCCTACGAGCGCGGCCTGATCGTCTATTCCCGGCGCACGCGCGAAGGCCTTGCGGGCGACCACTTCATGGTTTGTCCGCCGATGATCGCCACGCCGGAACACGTCACGGAAATCATCGGCACGCTCAGGGAAAGCCTGGACGCGCTGCAGATCGAACTGGGCCTGGCGGGAGCCGATGCATGAAAGTCGTATATCACCCGGATCAGAAGCAACATTATCCGACACAGTTCCTGGTCAATGGCCGTTTCCGTCCCAACCCCGAGATGCCGGAACGCCTCGACCGGCTGCTGGAAGGCGCGCTGGCGGCCGGTTACAAGCAGGAAACGCCCTCCCGGCAGGGCATTCAGCCGGTCGAGGCGGTTCACACTCCGGCTTACCTGAAATTTCTCGAACAAGCGCATGAGCGCTGGATGCGTATCGACGGGGCGAGTGATGCGGTCACGCCGAACATTCACCCGGACAGCCGCGACGTGGGCTACCCGGCTTCGGTGGTTGCGCAGGCCGGCTATCACATGGCGGACGCGTCAGCCCCGATCACCGGCGGGACCTGGAACAGCGCCTGCTGGAGCGCCTGGACGGCAGGCCATGCTGCCGGCCTGGTTCTTGCGGGCGAACGGCGTGCTTACGCACTGTGCCGGCCCCCGGGACACCACGCGTTCAGTGACATGGCGGGCGGGTTTTGCTACCTGAACAACACGGCCATCGGGGCGCAGTTACTGCGCGGGGCACATGAACGTGTCGCCATCCTGGACGTTGACCTGCACCACGGCAATGGCACACAGTCGATTTTTTACACCCGGAGCGACATCCTGACCGTTTCGATCCATGCTGATCCGCAGCGGTTTTATCCGTTTTTCTGGGGTTACGCCGGTGAGCAGGGCAAGGATCGGGGGCTGGGCTATAACCTGAATTTACCGTTGCAACGCGGATCGGGTGATGCCGAATACCTGGCCGCGCTTGAAATCGCCATCGAGCGGATCCGGGACTTCGCCCCCGGCGCGCTGGTGATCGCGCTGGGCCTGGACGCTTTCGAGGGCGACCCGTTCGGCGGGCTCCGGATTTCGACCGGCGGCTTCCGAGTCATTGCGGCCAGGATCGCCGCGAGACTGCGCCTGCCCACGCTGGTTGTCCAGGAAGGCGGCTACCTGTGCGATGAACTGGGTGAAAATCTCCGCCAGTTCCTGCTCGGATTGCAGGATGGGTAGGCGGCGGTCGCCGTTGCGTCGTTTTCTCGGTCTGCTGGTGATCGCTGCCCAACTGTGCCCCGGCCCGGTGGCGGCTTACCTGGACCTGGCGGCGGCCAGCGTGGAGCGACTGGATAACGGACTGACCGTGATCGTGCTGGAAGATCCGTCGTTTCCGGTGGTCAGCGTGCAAATGCTCTACCGCTCGGGCGCCATCGATGAAGTCAGCGGGAAAACCGGCCTGGCGCATTTCCTCGAACACATGGCGTTCCGTGACTCCGAAAATTTCCCGGACACGGACCTGGTCAGCTCCATCTACGCCGTCGGCGGGGAGTGGCACGGATACACCTGGCTCGATCAGACCACCTATTTTGCAACCGTTCCATCGACGGAACTCGGTTTGTTGTTGCGCATCGAGGCGGACCGTATGGCCCGGCTGGATATTCCGGCTTCGCAAGTCGGGGTCGAGGCGGGCGCCATACTGTCCGAGATGCACGGCTACGAAAACGACCCCGCCACGGTGTTACAGGACTACGTGCTGTTCGTGGCTTTCCTGGCTCACCCCTACCGGAACAACACGATCGGCTGGGAAAGTGATGTACAGGGCATCACGCACCAGGACCTGGTCGGGTTTTACCAGGGGCACTACCGGCCAGGCAACGCCGTCCTCACAGTAGTGGGGGACGTGCGAAAGGAAGATGTCCTGCAGCAGATCAGGCACCTGTTCGGGCCGTTGAAAGACCGGCCGGCGCCGGTGGCGCAATACACGCCGGAGCCGGTGCAAAGAGGCCAGCGGCGGGTTCTGATCCGTGGTGAACTGGATCGGAAACACTTCAAAATTGCCTACCGCGCACCGTCCGTGTCCAACCCTGACTACGCGGCTTTTTTGTTAACCCAGGAACTGTTGTCCGCCGGATCGGGGGTCAGCTTTCTGCAGAATGACTGGGGCACGCCGGCGCGCCCGGGATCAGCGCTGGCCGGAATCACCGAAGACCTGGCCACCTGGTTTCCGCCTTCGGAACAGGATTACGTCTTCACCATCAGCGGCACGATACCTGCAGACGGCGATGAAGCGCGCTTGAAAGCGCGATCGAAGCCGGCATCGACGCACTGCGTGAACAATTCCGACCTGCTGCGAACGAGTTCAAGGGACGCGCTGGAGCAAGCCAGGGCCCGCGTGCTGCGGGAGCTGGCGTTTGATGTGCAGACCACCGAGGACGCCGCCCACCAGCTCGCTTTTTTCGCCGGGCTGGGCGCCCTGGAGGTGTTGAACGGCTTGCCGCAGGCCCTGGCTGACGTTACCGTCGCCGACATCGGCGGGATCCTGGACCGCTACCTGGCCAGGGAACGCAGCACGGTGGGCTGGTACCTGCCTGCCGGGCCGGAGATCCCGTATATGGCTCCGGCCGAACCGGGCCAGGCGCCACGCAGCCAGGAACCCCTGGCAGCAACAGCGCCGGGTGAAAAAGCGCCGGTTGCGCCGGCAATCTTCACCCAGTCTCGCCAACGGGACACCGGTCATCCTGCAGCGATCGACGGTTTCACCGACGGCGGTACTGGCTGTCGTCGCACCCCGGGGAGGCTATTCATTGCCGACCGGGGTTACCCTGGGCGAACCGGCCCGGGGACTCGTTTCGCTGAATTTTGAACTGATGCCTGGTGAACTTGGACCGGCCATTGCCCGGGCCCGGGCAATCCTCGATACCGCGGGACCGGCCCCTGCGAACGGCCCGGCAGATCCGGCCGACCCGGATTCACTGTTCGATGCCTACCTGGACGACCTGTTGGGTGACCGGCAGCCCGCGGATACCGGACAGGGGCGCGGGCCTGTCCTGCTGGTGGCCAGCGGCGACATCGAACCGCAGACCGTGCTTCGGCAACTCGAAGCGGCTTTCGGTGAACTGCCTGCCGGTGACTGGCGGATCCCCGCTGCCGCTGCACCCGCGTTGCCGGTGGAAGTTGAATCACGCGTTACCCACGGCATTGCCCAGGAACGCCTGGGATACGTCGTTCGCGTGCCCGGGCCATACCCGCAAAACGCCGCGGCATGGCAGGTGGCGCTTTATATACTCAGTCACGGCTACGAGGGCCGGCTGGGTAAAAAAGCCATCAGCGACCAGGGACTGCTGTATTACATCGACAGCGATTACCGGACGGATGGCGGCAACGGTTGGATCACGCTCAGCATGGGGGTGGATCCGGACAAGTTTCCGGCGGTGAAACAGCTGTTGAAAGAGGAACTCGCACGCCTGCTGGATGAGCCCCCCACGGAGGCTGAGGTGGACGAAGCAAGAGCTCACCTGCTGGGCCGCCACGTCAGCGCGTCGCAAAGCAACGCGGAACTGGCGGACAGTCTCACCCGGCAGTGGATCCGGAATCGTGACCCGGCGGGCGGGGATGAATGGGAAAAACAGCTGGATGCCGTGCAGCGCGAGGACATCCTGGATTTACTGCCGGAATTCACGCGGGGTTCGATCATCGCGATCAGGAACCCGGACAGGTAGGAGCGATTTCAATCGCGATTAATCCCGGATGGGTTTCGCGGATGAATCCGCTCCTACGGCTTCGTCTTCCAACGGGGTGATCTTGAAATTGGTCATGCCGTAAATGATGGCGATCACCGGGTTCATCAGGTTGAGGAACGCATAAGGGGCGTAAGACAGCGTCGGAACGCCCAGCGTGGCCGCCATGAACGCTCCACAGGTGTTCCATGGCACCAGGGCTGAGGTCATCGTGCCGGCGTCCTCGAGTGTTCGCGACAGGTTTTGCGGCGCCAGCCCGCGGCGGGCGAACTCCACCCGGTACATCCTGCCGGGGAGCACGATGGCGATGTACTGGTCGGCGGCGATGATGTTCATGCCGATCGAGGTCAGCACCGTGGTCGCAATCAGCGAACCGGTGCCACGTACCCCCTTTAACAGGAAGTCGACGATGCGCTGCAACAAGCCGGTATGTTCCATTACGCCGCCAAAACACATGGCGGACATGATCAGCCAGATCGTATTAAGCATGCTGGACATGCCGCCGCGTGAAAGCAGTTCATCGAGCGATGTGTCGCCGGTTTCAATCCGGAAACCATCGGCCAGGGCCATGAACAGGGCCTTGATGCTGGCGGCCCAGCCCGACAGGCTTCCATCGGGGCTGCCGAAGGAGCGCACCAGGTCGGGTTGCCAGATCAGGGCAACCACGCAGCCCGACAGCGCACCCGCTGCGATGGTCGGAAGGGCCGAAACCTTGCGCATGGCCAGGGTCAGCAGCAGGGCCAGCGGCAGGATGGTCGGCCAGGCGACGGTGTAGTTGGCGGCAAGGAGGTTTCGCGCCGCATCGATACTCTCGGCCGGCGCCTGCACGGTATCGCTGTTCCAGCCGATCACGCCGAATAGAGGATCAGCGCAATCACGAACGAGGGCGTGGTTGTCCAGGCCATGTGCCGGATGTGAACGAAAAGGTCCGTTCCGACCATGGCCGGCGCCAGGTTGGTCGTGTCCGAAAGCGGCGACATCTTGTCGCCGAAATAAGCGCCGGAAATGATCGCCCCGGCCGTGACCGGCAGCGACAGACCCATGATTTGCGCAATGCCCACCAGCGCCAGGCCCACGGTGCCGGCAGTGGTCCAGGAACTGCCGATGGACACCGCCACCAGCGCGCAAATGATCAGCGCGGCCGGGTAAAACCAGGAGGGATCGAGAATCCCCAGTCCGAAGTAGATCACGGTTGGCGCTGTGCCCGCCAGCATCCAGCTGCCAATCAGGGAGCCGACCGCCAGCAGGATCAGGCAGGCTTTCAGGGCCAGCGAGATCCCTTCGACCATGGCCCGCTCGATGTCATCCCAGCTTTCCCCCAGGTACAGGCCGACCAGGGAAGCAACGCCGGCTGCCAGCAACAGCGCGATCTGGTTGGGTCCATAGGAGGAATCGCTGTGAAACAGACCGACCGAACCGGCCAGCATGGTCATCAGGAACAGCAATGGCAGCAGCGCCAGCCAAAGCGGAATCGTCGACTGGGTGGGGTCCTTCAGGAGCTTGTTCCCAGCACGGTGTGTCCGCGGGCGATGGCCATCGCGCCGCTGCGCACGACGGTCAGGATCTCTGAGCAGTCGGCGACCCGGGCAATGAAATCGTCGAGTTGCTCACTGGAAGCGGTCATCTCGAGCGTGTAGGTCTCGGGGCTGTCATCCAGCACCCGGGCGCCTGCGGCCTCGATCACTTCGGGCAGGTTGCATTCTCCATTCGACTGGGCCACGACCTTGATCAGCAGTAATTCGGTCTCGATATGGTCGTCGAGCGTCATATCGGCAAGGTTTACCACGTCGACCAGTTTGAGCAGTTGCTGGCTGATCTGGCGGATGACCTCATCAGATCCCTTGGTTACCAGCGTCAGTCGTGAAATGCCGGCGTCCTCGGTGGCTGCCACGTTGAGTGATTCGATGTTGTAACCACGTGAGGAAAACAGCGCGGCAACCCGGGAAAGGGCGCCGGCTTCATTCTGTAAAAGCAGTGAAATGATATGACGCATAACGAATGCAATGTTGGCTCAGAACGCCGGCTATTGCAATGGATGATCAGTTGTCAGACACTTCTTCTCATGACAGAAGCAGCTAAAAAATTGACCGGCGTCAGCCATCCGCTCGCGGGCCGGATCATGTCCGGCGCCGAGATGATCGTCCAGATCCTCGCGGACCAGGGCGTCGACGTGATTTTCGGTTACAGTGGCGGCGCGATTCTTCCGACGTACGATGCGGTTTTCCGTTACAACGAGGAACATACCGGCGGGGACGGCGTTGAGCCGATGCCCCTGATTGTTCCGGCGAACGAACAGGGCGCCGGGTTCATGGCGGCGGGCTATGCCCGTGCAAGCGGCCGGGTTGGCGTCGTCATGGTGACTTCCGGTCCGGGCGCAACCAACACCGTGACCCCGGTTCGGGATTGTATGGCCGACTCCACGCCCATCGTGGTCATTTGCGGCCAGGTGCCCACCCATGCGATCGGCACGGATGCGTTCCAGGAGGCGCCGGTCAGCAGCTGTCTCGGGCCGGTCTCCAAGCACACCTTCCTGGTCACCGATCCGGAGAAACTCGAGTCAACGGTGCGTACGGCCTTCGAAATCGCCCGCACCGGCCGGCCGGGCCCGGTGGTCATTGATTTGCCCAAGGATGTACAGAACTGGTCCGGAACGTTCAGAGGCAAGGGTTTATTGCCCGTTCCGGGTTACCGGCAACGGCTGCACGCGGCGCGCGGAAATCACCTGGATGACAAAAAGTGTGCGGCTTTTTTTGGCATGCTGCAGGCATCGAAACGCCCGTTGATCTATGCCGGTGGCGGCGTCATCAACGGCGACGCCACGGAAGAGTTGAGAAGACTGGCTGATCACTTTGGCATTCCGGTCACCACCACGCTGATGGGAATTGGCGCTGTTGACACCACTCAGCCGCTGTCGCTGCACATGCTGGGCATGCACGGCCTGGCCAGCGCCAACTACGCCGTTGAGGATTGTGATTTCCTGATCGCGGTAGGCGCGCGTTTCGACGACCGCGTGGCCGGTCTTCCGGACAAATTTGCGCCGCGGTCAAAGCACATCGCGCAGTTCGATATCGATCCCTCGGAAATCGGCAAGGTGAAGATGGTCGACTGGTCGCATGTCGGGGTTTTGAAGGCGGATTTGACGGCAATCTACGAGTATGGAGTGCGGCACCGGGTTGCCCCCAACTTCAGCCGCTGGCATGACGAAGTCAGGGCTTTGAAACAGAAATACGCCCTCAACTATAACCGTGACAGTGAGATGATCCAGCCTTACGCGGTCATCGAGGCGATCAATACCATTACCGGCGGCGACGCCATCATCACGACCGGCGTGGGACAGCACCAGATGTGGGCCGCCCAGTATTTCGACTTCAAGCACGCCCGACTGTGGTTGACTTCGGGAAGCATGGGCACGATGGGTTTTGGCTTGCCGGCTGCGATCGGCGCCCAGTTTGCCGCCCGTGAACACCTGGTGATCGATGTCGACGGGGATGCGAGTATCCGCATGAACCTGGGCGAACTGGAAACCGCCACGACCTACGGGCTTCCGGTAAAGGTCCTGGTCCTGAACAATTTCGGTGACGGCATGGTCCGGCAGTGGCAAAAGCTGTTCTACGAGGGGCGCATGTCCGCCAGTGACAAGTCGCTGCGCAGCAAGGACTTCGTCAAGACGGCAGAGGCCGATGGTTTCCAGTACGCCGTTCGCCTGGACGACAGAAAGAAACTGGAACAGACGATCGGTGAGTGGCTGGCATTTCCCGGCCCGGCCTTCCTGGAGGTTATCATCGATCCGGATGCCGGGGTCTACCCCATGGTGGGTCCGGGCCTGTCCTATGACCAGATGATCACCGGCGATTTCATTCCCTGCAGGGTCAGGACCACGGAAGAGGATGTCGACGGTTCGTCAATGTTCTGAAGGCTTGCCTTCCTTCAGGGCACAAAGTGCTCGAATCTTTCTTCCCCGGTGTTCACGTCCTGGCCGAACACATCGACGTATTCAACGGTGATTAACAGACCGTGTTTATGCGCCTTTATGTAAATCCTGTCGAGAAAGGCTTCCCAGCGGCCAATGGTCGTCCTGGCGCGGTATCTATCACCGTCACGAACCACCGTTATCGACCGTCCAATGTCAACTTCCATCTCCATGGAGGCGCTGTCGTTGACCGGGTTGTAGTCCGCATCAAAACCAAACGCGAATTTTCTCTGTAACCAGGAAAGCGGCTTGACCTGGCCTTCTTCAGCCAGGCGGACCCAGTAGGCAACGATGGGCCGCTCCGAATTGAGCTTGCCGTCCGGCCCGATCTGCGCGTCGTACTGGATGATATTGGCATTCTTGCTTCTTTCGATCCGGAACAGGGGTTCACGCACCAGGGGGTCGCTGAGCAGCGCAGTGGTTACACTGATCAATGCCAGTGCCAGGCAGGGGAAGAAAGGCTTCATGTGTTTTGCATCATGCGGGCGGCTCCGGCGTCGCTTCCGAAGTATAAATTGATAAACAGCGAACCATCAATCGCCGGACTTCGCGGCGCCCCCGTCGCCGGTTTTGCGTAATTGGGTTTGTTGATATGGGTTTCTGCTGCAATACTGTTGCCGGGAAATTGATTACGGTAGGTCATTGTATGCAGTTTTGCCCATGTCGGTAGTCACCATAGTCTTTGTCATTTACCTGGCGGTACTCGCCGGCTTTGCGCTCTGGAGCCGCAAGGAAACCCATTCCATGAGCGGCTATTTCATCGCCGGCAAGAAGCTGCCGCCCTGGGTGGTCGCTTTCAGCACCAATGCCACCGGGGAAAGCGGCTGGCTGCTGCTGGGCCTGACCGGCATGGGCTACGTGGCCGGCGCGCAGGCATTCTGGGTCGTGGCGGGCGAAGTGGTGGGTATCGCGCTGTCCTGGTTGCTGCTGTCCCGCCGGATCAAGCGCATGTCCGACGAGTACGATTCCATTACGGTGCCGGACGTGCTGACCGCCCGGTTTCGATGACCGGAAGCAGGTGCTCAGAAAAGTCAGCGTGCTGATCATCATCGTGATGGTGGGGGCCTACGTCGCGGCGCAAATGGTTGCGACCGGGAAGGCTTTTGCGGGATTCACCGACCTGGATTATTCAAGCGGCGTCCTGGTGGGTGCGGGTGTCATCATCCTCTATACCCTGGTCGGGGGTTACAAGGCGGTTGCGTGGACCGACCTGTTCCAGGGAATCCTGATGCTGCTGGGGCTGATCATCGTGCCCCTGATCGCGATCGACGCCGCGGGTGGCTGGTCCTCGGTGCTCTCCGCTCTTGACAGCCAGGACCCGGGTTTGCTGTACGCCATGGGGCCCCGAGGGAAAAAGCACGGTGGCACTGGTCGGAATCCTGAGTTTCCTGGCGGTAGGCCTGCCTTTCATGGGCGTTCCGCAGTTGATGGTGCGATTCATGTCTGCGCGTTCCGAGAAAAGCCTGGTGCCGGCCATGGCGATCTCCGTGGTCGTGATCCTGCTGTTCGATCTCGGCGCCGTGCTGACCGGCATGGCGGGCCGCGCGCTGTTTCCCGGCCTGGAAGACCCGGAAACCATATTACCCGTCATCTCCACGACGCTGCTGCACCCGGTGCTCGGCGGGATCATGATGGTGGTGGTGCTGGCCGCGATCATGTCGACCGTGGACAGCCTGTTGATCCTGGCATCGAGCGCCGTCGTCCGCGACTACTGGCAGAAAATCCGCGGCTCGCAGCTGAGCGACTGCGTCCCTGGCCAATCGCGGCAAGCTGGTCACCGTGGTCATCGGTGTCATCGGGATCGTTTTTGCCCTGAACCAGACCCCGCTGATTTTCTGGTTTGTGCTGTTCGCCTGGTCGGGGCTGGGAGCGGCTTTCGGGCCGGTATTGTTGTGTGCCGCATGGTATCCGGGCACCACCCTGCAGGGCGCGCTGGCCGGCATGCTGGGCGGGTTTTTCACGACGGTCGCGTGGGTGCTGTGGCTGAAGCCTTATTTCTACGATCTGCTGGAAGTGATTCCGGGTTTCGTGGTCGGCCTGGCGCTGATCATCATAGTCAGTAAGATGACGGGTAAAACTGAACAGAGGCTCCCAAAATGAAAAGAAGAAAATTCATCTCAGGTTCCGGCCTGGCCGGCGCAGGCCTGGCGCTTTCCCCGGCGGCCATTTTGCAGGCTCAGACCGGCGCCGGGCCGGTCCAGGCCGACCTGTTGATCAAGAGCGCGCGGATTTACACGATGGACGGTTCCCGCCCCCTGGCCGAAGCGGTCGCGGTGCTGGGCAACCGCATCATTGCCGTGGGTTCGAACGAAGAACTGAAATCCCTGGTAGGGCCGGATACCCGGGTAATCGATGGTGCCGGGATGACAGTTACACCCGGCTTTATCGATGCCCACAGCCATCCGGACGGCGCTGGTGAAGTCACCGGCGCGGACGTCAACCTGCGCAGCATTGCCGAAATACAGGCTGCCATGCACGCCCAGGCCGCGGTAACGCCGCCGGGGCAGTGGGTCATCGGCAACAAGTACGACGATACGAAACTGATCGAGGGACGGCCGGTCAACCGTCACGACCTGGACCAGGCGGTACCGGATCAGCCGGCCATCGTGAAGCATCGCGGCGGGCACACGGCGGTCGTCAACACCAGAGGACTGGAAGTCGCCGGGATTACCGTCAATACCCCTGATCCCCAGGGCGGAAGCTTCGGGCGGGAGAATGGCGAGCTCACCGGGTGGGTGGCCGAAAAAGCCTATCTGGACGTGATCCGCAAGGCGGGTGAATGGCCCGAGATCACCCGGGCCGTCCGGCAGCAGGGCGTCGCGCTGATGTCACGCGCCATGGCGGCTGCCGGCATGACTTCGACGACGGATGCATGGGGCTATCGTCGAGAGCCTGGTGGCTTACCAGGATGCCCGGGCCGCGGGCGAACTGCTCACCCGTATTTCGTTCATGCCGTATGGCGAGTCTCCCCTGTATCGCCAACCTGAAAGCCGCCGGGATCCGCAGCGGTTTCGGCGACGACTGGATCCGCTTCGGCGCGGTCAAGTACGCGGCTGACGGCTCGGCTTCGGAACGCACGATGCGCATGAGCACGCCGTTCAACGGCAGGCCGGATGACTACGGCATCCTGACCATGAACCAGGCAGCAAATCGACGCCGCGGTCGATGATGCCGTGCAGAATGGCTGGCGAATCGGCATCCACGTCAATGGCGATGTCACGATCGACATGGCGCTGAACAGCTATGAGCGCGTCCTGCAGGGCTGGGAAGGGCCCAACCCGAGGTTCCGGCTGGAACACTGTTCGCTGGTCAACCCGGAACTGCTGCAGACGAATCAAGGACACCGGTTCCATTCCAACGCCGTTTTATACCTACGCCCATTACCACGGCAACAAGTGGGTGGATTACGGCCCCGAAAAAATGCAATGGATGTTCGCGCATCGCTCGTTCCTCGACTACGGCATCCCGGTGGCGCCGGCCTCGGACTATACGCCCGGGCCCTTCGAGCCGCTGATGGCGATCCAGAGCATGGTCACGCGCAAGGATTTCAAAGGCAGGGTCTGGGGCCCGAACCAGCGCATCACGGTCAGCGAGGCGATGAAAATCTGCACGATCAACGGCGCTTATGCCTCGATGGAAGAAGACATCAAGGGCAGCATCGTGCCCGGCAAACTGGCCGACCTGGTGATCCTGGCCGCCGACCCGCACGATGTCCCGGCTGACGAAATCAAGAACATCCCGGTCCTGACGACCATTGTGGATGGAAAAATTGTGTATGAGGTCTGATAATCCCGGCTTTCAGGCCCGGCGCCCGGTGCGGCGTTGGATCGTGAACACCTTTTCAGCCACGTTATCCGTACTGTTGTTGGCGCTGGCCGGGATGCAACCCGGTGAAGCGCTTGCATCGGGTTTTACCAACCTCAAGGGGGATCCGCAGTTAAAGTCCGCCTCGGCGCTGGTCATCGATGCCGAGGGCAACGTGATTTACGGCAAGGACGTTAACGCCGTCCGGCCGATCGCTTCCATCACCAAGTTGATGACCGCGATGGTCGTCCTCGATTCGGGCCTGGACCTGGATGAGAAAATCACCGTGACCAGGGCGGATCGCGACCTGGTCCAGCTGACCGGATCCCGCCTCGAACCCGGCGCCACGCTGTCGCGGCGCGATATGCTGCTGATCGCGATCATGGCCTCGGAAAACCGCGCGGCTGCGGCCCTGGGCAGAAACTACCCGGGTGGAACCCAGGCGTTCGTGGAGGCGATGAACAGGAAAGCGGCCGGCCTTGGCATGAGTTCCAGCCGTTTTTCCGATCCGGCGGGATTGAACCCGGAAAACCTGTCCACTGCCGAAGACCTGGCCAGGATGGTCACCGCCGCCAACGGTTATCCGCTGATCCGGCAGGCCAGCACCACGCAGAAAATGGAAGTCAGGCCTTACTCCAAGCGCGGTCCGTTGGTTTACAACAACACCAACCGCCTGCTGAAAAACCCGAGTTGGGACATCGCGCTGAGCAAAACCGGTTACATCAACGAAGCCGGACGCTGCCTGGTCATGCGGGCGACCATAGAAGGTGAGCCCGTATCCATCGTATTGTTGAACTCCTTCGGCAAGCTCACGCCGTTCGGCGACTCGAACCGCCTGCGCAAATGGTTGCTGGCGCAGAAATAAGCGGTCTTTCAGGCCATCTTGGCCACTTTTTTGAACACCGTCCCGGGAAAAAACCGCTTCAGCCACAACGCTTTCATCTCCATGCCTTCGCCGACGGCGATTTCAGGCGTGCCCTTGCGGAAACCCTCCATGATGACCTGGGCGCAACGGGTCACGTCCATGCCGTTGGCGATGTTCTTGTCGGTCCGTCCGAACGTGCTGCCGTCACCGTTCAACGCATTGATCGCGACATTGGTGTTGATATAACCCGGCGTGATGGTCGTGACCCGGACGCCTTTGCTGGCCGTTTCAGCCCTCAGCGCGTCATAAAATCCCATGACGGCATGCTTGGCGGCGCAATAACCGGTGCGCAGCGGAACGCCGATCTTGCCGGCGACCGACGAAGTGATCGCAATGTGGCCACTGCCCTGTTCCAGCATCAGGGGCAGCACGGCCTTGGTCAAGGCGATCTGGCCCAATACGTCGACCTCGAAAATCGTTCTGTAAACCGACATGTCGGTATCAACGCACAGCGAGCGCTGGGAGATACCCGCGTTGTTGATCAGCATATCGATGCGCCCGAATGTTTCGCAAACGCGCTCTACCGCCGCCGGCATGGAATCGAAATCGGTTACGTCCAGCGGCAGCACCGAGCACGCTTTCCACGGGCAAGCCCTGCCCGGTACATGCTTCGCGCACACGTTCGAGTTCGCTTTCGCGCCGCGCCGAGAGTACGATCCTGGCCCCCTCGGAAGCGAACTGAAGGGCCAGCGCCTCGCCGATTCCGGAAGAGGCGCCGGTGATCCAAACCGTCTTGTCTTTGAACATGAAAAACTCCATTCGTGACTTTGATTCCCAATGATACCGCCTTCCGTATGGTGGAGGCTTTGCGCGCGAAAATACCTGTCGTCACATATTCACCTCGCTGATTCAATGGGCTGAAGGTACATTGCTTCAGAAATTCGCCTGGAGTATCGTTGAGAACGCTTGCCTGGGGAAGATTCAATGTCACTGAAGACCACTCTGCTTTTGTCCGCTTTCATAGTCACATTGCCGGGTTTCCCGGTCGCAGCATTAAGCGCAACGCCAGACCTGCACGTCCAGCCTGATCGCATCGAACAGCACATCATGGAACTCTCCGTGTTTGGCCGGAATCCTGAAGGCGGTGTCAGCCGCGTCGCTTTCAGCCAGGCCGACCTCGATGGGCGGGAATACATCACCGGTCTCATGTCCCAGGCGGGATTGCAGGTCACGATTGATACCGCCGGAAACCTTATTGGTTTTCGTTCAGGCAGTGAAAACCTGCCACCCGATTATGCTCGGCTCACATATCGACTCCGTGCCGGGCGGTGGCAACTACGATGGTGACGTCGGCGTTATTGGCGCCATCGAGGTGGCGCAGGTGTTGCACGAACAGGGCGTGACCCTGCGTCATCCGCTGGAAGTGGTGGTTTTTGCGGATGAAGAGGGCGGCCTCAGCGGCAGCCGCGGGATGACCGGGCAACTGGGCGCCGATGCATTGAAGGTGGTCAGTCACAGTGGCCTGACCACGGGAGAAGGCATCCGTCACATCGGCGGTAACCCGGAGCGGCTGGCCGAAGCCCGCCGGTCACCTGGCGACGTTGCCGCCTATCTTGAGTTGCACATCGAGCAGGGCGCCGTTCTCGAAAACGAAAACATTGATATTGGCGTGGTTACAGGCATCGTTGGCATCAAGTGGTGGGACGTGGTCATTACCGGTGTGGCCAACCATGCGGGTACGACGCCAATGAACATGCGCCATGATGCCCTGCTCAGCGCAGCCGAGCTGATACAGGCCGTCAACCGGGTCGTTACACAAACCCCGGGAAACCAGGTCGGCACGGTCGGCAGGATACAGGCCCAGCCCGGCGCACCCAACGTGATACCCGGCAAGGTCGTCATGAGCCTGGAGATTCGTGACCTGTCGGATGCCGTGATCATCTCCATGTTCCAGCATATCGAGCAGGAGGCTGCTGCCATCGCGGCCAGAAATGGCACCGACATTACGTTCCAATCTATTGATTTTGACGCTGTACCGGCGTTGACCGATGAGCGCATCCGCGCCCTGATCGACCAGGCTGCCGCCGAGCTGGGCCTGAGCGCCCGCCTGATGCCCAGCGGGGCTGGTCACGATGCCCAGGATATTGCCCGCATCGCGCCGGTGGGAATGATCTTCGTCCCCAGCGTGGGCGGCATCAGCCACTCACCGGAAGAATTTACCCGCCCCGAAGACATGGGCAATGGCGCCAACGTGCTGCTGCAGACCTTGATGGCCATTGACGGGGGCGCCCTGGAGCAATGACCGGCAGCAGTCAATTGATCCATATTGCCGCATGCTGTTGCGCCCGGAATATCTTTGGTATCAATTGCGGGGGAAAGGTCAGAGCATGATGCTGCTCTGCCGATTGAAAAATTCCCTCTGATACCGCCTTCCGTATAATGGAGCCTTCAATTCCGAAACAAAAAGGCAGCCGTTCATGTCCTGGTCCGTCCCTGATATCTGCGATGAATTCATCGATGAAATTTCCGTGTTGGAACCGCTGTTCGCCGATTTTGGCGGAAAGGAAAAGTTCAGCGGCGAAATCGTCACCATCAAGTGTTTCGAAGACAATTCGCTGGTCGGCGACGCCGTCCGCTCACCGGGCGCCGGCCGGGTGCTGGTGGTGGATGGCGGCGGATCACTGCGCCATGCGCTGCTGGGTGACCTGCTGGCCGCCGCAGCGGTCGAAAACGGCTGGCAGGGATTGCTGATCAACGGTTGCGTGCGTGATGTCGAGATCCTCGAGACCATTGATCTCGGCGTCAAGGCGCTGAACATCCACCCGGTAAAAACCGAAAAACGCGGAGAAGGAAGGCGCAACGTCAACGTGACCTTTGCGGGCGTCACGATCAGGCCGGGAAGCTGGCTTTACGCCGACGCCAACGGCGTGGTTGTGGCTGAGCGAAACCTGGAACTCGACTTCTGAGGCTACTCAACGAGGTATTTTTGCAGAAAAAGGATGGTGGCCTGCTCGTAGACGTCGATGTTTTCCTTGCGGTTGTAACCGTGCCCCTCGTTCAGGGCCTCGATGTACCAGACCGGCCGGTCACGTTCGCGCATCGCCTGGACGATCTGTTCGGATTCACTGGCCGGGACGCGGGGATCGTTACGGCCCTGGACCACCAGCAACGGCACGTCGATCCGGTCAACGTGGTTCAGCGGGCTGATTTGCTCGAGCAGTGCACGCATTTCCGGGTCGCGCTCGTCGCCGTATTCCTGGCGGCGCAACTCGCGCCGGTAATCCTCGGTATTTTCGAGAAACGTCACGAAATTGCTGATTCCGACCACGTCGATCCCGGCCCTGAGGCGGTCGCTGTAGCGCACGGCCGATGCCAGGACGATGTAACCGCCGTAACTGGCGCCATAGATGGCGACCCGGCCGGCATCGAGATCGGGCTGGGCCCGGATCCAGTCCAGCAGTGCGCCGATATCCTTGACCGCATCCTCCCGCTTGTCGCCATCATCCAGCGACAGGTACTCGATGTCATAGCCGCTGGATCCCCTGATATTCGGTGCGATCACTGCCGTTCCCAATTCGGCGACCCACATCTGGATCGTGCTGTCGAACGCGGGTTTGTACTGGCTTTCAGGACCGCCGTGAACGTAGATGACGACCGGGTGCGGCCCTTTGGTCCTTGGGGCGGTAAACGAATGCCGGCACGGTTCGGGGTTCTTCGCCCTGGAAGTCGAAAGTCGGGTAGCGAATCAGCTCCGGTTCGACGAATGAACGGGTGTCCAGGCCACCCACTTCGCTGAATGTCCAGCGCACCAGGGATTTTGATTTCTTTGGCGACTTGCCCAGGTTCAGCACGTAAACGTCACTGGGTGTTTGCGCCGTGTT
Source organism: uncultured Gammaproteobacteria bacterium (assembly GCA_963700705.1). GTDB lineage: Bacteria > Pseudomonadota > Gammaproteobacteria > Xanthomonadales > SZUA-36 > JAHEFT01. The sequence goes on along the minus strand of CAVOYQ010000012.1, from coordinate 330,018 downwards.
CAGGGTCATCCCGAGCTGGCGGTTGTCCGGACTGAACTTGATACCCGAGATGATTCCCACCGGAATTTTACCTACCTGCGCGAATTGCCCGGTCCTGGTGTCGAACAGGTAGAGGCGGCTCATGCCCTCTTCGTTGGTGATGAACGCACCCCGTTTACCGTCATCACTGATCGCGAATTCGGTAACATCCCAGGGTATTCCCGCGGTCAGGTACGCTGGCGGGAACCGCCGGATCCAGCGACTTCCAGGCCAGTTCTGCTGCACGGCCGCGGGCGTTGGAGATGAAATAGAACCCTTCGCCTTTCCGGTCGAAACAGACGGCGCGATTGGCGGTCGGGAACTCGGGGCTGCCCGCGAGCAGATTGCAAGTTCGCGGGTCCTGAGGTCGAGGACGTAAATCCGGGAGTCGCTGACCGTCAGCGCCTGCTGCACCAGCAGGTATTTTCCATCCCGGCTGAAATCGGCGGGGCCGAGCCACGAGCCCTCCGGCGCCTCCTGCACCAACTCCGCGCTGTCCGGGCGGTCGGGGTCCATCATCCAGATGTCGTTGCTGCGCCCATTGCGCCGGGTTGACTGGAATGCCAGCCACTGGCCGTTCCGGCTCCAAACCAGCAGCCGGTTGCGGGACTCGCCACTGCTCAGGCGGGTTTTGGAAGCTGTTTTGGGGTCAAACAGGAAAACCTGGTCCCGTTCGCCGCCACCCTCGTCCATGGTGAAAACCAGTTCATCGGCCTGGGTGCGTCGTAACACCTGCCCGACGGGTTCCCTGAGCCAGGTGAGCTGCACCCGGGCGCCCCGGGAGCGTTGACTTTGTGAACCTGGCTGATGTCTCCGAAACGGGTCCGGATATAAATGCCCTTGCTGTCCCGGGTCCAGTCCAGGAAGGCGGCTGAACGGACGCTCTGGTACTGGTTGAGACGCTCGACCAGGGCAGCCGGAATTTCCGGCACATCCTGCAGGATCAACTGGTCGTTGTTGGTTGTCCAGTGAGATACGTCGGCACTGGCTGAGGCGAACGGACACAGGAACAGGATGAGACAAAAAAGAGCTGGATTCACGATCGGCCTTGGTTTCTGGGTACCGCAACTATAATGCATACCTGCCGCATCCATAAAGCTGTCTCTGCTGTTGTGTTTTCTGCAGAAACACGCTCCGCGCCATGTGATCAGCGGTTCCCTAGAGCGTACTGGTCGATGCGGCTATACTGTCCGCCTGTGCCCCCTTCGAGATTTGCCTGAACCGATGAGCAAGCCCCTGCATATTGTCATCCTCGCCGCCGGCGAAGGGACCCGGATGAAATCCCGCCTGCCCAAAATGTTGCAGAAGGTGGGCGGCCGGCCGATGTTGATGCATCTGCTCGATACCGCGATTTCCATGCAGCCGGAACAGGTCCACGTGGTCGTCGGAAGCGGCGCCGATCAGGTCATGGAGGCGTGCAGCAGCTACCGGGTTACCTGGGTGCTCCAGAGTGAAAGGCGAGGCACCGGTCACGCAGTCATGGCGGCCATGCCCGGAATCCCCGACGAAGCCACGGTGCTGGTGCTGCTGGGTGATCATCCCCTGATCCCGGCGGCCATGCTGTCGGAACTGGTGGTGGAAAAAAACCTGCCCCTGGCCCTTCTGACCATGGAACTGGAAGATCCGACCGGTTATGGCCGCATCCTGCGCGATCCGGGCGGAAACATCATCGGAGTCGTGGAACACCACGATGCAACGCCGTATCAGCATGACATCAAGGAAGTAAACACCGGCATCATCATGGTCGATTCGACCCGCTTGCGCCGGTGGCTGGACAGCCTGGAATGCGACAACAGCAAGCAGGAGTACTACCTGCCGGATATCTTTTCCATGGCGCGTTCGGAAAGCGGCGAGGTAACACGGTGTTATCGCCCGCGGATTACCGCGATTTGCAGGGCGCGAACGACCACCGCCAACTGGCCGAACTGGAAAAACGCTACCGGCGGCGCAGGGCCCGGGAATTGCTGGATGCCGGAATCCAGGTGATTGATCCTGACCGCCTCGACGTTCGGGGCACTGTCGAGGCCGGCCTGGATGTGTGTGTTGATATCAACGTCGTCCTCGAAGGTGCAAACCGCTTTGGTGACGGCGTATCCATCGGGCCCGGGTGCGTCCTTGCAGACTGTGACCTGGCCGCAGGGACCACGATTCACGCGCACAGTGTGCTGGAAGGCGTCACGACGACCGGGGCCTGTGACATCGGGCCGTTCGCCCGTCTGCGTCCGGGAACCGTGCTTTCCGCAGGTTGCCGGGTGGGGAACTTTGTCGAGACCAAGAACGCCAAATTGGGCGAAGGCAGCAAGGCCAGCCACCTGAGTTACCTGGGGGATACCACGATCGGCCAGCGCGTCAACATCGGCGCCGGAACCATTACCTGCAATTATGACGGGGCCAACAAGCACCAGACCGTTATCGAAGACGATGTCTTCATCGGTTCGGATACGCAACTGGTCGCCCCGGTCACGGTTGGCCGGGGCGCAACGATCGGCGCCGGTTCAACGGTAACGAAGAATGCGCCGGCTGAGGCATTGACGGTCAGCCGCGCCAGGCAGACCAGCATCACCGGGTGGAAACGCCCCGTCAAGAAAAAGGAAGAATAGACCATGTGTGGCATCGTAGCGGCTTCCGCACATCGCAACGTCGGCGAAATCCTGATATCCGGGCTGCATACGCTGGAATACCGGGGTTACGATTCAGCCGGCATCGCGCTGCAGCACGATGGCGGCCTGGGCATCCGGCGAACCAAGGGTAAAGTGCGCGACCTGGAAGCATTGCTCGAGGAGCAGCCACTTGAAGGTCATTGCGGAATTGCTCACACGCGTTGGGCCACCCACGGGGTCCCCAGCACTGCCAACGCACATCCGCACGTATCGCACGGATCGATTGCGCTGGTTCATAACGGCATCATAGAAAACCACGACGATTTGCGCGCTGAACTGCTGGCTGCGGGTTATGAATTCAGCTCCGAAACCGATACCGAGGTGATGGTTCACCTGGTCCACGACCTGGTGCGGAAAGGCAACGACCTGTTTTCGCGCAGTGCGCAAAGCCGTTTTGCGGATCAGGGGTGCGTATGCGATTACCGTGGTTCGTGCCGAAGAGCCGGGCGTGATCGTCGGTGCACGTGCGGGCAGTCCGCTGGTCCTCGGCATCGGTTTCCAGGAACACTACCTGGCTTCGGATGCTCATCCCCTGCTGTCCGTGACCAATCGTTTTCATCTACCTGGAAGAAGGTGATGTGGTCCGCCTGGACACCGACAGTTACGAAATCCGTGACCGGGAAGACCGCAGCGTTGACCGGCCCGTGAAGAAGGCTGATCTCGCCGCGGATGCCACCTCGCGCGGTGAATACCGCCACTACATGCAAAAAGAAATCTTACGAACAGCCCGACGCTATTGCCTCGACGCTGGAAGGCCGTATCGGACCGGACTTCGTGCTGCCCAATATTTTCGGCGTCGGTGCGGACGAGATCCTCAGGCGGGTCAGGCAGGTTCACATCGTCGCCTGCGGCACCAGCTATCACGCCGGGCTGGTGGCGCGCTATCAGCTGGAAGAACTCGCCGGTATTCCGTGCATGGTCGAAGTCGCCAGTGAATATCGCTACCGCAACCCGGTGGTCCCGGAGAATGCCCTGTTCGTAGCTGTCTCCAATTCCGGCGAGACGGCGGATACACTTGCGGCTTTGCGTCACGCCAGGAAATCGGGTTACCTCGCTTCCCTGGTCATTTGCAATGTCCCGGAAAGTTCGATCGTCAGGGAAGCCGACCTGGTGCTGATGACGCGCGCCGGACTGGAAATCGGTGTTGCGTCCACCAAGGCGTTCACCACCCAGCTGGTTGCGCTGCAGTTGCTGGTGCTGGAACTGGCCCAGCTTTCCGGCCGGGTCGAGGCAAGCCGGATCGCCGGATGGGCCCGGGAACTACACCAGCTTCCGCGCCTGGTCCTCAGCGCGCTGCAACTGGACGGCCGGATCGCATTGCTGGCGGAACAATTCGTGGAAAAACACCATGCGCTCTTTCTCGGACGCGGTAGTTACTACCCGGTTGCAATGGAAGGCGCGCTGAAGCTGAAAGAAATCTCCTACATTCACGCGGAAGCCTATCCGGCCGGAGAGCTCAAGCACGGTCCGCTGGCGCTGGTCGACCACGATATGCCGGTGGTCGCGGTTGCGCCCAACAATCGCCTGCTCGAAAAGCTCATCAGCAACATCGAAGAAGTCCGTGCCAGGGGCGGGCAAATGTACGTGATCGCCGACGCCAACGCGGTCTCCAGCCTGAAAGAAAGGCATGGCCAGATCATCGAGCTGGATACCGGTGGGCAACTGCTGGCGCCCGTGGTGCTGACCATTCCGTTGCAGTTGCTTGCTTATCATGTAGCGGTTTTGCGCGGCACGGATGTGGACCAACCGAGAAACCTCGCCAAGTCGGTGACTGTAGAGTAGTTCTGACTGGAAATTCCCGGGTACATGCTCCGGCGGATTTTCTGCCCTTCCCGCCCTTGCATGATCCACCAGGCGTTTCCTGACCCCGGTCCAGGGTCAGATTCCCACCGGCAACCCGGCCTGCATCGTCTGTGCGGCCGGTTTCATTATTGTGGTCAGTTCGCGCGGCATTTTGATGCACTGTATTGAGGCTGCCCGGCAGCATTTCAGATTTCGATCAATTCGTTTTCCCAGAGATGGAACCCGCCCAGGAATGCATCTTCATTGTTGCCGCGGCGGCATCCCCTGGGAAGTTCAGCAATAAGCCGCACATTGCCTCCTCCCAGAATCACTTCCTCGGGCAATAAGGCGTTCTGCAAAATCTGGACCACGCGCGATACGTGCTTGCGCCATTTCTCTTCGCCCAATCGCTGTAAGCCGCGCTCACCAACATAATCCTCGAAGGTCTTTTTCTTGCGGTACGGCATGTGGCCCAATTCCATCTGTGCAACCCGGTGCTCCGTGACCATCGCGGAACCCAGGCCGGTACCCAGGCCGAGAAAGAGCGTTTTTCCGCCGAGGTAGCTTCCCAGGGCCTGCATGGCGGCGTCGTTCAGTATTTTGAGCGGCTTGCCGAAAGCAGCCGCATAATCAAACTCAATCCAGCCGTCGCCCAGGTTCGGCGGGTTCGATAATGGCCGGTTATTCCGGATCGGAGCCGGGATACCTATGGACACGGCGGAATAATCCCAATCCGCAGCCAGGGCCAATGCGCCTTCGCACATCTGCCTGGCGGTTAGCCGGGGGCCGGAGTCGAACTGGCGGCGCTGCCGGTTGATGCTGTCCATCAACTTGACATGGCTTCCGCCCACATCAATGGTCAAAACCGGCGAAGGCGGGGTCGCTGGTGTTTCCGGTGCGGCCGAAACATCGACGTAAATCAGGTTGCGGTCGTGGCCCAGTCTACCCGCAGGGATGGTCCGGTCATTGTGTCGCAGCCGGGAGAGCATAGCCGCCTTGTCTTCCCCGGTTACGAACCAGAGCAACTGGCGCGCCCGGCGCAAGCAGGGGTAGGTCAGCGTGACGCGCCGGCATCCCTGGTACGTTCCGGTTGCAGCGACATCTTTCGCGGTTTCGTTCAGCACCGGGTCGTCGGGTACGAGTGATGCGGTATGGCCATCGCCACCAAGCCCGAGGTGCACAATGTCGAAAACAGGCGGTTGGCCCGCAATGCTGGCCAGGTCGGCGCTGTACCGATCGGCCGCCGCCTCGAGATCCCCGCAATCGACCGGCATCGGGTGGATATTCTCTGCCGGGATGTCGATGTGGTCGATGAAGTTTTCCCGCAAGCCGGTCCAGTTTCGTTCGGTGCTGCCCTCCGGGGCCGCACGTTCGTCAACCTGGAAAACATGCACCAATTGCCACGGGACCTGTTGCCGGGAGAGTTCGGACAACATTTTTCCGGGGCTGCGACCCCCGCTGAACGCGATGGTGCAAAAGCCGCGAGCGACAACCGCGGCCCGGATGCTATCGGCCAGGTCAATTGCGGCAGACAAGGCGGCGGCTTCCGGGCCTGGGCTGATGTTCAGCGTCATATTCCTGGTAGTTGCACTCAAATCGGGTCCCAATCGTCTCATTCATCACCTTTCTGGCGGGATGGCAGCCATGGCGGCAGGCCAGTTCGCTCCTCAGTATGACAAGCCCCCCAGGCACAGACAAGCGGGTCTGCGCGAACAAACCCGCTTCCTGCCAGTGGGAGCCGGGTGGTATTCTCACCCTGATTCAGCCGAACCAAACCGGCCCTGGATACCGGCATGGTGAACGGCTTCGCCGGCAATGGACATCAAGACACGGGATGATCAAGCGTAAACGCCACAACGAGGACGAGGTGGAAATCAACATCACCCCGATGCTGGATATCGTTTTCATCATGCTTATTTTCTTTATCGTCACGACCTCCTTCGTCAAAGAGCAGGGCCTGGAGGTTTCGCGTCCCTCCAATTCTCCGCCGAAGGAAATACAGAAGGACAAGGGCCCAATTGTCGTGAGGATAGACAGCGGAAACCTGATCAGTCTGAAGGGCCGGGTTCTCGAACCCCGTGCGGTTCAGGCCAACCTCGAGCGCGAGAAAGCAGAAAAACCTGACGCGCCATTGATTGTCGCTGCTCACCCCGATGCCGACACTGAGTCGCTGGTCATCATTCTCGACGCCGCCGAAGCGGTGGGGATCGAATCGGTCAACGTGGCCACTGGTACACGCTAAACTGGGTAGTGGCCCGGTAAAAACCTTCCTGCTTCAGGAAAAATGGCGGGCGATTTCGTCTTCCACCGGTAATTCAGGGGGCAGTTGCAAATAAAAACCCTGCTGCGCCAGGCTTTCCAGCACCCGGACCACATCCACCCGCGCCAGCTTCCTCTCCGCCGACAATTCCAGCCGCATGACCAGGGCAGGCACACCGAATCGCTGCTGCAAATCTTCCGGCAGGTCAGCAAAATCCAACCCGTCGCTGAGGTACAGGTATGTCTCGGCTTTCTTGTCGGAGCGATACACCATGCAGCTTGTCATGGCGGCTATTTTGTCAGATAGGCATCCCGTTGCAAGTCCGTTTGGTGTTTAATTACAGGATGGGAACATTCAGGGAGCCTCGTTACAAGGCATTCATCAGCTACAGCCACCGGGACAAGGACTGGAGTGCGTGGCTGCAACGTGCAGTCGAAGGGTACCGGGTGCCGCGGCGGCTGGTCGGCACGCAGGGAGCATTCGGCCCGGTTCCCCGGCGTCTGACCCCGGTATTCCGCGACCGTGAAGAGCTGTCATCGGCCTCCGATCTGAGCGCCAAGGTCAAGGAAAGCCTGGAAGCTTCCGAAGCCCTGATCGTGATCTGTTCGCCCTCATCGGCAAAATCCATCTGGGTCAACGAAGAGGTCCGGTATTTCCGCAGCCTGGGACGGGACGACCGGATATTTGCCATGATCGTGGATGGGGATCCGCAAACGCAGGATGAGAATGAGCAGTGTTTTCCCGAGTCCTTGATCACCGATGAGAATGGCACCATCCGCGAGCCGCTGGCCGCCGACGCCCGCAAATGGGCGGATGGAAAGTTGCTGGCGAAACTCAAGATCATCTCCGGGATCCTGGGAATCCGGCTGGACGAGCTGCGCCGGCGGGATATGCAAAGGCGGCACCGCCTGTGGATGGCGTCCGCCGGAACGGCGATGGCCATCGCGCTCGTGATGACGGCCCTGGCGGTGATTGCGATAACCGCCAGGAATGCGGCCGAAAACCGGCGTGAACACGCGGAAGAACTGGTCGGGTACATGGTGGGTGACCTCAAGACCAAGCTGGATGAAGTAGGGCGCCTGGACATCCTCGAGGGGATGGGAAGCCAGGTCAGCGAATATCTGGAGACCCTGAACCCGGAAGAGTTGACGGACGAATCCCTCACCCAGCAAGCGCAGGTCTGGCGCCAATTGGGGGAAGTCAGCAAGGACCAGGGAGACCTGGCCAAGGCACAGGCGGCGTTCAGTACATCACGTGACATCCTGGCGGAGTTGCACCGGCGCAACCCGGAGAATGCCGAATACCTGTACGAACTGGGAAACGCGGATTTCTGGCTGGGATATGTCCAGCTGGACGCGGGCGAGTTCGACAGTGCCGAAAAGGCATTCAACATGTACCTGGAACATGCCAACCGCCTGGTTGAAATGGAGCCGGATAATCCGAGATGGTTGATGGAAAAGTCTTATGCGCTCAGTAATCTCGCTGCGCTGGCCGTCGAGCGCCGCAGCAACGATACCGAAAGCGCACTGGCCAACATTAAGGCCGCGGTTGAGTTGAACAAGCAAGTCATCCGGATGGTACCCGACGAGCCGGCTTACCAGGTCGAATTGAGCACGGCCCTGGCCTGGTTGGCTGATACCCAGATGCAGGTTTGTGACCTCGGCGGCGCCCTGATTTCCCGCCAGGAAAGCGTCGCGATTGCGCAAAAGCAGTCTGAAGATTCCCCGGCCAACGTCAATCTGAAGAAAAGTTATGCCTTTGCCCTGACCGGTGTAGCCAGTGTAGCGAGCCAGGTGGGGCTGACTGAAACCGCCCTTGAAAATTATCGCGAGGCCAAAGAGATACTGGGTCAACTGTCCATCATGGAGCCGAGCAACCTGGATACCCGGTTTTCTTACCTGATGCGCGATTTCTGGGTGGCCGACTTATTGTCCCTGTCGGGGCATTCGAAAGAGGCGCTTGCCCAGATGGCGATGATCAGGGGGCCCGTGGTCCAGGTACTGGAAACGGAATCCTATGGAAATCTCAAGCGGAACCTGGAGTGGGTGCGATTTCTGCTTTCCTGGTCGGAAATGGAATGGCGGGCGGGAATGCAGGATGATGCGGGTGCCCTGCTGTCGGAAGCCATTGAAAACCTCGAGCGGTTGATGGCCGGCGACAATGAACCAGCGCCTTTAATGAAGAATATTGCGAACGCCCGGTTCCTGTATTGGCAACAAAGCGGGGAAGATCTGTTCGAGACCCCGGCGTTTTCGGGCATGGAAAATGAATCGGATACCCAGGACACGGGTTGCCAGGCCCAGGCAGGACTGGTCATGCGGGCTATACTGGAAGGTGACCAGCAAACGGCGAAAAATTTGACGACCGAACTGCTTGCCAAGGGATACTATGAACCGGGCTTTATCCTGACCTGCAGGCAATACAATTTATGCAAATAAGAACACTACAAACAAGGAGTTTTGAAGATGACTGATACAAAAAAATTCATAATCAAAGGCGCGGTATTCTGTCTTGCCCTGTGCTCCACAACGCTTGCGCTCGGCGCCGTCAACATCGAACTGGAAGTTCAGGGCAGTCAGTTGGTAGTAACCAAGAACAATGCCCAATGCGCCGGCGGGGAGATCGGCTGCATCGAGATACAGCCCGGAACCCAACCACACATGTTTTTCACCCTGAAGGGTGGTTGCTCGTCGGGCTACAGGCTCTCGAATTTCAGAATCTCAGAGGGTCACAAACAACCGCCGAGTCCCGGTAATCCATTGAATGCCGAATATTGCAAGCGATTTCTGCGCGGATGCGTCTTCCGGATATGTCAATTTCAGCTCATGCGACAATGATCTGACGTGATAGCAAGATGAAGATCAAGGATTACAACCGCTCAGTGGCCACCGTTTATTACGACGTTGAAGTGGTGAATTGCAGCAATGGGAGTGACGTAATTGCACTGGATCCGCAGATCAGGAACGGTGGGGGCAACTGACGCTCGTCTGTCTCCGGATTCATGCATCTCGTTGTTGGTGTAACCGGTCATCGCGACCTGGTTGAAGCAGAAAAGCCCGCGCTCGAAAACCGGGTGCGGGATCTTTTTACCGGTTTGTCCGATTTATATCCCGACCTTGAACTGGAAGTTCTGACCGCGCTTGCCGAAGGGGCGGACAGCCTGGTTGCCCGGGTGGCTATTGATCTCGGAATTCCTTTTTCGGTCGTTCTGCCCATGCATCCAGCCGATTATGAAAGGGATTTCGACACCGCTGCCAGCCTGGCTGAATTCCAGGCACTGCTGGCCAGGGCTTCACGGGTCATCGAGCTTTCATCCGGTGACCGTCCCATCAGCCGGGACAGCCTGTATGCGCAAGCGGGCCTGTTCATTTCAAACCACTGCCAGGTATTGTTGGCGCTTTGGGACGGTAAACCCAATGGCGCTGTCGGCGGCACCGCGCAGGTCGTTAATTATCACCTTACCGGCGTCATGGAAGGGTTTGAAGGCGTACTTTCCCAGGCCAGCCTGTTGGCCGACAACGAAAATGACCTGGTCCACCATGTGGCATGTTCCAGGGACCGCGAAGATGGTGCGCCGGCCGAGGGACTGGTTGCCCTTGAAGCCGCCTGGTTCAGCAGCCGCAACGACGGTGAGCGGACCACCGGGATGCCGGAAGCCTACCGGATGCAATTGGAACGCTTGCAGCGATTTGCCCGCGACTGGAAAGACAAAAAGGCAGCGCTCCAGGCATCCAGTACCAGCCTGCTGGGTGATGCGTGCGAGCTTGAAGTACCCGCCGGTGCGCGCGAGACCGATCAGCTGTTCCAGGCCGCTGACAGCCTGGCCATTCATTATCAGCAGCGTGTCAACAGCAGCCTCAGGGCCCTGCACATACTGGCAATCCTGATGGGGCTGGTGTTCCTGGTTTACACGGAATTCAACGGCCCGGGTTACATGGTGTTGACCTTCCTCGGCTTGTTTTTTGCCGGCGTGGTGGTGTATCTGATCGGCAGCAACCGGGAGTGGCATCGCAAGTACCTGGACTACCGGGCATTGGCCGAGGGCCTGAGGGTGCAGTTGTACTGGAACCTGTCCGCTGTCGTGGACGCGGCTTCGGCCGGGTTCGCTTATGACAATTTTCTGCAGACGCAGGACGTCGACCTGGGTTGGATTCGCCACGTGATGCGCCAGGCCAGTACGGACCGGGTTCGTGGCAGGACCGCGGATCCTGCCTGGGTAAAATGGGTCATAGACGAGTGGATTGGCGAGCCCGTTCACGGCCGCGGGCAGTTGGCCTGGTATTCACGAAAACAGATGTACAACATATCCCGTTTCCGGCGCACCCAGATCCTCGGCAACCTGTGCTTGTGGACGGGCATTACCATTGCCGTGCTGTTGTACCTGTCAGACTCGGATGGAAGTGGTCAATACCGGCAGGGTCTGCTCGTGCTGATGGGCGCCCTGCCCCTGGTGGCGGGAATCTGGGACGCCTATTCGCACAAAAAAGCGGAAAAAGAACTGATCAAGCAGTATGGATTCATGAGCCGTGTATTTCAGAAGGCCCGGAAATTGCTGGACCACTCCGATGACATCGCTTTCCAGCGGCAGGTTTTGAAGGCGCTGGGGCAGGCGGCGCTGGATGAAGGCGCGGAGTGGTTGTTGATGCACCGTGAACGGCCGCTGGAGCACGGAAAACTGTAGGAGCGATTTCAATCGCGATTTCTTAAATGCTTTAAAATCAATCGCGATTAAAATCGCTCCTACAGTTCAGGAATAACCAGCACCTGCCCGGGGAAAACCTGGTCGGGGCTTTTCAGCAAGCCGGTGTTGGCCTCGAAGATCGTCATGTATTTCGATCCGTCACCGTACACATCAAGGGAAATTTTCCAAAGCGTGTCGCCGGACTGAACCGTATATTCTTTCAGACCCTGTTTTTCGTCCGCCCTGGGGTGCTGATCCGCTGTTTCGGTCCGGAACAACCGGGTGATCTGAAGGCGGATCCGGAACAACCGCAACTTTTGGATCCTGCTCGGCCTTGCTTCCAAATGCGTTCTTGATCGTTTCAAAGATACCCATGCCGCTCTCCCTGTGGCTTTGGAGCTGCCCGGGGCGGGCAGCTCCCGGGCTATTATACAGGCAGTTGGCGGTTTAGCGATTCATCCGCTGGTCGATCAGATGTTTCACGACTTCCGGCTCCGCCAGCGTGGAGGTGTCGCCCAGGTTGCCGTAGTCATTGGCCGCGATCTTGCGCAATATCCGGCGCATGATCTTGCCTGAGCGTGTCTTCGGCAGTCCCGGCGCCCATTGCAGCAGGTCCGGAGTTGCGATCGGGCCGATTTCCTTGCGCACCCATTGGCGGAGTTCGGTCCTGAGCTCATCGCTGGGTTCCATGCCCTTCACCAGGGTGACATAGGCGTAAATGCCTTCGCCCTTGATCTCGTGCGGATATCCGACCACGGCGGCCTCGGCCACCGCTGTGTGAGCCACCAGCGCGCTTTCGATCTCGGCGGTGCCCAGGCGGTGCCCGGATACATTGAGCACGTCATCGACACGGCCGGTGATCCACCAGTAGCCGTCTTCATCCCGGCGTGCGCCGTCCCCGGTAAAGTAAGTGCCGGGAATGGTGGAGAAATAGGTGTCTACAAAACGCTGGTGGTCACCGTAAACGGTGCGCATCTGCCCCGGCCAGCTGTCCATGATGACCAGCAGGCCCGAGGCGGCGCCTTCCTCGGGCAACGGCACGCCCTTTTCATCGTACAAGGCCGGCATGATGCCCGGCAGGGGATTCGTGGCGGATCCCGGTTTCAGGGCTGTCGCGCCGGGCAGCGGACTGATCAGGATGCCGCCGGTTTCCGTTTGCCACCAGGTATCCACGATCGGGCAGCGTCCTTCGCCGACCACGTTGTAGTACCAGTCCCAGGCTTCGGGGTTGATCGGTTCACCCACCGAACCGAGCAGGCGCAGGGATTTCCGCGAGGTTGACTTGACCGGTCCTTCGCCTTCCCGCATCAGTGCGCGGATTGCTGTCGGGGCGGTGTAGCAGATGTTGACCTGGTGCTTGTCGCATACTTCCCAGAAACGGCTCGGGCTCGGGTAATTTGGTACGCCTTCGAACATCAGCGAGATCGCCCCATTCGCCAATGGACCGTAAACGATGTAACTGTGGCCGGTGACCCAGCCAACGTCAGCCGTACACCAGTAGATATCGCCGTCGTGGTAGTCGAAGACGATTTCATGCGTGTACGAGGCGTAGACCATGTAGCCGCCGGTGGTGTGCAAAACGCCCTTGGGCTTGCCGGTCGAACCCGAGGTATAGAGTATGAACAACGGATCTTCGGCGTTCATCTCTTCCGCCGGGCAGTCATCGCCCACGCTTTTTTCATCTTCGTGATACCAGTAATCCCGCCCTTCCGTCCAATTGACCTCACCGCCGGTGTTGCGAATCACGATGACCGATTTGAGGCAGTCGGTCACGCCCGGCCTGGTGCAGGCTGCATCGACATTGGCCTTGAGCGGAACCACGCGGCCTCCGCGCAATCCCTGGTCCGCGGTGATGATCGTATTGGAATCGCAGTCGACGATCCGGCCCGCCAGCGCATCGGGGGAAAATCCTCCGAACACGATGGAGTGGATGGCGCCTATGCGGGCGCAGGCCAGCATGGCAACGGCGGCTTCCGGGATCATGGGCATGTAAATGGTGACGCGGTCGCCTTTCTTGACGCCCCGTTTTTTCAGACACATTGGCCATGCGGCAAACCCGCTGGTGCAGTTGCCTGTAGGTGATATGAGCGTCACGGGCGGGGTCGTCCCCTTCCCAGATGATGGCGGTCTGGTCACCGCGCGTTTCGAGGTGGCGGTCGACGCAGTTATAACAGGCATTCAGCACCCCGTCTTCGAACCAGCGGATGTGCAGATCTGAGCGGTCGAAGGAAACATCCTTGATTTTGGTCGGGAATTTGATCCAGTCCAGGCGCTTCGCCGTCTCGGCCCAGAAGGCTTCATTGTTTTCAATGGACTCCCGGTATTCGCGCTGATAAGCGTCTTTATCCAGGTGCGCCCTGCTCTTAAAAGATTCCGGTACGGGATATAAATTCGTCATTTGTTTGAACCTTTTGGTGTTTGGGGTGGCCATATTCTAGCGGCACAACCCGGCCGGTTTCATGTCCTTGATCAGTTTCAGGTCATTCCTTGAGTGAGCCTACATTATAATCACAGATTCCTGATTCTTGCCGGTGACCCGCAATGCGCTACTTTGGAGTTGACGGCCGCGATTACGCTGCTGCTTTTATCAACTCCTCTTGTCCGTTCGGGCCGAAGATATCTGCTGATCATCCGAAAATCGGCCTGGTGCTGAGTGGCGGCGGCGCCCGTGGCGGCGCCCACGTGGGTGTTCTGAAAGCGCTCGAAGAACTGGGCATAAAAGTCGACTACATTGCCGGCACCAGCATGGGCGCGATCATCGGCGCTCTTTATGCTTCCGGCTACACCGCCGATGAGATCGAGACAGTCCTGGTTGAAACGGACTGGAAAACCGCGTTGACGGACGCGCCGGCGCGCAGGGACCGCACCATGAGGAAGAAAGAACTCGAATCACAGTTCCTGATTCCCTACCGCCTGGGATTCAACCACGGCAAAATACAATTACCTCTTGGCGCCATCGCCGGGCAGCACCTGGACCAGATTTTCCAGGAACTGTTTCTGCCGGTAATCGGCATCCATGATTTTGACCGGCTTCCGATTCCATTCCGTGCCGTGGCCACCGACCTGGTCACCGGGGAGGCGGTGGTGCTCTCGTCCGGCAGCCTGGCGGATGCAGTCCGGGCCAGCATGTCGGTGCCGGCCGTTTTTGCCCCGGTCAGGATCGATGGCCGCCTGCTGGTTGATGGGGGCATGGCGAATAATCTTCCCGTGAATATCGCGCGGGAAATGGGGGCGGATATCGTGATCGCCGTGGATATCTCCAGTCCCGTTGCTGACCGAGGAACAGCTCACTTCGGTGCTCAGCGTCACGGAACAGCTGACGAATTTCCTGACCCGAAAAACCGCCGATGAACAAATCGCGTCACTGGGGCCGGGAGACATTCTCATTGTGCCGGAACTCGAAGGTTTCAGTTCCTCTGACTTTGAAGGTGCCGGATCCATCGTTCCCCTGGGATACGAAGCCACGATTTTGCAGAAGGACCAACTCGCCAACCTGGCGGGCCTGACCACCCGGGAAACAGTTGTAGAGGACGCGATCGAAGCCAGTGACTACATCGTGGAATTCGTCGACCTGGAAAACGGATCAGTACTGAACGACGCACTGATAGAGTCCCGGCTCGCCGTCGAATTGGGCCAGCCTCTCGACCTGGCGGCATTGAACAAAAGCATGGACAGGATCTACGGCCTGGACGTCTTTGAATCGGTGACCTACAACATGGTCATGAATGACCAGGGCCAGCAGGGTATCGATGTCCGTGCAATTCCACGCGACTGGGGGCCGAACTACATCCAGTTCGGCCTGGAACTGGCCAGTGATTTTTCCGCGGAATCGAGCTTCACGCTGGGCGCAGCCTACACGCGCAATGCGCTCAACAGCCTGGGTGGAGAGTTGCGGGTCGTGGCTTCAATCGGGCGGGTGGACGAATTCAGTTTTGACTTTTACCAGCCGATAGACACCAAGGCCAACTGGTTCATCGAGCCCCAGGTTTACTGGCGCAACCAGAATTACAATCTTTGGTTGGCGAACACCAATATCGCCGAGTTTGAAATCTCCGGGGCCGGCCTGGATCTCGGACTCGGCCGCAACCTCAGCACGACAGACCGTTTGTCCCTCAATTATGAATATGGCAGGGGCAGAGCGGATATCATTACCGGCGAGCTGTGGTTCCCCATCGACGACAAAGTCAGGATCGGCGAGCTTGACCTTGTCTACCAGCACGACAGCCTGGACAATGCGTGGTTTCCGACTTCCGGTATGCGGCACCACCTGGATTACCGCTACGCGACTCGTGGAATGGGTTCGGCATCCGACTTTCAGCAGGCAATTGCGGCGGGCGGTTTTGCCTTCTCACGCGGAAAGAACACGTTCCTGCTCAACTACGAGGGCGGTTACAGTTTCGATGACCGGTCGCCGGTTGAGCGCTGGTTCCAACTCGGTGGGCTGGGCCGGCTTTCAGGCCTGATACCCAATCAGCTGACCGGGCGGAATATCGCGCTGTCCACGCTGGCCTACTACCGCAGACTCAACGATATGGACCTGTTCAGGGCTTATGCCGGCTTCACGCTGGAAGCCGGGAATGTCTGGGATCGAAGCCAGGACATCGCGTTCGATGACCTGCGCTATTCGGCCAGCGTCTTTGTCGGAGCGGATACACCGATCGGCCCGGTGTACTTCGCCGTGGGGCACAATGATGATGGCGATAACGCGGTTTATTTCTACGTCGGCAATCCCTTTAGCCAGAACCGCTTTGATTAAAGCGCATTTACAACCTATGATTTGTTTGGACAAAGAGTCATTTTTACAGGAGATTCAAAAATGTCAGTTGCACGGGTTACAGAAATTATCGCGTCCTCCACGGAGTCTTTTGAAGATGCCACCCGGCAGGGGTTGAAGCGCGCCGGCAAGACGCTGAAGAACGTGAGGGGCGCCTGGGTGGAAGGGCAAAAGGTTTCCTGCGACGCGCAGGGGCACATCACCGAGTTCCGCGTGATTCTGAAGGTTACCTTCGTCCTCGAGGACTAGTTGGCCGCTAGCGCTTCCAGGTCATGCCGGGCCGCCAGCCCCATTTGTAGAGCAGGCCGGCGCCGAACAGCATGCCGCCGAGGTGGGCGAAATGCGCGATACCCGGCATTGACCGGGACAGGCCCAGTGCCAGTTCGATGGCGCCGTATATAAGCACGAACCACTTGGCCGCGATCGGGACCGGAAGGAACAACAGGAAGATCCTGTTGTTCGGCCACATGACGCCGTAGGCAAGCAGCAGGCCGAACACGCCGCCGGACGCGCCAATGGTCGGGTACATGCCCCCTTCAATCAACTGGACCAGCAACTGGATGACCGCCGCGCCGACGACACAGGCGCCATAAAAGGTCAGAAACCGCTGGCTGCCCCAGGAGCGTTCCAGCGGGGTGCCGAACATCCAGACGGCAAACATGTTGAAAAAAACGTGGTTGAAGCTGCCGTGCAAAAATGCGTAGCTGACTACCTGCCAGGGTGTGAAGAATCCGCTGTCCAGCGGCCACAGGGCAAGGCCTGGCGGTTGAAAACCGGTAAAAAAAACGACCGCGCAGATCACGATGATGCCGATCGAGACCGGTGTGTCGGATAACAGGGATGAGTTAAATGAGCTCTGACGCTGGTTCAAGCCGAACCTCCTTTGCTTCCGGAACATATTACAATAGGTGGACATTGAACACCCGTGCCGGTGCGGAGAAAAATTTGGAACAGGATTCATGGTGAAGACAGTGAATAGTCCACCAGACTCGGTAAAGCGGGTCACCGTATACGCCTCATCCAGTAATGCCCTGGCGCACGGCCTACTATGATGCGGCCGCCCGCCTGGGCACGGTCCTCGGACAGGCGGGCGTCGAAATTGTTTATGGTGGTGGTGGCGTGGGGCTGATGCGCGCGATGGCGGATAATGCGCTGGCTGCCGGCGCGCAGGTACACGGGGTGATACCGCATTTTCTGAACACGGTGGAACACGGCCATAAAAGTCTCAGCCGGCTCGAGGTCGTGAACGACATGCGGGAGAGAAAACACCGTATGCTGGTCAATTCCGACGCGGTCGTTTCCTTGCCCGGCGGCAGCGGGACCTTCGAAGAAGTATTCGAAGTGCTGACATTGAAACGGCTGGGAGATTTTCTGGGCCCCGTAGTCCTGGTCAACACCAATCGTTATTTTGACCGGCTGGTCGATTTCCTCCAGCACAGTGTGAGAGAGCGGTTCATGTCGGAAATACACCTTGAAATGTGGTCACTCATCGATGAACCGGAAGATGTTTTTGAAGCCATGCACCGAGCCAAAAAATGGAGTTCGGATGCACGGCAATATGCTGCAGTGAGAAAATAGGCAATGCCAAACGACAAATCAGATGGTTCCCGTTCGATTCCGGCTTCCCGGGGTATAGCCTGGCTGGTGCAAAGCCTCTCACTGTTGCGCATGCAGCCCGGGCGGTTACTGCTGATTGCGGTTTTCATGCAGGTGATCCTGGGCCTCACCCAACTTCCCCTGATCGGGATGTTGATCATCATATCCGTGCCTGCGCTCAGCGCGGGGGTTCTCGAAGCCTTTGATGTCGCCGGCCGGGGTGGGCGACCGGTCCTGGGCCTGCTGTTCAAGCCGCTGACTTCCGGTACCCACTCGGGCCGGCTGTTCCTGATGGGATTGCTGGTGTTTCTCGTGGGGATTAGTCAGTGTTTCGTTGATGCTGTCGGGCAGTGAAGAATTGCTCAACCCCGATATGGTTTCACGGATCGAGCAGGGTGATATTGACGCCATTGCCGAACTGGACCAGGGAACCCTGGGGAAAATGGTCATGGCTTTCCTGGTGGGAATCTCGATCAGCGGAACCCTGAGTTTTTTCACGATACCGCTGATCTGGTTTGGTGACCGCAGGCTTTGGCCGGCGCTGGCCGAAGGAATCAAGGCCCTCATCGTGCATTGGAAACCTTTCCTTATGCTGGCCCTGGGCCTGTTCGCGGTCAGTATCCCGGTGGTCATCGTGACCGGCCTCCTGGTTGGAATGGCCAGTTCGGGCGGGTTGTTATCCGTTGTCATGATGGCCTGCATCATGCTCCTGTTGCTGGCTTTCCAGATGCTGTTGTTCGCCACCCAGTACTGTTCCTACCGGGATATTTTCGGTATCAGGGAAGTTCCGGATCCACCTTCAGCCGAAGACGGCGGTCAATTGCTGGCCTGATCTCCGGGCGTCGTCATCGTCTTCGTTACGGGCCGTCCGGCGATCCGGCAGCAATACCCATGACATGAACACACCGATTTCGAACAGCAGCCACATCGGCAGGGCGAGCAGGGTTTGTGAAATGACATCCGGAGGGGTAAGCACCATGCCCAGTGCGAACGCGCCGACCACGACGTAGGCGCGCATTTTCCTCAGCCGGTCGATGGTGGTGATCCCGGTCGCCACCAGGATGATGGTCGCTACCGGCACTTCAAACGTGATGCCGAAAGCCAGGAACAGCGTCATCACGAAATCCAGGTATTTGCTGATGTCCGTCATGACCGTGACGCCCTCGGGCGCGACCCGGGTGAAAAAGCCGAAAACCAGCGGAAAAACAACGAAATAGGCAAAGGCGCAGCCCGCATAAAAAAGCAATACGGCTGAATAGAGCAAGGGGCGGGCCAGCCGCTTTTCCTGGCGATACAGGGCTGGCGCCACGAAGGCCCAGAGTTGGTAGAGCACGACCGGAATGGACAGGATCAGCGCCAGCAGCATGGCGAGTTTAAACGGCGTCAGGAAAGGCGAAGCGACGTCGATCGCGATCATGCTGCTGCCTTCCGGCAAGACCGAGGTCAGCGGCGCAGCCAGTGTTTCATAAAGCTTGCGGGAAAACGGCAGCAGGCACAGCAGCACAACCAGCACGGCCAGGCTGGCCTTGAGCAGCCTGCTGCGTAATTCCACCAGGTGTTCCAGGAAGCTCAGTTCCTGGTCATGCGGGTTAGCTTCCGTCATCAATTTCGCCCGGTTTCGGGGCAGCGTCGGGTTTTGGGGCAGCGTCCGGTTTTGGGGCAGCGTCGGGTTTTGGGGCAGCGTCGGGTTTTGTAGGGTCGAAATTCCTGAACGAATCAGCGCCGGATTTGACCTGGTCCATCGAAGATTTGATTTCTTTTTCGAATTGCTTCAGGGGTTTCTTGAGCTCTTCGGCCCGCATCTCCGCTTCGATGGTTCGCCTGAGATTCATCCAGCTTCCCCGGGCTTTGCGGGCCAGGCCGCCGAGCGTTCGGGCTACTTTTGGCAGCTTTTCGGGGCCGAGAACCAGGAGTCCGACGAGGGACAGGAGCAGAATCTCCGCGAAGCCGACGTCAAACATGTTATATCTGACAGGCTCCTAGGTTGAGGATGGCTTGCTTTTGGCTGATTCCTCGGAGGTCGCCGCGCTGCGCTTTTCCGATGGTATCTGGTCCGGTTCCAGTTTTTCTTCTGCCTCGTTCGCCGGGTCTTCCATGCCCTTGCGGAAACCCTTGACAGCCGCGCCAAGGTCACCGCCCATGTTGCGCAACCGCTTGGTGCCGAAGACCAGGACGACGATGAGCAGCAGGATCAATAGCTGCCACATGCTGATTCCACCAATACCCATGTTGTGCTCCGTGATTCAGGTTATGGGAAGTTTAACGCAAACCCGATGCTGATGATCAAGCAATCCGTCTGACTGCAACCAGCCCCGTCAGCAGCATCAATGCCGAAATCAATACCAGGCCGAACGGATTGAGCGTGGGAATGCCTTCGAAGAACACGGTGTTGGTAACGGTACAACTGCGTTTGCTTTCACCCACGGCAATGGTCACGGGCGCTGAGCAGGTGCTTTCTGATTCGATGGCGCTGGAGTTCAGCAGCTCTTCGGTCCAGCACCGGGTGCCGCCATCGAAGTCAGGATAAACCGATCGCCACCTGGCTGACCGGGTTGCCGGTGAAATCCCAGCTCCAGCGCATGGTATTTCCGGTGGACTGGCCATCGCCATCGGCGACATTGGAGCAGTACAGGCTGATTTCTGCATTATCGTCGACGACGATTTCCGGTCTCGAGTACAACCATTCCTTGGTGACGGTGACCTCCACCGGATCAACCCGGTTGTTGACCAGGCAAAGACCTGTCTGTCCGGTGCTTACAGCCTGGAATAAACAGGGGCCAGCCCCGTCATTCGTCGAACAGCTGGTTCCGGACTGGCATTCGTATTCCGGCGTATACCCGGAAACGGGAACCTCGGTGATTTCACATTCCACCGCTGCGCCGTCGGGTAGATTTCCGACATTGAAAGCGACCTGGTAGGGCCCGAAACCGTCCTCTGTGGGAATGATCGTCTTGCTGGAATTGAACACGGTCCCGCTGGTGCAACTGAAGTTGAAGGTGACCGGAGTGATGTTGTTTCCGTCAGTAAACCGTTTCTGCGCCAAAAACGTGGCGTAGTCGCCCGGGATGGGGGCTCCACATCCACCCGGCGTGGCAATGGCAAGGCTTTCAAATCCCTGTTCCGTCAACGTGTGGACTTCGACAGCGGCTTTGGCACCGATGTCGATACGCAGAACCTGGCTTGATTTGTCCGAGCCGCTGAGGGTCCTGTCAGTCATCGCCCAAAGCTGACCATTGGCATCGAAACTCAACCCGGCTTCGGAAAAGGCCTTGTCAAAGGCGCCGCCCAGCGGCCCGAGGTCGCTGGCTGCACCCGTTAAGTGATTGATCTCATAGAGATGTGGCCCTGCTGCGTCACCGCCCAGGGTCCCGTTGCTCAATCCATAGAGATGGGGAGCACTGCCATAGGCCGCAAGCGCGCCAATTTTTGCCCCGAAAGGCCCGATCAGCGTGGCGCTGGCGGTGTTGCTGCCCGTGAGGTCAATCCGGTACAACGACTGCTTGGTGACGGACGTGACATATAGGGTTCCGTCGCAGGCGAAGGTCATGCCGAAGTCGTTGTTCTGTGGTGTCAGTACGTTACCGATAATCTGGTAATCACGGTTAGGATCAACCAGGGCCGTGGCGGGATTGATCCGGAACAGCTTCAGCGACTCGTCATCGATTCCGTAGAGCATCCCGTCCGGGGCGAACGCCAGGCCTTCGACATCCATGCGCCTTCCGTTGGCGAGAGCGCCTGTTTGTACGATTCCGATGTTTTCTATGACGTTCCCGGTCGCGAGGTCAATCGTATACAGGCTATCCGGTTCCGAGGTGGTGCTGTCCGAGTTGATGCTGTAGCCCACGGGCGCCGCTGACAGTGCTGCCCGAAGCCGCCGTCAGCAGGATGATCATCAATGTTTTTATCAATTTTTGCATCGGGACAGAACCCAGCCTCGCCTTTTCAACGCGGGAGGACATGCTACCAGAAAAAATAACTAAAACAAAGCTTTAGTATCAATACGTTAGCAGTTTTCTGAACCTGTTGTTAATGTGCAACGGGCGCCGATTTTGTTCTTTTGCCCGGTGTTTCGAACGCAATTTCCCGGGCAGGGGCTAAGGTCCCGTTTTTCATGTAAATCTTGCCTTTATCAGGGTGAACGGCCCAAATCTCCCGGCGCCGGCCCTCGATTTGACTGTGGTGTTTTTGCGACAACTGTCCGGCTGTGAAGACGCGGCATTCAGGCAGGCTTTTCCGGCTCGCTGATGGTTGGCGAACTTCCCAAACAGGACACTAAAGCAGGTGCCTGAGATCAGGCAGGTATTTTTCCAGCGACCCGGTGTTGAACACGACCACCCGGTCACCCCGTTCAATCATTCCGCTGTCGAGCAATTGCGGAATGGCCGCAATACAGGCTGCGCCTTCTGGGCAAAGCCACCAGTGCTTGTCATTCCAGACTTCAGACAAGGTGCGGCGAAGGTCCGCTTCGGAGACCGCAACCGCCATTCCTCCGCTTGCGCGGATGATGCGCAGCACCTGCATGTGGCCCACGCCGCCGGGGACATTCAGTCCGTAGGCAAGGGTCGAACCGGCCTCCCCGGCGACGGTGTCTTCCAGGCCTTGTTTGAAGGCATGCACCAGGGGGGCGGTGGCCTCGGATTGCACGCAGATCATCTTCGGGCGATCCGGTCCGATCAGGCCAAGGCATTCAAGCTCCGAGAAAGCCTTCCACATGCCGAGCACCCCGGTGCCACCGCCGGTCGGATAAATCACCACGTCGGGCAGGGACCATTTCCCACCGGGCAATTCCGGCTCAGCAAGTTCCAGCCCCAGGGTTTTCTTGCCT
This sequence comes from uncultured Gammaproteobacteria bacterium, assembly GCA_963700705.1. Classification (GTDB taxonomy): domain Bacteria; phylum Pseudomonadota; class Gammaproteobacteria; order Xanthomonadales; family SZUA-36; genus JAHEFT01. The sequence goes on along the minus strand of CAVOYQ010000012.1, from coordinate 307,422 downwards.
TCGATGCGCCATCCCGGTTCCTGGAAAGTGGCTACGCTGAACCACCCGTTCGGAATCCAGCCGGTTTTGAGCAGTTTGCCGGCTTCCCGGATCGTGCCCGTCACCGTCTCCAGGTGAAACCGGCTGGACCGGTGCGCCAGGGTGGCGACGCGACCCATGATCGGCAAAGGCGTGTCATCGGGCATCGCGATGACAGCGCTCATTCCGGCCGCATCCGCGTATTCGCACAGGGAATCACCCGCATTACCCTGGGTGGGAACAGCCAGTTTCTCCAGGCCGTGCCAATGCGCCATCGAGATGGACATGGCCATCCCGCGGTCTTTGAAACTCTGCGTCGGATTGGCGCCGAAACCGGGGTGGGCCTTACCCTCGTCCTTGACGCCCAGCGAAAACCCGGCTTTACGGGCCAGCGCGTGGTCATTGAAAGGCAGGACCGGCGTATGTCCCTCGCCAAGCGTCACGATATGCGGACGGTCATCGGGATTGTTGATGTCCAGCGGCAACACGCCGCCAAACCGCCACATGTCCGGCCGCTCCGGGTGATACCACGACGCGCCGGGTTGTTCCGTGGCAAGCCGTTCGAGGTCGATGATGATTTCAACCGGCCGCTGGTCCCGCGGACACAGGTTCATCAGGGTGTCCGCCGGGTACTCGGCGCCACAGGCGGTGCATTTCAGGCAAACGGTCAACATCGTCTTGAAATAACCCTCAGCCGGGCCCCAGGAACATGTCGTATGCGGGATTGTCGGCTTCGACAGTGAACAGGTACCCGGTATCCCGCAAAAAGGCTGAGAAAGCCTCTGCGTCTTCTTCAGGCACCTGGATACCCATCAGCACCCGGCCGTATTCAGAGCCGTAATTCCGGTAATGGAACAGGCTGATGTTCCAGTCGCTCTGCATGCCGCGCAAAAACTGCAGCAGGGCCCCGGAACGTTCCGGGAACTGGAAACGGAGAATTTGCTCGTGCTCCACCCGGGCCCGGCCGCCGACCATGTGGCGGATGTGGAGTCTTGCCATGTCATTTTCCGACAAATCAGTCACCGGAAAACCATGTTCCCGGAGTTGGATGATGATTTCACGCTTTTCGGCGACGCCCTTCCTGAGAGCAATCCCGACAAAGATGTGGGCGTTCGGGCTGTCGGAGTAGCGATAGTTGAATTCGGTAATGCCCCGGTTGCCGACCGTTTCACAGAAATCCAGAAAACTTCCGGGACGTTCCGGAATGGTCACGCCAAGCAGGGCTTCCTGCTCCTCGCCAACGGCGGCGCGTTCCGCAATATGCCGCAATCGGGCGAAATTGACATTGGCGCCGGACAGGATGGCGGCGGCGTTGCCCTCGCACCCCGGCCGGTCAAGGAAAAAGCGCTTGAGGCCGGCAATGGCCAGAACTCCGGCCGGCTCCGCTATGGCCCGGGTATCCTCGAACACGTCCTGGACCGCGGCGCAGATCTCGTCGTTGTCGACCGTGATGATTTCATCGAGCAAGCGGGAGCAGATGTGGTAAGTCAGGTCGCCGCAACGCCTGACGGCGACGCCTTCGGCGAAATGGCCGACTTTCTGAAGGGTCACCGGCCCCCCTGCCTCGAAAGCCGCTTTCATCGAAGCCGACTCCGCCGCCTCCACACCGATCAGCTTGATGCCGGGGTGCAGATACTTGCTGACCAGCGCCATGCCGGAAGCGAGGCCCCCGCCACCAACGCAGACAAACAGGTAGTCAAGAGGGACGGGGTTCTGCCGGAACAATTCAAGGGCGATCGTGGCCTGGCCGGTGATGACATCGGGATCATCGTAGGGGTGAATGAAAACACGGCCATTTGCCTCCGCCAGTTCCAGCGCCTTTTCACAGGCGCTGTCGAAATCATCCCCGTGGATGACCACGGCGGCGCCGAGTTTCTGCACGGCGTTGACTTTGATTTCCGGAGTGATCGCCGGCATCACGACCAGTGTATCGATGCCGAGGTGCCTGGCGGCCATGGCAACGCCCTGCGCGTGATTGCCGGCTGAGGCGCAAATGATGCCGCGGTTTTTCTGTTCCGCCGTCAGCGTCTGCAGCTTGGCGTAGGCGCCCCTGATCTTGAATGAAAAAACCGGCTGCAGGTCCTCCCGCTTGACCAGGACCCGGACACCCAGCCGTTCGGACAGCGCCGGCATATCCTGGACCGGCGTCTCCAGCACCAGGTCGTCCAGCCGGCACTGCATGATTCGCGGTATGTACTCGTCGAACAGTGCGCGATTGGATTCAGTCATGTCGTGGACTGACCGGCAAGCCGCTGGCAGACGGCCTCGGTGACCTGCCGGGTGGTGAAGCCATCGGGACGCAAATCGGTGGTCAGGATACCGTCGTTCCAGCAATCAAAGATGCACGCCTCCAGCGCGTCCGCTTCCGGGCCGCAGCCGAGCGAATGACGGAGCATCAGTGCCACCGACAGCAGCATCGCGTAAGGGTTGGCCTTGCCCTGGCCGGCGATGTCCGGAGCCGAACCGTGGACCGGCTCATACAGGCCGAAACGCTCGTCGTTCAGGGACGCCGAAGGCAGCAGGCCAAGCGAGCCGCAGAGCATGGACGCCTCGTCCGAAAGGATGTCTCCGAACAGGTTTTCGGTCAGCAGCACGTCAAACTGAGCCGGCCGGGTCAGCAAATGCATCGCGGCCGCGTCGACGTACATCGTGTCCATGCGCACGTCCGGGAATTCTTCTTTGATCACCCGGCCGGCCACGGCACGCCACAGGCGGGACGTCTCCAGCACGTTGGCCTTGTCGACCAGCGTAATGCGCTTATCGCGTTGTTGGGCGATCCGCCCGGCGGCGCGGGTCACGCGTTCCACCTCGAGACGGGTGTAGCGGCACACGTCCTCGGCCTCATCGTCATTGCGCCATTTCTTGCCGAAATAGCTGCCGCCGGTCAGCTCCCTGACAATCATCAGGTCGACATTTTCCAGGCGTTCCGGCCGGATGGGCGAGAAAGCATGCAGCGCCGGGTGGGTCACGATCGGCCGCAGGTTGCAGAACAGGTTGAATTCGGCGCGGATTCTCAGCAGGCCTTTTTCAGGCCGCTGGTCGGCCGGATGGGCGTCCCATTTCGGTCCGCCAACGGCGCCGAGCAAAGCGGCGTCGGCCTTACGGCAGGCTTCGATGGTCGCCGGCGGCAAAGGATCGCCGGTGGCGTCTACCGCGGCTCCGCCGATCAGTTGTTCATCCAGGCAGATTTCCAGCCCGAACCGTTGCTTCAGAACATCGAATACCCGGCAGGCGGATGCGTACACCTCGGGGCCAATGCCGTCTCCGGGCAGGCCGACGACGCGGAAAGCCCGGGCCGGCTGATGGATTGAATTCTGGTTCATTCGTTCATTACCGATTCTCATTTCACATCAGGGCTTCTCAAACAAAAAACCCGCACCATGCCGGGCGCGGGCTCTTTTGATGATTCGATCAATTATGCACGTAGCGGTTTCTGCCGCAAAGCCGCAATTGTGCGCGCGGGCTGAGCCAGGCGATGGAGCGGGCGGTTTTCCAAGGCAAAGAACCTGTCGGATGCCGTCGCGCCCACGCATAATTGATCAGAGGTTCCTTAGTTGATTCATTCGACCCTAGCAATCTGATGATGTCAACCGGGGTTCCCTAGTATCATCTCAGGATAATCACCGGACCAGGTATTTGATGCAAATCCAAAAACTCGAAGTGTCACTGGCGGAGACTCCGCGGGTAAGCGCCACGCTGAGGCAGGTGTCCGCCGTACTGTTCGAGCCGGATATTCAAATCCAGCTGCTGCCGCCCCAGGGCGACGAAGTGCTCTATTGCCCGTGATTTCAGCGCGGCGGGATACCCGGCCGCATGGCTTCCCCGCGGCGAATACCGGCTGCAGTGTCATCTGCACGACCTCAACTTGCCCGCGGGCGAGTATCGCCTGCGACTGATTGTTTTTGCCGTCGTGGGTGGTGAGCGCAAAGCGCTGACTGAAAGCCGCGTGACGATTTCAAACCCCACGCCCCACCAGGCAACCGGGCTGAACCGGCCGGCCTGGTCCTTGCAATCGGCCCCCGGAACCTTTGCGATCGAAGAACTCGGCTGGAACCGCGGCCACGAAGACTGGTTCTACCGGCATTTCGATCACGCCGCGCTGGTGGTTAGTGACTACCTGCTGAAAAGGCACCCATTGCTGAAAGGGCGCATCCTGGATGTCGGTTGCGGTGACGGCATCATCGACCTCGGGATGTTTCTGCGCCTGCAACCGGAGGAATTGGTGGGCATTGACCCCTTCAAGGGTTACGAGCGCCTGCCGGATGTCATTGCAGCCAATCACCTGCCGCCGGATGTGCTGGATGACAGCCGGCTCAAGTTCAGGGACGAAGACGCCAACGATATCCCCTACCCCGATGACTATTTCGACGTGGTCGTGTCCTGGGGTTCGCTGGAACATATTGCCGGGGGCTATGGGCAGGCCTTACAGGAAATCCGCCGCGTGCTGAAACCGGGCGGCCTGTTTTTCGTGCATCCCGGGCTCTACTTCGGCGCGCTGGGTAATCACCTGGGTGAGTTTTTCGATGACCCTTTCGTGCACCTGAAGCTGCCGGAAGCCGAGTTGAAGGAAGCCGTGCTGAAAGCCAAACCGCAGCGGATGGACCGCGCCGGCCACGTGGCGACCCCGGAAGAATACTGGCAGTGGTACACGGAACTGAACCCGATCCGGGTCGGTGAATTTGAGCAGGAGTTACGCGGCCTGGGCTTTGAACCCTGGCGGGTGGCGCTGAGAACCAGCGACATCATTGAATACACGCCCGAACTGCAGGGCTATGCCCTGCAGGATCTTGCCACGGTGGAGCTGTACTTGTCCGCCTGGAACCGCAAGTAGGAGCGGATTTATGCGGTCCCATGGCCGCGATATCGCGAACATGGAGCATTCATCGGCATCGCTGCCATGGACCGCTCCCACGCTACGCTCCTACACCTGCTTCTGTTCGTAGGCGCTGATTTCGGGCTCGTTTTCCAGCAGGAATTCGAGCTGGTTGATGCCGCGGGTCAGGCAATAGGCTGAGAAGGGGTCGATCGGGAAGCTGAACTCGCCGTAGTCCTTCACGCTCAGCGTGCTGTTCCGGATGTCGATCCGCACCGGGTGGCCCGGGTGCTCCAGCAGAAATGCGACAACGGGTTCTTCCACCGTGACCGGCAACAGGCCGTTTTTCAGCGCGTTGCTGCGGAAAATATCGGCGAACCGGCTGCTGATGACGGCCCTGAAACCAAAGTCCAGCAGCGCCCAGGGGGCGTGCTCCCGTGACGACCCGCAGCCGAAGTTGCTGCCGGCAACCAGGACCTGCTGGCGGTTTGCGTCGAAGTTCAGAAAGGGATGACCCGACCGTTCCGCGCCGTTTTCATCAAAACGCCAGCCGTAAAAACAGAATTGGCCCATTCCTTCGCGTTCCGTCGTCGTCAGGAACTGGGCGGGGATGATCTGGTCGGTATCGATGTTATCAACCGGCAGGTTGAAGGTTGTGGATTCGACAACGCCTGAATGGCTCATGTTTCTTGTCTCCAGGAAATCGCGTGGGTTGGTGACACGCCCGGTGACCGCGCTGGCTGCGGCGGTTAACGGGCTGGCAAGGATGGTGCGGACTCCACGGCCCTGGCGGCCTTTGAAATTCCGGTTGCTGGTGCTGACGACGAGGTCGCCCGGGTTGGCGGAATCACCGTTCATTGCCAGGCACATGGAGCAACCCGGTTCACGCCACTCGGCGCCTGCCTCGATGAAGACCCGGTCCAGGCCTTCGGCTTCGGCTTCCCGCCGGGTGGCTTCCGATCCCGGCACCACCAGCACGCGCGTACCCGGAGCCACTTTTCGGTTTTTCAGTATTGATGCCGCTGCGCGTAAATCGGTCAGGCGGGAGTTGGTGCAGCTGCCGATAAATACCACGTTCACCGGCTCGCCGGCGAGCGCGGCGCCGCCCGTGAACTTCATGTACTCCAGCGCCTCCCGGTTACCGCTGCTGTCTGCGGCGGGAATGGTGCCGTCGATGGCGATGACCATGCCGGGATTGATGCCCCAGGTGACGCTTGGCTCAATTTTTTCGGCGTCGAACTCCACCAGGCGGTCATAGCTGGCGCCCGGATCCGTTTTCAGGGTTTTCCAGTCAGCGACTGCAGCTTCCCAGTGTTCGCCTGCTGGCGCCATTTGCCGTCCCTTGCAGGTATTCGAAGGTCACTTCGTCCGGCGCCACCATGCCGGCCCGCGCCCCGCACTCGATGGACATATTGCACAGGGTCATCCGGCTTTCCATGTCCATCGCGCGAACCGTCGAGCCGAAATACTCGATCACCGAACCGGTGCCGCCGTCCATCCCGATCGTCCCGATGACGTGGAGAATGACATCCTTGGCCGAGACGCCCGGTTTCAGAGCACCGTCGATGCGAATGCCGAGCGTTTTTGGCTTGTTTTGCAGCAGGCACTGCGTGGCCAGCACGTGGCCGACCTCGGTGGTGCCGATGCCGAAAGCCAGCGCGCCAAAAGCGCCGTGCGTGGCCGTGTGGCTGTCGCCGCACACAATGGTCATGCCGGGCTGGGTGGCGCCCATTTCAGGCCCCATCACGTGGACGATGCCCCGGTTCGGGCTGTCCCAGCCGTGCAGGTAAATGCCCTGCTCCGCGCAATTCGTGTGCAGGATATCGACCTGCGCCCTGGCCTCGGCCGTATGGTAGTGGCGCACGCCGTCCGCATCCGGAGGCGTTGTCGGGGTCGAGTGATCAATGGTGGCCAGGCAGCGGTCCGGCCGGCGAACCTTCAGTCCCCGGCGCTTCAATTCATCGAAGGCCTGGGGTGAGGTCACTTCGTGCAGCAACTGGAGGTCGATATACAGGATGGCCGGCGTTTCCGCGGTTTCTTTCCTGACCAGGTGGCGTTGCCAGACCTTTTCAAAAAGTGTCGATGCGGTCTGCGGGGTTTCTGACATTCAATGTTCTCCTGGCCTGGGTCAGACGGCGGCCGCAATCCGGGACGCCGCGATCGCCTTGCCCTGGTGCTGGTGGTGCCGGTTCATGATGTTGACCATGGCCTGGGCGGATGCTTCGACGATATCGGTGGAAATCCCGGTCCCCTGGTAGCGGCAGGCGCCGATGGTGGCGCGGACCGTCGCCCGCCCCTGGGCGTCGCTGCCGCTGGAAACCGCGTTGACCTGGAATTCCTCCATGCTCAGCTCTTCGTCCAGGATGTTCCTGATCGCATTCACGATGGCGTTGACCGGCCCGTCTCCGCGGCCCGTGTGGATACGTGGCGCCTGTCCGTCGAACCGCAGCTTCAGGCTGGCTTCGGCGGAGTACTCCGCATCGTCGACCTCGGTGTGGATGGAAATGGCGTCCAGGTGCCATGGCCCGCTTTGTTCCGTGCCCAGCACCAGGGCTTCGATGTCTTCGTCGTAAACGCTTTTCTTGCGGTCAGCCAGTGATTTGAACTTGACGAAAAGCTCTTCGAGCTGTTCCCTGCTGACTGAAAAGCCCAGTGTTTTCAGCCGGTCACTGAAGGCGTGACGGCCGCTGTGCTTGCCCAGCACCAGGCTGTTTTCGGGCACCCCAACCGACTCCGGCTTCATGATTTCGTAGGTTTCTGCGTGTTTCAGCACGCCGTCCTGGTGGATGCCGGCCTCGTGCGCGAACGCGTTGCGCCCGACAATCGCCTTGTTGGGTTGCACGCGTGAACCGGTGACGGCCGTGACCACGCGGCTGGCGGGATACAGCCTGGTCGTATCGATGCCGGTTTCCACCTGGTAGCGGTCGTGCCGCGTGCGCAGGGCCATCACGACTTCCTCCAGTGAGCAGTTTCCGGCACGTTCGCCGATCCCGTTGACGGTGCATTCGACCTGGCGGGCGCCGCCTTCGATTGCGCCCAGGCTGTTGGCCACGGCCAGCCCGAGGTCGTTGTGGTTATGGCAGCTGAGGATGACGGATCCGGCGTTTCGCAGGTTCTCGCGCAGGTGCCGGTACAGCAGGATGCTTTCGCCGGGTGTCACGTAGCCCACGGTATCCGGCACGTTCAGCACGGTCGCGCCGGCATCCACCGCGGCCTGGAAATATTCCACCAGGTAGTCGATTTCCGTGCGGCCGGCGTCCTCGGCGGTGATCTCGATGTCGTCAAACCACTTCTGCCCGAACGCCACCGCGGTGGTCATCTCGTCGATGATCTGTTGCTTGCTCATCTTCAGTTTGAATTCGCGGTGGATCGGGCTGGTCGCGATGAACACGTGCAGACGCTTTTTCTTCGCGGTATCCAGGGACCGCGCCACCGCTTCGATATCCCCGTGGCGGGTTCGGGACAATCCGCAAATGGTGGCGTCGAGGCCAAGTGCGCCGACCGATCTCACCGATTCGAAATCGCCGTCACTGGCTGCGGGGAATCCGGCCTCGATCACGTCAACGCGCAGTTCGTCGAGGATCCTGGCGACCTGCAGCTTTTCCTGGACGTTCATGGAACAGCCCGGGGATTGTTCTCCGTCGCGCAATGTCGTATCGAAAATATGAACGTAGTCAGCCATGATCGGCTCTCCTCAATATAAATAATGGTTGCTTACTCGTCGCTTTCCGCGTGCCCGCTCAACTTGGGGAAAGCGGTGACTGCACCCTTCGACGCGGACGACACCATGTAGGCATATTTCGCCAGCGCTCCGGAAGTGTAGGCCGGTTTCCTGGGTTTCCAATCCCCGCGGCGGGCTTCGAGGTCGGCATCGGTTTCCAGGATCCGCCGGTCGACATCGATGGTGATCCTGTCGCCGTCGCGCAGCAGCCCGATCGGCCCGCCGTGCGCCGCCTCCGGCGCGATGTGCCCGACCACGAAGCCGAAACTGGCGCCGCTGAACCGGCCATCGGTCATCAGGGCGACCGAGTCATCCAGGCCCTGGCCTGCCAGCGCCGCGGTGACCGCCAGCATTTCCCGCATGCCGGGACCCCCGGCCGGGCCTTCATTGCGGATCACGATCACGTCACCGGAGCGGATTTCGCGGTTCTGCACCGCTTTGAAGCTGGCTTCTTCGCTTTCGAACACGCGGGCCGGGCCGGTGAATGAAAATTCGCCGTGCCCTGCCAGCTTGGCGACACAACCCTCGGGCGCCAGGTTGCCGTACAGGATGCCGAAACCGCCGCGGGCGGCGAGCGCCTGGTCAAAATCGAGAATCACTTTCTGTCCGGGCTTCTCGTTTACCACGGCGCATTCTTCAAACAGGCTTTTTCCGGAAACGGTCGGCGTATCACTGATCAGACCCGCCTGCTTCAGCTTGTGGATTACCAGCGGTGTGCCGCCGGCCTCGAACATGTCCGGCGCCATGAAGCGGCCGGCCGGTTTCAGATCGCCGATGATCGGCGTGCGGCGCGAAATGTCGTCAAATTCGTCGATGTCGAAGTCCACGCCGGCCTCGCGCGCGATGGCCAGCAAATGCAACACGGAATTGGTCGATCCCGCCGTCGCGGTGGTGATCGTGGCGGCGTTTCTCAGGGATTCGATGGAAATCATGTCGCGCGCGCTCAGTCCCTCGCGAACCATCTCGACGACACGTGTGCCGCAGTCAAAAACGGCCCTGGCCTTGTCCGGGTGCACCGCCGGAATGTCGTTGACGCCCATCGGCGACAAGCCCAGCGTGGTCAGCGCCAGGGCCATGGTATTGGCCGTGAACTGTCCGCCGCAGGCGCCGGCGCCGGGGCAGGCGTCTTTTTCCACTTCGATCAGTTCCGCTTCGTCGATCTTGCCGGAGGCGTGTGCCCCGACGGCTTCGAACACGTCCTGGATGGTGATGGGAATGCCCTTGTGGGAGCCTGGCATGATGGATCCGCCGTAGATCACCAGGCCCGGAATATCGAGCCGCGCCAGGGCCATGGCGCCGGCCGGTATGGTCTTGTCGCAGCCCACCAGCACGACCACGCCATCCAGGCAGTGGCCGCGGGTGACCAGTTCGATCGAGTCGGCCACCAGTTCGCGGGACATCAGGGAGCACTTCATGCCCTCGGATCCCATCGAGATACCGTCCGTCACGACGATGCTGCCGAATTCAAACGGTGTACCGCCCGCTTCGCGGATTCCGGCCTTGACGTGCTCGGCCAGGTCGCGCAGGTGGATATTGCAGGGTGTGACGTCCGACCAGGTGTTCACGACCGCGATCATCGGCTGGCTGATCTGCTGATCGTTCAACCCGGTCGCCCGCAGATAGGATCTTGCAGGTGCCCGGTCCGGTCCTTTCTTGATTTGGTCGCTTCGCATGATTAGTTCATCCTGATAAAAAAAAACCCGCAATTCTCGTTGCGGGTTTCTTTGGCTGTTTGGTTTTGTCCGCTAGCCTGAACCCGCTCCGTCAACAAGAAGAAGGAGCGCAATACCGGAACCCAGAAGCAGGCCCAGTGACAGGTTCAGAACGCGCAGTGACAGGCCACACCTGAGCCTGGTGTGCTGTTTCTGCCTGTGTCGTTAGCGCGCGAATACATGGTCTCGATTAATACATAGGGTATTTTTGAAGTCAACAAGTTTTTGGTCCAGGTGCTTCGTTTTCTGCGGTTCCTGTTTACGATTGCAGCTCGGAATTGTCATATCTGCCTGATAAGCTATGACAGCCGTGATCATTCAACCGGGTAAATTCAACATGTCTCTGAACATTCTCTATCTCTGCACCGGCAATTCCTGTCGTTCCCAGATGGCCGAGGGCTGGACCCGGACGCTCGGTGGCGAAAGATTCAGCGCCGCGTCAGCGGGCATCGAAGCGCATGGCAAGAACCCCCGGGCCATCGAAGTCATGCGCGAGGCCGGCGTTGACATCTCCGGCCAGGAATCGACCATTGTCAGCGACGAAATGTTGCGCCGGGCAGATGTCGTCGTGACCGTATGCGGCCACGCCGATGAGCTGTGTCCGGCCCTGCCGCCGGGTGTCAGAAAGGTGCACTGGCCCTTGACCGATCCGGCTAAAGCCACCGGCAGTGAACCGGAAATCCTGGCCGAATTCCGCGCCACGCGGGATGAAGTCAAGCGGCGTGTTCAAAGCCTGCTGGACTCGCTCGAAAAACCGATCTGAAGCCTGTCAAAATCGGGTCAATGGTTGACCCAGAGCAGGTGTTTCCTGACGATTTTTCTTTATTATTCAAGGGAAAAAGAATGATCGGGGAATCAATGTCCGATGAAATATTTCACCCTGTTACTTTTATTGGCTTGCGTGGCTCCGGTAGCGGCAATCGCCCAGGAAGCTGATCAAACCAACCCCACTCACCGGGAACAGGTTTACACCCGTGGCGGGGCCGAAGTCTGCCTGCGCTGCCACTCCGGCGACCGGATGCGAGCGGTAAAAAGCAGCGCTCACGGCAACATGGAAAACATGTTCACTCCGCTCGCCACACAGGGCTGTGAAGCCTGTCACGGCCCCGGCAGCATTCATGTTTCGCGGGCTCACGGCGGAGCCGGTTTTCCGAAAATGATCGATTTTGGCCGCGGCGCCAAATTTTCACCCCGGGATACACAGATCGATGCCTGCCTCGCCTGTCACCATGAAGAAAAAGGCGGCCGGTCGGTGATCGAATGGCACAGCAGTTCCCACAACCGCAAGAACATCAATTGCTCGACCTGTCATGCGATTCATGTCGAAGTCGACCCGATGGAAGATGCCGACCAGCAAGTCGCAACCTGTAACCGCTGTCACCGGAAGGATCTGCAGAAGCACGATCATTTCGAGAAAAGCGATATCGAATTTGAATCCCTGTCTTGCGGAACCTGTCACAACGTCCACGAGGCCTTTGACAGGACTGCCCGGCACGTGGAAACAGACGGGTAATCATGCCGTCATGCGGATTCAGATAACCCGTGGCCTGGACATTCCGCTTGCCGGTGAGCCGGAACAAACCATTTATCCGGCAGCACCTGTCACCCGGGTTGCGCTGTGCGGTCTGGACTATGCCGGGCTGAAGCCCCGGCTGCAGGTGGCCGAAGGGGATCAGGTTGGCCCGCTGCAGGCGTTGTTTGTCGATAAGCGCGATCCGGCTGTCCAGTACTGCGCTCCCGGGAGAGGCACGGTGGTGGCGATCAACCGGGGTTCACGGCGGGTGCTGCAAAGCGTGGAAGTCGAACTCGAGGATTCCGGAGTCGAGGAAATCGCATTTGATCCCCTGAGCGAGGAGCAGGTTTACCGCTCGTTGCGCGAAGAGATCGTAGACCGTTTGCTGCAATCCGGATTATGGACCGCATTCCGGACGCGGCCATTCAGCCAGGTTCCGCACTCAGCAAGCTCTCCCCGGGCCATTTTCGTCACCGCCATGGACACCCGGCCGCTGGCTGCGGATCCGAGGGTAGCGATCCGGGAAGATGTCGATGCCTTCAACTCCGGCTTGCACGTCCTGTCGAGACTGACACGCGGTACCCTCAATTTGTGTACCGCACCGGATTGGGACATACCGCTTCCGGATGTCGACGGCCTGCGCGTCGTGCAGTTTTCCGGCCCGCATCCGGCCGGATTGCCCGGCACGCATATTCATTACCTCTACCCGGTCAGCCTGGAACGCGTGGTCTGGCATATCGGTTACCAGGACGTTATTGCGATCGGCAAATTATTCAGCGCCGGGATCATCAGCTACCGGCGGATCATCGCCTTGAGCGGTCCCCCGGTCAGCAAGCCGCGGCTGATTGCGACCCGGCTTGGCGCCTCGACCGGGGAACTGATGCAGGCAGAGATACGCGGACCCTGAATCCTGCCGGGTGATTGCAGGTTCGGTCCTGGGCGGCAGAACCGCCAGCAAGGGCTTTGCCTTCCTGGGCCGCTACCACGACCAGGTTTCGGTGATCGAAGAGGGTGGCAGCAGGAAATTCATGGGCTGGACGGACATCCTGCCCCATCGCTACAGCGCTGCGCGAACGTTCAAAAGAAAAACCGGGCAGCGGTTCAAGATTCCATTACCGACCTCACAGAACGGGCGGTTTACCGGAATGGTGCCGATGCGGGCCTGGGAAAAAGTCATGCCGCTCGATATTCTGCCTTCTCCGCTGTTTCGCGCCCTGCTGGTGACCGACACGGACCAGGCGCAGGCCCTGGGCTGCCTGGAACTGGATGAAGAAGACCTTTCACTGTGTGCTTTTGTCTGCCCGGCGAAGATTGACTACGGCCTGTACCTCCGGTTGAACCTCAACCAGATTCAAAGAGAAGGATGATGGAGCTCTTCGTCAAATCCGTCCTGACGCTGGTAAACCGTTTCCTATGGTCATCACGCACCGTTACGCGAACGGCGCCGCATATTCGCGATGCCAATAATGTTCACAGGCTCTGGAATACGTTTGTTTTCGCAAGCATCCCGGCCTGGCTGGTTGGTATGTGGAGTATCGGCCACCTCACCAACATCGCCATTGCTGAATTTCAGCTGGACCCGGTTCCCGGTTGGCGCGCCTGGCTGCTGAACCAGTCGGGTATCGGGTTTGACCCTTACAACGTGGCGGGTTGCGCGGCCCATGGCATGCTGTATTTTTTCCCGGTCTTTATCACGGCCCTTCTGACGGGAACGTTTTGGGAAGCACTGTTTGCCAGCGTGCGGCGCAAGCCGGTCGATGAAGGCTTGCTGGCCATTACCTGGCTGTTCTGCCTGCTGCTCCCGGCCACGGTTCCGATGTACCAGGTTGTTTTGGGCATGTCATTTGGCATTGTCGTGGGCAAGCTGATTTATGGAGGTTCCGGGCGTTACCTTGTCAGCCCCGCGCTGCTCGGCCTGGCTTTTCTCGTATTTTCCTATCCCAATATGATGTACGCCCCGGGCGTCTGGGTGCCGGTTGCCGGCTACGACGAGCCGACGGTGCTCGAGCTGGTCATCGACGAGGGAGGCATCGGGGTCATTACTTCGGTCGGCTACAGTTTCTGGCAAATTCTGATCGGCAACCAGCCGGGTTCTTTCGGGCTTTCGTCTCCCCTGGCGGCGCTGTTTGGCGGATGGTTCCTGGTCTGGACCGGCATGGCCTCCTGGAGAATCATGCTGGGAGCTTTTATCGGCATGCTGGGCATGGTTCTGATCTGCAACTCGATTGCGCCGGAACAAGCGCTCTTTTCAATGCCCTGGTACTGGCATTTCGTGTTGGGCGGGTTTGTATTCGGCGTGGTTTTCATCGCCACCGATCCGGTCACCTGCCCGATGACGGACCAGGGGCGCTGGGGATTCGGCTTGTTCGTGGGGGCGCTGACAGTCCTGATCCGGGTGGGAAACCCGGCTCATTACGAAGGCGTCATGTTCGCCATTCTGCTGGCCAGCATGTTTTCGCCCCTGATTGATTACGTCGTTATCGAAAGAAACATCCGCCGGCGCAAGCTCCGGCTCCTGGGTGGTCTTCAATGAATAACGATTCACCGGTAAAAGCCTTCCTGGTCATCCTGGTGACCGCGCTGCTCTGCTCCTCCCTGGTCTCGGCTGCCGTGGTCATCCTGCGTCCGATCCAGCTCAACAACAAGATGCTGGAGCGTGGCCGGAACGTCATCAAGCTGACCGGACTGGTGGAAAATGGCGTAGTGCCGGGCGATGAAGAAATGCTCGAAATGTATCGGGACATGGACGTGCGCATCGTTGACATCGATGCAGGGCATATTCAACAACGACCTCGACCCCCTGTCTTTCGACCCCCGCCGCGCGGTGAATGACCCTGAATTGGGTATCGACATACCCGCTGAGCAGGACCTGGCCAGCCTGGGACGCCGCAGCCGTTACTCGACGATCTACATGGTGCTCAAAGAGGACGGTGAACTGGACCGGATCATCCTGCCGGTCCATGGCACCGGCATGTGGTCGACCATGTACGGCTATGTCGCCCTGGAGTCCGATCTCAATACCATAGCCGCCGCCACCTTTTACGAACAGAACGAGACGCCCGGACTTGGAGACCAGATCATGCGCCCCGAGTGGCAGGCGAAGTGGACGGGGCGGCGGATATACGACGAAGTGGGTGATCTGCGTTTCGCGGTCAACCACGGGAAAGTGGAGCCGGGCTCGTCTACATGGCTGTACGAAGTAGACGCGCTGACCGGGGCGACGGTAACAGCAGACGCCGTCACCGCCATGATGCAGTACTGGTTCGGGCCGCACGGTTACCGCAATTTTCTGGATGAGTTGCGCGAACAGGGCGTAGGAGGCAGCTAAATGGCTACGAAAGACACATTCATCAAGCCACTGTTGGCGGAAAACCCGATCACTTTGCATGTCCTGGGCATCTGTTCCGCACTGGCCATCACCAACTCGCTGACTTCATCCTTGATCATGAGCGTGTCCCTGACAGCCGTCCTGGTCATGACGAACGTGGTGATCAGCCTGATCCGCAAACACCTGCCGTCGAGCGTTCGCCTGATCGTTCAAATCACCATCATCGCATCAGCAGTGGCGGTCATAGACCAGATTCTGACGGCCTATCTGCCCGATGCGGCCAAGACATTGAGTGTCTATGTCGCGTTGATCGTGACCAACTGCATCGTGCTGGGAAGGGCGGAAGCCTGCGCCATGAAGAACGGTGTCGGAACCAGCATCCTGGACGCGCTGGGCAATGGGCTGGGCTACAGCATCATCCTGGTTATCGTGGCGGTTATCCGGGAGTTGCTGGGCAACGGATCGCTGATGGGCCACCGGATTCTTCAACTGGTTCACGAGGGTGGCTGGTATGAACCCAACGCCATGTTGCTGCTGCCGCCGAGTGCGTTCTTTATCATCGGTTTCCTGGTTTGGGGTATCCGCGCCTGGAAACCGGAGCAAGCGGAGAAAGCTGATTTCAAACCCGCTCCCGCACCGGATAAGGAGAGACGCTGATGAGTAGTTTTTTCGAAGTCTTCTTCCGCTCGGTATTCCTGGAAAATCTCGCCCTGGCGTACTTCCTGGGAATGTGTACTTTCCTGGCCGTGTCCAGGAAGGTCAAGACCACCATTGGCCTGGGCATAGCGATCATCGTGGTGGAAGCCATCAGCGTGCCGGTCAACAACATCCTGTACAACTTCGTGCTGCGTGACGGCGCACTCGGCTGGGCCGGCCTGGGGCAAATGGATTTCAGCTACCTGGGCCTGCTTACCCAGATCGCCGTGATCGCCGCGATGATCCAGATCCTGGAAATGGTTCTGAACCGGTTCTTCCCGGCGCTCTACAACACGCTGGGCATATTCCTGCCCCTGCTCACCGTCAATTGCGCCATTCTCGGAGCGTCGCTGTTCATGGTGCAGCGTGACCTCGGGTTTA
Organism: uncultured Gammaproteobacteria bacterium; assembly: GCA_963700705.1. Taxonomy (GTDB): domain Bacteria; phylum Pseudomonadota; class Gammaproteobacteria; order Xanthomonadales; family SZUA-36; genus JAHEFT01. Next base: position 291,240 of record CAVOYQ010000012.1, on the reverse strand, counting down.
CCGACAGTATTGCGTACGGCCTGGGCGCCGGCGTTGGCTGGGCACTGGCGATCATCATGCTGGCCGGTCTCCGGGAAAAAATGAAATACAGCGATATTCCGAAGGGCCTGGAGGGTCTCGGTATCGCGTTTGTTACCACCGGGCTGATTTCCCTGGCCTTTATGGGCATTGCCGGACTGGCTTTCTAGGACACCCTGATGCAGGAAATTCTCTACAGCGTGATCGTCTTTACCTCGCTCCTCCTGTTGCTGGTGCTGTCGATCCTCTGGGCCCGGTCCCGGCTGGTGCCGCAAGGCGACATCATTCTCAAGGTAAACGGAAAACGCGACATCAAAGCCTCTGCCGGCGGTCGTTTGATTGGCATACTGGCCGATGCGGAGGTTTTCGTGCCCTCGGCCTGCGGCGGAGGCGGAACCTGTGGTCAATGCCGGGTCAAAGTCAAAAGCGGAGGCGGTTCCCTGCTGCCGACTGAAGCATCGCTGATCTCGAAAAAGGAAGCCGCCGAGGGTGAGCGGCTGGCCTGCCAGGTCGTGGTGACCCAGGACATGGACATCCATGTTCCCGAAGACATTTTCGGCGTTAAAAAGTGGGAGTGCACGGTTCGCTCAAACGACAACGTTGCGACCTTCATCAAGGAGCTGGTGCTCGAGCTGCCTCCCGGTGAGCTGATCGATTTCAAGGCCGGCGGATACATCCAGATTGAGTGTCCACCGCATCAGCTGAGTTACTCGAGCTTCGACATCGGCGAAAAATACCTCGAGGACTGGGTTAAATATGACCTTTTGAAGTTGGAATCAAAAGTCACGGAACCCACCATGCGGGCGTACTCGATGGCGAGTTACCCCGAAGAAAAAGACATCATCATGCTCAACGTCCGCATCGCGACCCCGCCGCCGCAGCTGCAAGGCAAGGTGCCGACCGGCGTGATGTCCTCTTTTATCTTCAACCTCAAACCGGGTGACAAGGTCATGGTTTCCGGGCCTTACGGTGAATTCCTGGCGAGAGAAACCGGCAACGAGATGGTTTTCATCGGGGGAGGCGCCGGCATGGCGCCGATGCGCTCGCATATTTTCGACCAGCTCAAGCGGCTCAACAGCAAGCGTAAAATATCATTCTGGTACGGTGCACGCAGTCTGCGCGAGGCGTTCTACCAGGAAGAATTTGATGAACTGGCCGCCAAACATGAAAATTTCAGCTGGCACCTGGCCCTGTCCGACCCCTTACCCGAAGACAACTGGACCGGGCTGGTCGGTTTTATTCACACCGTGCTGTATGAAAATTACCTCAAGGATCACCCGGCGCCGGAGGACTGTGAATACTACCTGTGCGGCCCCCCGATGATGAACGCTGCGGTCACCCGTCTGCTGGAGGACCTGGGCGTCGAAAAAGAAAACGTGTTGTTCGACGATTTCGGAGAATAGTGTGATGGGCATATTCCTGGGAACACTGATCATTGTTGGTATGTGTTGCCTGGCGATGAGTTTCGGCCTGTTGTTCTCAGGAAAGCCTTTCAGCGGAGGCTGTGGAAGCAAGCCGGCCGGTGCGCCACGCTGCGCGGGCTGTCCAAACAAAGACCGGCACAGGCCGGTCGCTAAAGAATGCGGAGGGAGAATCCTCATGAAGAGATCGATGCAGATTCAGGACTACATGCAGAGGGATTTTTTGACGCTGGACCCTGACATGGATGTATTGCGGGCGATGCAACTGCTGATAAAGAAAGATATTTCAGGGGCCCCGGTATTGGACAGGCATGGCCGGCTGGTCGGCATCCTGACCGAGCGGGACTGCATGCAAGTGGCCCTGCAGGGTTATTACCACGGTGAGCCCGGCGGGCAGGTGAAAAAACACATGAGCCCCGATCCGGAATACGTCAGCCCGGACAAGAGCATTCTGACCATGGCTGAAATGTTCATCAACGGCCGCTTCCAGCGGTATCCCGTGGTTGATAACGGGCGGTTGGTGGGCGTGATAGCCCGTTGGGACGTGATGCGCGCCCTTGCCGAGTTCTATCCGGGTTGATTTACCCGAAACCGTCATATTCGCCATAGAATATGGTTACTCCCTGGCGCCGGCCAGGAAATGAGGGTTGTCAACCGTGCCGTTTTTTGAACGTTTTCTGAGTCTCTGGGTAGCCCTTTGCATCGTGGCGGGGATTCTGCTCGGCCGGTTTTTACCCGGCTGGTTCGAAATCCTCGGGTCGATGGAAATTGCCCGCGTCAATCTGCCGGTGGCCGTTTTGATCTGGCTGATGATCCTGCCGATGCTACTGAAGATCGATTTTCATTCCCTCGCGCAGGTCAGGAAGCATTGGAAGGGCGTTGGCGTGACGCTGTTCATCAACTGGGCCGTTAAGCCTTTTTCCATGGCCCTGCTGGCCTGGCTTTTCATCCGCAACCTGTTTGCTGAATGGCTGCCCGCCGAACAACTGGACAGCTATATTGCCGGGCTGATCCTGTTGGCTGCGGCGCCGTGCACCGCCATGGTGTTTGTCTGGAGTAACCTCAGTGACGGTCACCCGGGATTCACGCTTTCACAAGTCGCCCTGAACGACGTGATCATGGTTTTTGCTTTCGCACCAATCGTTGCGCTGTTGCTGGGAATTTCCTCGATCCATGTACCGTGGGACACCCTGTTCCTCTCTGTCGTGCTGTACATTGTGCTGCCGGTGATCGCTGCCGGCATCTGGCGCTCTCGCCTGGTGCGGGGAGAAAACGGCGAGAACAGGTTGAAGCGCGTGCTCGACAGGATGCACCCGGTCTCCCTTTCCGCATTGCTGATCACCCTGGTGTTGTTGTTCGGTTTCCAGGGCAAGCAGATCATCGACAAGCCGCTGGTGATCCTGCTGCTGGCGATTCCCATCCTGATCCAGGTGTACTTCAACTCCGGGCTGGCCTATTTGCTGAACCGCCGGCTGGGCGTGGAGCACTGCGTGGCGGCGCCATCCGCCTTGATCGGCGCAAGTAATTTTTTCGAGCTGGCCGTGGCTGCGGCGATCAGCTTGTTCGGCCTGCAGTCCGGCGCCGCGCTGGCCACCGTGGTCGGCGTACTGGTCGAAGTGCCGGTCATGCTGTCGGTCGTCTACATCGTCAACCGCAGCAAGTCCTGGTACGAACAACCGCTGCACTAGCTTTGGCGGGAATTTGCGAATTCCAGCAATTGGAAAACAGTTAGCTCGCACCTATTTTCCAGCGCGCCAGTCCGAAGCAGGGGCCTATTTTCAGGACACGGCATAAACCCTTCCCTGGGGCCTCCTCTTGAAACATCCTGTTTCAAAGGGTCCTGAAAATAGGCCCCTCACTCCGAACTGGCTCGTGCCAAACGGATAGTCAAACCTGCTAAATCAAAAAGGCATGAGGCATAGGGTTTGTCTAAGCTCATAACAAGCTATTTCCATTCGAAGGGCAACACGAGCCGGAAAGAGTGACAGGCTTCTTTCAGGACCGTATGCGTCAGGGAGAAGGTCAGACCGGGCACCGGTCGAGAGGCTGGCCTGGGCCATGACGCATTCGAGCCTACAGGGAAGTACTTGTAGCGCAGGCAATGGCGGGAGTGCGATTTCGGCGAAGCCGAAGAAGCGCTCACAGAATGCCGTCGCGCGTGTGTCCTGGAAAGAAGCCTGTCGCTCTCAGCCAACGGTTCGGCGAAGGACGTTCCGTCGTGAATACAACTTCGTTGGAATAAGAGTCGGTCTTCTTCAGCGCCCGAAAAACTCTTTCGTTGCCTTTTCCCAACCGGCGTCATCCAGCTTTTCAATCATCCCGATAAAAAGAGAACCGGAACCGGATTCCTCGAGACCCTTCGATTTCTGGAAGAATGCCTGGAAACGGTCGATATCTTCCTGGAAAAGCGTGACGGCAGACTTTCCGATCTTCAATAGGGGCAATTCTGCGTCCAGGTCACTGCCTTCGATCACGCAGACCCAGTTTCTGCCGTACGGCGTGTCTTCGAGCTTTGCGCAGTTTCTTCCCAACGCCTCGTTGATCATCACGACTTTGCCGCTCAGCGGAGCGTTAAATGGCGCTTTACGGGAGCCCTGGTTCACCCTGAACAGGGGATTGCCGGCCTTCACCGACATGCCGACGCTGGGAAAATTGATGGAATCAACGCTACCCAGTAACTTCCTGGCGAAATCATCGAGGCCGACCCTTGCGTTACCGTCTTCTGCAAGGCTTACCCAACAATGCCCTGCCGAGACGTGGACGCCGCCCGGGATCGAGAATTCTGCAACGGGATCCTGGTCCGTTTCCGCCGGATCCATGATGTGAACACCGGGTTTCAGCTGCTTCTGGATCCTGTCGCGACGCTTGATCAGGGCCCGTTTGACGAACAGCCTCAGCTCATCCTCGGTGAAGGGTTTTTCGATGTAATCCAGCGCTCCGTGCTTCATGCATTCGACCGCGGATTCCACGGTGGCGAAACCGGTGATGATGACGACATCGACATCCGGACGCAGATGCTTGACGGACTTGGCGACATCGGTACCGGACATGGCCGGCATTTTCAGGTCGGTAAAGACGAAGTCGTAGTCGCGCACCTGGACCAGTCCGAGCGCCTCCTGTCCCGTCTCGACGGTGTCGACGCTGTATCCGTCCAGCACGAGAATCTTGCGCAGGCTGTCGAGTATGATTTCCTCGTCGTCCACGCACAGGATGCGGGCCGCCGGTTCCTCCACGTCGACGCGCTTCAGCGTTTTCGACTCACGGGTGAAATCAAGCCGCAGGCTCTCAGCCAGTGCATCCTCGCGCTCAGCCCGTCTTCTTTTTTGCTGGATCCTGAGAGACCATTCCCTTGCCGCCAGGTTCAGAAAGAAGAACAGGATCAGCGTGGGCAATACAATCGTTAACAGAATGATCTTCATCAAAATCTCCTTGAACCTAAACGACAGCGGCGCGCTCCGGTTTTCATGAACTCAGCCACTGCAAATTATTCTCCGGGTTTGGCGGCAATATCCGGTACAACCACCCTCTGAAATAAGGATCTTTCTCGACCAGCGAGGGGTTCGATCGCGCTTCCTCGTTGACCTCGAGTATTTTTCCATCCATCGGGCAGATGATGCCGTGCGCGGAACCGTCCAGCGATGTAGCAGTCGCACAGGGAATGCCCTGCACCAGGTCTTCCCCGGGTAATGCCAGTTCGAATTCCCGGATGCCCTCCACCGCTTTCAGGAACAGGTCACAGACCCCGATACGCGCGGTTCCTTCGTCTTCCAGCAAAACCCAGCTGACGTAGGCCAGCCGGTAGTAGTTGGCCGGACAGGGAACATAACTCATGGCGTTTTGCCTTGGCAGGCCGGCCGACTCGGACTCTTCAAGCAGCGTCGCGACGCGCAGGCTGCGCCGGATGACCGTGAGCAGTTCATCGGCGGTGAACGGCTTTGAAATGTAGTCCACGGCGCCTGTCGAAGTCAGGCTTTTTACCGCGTTTTCCACGGTCGAGTAACCCGTCATCATGACCACGGGCGTCTGGATGCCTCGGCGATCGAGTTCCTCGAGGAACTGGAACCCGTCGAGTTCACTCATCATGATGTCGCACAGCACCAGGCGAAACCTGCCGGTTTCCAGGAATTGAAGCGCCTCGGTGGCGCTATCCGCGGCGGAAACGGTCATCCCTTCCGCGCTGCACACCTTCACGACGGCCTGGGTGACTGTCACTTCGTCGTCAATGACCAGGATATCCTGCAGTGGCTCATGATTTCACCGGAATCCGGATGATAAAGCTCGTTCCAACGCCAACCTTGCTTTCCACCGCGATGGTTCCATTGTGGTTATCCACGATGCCCCAGGTAACGGCCAGGCCCAGCCCCGTGCCCTTCTGGCCCTTGGTGGTTGCGAAGGGTTCGAACAGTTTCGGAATTTGTGCTTCGGGGATGCCGCAGCCGTCGTCCTGCACGCGGACTTCGACGAATTCGTCGTTCCAGGAGGAATCGACCTGCTCCCAGCGATGCCAGCCGCAGCCTTCATGCAGACAACCCTGGACCATGCCTTTCAGTGGAACTTCAAATGCATAGATCGGAGAGCCGCACTTCGGACAGACTTCACCTTCGGCGATCAGGGACCTAGAGCATTCCGGACACTGCAGTTCGATGCCTTCCCCCCACGCGGGCATATCGTGCAGGTGATGCTCATCGGAACCGTACATCGGATTGAGGTAGATGAGTCCGCTGAGATCGCCTTTCCGGTAACGCATGCCGATGGCCGGTTTGCCGTCGATCTGGACTTTTCGGTCAACCAGGTCATGTCGCTTCGGACACTGTGCGCGTTTGATCTGAAGAGTACCGGCGGGGCCAACCCTGATCGCCTTGCTGGTCACTTTTATCGACCCGCTGTCTTCGCCGATGGCATCCAGCGCGTTGACCAGCAGATTGATGAACACCTGCTGGATCTGGTTGGCGTCCACGGTCACCCTGGGCAGATCGGCATCGAGGTCCATGACCAGCTTTACCCGGCCCAGGGAAAGCTGGTTTTCAATCACCGCAATGGCGCGGCCGATGATCTCGTTGATATCAGCCTGGCGCTTTTTCGGGACGGTCTGCCGGGCGAAATCCAACAGGCTCTTGACGATCTCCCGGCAGCGGATGGTTTCGGAAACGATCACATTCAGGTCGTTCCGCATCTCGGACTGGCCTTGCGATCGCTTCAGCAGGTAGCTGCTGTAGGTAAGCACGGCTGTCAGTGGATTGTTGATTTCGTGGGCCACCCCGGCGGCCAGCCTGCCCAGGGAGGCGAGCTTGTCCGACTGAAAGAGCTGTAGCCTGGCCTGGGCCAGGTTCTCTGTCATGTTGTTGAAGGACCTGGCCAGCGTGCCCAGTTCGTCATCCCTCTTCACTTCCACCCGGTGTGCCAGGTTGCCGCCGGCCACGTGTTTCATGCCCGCCAGGAGTTCCTGGACCGGCCGGTCGATCCACCAGCGGACCATGAATCCGACGATCAGGCTCAGGACCAGGATGACGCTGACGGCAAGGATCATGATCGCCAGCTGACTGCGCCGGATGTTCCGGTCGATCTCGGTGAGGGGGATCGTGACGTCCAGCACGCCGAGCACGGTCTGCTCCCGCGGATGAGCGTGGCAGGCTGCTGTCCAGCAGGTCTCGGAATTGTAGATCGGGTTGATGATGCCCAGCAGCCGCGAGGACTCCTGGTCGGGACGGAAGATGCGCGTCCGCGCCTGCATCTCCAGGTGATCCAGCGGCTTTCCCGCCGAATGGCACCGGTAACAGCTTTCAGCCTGCTTATCGACCATTTTCCCGATCTCGACCGGGTCAGAGGAGTAGATGACTTCTCCCGATTTGTTGAAAACCCGGACGCGATCAATACTCTCCTGCTGGCCGATGCGGCGGATGCTCTCGTGGATCCGGTCCCGGTCATTGCGCAGCATGTCGTACTCGGTGTCGGACTTGACGGCATCGCTCAATTGACGCGCATGCCGCTCCACTTCGTTCAGCAGGCTCCTGCTTTGGGACTGGATATTGAACCAGGCGAATATGCTGATCGCCAGGAGGGCCGTCAAAACCACTCCAAAGGTCAGCTTTAAGCCTATTTTCTTACCCAGCATGGGTCATCCGCCACGGTGTTTAACCGTTTCTGGTCCGTTTTTTCTGGGCCGGTTTCGACAAATACCGGACCAGGTAGATAAACAGAACCCAGAAACTCAACAGGAGCAGATACTCCATGCCTTTCGTTTCAAAAATATTGACGTATGTGAAAGAGTCCATTTCCGTCCCTTATGTTTTCCTGCTAATGCGCTGAACCGAATACCGGCATCCGGTTGACCACCCACCGGAACAGCCAGATTTCAGAGAAAATCACCATCAGCGTGACCGTAATTTCCTGCCAGCTCGGGTAGTAGTGCACAGGCTCGTACCATTGGAAACAGATGATGGACACGTTGAGCCTGTTGAGAATTACGCCGAGCAACGCCAGGACAGAGGCGATTTTTATGATGTTCAGGCTTCTGTGCTTATAACCGAACGCGAACATGAAAGCGGGCACCAGTACGAACCCGAGGACTTCCACCAGGTACCAGTAGCCCCAGCTGGTGTTGACCAGGTCCCATTGCTTTTCATGAATGAACAGCAGCGCCTTGAAAACGTAATAGACAAACATGGTAATGGCTGCGCCCTTGGCCAGTCCGAATACCATGTCATCAAATGAATGATGCCCTTTGGGGTTGATCAGATTCTTGAAAACGCCGTGGCTGATGGTTCCTTCAAAGATGATCATCGAAAGGCCTGCATAGATGCTGGAGACAAAAAACAGCACCGGGGTAAATTGCGACCACCACAGGGGATGGATCTTGGGCTTGGCCATCAAAAAAAGCGCTCCGAGTCCGGATTGGTGCAACAGCGAAAGCGTGACGCCCAGGATCACCGTGCCGAGCGCCAGGCTCTTGAGTAACTTGCGTGCTTTTTCCAGGTTCAGCCATTCCGCGATAACGGGAGAGAATTCGACGAACGCGGCCACCATGTAAAGCGCAAAATGCCAGCAAATCAGGAACAGTACGGAGGCGAACCCGAACGAATTGCCGATGAAGGGGTTCATCGCGTTCCATGGCCGGCCGATATCGAACAGCAGGGCGCCGCCGTAAAACATGTAGGCCAGCAAACCGTTCAATACGGTGGCGCGCACGATGGACTGGTACTTTTCCACCCGCATGACATAGACCACGAACGTGATGACATAGGCGCCGCCGGCGAGCGCAACGCCGGTCACCACGTCAAAGCCGAGCCACAAGCCCCAGGGATGTTCCTGCGAAAGATTGGTCACCGAACCGAGGCCGTAAATAAAACGGAAAACCAATATCACCAGCCCGGCCAGGATTACCGGAATCGAGATGACGTTGAATGTCGTCAGCCAGGGGCCGCGAGGTTTCAGCTCATGGATCAGAAACTGACGAATACGGTGGAATTCGCCGGCGGTGGCGACGTTGGTGTTCATCGGTCGACCTCCTTTTCGCCGGTGAGGAATTCTGTCTCGAACCCGTCAGACGGCCCGCCGTGATCGGCCAGGGCATTGAGCCCCAACAAAAATGCGGGCACGCCGAAAAGGATTGCCGGGACGGCATACAGAAATTCCCGGGTGTACTCCGGATACGGTGTTCTTCCCAGGTCGGTTCTGAACCCGATCTGGTCAAAAGGCACCGCGGACAGGTAAAGCCACCCGGTGCCGCCGGCTTCGTGCTCGCCGTAAATCTGGTGAACATAACGATCCGGGTGGGCGTAAATGCGATGCCGGGCGATTTCCAGGTTGTCCACCTGCACGCCGAACTGCAGCGCATCCGTGGGACAGGCCGAGACGCAGGCCGGTTTCTGCCCTTTTTCCTGGCGCTCGAAACACATCGTGCACTTCACCAGTCTCGGGTTCCATTCGTTGTACTCGAACTTGGGGATATCGAAGGGGCAGGAGATCATGCAGAAGCGACAGCCGATACATTTGTCTCCGTCCCAAATTACGGGTCCTTTCAGCGTTTTGTGCATTGCCTCCGTGGGGCAGGCGGTGGCGCAGGCAGCCTGGTGGCAATGCATGCATTGCCTCTTGACGAAAATCTCACCTTTTTCCGTCTCGTAGCGGTTGACCACGGTGTATTGCTTTTCGCTGGTTTTCCGTGGCTTTGCCAATGCGCCGTCGTTCACCACGTCGGGGACGTACAGGTCGTGGGTTTCGCCACAAGCCCGTTCACAGGAACGGCAACCGATGCAACGGGTGGTGTCCACCAGGATGCCGACGAATTCCTCGGGGTGGCGTAACTCGAGAGCGCCCAGGTCATCGCCGGCCAATGCGGCGGTGCCGGCCACCAGCGTTGTTTTCAAAAAACCTCGTCTGTCCATTCTGGCTCCGTGATATCAGTACGTTATCGGACGCGATCCCGACAGAATTGACCCCCTGTCAGTGATCCGTAGTTTCCTCCGACAATTCCAGTGATTTTTCTTCCTTTTCATGGCAGAAACTGCATTCTTCGCTAGCCTCTGGCCCGGTACCTGTTACATGGCATTTCCAACAACTTTTATGCACAACCACCTTGGCATTGAGCGTTTCGTCTGCAATGTTTTCCAGGTTTGAATGATGGCAGGCAGCGCATCCGTAATAGGAACCGTCCGTTTCCGAACCAACGTAGTGGCAGTCGTGGCAGCTGACCCAGGAATAGCCCAGGTACTCCTCATGCGGGGTATTAAGTTCCTTGGCATGGATCTGGTGGTGGCAATTTTTGCAGCCCATTTTCTGGTGCACTCTGTGGGGGAAGTGCACGTCTCCGAGCGATGATTCAAAGGTGATCACATTGGGCATTTTGGGCCGGGCTGCCGGTAAATCCGCCGTGGTTTTCTGTTTTGCCGATTCCGTCTGCCCGGTTTCCTGTGAATAGCCGGGAATGGCGAGTGTCAGAACCGCGATCATTCCCACGAATACACAGAATTTGTTCATAGATCACCCACTCACTGGTTCAATTGGAAAAGGCCGGCCGGCACCGGACTGTTCAACCCGGTAAAAATGACTTCGAAAACTCGACCAGGAGTTGCTGCTGTTGTGCAGTCATATCCTGTTCACCCGTTCCTGCTTCGTTCAGTTCATTCGCCCCAGCATCCCCGCCGGCGGTCCTGGCCAGCACGCTGTACCTGTCCAGTTCCTGTTGGTACCAATCAACAGCGTCATGCCCGATTTTCAGTTCAGGCAGTTCCCCTGCAAGGTTCGTTGGCTCAATCCGGCACATCCAGCTCAGTTCAAACGGCTTGATCGCCAACCATTCGGGGTGCTCGGCATGTTCCGAGTTGACCGCAATAACGTTTCCGCTCAGTGGAGAGGGAATGCTCAAGCGGCAGTCACCGCAGGAAAACGAGAAAAGCGGCGCTCCTTTTTCGATGTGATTTCCGATCTCGGGCAGTTCAACATGATCAATTTTTGCGAAGATTTTCCGGATCAGGTCATCCAGCCCGATGCGAACAGCACCGTTCAATTCGATTCTCGCCCAGGCGTGTTGTTTCGAAACGAAAGCACCTGCCGGAACATTCAGCTCAAACCGCGACTTGGATTCGCTGGTGCCCGGTTTGATCAGGCGGATCTTGTGACGCATCTGCTTTTCCAGCCGGTCCTGCCGCTTGATCAACGCGGTATCGACAAACGCCAGCAGTTCATCTTCGGTGAAAGGCTTTTCGACATAGTCCATGGCGCCGAATTTCACCGTTTCCACAGCCGATTCGATCGACGCGTACCCGGTGATGACGATGACATCGATATCAGGACGTAAATGCCGGATGGCCTTGGTCAGCTCGACCCCGTCCATTTCCGGCATTTTCAGGTCGGTGAAAACAAAATCGTAATCGTGCTTGCGAATGAGCCCCAGAGCTTCGGAACCCCGTTCCACGGTGTCGATGCTGAAGCCTGCGAGAACGAGAATCTTGCGAAAGCTGTCCAATATCACTTCTTCATCATCAACGGCCAGGATTCGGGCCTTTGGATGGTCAAGCTGCTACCCGCTTCAGGGTTGGCGCTTCTTCGCTCACATCGAGCTTGAGCCCGATATCGAGAGCCTGTTCGCGCTCTCTTTTTGTGCGTGCGTCACGCAGTCTTTGCAGGGCTATCCGGAGCAGAATGTCGACCAGGATAAAAACGATAATCGTGGTAATGACGATTAATGCGACAACCATCTCATTGACCCTCGGGATTGATTAATCCGCCGCGAATAGTTCCAGCCGGAATGTGTTTGAGCACATTCATGGGCTATGAGTCCATTCTGGTTTTTCTCGACGCTAATCTTCCCTCCTCAGCGTCAGAAACTTACTGATCAGGATCAGCAAACCCGTTGATTCTGATACAGGCGGCAGGCCTGCTCTGGCCATAAACCGGGTGTGTGTGCGAGTATCGGGTATGCACATCTTGCAGGTACTCAACCACGTCATACCCGCAGCCAGGTACGGCGGCACGGAAAGAGTCGTCTGGTGGCTGGGCAAGGAACTTGACCGCCTGGGACACCGGGTCACGATCCTGGCGCCGGCCGGGTCTTCGTGTCCTTTTGCGCAGGTCCTTCCGTTACGCCCCGGCGTCGGGTTGTCATCCCAGGTTCCCGGCAATGTTGATGTCGTTCATATCCATGATCACCGGCTGACGGCGCCGGACCTCCCGACCCTTTATACGTTTCACGGCAATGCCTTCGCAGCGGGATCAATGCACCAAAACACCGTGTTCATTTCCGCTGACCAGGCACGGCGCCATGGCGGTGAGGTCTTTGTGCACAACGGCCTGGATATAGAGGAGTATGGGCAGCTCGACTGGAGTATCCCGCGCAGGGAACTGGTGTTCCTGGCCAAGGCGGCCTGGAAAGTGAAAAATGTGCGGGACGCCATTTACATTGCCCGCAAAGCAGGGCGGCCGATTGCCATTGCCGGCGGCACCCGGCTGAACTTCAAGATGGGTTTCCGGTTTACCCTGGACCCGAATGCGCGATTCCTGGGCATGGTCGACCACGCCCGGAAAATCGACATCCTGAACCGGGGCCTGGCCCTGTTGTTTCCGGTCCGCTGGCACGAACCGTTCGGGCTGGCGCTGATCGAAAGCCTGTATTTTGGAAATCCCGTATTTGGAACACCCTTCGGCTCATTACCTGAAATCGTGACGGAAGACGTCGGGTTCCTTTCCCCAAGCAGGAGCGCCTTGATCGAGGGGTTGGGGCACCTGGAAGATTTTGACCGCAGGCATTGCCACGAATACGTCTGCGACCGTTTCAATTCGAAAGTGATGGCCGGCAATTATCTCGGGCTGTATGAACAGGTGTGCAACGGTGAGTCGCTGCACGCTACCCGCCCGAGCTGGCCGGATTCAAGAGAATCTGCTTTCCTGGAATTGGAAGACTAGGCTGGATTACCGGCTGTCTCGTTCATTCGCGATTCAGCCGGCCTCTGGTATTTTTGAAGACCGATTGTGCAGTAACTCAAGAAAAGCCAACAGGGATTAAACATGAAATATATGCTTAAGGAACCTCTGATCAATTATGCGCGGGCGCGACGGAGTCTTTGCGGGATGCTCCGGTCCGCTTTTGGTGAGCGTGGTTGGGTTATTCCCAATGAGCGAATCAAAACGGGGCGGAGCACGTGCGACGGCTTCACGGCCGTACTCCTTGCCTTGCAGGCAAGCCGTGTGGCCGCTCGGGCCTGCACTCGCAAAGGCCCGTCCCGTAAGGGTTTCGCCGCAAAAGCCGCATCTCGCACACAGCCCGCCTCGGCCATAGCGACGGCTATTGTCACGCGCAACGGCATTCCGACAGGGCTTCTTTGCCTTCGGCAAAACCGCCCTATCTTCATTGCCTGCGCTCGGCCCGCTGCGCACAATCTGCGGCTTTTGCGGCAGAAACGCGCTCCGTGCATAATTGATCAGAGGTTCCTTAAAATTCTCGCCGGAATTGCCGCGATTACATCGCCCCTGGTTATCAGTGCAGCTGAAAAAGACTGTGTGCCGGCCACGACCAACCTTCGATCGATCGTCCCGGACGAGTGGATTGTTCCGGGCGATTACCGGGTCTGGAATACCAATTGCGCCCACTACGTTTTTAACTATGCGAACCGGCCCGAGGACACGTCATTTTACAATCCTGAAAGCGGGGCATTCTTCAACTATGGTTTCGCCACCAACACCATCACTGAGCTCGATGAGGATCACGGCAACGGTACGGTAGCAGCGCAAATCAACGGCTGGTCCCTGGTCAGTTCCGGCGTTCACTGGTTGTTTGGCGCCGCCATCCAGGCAATCAACACGCCGGAAGGCGATGCGCTGACCACCATTGTTGCAACCGAGAGCCAGGTCAACTCGCGCAACAGCGAGAACTACGCTCCAAAAGTCGGCCTTGACACCGTGCTTTACACAGCCCACGGCAGTGATGATACGGACATTGGTTCGGATAATTACAACGTCAACAGCAGGGCGCACTTTATTTCGGCGGCAGCGCCCAGGAAAGGCGAGCACTCCGGCTGGGAATCCGGGATTGCCGTCTCGCGCTACGGCCTGGGAAGTTCAGTGAACCGGAACTTCAAAACACTGATCAATATGGAACAGGTTCCGGACAGCGTATGCCTGACGACGTTTACCCGCCGGAATGGAAAAGTCGGCTGCCTGCGTTACAACATCGAATTGGATCAAATGGAAATCGTGGGAGATATCCACAACAACACCGACATCAAGGTGTTTCAAACCTTTACCCAATAAAAAAAAGATCGCGGATTTGGTCAAGCTGTGCATGGTCATGTGCAACAGGCCCGCAAAATTGGCCAGTGGACCACCCATTCCAAATGCGAAGACGATGATACCCATGTGCTCTATCGAGGAATATGCAAACAGGCGCTTGATATCTCGCGCCCGGTACAGCATGAACGCTGCGAAAATCAGCGAGGTCAGGCCCAAAACCACCATAAGGGGACCTGGCGCCAATGATTGAGGATTTGCTGCGAGAAGTAGTTTGAAGCGCAACAGGGCATAGAGCGCAACGTTTAAAAGCAAACCGGAAAGCACGGCGGAGATGGGGGTCGGTCCCTCGGCGTGTGCGTCAGGTAACCAGGCGTGCATCGGCACCAATCCAACTTTAGTGCCATAACCTAGCAGCAGAAAAACGAACGCCACATTGAGCAAAGCCGGATCGAAGGCAGCTACACGATCGATAAGCACCGTCCAGGTCATGGCGCCAAGCCCTTCACCGACCACCGGAAGTGCAGCCATATAAACCAGAATCGTGCCGAACAGAGCCAGCGCGATGCCAACACTGCCGAGGATGAAGTATTTCCAGGCAGCCTCCAGCGCGGCATGGGTACGGTACATACCGACCATCAACACCGTCGTGAGCGTGGCGAGTTCGATCGAAACCCACATGAGGCCGATGTTATTTGCCAGCAACGCCATGTTCATCCCGAACATCAGAAGCTGGAACATCGCGTGGTAGAAACGCAACGGGGCAGCGGTGAGGCGGCCGGTCTCGAGTTCGTGAGCAATGTAGCTGGCGCTGAAAACGCTGGTTGTGAAGCCGACCAGGGTATTGAGCACAATGAAAATGATGTTGAGGTCATCAACCTGGACATATTGCCCCGGCTCGGGCCGCTCGATGAAAAATAGCGAAAAGGCTGCCAGAAATGTGACGAATGACGCGAGCACATTCAAACGTGCAGTTAACCGGTAGTTTGGTAAAAACCCCAATACCGCTGCCGTTGCAAGTGGTATAAGCAATATGACCATCACAACCTGGCTGGAAAGTGAATTCATTCCTGGTCTCCACGAAAGCTATCGAGGGCCTCGCTGTCCACCGTGTCGAAGCGCTCCCGAATGCGGAACAGGAAAATACCTATGACAATGAAGGCGATCAGGATGGAGAATGCGACACTGATTTCAACCACCAGTGGCATCCCCTTGGCGCCGGTTGCGGCAAGTACAAGGCCGTTTTCCAGCGACATGAATCCAACGACCTGGCTGACGGCATTACGGCGTGTGATCATCATCAGAAGGCCGAGCAGAACAACAGCCAGGGCAAATGCAAGGTCTTCGCGCGCCAGGGCATCGGCAGCAGCGGTAACTTTGAGCATCACCACCATGGATAAGGCAACCAGTCCGATTCCTGCAATCATGGTTGCGCTGACGCCAACGACAGTCTCGATCTCTCGGTGTATGCCCAGACGCTGAATGATCTTGTGTAGAACTACCGGAATGAAAATAGCCTTGAAAACCAGGGCGATGCCTGCCGTTACATAAAGGTGCGGCGCATCCTGAATGAAGGCTTGCCAGGCTACTGAAAGCGCTAAAACGAATGCCTGGAGTGCGAAAATATTGAGTAGCGCATACAGGCGGTCCTGGTACAGCAGCATGAAACTTACCAGCACCAGTCCACCAGCCAGGAAATGCGCGATGTCGAATACGAGACGATCCATCAGAGGCTTCGCGAAACGAACAGCAGCAGGGTTGCAAGGAAGCCGAGCATCAGCGCAGCGCTCAGAAACTCGGAAACCCGGAAAACCCGCATCTTGGCAACAGCAGTCTCGAACAACGCGAGCAGGTAGCCAGTGACCGTAAGTTTTGCTATGTAGACCATAACGCCAAAGGCGTACGCAGACATTCCTGCCTCTGAACTGGCCAGTCCCCAGGGCAGGAACACACTGGAAATCAGGGAAGCATAGAGTAGAAGCTTAAGCGATGAAGCGAACTCGATCATTGCCAGGTGACGTCCTGAATATTCCAGCACCATGGCTTCGTGGACCATGGTCAGTTCCAGGTGTGTCGCTGGGTTATCGACCGGAATTCGTGAATTTTCTGCGATGGCGACCATGATAAGTGCAACCAGCGCGAGCGCCAGCGAAACCCGTAAGCCCACTTCCGGAGAGGCCATAAATTCAGATACCGTAGAAAGTTGGGTCGAACCGGCAATCAAAGCGAGGGTGAATACAACCAACAGCATGGCCGGCTCAGCCAGTGAAGCGATCATGACCTCGCGACTTGAACCGATTCCGCCAAATGAAGTACCCACGTCCATGCCGGCAAGCGCGAGAAAGAAACGCGCACTACCCAACAGCGCAATCAGGGCGATCAAGTCCGCCGTCCAACTGAACATCAGGCCGGTCGCAAAAGTTGGAACGAGCGCAGCGGCTACCCAGGTGGTCGCGAAGACGATGTACGGAGTGACACGGAACAGCCACGATGCATTTTCGGCCAGCACCACTTCTTTGTGCATCAGCCGCCATAAATCGTGATAGGGCTGCAAAACAGAGGCGCCTTGCCGGCGCAATAGCCGCGCCTGAACTTTGCGGATAAAGCCAGTGAACAGCGGCGCCAGGAGAAGCACCAGAGCCATCTCCATACCTTGCACGAACAGTCCGCGGATCATGTCCATATTGTCAGCAGCAACAGAAGTGCGATCAAAGTAAAGAAAACGAAGCTCAGGTAGCGCCGGATCGTCTGGAAATGCAGGCGATGCAGGCGTTCCGCAATATGGTTCACGAATTCGGAGATCGGCGTGTAGATGTATTCCCAGACCAGGTCCCTGACGCTGACAATTAGCCGTGCCGGCTGAAGGTCACCCGGAGCCGGCATCTCAACGCGCTCGCGCGCCTGAAACACCAGGGTACCGTAAACCCTCCTGAATCGGTTGCGCGAAACTGCTGGCCGTATATTGGGTGTTTGGACTGGGGTCAGGGTAACCACAATCCCAGGCGGGCGCCCGGCGCAGGGCATGTGAAGCAAAGCGATGTATCACGTAAATGGCCAGCGAAGCCGAGAAGGCGATAAAGCCGAACAGCAGGATGCCATTGTAGGAGCTGCGGCCTTCCGCTATTGGGATGATGGAAAGCCAGGCCAGGCTGGCCTGAACCGGCATACGGCCATCCAACAAGGCAAGGGATACCGGCGACAAACTGTCGATGACATAACCCGGCAGGACGCCAGTAACCAGACAAAGCGCTGCGAGAATAAACATGGCAGCCAGAGAGAGGCGGTCAACCTCCACGGCCTGCTCTGCCGCGATGCTCCGGGGCCGGCCGAGAAAACTGACCCCATAAGCTTTCACAAAGCAGGCGGCCGCAAGAGCTGCGGAAAGCGCCAACAAGCTGCCAACCGCGGGCACCATGATCTTGAGGCCCCACTCAGGAAGCTGCGGGCTTTGCAGGATGGCCTGGAACGTCAGCCATTCAGAAACAAAACCATTCAAGGGAGGCAGCGCTGAAATTGCCACACAAGCCACCAGGAATACGAAGCTCGTGTAAGGCATACGATGGATCAAGCCGCCGAGTTTTTCCATGTCCCTTTCCCGGGTGGCCATCAGCACGGCGCCAGCGCCAAAGAACAACAAGCTCTTGAATATGGAGTGATTGAGAACATGAAACAAAGCCGCGGTCAGGGCCAGCGCAGCAACCCAGGTCATACCGTTGGCCTGGAACGCAAGAGCAAGCCCGAGGCCAATGAAAATAATGCCGATATTCTCAACGGTGTGATAAGCCAACAAGCGTTTCAGATCGTGTTGCATCAGCGCATATAGCACGCCGAGAACGGCAGTAACTCCGCCGAGCGCAAGAACAATCATGCTGGCCCACCACGTGGGCTCTCCCACCAGGTCAAAGATAATGCGAATAAAGCCATAGACAGCGACTTTCGTCATCACCCCGCTCATCAGCGCTGAAACATGGCTTGGAGCTGCCGGATGGGCTAATGGCAGCCACACATGCACCGGTACGAGACCGGCTTTTGAACCGGCTCCTAGAAGTACAACAGGCGGCAGGCACCTCCAACATGGCTCCAACCGGCGGCGCGGGGCACTCATATCCCTCCTCGACAAGTTCATGGCGCGCCCGCTCGATCGACTTCCAGTCCGGCCTTGATCTCGCCGACTTGTCCGACCATGGGAAACATGATGCGCAGGTTATTCAAGCCGATGTTTGCGCGAAGCATCGCCCGAAGCTGAGGCAGGAAGATATCCGGCCGGTCGCGCGTCAAACGAATGCCTCTCCATCCGAGGAACGGGTTCTCCTCGCTTATCGGGAAATAAGACAACAGCTTGTCGCCGCCAATATCGAGCGTGCGCATGGTTACCGTCTTGGGCGCGAATGCTTGCAGAACTTCGCGATAAACCTCGTATTGCTCATCTTCCATCGGAAACGTCTGTCGCATCATGAATGGAAATTCAGAACGATAGAGCCCGACCTCGTCCACGCTGAGACCGGCAGTGAAATCGATGTCGGTCAGCAGTCCGATGTTCAACCCCAAACCTACGTGTATCTCGTCGATTGTTGACGCTTCGAGATCACGTAAAGCGGAAAGCTTCATCGAAAGCAGTTCTTCATGCCGGACGAGGCGCTGGTATTCCCGGAACACGGCGGGCGGCGGATCGATAAAGACGCGCCCACGATAGCCGTCGACAATGATCGGATGACCGTCCAGGGCGCTGACGTTGCGCGGCCCGAGACCCATTACGGCCGGTATGCCGAGGCCACGGGCGAGAATCGACGTATGTGACAACACCGAGCCGTGTAGACACACGATGCCCTTGAGCTGTGCGGGCAGGAACGTCTGCCATGCGCGCGAGACTGACTTCATCGCCCAGCAGGATGGTCTCATCCGGATACTGCCTGACCGCGATGTTATCGGACACAAGGTGCAGCAGGATGCGCCGTCCGATCGCCCGAAAATCTTCAGCACGGGCCTTGAGGTAAGGATCTTCCGCCTGTTCGAATTCCCGGCGTGCTCGGCAATCGTTTCCCTCAACTCCGCGGGCTGACGGCTCAATCGATAGCAGCTACCAGGTCGCTGGTGATTTTTTCCGCATCGTGTGGCGCGGGAAAAACACCGTACAAGTGTCCGTCCGGGTCGGTCAGCAGAAAACTGACCGAGTGGTATACGTTGTAGCGTTCAGCGCCCGGTTCGTGTTCCTCGATCTCGTAGGCGATTCCGAGCTGCATGGCCAGCGGTGCCAGTTGCGCTTCGCTGCCGGTGACGCCGATAAATTCGGGGTTGAAATAACCCAGGTATTCGGACAGTTTTTCCGGCGTGTCCCGCTCCGGATCGACGGATACGAAAACCACCTGGGTCGTGGGTGTTTCTTCGCCGCGCAGCTGGTCGAGTTTTTCATTGACCAGGTTGAGGTCATAGAGTGCGCTGGGACAGACATCCGGGCAGTTGGTGAAACCGAAAAACATCAGTGTCCAGTGGCCACGCAGGTTTTCCAGCGAAAAAGACTGTCCTTCATCGTCAACCAGCGCGAAATCTGCGATCACCCGCGGTTCCGGCAATACCATCAACGTCGAGCTGATCGATGGTTGCGGGCCTTGCATGACTTTCCAGAACGAGATGCCGCCTGCCGCACTGAGCACACCCACGAAAATAGCGAGGGCGATCAGCCTGAAATTACTGCTTTTCGGGTTATTTTCTGTCATTGCACCATTATACTGGCAACCGTCGAGGCGGAACTCCGTTTTCAAGCGAGAAACAGATGGTTTTTTTGGCAGAGCATTACCTGGCGATCCGGAACCTGCACATTCTGACCGCCGTGCTCAGCGTGCTGATGTTCAGTACGCGATTCCTGCTGATCCGCGAACCGGCGGGGTTGCGGCGTCGCTGGATCCGGGTGCTGCCGCATGTCAACGACACGCTTTTGCTGACCTTCGCGATCCTGTTGTGCTTCGCCACGCACCAGGCGCCCCTGGTAACGCCGTGGCTGACCGAAAAAGTGCTGGCCGTAATCCTGTATATCCTGGCCGGCCTGTTCGCCTTGAAGTGGGCAAAAAGCCGCACGGGTCAGGTCACCTGGTTTATCATCGCCTTGATCCTGTTCGCCTACACGGTCAATATTGCTGTTAGCAAATCCCCGTTGATTTTTTAGAGCCGCGACAACATGCGAACTGGCAACTACCCGCTTGAGATTCAAAGCGAAACAATGCGCAAGGCCGTCACGGCCTGGTTGATGCTCGGCTTGGCTTCGCTCGTCGGAGCAGGAATCTTCTCCATCCTGTTGGTGCTGGCTCGCACACCCGCTATCCAGGAGCTGACACCCCTGATTGATTTTTTCCGTATAGCGCTTGTGGTGCACGTCAACCTTTCCGTGCTGATCTGGCTGTTATCGATGGCGGCCATGATGTGGAGCCTGGGGTCCGTCACCGACCGGCCGGCCTGGGATCGTGTCTCCTTTTTTCTGGCGGCGGCCGGTACTGCAGTGGTGATCATTTCACCCTTTATCGGTGCGGCCGATCCGCTGATGAACAATTATGTACCGCTGCTCCGGCACCCGGTGTTCTATACGGGTCTGATCTTGTTCACGGCGGGGATTGCCTCCCATTTACTGCGTTCCCTGCTCTCGATTAATAAATCGATCACCAGACTGGATGGAAATGCAGCACTTCAGTCAGGAGTTGCGCTTGGCGCCTTGATTACGGCCGTGGCTATTGCTGCCTTGATCGCATCATGGGCGGGCCTTCCGGGTGATATGAGCGGGGAGGTTTACTATGAGTTCCTGTTCTGGGGAAACGGCCACGTTTTGCAGTTCTCCCATACGCTGCTGATGATGGTTGCCTGGATTGTACTGGCCGATGCCAGTGGCTGCCGGTTTGAGTTGACGCCGCGGTTGACGCTGGCTTTCCTGATCATTCTCGCCTTGCCGGTCATCACGGTGCCTTTCCTCTATATCGCGCATGATATCGTTTCGCCGGGCCACCGGCTGGCGTTCACCGAGTTGATGAAGTTCGGCGGGTTATCCACCCTGCCCCTGGGGCTTGCGGTATTGGTCAGCCTGCTGAAGGCAGGCAGACCGGATCCCGCTTTCGGGCCGGAGGCGGTTTACCTGCGTTCGGCATTACTCGCTTCACTGGTGTTGTTTGGAGTCGGTGGGATGCTCGGGTTCATGATTTCCGGGCTCGATATCGTCATACCTGCGCACTACCATGGCTCGACCGTTGGCGTGACCATCGCATTCATGGGCCTGTGCTATTACCTGTTGCCCCGGCTGGGTTTCGGCGCCATTCCGCCGCGGATGGCCCGGTGGCAACCCACGCTGTACGGCGGGGGGCAATTACTTCACATCACGGGCCTGGCCTGGACCGGGGGTTATGGTGTACAACGTAAAACGGCGGGCCTGGCGCAAGGGCTTGACCGCCTGGGTGAAATCGCCGGCATGGGCTTTATGGGCCTGGGTGGCCTGATCTCGGTGATTGGTGGCTTGTTATTCCTGGTTGTCTGTTTTCGCTCAATCTGGAACCGGACGCGCATATAATTGATCAGAGGTCCCTCAAATGTCTGAACTTGTCCTCTTCACGCTCAACGGGATCGTGGTTTACCTCGTGTCGGACTGGCTGCTGCGCCTGGTTGAAAAGCGCCGGGGGTCAGCTTTCAAACAACGCCAGGTGGTGTTTTTCGTGATCTTCCTGGTGCTGGCCCTGGTCAGTTTCCGCGTGATGAAAATGCTGCTCGGCGATCCGCAGGTGTAGGAGCGGATTCATCCGCGATTATGTCTTTTTCAGACATTCAAGCTTTTGTAAAACCATTCGCGGATGAATCCGCTCCTACATCGCGTGATCCCCCAGCTTGAGATGCAGCCTGGCATCAAACGTTGCGAAATGCTGGCCAAACCAGTCGGCTAACCGGGCCTGGAGGATTGCTTCACCCGCCCGCGGGTCGTCCACAAATTCATCCATCATGTCGCGTAACTGATCGAGCAGTTCTTCGTGTTCATCCTTGTGAGCCTGGTACTCCCCGTACCCCGCTTCGCGCATGTGCCGTTCTTCCAGCGCAAAGTGCGAGGAAATGGCGGCATAAATGTCCTCCAGGCAAGCTTCAATTGCGTCCGGAACCGAAGCCTTATCCAGGTGGCCATATACTGCGTTGATCAGGCTGATCAACTCCCGGTGTTCGTGGTCCACCGAGGGTACGCCGAGGGTATACGAGGGTTTCCATTGCAGCAGCGTCATGTTTTTGGGCCTGTAGAGGTTCCCTACTGTTTGAAGACAAAAATCTTGTTGGTTTCATCGAATTCAACGACCAGGTGGTCACCTTCCTTCAGATTGACTTCTTTTTCCAGCGCATAATCGAATGCGCCGGGAAGTCCGCTCTCGTTCATTCCAATGAACAAGCGGCGGGCGCCTGGTTTGACCTGCAGCCGCTGGTAGACGTTTGCCGAACCGTCTTTCCACAAGCCGGTGGGACGCCGGACCGCTTCGTACAGGGTTTCATCACCCATTTTGAAAACCACCCGAATGGGCAGGCGTTCACGTGGACAGTCATCCGGTTTTCGCATATTGGGCGGCAGTTCGTTGAGTTCCTCCTGCGTCAGGTGACGGCATTCGCGGACCCGTGGACCGGCGTGAGAGAAGGACAGGGACACCATCGCCATCCCCTCGTCGATCACGTGAAAGCGCGGCCAGGCGGACAAGGCGCCGACCACGACTGCGAACAATGCAAGGGAAACCGCGATAATCGGAATCTTCAGAAAACCGGGTCGGGGCGCAGTCCGGGCGGGGAGTTCCTCATGTTCAACGGGCAGTGATTTCCTCAACCCATTGACCACGTCTGGAACAGTGCCAAATCCGGACCAGGGCGGATCCCAGCGCAAGGCCAGCCGGGTGTTGTCCACCCGTTTACGCAGATGCGGATCCCGCTCCCGGGCCATGCGTAGCGAAGTCCACTCGGCACCAAGTCGGTACTGGCAATCGCCACCCGAACAGCCGGCAATCACGATCCCGTCCGCGAGATCACGGCTTAAAATGAAATCGATGAATGGGGGCGGTAGCTGGCCGGCGCAAATGATGTCCACGGTAGCCGTTTCGCCATTGTTCAGGGCTGATTTCAGCTTCGGGGATTTGATGTCTTCCTGGCAGGTGAACACCAGTATCCTGCGGTTGCCCTGCAATTTTCCGGATACCTCGAGCAATTTTTCCCGCAGTGCGGCAGCGCTCAGATCCGGGATGTCGATACCCGGCGACAGCGCGGAATGGCGACGGAAAGGCGTCGCCGTCGGGCAGGAGCCGGTGCACAGCCCGCAGGTCATGCACAGCGCGGGATCGACAACGGCTTCGCTGTCGTAGGCCAGGCCGTCACTGCGGGGCATCATGGTGATGGCGCCGAAGGGGCAGTCATCCGAGCAACGGCCGCAACCGTTGCAGTTTTCCAGGTCGACAACCGCCAGGGACTTGCCTTTCAACGGCGGCATCCAGGGCACCATGATCAGCAGCAGGCTGGTCCCCGTCAGCAGCGCCCAGACCCAGCCAGGCGACCAGTACTTGACCAGCGGATAGACCAGCAGGTAATACCAGTCCAGGCCGAGGCTGGATGGCACGGTTGTCATGTCGACTTCACCCTGGCTCAGGGCGGGATAAGCCAGGGAAAGCGCGGTCATGGCCAGCAGGCTTGCCGCCATCAGGCCGCGCGGCGGATTGATCCTCGGGCCATTGATTCTCAGCACATGCAGCCAGATGCCGAACACCAGGAACAGCGGCAAACCGATCAGGTGCATAAACGCCATCAGCGTGAAAAACCGGTTGCTCAGGACTTCGTCGCTGAGAAAGTTGCGAGCCATCGACTCGCTGAAGATCGGGAGCCAATCGAGCAGCTCCGCCGAAGTCAATGCGACATACCAGGCAAGCTGGTCCCAGACCAGCCAGTAACCGGTTATACCCAGCGGAATGACCAGCCAGATCAATGGTACGCCGGTAATCCAGCTGAACCAGCGCATCCCCCGGTGCCGGTCGTAGGTGAATTCCTTCAGCATGTGCAATGCCAGCGTGATAATGGCCGCATCCGAGGCGTACCGGTGCAGGCTGCGCATCACGCCGCCGAGGTACCACTGATCGTGGGTCAGGTATTCCACCGACTCGTACGCCCCGACCACGCTGGTCTTGAAGAAAATGAACAGCCAGATCCCGCTGACGACAACAATCCAGAAAAAATAAATACTCAGCGCGCCCAGGTAGTTCAGCGGGTTCAATTGATGCCCGAAACCACGGTCCGCCAGGCGCCTCACCGGTTCAAAGAGGGCCTTTCCGGCTTTTTGCAGTTCCTTGAGCAAATCAGGTTTCCTTGCGGTTTTTCCGCGAGCGCGAATATTCCAACAGGAGCCAGGCCAGGATGGATAGCACCATCAGCGCGCCCACGCCAATGCCCACGAACAGCGAGTAATCGAACTTGTAACGGCCGGTGTTCGGATCGTAAACGGTGCAGAACAGCTTGATGCGGTTCAACAGGCCGGTGCCCGGAGGTGCGCCGTGTTGCGGGCGGTTATAGACGAGTTCCTTGAGGGGTTCGACCAGCCACGGAAGATCAAACTCTGCGCCGTACGCCTGGCGGTAAACGATACCGTCGCGATCGATAATGGTTACCTGGTTGATGTGGTCGAATCCTCGGGGTGAAGGGAAATAGACAAAACCGACATCCTTGACGAGGTGCCCCACCGTGTCTGCGGAACCACTGAGAAAGGCCCAGTTGGGGTCATCAATTCCCTGTTTCCTGGCGAAGACCCGCATCGCGTCCGGCGTATCCACAGCGGTATCGAATCCTATGGTGAGAACCTGGAAACTGTCCTCGCCCAGGGCTTCGCGGGCCGCCTCCACCGCCGTCGCCAGGTACCGCGTGATCGCCGGGCAAACGTGGTGGCAGGACGTGAATATCATGCTGACCACCAAAGGCCGTCCCCGGTAGCGGGATAACTGAACCGGTTGGCCCTGCTGGTCGTACAAGAGGTAGTCGCCCAACTCCTGGCCGATCGCCGCCTGGGATATCGCGATCGCTGAATCGCCGTCGTAGCTGGCAGCGTTATTGTTGTGCTGAGCATAAACGTCGGCTGAACCCAACAGGATCATCAGGATCAACAGTTTCAGGAGCAAGTGGGTAGTCGCATTCATCGGTTCATTGTGTTCCAAAAAAACGCCGGGTTGTACACCCGGCGTTTTTTGTTCAGGAATAATTCGCGGATGAATCCGCTCCTACGCCCAGCGGTACCGTAGGAGCGATTTCAATCGCGAATCATGACATCGGCCAGACTGACGCGAGGTATTTCCAGTTGATCGCGTAGTACACCACGAAGATGGCCAGGAAGAACAGCGCCAGCACAAAAGTACCCGGAGCTGCAAAGCCCCATTTACCGGCCGCTGCATGACCGCCCTGCGGCTCGATCGTCGCCGGGGCCTTCATCAGGCGGGTTGTAGCGGTGCTGTAACCGGACTCGGAACCCACGCGTTTGCCAAAGAACACCGAAACGACCGTGATCAGCACGAAAATCGCGCCGCCGACCACCGCTCCCACGCCGCTGATTCCCACCAGGCCCATCAGGGTGTAGGCGCTGGCCGGGTAATCAAAACCCAGCGCTGAATCGGTAAATGCCATGTCCCAGTGCCGCCGTTCAACACCCAGCGTCCCGGCGCCCATCATCACCAGCGTGAACACCATCATACTGAGTCCGAAGATGTACGGCTGGAGCTTGGCAAGACCGGGAAGGAATACCTGGCGCCGGAACAGTACCGGGATCAGGAAATAAGTCAGCGACATGAAGGCCAGCGTGGTTCCGATTACGACCGTCGCGTGGAAATGACCGGGTACGTAGATCGTGTTGTGGATGATGATGTTTATCTGCTCGGTGCCCATGACCACGCCGGAGATTCCACCGATGAATCCGAAGCCGATCAGGGACAGAAACATTCCGGAAAACACCGGATTACCCCAGGGCGCCTTACGCAGCCATTCGAACAGGCCCTTTTTCAGACCCTTGGCGCGTTGTGCAACCTCGATCGAACCGGGTACGGTCAGGCCATGGATCATGCTGGCCAGCACCGCCAGGTACATCGCATACGAGGTGTTGAAAATCTTCCAGGTCGAGCTCAGGCCCGGGTCCACCAGCAGGTGATGCGCCGAAGCGAGTTGCAGGAAGGCGATGTACAGGATAAACGCCGTGCGGCTGACTTTCTCGGAAAGCGGCTTGGCGCCGAACACGATGGCCGCGATTGCGTACCAGACCGAGACATGGGCAGCCACGTTGATCTGTTGCGACGAATGCCCAAACGCCCACCAGATCAAACGGTACATCGGCGCATCGATGTTGGAGATCAACCCCACCGACCAGAGGTAGGTCGGGATCAGGATGATGGCGCCGGCTGCGATCGTGAAGATGGCGATGATGCAGGCGGTCATTGCTCCGAATGTCACCAGCGGAATTGAACCTTCGTAGGTTTTCTCCTCCTTCGCGATGACCAGCGTGCCGAGGAAGATGAAGCAGCCGATCAGCGCACCGACGGCGAACAGGATCAGTCCGA
Organism: uncultured Gammaproteobacteria bacterium; assembly: GCA_963700705.1. Lineage (GTDB taxonomy): Bacteria > Pseudomonadota > Gammaproteobacteria > Xanthomonadales > SZUA-36 > JAHEFT01. Next base: position 264,515 of record CAVOYQ010000012.1, on the reverse strand, counting down.
GGTAGAACATCGGTTCGGCCGGCATCGGCACGTATGACGTCATCATCACGGAGGAATTGCCGCTGAACACGGACACATTGTTGATCACCGCTCCGAGCACCATCAAAATGAAAGCTACCCAGCCCAGTTTCGGTGTGGCCATGCGGCAACGCAGCAGCGTGGATGAACAAAAGTAGAGCACTGCGATCTCGAAGAAAATGATCCAGAAAATCAGCATATTGATGCCGTGCGTGGTCAGCAGTTGATAAAACCTGTCTGCCGGCAGCAGGTGAACCGTGGGCCAGCGGGTCAGGGTGACCAGCAGGGCCGTCACTCCCCCGATCAACAGGCAAACCACAGCAACCACGGCGTTGAGTTTCATCAGCAGTTCGGCCGGTTTGTGGAACTGTAATCCGGATTCCGGGCAGATTCTGAATTGCTCCGTTTTCATAATCCACTCTCCGTAACATAAATTTTGCCCAGCATCGTGTGATGGCCAATGCCGCAGAATTCATTGCAAATAATGGTCTGATCCCCTTCTGTGTCCGGGGTAATGGTCACTACCATTTCATATCCCGGCACGATCTGCATATTGATATTCACGGGCTGAACCGAGAAGCCGTGCTGCCAGTCCATCGAAGCAATGTGCAGGCGGTAAGTCTGGCCCCTCTCGAGCTCCAGCAGTGGCCACCATTGCCACAAACGTCCGAGCAGGTAGACGTCGCTTCCCGGTGGTGGGCGAACGACAGGGGTGTTCTGGTTGGTTTCGGTTCGTACGGTGTACTGGTTCACCATCGCCTGGGTTTTTGCCATAAAGGCTTCAGGCGTGGTCCGGTAGGCTTCATTCGAAAGGTTCTGCTTACCGTACACATGCCACACGGGCATCATGACGAACATGATCAGGGACCAGACCAGCGCCAGCGCTATCCAGGTTCCTTCAACACGGTCCAGTGGTTGTTTCCACCAGATGGTTTCAGTCGGGGGATGAATGGAGGTCACATTTTCACCTTTTTATTTTGAGTTGTTATGGCGCCAGGGGGATGGTGATGATTTCCATGATTCCCCAGATGATGTAAAAAACAGTGGGAAACACCACGCCGATAAATAAAAGGAGAAAAGGATTGTCCAGGATGCGTTGCATTGTGGGAACGCGTTCGGTGTTCTCGGTTCCGGTTACTTCTTGATTCACGTGTGATTCCCTCCGCTGGTGCGATCGTCCGATGTAAACCTCGGCAAAATAATACTAGCAGTGGAGAACGACAAATCAATTGATTCAGGTCAAATACGTGAATTAATTGTGTGCGGACCTCCACCTTCTCTTGGCCCGCTTCCCGTATATTCGGGAGAGATTAGCCGGACAAAGTCCGGTAGAGTATGCAGACCATAAAAATCAGAAGTCAATTTGATGAAAAATATGGCATCAATTGTTAACCCTCGAATCGTACTGGCCTTCGCCGCCGCGGGCATGTTGACGGCGTGTGAATCGAAGCAGGGTCCTGGCCCGGAAATTCACGACAGCAAGTACGTGGCCATTGATGCGAATGGCGTGCAACTCGAGCGGGGCGTAGCCGGTCCCTGTGTGCTGGACCAGTTCACCGGCCTGATCTGGCAGGTCAAAACTGACACTCCCGGGCTGAATTACCGGGACAACACCTATTCCTGGTTCAACCCGAACGAAGATGCGAGTGGTGAACTGGACTATCGTGGCAAACCCGATGGTGGGGTGTGCAGCGGGAGCGCCTGTGACACCTGGGCCGTGGTCCTGGCGACGAATGAAGCGGGCTATTGCGGTTACAGGGATTGGCGCCTGCCAACCCGTGACGAACTGGGTTCGATCAGTGATCCGCGCAAGACCCTGGCACCGCCAACCATCAACACGCTCTATTTCCCGAATACCCGATCCGGGGATTACTGGTCATCCAACGATTACCAGTTCCAGTGGAACACTGCCTGGCTGTGGAGCTTTGAAAACGGCCTGGACCGGGTCGAATGGAAAGAGACGCCCAATTACGTCCGCCTTGTGCGGGGCGAGGCGGACTACCTTGAACGCATCAAGGACTGACCCGGCGACCGGCCGCAGCTTCGAATTATGAATCTTCTCGCAAAAATCTGCCTGGTCCTGGTGATTGTTCTCGTGTCGCTCAGCGCCTACCTGCGCCTCGCCCATTCGGGGATCGGTTGCGCCGACTGGCCGGCGTGTTACGGGCACATCGGCGATGTGCCCTCGGCGACGCAGCCGGTTTCGCCGGATGTCGCCTATCAACAACTGCTAAGCCAAAGCAATGAACCGTTTGCCTGGGCAACGCCGCTGCACCGATTGGTGGCGAGTGTGTTGGGCCTGCTGGTCATATTCCTGGCATTCCTGTCGATCCGCCAGAAGCGCGGACGCCTGGTCTCATTTGCGCTGTTGGCGCTAACCGTTTACCTGGCGGTCCTGGGGATTCGATCCGGCAGCCTGCATGACCCCGCCGTGGTCATGGGCAACCTGGCCGGCGGGTTCTGCATGCTGGGTCTCGCGGGTTGGCTGGTGTTCAGCAACGGTGAGCGGCATGGCGGCAGCCCGCGGGTCCGCTGGCTGACTTCTGCCGCGATCGCTGCGCTTTCACTACAAATCCTGCTGGGCGGATTGACCAGTGCGAATTTTGCTGCAACTTCGTGCCAGACCCTGCCGGATTGCCACGGAAGCTGGTGGCCCGGCAGTTCGCTGGTCAAGGCCATGGACCTGTCGAGGACCCACGAGGTGACCAGCAGCGGACAGGCCATTGGCGGCGAGGAAAGACTGGCCATCCACAAGGCGCACCGGCTGGGGGCCGTGGTGACTGCCATCCTGGTCTTGCTGGCGGCTTTTGCCGCGTTGCTGGAGGGTCGCCGTCACCGCACCATTGCGATCGTCCTGATGTTGCTGTTGGCTTCGGAATTCACGATCGGAGTGAGCTCCGTGTTGAGCGGTATCCCGATCGGCCTGGCGGTTGCGCATAACTGGTTTGCGGGCCTGCTGCTGCTGGGCTTGCTGCAGTTGCTGGCGCTTGCAAGGAAGCCCAGTGGTTTGATCCGGTAGGGGTCAGGAAGGGTGGCGATCATTCAAAGCGCATCCAGCATATGCGCCGCGGACTGGCCCACTTCAGTATCTGCGCCCATCTGAATGGCGGTGGATAGCGCCGAGCGCGCCTGTTCCAGGTTGCCGACCTGGACGTTGACAAAGCCAAGGGTCAACCAGATCCGCTGGTAGCCCGGGTCTACGGTGACGCCCTCGTTCAGCACGCTCAGCGCCTCGCTTGAACGGCCAAGATAATGCAGGGTCAGGCCCAGGTTGTTGTAGGTGTCCGCGTTGCCCGGATCGGCCAGCAACAAGCGTTCGTACAATTCAGCCGCCTGGCCGAATTGCTGGTTGCTGAAGGCCTCATCCGCCTGGAACGACAGTTCAACCGGGTCAGTAGCGGCCGCCGGGCCGGGAAACGCCGAGATCAGGTTCGCCAGGTCGCTTTCCGCGCTCTGCGCCGGTAAAGGGGCCGTGGTGTGGCGCGCCGGGCCAGCGCTGACGGTCCCAACATCGGGGAGGTAATACTGGCGCGTGACGGCGAATACCGTCAGCCCGAAGGCAACCTGGAAAACCGCGAGCATGACCCAGAACCTGGTACGACTATTCATTGATATCACCGGGGCGTTTCTTTCGTCTGAACCGGAAAGTGTACCGGTTTATCCATAAAAGGGCCTGCCCATTCAATCTTTCACCACCGGGGACTACACTCGGCTTTCGTGCTTGCCAACTGTCCACACAACGGAGGCTTACCATGCACACTTCAAAATATCTGGTAATCGGCTGCCTTGGCCTGCTGCTGGGCTGCAATGCGGTGGCACAGGAACCGGACGCGGCACAGCTCATTCAACAGGTGGAAAATACGGAACGGGCGTTTGCCGCAACGATGGCGGATCGAGACTTTGACGCCTTCACCGCTTTCCTGTCCGACGAGGCGATATTTTTTGCCGGGGAAAGGCCGCTGACCGGCAAGCTGCAGATCGCCGACGCCTGGAAGCCCTTTTTCCAGGACCCGGCCGCGCCGTTTTCCTGGGAGCCGAAAACCGTCGTCGTGCTGGAGTCCGGAACCCTGGCCTTGAGTTCAGGCCCGGTGTTTGATCCCGGCGGCACGCACGTTGGCACGTTCAACTCGATCTGGCGTCTTGCCCCGGATGGTCAGTGGCAGATCATTTTCGACAAGGGCAGTGATGTCTGCCAGGAAACAACCCGGGAGTAGCCATGACCACGGTCCTTTCGCCCGCACGCATTGCCGCATCGCTCACCGAGCTCTGGTCGCCGCGGGTCGTGGCGGAGGTCGATGAGGCCTACATCAAGGTCGCCAGGGTCCAGGGCTCCCTGGCCTGGCACAGCCATGAAAACGAGGATGAGTTGTTTTACGTGCTGAAGGGGCGTCTGCGTATTGAAATGGAGGATCGCACGGTCGAGATCGGCGAAGGAGAAATGTTCGTGGTTCCGAAAGGCGTTCGGCACAACCCGGTTGCCGGGGAGGAGTGCCAGCTGATGCTGATCGAACGCAAATCCACACAACACACGGGCGATGTCGTCACGGAAAAGACGCGTTCCCTGGAGGATCAGCTTCGAGGCCTGTAACCGCTTGCGTATCCTGAAACCAGGCGGCCATTTTTTCGTTCACGACGTCAGCGTGTGTCTCCATCAGCCAGTGCCCGGCGCCGGCAATGCCCTCGGCGTATCCACCGCTGCCGGCGACGATCTCCAGCCATTTGGGTGAATGAAACATGACCGGTTTGCGTTCGCCGAACAGGAACAGCACGGGGCAGCTGCGGCCGGTAGCGGTTGAGCAGGCTGGCGCGTTTCCAGGGCAGCAGGGTATTGCGCCAGAAATAGAAATAGGGGTAGTTGTAGCGTGACCGGATATTGCCGCGCTGCCGCGCCGGGACCCGGATTACTTTAGCCACGCCCCGGGTCATCGTGGCGCCCAGCGGCGGGATCAAACCACCAACCAGCCAGCTGGCGATCAGCGCCCACTGGTAGCCGATGATCATCAGGGCCGACCGGGCGTCCGCCGGCACGAGGTGGCCGCCGATGTCCAGCGCGGCCATCTTCACGAACAACTCCGGGTGGGCTTTTTCCAGCAGGTAGCCGGCGTATGAGCCCCAGTCATGGGTCACCAGGCCAACCGTGCCTTCGGGCTGTATTTCCCTGATGGTGGCAGCCAGCCTGCCCAGCAGCTCCGGAAAATCAAAGCCGCCGGCCTTCACGGGCTTCTCGCCGAAATTGGGCAAAGTCACCAGGATGCAGCGGAAATGTTTACCCATCGCCTCCACCTGTCTGCGCCACAGGCTGGCGTTGTCCGGCCAGCCGTGGATAAACACCAGGGTCGGACCATCGGGCTTGCCTTCGATACTGAACTCACACACCGGGAAGGCCTTGCTGTCGCCAACAGCCTTCGGGTTTTTATTGATCATGGCGAAGCCTGATCGCCACCGTTCCGGACCGCGTCACTGCCGGCGCGAATCGCCCTGAATTCGGAACCCGCTTTCCACTGCGGCCACCGGCGTGAGTCACCCAGGTCTCGAACGATCATGTGGAACAATTCCATGTCCATCATCGCGCCACGCAGGTCCCAGTCGGGCCGCCATTCATCACAGGTCTGGTGGTAGCAGTTGCCCGTGTACCCGGCGATCCAGGCGTCCCCGGCGGCACGCCCGCCTTCCACCAGGTCGGAGCCACCGGCAATGCCCATGATCAGCAGCACCGGCACACCGCCCCGCGCCATCGAAAAATGATCGGCGCGGAAAAACAGGCCGTTCTCCGGCAGGTTTTCAGGCGTGACCACGCGGCCCTGCGAAGCGGCGGCACGCTCCAGGTCGCCTTCGAGATCGCTCTGGCCTTCACCCACCAGGATCACGTCCCTGGCCGGGCCGGCGGTTTGCATGATATCGAAAGTAAAATTGGCGACGGTCTTTTCCAGGGGATAGACAGGATCCGCAGCATACGCTGCCGAACCGAGCAGGCCGCTTTCCTCTGCCGTCCACACCGCGAACACCACGCTGCGCTCCATTGGGTCTTCGGCCTTGAGCACGCGGGCCAGTTCCAGAACGCCGGCCGTACCCAGCGCGTCGTCATTGGCGCCTGGCCGGATGGTCCGGCCCCGGGCATCAGGCTCGCCCTGGCCGTAGGCATCCCAGTGCGAGGAAACAAAAATGTATTCATCGGGGTGGGTCGTGCCGGGCATGATGGCCAGTACGTTCCGGCTTTCGATGCGCTCCACGGTGACGTCAAGGCTGGCGCTGAAGGTCACGCCCTCCAGCTCAAACGCCTGGAATTCCGGGCTGCGGGCCATGGTCCTTTGTTCATCCAGGTCCAGCCCGGCGCTGGCGAACAGGCGCTTCGCGGCATCCCCCCGCAGCCAGCCCTGCACGGCGACGGGTTCACCGGCCCCGTCGGCACGCACGATCGAGTAGTTTTCACCGGGTCCGGAAGCAGCCACGCTCCAGCCGTAGGCAGCCGCCTTGTCCTCGTGAATGATCAGCGCGGCCAGCGCGCCGCGCCGTTCCGCTTCTTCATATTTATACGTCCAGCGCCCGTAATAGGTCATGCGCCTGTTGCCAAATCGCCCGGCCACGGCTTCATCCGGGCTGGCGGCAAAATCCGGGTCGTTGACCAGGAACACGGCGACCTTACCCGTCAGGTCCATATCACCGAAGTCATCCCATTGACGCTCCGGGGCGCTGACGCCAAAGCCTACGAACACCACCGGCGCGCCTTCAATGATGACCTGCTCCGCGGGCCGGCTGGTTTCGATCGCGACATCAACCGCCTGTTCCAAAGCCTGGTGACTGTCGCCGGAGTCAAATCCAATGCTGGCAGGCGCCTGCACCTGGGTGTGGACCAGTGGCACTGCCTGGGTCCAACTGCCGTTTCCGGCGCCCGGCGACAGGCCAAGCGCCTGGAATCGATCGACCAGGAAAGAAACCGTTTTCTCCTCCCCGGGGCCGCCGGGGGCCCGGCCATAGAATTCATCGGAGGCCAGGGTTTTTACGATACGGGTCAGCTGGTCGGAATCGACCTGGCCGGCACAGGCATCGGGAACAGGGAGCGCCAGGCAGGTTAAAAGCAGGGTTGTCAGCAGCGGAAATTTATTTGACATGATTGGCGCCCGGGTGGAGGTGGAATTTGGAACAGTTTACCAATAATGGCGGCTGTTCCTTTGATTGAGGTCGCCAGCCGGATTAATCAAATTCATAGATGCTATATTCGTAATATATGACGATATAAGGTTGTGTATGGATTTAAATCGTCATATATTACGAATATGAAGATAAAAAATGAACTCAGCGACGGGGCCATCCTTGCTGAATTGGGTGAACGTATCACCCGGCGCAGGCTGGACCATCAATTGACGCAGGCAGCCCTTGCCAGGGAGGCTGGCGTGGCAAAGCGCACGCTCGAACGCGTAGAAGCCGGGGCCACCGCACAGATGTCGACGATCATCCGCATTTTCCGGGTCCTTGATCTGCTACCCGCCCTGGACCAGGTATTGCCGGCATCAAAGCCCGGACCGATAGAGTTGATGAAGAGAAAGGGCAAGACGCGCCGGCGTGCATCTTCTCAAGCCCGCAGCCCGGAGCAGCAGGCGCCCTGGACGTGGGGCGATGACCCGTGACCACCGAAGCATGGGTAAATCTGTGGGGCCGGAGAATCGGGGCCGTCGCCCTGGGTGGTGATGATCAGGTTGCCGCGTTTGAATATGCCCCGGCGTTCGCGGCCAGCGGCATCCAGGTATCACCCCTGGCGATGCCACTGTCAAACCGGGTGTATTCGTTCCCTGAGTTGGCGCGTAAAACGTTTTATGGCTTGCCGGGACTGTTGGCGGACTCATTGCCGGACCGGTTTGGCAATGCCCTGATTGATACCTGGCTTGCGACTCAAGGCCGAACGCCGGCCTCGTTCAACGCCGTTGAACGACTGTGTTATATCGGCCAGCGAGGAATGGGCGCGCTGGAGTTTGCCCCGGCGCAAGGACCCGGCGCGCGAAAAGCCGGCAATATCCGGATCGACAGTTTGGTAGAGCTCGCATCCGAGATACTGAGCCAGCGCACCGGCCTGAGGGTCTCGTTTGCGGACAGGGGCAAGCAACGGGCGCTGATGGATATTTTGCGCATCGGCACGTCAGCCGGTGGCGCTCGCGCCAAGGCGGTGATTGCCTGGAACCCCGAGACCAACGAAGTCCGGTCCGGCCAGGTTGCCGCGGGTGAAGGGTTCGGGTACTGGATACTCAAATTTGATGGTGTCCAGGGGAACCGGGACAAGGAGCTTGAGGATCCGAAAGGGTACGGCGCCGTCGAGTACGCCTGCTACCTGATGGCGAGGGACTGCGGCATCGAGATAAATGAGTGCCGCCTGTTTGAAGAAAACGGAAGGCGGCATTTCATGACAAGGCGGTTTGACCGGACGCAGAACGGGCAGAAGATTCACATGCAATCGCTGGGTGCGCTTGCGCATTTCGATTTCAATCTTGCCGGTGGCTACAGCTATGAGCAGGCCTTGATTACGATCAGGCAACTGGGCTTGCCGATGAGCGCACTCGAACAACAGTTTCGCCGCATGGTGTTCAACATCGTCATCCGCAATCAGGATGACCACGTCAAGAATATTGCGTTCCTGATGGACAAAAACGGCGAGTGGTCGTTAGCGCCGGCTTTTGACGTGACCTACAGTTTTAATCCCGCCGGATTGTGGACAGCCACACACCAGATGACCATGAACGGCAAACGTGAAAACTTCAATCTGGATGATTTCAAGAGTTGCGCGAAGACGGCGCTGATGAAGCGGGGGCAGGAGAAATCCATCATCTCCGAAGTTCTCGATGTCGTGTCTGGTTGGGCAGTGTACGCCGAGAAAGCCGGTATTCCGAAACAGACGAGCGGGAAAATCTACAAAACTTTCCGCTTGAACGGCTTTAAATGAGGCCGGGACGGATCGAAATGCCTGTTTTACTTGACCTTCGCCGGCCACTGACGTTAAGTACGCCAAAGGCCGTTCAAACGGGATTGTTTCAAACGGGTAAAAGACAACATGTCCATTGGAAGCTCAAAATTGGCAGGGATGCCGCATGATGAAAGAGAGAAGCTGCAGAGCCGCGTAAAACTGTTGCTTTTGTGGGTAGCCTCGAGCGACGGCAAGCTCGAGGAAGAAGAATTGGAGTTCGCCTCTTCGCAGTTTCCCGATGAAACCGGTCCGATTTCCACCTCTGAATTCCTGGCGGTTATCCGGAACTCCGACGTCTCCGTGATAGAAAAGGCGATCCGGGCGGTCGCCAATGAGAGCCGGGAATTGCGCATCGCGTTCCTGGACATGGCCATTTCAATGTCCATGGCCGATAAGGAAATCGAATTCGCCGAAAATCACATCCTGCGCTTCTACGCTGACGCCCTGCACCTTGGGCTGGGAATGCTGGAGAAACGATTCAAAGCGATCACCGGTTTTGAGTTCCCGGAACCCGGTGACCCCGCCAGTCAGGCGTGGTGGGAAACGATGAGCCTTGAAGGTTCCGGGCTTCACCCTGGATCCGGACCTGCGGGCCAGCAGATTGCTGAAAAACCAGGTTCCGACGTTCACCACCCGGCTGGTATGAGTATCGCCCAGGCCCAGGCGGTGCTGGGAGTCAGCCTGAATGCAACCCAGGCCGACATTGAGCGCAGTTACCAGGACCTGGCGGCCATTTTCCAGGTGGATCGCGTTGAGGCCATGGGCGAGGCGGCGGTTTCAGTCGCCAATTCGCGTTTCCGGAAAATTCAGCTGGCGTATCAACTTTTGCGGGCCAAGCCGGAATGAAAGACCTCTACCACAGACTGGGAATTGAGCCGAAAGCCAGCAGCGAGGAGGTGGCCGCCGCACTGGCCTCGAAGCCGGCAATGAGCGAGTGCGCTCCGATTCTGCTGGATGAGAAGAAACGTGCCGGGTATGACCAGGCGCATGCCACCCTGAACGCCATCGGCATCCTTCGGCACCGGCTGGGGCTGGATTCCGGCGAATCCTGGTTCCTGCAAAACTGCCCCGATTTTGCCCCCGTGCATCTCAAGGCGGAACATTCGAGCGAAGTTCGCAAGCCCGCTGTCCACAAATCAGTGACCTCAAGCAATAACCCGCCGGATCAACAAGAAAGTCCGAAACTGCAAACTTCTACCGGTACTAATCAGTCGTACCTGATTATTGCGGCAGTCGTTGTTGCCTTACTGGCCATTCTCGCTTACGCATTTCTTTAAAATTCACGGTGAGAAAAAACGAATGAGAATACGGTTGAACCTCCTTGCTTTTACCCTTATGGCGGCCAGTTTCAGCGCCGAGGCCGGCAGCTACCAGGAACTGCTGACCCTGTTCGGGGAATGGCGGCAGTTCGAATCACCGCCCTTGCTCGAGGGCGCGCCGGATTACACGGCCGCCACCTTCGCCGACCGCTACGAGGCGTTCAAGAGCTACCGTAAACGCCTGGATGCGATAGATCCCGATGGCTGGCCGATTCCGCAGCAAGTGGACTGGCAACTGGTCAACGCGGAAATGAACGGTTTTGATTTCAACTACCGGGTATTGCAGCCCTGGGTGCGCGATCCGGCTTTTTACGAGACGATCTGGACGGAACGCAGCGACGTGCCGGGCCACGAGGGCCCGACCCACCACGCCCTCGTCCGAGCTGTGGACCTATGACTTTCCGCTGGACAGCAGCGCGGAGCAGCGCCTGCTGGCGGACCTGGCCGTGATCCCGCCGTTGATGAAACAGGCGCAGAAAAACCTGACCGGAAACGCCCGCGAACTGTGGATCACCGGTATCCGTAACATCCGCCAGCAACGGCAAAACCTCGACCTCGTCACAGAACTCACGGCCGATTCCACCAATACCGAACTGCTGGAGATGATCGCGGCCAGCAAACTGGCCACCGATGAATTCATCCTGTGGCTGGAAGCCCAGGCGCCCTTGAAAACCGGTCCGTCCGGTGTTGGCAAGGACAACTACACCTGGTACCAGCAGAATGTCCACCTGGTGCCGATGACCTGGGACGACGAGGTGCGCCTGCTGAAGCGCGAACTGGACCGCGCGTGGTCTTCGCTCAAGCTGGAAGAGCACCGCAACCGCAACCTGCCCCCCATGCAGGCTGCGCAGAACGAAGCCGAATATGACGCGATGGCTGACCGGGCCGCGACCCGCCTGATGGCTTTCCTGGTCGACCAGGACATTGTCACGGTCGAAGACTATTTTGAACCCGAGTTACGCCAGCACCTGGGGCAATTTGTACCGGTCGAAAAGCGCAATTTCTTCCTGATCGGCGCCCATTACGACCCGACCCCGCTGTTTACCCATTTCTGGCACTGGTTCGAACTGGCCCGCATGGACAATGAACCCAACGCCAGCCCGATCCGCCGCAACGCCCTGCTGTACAACATCTTCGACAGTGGCAACGAAGGCACTGCGACCGGGGTCGAGGAAATGTTCATGCACGCCGGGCTGTACGACGACAGTCCGCGTTCGCGTGAAATCGTCTGGATCATGCTGGCCCAGCGCGCCGCCCGCGGCCTGGGTTCGCTGTATGCCCAGGCCAACGAAATGACCATGGAGGAGGCCGGTTCCATCCACATGGACTGGACGCCGCGCGGCTGGATGAAGACCGAGCCGGAACTGCGGATATTCGAGCAGCACCTGTACCTGCGCCAGCCCGGCTACGGCACCAGTTACGTGACCGGCAAGTACCTGCTGGAGCAGACGCTGGCGGATTATGCGCGGCAGAAGGAAGCGCAGGGCGAGGAATTTTCACTGCGCCAGTTCTTCGACGAACTGAACGCGACCGACAGCATCCCGATTTCCCTGTCACGCTGGGAAATGACCGGGTTGAGGGAATGACCGCAGCCGGACCTCTTCGTTAGAAGCATCTGGCGACGCCGGGAACAAGCGCTCCCGGCAGGGTCAGTGGCGCACTACCTTTTCGATAATTTCGTGCACCTCTTTCTCCAGCCTGGCCGATGGCGTAACCACCACGTCCCGGTCCTGCACGGTCGCACAGAACCGGCTCACGTCCGCGTTGCGCTCGTAGGCGACGCGCAGCTGGTCCACCACCTTTTCCACTTCCAGTGGCTTCAGGCCGTGCTCCTCCACCAGCGTGTTCAGACCGCTGATCTTGCCGTCGTGGATCCAGGCCAGGCCGAAATGTTTCGGCGGTTTGCCGATGAATACGTAGGCAGCATGCTCGGTGGGGATGACTTCCAGGGGTTGCTTGACCTGCCCGGCGAGTTCACCGAGCTGGGTTTCGACTTGCGCGATCCTCGAAGCCGCCGTGCTGGAGGGATCGATGGCCGGATAATCCGGCTTGCTGGAAAAAAGCTTTCCTAAGAGACTCATGACTTCCTCCCTTCATTTAAGCGTCTCTCGACGGGAATGGTCACCGTTTATCCTAACCCACCAGCAGTGGTAAGGACAAATCGCGGCGTAGATCTAAATTGGTTCGAATGCGTACATCAGAAGTCCAGCCAATCAAATTACGCTACTCAGATATTTCCTCTATACTTAGTTGCCATACCAACGAAACCACACTGAGGGAGTACTTAATGAAGAAAGTTATTTCAACCGCACTTTTCGCTACGGCCTTTGTTTTTGCCAGCAGCAATGTTTTCGCCGACAGCGTCGTTGCTTCTTACACCTGCAAACTGAAAGAAGGCAAGAAAACAGAAGACGTGATCGCCAAGAACAACGTCTGGCTGAAGTGGGTCAGGGCGAACGTCAACAAGGACATCACCAGCGAACTTGGCACCGCAATCGTGGGTAAACAGGACATGTTCATTTTTGTCGATACCTATCCCGACCTCACCGTTTGGGCGGCAACCCAGACCGTCCTGGACAGTGACAAGGCCATCGAACTGAAAGATTTGTTTGACGAAGTTTCCGAATGCTCGGAAAACAAACTGTGGAAGTTCAAGCCCAGCAGTTAATCCTGAGGGCAATTCGTAAAGGAGGTCAGGGCCCGGTTTCAAACGGGCCCTGATTTTTTTTGTCAGGCCCAGGAAGGATCGGTGACCACCGCATCCATTTCCGTCTCGATCAGCCAATCGGGCTCGACCAGCGCAGTGACCTGCACGATGGTGCTGGCCGGGCGGATGGTGCTGAAAAATTCGCCGTGAACCTTTGCCACGGCTTCCCAGTCCTCGATCCGGGTCAGCATCATCCGGGTCCGGATCACGTCACCGGCGCCGGCGCCGAGTTGCTCGAGGGCGGCGATTTGAATTTCGAAACATCGCCGGGCCTGCTCCGCGGCGCCACCCGGAACGGTTTTGCCGTCCGGCCCGAGCGGCCCGGTTCCGCTTACCGCGATGACGTTGCCGATCCGGACTGCGCGGGAAAATCCGACAATGGGTTCATAGGGGCTGCCGGAAGATACGTGTTTTCGTTCTGTCATCGGAAGATTCCTCATGGTATGGGGTCAAGCATGGTATCGGGTCAGAGTAAAGTGCCAGAGTAGTTTACTCTGGCACTTTACTCTGACCCCGTACTACCGTTCATGGCCGGTGATCCGGGATGGTAGGTTTTTTCCGCGCGCTTCTCGACGTCCTCGCGGTAGTACGCGACGTCCTTGAATTCCCGGTCGACATAACGCTGCGCCTGGTCGTCGAAGTGGGGCGAATCGGGGTCGCCGCTCTGGCCGCCGGCCAGCAGGCTCTTGGCCCGGACCTTGTCGCCGAACTCCACGACCGCGACAAAACTGTTGCCTGAAGTACCGTAGATGCGCCTGGTGCCGGGGTAGCGTTTGGCGCCAAACGAGGCCAGCGCGCCCCAGTTGCCGGAGGCCATTCCGACCGGCAGGCTGGGTGCGTCGTCGTTGAACGGCTGCTGGATGTCGCCATTCAGCCGCTGGTAGCGGTTAACCTCGCCCCAGGGCGTGCTCCAACTGCCGAAATCGGCATTCAGCATGTCCACGGTGTCGGAGAACACCTGCAGGCGTTCTTCATCCGGGGTGCCGGTGCCGAGGAAATTGACCAGGTCCATTTTTTCCATGCCGTAGAGTTCGGTCAGTTCCGCCGCCTGGTCGCTGTAGATGACGCCGTAGAAATGCGCCAGCGTCATCGCCACCGAGTCCGCGGAAACTTCCAGGTTCCAGTTTCTCAATACCTCGATGGGTTCAGCCAGCTGCGGCCAGTCGCCGGCAGACCGGTCGTAGGCTTCAACCAGTCCCGGTATCAATTGCTCGAAACCCGGGCAGGTAGGGGTCGTAGGCGAGGTCGATCAGCTTGTCCAGCGTCAGGTCGTGCACCCGGTGAGCACGCGCACCGCGTGCAGGCCACGGAAGCTTTCCGCGTCGGGCGCCATGTAAACCGGGTAGTCCTCCCGTTTCGGGCTGAACTCAGCCGCCGCAGGTGAACGGCGTCGAGTTGCAGTTCTGAATCCAGCCATTGGGCGGGTTCAGCACGGTAACCAGTTCATCCACTTCGTGCACACCCTGCCAGTCGGTCGCCGGGTTGCTGCCGTCGACCGGCTGCGAATAATCAAATTGCGGGTCGCGCATCGGCACAAAATTGCCGTGGAAGTAAGCGATGTTGCCTTCCGAGTCCGCAAATACCGTGTTGTTCGAGGAATTGGTGCGGATATTCATCATTTCGCGGAATTCGGCGTAATTGTCGCAGCTTGGTGCGGATGAAACGACTGGCGCAGCGCGTTGACCGGGTCCCAGTTGATCCGGGTGACGACCCACTTGTCATCCAGCAGGTGGGTGACCGGGCCGTGGTGGGTGTGGTACATCGGGAAGGTGCGCTCGGACATGCCGTCCCCGTCCCTGTACTTCAGCGTGACCTCGGAAACCTGCACCGGCCGGTTCTCATCGCCGTAGCGGTACAGCAGGGCGCCGTCCTTTTCGAATACGTCCTCGACAAACTCATCGATGAAATCCACGTGGGTCGAGGTGTGCATCCACCCGGTATGCTCATTGAACCCCTGGTAGACGAAGAACTGGCCCCAGGTCACCGCGCCGTAGGCATTGAGGCCTTCTTCGCTGACCACGTGGATCTCGCCGCGAAAAAAGAACGAGGTGTGCGGGTTGATCAGCAGCATCGCGTTCACCCGATTCGGTCAATTCGCCCGAGATCGCGAAACCGTTCGAACCCCGCGGTTCGGAGAAAAACCGTTCGGAATTGGCGGGACCAGAAACGCGTGCCTGTGAAATCGCCACGCGTTGCGCCGGCGCTTCCCGTGGCACATCCAGCAACTGATCCTGGCTGTAAAATGCCTCGATGCCGGCCAGGTCGATCTGTTCGATATCGCCGCCAATCGAGCCTTCGCTGAAAAACATCGGCATCCACGGCTCGAAATGAGTCAACAGCCTGGGCGTGACCTGCGGGTGTGTGGCCAGGTAGTAGTTGACGCCGTCCGCAAACGCGTCGCACAGTTCCTGCAGCCAGCCGGGCGCGCCTGCATAAGCGGCTTGCGCCTCTTCCACCGTCATGTACAGGCGCGCACGCAGGTCGCTGTACAGCGCTTTCTCACCTTCCACTTCGGCGAGGCGCCCGGTGGCCCAGATATAGTTCTGTTCCACCCGGTTGAAATCGTCCTCGCTCTGGGCGTACAGCATGCCGAACACGGCATCCGCGTCGGTTTTTGCATAAATATGCGGAACGCCGAAGTCATCGCGGATGATCGTGACGTTCTGCGCCCGCGCCTCAAGGCGCGCCAGTTCGGGGTCGGCAACTTCCTGCGTGCAGGAAGCCAGTAAGAACAGGCAGAGCAGGGCCGCAAAACACGTTGATATTTTCATGCCGCTGACTATACCTCCTAATCGCCACCACCTGAAAGTCACCCATCGAAGGTCCCGGCAGCTAAAGGTTAACCGGGGTTCATTTACTGGTATATTTTGCCCTCACCCATTTTCGCTGGAGTCTCTGATGTTTCGAATGGCCGCTTTTCTGTTGACCGCCCTGCCCTTACTCACCCCCTCCGCAATGGTTCTCGCGGAAGACAGTCCGGGACAAAAAGCCGTGCTGGTGACCGGCGCCAGTTCGGGTCTTGGCCGTGCGATGACCGAGATGATGGCCGCCCAGGGCTACTTTGTTTACGCCGGCGCGCGCAAGGACAAGGACATGGAAGAACTCAATGCGATTGAAAACGTCCAGGCGGTGCGGCTGGATGTGACCAAGCAGGATGAAATCGATGCCGCGGTGAAAACCATTACCGACGCCGGCCGGGGGCTCTACGGCCTGGTCAACAACGCCGGTGTACTCGTGCTCCAGCCGCTGATCGAAATCAGTGAGGAGGATTTCAATTTCCAGATGGACGTCAACATCTACGGCCCGTACCGTGTGACCCGGGCGTTTGCGCCGCTGATCATCGAATCCCGTGGCCGCATCGCGATCATCGGTTCGATTTCGGGAACGCTCTCATCGTCTACCTGGGGTCCGTATGCGATGACCAAGCACGCGATGGAAGCCTACGGAGATGCATTGAAAGACGAAATGAAGCGATTCGGCGTGGAAGTCAGCCTGATTGAACCGGGGACTTACACGTCAAAAATTGCCGACCAGGCGA
Source organism: uncultured Gammaproteobacteria bacterium (assembly GCA_963700705.1). Classification (GTDB taxonomy): domain Bacteria; phylum Pseudomonadota; class Gammaproteobacteria; order Xanthomonadales; family SZUA-36; genus JAHEFT01. Next base: position 247,983 of record CAVOYQ010000012.1, on the reverse strand, counting down.
CACTAAAGGCAGAGCAGCAATACCCGGACGCCGGCGATTCGCCATTCCAGGCCGATGTCAAAGAGAACGTGGAGTGGATCAATACGCATCTCAAGGCATCCGGCGAGCCGGATGATGTTTCAAGGGCCGTGATACTGGCCCTGTTCAGCGACGACCCCAAGCCGCGTTACATGGTGGTTCCGAACCAGGAGCAGGCTCAGGAGACGATCAACCGGGCCATGCAGACGTTTGGTGGAGCTCAACGACGACCAACCCTACAGCTATGACCGCGCGGCCCTGATCGAAATGCTCGACCAGGCCCTGGCTGCTCAGTCCCAATAAGTCAACACCAGCCTTTGCTGTAAAGCGCCGCACGTTTCGAGCGGCACGGGCGCCTGTCCCCAGGTCAGCCCCGGAGCCCTATTTACAGAAAATCAGGAAGGTGACATGCTAATCGCCAGGCGGGCCGTCCGGCCCGGTCGAGGTCACCGGCGATGTGTATGAAATTGGTGATGCCCCTTGGCGGGCATCAGTTGTTTCGTGGTGTGGCGGTTCCGTTTTTTTCTTTTTTTCCTCGTTCCCTCATCCAGGTACGTTGCCGGGGCATCGCTTCCGGCCGTTGCCTTGATCTGAACCAAACCCACCTGGCCATTCAGCGAAGGAGAATTCCATGATGTCGATCAAGCGTTCAGGTCCGGGTCGTACTTTGCAGGTCGTTGCTCTTGCTGGCGGCCGTTACGTTTTTGCCGCAAATGGCCGCGGCCGATACCGAGGTGTCGAAGGCGGTTCTCACCCTGGCACCCGCGTCGGTTCAGCTGAGTATTCAATCCTGGGATGTTTACGATAATGGCGACACCGGAAAGATCGGCAGCGGACAACTCCATGGCACTTTTCCCGAATATCGTAGATGCGCTTACGCGGCAGGCCCGGAATTTGAACTGAGCCTCGGCATTGATCCGGCGTGGGAGGCCAGCCCTGGGCAATTGGCCACCTGGGAGGAAATGTTCCTCTCCGAGCTCGACTTCGAGAATGCGCCGGAAAGACTCGTGGAATCAGTCAGGCTAAAGGTTACGGAAGCCGCCGGCACACCGGTTGTAGGAACACCGGTGGTTGAAGAGTTGCCAAATGGCCACATTGCCTACCTCGAGTTTGACTGGAAATGCGCAGGTAACCCAGGCGGGGCGAACACCCTGATGGAGGGCTACGCGCTCAGAGGTTCCACCAGCCTGCAATTCAGCTTCTGGGTCTATGCCGGACGTGAAAAGGCGGTTGCCATGGCTACTGAAATCCTGGCGAAGTTCGAAAAGCTGGATCTCGATGAACTCATGCAGTAGAGCCGCGGGGATCAGACATAAACCGCAAACCATTTACAGGCACGCTGCCGGCGCATGGCCTCCGGCGGTCGCCACTATCTGAACCAAAACAGGCCATTCAGGAGCACAGAATTCCATGATTTCCATCAAGTGTTCAGGACCGGGTCGTTCAATCTGGTTGTTGTTTCTGGCGGCCATCACGTGCTTTCCGCAGTTTGCTTTTGCCGAAACCCCAGTGCCGAAGGCCTTTGCCGCCCTGTTTCCTGCCGAGGTAAAGGTCAAATCGCAGAGTTGGAATGTAATCGATACGGCGGCAATAGCGGATGAGATAGAAGAGGGGATGACGTATGGAATAGTCGGGGGCGGGAAAATGCACGGCCTTTTTCCCGGATCTGTCAGCTGCGATATCACCATAGGGCCTGAATTCAATCTTTCTCTGATGGTAGATACGGCCTGGGAATCCAGCCCGGAACAACTGCAGATGTGGGAGAAGATGACCGCGAAAGATCGTCAATTTGATGCCCAGGCAAAGTCCAGGTTCGAATTCATCAAAGCCAATATCAAAGAGGGTTACGGCGGGGTTGCAATCGCCGAACCCCGGTCCGAGCAACTGCCTAACGGTCACGTCAACTTTGTCGAATTCAGCTGGAAGTGCGCCAAGAATCCGGGCGGGGAAAACATCTGGATGGATGGATACGCCCACCGGGGCACTACTGTCCTGGAGTTCTCTTTCTGGGCCAATATGAAAAGCGCCGAGGCGATTGCGATGGCCAGCGAAATCTTTGCGGCGTTCGAGAAGCTGGATATCCCTGAACTCCTCAAGTGAAGCGACAGGAACGAAACATGAACCGTAAACCATCATCCAGCTTAAGGACCTATTCCCGCTTCACGGTTGTCCTGGTGCTCGTAGCCGGCGTCATGAACCTCGCAGGCACCGGGGTCAGCGCCAACGAGGCCGCAAAAGACACCACCCCCGGCGACTTTCCGGATTATTCGAACGTGCAGGGGTATCAACTGCAGCCCGGCTCTAAAATACTGGCTGTCAATGCCACGCAAATCCTGAGGGTGGTCAATTGCGCCCCGGCGGCACTATCGGGCTTGACCTGCAAGCCGGTCCCGGTCACCGGTACGATTGACGTTTCGGACAAGCTCGTTGTTTACACTGACCGCGCCAACTGGAATCCCGGCACGTACTCTTTTGTCCTGAACGTAAGCGACCCTAATACCGAGCTGACCGCCAAGTGCAAGAGCGATGGCGGCGGTGAACTCCAGATTCCGTTTGTGAAAACCCTCCTGATCGCCGTGGGGGGCAATTGCCTGCCGGACATGACGCCGGTACCGGTTCGCTTTACTGACCCGGCAGTGCTTCAGGGTACGTTCAACTGCCCGGGCAGCGACTATTTCATGTCTCTCGATGCACAATGGACGTTCACGGCGGAGTGACCCCAACCGGAATACCGATGCTTACTCCCAATAGGGGGCAAGGTTGATTTCGCTGAGAATTTCATAAAATCTCGGGTCCAGGCGCAAGGGATCGGAAGCGGGTGTCAATCCCAGTTGCAGCACCGAATACTGGCGCTCCGCCACGGCTTTCTGCAGTAGACGGAACGCGGCGTCCATGTCTCCCAATGAAGCATAGGCCTGGGCGGCATATGCCAGATCTACGGTCAATTGCGCATCGGGCGCCTCCAGGAGGGCGCGGCCGGTATCCGGATCGCCCATCTGGATGGCTGCCCAGGCATGGAGTGCGTTCATGCCATCCGCGAAACCTTCAGGGATCGCTGCCAGGGCTTCGAGAGCTTCCTGGGGCCGTCCCGCTTCGAGTAACGCCATCGCCATCCAGCGCCGGGCATTGTGAAAAGCAGGGTCAATTAGAAGCGTTTCCCGGTAGGACGCAATGGCTTCATCCAACTGGCCCAGCCATTGCAGGTGGTTGGACAGGCCATTGCGGACCTGCATTGCCAGTGGGTCTATTTGCAGAGCCAATTCAAGTTGTTTCAAGGCCTCGTCAGGGCGGTTCGTGTAATCGAGAATGGCTCCGAACCAGTAGTGGGCGAACGCATTTCCCGGATCAAGTTCTATCGCCCTGCTGAAAGATTGCTCCGCCGCGGCAAAGTCCCACTCATACCAGGCCTGGATCGCGGCCAGAGAAGTATGGGCATCCGCCAGCAACGGATCGATCTGCAGCGCCCTGTCGATGGCCTGCCGGGCCAGCGGGTATCCGTCCCTCGGCTTCATCCAGCCAAAATTCCAGGCGATCATGTAAGCGTCCGCCAGGCCGGAATAGGCCCTGGCGTATTCCGGGTCCAGTACAATAGCCCGCTTGAAGGCATCAATCGATCCCAGCACGCCGTCGCGGGTCCGGCGATTCCACTGGAAGCGTCCCAGCAGGTAGGCGTTATAGGCATCCAGGCTGGCGGTTCCGCGTTGCCCTGCCATGGAAGGGGTCTCGTTTCCGCTGAGCTCGACCTGCAGCGCATTGACGATGGCGCGGGCGATGTCGTCCTGCACCGCGAACACGTCTTCGTCGAAACGGCGGTCAAACGTCTCCGACCACAGGTGAAACTGGTCGTCGGCACGGATCAACTGGGCCGTGATGCGGATGCGCTCACCCGAACGTCGCACACTGCCCTCCAGCAAAGTGGCCACTTCCAGCGCCTGGCCGATGGTCCGGAGATCCAGTTCCTTGCCCTTGAAGGAAAACGATGACGTCCGGCCGGCTACTTTCAGACCGGGCAACTTCGCCAGCACGTTGAGAATTTCTTCCGCCATGCCGTCACCAAAATATTCCATGTCGCCGGCGGGGCTCATGTCGGAAAAGGGCAAAACGGCGATGGAGTCCAGCGCGGCTTCGTCCGTATCAGGCGAACTGCTGTGCCCGGCCCACCAACCGGCGCCGGCCCCGAGCGCCACCAGCAGGATGACCAGGGTGATGGCCTTGAGCGACATCCAACCCCCCCCGGCTTGCGCCTGCCCGGTTGATGCTTCGGCGGTGCGGGTTATACCTTCACCGGAAAGGTCAAAAACCCAGGCAAAAATGGCCGCGGCGGGCAGGCCCAGCAAGCCCAGTACGATGACCCCGGTTACCGCCCAGTCGGGCAGCCCCAGGCGCGGAAAAACCAGGTCAGCAACCTGCGCCACCGCGTAGCCCACGGCGGCATAAACCGAAACGGCGCGCACCACCTTGCGGCGTTTGAGTTCGGCGAAAAAAGACAGGCGTTTTTGGCCCATTCCAGGTTCCGGAGCGTGGTTAACTGCGCCATAAGATACCATTGCGCCGGCATCTGGTGGTGTACACTCGCGTTTTTGCCTGGCCGGGGTGCTTTCCATTGATCAGACATTTCCGCATCTCTTTATTAACTGGCCTGCTGTTGGCTGCATGCAGCAGTGCCCAGGCCCAGCTGGATTCGGCTAACTGCGATCTCGAAGGCGCTGCGCTCATGCAGGCGAGGGAAGTTCTGAAGTCCACGCCGCTGATTGATGGTCACAATGACCTGCCGTGGGTGATCCGCGAGGAAGCCGGCGGTGACGCGCTGTCCTATGACCTGGCAAGCGACAAGCCGCGCGACACCGATATTCCGAAATTGCGGGAGGGCCTGGTAGGCGCGCAGTTCTGGTCGGTCTGGATTCCCGGCGAGATCCCGCCGATCGACTACGGCCGGGTGCAACTGGAACAGATCGACATCGCCCGGCAGATCATCAACGCCTACCCGGATACCTTTGAACTGGCCCGGACGGCCGACGATATCGAGCGCATTTTCAAGTCCGGCAAGATCGCCTCGCTGCTGGGCATGGAAGGGGGATACGCGCTGTACAACTCGCTGGGCGCGATGCGGTCGTTTTATGAGCTGGGCGTGCGTTACATGACGCTGACCCACAACGTCTCGCTGGACTGGGTGGACGCAGCCCTGGGTGAACAGACCCACGGCGGGCTCACGACATTCGGCCGCGCGATGGTGCGGGAGATGAACCGGACCGGCATGATGGTCGACCTGGCGCACACCTCGCCAGCCACCATGCACCAGGCGCTGGACGAAACGCGGGCGCCGGTGATCTGGTCTCACGCGGCCGCCCGGGCGCTGGTGGATCATCCGCGTAACGTGCCGGACGACGTGCTGAAGCGCCTGCCGGAAAACGGTGGCGTGGTGATGGTGACGTTCATTCCGTCCTTTCTGTCGCAGGAAGTCTGGGACATGGAAGAAACCTTGTGGACGACCAACGCCTCGGTGGAATTGATCAGTGAATATCGTGAAACCTGGCTGGCCTACGACGCCGAGCACGGCGCGAAGCGCGCCACCATTGACCAGGTCATCGCACACATCGAACACGTGCGGGACGTGGCGGGCATTGACCACGTCGGTATCGGCAGTGATTACTGGGGTATGCCGGACGGTCCACCGGGGCTGGAAGAGGTTTCCGGCTTCCCGCGCCTGTTCGCCGCGCTGATCTGCCGTGGCTGGAGCGAGGAGGACCTGTCCAAACTCGCCGGCCAAAACCTGTTGCGCGTGATGCGGCAAGTCGAGGCGGTGTCAGGGCAGCTACAGCAGGAAACCTCACCTTCAAACGCTACCATCGAAATGCTTGACCGGTAAAATCTCAAAACTCCCCTTTCGCATCTTTCTATGACAGTTCTGCATTCAAGTGGCGGATCGCCTTGCCGTTTCACGCTATAGAAAAGTATTGAGCCCTCATTAACGAAGAAACGGCACAGCAAGCGGGCCAGGTACATCTCCTGGTGGCGCGTTTCTGAGGTATGCCTGCTGGTGTTTTATCGTCGATCGTCATAGAAATGGAGAGAGAGACCATGAAGAACCTATTAATTGCTATAGCGCTGTATGTCGGATTCGTCTCAACCTCAGCGCTGGCAGGGCCGGCACCCAAGGTTGTAATTTGTCATATTCCACCCGGTAACCCGGATAATTACCAGACCATAAATGTCTCTGAAAATGCGCTAAGCGCACATCTGGCCCACGGCGATCTCGGAGGTCCCTGTGATGCAACCTGCGATCAAATCTGTGACGATGGCAATCCCTGCACAATCGATCACAATGGTGACTGTGCAACCAATGGCTGCCTGACAGTTCCCGAACCGGTTGATTGCAGTGACGGCAACCTCTGTACCGTGGATTCATGCAATGCCGGCACGGGTTGCGTCAACACGGCGGTAAACTGCATCGATCCCGACCTGTGCACCGACAATACATGTTCTGCAAGCACAGGCCAGTGTGAAGAAAGCCCGAAGGTCTGTCCGGACACCTTTGCCTGCAGCCTGCTTTCTGGTGAATGTGATTCGCAATCGGGATGCCAAATTGACTCCGATTGCAGCGACGGATACACCTGCATTCAAAATGAATGCGTAGAAGGAGCCGGCAGAGATCTTCGGGGACCGGATGGAGGCCAGTGTGACGGTCCCCTGGTTGGCTTTACCTCTGTTGTAGTCCTGCAAACAGACGACGGAATCAAGGTAGACGTGGAGTTCACAAACGGTCCACCCAGCTTCAGCATGGGAGTTTTTTGGGTTTGCACTGAAGTGCCGGGTGGTTGCCATGGTCAAGCGTGTGGATTCACCAACCTCGGGGTAATCTCTACGAATGGTAGTGGCCAGGGAGCTTTTTCAACCATCCTTCCGGGTGGGAACCCGTATCCCGGCAAATATGTTCATTTCGACCTCGTCGGGACCGCGGTTAGTGGTCAGGTGGGCTACACATCGATAACACATGATGAAGTTTTCCCGAGCAGTGCACCCGCGGCTGCACCTGCCAGTTTACGCTCAGAGAGTTTGGCAGAGACTGGAGATCCGACTGATAAATGACTTATGGAACGCAGTCGTATCGTCACGTCAACTGTCGATCTGCGGTAAAGAATTGCCAGCCCGGGAGGTTTCCGGTCTCCATATTTGAGACTATGATGGAGATTCTGAATCAAGCCGGGAAAAAACGATGAACGCTGAAAAATTATTGACCGGCGGCTGCATGTGCGGCGCCGTGCGCTACGAGGTCAGCGGCGAGCCATTCCTGGTCAGTCACTGCCATTGCAGGAGCTGTCGCAAGCACAACGGCGGTCCGGTGGTCACCCTGGCGGGATACAAAAAGGAACAGGTCCGTTTCAGCGGTGAAGAACGCCGGATCTATGCGTCATCGCCGGGCGTGGGCCGCGCGTTTTGCGGTACATGCGGGACGCCTTTGACCTGGGAAGGCGACGGCGGTGAAGAACTGGGCCAGATCGTGGAATTTCACCTCAGTACATTCGATGAACCGGAAGTACTGAAACCGACCGGCCATGCTTTTTATTCCGAGCGCATATCCTGGTTTGACACTGCGGATTCACTGCCGCGTTACGAGGGGTTCGTGGACATGAGCCCGTTGTTGGGGCACGGCCCTGCATAGCCATAGGAATCAGGCGTACAGCGGAAAAACGATCCTGAAGGTAGTCCCTTTTGACACTTCGGATTCAACCCCGATGGAGCCTTCCATGTCCCGCACGATTTTACGCACCAGGTCCAGCCCCATGCCGCTGCCCTTGCCCACCGGCTTGGTCGTGTAAGCGCGGGAAAAAACGCGACCGAGGTGTTCGGCGTCAATGCCGCAGCCGGTATCGGTCACTTCCACTACGGCCTTGCCGTCCTCTTCCCGGGTTTCGACCGTGATGACTTTTTCGTCGCTGGATTCCATCGCGTCTTTCGCATTTGAAAACAGGTTCATCAGCACTTGCTGCAGCTTGCCGATGTTGCCCAATATCATGGGTGAGCCGGTTGACAAATTATTTTGCAGCGCGATGTTCTCCTGCTTGTATAGAAAAGAGACCAGGTTAAGGGAGCCCTGGATGGCGGAATTCAGGTCAATCGGCGTGGGTGCTGTCTCGTCAATCCTGGCGAAGGTCTTGATGCCGGATATCAGTTTGACAATGGATTGGCTGGCCGTGTTGAGCTTGTTGGCGATTTCCTGGAGCTCGTCCGGCTGTATCCGCCCTTCCCCAAGGGCTTCGTTGAGCACATCCAGGTAACCGGTGATCACGAAAAGCGGGTTGTTTATCTCGTGCGCGATGCCTGCCGTCAAAAGCCCGATGGAAGCCAGCTTGTCACTGAGCAACAGGCGGTTGTGGCTGTCCTCCAGTTCATCGAACTGGTGTTTCAGCTTGAGGAACTGGCCGACCACCACGTCGTTGTGGCGCCGCAGCCTGGCGTCATATGTCAGCAACAGGTTGCGCATCACGGTAGGGGATTTTTCAAACAGGCGGTCGAACACACTGGCGGAAATTTCAAACAACACCGAGGGCACCAGCGTGGTAACCGTGGCGTTTCTGACGCGGCCGGTGATCAGGGACATCTCCCCGAAATAGTCTCCTGATTCCAGGTGGGCGAACGCGACACCCTTCTTTGAAATGCTGACTTCGCCCGACTGGATGAAATACATCGACTCGGAGCGCATATCCTCGACGCAAACGACTTCATTCGCGTCGAATTCAAGAACTTCCGTATTCTTGCCAATCCGGATCAACTCCTGCTCGGACAGGTTGTCGAACAGGTTGAACAGCCTGAGCATCGAATGATCCTCAAGGTACCTGTTTTCCGGTGTTCTTTTTTTACGATCGACCAATATTGATCCGCTCAGGAGAGCATATTTGCACTAGGATAAGCTTTATGGGCATTTGTATATAGTCATTATGGTGAATTTATGACCCGTCCCCTGCATTTCGACAACAGCTATCTTCAGCTGCCGGCCCGTTTCTACAGCAAGTTGGCGCCGACGCCGGTTTCCCGTCCCGGGCCCATCCGCGTGAACCGGAAACTGGCGCAGCAGCTTGGTATAGATGCCGACTGGCTGGTCTCCGGGGAAGGCACCGAGGCGCTGGCCGGAAATTGCCTGCCGGAAGGCGCGGAACCGATTGCAACCGTATATGCCGGGCACCAGTTTGGCGGCTGGGCTCCGCAACTGGGCGACGGCCGCGCAATCCTGCTCGGGGAGGTGATTGGCCGTGATGGATTGCGCTATGACATCCAGCTCAAAGGCTCCGGCCCGACGCCCTATTCGCGCGGCGGGGATGGCCGGGCGCCGCTCGGCCCCGTGCTCCGCGAGTACATCGTCAGCGAAGCAATGGCGGCACTGGACGTTCCAACCACCCGTTCGCTGGCCGCGGTGACAACCGGAGAGCCGGTTTACCGCCAGGTTGTGGAACCCGGCGCCGTGCTCACGCGGGTGGCCCGAAGCCACATCCGGATTGGTACGTTTCAGTATTTCCTGGCCCGGGGCGATGTCGAGGCCCTGCGCCTGCTGGTGGACTACGTGATTGAGCGCCATTACCCGGCCGCGGCCGGGGCTGAAAAACCCGCCAGGGCGCTGCTCGATGGGGTCGTCGCAAAGCAGGCCAGCCTGCTGGCGCAATGGCAATTGCTCGGTTTCATTCACGGCGTGATGAACACCGACAACATGTTGCTGTCCGGGGAAACCATCGACTACGGGCCCTGCGCCTTCATGGACAACTACGACCCCGCCACGGTCTTCAGCTCGATTGATCACCAGGGGCGGTACGCCTATGGCAACCAGCCCGGCATCGCGCATTGGAACCTGGCCCGGCTGGCCCAGGCCTTACTGCCCGTCATTCATGAAAATGAAGAACAGGCGCTGGCCATTGCTCAGGATGGACTGGAGGCATTTTCCGGGTTGTTCCAGGAGGCTTACCGAAGTGGAATGGCCCGCAAGCTGGGTTTATCGGGATTCGAGGAAGAAGATGAAAGCCTGGTAACAGGCCTGCTTCAGTTGATGGCGCAGGAGCAGGCTGACTTTACCCTGGCCTTTCGTCGCCTGGCCGACGTGGCGGCGCCGGAGTCCGGGCCGGGTATTGTTGATCTGTTTGAGTTTCCTGCGTCGTTCACGCCCTGGCTGGAGCGCTGGCGGCGGCGCATCGAAGCCGACGGCCAGTCTCCCGGTGACCGCCAGGCGTCCATGTACCGGGTGAACCCTGCTTTCATACCGCGCAATCACCTGGTCGCGGCGGCCATTGACGCGGCCGTGAACGGGAGCGATTTCACGCCATTCAACCGGCTGGTGGACCTGCTCGAGCAGGCCAGGGATTACGAGCCCGGTCTGTCTGAGTACGCACGGCCGCCCCGGCTGGAGGAAGTGGTCAGTAAAACTTTTTGCGGGACCTGATCACAAGCCCGAAAGACGACCTGCAATGCTCTGCCAAGGGGTTATACTGAGTCTGCCGGGGCTCAATCCAGGCTACCAGTGCACGAAACTCTGCTGAAGAATCACACCCGGGAAACGCTAATGAACAGGTATTTTTCAACCATTGCCGCGGGCATCCTGGCCATTACCATGGCTGGATGTGACATGAACTCAACCACTTCTACCAACACGGATAATGCCGCGCAGGAGGCAGCCGGGACTGCCGAAGTAACAACGGTACAGGCTCCGCCAATCATTGAACGCAGCGTCTTGTTCGGTAACCCGACGCGCTTCCAGGGCCGGCTGAGTCCCGACGGATTAGCGATGAGCTTCCGGGCGCCGTTGGATGGCGTGATGAACTTGTGGGTTGGCGACCGGGGCGACTTCGCCAGCGTGAAAGCCATCACGCACGATACGGGGCGCGGGCATTCCGTCCCATTTTTGGGCCCTGGACAGCCGGCATGTGTTGTATATACAAGACCAGGGCGGTGATGAGAACTGGCATTTGTACAGCGTTGACCTGGACAGTGGAAACACCATCGACCTGTCACCCTTTGATAACACCCAGGCGCAGATGATGGCACAGAGTGAGCGGGTGCCGGGTGTCGTCATTGTCGGCATGAACGACCGTGATCCTCAATGGCACGATGTTTACAGCGTCGACCTGGCTACCGGCAAACGCACGCTGTTGATGGAAAACGACGGCTTTGCCTCGTTCCTGGTGGACAATGACCTGAACGTTCGTTTGGCAACCAAACCCACCCCAGCGGTGGCCTGGAGGTTCTTTTACGCAGTGCTGATACCTGGGAGCCTCTGTTTGAAATTGAGTTTGAGGACGTGCAGACGACAGCGATACTGGGATTCGATGAGGATAACCAGGGGATCTACCTGCTCGACAGCCGCAACCGCGACACGGCGGCATTGGTGCACATGAACCTCGCAGACCAGGCGCTTGAAAACCCTGGCTGAATCGGACCGCGTTGACATCAGCACGGTCTTGATCGATCCGAGGACCCATCAACCGTTTGCTTACGCACTCGATTTGATCAAACCGGAATGGCATGCCATCGGTCTGGAGTTTATCGATGTCATCGACAGCCTGAACAAACAACTTTACGGCGGTTCACAGATACTGGCGCAGTCCCTGAACAACCAGTTCTGGACAGTATATACGGACGACAGCGACCGCTCTCCGGAGTACAAGGTGTTCGATGCGAATACCGGTAAACTGGACGAGCTTTTTGTGACCAATCCGATTCTTAATGACCTGCCATTGGCGAAAATGCATGGCGTGGTCATTCCGGCAAGGGATGGCTTTGACCTGGTGTCTTATCTCACGCTACCGATCGAATCTGATCCTGATCAGGACGGTATACCCGAAAGCCCGGTTCCGCTGGTCATGTTGGTGCACGGCGGCCCCTGGGGCCGGGACGCATACGGTTATCAACCAACGGTGCAATGGCTGGCGAACAGGGGATATGCTGTTTTGCAGGTCAATTTCCGTTCCTCCACCGGTTTTGGCAAGGCTTTTCTGAACGCCGGCAATGAGCAGTGGGCCGGCGCCATGCACGATGATTTGCTCGACGCGAAAAAATGGGCTGTTGAACAAGGCATCACCAACTCGGATCAAGTCGCCATCATGGGGGGGAGTTATGGCGGCTACGCAACCCTGGTTGGTCTGACCATGACACCGGATGAGTTCAGCTGCGGTGTGGACATTGTCGGCCCGTCCAACCTGGTCACCTTGCTCGCCTCGATTCCTCCTTACTGGGAGAGTTTCCGGCAGGTATTTGCCCGGGCCATCGGCGATCCGGAAACAGAAGCCGGCCAGTCGCTGCTGAAAGCAACATCACCGCTCACTCATGTTGACCAGATCACCAAGCCATTGTTGATCGGCCAGGGGGCAAACGACCCGCGGGTCAAACAGGCGGAGTCCGACCAGATCGTCGAGGCGATGAAACAGAAGGGCATCCCGGTGACCTATGTCCTTTACCCGGATGAAGGGCACGGTTTTCAGAAGCCGGAAAACAACCTGTCATTTTATGCCGTGGCGGAGGCGTTCCTGGCCGAATGCCAGGGCGGGCGCTACCAGGTTCTGGGCGATGATTTTGCGAACTCCAGTATCCAGATTCCTTATGGCATCGAATATATTCCCGGCATCGCAAGCCAAATGGAGAAAAATTAGAGACGCATACTGACTGGGATCAGGTTGGTGGAAAATCAGGCTTCGTTCTTTCCGGATTGTACCCGTTCCGGGGAAATGCTTTTTCCGCCGATCAGTTAAAATGAGTTCCGCATCCCCAAATTTTGGAATATCAACACCGTGGAGAGTTATCTCATATCAGTCGCCGGCAACATCGCAGCCGGCAAATCGACCCTGACCAAGGCGCTGGAGAAGCGTTCCGGCGGAAAGATCGTTTCCTTCCTGGAACGCGTGGATTACGTCAAGAAGAACGGCTACCTGCAAAAGTACTACGAAGCCGTCAGCGCCTATGACCGGTTGAAGGGTAAAAAACTGACCGGCAAGGGCCGCAAGGAATTCCTGGAAGTCAAGGAAGCAGCCGAGTACTGGGGTTACAAAATCCAGGAGACCTATTTCCTGTCCCGCTTGCTGGACCTGGGCGTGTTGAGTGAACTGCTGCGCGAAGGCCAGTCGGTGGCCCAGGACCGGAGCATTTACGAAGACCAGATCTTTACCAAGAACTCCAACAATTACGAGTACATCACCGACGAGGATTACCGGAAATACCTGGACCTGTTCGAACTGGTGATGAAAAACAAGCCAACGCCCGACCTGATCATTTACCTGGAAAGCGACGTGGGCGCGCTCAAGGACCGCATCGTCGGCCGTAACCGGGGCGAGGAGGTAGAACTCGCGAGTGCCGGGAACACCTACCTGTCCAACCTGAATGACCTGTACCGGCCGTGGATCATGAAATGCGGCTTCCCCTACCTGGTGATCGATACGGAGTCCGTCGATTTCCGGACAAAAAAGGGTTTGGAGCAGGTCGTCGAAGGCATCGTCCGTACTGTCCCGGGGACCAGCAGGCTTTTTGATTAGGCGCTGCAGTTCGCCTGGCCTATACTGCGCATTGCATCACGCCAGGCACATACGATGACCGACTCGAACCAAGCTGTTCAAGCTAACGACGAAGGCCTGGTCCGGGCGATCGGAACCGGGGCGCTTGGCGCCAACGTCGTCAACATGGTCGTAGGTGCCGGTATTTTTGTGTACCCCGGAATCATGGCGGCGATGCTGGGCCCGGCAGCCATCTTCGCATACCTTGCCTGTTCAGTGATCGTGTCGCTGGTGTTTCTGTGTTTCGCCGAAGTGGGCAGCCGGGTCAACCGCAGCGGCGGCGCCTATGCCTACATCAGTGAAGCCTTTGGCCCCTTTGCGGGATTTCTCGCTTCGATCCTGTTTTGGTTTGGCTGGTCGGTTTTTGGCGATGCGGCCATTGCCGTGGCCATGACCGATGCGCTTTCAACGGTTGTTCCGGAGTTGGCGAAGCCCCTGCCACGAGCCGGCTTCCTGGTGGCGCTGTTTACATTCCTGGCGCTGATCAACCTGTTCGGGGTCAAGTCGGGCATGCGGCTGTTCCTGTTCAATACCGTCGCCAAGCTGGTTCCTTTGCTGCTGCTGGTTGCAGTGGGGCTGTTCGTGATCAATTTCGACAACCTGGTGATTATCGTGTGGCCCACCGCGGAAGAATTCGGGGCTGCGATACTTTTGCTTTTCTTCGCATTTGCCGGTGCGGAATCCGCGCTTTCGCCGAGCGGCGAGATCAAGCAGCCCTCGAAAACCATTCCGCGTGGCCTGTTCCTGGGAATCGGTGGCGTGCTGATTCTCTACATCGCCATACAAACGGTCGCTCAAGGGGTTCTGGGTCCCGCGCTGGCCGAGAATACCGAGACGCCACTCACGGCAACCGCGATCTGCGGTATTCGGCCACTGGGGCGGCGCGCTGCTGTTGTCCGGATTGATCATCTCGGCTTTTGGCACGCTCAGCAGTGACATTCTGTCAACGCCAAGAGTGGTCTTTGCCGCGGCGAGAGATGGCCACCTGCCAAAACAGCTGGCCAAGGTGCATCCAAAGTATCAAACACCCCACGTGGCCATTATTTTCTTTGCGGCGCTGGGTTGCGCCTTCGCGCTGAGCGGCAGCTTCGAGCAGCTGCTGCTCGTGGCGACCGGTTCGATTTTGCTGATTTACCTGGGCGTGAGCCTTGCTGTCATCCGGCTGCGACGTCGTGACGGTAAACCGGCCGGGGATCAGTTCCGCCTGCCCGGCGGGGCGACCATTCCGTTGATGAGTTCGGGCGTCATCGTCTGGCTGCTGACCCGGATGCGGTTGGACGAGGCCATCGGTATTGCAGCGCTCCTTGGTGTCGCAACGGTGATCTACCTGGTTCAATGGGCGTTCCGCAGAGCGGGAAACCGCAAATGAATTTTACAGCCTGACGAAATAAGGAATGGCTGAAAGCACTGCGCCGATGCCAACCATGGGGCAGGGTGTCGGAAACAAAATACGGGTAAATCATCAGCAGCAGTCCGCAAATCAGCGGGATCAGGGCGGACTGTTTTTTGCCGTACACGAAGTAAGCCATACCGACTGCGCTGAAAAGTATGACGAAGAACAGGTAGGTCGTGTCGATTTGCATTCCCGTATCTTAGTCCTTTTAATTGACCCGGATCGCTTTCAGAAAATCCCGGGCGTGACCGAGGTAGAGGTCGACTTCATCTTCGGTATGGACAAATGAGACCTGCGGTCCGGCGGTCGGCATTGCGTCCCAGATTCCGCGGTTGGCCATGAACAGTTTACGTGCTGCGATCAGGTCAACATCGATGGACTGGTGTGCCTGCACGCCGTTGCGTGGCTCGGCGAGGCTGCATGCAATAACCGGAACGCGGCCCGAGATGGAGCGCCCGCCAGGGGAGTTCCAACTCGTCGAATATGTGCTGTAAACCACCAGCAAGGCGCAAGCCAAGTTCATCCAGACGCTGATAGGCCTCCGGGGTCAGTACGTCTTCCAGGGCGGCCTTGGCTGCGAAAACCGCAACAGTGCTCGCATAGGTCGTGCCGCCGGCGGCGATACCCGCCTCGCCCAGGTCGATAGCGGTGTGCGCGTCGACGAAGGCGGCTACCGGCCCGCTCATGCCGTAGAGCGCGAAGGACACGCCGCTGCCCAGGCCCTTGCCGAGCACCAGGAAGTCACATGGCAGGCTCCATGCGCGCGTCAGGCCGCCGAAGGCAAAAGAGAAGTTGTGGGCCTCATCCAGGCACAACAGGCTGCCGTGGCGGTGCGCGAGTTCGTACAGGCCCGGAAGAAAACCGGGGTCGGGTTTGACCAGGGTGCAATTGCTGAGCGCCGGTTCAGTGATGACCACGGCGATTTCCCCTTTGCGCAGCACCGCTTCAGCCGCCTCCAGGTCGTTGAAAGGCACGATCTCGGCGTTCAGTTCCACTCCTTTGGGCAATCCGAGGCCTTCCGGCCGCACCTTCCCTCCGGCATTTGCCACCAGGGTGTCGTCGAGGTGGCCATGGTAGTGACCGTCGAAGACCATCACCTTGTTGCGCCCGGTCATCGCGCGTGCAATACGCACCACTTCGGTATTTGCGCCACTGGCGGAAAGCGTGAACTGCCAGAAGGGCACGCCCGTTCTGCGGGCCAGTTCTTCGGTGACGTCGATGGCTTCGGCCACCGGCAACAGGAAGTGTGCGCCCACGTCCATGGCGCTACAGACGGCGGCGTTGATGTGCGGGTTGGAAAAACCCATGGTCATGGCGAGATCGACGACGTTGAAGTCGACATAGCGGTTGCCGTCGACATCGCGAAACGTCGATCCGGCGCCCGATTCGACAAACAGGCTGGGGTGGCGGTACAGGCCATGCATCCAGGACATCGGAACGCCCTTGACCATACTTTTCTGGCCGCGCTCCAGAAGCATCGCGGATTGACCTGTTCGCGCCTTGAAACCGGCGAGTTCTTTTTCGTGCAGGCGGGAGAGCCGCTCTTTTGAAATAACCCGGTAGTGATCCTGGCCGCCAATCATCAAGCCGGGATCACCTAAGCACCCAGCCTTTTCGCCAATTGGCGCAACAAATCTGCGCCGTCACCCTGCCAGGCGGCACCATGCATGCAGGCGAGGATACGCGGGGAAGTCTGCGCAAGCTTTTCCATCAATTCCTGGACCTGCCGGGTGTGGGAAAAGTAGTCCAGCCCGCTGCGCATCTGTTCGCTGGAATCAAGGATATCGTCCGTGGTCAGCGGCTCATGCTGATGCCCGCCCTGGGTGAACAGGTCGCCGCAAAACAGGGTCCGGGTGGTAGTTTCAAAGAGGTGGCCGCATTCCCAGGCGTGGGGCAGGTGCGGCGTATCGATCCAGCGGACCACGTGGTTTCCGAGTGAAAGCTCTTCACCATCCCCGAGTGCACGGGCTGGTCGCGAGGCAATATCATCCACGCTGACCATCTTGTTGATTCTGCTACACAAGGGTTCGGACCCGGGCGCCAATTCGAGGAAATCATTGAGTGAGCCGCATTCGTCCGCCTCGTAGTGGGAAAACCCGATATAACGAAGTGATTTGACCGGTATCACGGTCTCTATCGCAGCGCGTACCAGGGGTAGCATTTTTCGTGGTCCCGTGTGGTATAGCAAAGGGGCGTCATCCACGACGAGATACTGGTTAAAAGTGAATCCGCCCGGAATTGCCGGCGGTGGAACCGGGGTGCTGATGCGGTAAATCCCGCTGGCAATCTGGTCTATCCTGGTGCCGTTCGTTTTGCCGGAATTCATGTGTTTCTCCTGGATCCGAACCCTGTTTGCAGATGCGCGAATGGCTTCGTTGCATGTCCGGATTCATAAAGTCTAGCAGAACGGCTATTTTTGTAAGCCGGGACACGTGATCAACCTGCGGGCCGCCGCCAATTTCAGACCATTTTCCAGCGGGACGCGTTAACGACTTGTTTCGCTGCAAATAACGAAGTTTTATCATCATCCCTGTTACGATTCGGCCTCCTTCCAAGCGGAATCATACTTCGTGAAGTTTGAACCAGGCGCCGGCGCCGTCAGACCTTTCGATCGGAACTTCTGGACAATTCATCTGGTGCTGCCCCTGGCGGTGGCGATGTTGGTGCTTTTGTCGCTGGAGCGAACCGGCGTTGACTTGTGGCTGGCTGACAGGTGGTATGCTTTTGAAGGCTACCACTGGGCGTTGCGTAACCACTGGTTGGTCAAACAGGTGATCCACAACGACGGCAGGGAATTGCTTGCCGGCCTTGGATTGGCCCTGGCAATCCTGCTCGCTGTCAGCTACCGCCTGAAGCGCCTGCGGAACTGGCGAAGGCCGCTAGCGTACCTGCTGACCTGCATGGTCGTGTTGCCGGCGCTGATTGCCGGCTTCAAACATTTGAGCTCGGCTCCTTGTCCCTGGGACCTGGTCAGGTACGGCGGCGGTCTTCCCTACCACCACAACCTGAGTTATTTTTTCGAGAATGCCGGAGTGGGTCATTGCTTTCCTGCCGGTCATGCTTCCGGGGGCTTTGCCTTGCTGGCGTTGTATTTCGCCGCATATTCCCATGTTCGCCACCCGGTGATCTACCTGTTACCGGGGCTGCTTGTTGGCTTCACCTTCGCTTTCGGGCAGGAGGCACGCGGGGCGCATTTCATCTCGCACGATCTTTGGACCCTGAGCCTGTGCTGGTTCGGTGCTCTCGGTCTTTACATGCTGTTCAAGCCTGGCGGGTGGACGCAGACTGCAGTTTTAGAAAATCACGGTGCCGATTCAGCCTGATGGGTTGGTTTTCATCCCCAAAATTCAAATGCAGCGCGAACCAGGCAATCCTGGGTACAGCGGTATTTATCGTCACGTTCGCCAACCTGGCCTATTTTCGCAATCTCGTGGAGACTTTCGCTTCGAGTCCCTGGGGACACCTCCATATAGGCTCGCTCGGCCTTTTTCTGCTCTGCGCGCTTATCCTCTTCCTGCTTATTTTCTCTTTTCGCTCTTTGCTCAAACCCGCCTTGATTTTCTTTCTGCTGGTATCTGCGGTGTCCGCCTATTTCATGGACACGTACAAGGTCATGATCGACAGTGGCATGATTGAAAATGTTCTGGCCACCGACAGCGCAGAAGCTGTCGACCTCCTGTCCGCCAGGTTGTTCATTTACCTGTTGTTTCTGGGGCTGTTGCCCTCGGTGGTTTTGGGGATGATCAGGATCCGGGAGGAGAGCGCGGGTGGGGCGCTCCTGTCGCGTCTGAAACTCGCTTTTGTCACGATGCTGCTGATGACGGCCCTGGTACTGATCTCCAGCGCCTTTTATGCTTCATTTGTGCGCGAACACAAGGCGATCCGGTATTACATGAATCCACTGGCGCCGGTCTATGCAGCGTACAAAGCCGGCAAGACGCTTTTGGCGGTTGATGACGCCCCAATGGAAATCATTGGCGCCGATGCACACAGGCCGGGCGTGGATGGCGACCGGGAGTTGGTGATCATGGTGGTCGGCGAAACCGCGCGCGCCGACCGGTTTTCCCTCAACGGCTATGAGCGGCAAACCAACCCGCAACTCGAACAGGAGTCCGTGATCAGTTTCAGTCACGTTGATTCCTGCGGAACCTCGACCGAAGTATCAGTGCCCTGCATGTTTTCCTTGTACGGCCGGTTATCCTTTGACGGCCACGACGGCCATCCAACCGAGAACGTCCTGGATGTGCTGGGGCACGCCGGCGTCAACCTGCTGTGGCGGGATAACAATTCGAATTCCAAGGGTGTTGCTGATCGCATCAGGAATGAGGATTACCGGACGTCGGGAGCCAACCCGGATTGCGATGTCGAATGCCGGGATGACGGCATGCTGGCAGGCTTGCAGGATTATGTCGACAGTCAGAAAACGGGTGACATCCTGATTATTCTTCACCAGATGGGCAGTCACGGGCCGGCTTACTACAAGCGCTATCCCCCGGAATTCCGAAAGTTCGTGCCCGATTGCGAGAGCAACCAGTTACAGGACTGCACCGAGGCGGAAATCAACAACGCCTATGACAATACCATTTTGTATACCGACTATTTCCTGGCGCAGGTAATCGATTTTTTACGTGATAACGATGACCGCTTCGAAACGGCCATGCTGTATGCCAGTGACCACGGCGAATCGCTCGGGGAATCCGGTGTGTACTTGCACGGTTTGCCCTACTGGATCGCGCCGGATGCACAGACCCATGTGCCGGTTATCCTGTGGTTCGGAAAAAATTTCGATGACGTTGACCTGGAAGCCTTGAGGCAATTGCGCAGCGAATCGCTGTCGCACGACAATATCTTTCATACCTTGCTCGGCCTTTTTGAAATCAGTAGCGGAATTTACGACGGGCAGAAAGACCTGCTCCAGATATCAAGAGACCTGGCCGGCGGGCGGTCTGAATACGAATAAAGTGCTATTCGATAAGCGCCAGTTGTCGGCTCTTGTGTTGAATCTGGTCCAGAATGGTCAGGGATTTGGAGGGTTGTTCAACTTCACCGCTGGGCATAAAGTGAATGACGTGTTCCTGGCTGATCACCCGGACCCCTGCAGGTAAAATGAACTTCACCTCCACTTCATCCATGGCCTGGGTTTTTTGCATCTGCGGAATGACCAGCGTAAGGGTCTGTTGATCCTGCTCAGGCTCTTCCCCGACCAGCATCAGTACCTCGGTCTTGTAAAATCGCGCAGTTTGACGCGCCTGTTCTACGGCAGACTCGGTGAGTTTGATGGCCTCCCTGAAGCCTGAGGGTAACACGGCGTCGCTTATGATAGGGATTGCGAAAATTGCGACTATCCCTACGACACTGGCGATAATGAGAAGCTCTATTGCCGTCAAACCTTTATCATAAATGGTTCTGACAGGTGCCATTTGCCCTCTCCTCTCAAGCCCCATTATTGACATGTCAATTGCTGGTAGCACGACACTCAATAATGGCAGTCAAGCTTGACCGCCTTTTAAGACGGTTCTAATACTAATTAGTATAGATCAAATGCGACATCAAGTTAATAAATTTAACTGTTAATATCCCCCCGATGCCCCGGTAGCGTGCCGCTCTTTCCGAAAATACAGGCTGACTGAACGGGAACGGGGCGCAAATACCCCGCCCGACGGCAATTATGATCAGTTCGAATTTTCCAGCATCCTGAATAGATACTCATCAGATTCCTCGGAATCGATCGCAGCCAGCATCTGCAACATCCGGCGTTTCAGGTCAGGATCTGTTTCCTGTTCCAGCAGGCCAAGTAATGCTTTCGAATTTTCCATGATCATCATGGATTCGATGACGGCTTCCTTTTCCTCTGGCGAAGCTTTGGGGTAGATCTCGAGGAGGTAATCCACTGCGCCCGGGCTTTCGATAACCGCCAGGCCCTGGATCGCCGCGGCTCTCAATTCCGTATCCTGCTCCAGGCGGAGAATGTTGTAGAGCCCCTCTGTATCCTCGGCGATTGTCAGCGCTTCGATTACGTCGGCTCGGGTCTCCTGCCCGTCGACGCTGGCGTACAACTCCGCCAGTTCCCCGGTGGCGTCCATGACACCGAGCATCTGGATGGCCTGGCGTTTCAGTTGGGGATCCGTTTCCGTTCTCAGAATTCTCAGAGCCAGTCCTTCTGCATCGTCCATCAGGGTCAGTGCTTCCAGGATCGCGACTTTTTCTTCGGTGCTCGTTGAAGACTCGTACATGGATTCGAGAACCTGCATTGATTCACTGTCACCTTCCATCGCCAGGCCGTAAATCGCGGCTTTGCGCACGGCCGGGTCCTGCTCGTTGTCCAGGTAGCGGATCAACACTGAGCTGTCTCCCTGGATGGACAGCGCCTCGATCACGGCGACCTTGGCTTCGCTGCTCTGCAGCGTCGGATAAAGCGACTGAAGTTCTTCGCTGGCATCCAGGGTGCCCAGCATGTGGATGGCGTCGATCTGTGTCTTAGGGTCGTTCGCAGTCTTGCGCCGCCCGGGTCAGCGCCTGTTTGGCGGCAGGCTGTTCACTCATGCCCAGCACGAACATGGCGTCGTTTCTGACCTGCTCCGAACTTGCATTGTTCATCAGGTCAAGTACCAGGGGCAACGCGCGCTCGGGGTCCCGTTCCATCAGTTGCGAGAGTGCAAACAGGCGCAATTCCTCGTCCATCAACGTCCCGTCGGCGGCTACGGCCTCGATCGTCTCTGCCGCGTCCTGGTATTCGACACGCAGGGTCCGGGCTTCTTTCACCCAGCGGCTGTCGGGATAAGCGCGCTCCAGCTTGCGCAGTTCTCTTTCGGCTTCATTCCTGCGCCCGGCCTTGTAGTATGCGTAAGCCTTCCAGTACAGGGCGGCATCGGCCTGTTCACTGTCGGCCTCGATGACCAACTCGAATTGACCCGCGGCATCTGTCCAGCGCTGCTCGCGCAACGCCTTCTGTCCCTCGTCGTACGGGGTCTGGGCCAGCAGCGTCGTGGCTGCCAGTAAACCGGCCAGGGTGAATTTGTGTAGAGCGCTTTTGATCGGCATGGTGATTTCCTTATGTCGAAATATCGGGGTTTTCAAGTTGCATGTTCATGACGCGAATCCGGAACAGGAGCTTGTCCCGGATTTCCTCTTGCATACGGGCGCGGGTGACCGGGGAGCCTTTATAGGCTTCGTGCGCCAGTTCGATAAGCACGGGCTCCAATCCGGACAGGAAGGCGGCCAGTTGTTGGTCGCCGCGGGCAATCGCGGCCTGGCGATACAAACGGTTGGCTACCAGCATGTCCATGATTTGTCCGGCGTCCGCGTCGGAGATCTCGGCGGTGTTGGCAAACTCTGTAAAAACCAGGTTGAGTTGATCCAGGTGACCGGATACCGTCGAAGTCAAAAGGCGGCCGGCGTCCAGCCCCGCCTGAAACGAAGCGGGATCCGTCGCAACAGATGGCGGGTTCGAATCGACAGGCGCGCCTCCCTGGCGTCCCACCATGAAGGCCAGCGCAGCCACCAGCACGAGCGACAATGCTCCTGCCAGGCTGAACTGCGGTTGCCCGAGGGCAGCCCACCTGGATGTCCATGGTTTCCGTGGCCTGTCCGGCCCGGTCGCGAGTTGCGGCGAGATACGGCGCCAGACGTCCGAGCCATAGTCGTCGGCCCGCCCGGGCGGCACCAAGTCGTCAATCCGGCTGAGCTCGGCGCTCATGGCTTCAAACCGGGCGCTCAGCCCGGGTGAGCGGGCCACGGTCGTGGCCAGGGCCGGGTCATCGTGTTCGCCGTAGTACAACAGCACCAGGTCGTCATCGGTGATATTTTTCATGTTGCCACCAGGGGTTGCAGTTCAACGCGCATTTTTTTCACGGCGCGAAATACCGTTTGTTTACAGGCATTGGTTGTCAGGTTCAGCATTTGTGCGATTTCATGGATCGAGTGACCCTCGAAATGCCGCAGCATCAAGGCCGCCCGTTCGGTGTCACTGAGGTTCATCATGGCGGCCCGGGTGCGGTCCTGTACGTCAATTTGAACGTCGTGTTTTGTTCCTTCTTCGGCGTGCTGAAGCTGCTCCCATTCCGGCTCATTGCGCTCGATCTGCTCACGCCTGGAGCGGGCTCGTAGCTGGTCCATCGCGGTGTTGACCGTGATCCGGTGCAGCCAGGAACGAAAACTGGACTGCATTCTGAAATCACCGATCTTGCGCCAGGCCTTGATGAAGGCCTCCTGCACGATGTCTTCGGCCAGGCTCTCGTCGCCGGTCAGGCGCCAGGCCAGCCGGAACATGGCGTGGCTGTGCTGCAGGACCAGTTCACGGAACGCAACCCGGTCACCGGTGGCAGCTTTATGGATGGTTTCCTGTTCTGAATGAGTCATTTCAGAAGTATAGACGGGGGTGCGGGGCGTTTGGTTAGCCCCGGTGAACGGGAAAGTGAAGGGTCAGAGTCAAGTGCCAGAGTAATTTACTCTGGCACTTGACTCTGACCCCTTAGTCTCTTGACCCCTTCACTCCCCGGCTTAGCCGGCTGACCAGGTATCCCCGAACACCCGCACCAGGTTTCCACCGAGGATTTTCCCGACCACGCTTGCGCTGTGACCACGTTCCAGCAGCAGCGCAGCGAGGGTTTCAAATCGCCGGGGTGTATTGAGGTCGTTGGCGAACAGGTAGCCTTCTTCGGTTTCGAAAGGCGCTGCGATGCCCAGTTCTTTTCGCTTGCGCGTGGTTTCACGGAACTCTTCAATGAATTCCGGAGTGAGTTCCTGCGGTGAAATCGTGCCGTCGGTGCCGAGCGACACGTGGTCTTCGCCGGCCACGTTGAGTGTATGTTCCAGGTGGGCGATGACGTCTGCGGCGGTCGGCTGCAGGCCTTTCGACAGGTAAGGCATGATGAAGATGCCGATCACTCCGCCGGTTTCTGCGACGGCCCTGATTTCGGCGTCGGTTTTGTGCCTCGGGTGTTCAGCCAATGCGTAACAACCGGTGTGGGTGAAGCTGACCGGCTTGCTGGAAGCGGCGATGGCATCCGCGGTCGTTTGCCTGCCGCAATGGCTCAGGTCCACCAGGATACCCAGTTCGTTCATTTGCGCGACCGCGTCCAGGCCGTTCCGGCTGAGCCCGGCGTTGGCGGGTTCCATGCAGCCGTCCCCGAGCAGATTACGCCGGTTGTAAGTGGGTTGAATCACGCGAATACCCAACTGCCAGAGCGTTTTGAGCCGGCTGACATCGTCTTCGAAGGCAACGCCGTCCTGCAAACCGTAGATCAGGCCGGTGCGTCCACTTGCCCTGGCCGCGCCGATGTCGCCGACTGTCCGGACCCGCTGAAGGATGTCCGGGTGCGCCGCAATCTGCCCTTCCCATTCTGTAATGCTGGTGACGATTTTCGCCAGGGCTTCAAGCGCAGGCATCGTGCCGACTTCACCCACCGTAAATTGCGCCGCGGTGAGCCCGGATGTCGCAATATCTTCCATCTCCAGGGCATTCAGCTGGTTGGTCTCACCTTGTTGCCGTCCGCCGGGAAACCCCATTCCATCGATCACGATACTGCTGTCATACAGATCACGGGCGGAAGGGGCGGCGAGCAGGACCGGGGTGGTCAGCGCGGCCACACCGGTGACCGTGGTCAGTTCAAGAAAATTTCGTCGGGTCAGAGACATCAGATGTTCCCCAGGTACCATGAGTAATCGAGATCCGGAACCTGGGCGCGGTATTCCGCGGCCTCCAGTTCACGGCATTGTGCATAAGTGTCGCAAAATTCCGCGCCCAGGTATCCGGGCAGGACTTGCGCGGTTCTGAACCTTGCCAGGGCGCCTTCCCAGAAAATGGCGTTTTCACCGTCGTGGTCGATCACCTGCCCCTCGCGTACCATGGCTGGCGGCTCGATACCCTGCGTGATGCCATGATGTGCTGCGGCCAATATCGCGGCCAGTACCAGGTACGGGTTGCAATCGGCCCCTGCCGGCCGGTACTCGAGACGGACGTTGGCGTCGTCCGACGGCGGGATCCGGATGGCCACCTGACGGTGATTGTTTCCCCAGGTGCGGGCGGCGGAGACAAAGCTGGATGGACCCAGCCGCCGGTAGGAGTTGGCATTTGGGGCCAGCAACGCCCTTGTTTCGGGCATGGCCGCCAGCAAGCCGCCGATCGCGTGGCGCAGCGCCGGGGCGTAAGCGGCAGGCTTCTCTGCAGGCGGCTTGCCCGCAAAAACGTTACGCCCGTCGGCGTCCAACAGTGAGAAATGGACATGCATTCCGTTACCGTCCAGATCGGTGAACGGTTTGGCCATGAACGTGGCGGCCATACCGTGATTCAACGCAATGGCGCGCACCAGCCGGCGCAACAACAACGCGTGGTCGCAGGCTTTTTCTGCATCGGCGACGTGATGCAGGTTGATTTCACACTGGCCGGGCGAGCCTTCGGACATGATTTTGCCCATCGGCACATCCTGTGCCCGGCAGGCGTCCTCGACGTCCGCCAGGAAAGCGTCGAGCTCGTGCAGCTCGTCCAGGCTGTGCAGTTGCGCAGCGTTTTGGGCCAGGCTGGTTCCGGCGATCCGGGCCGGGCGCGGAACCGGGGCGAGGGGGTCCTTGTTGTCCAGCAGGTAAAATTCCAGTTCCAGCGCGATGACAGGGGTCAGGTTGATTTCCCGGAACCGTTCCAGCACCCGCTGCAGAACGTAGCGGCTGTCATAGTGGTAAGGCAATCCGGTGGCGTCGACCATGTGCAGCAGGCACTGCCCCATCGGCCGGCGGGTCCAGGGCATCGGCGCCAGTGTGCCGGCCACCGGCACGCAGGCATAATCGGGGTCGCCGTCTTTCAGGCCGATGGCCAGGCCTTCCGGCAGTACACCACGGCTGTCCAGCAACATGGTGCTGGCAGACATGTACGTGCCTTCCCTGAATATCCCGGGCATTTCAATGCGCGTGGCGCGGACACCGCGCAGCATTCCGTTGATGTCCGGCAACAGCAAATCGAAGCTGTTGATCTGCGGGTGCAGTGCGAGAAAGCTGTCGAGATCCTGTAATCGTTTATCCGGCATTCGGAAGTCCCTGTTGGCGCAGGCGCCCATTCGGTTTCAGGGATTCTATCGCAAACCGGGAACGCACACTTTATGTCTTAAATGCCCTATGCTTGGCTTCGCACACCATTGATCTGAGAGTCCCGCTGCTGTCGCGGGATAATCTGACTGGCTTGACGAGGTGTTTGAGAAAATGAACCTGAACAGAATCCTGATACCGGTTGTCATCCTGATCTTTCTGGCGGCGTGTTCACGGCAGGATCCGGAACCCCGGGCTGCGGGCGTGGAACCGGTCAAGGCTCACGATAAGGCCGGGGTGGCGGCGCGCGTTGAAGCCGGCGGTGAAACCCTGCAGGGTGAAGTTCTGGATCCGGAGTCCGGCCTGGTGGTCTTTCGCGGCATTCCCTTTGCTGCGCCGCCCACCGGCGATAATCGCTGGCGTCCGCCGGCGCCGCACCGTGCGCGCCCGGGCGTGCAGGACGCACGTGTCTTCGGGCCGGCTTGTCCGCAGCTCCAGGGCAATCCCGGAGTTCTACCGCTTCGTGGCCGAGCGCGTGGGAGCGTCCCCGGACGTGGTGCCGCCGATGCAGAATATCAGCGAAGACTGCCTGTATCTCAATGTCTGGACGCAAAGCCAGGAGCCAGGAGAAAAGCGCCCGGTCATGGTATGGATTTACGGCGGCAGCAACAGAAACGGCTATGCCCAGGAACCGGAATACCTGGGTCACAACTTCGCCCGGCGCGGGGTGGTCTACGTTTCCTTCAACTACCGCGTCGGCGCACTCGGTTTCCTGGCGCACCAGGGCCTGTCGGCCGAATCCGGCCACGGTGTCTCGGGTAATTATGGCATCCTCGACCAGATCGCCGCGCTGCAATGGGTGCGGGACAACATTTCAGCATTCGGTGGAGACCCGGACAACGTCACGATTTTCGGTGAATCCGCCGGTGCCGCCAATACGACCACGCTGATGGTTTCACCACTTGCCAGGGGTTTGTTTCACCACGCCATCAGCCAGAGCGGCGGTTACCCGGTGGATATTTTTTACACGCTGGAAGAAGCGGAAACCCTGGGCAGAAAAATCGCGCAGCACCTGGAGGCCGAGGACCCGGCTGACGCTGCCAAAAGCGTAGCCGCGTTGCGCGCCATGAGCTGGCAGTCCATCGTGCAGGGGGCGGTGGACGCTGAAGCCGGTGATTACAGCGCGGTCAATATCGACGGCTGGCTGCTGCCGGAGTCGCTCGCGGCCATGTACCTCGATGGCATTGAAAGTGACGTTGACCTGATGATTGGCGCCAATAAAAACGAAGACTATCCCTGGGTAAAAGAGGATGCGACGGCCGACGACCTGGAAGAAGGCCTGCAGCGCTTCGACAGCCCTTACCGGGAGGAACTTGCAGCAATCCTGGCTTTGGAGCCGGATGTGCCGGCCCGCCTGCAGATCGACCGGCTGGAAACCGCGGAGTATTTCCTGTGCCCGTCATTGTTCATTGCAAACGCAATGGCAAAGAGCGGCAACCCGGTGTATTTCTACCAATTTACCCGCGTGCGGCCGGGCGCTGACACGTTGCTCGCTTACCACGGCGCCGAAATTTCCTATGCGCACGGCACGGCGTATGACTGGTTGCCGGCGGATGAGACGGATCGCTCGCTGACTGAAACCATGGGCCGGTACTGGGTCAATTTTGCGGCCACGGGTTCTCCGAACGGTGCAGGCGTTCCGCACTGGCCGCCCTTCACCGTCGACGCTGGGGAATACCAGGAGCTGGGTGATACGGTGACCTCGGGGTCAGGGCTGGAAATCGAGCTCTGCGCGATCCTCGACCGTTTCCGCGAAACGAAAATGTAAGGCCGGCTGTGCAGCATGAGCGGATAGAGCCGCTTTTATCTGCGCTTCGGGGAAGCATCGCCGGAAACTTTCCGCCTGCCGCAATGCGCGGGTATTCATCTTTAGCCGGTGATAGGTTGTGACTGGATTGATGGAAGAAACAATGAGTCGGATTTCACGCCGCCAACTGCTTGAATTGGGTGTCATCGGTTCCGCCGGCCTGATGCTGGGTGTGCGGCTTTCCGGAACTGTCGAAGGTGCAGAAACCACCGGTAAAACTGCCGAAAACAACGTATTGAATCCCCTCATCCACATTACACCGGGGGGCGAAATTATCCTGTTCGCCCAGAACCCGGAAATGGGGCAAGGGGTGAAGACCAGCTTGCCGATGATTTTGGCCGAGGAACTGGATATAGGTTTCGGGGATGTCACCGTCAGGCAAGCCGACTGGCTGCCGGGACGGGATTTACAGTTTTCCGGCGGGAGTCTCAGCATCCGGCTCAATTTCCAGGTCATGCGGGAAGCCGGCGCTGCGGCCCGCCTGATGCTTATGCAAGCCGCGGCAGCCCGCTGGGGGCTGGCCCCGGAATCCCTGGAGACAGACAACGGCAGGGTTGTGGACCAATCGACTGACCGGTCCGCCTCCTACGGCGAATTGGCTGCGGAAGCAGCGCGCCTGCCGCTTCCAACGGATATTCCTCTGAAGGCTCCTGCCGATTTCCGCGTGATCGGCCAATCTCACTCTGATGTGGACCTGGATCACATCATTACCGGGAAAACGGTCTTCAGCCTGGATCTGAAACTGCCTGGAATGCTCTATGCAGTGGTCCGGCGCAGCCCGGTCAGCGATGGCCAGGTGGCGTCGTTCAACGACGAGGCAGCGCTGAAAATTGCGGGCGTCAAAGCCGTGTACGCGCTGTCGAATGAGCAATATGGCGGGCGGATCATCCAGCCCAACAGCCCCAACTTTGTTTCCGGTGTGGCAGTACTGGCCACCAGCACCTGGGCTGCGATGCAGGGCGCCCGTGCACTGGAAGTCCAATGGCGCAACCCAGCGGAACTCGACAGCACCGCGGTGCTGTACGAGCGCTTCCGGGCAGGTTTGGACGCCGAAGCAGTTGTCGTGCGGAGTGACGGTGACGCCCGGGGGATTCTTGATGCCGGGGAGAAAACGTTCGAGGCGATTTACCAGGTGCCCTTACTCCCCCACGCGCCGATGGAGCCGATGAGCTGCACCGCAAACTTCGCCGATGGAAAAGTCGAGATCTGGGCGCCCACGCAAAACCCGGGAGACCTGGCATCAGCCGTGGCGAAGGCCATGGGAATCAGCGTGGAGCAGGCTGGCGAATTCATCACCGTGCATGTGTTGCGTTCGGGTGGCGCCTTCGGGCGGCGCTATTATTCCGATTTTGCAATCGACGCAGCTGTGCTCGCCAGGATGGCGGGGAAACCCGTGAAAGTCGTGTGGACACGCGAAGACGACATGCAGCACGGCTATTCGCGGCCCGCAGGCGTGCATCGCATCAGGGCTGCCCTGGATGGCCTGGGGCAGATCGCGGCCTGGCAGCACAAGCTGGCCGGACACTCGCGTGCCGCCTACCTCGAACGGGACGACCCGCCCCACGATACGGAACTGGATGAATACACCTTTCCGGCCGGACTCGTGCCGAACCTGTCGCTGGAATTCGTTTTCGTTCCGTCGAGAATTCCCCTGGGCCAGTGGCGTGGCATTTCGGCTTCGGCCAACGTGTTCGTGACGGCCAGTGCAATTGACGAACTGGCCCACCGCGCCGGTGAAGACCCGCTGGCCTTCCTGCTGCGCCTGGTTGGCGATCGGGATTCGGTACCGGTGACCGATCGTTTCAGCCTCGATACCGCCCGGTTGAGGGGCGTGATCGTGAAGGCTGCTGAGGCTGCCGGTTGGGCCCAGCCCCTGGGCTGGGGCGATGAGAAGACACGCCGGGACGCGGCATCGCCGCCTGTTACGACCAGGGATCCTGGGTGGCTGAAGTGGCTGAAGTGACCGTCAGCGAGGGCCGGCTGAAAGTCGACCGGATTGTCGCCGCGGTGGACTGCGGACGGGTGATCAATCCGCAAGGGGCGGTTGCCCAGGTTGAAGGTGCGATCCTGGATGGCCTGGGCACCGCGCTGATGGGCGAACTCACCCTGCGCGACGGTGTGGTCGAACAGAGCAACTTTCACGACTACCGCCTGCTGCGAATCGGCCAGGCGCCAAAAGTTGAAGTACACTTCATCAAAAACGACGAGGAGCCGAGAGGCTTGGGTGAACCGCCGTTACCCCCGTTGGCCCCGGCCGTGTGTAATGCCATATTTGCCGCGACCGGTCAGCGCATCCGGCGCTTACCGCTGAAGACGGCCTTCAGGGTTTGAGAGAAATCAGGTTTGGATCCCGGCATGAAAAACCCATCTGAATTGCAGCAAGGTTTGTTACCGGATTTGGAAACCCGGGAAAAGCTCTGGACACATACCATCCAGCGCCTGAACGAGGCCGTTGAAAATCTGCCCGGGCAATCTCCCTCACCGACGCTTGGCATGTCTGAAATTCGGGAGCGCCTCGAGGCCTATGACTTCCAGGGGTCGCGGACAACAGAAGCCGCTGTCGACGACGTCGTGGATCTTTTGCTCCGCGGAATGGTGCATACGCAGCATCCTGGTTATTTCGGCCTGTTCAACCCGTCGCCGACCTTTCCCGCTATCATCGCCGACACCATAACGGCTGCACTGAACCCGCAACTGGCGGTTTGGTCGCATGCGCCGGCGGCGGTAGAAATGGAGCGGCACGTGATCCGGGAGATCTGCCATTGGGTTGGGTTTGAGTCAGAGCGTGCGGACGGGCATTTCACTTCGGGCGGTGCAGAAGCCAATTACACGGCGGCGCTGATGGCGCTGACTTCCGCAATACCGCAATACGCGGAGCAGGGCGCCGTGGGACTTTCCGGCCAACCCTGCATTTATGCGTCCGAAGAGAGCCACCTCGCCTGGTACAAGATCGCGCACCAGTCCGGCATCGGGCGGGCCGCGGTGCGCCTGGTTCCTACCGATGGGTCCGGGCGGATGAAAGCCGGTGAACTGGAGGCCATGGTGGAGCGTGATAAAGCTTCCGGCTGCATTCCGGTCATGGTCGCGGCAACCGCCGGGACGACCAATGCAGGGATGATCGATCCCCTCGTGGAAACCGGCCGGATCGCGCGGGCGCAGGGTCTCTGGTTTCACGTCGATGCCGCCTGGGGCGGAGCAGTCTGTGTCAGTCCGGCGGGCAGGAAACTCCTGTCGGGAATCGAGACTGCTGACTCCGTGACGATCGATGCGCACAAGTGGTTATCGGTTCCGATGGGTGCCGGTATGATCCTTTGCCGTGACCGGGGCCACTTCCATTCCACATTCCGGGTGCAGGCCAGCTATATGCCCAAGGGACTCGAAGGTCTGACGCCGTACAGCCAGACCATCCAGTGGTCACGCCGATTCATCGGGCTCAAACTGTTCCTGTCACTGGCGGTGCTGGGACAGGCCGGTTATGCCGCGATGATTCAGCGATGCCGTGAACTGGCCGCCACGCTGGCTGATCTGCTCGGGCAAAACGGTTGGGAAGTGGTCAACGATCCGGCCCTGGCGGTGGTCTGTTTTGTTGATCGCGACCACGGCGCGGATGTCGAACGCATTGCGCAGCGCGTCGTTGAGAGTGGTAAAGCCTGGATTTCCGTTGCGATTTTTGAAAAACGACCGGTGTTGCGCGCCTGTATTACCAGCCACCGGACCCGCGAGTCCGACCTCGCCAAGCTGATCAACGCGCTCAACGCAGCCCGGGAACTTGAGCAATCGATCGATCCTGATCTTTCCTGATTGATTTCAATCGGATGTGCCGGTCCGTCCCGGGTTTTCCCGCAACTTCGGGGATTCGGTGTTACGCTTGCACCTGAGACCCATTTTCGGGCGTCACAGGTTCAGCGATATGTCGAAGATCAACATCCCGGCTCCACCCACCGAGCTGTTCGGCTATCCGAAGTATTGGGCCGAGTGTTTTGGCGTCGCGCCGTTTTTGCCCATGAGCCGGGCGGAAATGGAAAAGCTGGGTTGGGACTCCTGCGACATCATCATCGTCACCGGTGATGCCTACGTGGATCACCCGTCGTTCGGTATGGCAATTGTCGGACGATTGCTGGAGGCCCAGGGTTTCCGGGTAGGAATCATCGCCCAGCCGGACTGGCAGTCGGCTGATGCGTTCAAGGCACTGGGCAAGCCCAACCTGTTTTTTGGCGTCGCCGCCGGCAACATGGATTCCATGATCAATCGCTACACCGCGGAGCGCAAGATGCGCTCCGATGACGCCTACACGCCGGGCGGAATGGGGGGCAAACGCCCGGACCGCTGTTCGCTGGTATACAGCCAGCGCTGCAAGGAAGCCTGGCCGGATGTGCCGGTCATCCTGGGTGGTATCGAGGCTTCATTGCGGCGGATCGCCCATTATGATTACTGGCAGGACAGTGTGCGCCGGTCCATCCTGCTGGACGCCACGGCCGACCTGTTGCTGTACGGTAACGCCGAGAGAGCCCTGGTCGAGGTCGCTCACCGGCTAGCCCGGGGGGAAGACATTGCCGGAATTACCGACGTGCGCGGCAGCGCATTGATCCGGAAAGATACGCCGGCGGGTTGGTGGGAAATCGATTCCACCCGCATCGACCGGCCCGGCAAGATCGACAGCGTGGTGAATCCCTATCTGAACGTGCGCGAGATGGATGCCGCCGAGAAAGATCGCCGTGAGGCCGCGCTGTATGGCGTGGCGGACGGGCCAGCAAAGCCATTCAAACCTCATCCCGGTCGCGACCGCGACCGCACCGTCATCCGCCTGCCATCGTTCGAAAAAGTCCGCAACGACGCGGTGCTCTATGCCCATGCCAACCGGGTATTGCACCTGGAAACGAACCCGGGCAACGCCAGGGCCCTGGTGCAAAAGCACGGGAACCTGGACCTGTGGCTGAACTCCCCGCCGATCCCGCTATCCACCCCGGAAATGGATTACGTGTTTGGCATGCCTTTCGCCCGCGTGCCGCACCCTTCCTACCAGGGCGCGAAAATACCCGCCTACGAGATGATCCGGTTTTCGGTCAATATCATGCGCGGCTGTTTCGGCGGTTGCACGTTCTGTTCCATCACCGAGCACGAGGGCCGCATCATCCAGAATCGTTCCGAGGAGTCGATCCTCAACGAGGTGGAGCAGATACGGGACAAAGTCCCCGGGTTTACCGGGGTGATTTCCGACCTGGGCGGTCCGACGGCCAACATGTACCGCATCGCCTGCAAGAGCAGGGAAATCGAGTCGGCCTGCCGCAGGCCCAGCTGCGTATACCCGGTTATTTGTCCCAACCTGAACACCGATCACTCGTCCCTGACCCGGTTGTACCGCAAGGCGCGCGAACTGCCGGGCGTTAAAAAGGTGCTGATTGCCTCTGGTCTGCGTTACGACCTGGCGGTAGAGGACCCGGAATACGTGAAGGAACTGGTCACCCACCACGTTGGCGGCCAACTGAAGATTGCGCCCGAGCACACCGAGAGCGGGCCCCTGTCAAAAATGATGAAACCGGGCATCGGCAGCTATGATCAATTCAAGAAAATGTTCGAGAAATACTCCGCGGCGGCAGGCAAGGAACAGTACCTGATCCCCTATTTCATCGCGGCTCATCCGGGTACGACCGATGAAGACATGATTAACCTGGCCATTTGGTTGAAACGTAACGGCTTCACTGCGGACCAGGTGCAGGCCTTCTATCCTTCGCCCATGGCCACGGCGACCGCCATGTACCATTCCGGAAAAAATCCCTTGCGCAAAGTGACCTACAAGTCCGATGAAGTGGTTCCGGTGAAAAGTCCGGAACAACGAAAACTGCACAAGGCACTGCTCAGGTATCATGACCCGGACAATTGGGGAATGCTGCGCGAAGCGCTCCGAAAAATGGGCCGATCCGATTTGATCGGTGACCGCGACTCGCACCTGATTCCCGGAAGCCAGCCCAGCGCCGGCCAGGGTTACCGGGCTCCGCGCAGGAAAAATACCGCACAGGCACACCAGCGGCGTACCGGCAAGAAAATCCTGACCCAGCACACGGGACTGCCGTCGCGCGAGGATGGCGTTAAGCCGGCCAGGGCCGGCAAGAAGGCGCGCAGCCGGGTGTCGCGGAGCTGAACCGCAGCCAGGATTGAATTTTCATATCTTGCTTACTGTTTCGAGATTAAATGAAGAAAAAGCTATAGACTGTCTTGGTGAGATTCTTGTTTAAAGTCTTCAAATTTCAATAAAGCCAAATCGCTCATACTGAGGTTGTGAAAAACACTGTGAAAAAATTCTATTTTGTTTTGCTACTGCTATTGTCCTTCTTGCCGGGTCATTTACTGGCAGCGTGTGTAATTACTCCCATCGCACTCAACGATAGTGAATCGGGCAGCTGGGATTCGGATTGTACATCCACCAATAATCCGGGTGCTTATGCGCAGTACTACACTTTTACACTGGCGAACAACCAGGAAGTCACTATTAACCTTTCATCATCGGTGGATACGTTTCTGTTTTTGCTCAGCGGCTCGGGCCAAAATGGATCCGTATTGGAATTCAATGATGATATAGGCTCTGGTGACAGGAATTCATCTATTGTCAAGGCTTTGCCAGCAGGCACTTACACGATTGAGGCCACTACCTATGCTCAATCCAGAACAGGTAATTTTACAGTTTCCCTTGGGGTATCGGTACCC
This sequence comes from uncultured Gammaproteobacteria bacterium, assembly GCA_963700705.1. Lineage (GTDB taxonomy): Bacteria > Pseudomonadota > Gammaproteobacteria > Xanthomonadales > SZUA-36 > JAHEFT01. Next base: position 213,467 of record CAVOYQ010000012.1, on the reverse strand, counting down.
ACCGCCGGTGACTGTGACAATTACCTTCCCCTCAACCTCGAAGTATCCGGCAGCTGGCAAGCGGGCTGCACCTCCACGCATCGAGCCTCCCGGTATGCGAAATACTTCACGTTCACTTTGTCGACTGAACAGGAGGTCATCATCAATCTGCAATCCTCCCGGGATACCTATATGTTTCTGCTTCAGGGATCTGGCCGAAACGGTGCCGTGATCGAGGAAGACGATAACGATGGTGTTGGATCGAACTCTCTGATCACCCGTACTTTGACCGCAGGTGCATACACGATTGAAGCCACGACCAGTGCGGGCACAGAAACCGGGGATTTCACGATCTCAGTTACAGCGGATGAGACTCCGCCCTCCGACTGCGAATACCTGATTAACACCGGCATCAATGTCGTAGGCAGCTGGGATCCGGCTTGCCCGTCGACAAATCGCGAAGGCCGGTATGCCAGCTACTACACATTTAACCTGGCAAGCACCCAAGAAGTGACCATTGACCTGACATCATCGAAGGATACGTATCTGCTACTTTTGCAGGGCTGCAGGTAAGACCGGAAATGTGCTGGATCGGGACGATGACGGCGGGTCAGGTGATAACTCACGAATCACAATGACATTATCGGCGGGTACCTACACCGCTGAGGCAACAACGTATTCAAGTGCAACCACCGGTAGTTTTGTGATTTCTGTAAACGTCAAGGAACCCGGCTGCGACGACTGCCCGTTCCCGATCAACTCTGGTCTGAACGATGCCTGGTTCAACCCCGTCACCTGTGGACAGGGATTCAACATCACGGTTTACCCGGTCATCAAACAGATGTTTGTAACCTGGTTCACTTTTGACGTTGAACGTCCGCCAGCAGATGTCACGGCAATGCTGGGAGGACCGGGTCAACGCTGGCTGACGGCACAGGGGCCATACGACGGCGATACAGCCACGCTGACCATTTATGTGACCGAAGGTGGTGTATTCGATGCCGCAACACCGGCTGCCACCACGGACCAGGATGGTGATGGCACCATGACCATTGAATTCACCGATTGCGAAAACGGTCTGGTAACCTATGACATCACCTCGCTCGACCTCTCGGACGAAATTCCGATCGAGCGTATTGTGCTGGACAACGTGCCGTTGTGCGAGATGCTGTCTAAGCCCTGATCCAGTACACCAGCCGGCCGCCACGCGATGATGGCGGCCGGCTGGCCTGGGCTGGCCACTACGGTGGCCAACAGCCAATCCAACATCGAGAGATCGACGATATCGAACAAACCCTCACCGGTCCTCTGCCGGAATGCCCTCTGCCTCGCAGAAATTAACATTTGCATGGCAGCCGGGTTTTTTACATTTGACTTTCAGTTACTGTTTCTAGATGAAATGAAAGCAAGTATAGGTATAATGGCGGGGTTTTGGGGCATGGTCGCTAAATTCCAATGATTCCCAGAATTCCCAATAATTCCCAGAATTCCCAGAATTCCCAATGATTCCAAATCATTTAAACCAAGGCTGAAAAAATACTGTGAAAAAATTCTATTTGATTGTGTTACTGATATTGTTCTTCTTGCCGGGTCATTTACTGGCGGCGTGTGTTGTTTCAGACATCGCTGTCAACGATTTCGAATCGGGCAGCTGGGATTCGGATTGTACATCTAGCAAAAATGCTGGCGTGTACGCGCAGTACTATACATTTCTCCTGACGAGCACCCAGGAAATAACCATCGACCTCTCATCATCGGTGGACACTTTGCTGTATTTGTTAGACGGCGCTGGTCAAAATGGACCCGTACTTAAAGCCAATAATGATATAAGCTCCAGTAACAAGAATTCACGTATTGTCACCATCTTACGAGCCGGCAGGTACACCATCGAGGCAACCATGTCCGGCCAAAACCGAACAGGTCACTTTACAGTTTCCGTCGGTGTAACGACAGCGGTTAACGATGTCTGCGATTATGATCTGGAAGTCAACATTGATGTAACCAACAGTTGGGACGCGGGCTGTACTTCCATACATCGAGCCTCCCGGTATGCCAAATACTACACGTTCACCTTGTTGGCCGACCAGGAGGTGACCATAGATTTGCAATCTGCCAGGGATGCCTATATGTTTTTGCTTGCAGGTGCTGGTGAAACCGGACCTGTGGTAGCGGAAGACGATGACGACGGCGTTGGAACAAACTCCCGTATTACCCGTACTTTGACCGCGGGTTCTTACACGATTGAGGCCACGACCAGTGCGGGCACACAGAGCGGGGATTTCACGGTCTCTGTTACAGTGGACGAGACACCGCCTCCCCCCGAATGTGAATATCAGATCGACACAGGCGTCGATGTCAAGGGCAGCTGGGATCCGGCTTGCGCATCGACTCATCGCGTGGGCGCTTACGCCAGTTACTACACGTTTAGCCTGGCCAGCACTCAAGAAGTGACCATTGACCTGACTTCATCGAAGGATACGTATCTGTTTCTTCTACAGGGCTCAGGTCAGACAGGAGAAGAGCTAGACCGTAACGATGACAGTGGTGATGGCGATAACTCACGAATCACAATGACATTGTCGGCTGGTACCTACACGGTTGAGGCAACAACGTATTCAAGCGCAACCACCGGCAGTTTTGTGATTTCTGTAAGCGCCAAGGAACCCGGCTGCGACGACTGCCCATTCCCGATCAACTCAGGTCTGAACGATGCCTGGTTCAATCCCGCCACCGGTGGACAGGGCTTCACCATATTGGTTTACCCGGTCATGAAGCAGATGTTTGTAACCTGGTTCACTTTTGACGTTGAACGTCCGCCAGGAGATCTCACGGCAATGTTGGGAGACCCGGGTCAACGCTGGCTGACGGCGCAGGGGCCATACGACGGCGATACAGCCACGCTGACGATTTATGTGACCGAAGGTGGTGTATTCGATGCCGCAACACCAGCTGCCACCACGGACCAGGATGGTGATGGCACCATGACCATTCAATTCGCCGATTGCGATAACGGCCTGGTCATGTATGACATTACTTCGCTCGGCTTCTCGGACGAAATTCCGATCGAGCGTATTGTGCAGGACAACGTGCCATTGTGCGAGATGCTGGCTAAGCCCTGATCCAGTACACCAGCCGGCCGCCACGCGATGATGGCGGCCGGCCTGGGCTGGCGCAAGCCCCATGCCCCAAGGGTTTCGACACTGCCGCCAGGGAGCACGAAATCCCTCAGCGGTGGAACAGGTACTTCCGGAATTCTTCAATCAGCAGAACGGAACTGGCGACTGCGGTGGCCAACAGCCAATCCATGATCGAGAGACTGACGATATCGAACAATCCCTTGATCGGCAACCACTGAACCGCAATCACCTGCAGGATAACCACCGCGGCCAGCGCGAGCCAAAGCACTCGGTTACGGAAAAAATTGGCGTTGAACGTGCTTCCCCGATCGGCCCGGGCGTTAAAGGCATTGAACACCTGGAATAACACAAAGGTCGTGAACGCCATGGTCTGCGCGTACACGGCTGAACCATTGCGTAAACCCCACCACAGCACCCCCAGGGTGCCGGCCATCATGATGAAACCGTAGCCGGCCAATTTTCCGAGGCGTCGCAGGGTCAGTATTCTCTGGTCTGTTTTGCGCGGTGGCGTGGACATGATGCCCGGCTGTGGCGGGTCCACTCCCAGCGACATGGCGGGCGGGCCATCCATGATGATATTGACCCACAACAGTTGAATCGGGGTAAACGGCAACGGCAGCCCCAGGAACGGCGCAACCAATACCGTCAAAATGGCTCCGATATTGGTTGAAAGCTGAAACCGTACGAATTTGACAATATTGTCGTAAATGGTGCGTCCTTCCTCCACCGCGTGCACAATCGTGGCGAAATTATCATCGGTCAGCACCATGCTGGCGGCTTCCCTGGCGACATCGGTGCCCGTCACGCCCATCGCTACACCGATATCGGCAGTCTTGAGTGCCGGGGCATCGTTGACACCGTCACCGGTCATCGCGGTCACGTGACCATGGGCTTTGAGCGCACGCACGATACGTACTTTCTGTTCCGGCGTCGCCCGGGCAAAAACGCCGATTTCATTGATCGTCCCGGCCAGCTGGAGATCGGTCATGCCATCGAGTTCGGCGCCGGTCACCACCACGCCCTTGATGCCCAGTTCGCCGGCAATGGTGGCCGCGGTGGTTTTCTGGTCGCCGGTGATCATCTTGATCGAGATCCCCGCCCGGTGACATGAGGCAATGGCATCAAAGGCCTCTGGCCGGGGCGGGTCCATCAAGCCCACCAGGCCGGCAAAAGTGAGGTCCTTGACGAAGGCCGGCAAGTCGCCGTTTGGCTCAAAATCAAGGGCGGGATAATCCACCCAGGCCGCCGCCAATACTCGGAGCCCCCTGGCGGCCATGGCCTCGTTGGCGTCTTCGATCACAGCCCGTTGTTTCGCGTCGAGCGCGCGGTTGCCCGTTTCGCCGAACACCACGCTGCACCGGTCCAACACGACTTCCGGGGCGCCCTTGACCATGACCCGCACCCGGTCGCCATCATGATGAAAAGTCACCTGGTATTTGTGCGCCGGGTCAAAGGGTATTTCGGCGATACGCGGGCGATGCCTTGATTCGGCGCGCCAGTCCATCCCGGCTTTGCCGACGAGCGCCAGCAGGGCTCCTTCCATCGGGTCACCAATGACCTTGCCGTCCTGTAATTGCGCATCGTTACAAAGCGCCAAAGACTTCACCAAGGATTCAAGGTCCGGAACCGGGCCGTCGTTGCAGCTGATCTTTCCTTCGGTTTCGTAGCCTTCGCCGCTGACCGCCAGGTGCCGTCCACTGGTGTAGATCTGCCGGACGGTCATCTGGTTAACCGTCAAGGTACCTGTCTTGTCGGTACAAATAACGGATGTGCAGCCAAGCGTTTCGACCGCGGCCAGGCGCTTGACTATGGCCTTGTGGCGCACCATGCGCTGCAGGCCGAGCGCCAGGGTAACGGTCACCACGGCCGGCAGGCCCTCGGGAATCGCGGCCACGGCCAGCGCGATGGCGGTCATGACCATCTGCACCCAGGGTTCGCCGCGCAACAACCCGGCCAGCAACATGAAGGCGACCACGATGCCTGCGATCGCAGCCAGCCTTCGCCCCAGGCTATCCAGTTGATTTTGCAGCGGCGTGGGCGCCGTTTCTGTGTTCCCCAGCATCCCTGCCAGTAAACCCAGTTGAGTATTCATGCCCGTTGCGGTCACGACCATTTCGGCACGGCCGCGGGTCACCGTGGTATTCATGAAAAACAGGTTGGCGCGCTCGGCCAGCGGAATGTTCTCTCCCACCAGTGGTTCCACGCGCTTTCCCACGGTGCGTGATTCACCGGTCAGGGATGATTCATCCACCTCGAATGAATGCGTGGCGATCACCCTGCCATCGGCCGGTACCCGGTCGCCGGTCGCCAGTTTGACAATGTCCCCGGGCACCAGTTCTTCAGCGGAAAGCGTTACGGTTTCACCGTTCCGGCGCACTTCGGCGGTTGGAGCGAGCATCTTTTTCAGTGCGGCCATTGACCGCTCGGCTCGATATTCCTGGAGGAAGCCAAGTATCGCGTTGATGACCACCACCACGAGAATGACCGCCGCATCGGACTTGTCACCAATCGCGGCGGCAAGTACGGCAGCGCCGATCAGTACCAGGATCAGAAAACCCTTGAACTGGTCCAGCAGCAACAGCCAGGGGCTTCTCGGTGGAATTTCTTCTAAACGGTTGGGGCCGAACTGCGCCTGCCGGGCACTGGCTTCGGCTGAACTCAGGCCAGATTTGGGATCAACGCCCAGGCGACGGGTCGTGTCAGAGGCGCTGACACGGTGCCAATTGTTGTCTGTTTCCTCGTTCAAATGTGAAGGACCGGGCCTGGTGTGATGGCGGATTGTCGGCTGTAAGACCGTCAGAGGTTCAGCGTAATGGTGTCGCTTGAACCTTCCGCGGTGTATTCCTTGCCGCCCGGCGCTCCGACGGACGTGGCAGTTACCTTCAGGTAGAGTTCATCCTCGCCGATATCTTCGTTCAATACCGTGCAGGGTATGGTAACCGGCCCCACGTTAATCTCGCCGTCCCCACATTCGTAGAAAGCCTTCCCCGTCGGCAGGTCTCGGAGACGATCATCGAACCAGTCGTCATATCCCAGAAGAGTGGCCCGGACTTTGAACCTGAGCAAGCCCTCTTTCGAAAGCGCCTGTTCTGCCTTATCGCATTTGATCGAGTATGCGAAAGAAACCGAGCATACCGCACCCTTTTTGCCTGTCTCCGCGGTTATCTTCAGCTTCCTGACGTGTACAGTTGCCATTCTATCTCCAGATTATTTGATCAAATGGAAAGCCCAGCTACCCCTAGCCTAGTATAAACTGATTGTAATGCCGGTTGTTCCATTTCGTACGGGGCATTCCGCGGGCTGACTGCTTCTCCTTTGTCCTGTCCGTCAAACCGCGCCCAGGCTTACAAGAAATTATTGAGTTTTCGGGATTTATGTCATGATCGACTGGAATCGCCAGGACTCCCATCCCATTCAGGTGCCCGGGCATTTCGTTTTTTCCTTTGTTCAGCTTGCGTCAGGAAGGAATTGTATGAAAGCGAAGTCAGGTTTTCTCATTGCTGTTCTTTTTGCCTCCTCCTTGCCGGTCCCGGCGCTGGCCCAGGATATCCACGGAGTTCCAGGGGCGCCCACCGCCACCGTCACCATTGACGGAAAGCAGATTCCGCCGCCGCCGATGCCATTTGAAGGCGTAATCAGGGAAAGCGCCAAGGATTCGACGCCTTACTGGCCCGCGCGCGTCGCGCCTCCAGAAAATGCCCCCAATATCCTGCTCATCATGACCGATGATCAGGGCTATGCCGTGTCCGGAACCTTCGGGGGCGTCATACCTACACCCGCGCTGGACCGAGTCGCCAAGGCAGGGCTGCGCTATACCCAGTTCCATTCCACGGCGCTGTGTTCACCGACGCGGGCGGCGCTGATCACCGGCCGCAATCACCACTCCGCCGGGTTCGGCGTGATTGGCGAACTGTCGACCGGCTACCCCGGTTACGATTCGGTCATCAGCAAGGAGAAGGCCAGCATAGGCACGATTCTGCGCGACAACGGATACGCCACATCGTGGTTCGGCAAGAACCACAACACGCCCGGGTTTCAATACGGCAAGGCCGGGCCCTTCGACCAGTGGCCTTCAGGCATGGGATTTGAGTATTTCTACGGCTTCATGGGCGGCGAGACCGACCAGTGGACGCCTTACCTGGTCCAGGACCATACCCAGATATTCCCTTATCTCGGCCGGGATGATTACAACCTGACGACCGACCTGGCCGACGAGGCGATCAAGCACATGCGGGCCCTGAATGCGGTGGCGCCCGACAAGCCTTTTTTCGTTTACTACGTGCCCGGTGGCACCCATTCGCCACACCAGCCCAAAGCGGAATGGGTCGAGAAGTTCAAAGGCCAGTTCGACATGGGTTATGAGAAACTGCGCGATGTGATCTTCGCCAATCAGAAGAAACTGGGCGTGATCCCGCCGGATACCCAGCTGACGCCCTGGCCTGACTCGATTCCCCGGTGGGATTCGCTGTCCGAACCGTACAAGAAGCTTTTTGCCCGCCAGGCCGAGGTATTTGCCGGCTATGCCGCGTACACCGATTACGAAATTGGCCGGGTCATCCAGGAAGTCGAGAACCTGGGCAAAATAGACAACACGCTCATCATCTACATCGTTGGTGATAACGGCACCAGTCCCGAAGGCACGCTGTATGGCGCCTATAACCAGTTGACTGCCTACAACGGAATTCTGAAAGAACCCGAAAGCCTCGAGTTGTTGCACTACGAGGAATGGGGCACGGACAAGACCTACCCGCACATGGCGGTGGGCTGGTCATGGGCGTTTGATACGCCGTTCAAATGGACCAAGCAGGTGGCGTCGCATTTCGGTGGCACCCGGCAGGGCCTGGCAATTTCCTGGCCCGGCCATATCAAGGACCTGGGCGGTATCCGCAGCCAGTTCCACCACGTGATCGATATCGTTCCAACGCTGCTTGAAATCACCGGTATCCAGGCGCCCGCCACGGTTGACGGTATTGAGCAGAAGCCGATTGAAGGGGTGAGCATGGTCTATACCTTTGACCAGGCCAACGCCAGGGTGGCGTCCAGGCACGACACCCAGTATTTCGAAATGGTCGGCAACCGGGCGATTTACCACGACGGCTGGATCGCCAGCACCACGCCTTTCGCCCCCCCGTGGGACCTGGCTACCGGCGTCCTTCCCGAAGTCGTTAACGGCTACAAGTGGGAACTGTACAACATCGCCGAGGATTATTCGCAAAACAACGACCTCGCAGCCAAGAACCCTGAGAAGCTGAAGGAAATGCAGGCCCTGTTCGCGGTGGAAGCCAGGAAATACAACGTGTTCCCGCTGGACAACACGGGTTTTTCACGCCTGCTGACTCCGCGTCCAAGCGCGGTTGCCGGCCGAACGGTTTTCACCTACACGGGTGTTAATTCCGGTATTCCACTGGGTAGCGCGCCCAGTATCCTGGACCGCGATTTCACCATTACCGCTGAAATAACGGTTCCAGAGGGCGGCGCCGAAGGCATGATCGCAACCCTGGGCGGTCGCTTTGGCGGCTATGCCATGTACCTGCTCAATGGCAAACCGATCTTCGTGTACAACCTGCTCGACCTGGAACGGTTCCGCTGGGAAGGCGGTGTGGGCGGTATCGTGGGGGATGACCTGTTTGCCCGCGAAGTACCACCCGGCAAGCATACGCTGGTGTTTGACTTCACCTACGACGGCCCCGGCCCCGGCAAGGGCGGCACCGGTGTATTCACCATCGACGGCAAGGAAATCGACACCCAGACCATCAAGCATTCCATCCCGCTGATGATGGCGATCGACGAAACCCTGGACATCGGTGTCGATACCCGCACCGGCGTGGACGACAGTTACGAGCCGCCTTTTGCTTTTACCGGCACGATCAACTCGGTGACTTACAAACTGGGGCCGGAACAACTGACGGCGCCTGACAAGGCGGCCAAGGCAGCGGCGGTCGCCCGCGCCTCCGATTGAGAGGCTGCGGTCGGGTGAAACAGTCCCATTGATCTGCGGGTGTCCCTTTAGCAGGGACACCCGTGGACGCCATGACCAATTGAACTGCAGGTCTCGATCGAGGAGGTCAGATGAAGAAATCGTTGTTACAGGTTTCTGCCGTCCTGGAACTGGGCGCCGGGTTAGCCCTGTTGATCCTTCCATCGGTATTCGTGCCCCTGCTGATCGGTGGTGGCGCGCTGGAGGATCCGTTAACCCTGGCCGTTACACGCGTTGGCGGCGCCGCCATACTGGCGCTTGGCATCGCCTGCTGGCTGGCGCGGAATGACTCACCGGGCGGCGCCGCAAGCGGGTTGCTCACCGCGATGCTGATCTACAACGTGGGGGTCGTGATTATCCTCGGACAGGCAGGCTTCCAGGTGCAACCGGTCGGGATACTCCTGGTGCCGGCAGTGATCCTGCACACGGGCATGACCGCCTGGTGTTTTCTCGGCCTGGCAAGAAAACCCGCATGACCCGGTCCTGAAGCCTTAATCTTCCCCCTCTTCATTATCAGCCGTGCCCGGCAGTTCCAGGTGCCTCACGACCGGCACCGCGTTACCGGCGATGCCCCTGATCGAGCTGTACATATCGCTGGTGTTCAGCAGCACTTTTTCGATCTGCTTCTCGCGCTTCTTCCAGATGCTGGCCATCGCACGTTTTTCGGCATCCAGGTCGATTTTCAATCTGCGTGAATCCCTCAACGATGGCTTCCACCTGCAGGCGGAATTCATTGCTGGTCAAGGAAATCGTATACCAGCGACATCTTGTCGCCGCGGTTTTCCTGCTGTGACAGCACCCGGTGCATGCTGATGATGGATTCACGCAACACGCCGGACAAGCCCTTGAACTCGGGATAACTGCAGATCCAGATTCCGTCGCGGTAGCCCATGCGGTTCATGTCCGCGGGCAGGGTTTCGGTGACCAGCACGCCGATACTGGCGCCTTTTTCACGAATGTCGATCTTGAATTTTTCAATCCACGCCGGTTGAAAGGCCTTGGTGCGCTTGCTCTCGTAGTAGATTTTTCCGCAGTTGGTGGCGGAGCGGGTGTTGATGGTCTGGATGCAGTCGGCTCCACGGGCTCCCTTCTTGATCTCCTCGATGGTGTCCAGCGGATAATTGGCGGACAGCCACTCCTCGATGATCAGTTCCTGAACCTCGCCCTGGAGTTGCATCGAGCCCTGCTCGGCCTTGCGCTTCATGATCTCCACCTGCTCTTTGAGTTGATGGATAAGCTGGTCTCTGTCGGCCACTTTCTTTTGCGATATTTCTTCCTCGCTTTCCCTGATTTTCCGGCGCTCCTCGGCCAGTGCCAGGCTGAGCCTGAGTTCCATTTCGGCTTCAGCCTTGCCTTGCAGCTCATCTTTCTCGCGCTTGAGTCGCTCGATATCAACCCTGGCCTTGTTCAGGTCCTTCACCTGCAGGGACTTGGCCTGCAGTTCGTCCTGCAAGGCCTTCACCTGTTCCGCCTGCTCGTCCCGGATCCCGGCGGAGATTTTTTCAGTCAGCGCCTTCTTCTCGAGTTGCAGCCGTTCCCTGATGGCCTTTTCGATGGTTTCCTGCTGTTCTGTCCGGGCTTTTTCCAATTGCTCGCCCTGCCGGCGGAGTTTTTCGGATTCGATCCGGTACTTGTCGCGCTCGAGCTTGAGCTGTGCTTCAAACTGCTGTTTCAGATCATGCTCGACCTGGTGGTAGAGCACGTCGCTGATGTCGAATTCGTGGCCGCATTCCGGGCATTTGATGGTGGTTGGTGATTGGGTCATCCGGTCATGGTGCAGCGCGTCGGTGTTTGCCGTCAACAGGCTGCCTTGATTGGTGCATACTCCATCTGTGCTCTAATGGAGCAAGGAACATACCGGAGGTGGTTATGGCGGATAAATTCCTTCAGGTCTCTGAAGATTTCTGGAACATCCGGGGCTCGTACCGGATCGGTGGCGTGGTCGACGTGGGCACGCAGGCATCGCTGGTTCGCCTGGCCAGCGGCAAGTTCGTGTTTCTCGATTCCTACACGCTGAACAGCGCCCTCCAGCGGGAAGTGGCTGAACTGACCCGCGAGGGTAAGGACATCAAGGCCATTCTCAACCTCCATCCCTTCCACACGGTCCACGTGCGTAAAATGCACGCGATGTATCCGGATGCGAAACTGTATGGCACGGCGCGCCATTTATCCCGCTTCCCGGACCTTCCCTGGGCTGATCTGCGTACCGAAGATCCCGCGCTGCACCGCAAATTTGCCGCGGATTTCGAATTCTCGGTTCCCCGGGGAGTTGACTTCATTTCCGATGACCAGAATGTTCACTTCTCCTCGGTGCTGGCGTGGCATCCTGCCTCGAAGACGATCCACTCTGACGATACCCTGATGTACATACGGTTACCCGGCTTGATGCGCGTGTTTGGGCTCGGTGACGCCGTGAGTTACCACCCGACGCTGTCGAAGGCCCTGGAAAAACGGGTCGGGGCAGCCGCGGATTTCCGCGACTGGGCCAAAGGGCTCAACAAGCAATGGACAAAGGCTGAAAACCTGTGTGCGGCGCACACCAGCGCGTTGCTGGGCGTAGAAAACCGGGGCGAATCCATTCATGCGCGAATGGTCAAGGCGTTGGCGAAAGTCGAGACCACGCTGCAAACCCACGAGAAAAAGTGGGGTTGATGATGACGCACCGGATGGGCGCGCGTGCCTGATGGACTGGAAGGTCTACATCATCCGCTGTGATGACGGGACGCTGTACACCGGCGTCACCACCGACGTTGAGCGCAGGTTCCGGGAGCACCTCGAGCATCCGCGTGGTGCAAAATATTTCAATGGCCGCCGTCCGCGGGAAGTGGTTTACACCGAGACCGGCCATGATCGAAGCAGCGCCTGCCGGCGTGAAGCGGCCTTGAAGAAACTCAGTCGGATTGAAAAATTGCGCGTGATCGAGGAAACACGGGTGCAGGTTTGATTCGAAGGGTGGTGCGAAAGAAGGATCCTGGAAAAAAGAAGGGGTCCAGTCCCCAGGGTTACCGGAGGCCAGGACCCCTAAATGCTTGGGTCTGTTTCTTGTTGGGTTGAAACATTCAGGGCGCCCATTACCAGGCACGCACCGTCCAGCCACTCACGCTGTTCTGTCCCATGCGGGCCAGCCTGCGTTGACGGCGGTGGCGGCGTGCCTGCATTTCGTCTTTCTCAAAACGATCCGCGTTGGCGGCAGGCCTGGCAGCGCGAACGGTGATCACGGGCTGGGCCGGACTGACCTGGCCAGTAAGTCTCCCTATAGGATTCTCTTAAATAATCGATTAACATTTGCTTATCTCCTTGGCGGATGATTTTTTTCCGCTTTTGTCTCAAAAATGTAACAATTCACACAATGAAAAATAAGTTGTAAATGTTTATTTACTTTATCTTTCAGTTGACAATATTAGTGACGTAACAGAAAATTAACAAACGGTTTTTACTGGCTGAAGGTTAAGTTTTTCTTAATCATGAAATCTCAAGTCCCACTCAATGCATTGCGCACATTCGAAGCCGTGGCCAGCCGCCTCAGCTTTGTCAAAGGCGCGGAAGCCCTGCACGTCAGCCCGGCTGCGGTCAGCTCGCAGATCCGGGCGCTCGAGCAGCGTCTCGGCCTGTCTCTTTTTTATCGCCACGGCCGCCAGATCTCGCTGACAGAGGCCGGCCGGCAATTGTTGCCGGGCGTGCAACGCGGACTGGCGGAAATGCGCCAGGCGGTGGAACTGGTCAGCCAGGACCGTTCCGAGGGAGTGCTGAACCTCAGCATGATGCCGTCGTTCCTGCAGAAATGGCTGATGCCGCGCCTGTCGGGTTTCTACGACACGGAATCGGATATCGACCTGCGCATCAACGTGGACAACGCCAAGGTGAACTTTGACCAGAGCAATATGCACGCCGCTGTCCGCCTTGGGCCGGGCAAATGGGCCGGACTCAAGTCCGTTAAACTGATGGACGACTGGATTCTGCCGGTTTGCAGCAAACGCTTGCTGAAGAAGATAGGCCCGATCAATTCGACAGAGGAATTGCGGCAGCACGACCTGTTGTTCGCGCCCAGCGATGTGTGGGATCCCTGGTTTCGCCAGGTGGGTGAATCCAGCCGGGACAACCGTTGGACCATTCTGAACGATTCGCTCAGCATCCTGATGGCCGCCGAACAGGGCGAGGCCATTGCACTTACACGCTGGACACTGGTGGCGCGGGACATCGAAGCAAAACGGCTGGTGCGCCCGATCAGCACCGTGGTTAAAACCGATTGGTCACACTACTTCGTCGCGCCGCCCCACTATTTCGACCTGCCCAAGGTGGCGGCCTTCCGCGACTGGCTGCTGGAACAATGCCGGCAGTTTGCGCAGCCGGCTTAGACGAGACCCCGGCTGGTTTTTAAACTATATTGATCGTACCGACATTCCAGCCCGAAGGACTTCGCCATGTACCGACTGCACGGATTTTATACCCAGAATACGATGAAGACCCTGTACGTTCTCGAGGAACTGGGGGTGGACTTCGAGTTTGTCTTTGTGAACCTGATGACCGGCGAAAACCGTACCGATAGTTTTCGCGCGATGACCCCGATCGGCAAAGTGCCGGTACTGGAGCATGACGGGGAATTCCTGTTCGAGTCCGGCGCGATCTGCCGTTACGTCGCCAGCACGGAACATTCACCGTTGTTCCCGGCGGACAAATTGGAACGAGCAAGGGTCGACCAGTGGATGACCTTCTTCACCTGTCACCCCGGCCGTTGGCTGACCGAAATCTTCTTCGAGAAGGTGATCAAGCAGAAGGCCGGCCTGGGCGAGCCGAATCTCGAGGCCTGCGAGAAGGCCGAAAAGTTCGCCCACCAGCAACTCAAGTTGCTGGACAAATGGCTGGGTAAAAACGATTGGCTGGCCAACGACGCTTTTTCCATCGCAGAACCGTTCGCGTTGGCCTACCTGGAACAGGCGCATGCCATTGCGTTTGCCCTGGATCATCACCCGAGGGTCTCGGACTGGTTCAAGCGGCTGGAGGAACGCGACAGCACGTCGAGGGCGCGGGCCCGGGTAGCTCCGTACTTGTCATCATAAGCGCACGGTGGTACTCGAAATCGAAACAATTGAATGGGCGGGTCGCCTGTAGCTGCCGTGCTGTGGACAATCAGAGCATCAGGCCAAGGTCCCAGGGTGAGAACTCCTCCTCGCCGTAACCCAGCATTTCACTTTTTGTGCGTGTGCCGGAAGCGACCTCCAGGATCATCCGGAAGATTCGCTCTCCACAGTCATCAACTGTCTCCGCACCGTCTAGAATAGTGCCGGCATTGATATCCATGTCGTCACGCATCCGTTCCCACAAAGCCGTGTTATCCGCCAGTTTGATCGATGGAGTGGGTTTGCAGCCAAAAGCGGAGCCCCTGCTGGTGGTGAATACCATCACGTTCGCGCCGCTGGCCACTTGCGCGGTTGCGCCGACGGGGTCGAAAGAGGGCGCATCCATGAATACCAGACCATTCGCGGTGACGGGTTCCGCGTAATTGTAGACTTCAACCAGGTTCGTAGTTCCCCCTTTCGCCACCGAACCCAGGGATTTTTCAATGATGGTGGTCAGGCCGCCTTCCTTGTTACCGGAGGAAGGATTGTTATTGATCACCAGTCCGCGGCTTGCGACAAAATCCTCCCACCACTTGATTCTTGCAACCAGCTTTTCTCCGACTTCACGGCTCACAGCGCGCCGGGTCAGCGTGTGTTCGGCGCCATACGCTTCGGTGGTTTCGGACAGTATTGCTGTGCCCCCATGCCGCACGACCCGGTCAACAGCAGCGCCGAGCGCCGGGTTGCAACTGATGCCGGAATGTCCACCAGAACCGCCGCACTGAAGCGCCAGCTTCAACTCACTCAAAGGCACGGTTTGGCGCTTGACTTCGTTGGCGGCCGGCAATAACGCTTCCACCAGGCGGATTCCTTCGCGCACCGTGGCCGGTGTGCCGCCCATGTTTTGAATCGAAAGATGATCTCCTGGCGCACCATCCAGAATATCGCCCAGGTTGGCGATTTCACAGCCCAGCCCAACCACGATCACCCGGAAGAAATTCGGATGCCTGACAAAACCAGCCAGGCAGCGTTTGAACGCCCTGACACCCTCGACCGGGGTGTCAAGACCGCAGCCGGACTTGTGGGTGAGCGCAACGACGCCGTCCACGTTGGGGTAATTTTGCAAACGGCCGCGAAAGTGGTCGGCGATGGCCCGTACCGCTGTGGCCGAACAATTGACGCTCGAAATCAGGCCAATGTAATTACGCGTGGCAACCCGGCCGTCCGAACGGACGATGCCTTGGAAGGTCGCTGGTTCGGTTACGTATTCGGTTGGCCTGGCATCCACGCAAAAAGCGTAGTCCCTTTTGAATTCGTACATCGCCAGGTTGTGGGTATGAACGTGTTCGCCGGGGGCAATGTCCTGGCTGGCTACGCCGATGATCTGGTTATAACGGTGAATCGTTTCACCCTTGGGAATGGACTTGCGCGCAACTTTGTGGCCGGCTGGAATTGCCGAGGCGGCACGGATCGCGCCGAACAGCGCGGCGTCCTTTTCAATCCCGGTCAACGAGATCGCCACGTCGTCTTCAGGGTGGAGAATGGTCAGTGTGTCAGTCATGTTTTTCCCTCCGGATTCAGGGGATCGGTATCAGTGTGGTGGTCAATCCGACAACCGCTTCAGGTGACTCAGCCAGCGTATCGAGTCTCCCGTTCAACCAGCTTTCCAACTGGTCGTCATACCAGGGGCTTGAAGGGTTGCCGTGCTGTCCTCCCGGAATGATGGCGCGGACTTCCATGCCGCCAGTCCCCAGTTCAGCGACCATTCTTACGGTGGCTCCGGCACGGCCGGCAAAAGGCTGGTCATAGCGATAGCCCGCCCTACCCAGCACGGGGTGCCCGCCTCCCCAGGGAATCGGGCCACGATTCAGCCAGTCGTCCAGAAATAGTGCGGCGCCGGCCAGCTCATGCTTTAGGTAGACCGAGTGAACCTGGTCCCAGCGCCAGGTTGCGGGATTGGAACCGAAGGCGGCAGCCAGGTGGTTTACAACCCGGATAAAGGATTCGCGTAAAATCCTGTCGCGGTCGCCGCGCCACCATGCTGAACCGGGCTCGCGTGTGATCAGCCGGTCGAGCGCGTGATTGACCAAGTAGTTCCGGCGCATCAGGCGAACCAGTAACTCATCGTCGAGCACGTCCCCAAAAACATCTCGGGCCAGTTCAGGATACCAGTGTTCCCAGACCAGGGCGCCGGCCGAGCCGGCAGAGTTTACCGGGCTTCGTAGCCATGCGAGCAAAATGGCCCGCGCGGCCAAATAAGGCTCCTTTTCCAGGTGTCGCAGGGCGGGCAACATCGACGGCAGTAAAATGGCGGCCTGCGTATTATAAAAATCCACCTGTAAATCCTGCATATCTTCGAGTTCAAAGTCGTTGCGCGCGCCCAGCACGGAGTGCAGGCGGCCAATCCGGTAACCGGCGGCATTGTCCGCCGATATCAAGGGCTGCGTGTCGTGAACTTTTGAATTGGCTGCCGCCACGTAGCCGGCAGCAGGGTCAATGGCGCGTGGCATTTCAGGGTTTGAAACCAGGCCGCGCCACTGGTTGCCCGAATCATTACCCGGCAGGGGATACAGTCCCTGCGCCTGGCCACGCTTGGGAATCAAACCGATGGTACGGAACATGATATGCCCCTCGCGGTCGGCATAGGTAATGTTGGCCGAAGGCGCCCCGTGGCGTTCCAGCGCGGCTGAAAAGGATTCCAGGTCGCTCGCCATATTCATGGCGAGCAGGGCTTCCATCCCACGGCCTTCGAGGTCATGCCCGGTCCAGCGCAGGGAAAGCGGTGGGTCTTCGGAAATCAGCGGTCCGTTCAGCGTATGAAAAATGGTCAATTTTTCCGGCATTTCCCGGCCCCGGACCGGGATTTCGACCGCTTCGAGTTGTGCGCGGTACCATCGACCGTCCATTTCAAACCGGTCCGGTTGTGCCGGGTCGCGGGTTTCCAGGAAAAGGTCCTGGGTATCGCCAATATTGGTCATTCCCCAGGCCAGGTGCTGGTTGAATCCGTTGATGACACCCGGCAGTCCCGGCAGTGACCAGCCACGGATACTGTCATCCGGCCCGTAAAACAGATGCACTTCGTAAAACAGGTTCGGCAGACTCAGCGTGTCGTGCGAATCAAACGCGAACAGTGCGTTGCCGCTGGATGAACGTGCCGGCGATACCGCCCAGCCGTTGCTGCCAAGCGACGCGCTGGGAAATAGCGGCTGATCCAGAGGGTCCAGGGCATCCAGCGCGGTCAGGTCAATTTTGCCTGGCTGCCCAGGGAGAATATATGGGAAACCCGGAATATTTTTCTCGTCCGGGATGAAAGCGGCGAAGCGCTGTTCATCCAGAACGGCGGACAGCGCCAGTCGCAGTAACTCGTTTTCCATATTGTTGGCGGACTGGAATGCGATGATTGCGCCCACCGCGAACACATCCCGCCGGGTCCAGTGGGTCATTTCCAGCCTGGCGAGCCAGAATTCAGGCGGACGCGCGAAAGTGGTGGCAATTGCCTGGTTGACCCCCGCCAGGTAAGCATCGACCCATTCGAGCATTTGGGGGGAAGCCTCATGTTCGAGACGAATGGCCAGTTGCGGTACACCGGCCCGCCACAGTTCGCGGTCACTTTCCAACAAATCGGCACCCAGGCCTTCGGCCAGTCGGCCGCGCCCTGCACGGCGTAACAGTTCCATTTGCCACAGGCGATAGCGGGCGTGTAACCAGCCTTCGGCAACCAGGGCATCTTCAATGGATTCAGCCCGGACCCAGGGTCGCAGTCTCTGGTCAAAGTGAATCTCGACCGTCCGGCCGATCCCGGCAAGCTGGAATTCACCCCCAGGTTGGTTGACGCTGGCCTTGAGCACCGCAAAAAAGCCAATGGCGGCAAGCGTTATAGCGATGACCAGCACGATCAATGTGCGGCGGAGCCATCTGAGTCCGCGTGAAGTTCTCACCGGCTTTCACCGTTGGCAGTATCGAGATCGCCACTGAGTTCGTTTTTCAACACGGGCCAGCGCGCGACCACTTGATCTCCACGGAAGGCAATAATGTCACCAAACTGCAGCAAAACAGCTTCGCTCTGGTTTGGCCTGAAAAATACGTAGTCATCAACCGCGATTCCGCAATCCTCGGCTACCGTCATCAACTGCTGGTTTGAGCTCAAGCCATAAAGCTTATTTTCCTGCAGGCTGGCCGGCGAGGCAGGGGTTGCCATCCAGCGTCCACCGTACAAAAATACGCTGTCGCGGTTTCCCGATGGGACTTTCTCCAAAAAGGGTATTTGAACTCCATCCAGGCGTTTGATTACCGGTGTTGCGATCCACGCCGCCGGCTTGAAATTGTCCAGCGCAGGAACGTCAAAGCCGGCGGGTTTTAACAATGCCGAACCCATGGAAAAGTCGTTGAGTGGCGATGCAGCGCCGTGCAGTGATAACGTCGGGCTGCCAGCCCCATTGATACACCATGGCTGCTCCTCCAGGTCGGGGAAGTTTGCACGGGCCAGGTCGAGCATCTCCGCATAAACCCTCGCGGAACGTTCACAGGCCTTGGCTGCGGAACGGGGCCAGGGCGCTTTCGCAGCGTGCGCGTCATATCCCATGAACCCGCCCAGCTCGATGTTCCGGGCGTTGGATCGAATAGTCTCAAGTAAGGAATCGAGCGCCTTCGTACCTTTGATGCCGCCACGATGCATCCCGATGTCCAGTTCCAAACTGATGGTTAATCGCCGTTGCGCCTGCATCGCCAATGCAATCAATTGCTCGAGCCGGCCGGGTGAATCCACCAGCCACTGGATACGCGTTCCGCCGTTTTGATCAGCGGTGTGCGGGTCCAGAAAAAACCAGGCGATCGCAGCCGTGGGCAAGGGTTTGCCCATCAGGATATCGGCCCCTTGAAACCGCCGGGTCAGCTGCTGCAGAAACGGCAGGTGGAACACCATCAGTCGGGGTGATGATGTGCGTTCCCAGAGTTGTGCAGCGATGTATTCAAGCAGTCCGATTGCGGGTAAGGATTTTGCTACCAGGCGAAGATTTTTGGCTGGCTGCAAGGCAGCCATCTCGGTAATGTTATGATCCAGCAGGTCCAGGTCGATGATCAGGCAGGGCAGCCCCCTCCCTTCCCGCCGAAGCAGGGAGTTTAATGACGCAAATCGCCCGTCGTGCGTAACCCCGGTCATTACGAATGGCCTGAATTGACAATCCAACCCACCAGGCGGTGTATCTGGCTTTGAATCCTCCGGTAATTTATTTCGGATGGATCGACCAATAGGGATTCATACTCGAGTCGCGTCACAGCGCCGAGTAACAATTCTGAGTCGACTTCCGGGTCCTTGCTGTTGAAATAGGTGCAAAAGCGAATGATTGGCTCCAGCAGCCGTTGCCGGTGTAAATTCGCCAGGCCGGTCAATTCCGGGTCTGCCAACGCCTCGAAGAAAAAATGCCGCTCAATGGCGAGCCCCTCCGGCGATTTTTCGAGGTTCTTGCGCATGTGTTTGACAATCCGTTTGGTGATGTAGTTGGTGATGCGGTTGCGCACCGATTTTTTCGCCAGATCGTTCACATCGAAACGATCGAGATACTGGTAAGCTTGCACCCAGCGCTCCGCGAGATCTTCCCGGTCTCGATCCATGAACAACTTGAACGCCTCGGAAACCAGTTCACCCAGGTTTTTAAAATAATAAGTGGTCAGTGAAAGCTGCACCCCGGCTTCGATTGCAACAGCACGGTGCGTCGTCCCCCGCACGCCATCGCGGGCGATCACTCTCATCGCGGCCAGCAGGATACGCCTGCGGGTTCTTTCGCCTTTTCTCTGCAGTTCCGGTCGTTTTCCGGTGATTTCTTCTGAATTAACCATTGCGTCCAAGATCAGGGTTCCTTTTTGATCGCACTGACCGAAAACTGAAGCAGCCGATATCATACTACGCAAGTATTAATTGTACATTAGTACTAAAAAACTTGCACTTATGTACAAAAAGAGTAAAGTTGAAAACATTCAAAACTGGGTCAGCAGAACCTGGCGGGCCTGGAGGTCAACCCAAAGAGGGCAAATACAGTGAAAAGAACGGCACTTTTTCTTGCCATAACCTGCGCCATCACATCGCCAGTCATCGCACAGGATCCGGCGACAGAAGATCCTGCTTACCAGGTCGACGAATTGATGATCGAAGAGGTTTTTGTCACCGCGCAAAAGCGTGTTCAGTCCCTACAGGATGTACCGATCAGTATTACTGCATTCACCAACGCGGAGATCGAACGGGCCGGAATCCGGGAGTTTTCCGACTACGCGACCAAAACCCCGAATGTGGGTTTCAGTCAGCAGGGTAATCGCGCCAGCACCAAGGTGGCGATCCGCGGTATCACCAATATCGGGGGAAAGGCCAACTCGGTCGGAATCTACGAGGATGAATTCAATATCGCGCCGAATATCCTGATTACCGGTTATTCCCGAACCGCGGACACCGCCCTTTATGACGTAGAACGGATTGAAGTGTTGAGAGGCCCCCAAGGAACCTTTTTCGGCCGAAACACCATGGGTGGCGCGATCAGTATCACGACCCGAAAGCCGGACCCCGGCGACAGTTTCGGATCGCTTAAGGCAGAAGTGGATGGATGGGGCGGTTACATGGGGCGCCTGAGCTACAACCTTCCGGTTGGCGAAAGCAGCGCAATTCTCGCAACCGGATATTATCGAAATGTCGGCGATTTCATCGAAAACATCGGCCCTTCCGACGCCAGTAACGAAGGAAAGGAGGAAGGTGCGCGTATCGCTTTCTTTACGGCGCCAACCGATAGGCTGACGATCAACCTGTCATACTCGTATTCGGATATGCAGCAGGACATGCAGTCCATGGTTCCGACCGGCGAACTGGCGGAGATTCCCACTCAGTTGACGGACGTGGTTAACTTCTGGCCGTACCTCTGGCAGCCCATCCCGGTGCCTCCTATTGACACCTCTCAGTTTCCGGAATGGCCGTTGCCGGTGACGACCGTGCCCTTCTACCCAGGGAATGACAATGTAGTGGCCACGGATTTACCGTTCGACAGCACCAGTAAGACCAACACGGTAATCGCCAATATCAATTATGATTTCAGCGACACCCTGGCCCTCAGTTCGATTACCGGTTGGACGGAAAACAAGTTCGACCTGTACGGTGATGGCGACTTTTCAATTTACCCGGCATTTACCGTAGGCCGTGACAGCAAAGCCAGCGCCTGGAGCCAGGAACTTCGCCTTGCCAGCTACGGCAATGACAAGTTCGATTGGATGTTTGGCGCAATATACTCCCAGGACAAGATCAGCGAGACTGATATTTCATCCCACCTGGAAACGGATCCGTACCTGGACGCCTGGGGTGCAACACTGTTTGCGCTGGCGGCGCAGGGTGGCCAGATTGATTTCAGCGACCCAACGATCCTGTACCTGCTGACCAATGGCCTGGTACCGCCGGTATTCGGGCAGATGTCGGTGGGTAACTTCGAAGATGTCGACCGCTCCAACGACACCAACAGCTTTGCCGCATTTGGTGACATGACCTGGCATATCAATTCAGCGTTAGACTTCTCAGTTGGTTTGCGTTACACGGACGATTCGCTCAAGTTCACGGAGGTTACCCGCCCGACCATCACGTTGCCCGTTGGCGAGGACTACCAGAAAACCTCGTATAATGACTGGTCACCCCGCTTCAACCTTAACTGGTTCGCCAGTGAAAGCACGATGGTATACGGCACCATTTCCAAGGGTTACAAGGTCGGCGGCGTCAATTCGGACGTGACGGCATCGCTGCCAGGGGTGGACAAGTTCTTTGATCCCGAAACCGGCTGGAACTACGAGGCAGGCTTCAAGAGTTCATTTGCCAATGGGCGGGCACAGTTGAATTCATCCATATTCTATTTTGACTGGAACGACCTCCAGGTTCGGGGCCAGGATGTCTACAGTCAGCGCCAGTTTGTTCAGAACGCAACGGATGCGACCTCCAAGGGAATCGAGGTTGAATTCGCCTTTGCGGTGACGGCCAACCAGATGCTTAAAGCGGGTTACGGTCATCTCAAATCCAGGTTCGGCGATTTTCCGAACGCGGTCGATCTCAACGGCCATGTATTTGACGCTACAGGAAACACGATCCCCTACGCGCCTGAAAACACTTTCAGCGCCAGCTACAACATCAACATTCCGCTGAAGTACTCATTCGACGGTTACTTGCGCTTTGACTATTCCTACATTGCAAAACAGTACACCGATGCCGCCAACACGGAATCAAGGTTGCTGCCGTCTTACCAGTTACTGGATATTCGTGCGGGTATTACTGCCGATAATTATGATTTTTCCGTATGGGTCAAAAACGCGGCAAACGAAGAGTACGTGCTGGGCAGCAATACGCTGGAAACTTATTACCCGGGCTTTTTGCGTGCCGTCGGTGCGCCGAGAATGTGGGGTGCAACCCTTTCCTGGCTGTTCTGAACCGCCAACCCTGTCAAACCGGGCAGATTATTCTGCCCGGAGGACCCGCTCATGAAATTTCCAAAAACCGGAAAATCATCACAGGAAATCCTGCAAGGGCTTGCTGCGCTCAAACAGGGTGATGTGCCCTGGCAGCAAGGCCGGGTGTTCGCCTATATCTATGACGCCGGGCCGGAAGCCATGGGCCTGCTGAAGGACGCGTATTCGTTGTTCCTGGTTGAAAACGGGCTCGATCCCACTTCATTTCCGAGCTGCCTGCAACTGGAAAAAGAGGTCATCGGCATGGCCATCGACCTGGTCAACGGCGGATCGGAAGCCCGCGGCAGCTTCACCAGCGGCGGCACCGAAAGCATCCTGCTTTCCTTGAAAACAGCCCGCGACCGGGCGCGCCACCTATTCCCGCACATCACGCGGCCCGAGGTTGTGATCGCGGAGACCGGCCATCCGGCTTTCCACAAGGCATGCGCCTATTTTGATATCAAGCCGGTGCGCGTTCCGGTGGACCCGGTGAGTTTCAAGGCCATTCCTGCCGCGATGGAAGCGGCGATCACCGACCAGACCATCCTGATGGTCGGCTCGGCGCCTTCTTACGCCCATGGGGTGGTTGACCCGATCGGGGAGTTGGGAGAAATCGCGGCCCGGAACGATATCCTGTTGCACGCCGATTGTTGCGTGGGCGGGATGTACCTGCCGTTTGCCCGCGAGCTGGGCTACGACATCCCTGCTTTTGACCTGTCGGTTGCGGGCGTGACCCAATTGTCGATGGACTTTCACAAGTGGGGCTATGCGGCAAAAGGAGCGTCCTCAATACTCTACAAGCAAGGAGAAATGCGCAAATACCAGATCTTTGCCTGTTCGGGATGGACGGGGTACACAGTGATCAATCCGACGATCAGTTCGACCAAGAGCGGTGGCCCGGTGGCTGCTTGCTGGGCGATTCTGAATCATATTGGGCACGACGGTTACCTGGGCATGGTGGAACAAACGCAGAAAGCGTCGCGTAAGATCATCGAAGCGGTCAATGCCATGCCGGCCCTTCAGGTAATGGGTGAGCCGCAAGCCAACCTGTTTGCCCTGACTTCGGAAACCATTGATGTTTTCGCCCTGGCCGAAGACATGAAAGCCCGTGGCTGGTTCATCCAGCCGCAATTCGGTTTTTCCAATTCCCGGGCCAATCTGCACCTGTCGGTCGGGGCGAGTAATGTTCCTCATGTCGATGAATTTATTCGCGATCTGGGTGAATGTGAAAAACGCCTGCGCGAGCAGGACATACGGGGTATGGAAAAACTGCCCCCTGAGTTGGCGGCTGTCATGGAAACCCAGCAACAGGGTAATATGTTCGAAACCTTGTCGATGGCCACAGGCAAGGATTTCGCGGAATTGCCGGATCGGATGGACGAAATCAATAATTTGTTGAATCACCTGCCCGCGCCCATACGGGACCAGCTGATGGTGGAATTCGTCAGCCGTCTTTACGTGAACAACTAGGGTTCGGGCGAATTGACCCGGTGATCAACCGCGGCACAGCTCATCCCCCACGCGCAGCCGATTCAGAGCGCTGGAAGATGGTCGTCACACTGGGCGTGACCCTGCTGATTGCTTACTACGATCGGCTCAACATATCCCTGGCGCTTCCGCTGATCGCCCTGGAGCAGGGTTGGGATTCGGTACAGACAGCCGACAACGGCGCGTTGCTGATGGGCTTGTTCTATGTTGGGTACGGCGTGGCGAACATCCTGTTCAGCCCGCTCGGCGCGCGGTTAGGGCCCCGTGTAAGTTTGTTGATCATTGTCGTGCTCTGGTCCTTGTTCACCGCATTGGGCGCTGTAATCAGCCAGTTCCTCGTGCTGTTCATGGCAAGCCGGGTTCTGCTTGGACTCGGCGAAGGTATTCATTTCCCGATGATGAATATGCTGACCCGCACCTGGTTTGCGCCAGACGAACGCAGCCGCGCCAACGGAATCTGGATTTCAGGCTTGTTTCTGGCGATTCTTACTGCTCCAATTCTGTTGGTTCCCCTGATGAACGAACATGGCTGGCGATCCGGCTTCTATCTGCTGGCGTTGGCCGGCGTAGCCATCAGCCTGCCCCTGGTGCTTCGTTATGTTCACAACCGGCCTTCACAGCATCCGCGCATCGACGGGGCACTCGCCGCGCATCTGGAAGACGCCGCAGATCCGCCGATTGAAGGCATCGAGGAAGTTGGTGGAAGCACCTGGCGATTGTTCCGATCGCCGGTTTTCCTGCTGCTGATGGGCGCCGGTATCGTCAACAACATGGTAGCCCTGGGTATAGCAGGCTGGCTTCCGACCTATTTATCCGGGTTGGAGGGTGTCATGTACGCAGACCTTTCCTACCTGGCGGCAGCCCCCTATGCGGCGTCGCTGGCCGGTATTGCCGTTTGGGCGGTGCTCGGCGATCGCCTGAGCCGCCGTGCGCTGCTGGCTGCTTGCGGGTACACGGCTGCGGGAGTAATGGTTGTTGCGGCACTCAGGGCCGGCACAGCCAACATGCTGGGCCTGACCGTGTTTCTGTTCAGCGTTGGTGTTTTTTGTGTCTCCGCGTACACGGCGTCCGAATTTGCCTTGCTTCAAAGGGTGTTGCCCATCAATGATGTCGCTGCTGGTGTTGGGATCTACAATGGTGTAACCACCATGATCGGTGGGGGTTTGGGGCCTTTCGTGGTCGGCGGCATCATCGGCGGCGGAGTTGAAACCGGCGATCTGGTGACACTGTTCGGCTTGTGTCTCTTCATCGGGGTGATGATGTTGTTCGTGTATCGAAAAATCCGATACTGATCGTTGAATTGATGTTTACCCCGCTCCAGGCGCTTCCGGAAAAGTAATTGATCTGTTCTTCAGCTATTCTGGAGTTAAGTGAACCTCACCGTGGAAGGCAGGATCATGTCTCAGACAACATTGAACTTTACGCGCCTGGCCTTTCTGGTTCTGGCGCTGGTCAGCGCAAGCCCCGTGGCACAAGCCGAAGAAATCCTGCTGTTCGATGATTTCGACAGCGCCTCCCTCGACACCGGCACCTGGGGCCTGGCCACCTGGAACATCGGCGACCGCACCCAGTTCGGCAATCAGCCCGGGTTTGCCGTCGAAGGCGCTGACACCTTCATCCGCCTGCCGCTCGATACCTGGAATCCGGCCGCGCCGGGCCAGCGCGTATTGGGCACCGAGATCTATTCACTGCAGAATTTCAACCTCGATCCGGCCGGCATCGAATACCGCATGCGGGCTCGTCTCGACACACAACAGGGCGGCCTGGTGGCGGCGTTTTTCACCTACAACGAACGGCGTCAAAAGGGGCGCTGGCTGTCCGATGAAATCGATTTCGAAGTGCTGAGCAACTGGCCGGATGAAGTCCTGGTGACCAGTTGGGATGACTGGGGGGCACCCGGCAGCAATTACGACGACGGAGTGCATCACCTCGGCGCGATGCTGATGCCCGACGGTTTCGACTGGCGGCAATGGAACGACTACGCGATGGTCTGGTATCCCGGCCGTGTGGAATGGTGGATCAACGAGGAAAAGGTGCATGAGCAGGCAGCCCCCGTTCCTGACCTGGCCCAACCGGCGCGGGCCAGCCTGTGGGCGGCCGGCACCACCTGGCCGGACGCCTACAACGCCTCGCTGGCACCGGTCAGTGATGAATCACTGAACCGCCGCTTCTCCTGGGATATCGATTACATCATGGTCACCCGCCTGGGTGGTTCCAGCGAACCGCAACCGCTCGCACCGCCCACCGGTCTGGCCGCGTCCGTGAATGGCAGCAAGGTTTCGCTTTTTTGGACTGACACAGTCAACGCAGGCGCAGCCTACAAGGTCTATCGCGCCTGGAAGCCCAAGGGCAAGGCTAATCCGGATTTCCAACAGGTGGCCACCGTACCCGCCGGCGTCATGAGCCATGCGGAGACCGTGCAGGACGGGAACCACCTGTACCGCGTGACTGCATTCAGCGCGGGCAGTGAATCCGCACCAAGTGCCACCGTGGAAGTCACGGTAGGCTCGGGTCGCAAGGGCAAACCCTGAAATATCCGATTGGCGTGCGCTTCTGCTCTCCAGAGCCGCTCGGTCTCGGTATAATCACCCGACAATTGCCACCATGCGAGTAAGCCCTTGGAGTCGAAGCCACAGCACTGGTTCGCAGAATTGAAGCGCCGCAAAGTATTCCGGGTGGCCGGCGCTTACCTGGTGGTGGCATGGCTGCTGCTCCAGGTGGCCGACGTCAGCTTCGGGCCCATGGGCCTTCCCGAGTGGACACTTACACTGGTCATTGCTCTGCTGGTCCTGGGATTTCCCATCGCATGTATTCTCGCCTGGGCCTTTGATGGAACACCGACCGGTTTCGAACGGACGCCGGATCTTCCAAGGGAGACGCCGGGAGTTTCTGAGAAGCCGGTGGTCCCGGTGCCGGGCCCGCCCGCCCACCGAATCGGTTGCCATTCTGCCGTTCGTTGACATGAGCCCGGCGCACGATCAGGAATACTTCTGCGATGGCCTGGCCGAGGAGATCATCAACGCGCTGTGCGTGATTCGTGGTTTGCGGGTCGCCTCGCGCACTTCCTCGTTCCAATTCAAGAACCGTTCGGCAGACGTGCGGGAAATAGGTCGCCAGCTGAGCGTGAGCTCGGTGCTTGAGGGCAGTGTGCGCAAAGCCGACGACCGAGTGCGGATCACGGTGCAATTGCTGAACGTAGCCGATGGATATCAGGTCTGGTCCCAGCGCTACGACCGCAAGCTGGAAGATGTATTCGCGGTTCAGACCGAGATCGCCGAGCGCATGGTCGATGCGCTGCGGATCTCGCTCAGCGCCCGCGAGGTGGAACTCCTGGGACGCGGTGGAACCCGGAATGGGCAGGCATATGACTTTTTCCTCAAGGGTCAGCAATTGCTGCACGCCTACAGCGATATCTCCGAAGCCGCGGCGATGTTCCGCCGCTCCATCGCCGAGGATGCCGGCTTCGCCCAGGCGCATGCCGGACTGGCCAATGCACTGGCCGTCAAGGGCCAGATGATCGAGGTTACTCCTGCAGAATTCGAAGAAGCGTTTGCAGCCAGTCGACGCGCGCTGGAACTGGAGCCCTGGATGCCAGAGGCCATGCTCGCACGGGCCTGTCTGATGTCGATGCAGGGCCGGGAGCAGGGGCGGCGCGCGATTTCGAGGAGGCAATCCGACTTAACCCGACGTCCTATTACACTTACTATCAGTACGGTCGCCATTATCTCAAGCTCGGTCAGAGGGAATCTGCTGCCGAACTATTCCGCACGGCCGGCCGCCTGGCGCCGGAAGAATACACGCCCTTGGGCATGCTCGCCATGACGCTTCAGCAGCTCGGGTTGCACGATGAGGCGCATGAAGCTCGTTGAAAATGATGGTGGCTATCAAGAGCCATTTGCGGGCACATCCCGATGATGAGGCCGCTCTCGGGCGCGCTGCTGTCAGCGCCGCCTGGCTGGATGATGCCGAAAGCGCGAGGCAATTCGTAGAGCAGGCGCTGTCGGTCCGGCCGGAAAGCTTCATTGCCGCCTACAACGGCGCCTGCGCGTTCGCTCTGCTGGGAGACACCGAACGGGCCCTGCAACTGCTCGACCGGGCGGTGGCTCACGGCCGGGGTAATGTTGCCTGGATCGAACACGATGACGATCTTGCTGCGCTGCGTGGAGATCCGGGTTACGAGGCTATCCTCGAACGCATCAGGGCTGCGTCGGGATCATCCTAGGCTCCGATAACGGGACCGCAGTCCCTGTTTGTGCATGGGGTGGAGCGCGAAATTCGAACCGGAAAGGCAAATGCGGGTCAAGGTCTCCCGGTATGGCTTCCTGGTGACAAAGCCGTTACCCTTCTTACACATTTCACCAAGAGCACCATACATGATGAAGCACCTCGGCATCGCCCTGCTAAGCAGTCTTGCCCTGCTGGCCTGCACCGAAGAACAGCCCGCGTCTGCACCCGGGGTGGAGGTAATGGAAACGGCTGAAGCTCCGCCCCTCGATTTTGATGGCCGGATGCTGAAAATCTCCCAGGATTATTTTGCCTTGAGGCCGGAAACCGCCACCTACTATGGTGTTCCGGACGACCTGGCGGGCAGGGCCATATCGAGCAGGCTCAGCAATTATTCACCGGTGGGTGAAATCGAGCGCCGGGACGGACTGAAAGCCATCCTCGATGAACTGGCCAGCATCGACAAATCGGCATTGACCGAAAATCAGAAAGTCAGCCTCGAACTGGTTGAAACAGAGGCCCTCGGCGCCTACACGCCGTCAACCATAGCGGACTATGGTTTTGTGCTGGGCGATTACGGGGTCTGGTTCAACCCGTACGTGGTTTCACACCTGACGGGTCCGCAGGTTGAAATACCGGCGATCCTCGAGGACAAGATGGCCGTGCGCACCCGGGTCGACGCCATGGCCTACCTGACGCGCCTGAACAACTATGCGCTCGTGCTCGATGACGCGGTCCGCAAAATGGAGTTCGATAACGAACTGGGTGTCCTGCCGCCGGATTTCAGTATCGACCGGACGATTGAAAACCTGACCGAAAGCATCCGTGTTCCGGCTGCCGAGAATTCGCTGGTGACCAGCTTCAGCCAGAAGTTGAACGACGCCGGGCTGGAACGGGCCGATGAATTCGTGGCCCAGGCCATCGACCTGGTGGATGAGCAGGTCTATCCTGCAACCCGCCGAATGATCGAAGCCCTGGCGGCCGTCCGTCCGATGGCCAGCCACGAAGCGGGCATTGGCCGGCTGCCGAATGGCGCGGCGCTGTACCGGGCCATGATCACGCAAATGACCGACACCACGCTTTCGCCCGAGGAGATCCACGCGATCGGGCTGGTCGAGGTGGAGCGTATTCATGGTGAAATGGATGTGCTGCTGCAGAGCCATTGGTTTAACCGAAGGGACCGTGGGGTCGCGAATGAATTCGCTCCTACAGGATCCGCAATACATCTATCCGAACACGGCCGAAGGCAAGGCCGAACTGGTCGCAGGCCTGAAAGCCGACCTGGAACTGGCCAATGCCCGGTTGCCGGAGTGGTTCGGCAAACTGCCGCAGCAGGAAGTCGCGATCCGGGTGGTGCCGCCGCAACGTGAAAAATCCACCAGCGGAGCCTTCTATGACGCGCCCTCGATGGACGGCACCCGCCCCGGCACATTCTGGATTGCTCTTGGCTGATACGGCATCGCTTCCTTCTTATTCCCTGCAGACCCTGGTCTACCACGAGGCCAATCCGGGTCATCACCTGCAGACCATGCTGGGGCTGGATCCGTCACTGCCGATCCTGAACACCGTTTTCTATTCGAATGCGGCCGGTGAAGGCTGGGGTCTCTATGCCGAGTACCTGGCCAGCGAGATGGGCCTTTATGAAAACGACCCGGTGGATGATCTCGGCCGGCTGCAGCAGGAACTGCACCGCGCCGTCCGGCTGGTGGTCGACACCGGGATGCATGCGATGGGCTGGAGCCGCGAGCAGGCCATTGAGTATTCACTTGCGACCGAAGGCAATCACATCGACGAAGCCACATCGGAAATCGAACGCTACGCGGTGTGGCCGGGCCAGGCGCTGGGATACAAGCTGGGTATGCTGAAAATCCTGGAATTGCGCCAGCGGGCGCAGGAGCAACTGGGCGACAGATTCGATATCCGCACCTTCCATGACGCCGTCCTGGAAAACGGCGCGTTGCCGCTGAACCTGATGGAAGCCAAGATCGACGCCTGGATAGCGGGGCAGCTTCAGTCCGCGAACTAGCCGGCCACACATTTTTCAGCCTGTTGATACAGTCCGGCCTGCGGATTTTCCCACGAAGATTCGCGGGTCTTCCTATTACGAAGCTTTTCCGGCCGATTCACAATGGGTTCCATTTCGCGTTGGACGGGTAGATGATGATATCATTGCTATCATATCTTCAAGAGCATGGAGAGCGTGCTGAAATGGCTGATCTGATCGTCAGGAAACTGGACCCGCGAATTGTTGATGCCCTGAAACGGCGTGCTGCGCAAAACGGGCGAAGCGCCGAAGCCGAGCACCGGGCCTTGCTCGAGTCCGTGTTGTTGCATCCGGTGCGCAGGAGTTTTGCTGAGGCGCTGGCTGCAATTCCCGATGTAGGCAGGGATGAAGATTTTGAGCGATTGGAAGACGAGGGACAGAGCCAGCGTGTACTTGATTGACACCAACGTGATCAGCGAAGTACGTAAGGGGCTGAAGGCAAACCGGGGTGTTTGGGAATTCTTCCAGCAAGTGGTTGATGACGAGATTGAAGTGTACATTTCGGTTATAACCGTGGGTGAACTGCGGCGCGGCGTGAGCAGCATTCGGCACCGGGGAGATGCTGGCCAGGCGGATCAATTGGAACAATGGCTGGAAACCCTATTGTTTCAATACCAGGACCACATCCTTGATGTTAATTGCGACATAGCGCAACTATGGGGTGTGTTACGCGTACCCAATCCGGAAAACGCGCTGGATAAACAGATTGCAGCAACCGCCTTGATTCACGATTTAACGGTGGTGACCCGGAACGAAAAAGACTTCGTTTCCTGCGGTGTGCCGGTGCTCAATCCTTTTCACTGAAAGGCGCAGCCAGGGCAATCTCTTCTTTTCCCAGGCTGATCAGGCGCTTCTTGTAAAGCGCCCCGAGGGCTTTCTTGTATTTGCCTTTGCTGACGCCGAACTGCTTGTAGATGGCCTCCGGTGGACTGTAGTCGGTCAGGTTTGAACGGCCGCCGCTGGCCTTGAGGAATTCCAGGATCTGTTCGCCCAGCGCATCCTGGGCGCTGCCCTCGTGCAGTTTCAGCGTGAGGTTGATTTTCCGGTCTTCGCGGATCGACTTGATGTAGCCGGTGGTTTTATCACCGGGTTTGAGCTGCTCGAAGGTTTCATTTTTGAACAGCAGGCCCAGGTGCGTGCCGTTGATCACCGCCTTGTAGCCGAGGTCGGTTTCGCTGACGATCATCAAATCGACTTTTTCGCGCAATTTGAGCGGCGTGGCTTCCTCGGACAGGTGCCGATGCAGCTTGGTGCTGCCGATCATGCGCCCGTTCGGGTCCAGCAGCAGGTAAACCACGTAGGATTTACCCCGTTGCATGGGCGCCAGTTGCTGGCTGACGGGTATCAGCAGGTCCTGCCCCTCGCGCCATTCCATGAAGGTGCCGGCCTTCGTCGTGTTGATCACTTTCAGCAGCACGCACTGGCCCGCCTGGGCATCGGGTGCTTCAGGTTTGCTCTTGGTTGGAATCGGATCCTGGTCGGCCTGGCCACATGTGTTAAGCGTAACTCATTTTTTCCGTAGGAGCGGATTCATCCGCGATAGAAATTTGGGAAAAATTCGCGGATGAATCCGCTCCTACGGTAAAATAGCAGCTCCGGTCCCATTCCAGGAGCAAACAAAATGAGTCACGAACAGAAATCGACCAAAGAAGCCAAGAAAAAACCGGCCATGAGCCCGAAAGAAAAGAAGGCGGCCAAGAAAGCGAAGAAAGCGGCCCGCGGCTAAGCACGCGGAGGCGTTTTAAATAATCGGATCGCCCAGGCAGTCGAACGCCTGCATGCTTGTTTTTGCAGCAGGCGTTGCCGGGTAGTCCTCGGCAAACAGGCTCCAGATCATCAGGTCGCAGATTTCACCCTCTGAATTGGTTGATCGTCTCGGCAGGGTGGCGTCGTGGGTGAAGCCCAGGCTGCGCGGGATCGCCGCGCTGGCTGCATTATTCGGTTCGCAGTGGATTTCCAGCCGGTCGGCTTTGCAGCTGTCAAACGCCAGGCGGATCATCGCGCAGGTCGCCTCGGTGGCGTAACCGTGGCCGACGGCGTGCCGGTCCGTCCAATAGCCGATTTCAAAAGCCCCCGGCCCGACCCGGCCCAGCAGCATATTCTCGCCCAGTAGATTTTCTCCGCCGGCGTCGAACACCGCATAGCGATAGTTCTGACGCAAATCAAAAGACGCCCGGATACTGCGCAGCCATTCCGCGGTCTGCTCCAGGCTGCGCGGTTCGTCTTTCATGAACGGGATCCAGGGCCGCAGGTGCTGGTCGTTGTCGTCCAGGCAGGCGCGCAACAGGCGGGCATCTGCCGGTGACCAGCAGCGCATGACCAGGCGGCCGGTTTCGATGCGGTAAGCGGTGGGTGTCAGCGGTGTGTTTTGCATGGGTTCCCTTGTTGGCGAGCTTGCAGCCGGTTGTAATTTGTGCCGATTTTGTGCCATATCATACGGCAAGTAGGCGTCGCTTTTATATTTCAAACCGCCCGGTTCCAATTCGGGCTAGAATCTCCGTTAGCCTGCAAATTGGATAGCCGATGAATCCTTCAGCCCCACCCGAACTGACCCCGCGCGCCATTATCCTGGCGATTGTCCTGGCCATGATCCTGGCGGGTGCCAACGCCTACCTCGGCCTGTTCGCCGGCATGACCATCGCATCCGCAATTCCGGCCGCAGTCGTTTCGATGGCCATCCTGAAATTGCTGGGTGGCGGCCATATCCTGGAGAACAATATCGTCTCGACCGGCGCCTCGGCCGGAACCTCGATCGCCACCGGGGTGATTTTCACGATGCCGGCCCTGCTGATCCTGGGGTACTGGGAAGATTTCCGTTATTCCTGGGTGCTGGCGATCGCCGGGCTTGGCGGCTTGCTGGGCGTGTTGTTCTCGGTGCCACTGCGACGTTCGTTGATTGTCGACCAGGGGCTGGCGTTTCCCGAGGGCAAGGCGGCCGCCGAAGTGCTGAAGACCGGTGACAACCCGGGCGCGGGTCTGAAGATCCTGGCCGGCGCAGCGACCGTTGGCGGCCTGATGAAACTGGCGGCCGGCAGCGGCCTGCGGCTGATCCCCGATACCGCGGCCGCTTCGGCCTGGTGGGGTAAAGGCCTGGCCTATTTCGGCACCAACCTGTCGCCGGCGCTGTTCGGCGTGGGCTATATCGTGGGCCTGAACATCGGCATCGTGATGCTGGCTGGCGGGGTGATTGCCTGGAACATCGCCATCCCGATTTACAGCGCCTGGTTCCTGGCCGCCGACCCGGTCCTGAGCGTGGAACTGGCCGGCGCGACTGCCGAAGACGCCGCCTACGGCATCTGGTCCGCACAGATCCGCTTCCTCGGCGTGGGCGCGATGCTGATCGGCGGCGTCTGGACCCTGATTTCCCTTCGGCACTCCCTGGTTTCCGGTATCCGCAGCGGCATCAAGGCCGAACGGGGCAATGGTGACGCTGCGCTGCCGGCCACCGAGCGCGACATACCGATGAAATTCATCCTGGTGGGCGTGGTTCTGTTCGTGATTCCGCTGATGTTCCTGTACCAGGCCATCGTAGGTAACTGGCTGGTCAGCATCCCGATGACCATCATCATGATCGTTGCGGGTTTCCTGTTTGTCTCGGTATCGGCCTATATGGCCGGCCTGGTGGGATCGAGCAATAACCCGGTTTCAGGGCTGACCATCGCTACCATCCTGTTTGCGGCCCTGGTGCTGGTCCTGATGCTGGGTGCGGATTCGCCGATCGGCGCGGTGGCCACCATCATGATCGGCGCCGTGGTGTGCGGCGCGGCCTGCATCGGTGGCGATAACCTGCAGGACCTGAAATGCGGTTACATACTGGGCGCCACCCCGTGGAAGCAGCAGTTGATGCTCGCCATCGGCGGTGTTTCCAGCGCACTGGTCATGGCGCCGGTGATGAACCTTCTGGCCCAGGCCTATGGCCTCGGCGTGCCCACCGAAGCGCATCCCAACCCGCTGCTGGCGCCCCAGGCCAACCTGATGGCCTCGGTGGCCAACGGCATTTTTGGCGGTGAACTGCCCTGGACCATGATCGGTATCGGTGCCGCCATTGGCGCCGCGATCATCGTACTGGACGAGTCCCTGAAGAAAGCCGGATCAAATTTCCGCACGCCGGTGCTGGCCTGCGCGGTCGGCATCTACCTGCCGATCGAACTCAGCGTGCCGATTTTTGCCGGCGGCCTGGTCGCTCACCTGGTCGAGCGCTATTTGAAACCCGGTGATTCCGAGGGTGAGCGCGAACGCATTCACCAGAAAGGCACGCTGTTTTCGGCCGGACTGATCACCGGCGAAGCCTTGATGGGCATTGTCATGGCCGTACCGATTGTGGCCCTGGGCTCCGCCGAAGTGCTGGCCTTGCCTGAACAGTGGCACTTCAGCGGTTGGCTGGGCCTGCTCATGCTGACGGGGGTTGCCGTGTGGCTCTACCGCCTGGCGATCCGGGTAACCTGATCCATGGTGGTTTTGGCCAAGTCTGTACTCATGAAGGAGTGATTGAAGTTGTGAACCGGATAATTTTGCGTACTGCTGTAACTGGGTGGCTACTGGTTTTTGCCTGGCCAGCTTTGGTTTTGGCGCAGGAAACCGAATCTGCCGCAGAGCCTGAACACCATGCACATGCAACACATGGGGCTGCACCGGAGTTGGCCGAAGATCAGCGCTGGGCAACCGACGCGCCGCTGCGCGAGGCCATGCTTCGCCTGCGGGAGAGCGTTTCGGCACACACGGCTGCTTTTCAGGATGGAACTTTGTCAGCGGCTGCGGCAAATGCCCTGGCCGCAAGCGTGGAAGCCGACGTCCAGTTCATGATCGCCAACTGCCAGCTGGCGCCGGAACCGGACGCCGCGTTGCACGCGTTGATCGGCCGGATGCTTGCAGCCGCCGGGGCCTTGCGCACCAATCCGGAGTCAACAGACGGCGTGCCGCAACTCGTGGCGGTGCTGCACGATTACGGAGTGACCTTTGACCAACCTGGCTGGGCGCCCATTGGCGCTTGAGAACCTGCCTCCCGGAACGTTGAACGCCGGTCAGCTTTGGTCTGCCGGCGGTTCGCTCAGGGTTTTCCAGCCGGTGATCATGGCGCTCACCAGGCCGCCACCTTCGCGAATTTCGCTCATCACCACTGCCAGGATGTGTATTGCGCCAAACACCAGCAGTGCATAAAAACCAAACTCGTGTACCTCGACGAACGGTTTGCGGAAGGCGCGCATCGCTTCCAGTGCGGTTGCGTCGTACATCTCCGGCGCGTAGGGCACAAGCGTGGCGGAATCAACCCCGGGTGCAGCGATCCATCCGGCAATCCACGCGCCCAGCGGTGGGAAGAACAGGTCCGTCCCTGCCAACACCAGGCCGGTGATCGCCTGGCTGAGAAGCAACAACAACAGGATGGTGATGGCCAGGCGGCCCAGCGGATTATGCCCCAGGTACTGTCGTGGCTGCCCCGCACGGATCGCGGCAAGGTAGCCCTGAACCTCGCGCAAATAACCGCGGCCGCCGGGGAGGATCGCCCGCCAGCGCGCCAGCGGCCCGCCGATAAATGCCCACACCAGGCGCCAAAGCAGATTTGCAGCGAACACGTAGCCGATCGACACGTGCACGGTTTTAAGCAGAATCTTACTGTCGTTGGTTAGTCCGAGTGCGTCGTCGTTGAGGATGGCGAGTCCCACAGCAATCAGTCCGATCAGGCATGCGAAGTTGACCCAATGAAATATACGGACACTGCGGTCCCAGGCAAAATACGTTTTCAGGTTTGGCATGATGGTATCCGTGGCTTGACCAAAAGGAGATGCGATTTCTTCATCTTACGTTTGGCGAATGAAAGACCTGCCTCTGAGACCAACAATATCTGTATGGCGGAAATATTGATATGTCCTGGATCAGGGATACGATGCTGACGGCAGGCTGATAGTTAGCGAACTTCCCAAACAGGACACTAGCCAACCAAATAGGCGGCTGCAACACCCGCCAATGCCAGCGCTACGGTGACTGGAATAATGGTTTTACGCAGGGATGGGGCGCCCAGCCAGATGACCATGCCGCATTTGACCATGGTGTTGGATATCACCGCGATGACAATGGTCCGGGAAGCCGCGGCCGAGCTGGCCGGGTCCTGTGCGGCCAGGTTGGCCATGGACAGAGCGATGGCGTCAACGTCGGTCAGCCCGGCCAGGGCGCCCGCCACATACAGACCGGTGTCCCCGAAATAAACCTGTGCCGCGCTGGCGGCGAAAATAACCACGGCAAACAATACGCCGAATTTGATGGCGTCTCCGAGTTCGAACGGGTTGTGTCCTGACTGCACTTCCGCCTGTACCTTGCTGCGGCCACGCCGCCAGAGCAGCAGGCAGATAACCAGGCTGACCGACCCCATCAGGCTCATCCCGAGAACCAGGCTCTTGGCCAGATCGAAGTTGACCACGGCCACTTCCACCACGACGCGGAAAAACATCACGGTCCATGCCAGCAGAATGGCCAGGGCCAGAACCGGCGCCAGATCCGGCTCGGTGCGGCTGCGCTGTGAGAAACCCAGTGTCACCGCGGTGCTGGAAACCAGGCCGCCAAGCAACCCGGTGATTCCCAGTCCGTGCACCCGGCCCAGCACCTTCACCAGGATGTAGCCTACGAAGTTGAGACCGGCGATCAGGACCACCATCAGCCATGTTTTGTAGGGGTTGATGACTTCCAGGCCGGCCGGGCCGAAGTTGGTATCCGGCACCAGGGGCAGCACGATCAGCGTAATTATCGCGAACTTGAGCGTCGCCTCGACATCCGAAGCTTCGATCCGCTTGGCCAGGTTGTGCAGCCAGCCCTTGAGCGCCAGCAACAGCATCGTAACCACGGCGATGGCCCCGGCGACACCCGGTTCACCCCAGGCGCACAGGCAACCGGCCAGGAACGTGATGATCAGGGAAACTTCGGTCGTTGCGCCGGTTTGGCCTTTTTTCGCCGCTGCCTGGTAGGCGACGATCACCAGGGCAATGAGAGCGAGAAATACCAGGCCGATAATCCAGGGGAGTCCCGAACGTTCAGCTGCGTAGACGCATACCGCACCGAGCAGCGCCGCCAGGGAAAAGGTTCTGACGCCGGCAAAACTCTGTATTTCGCCCCGGGTGCGCTCGCGCTCCAGGCCGATCAGCATGCCCAGTCCCAGCGCGATACCGAACTGCCATGCTGTTTCAAGATCCATCGTTCAGCCCTGCCGGTTTCCGATATGCCGCTCGCCGCGCTCCATGGCGAGTTCGATCTGCCGGGCCCGCTCCAGCAGGCCCTCGCGTTTCTGTTCGGTCAGCCGGTGGTGGCATTGCGGGCAGGAGACGTGCAGTTCAAACAGGGGTGAGACCCGATCCTCGGCGGTTACCGGCATCCGGCAGGCCGGGCAGACCTCGAAATCGCCGGCCGCCAGGTCGTGATCCACGGTCACCCGGTTATCGAACACGAAACAGTCCCCTTCCCACAGGCTGTCTTCCTTGTCGACCGTTTCCAGGTAATTGAGAATGCCGCCGTCGAGGTGGTAAACCCGTTTGAAACCCTGGTCCAGCAGGTAGGAGGTGGCTTTTTCGCAGCGAATGCCGCCGGTGCAGAACATGGCGACTTCCCGGTCCTTCTCCGGGTCCAGGTGGGTGGAAACCCACTCCGGAAAATCCCGGAACGAAGCGGTGTTGGGGTCTTCAGCGCCCCTGAATGTGCCAAGGTGGTATTCATAGTGGTTCCGGGTGTCGATCACGCGGACCTCCTCGCGCGCGATCAGCGCGTTCCAGTCCTGCGGCGACACGTACTCGCCCACCGTCCGATTGGGGTCCACACCCGCCACGCCCAGGCTGACAATTTCCTTCTTCAGGCGCACCTTCATGCGGTAAAAGGGCTGCTCTTTGGCCCGCGATTCCTTGTAATGCAGGTCCTGCAAGCGTGGGTCTTCACGCAGGCTTTCAAACAGGCGATGCACATCCGGGTCGGTTCCGCTGACGGTACCGTTGATGCCTTCCTCGGCCAACAGGATGCTGCCCAGGAGACCCAGTTCTTCGCAGCGCGTTTGCAGGGACTCGCGCAGCGCCCGGTAATCAGGCAAGGCAACGAATTTGTAAAAAGCGGCAACCAGGAATTGCCCGGTGGTGGGGTGTTTGGCAGACATGACTCAGATTCTAATTTAATTGGCGCAATCAATGTTGCGGACGGGCGATTTTCCAGACGCCGAGGGTCAGCAAGGGGACCACGATGATGCCGATGAACACCCAGGTCATCGCACCATAGCCAACCGCGATCAGGTCGACGATGCCCCAACGTGACATCAGCAGGGCGCTGATGATCAGGGCGATGGCAATGACCGGGCGGGCGATGTCAGGCAAGGTTTTCCCGATCGCTTTCAGGCCACCGGCGATGCGCTCGTTGAAGGCGTGGATCATGCCGGTGCCGGTTTCAATGAATGTCCCGATCAATACGATGGGGAAAAGGACGGTCAATGTACCGGAGTCGAGCATCTGCAGAAGATAGTTTACGGGTACCGGTTTTTCGAGGATCTCCGGGTAGTGGGCCAGCATCGCAAATAAAAACAAAGCGGCCGGGATCATCATCACGGGGCCGACCAGGGCACCGGCGATCAGGGCTTCCCGGCGCTTCGTGATGTGGGTGGTTGCAAACAATATGGCCGGCAGAAGCGCCAGGTTGAGTGCGCCATACCGGGTCCCGGAAAGAAACCAACCCGGTTCGGTGGGCATCGTCATCAGCGCGTCCCGGATGGCCGGCCCAAACAGGTAAAGGCTCGTTCCGAACAGCGCGATGTAGACGCCGTAAAGCACGAAAGACCAGGCGGAAAGCACGCTTTCGATCACGCCGGTGCCCTTGAACGCCAGGAAAGCGATGGCGGCGAGCAGCAGGATCGTGCCGGCGATACCGGGCACGTGGAATGCCTCCGTAATCACTGTCCCGGTGGCCGAGCCAATCACGGCCAGGATCAGGACAATGGAAAACAGGTAGGCGATTTCGTAAACAAACCATCCGCGTCCGAGCAGCATCTTCAGGAAATTGCGGTAATCGTAGGTTTTGGCCCTGCGCGCCAGTTCAAAACCGACCATGCAGGTTGCACTGATGATCAGGGTTGCGGGTAGCATCCCCAACAGGCCGCCGGCCGGCCCGTAAAGCAGGAAGAATTCAACCAGTTCACGGCCCGTGCCGTAACCGCCGGCGATACAGATCGACTGGAATACTAGCGCGGGCAGCAGGTAGCGGCGAAACCAGGATCTCAAGGCATCGCCGCTTGCTGATCAGGGCCCGGGCGCAACAGCCTGTTCGCGCGTGTAGCGCCAGGCGTGCACCTTGGTGCCGGTCCAGGAAAACGTCTTCATCACTGCATTCAGGCTGTCCCTGCTCCGGTCCGCCATGACAATGAGTATGGGTTGAGGATCGCTGGTTTTCTCGAGCAATGCCTTCAACATGACACCCTTGTCCTGGCCGGCCGCGAAGAATACGCCGTTTTCATAAAGCACCGGACGGCTTCCGCCCTCCGGCACAAACGGTTCGGGATAACCCGCCCGGGGCGGCCATGCCGTTGCCGTGAAATCAAACCCGTTACTGTCCAGGTCGGCAAAGGTCTGCAGGCGGCAGTCCGGTGCGCGTGAAGTCAGCACGATGACGTTCATGCCGGCCGCCTGGATGCGCCGCACCAGCTCAGCAGCATCTGCCTGCGCAGGCTGCATGTGACTGGTGGCGGAATCCGTTGTCGGTCTGCAAGGATTTGCATCCTGCCCCTGCTGCATGGTCAGCAACGTTCCGTCGATTTCCAGTACAACGAGAATATGGTCCCCACCATATTCACTGGCCAGGTTCAGCGATAATTCGGTAACCAGTTGAAGTTCGTCAGTGGCGCCCAACAGGTTTTGTGGCGGTGGCGGTCCTGCAGGTTTGGTTGGCGCGGATGCGCAACCGGCAAAGGCCATCAAGCACAGAGCCAGGCTAAAAGTTCGCAAATAAGTGTTAGACATGAGTTTGTATTCCCCTTTTCCGTCCATGGAACACCTTAAACTATGCCACTACAACGCTGATTAGGCAATGGTTTTTCGCTGCAGGAGCCCCGTCAATCCAGCCGGGTAAACCCTCCCAGCAGTTTCTTCAGGGCTTCAACCATGCGGCTGACGGTGCCGGTCAACAAAACAAAGTCTGCATCAAACCGGGCCAGGGGGTCTTCAAAGTCGGGTCTGTCGATCGCGTCCCCTTCCATGAATTTGAATTTGCTGATGACGCCGTCCTCGTTGATGACACAGCTCAGAAGCTCATCGAAACCGACGCCCAGGTGGGTCAATTTCATGCCATCGATGACGTGCCGGCGGATCGACTGGTCGGTCAGCTCGAACTCGCGCCAGGTCACGGTGGATCTGCTGTCCGACAGGTCCTGCATGCGGCACTCCCGGCCCAGGGAAAAGCCGAGCAGGGTTTCTCCCAGGAATATCGCGTTTCAACAGTTCACCGGGCGGGTTGTTGAACGTCAACGGATTGCAGGCAAACTGGCCAAAGCAGGTCCGGAGCTGGTCGATAAACCACTCTGCCTTGCTGTCGGTTCCCGCATCGATGACCAGCAGTGATTCTGCCTGGATATAGCAGGCGCGCGTGCGATCGGACTTCAGCAGGGCCTTGGGTAACAAATCATCCCGGGTTTCTTCCCGCAGACGCCGTAACTCGCTGCGCGGAGGGTCCTGTTCCATGCGGGACCGGTATTCGATGACTTTTTCTTCCAGCGCTTCCCTGATCGCAGCCACCGGAAGCACCCGGCTCTGGGTCCTGAGCTGCAGCAGGTCGGCGCCAGCCAGGCGACGGCACAGCGGGGCGCCGTCAAAGTCCGCCGGCGCTTCCCATCCTGCCGTGCGCTCGGAATAGGGGCCGCAGGGCGAGAACGGGTTTTCAGAAAGAACCTCCGAGAGCTGTACTTCAGTTTTGGGCCAGGGGGTGCTGATGCGGTAGAAACGTAAATTGCGAAACATGGGAAATCCCGGGTCGGTGAAGGCGGAGGATTATAGACGATCCGGAGTGGGAAT
The DNA here is from genome assembly GCA_963700705.1 of uncultured Gammaproteobacteria bacterium. Classification (GTDB taxonomy): domain Bacteria; phylum Pseudomonadota; class Gammaproteobacteria; order Xanthomonadales; family SZUA-36; genus JAHEFT01. Next base: position 172,089 of record CAVOYQ010000012.1, on the reverse strand, counting down.
GGGGTCAGAGGAATGGGGTCAGAGGAGGAATGGGGTCAGAGTAAAGGGACAGAGTAACTTACTCTGTCCCTTTACTCTGACCCCGGTGCGCTCTGACCCCGGTGTGCTAGCAGCTTTTCGCCAACAGCCGGTCAAGCTGGTTGGCGAAAGCCATGCGGTCCGCCTGGCTGAAGGCCGGCGGGCCGCCGGTGTCGATTCCGCTGGCGCGCATGGTGTCCATGAAATCCCGCATGTTGAGGCGCTGGCGGATGTTGTCTTCGGTGTAGAGTTCACCGCGCGGGTTCAGCGCCAGGCAACCCTTGGCGATGATCTCCGCGGCCAGGGGAATATCCGCGGTAATGACCAGGTCACCCGGATCCGCCTGCTGCACGATGTAATTGTCGGCCACGTCAAAGCCGGCGGTGACCTGGACGGTCCGGATGTGCGGCGAGCGCGGAACCTGGATGAACTGGTTGGCCACCAGGATGACCGGAACCGCAACCCGGTCCGCCGCCCGGAACAGGATTTCCTTGATCACGTTGGGGCAGGCGTCCGCGTCGACCCAGATATTCATTGAACCGCTGTGGCAGAAGACGTTTTAGGCTCCACGATCAGGTAACTGGTCGTCGTATCACCGACATTCTGGGCCTGGTGAACCGTGACACTGGTCGTGGACCAGGTACCCCCCGATTTTGTCGTCACTTTTTGCTCACCCTGGCCATCCTGGATCAGCAGGATGCCTCCCTCCAGTACATAGCCGAAATGCGGATTGTGGTAATGCTTCTCGTGACCGACGCCGGGCGGAAATATGCAACGGCCGACCCGCGTGGTCTGATCCTCGAACAATACTTCGCAGGTTTTCTGACCGTGCCAGCCAGCGTCGAAAGCGTGTGGAAGATTCTCCTGCTCCGGGCTATACGATTCAGAATCGCCGGCAAAAACGGGCTGCAGGATGAGCGAAAGAGCCAGCAGGGGCAGGAAAGCGTAAATTTTCATGGCCCAAGGATACCTGCAGATCCCGGGTCAGGCGAGTAAGATGGCATGTGGCGCTATCAAGGGACAGAATTTCGATGGCACGCAAGGACAAACCCAAAATCGCATTGGTTCTCGGCAGCGGGGCGGCCCGCGGCTGGGCGCATATCGGCGTTATCCGGGAGTTGGAATCGCTTGGCATCCACCCGGATATCGTGGCGGGTTCCTCGGTAGGCGCCGTGGTGGCCGGGGCTTATGCTTCGGGTAACCTCGACGCTTTCGAAGACTGGGTTCGCAGTCTTGGCCGGGTGGACATCATCCGCCTGCTGGACGCCAAGATGACCGGCGGCGGTTTTCTGCAAGGCAAAAGCCTGATGAACGCGATCAAAAAGCAGATCGGCGATCCGAAGATCGAGGATCTCAAAATACCCTATGCCTGCGTCGCCACGGAACTGGGCACCGGCCGCGAGATCTGGCTGCGGGAAGGCTCGCTGCTCGACGCCTGCCGGGCGTCGATTGCACTGCCCGGGATGTTTGCGCCGTCACGGATCGACCCTGATCGCCTGTTGGTGGACGGTGGCCTGGTCAACCCGGTGCCGGTGTCGCTGGCCCGGGCGATGGGTGCGGAGATCGTCATCGCGGTTAACCTGAATGGCGACCTGATTGGCCGCCATTTCTTCACGCACGGCAGTGTTGATGAGGCCAGTGAAGAGGAGAGCGAACGGCAACTGGCGGAATTCGAGGAAAAAGATTCGACCGTGGCCAAGTGGGCGGCCAAGATGAAAACCGGGTTCGGTGTCCGGTTGGATTCGTATATTTCGTCCCTGCGCAAGAAAGAGAGTCCGGACCCGGGCCTGTTCGACGTCATTGCGGGTTCAGTCAGCATCATGCAGGATCGCATCACCCGCTCACGCATGGCGGGGGAGCCGCCCGATATCCACATTACCCCGCGCCTGCATCACATCGGGTTGATGGACTTTGACCTGGCTAGCGGAGAGCATCCGGGAAGGCCGCGAAGCGACGCGGGTGAACCTGGAGGAAATCAACAAGCTGGCCGGCCTGGTCTAGACAAGCAGGAACTCCGGTCAATAAAGCGGGTTGACGAACGGCACCAGCGCCATCACCAGCGCCTCGGTATAGACGGCCTCACGGGTATACAAGCCGTTGGTCAGCAGGCCGAAAGCTCCGCCCTGGTGTTTGCTGTTAACCGTGGAAAAAACCCGGTCGTTCGCGTCGCCCAATTCCATACCCTCTTCGACCAGTGCCCGGACCGCCGGCGGCAGTGGCAGCGTAACCGTGCGAGCTTCTCCGATCCTTCCGTCAACGCCCTGGATGGCCATCCAGGCAAAGGCCACCAGGTATTCATCGATGATATCGATGCCTCCTTCCAGGCCAACCCGGAAGTCGGCGTCCGGGATCAATATACCGGCGTTCAGGGCCCGGTTGCGCGCGCCGGTGCGGGTTTCATCGTCGGACCCGGGCTGATCACTGACGCCGGATTCAACACTGACCGGGACGTACTCGATGCTTTCCCCCGGGAACTGCAGCGAAAACGCCTCCCTGCACTGCACGGATCTTGGCCGGGTTGTGGGAGGCGATAACGACCTTCATCGAATGCCTATCGCCAGTAGCAGGGCAATGAGTTGAACATGGAATTTTTCACCGGCGAATTCCACGATATCGCCGGCAATGATTTTCTTGCGCTTGCGGGTTTCGACTTCCCCGTTCAGCTTGACCAGACCTTCGGCGATGACGGTTTTGGCTTCACCGCCGCTCGAAGCGAGTCCCTCGAACTTCAGCAGCTTGTAGAGTTCTGCCGGTTCGCGGTTGATTTCGATCGTTTTCAATCCCTGAAATTCTTGAATTGCAGCGGCAGGCCGAAGTTGCCTTCCCGCAGCAGCGCCATGACTTCCTGCAGGTCATCACGTTTCTTGCCGGTCACCCGCAACTGGTCGCCCTGGATCGCTGCCTGCACTTTCATCTTGCGGTCCTTGATCAGCTTCACCATCTTGCGTGAGACTTCGGAATCAATGCCTTCGCGGACCGTGACCACCTGGGTGGCCGTCTTGAGGTGGATGACGGGGTCGGCCTTTTCCAGGCAGGAGATATCGACACTGCGCTTGACCAGCTTGTTGCACAGGATGTCGTACATCTGCTGCAACTGGAATTCAGACTCGGTGTTCATGGTGATGTTCGAGTCCTTCAGTTCGAAATTCGAGTCGGTGCCCTTGAAATCGAAACGCGTGGTGACCTCGCGGTTGGCCTGGTCGACCGCGTTGCTGAGTTCGTGGTGATTGACTTCGGAGACGGTGTCGAAAGACGGCATGGTGATTTCCTGGAGTAATCAAGGTATTGAATACCCCAGTCTATCAAAAATGCGCCTTGCTTCCCTGCTCCCGTGATTTGGTAAGCTTGCGGTTCTTTCGTAACCGATGCGCGGATGATTCATGAGCAGGGCACACAAAGGGCAAGCCGGCCGCATTCCGGGGGTAACCACCTCTTGAAGCACTGGGACCACCTGGGCGATGCGCCGATTCCGGGAACTGACCAGTCGTTGAGCCTGTTCCGCGGCAAGGATGATTTTTTCATCAAGATTTCCTCCGGTGGCGGTGAGTTGATGAGTACGCGCAAGCATGGCTCGGAAGATGCTTTGGGCTTACTGCCGTGCCGGAGGCTGCAAAACCTCGCTACTCCGCGCGTACTGATCGGTGGCCTGGGAATGGGTTTCACGCTGGCGGCCGTTCTGAAAGAAGTGGGCGCCGGGGCTGAAGTGACGGTTGCGGAACTGGTCCCGCGAGGTCGTGGAATGGAACCGGGGGCCGCTGGGGGAGCGCAGCGGCTATCCGCTCAATGACCCGCGTACAGTCGTTTATCCGGGTGATGTGATGAAGCTGCTTCGCAGCAAGCGGAATTACTACGATGTCATCGCGCTGGACGTGGACAACGGCCCCGAGGGCCTGACCAAACCTTCAAACGACCGGCTGTACTCCGAAGCCGGCATCGCCACGGCCCAGGAAGCGCTTAAGCCCGATGGCATCCTGGCCTACTGGTCCGCCGGCCCGGACCAGGCGTTTCACGACCGCCTTCGGCGTTGCGGGCTGATGGTGGAGGAAGTCACTGTTTTCGCCCACGGCAACAAGGGGGCCAGGCACACGATCTGGCTGGCCGGCCAGGCATTGCCGCGGGCCATGCGTCACGGATTCTTAGTCACTTCAGTCCGGCTTTCAACTGTACGCGGTAAACAGAACCGGTTTCGACAGGGGATCCATCGGCATAGGTAATCATTTCCACCTCCAGAGCTTGCCGTTTACCCCGCGCCACCACGTAGGCGGGGAGCTGATACCGAAAACCATGCAAACCCAGCATGGGATCATCAACATCGGGCAACTCCGCCAGCGCCGGGTCCCTGATTTGGGTGCGCTGCATCCCGGATTTGTGAATCAGTACTCCCGCCGTGTCCCGAACCCGGATCCGGACGCGCAGGTTTTTGTGCGGCAAGGCATCATCGAGCGCCCATGCGCTGATCAGGCCGCGGCTGTTGACGCCCGTGATCTCACCGCGGATTCGACTCGCCGGCCGGTAGGGGCTGTTTTCGGTTTCGGCAAGCGCCATGTTGGGAAACTCGAACACGCCCAGTTTGATTTGTAAGCCGATGTCGATGACCTCGTTGACAAAAGCCGTTCCGCGATCATTTACACCATCGTCGTACAATTCGGGAAACCGGTTCAACCCGAGACCGGGCGTTTCCCCGTCGGCATCGAACGACCAGATAAACGGAATAAAGGCTATGAACCGGGGTTCATTCAGCGCGATTTCGTAGTGCTGCCTCAATCGGCTGGTAAGGATATCGGGCCAGTCGGCCTGACCCAGCCTGTCGTTCAGCGCCCAGGTTTCCGGAACCGCCATCAGGCGCTGGTGCGGTTGCATGTGTTTCAACAACTGCCGGTAGTGCTCCACGAACGTTTTATTGTCGCAACTCCTGAAGAGATCCTGGTAGCAGTCAAATCCCACCCAGTCGTAATTTTCAGGAATGCTGAAGAACTTGTGGTGCAGGCGGAAACCCGACAGGATCACGCCGAGCGGTTTCTCCGGGAACACCAGCTTGATCAACCCGTTCAGGTGCACGAGATCGTCGTGGATTTCCTCATAGGCCTCACCCGTTACATGCTCCTTGATAAAACCCGGGTTCCGTTCATCAATCAGTTCGCGAAACGGCTCGTCTATCGGGTAGATCATCGCAATGGTGTCGAGCAGGTTTTCAAGCTCGACCCGCGCCCTGAGCTCTACCAGGAAGTCTTCGATTTCGGAGTCGGTTCGCAGCAGGCCCGATCCGCTGATAAACAGGAAAGGTTCGATGTGTAGTACTGCCTGCACCTGCATGGCTCGGGCTTCGTCCAGGCGCTGAACGATTTTTTCGATGGACGCGTCCTGTCCGTCGGCTGAGTTCACGAAGATCCAGGTCAGGTTGGTGAACGGGGCCAGCTCTTCGGTGAAATTCCAGCCGCCCATGGCACTGCCGTAAAAGCCGAAGTACTCGAGGTGGCCATAGCGTTCTTCGTCCGTGCTGAAAACCGCCTGTTCCAGACCCTTCGCGTACTGGGCGAACGCATCCGCAGCACCGGCCACGGCCAGGACTGTGAGGAGCAGGAAGGAAATCAGTCGATGCATGAAGAATGTGCCTTTGAGTATCGGGATTAGTGTCTCTTCCCGGGTATTGAATTGGAACGTAACGGGGCCTGAACGTTCCGGAAGACCGGCTGGCAGCCGCACTGCGTGACGTGCCTTATTGGCCGTGTTTGCATGTGTTCTGCTGGTGCATACCGGCATTCTTTCATGATTGAGCAAGGTTGACGTTCGTATGAGGCGCAGGTATACCTTAGGAAAGAGAACGATTCTCGTTCCGGTCACCAGCAACTAAGGCAAAAAGGGGAATCACCCTTTTGAAGAAGCCGCCCCATCGGGGATGAAGCGATCAGACGGCGGCACTTCCACTGACGAATGGAGAGACACATGAGTTTGAACGATCTTGCTATCAGCCTCCGAGGTGATTTGGTCACCCACGAATCCCCCAACTATGACGAAGTTAGAGCCATTTTCAACGCGATGATCGACAAAAAACCGGCCGCCCTGGCCCGCTGCGTTGATGCGACCGATGTTCAGATGTGTGTCAATTACGCACGGGACAACGGCGTTCCGCTGGCGATTCGGGGTGGCGGCCACAATGCCGGCGGTCTGGGTCTGGTGGATGATGGCCTGGTGATTGACCTTTCACCGATGCGAGGAATCCGGGTTGAACCAAAAGACAACACCATCCGCGTCCAGGGTGGCTGCCGTTGGGGCGACGTCGACCACGCCGCCCATGCTTATGGTCTGGCCGTACCGAGCGGAATCATTTCCACCACCGGGGTAGGTGGCCTGACCCTGGGCGGTGGTGTCGGCCACCTCAGCCGGGGTTGCGGTCTGACAATCGACAATCTGCTTGAGGCCGACGTGGTGCTCGCGGATGGTTCGATGGTAGTGGCCAGTGCCGGCGAAAACTCCGATCTCTTCTGGGCGCTGCGAGGTGGCGGCGGAAACTTCGGCGTCGTCACGTCTTTCAAATTCCAGGGACATCCAGTCAGCACGATCTTTGGCGGGCCGACCCTGTGGTCGCTGGATCGTACCGAAGAAGTCATGAAGTGGTACCGCGATTTCATCCGTTCCGCCCCGAAGGAACTTACCGGATTTTTCACCTTCCTCACGGTGCCGCCGGCACCACCGTTTCCCGAGCACCTGCATCTGCACAAAATGTGTGGCGTAGTTTGGTGCTACGCCGGCGATCTGTCGAAGGCGGAAGATCTTTTTGCGCCCGTGCGGGCGCTCAAGCCTGATCTGTATGGCGTCGGGGAGATGCCCTTCCCGGCCCTCAACTCGGCCTTTGACGGCCTCTATCCGCCGGGACACCAGTGGTACTGGAGGGCCGACTTCTTCACCGAGATCACCGATGAGTCGATCCCCCAACACGCCAAATGGGGTGAGAAGCTTCCAACCATGCAGTCGACCATGCACCTCTACCCCATCGACGGTGCACCCCATCGCGTGGGCCCCGAGGATACGGCCTGGAGCTACCGCGAGGCCAACTGGGCCGGGGTCATCGTCGGTGTCGACCCGGACCCCGCCAACAAGGACCTGCTGCGGGATTGGGCGGTCGGCTACTGGGATGATGTCCACCCCCATTCCTCGGGTGGCGCCTACGTCAATTTCATGATGGAAGAAGGCCAGGAGCGGGTGCAGGCCAGCTATCGCGGCAACTACGACAGGCTCGCGAAGATCAAGGCGAAGTACGACCCGGATAACCTGTTCAAAGTGAACCAGAACATTTTGCCGAAGGGGTAGCGGCCGGGCCTGTCCGGAAGCAAGCCGCCTATTCTTCTGCCGAGCGCGGAACCCGAAGATTGATACCGGCTTTTCGCAAGCTTTCATTGACCTGCCCGATCACTTCGGGCTGGTCGAACATCCAGTTGATGAGCCCCATCTGGTAGTAATCTTCCTCGACCGTGGGCCAGATTCGCCGCAAGTCTTCCGCCGCACTTTTCGCCTCGGCTTCGTTTCCGAGTTCGGCGTATGCAATCGCCAGCACCAGCGGCGTGCCCCAGTAATCCGGCATATTGATTTTCCGGGCGATGGCCAGCGCTTCATCATAGTGCTGCTGGCGATACTCGTTGAAAAACCTGTTGAAGTTGTACCAACCGGCATGCTGGGGATTGAGCTTCATGGCGTTAGTCGTAAGTTCAACGCTGTGTTCCCAGTCGCCGGAATAGCCCATCAGGATGCCGATCATGGCCATGGTGTCGCTGTTGCGGTGGTTCAATTCGATGGCGCGTTCGGCGTGAACGCGAAAGGCGCCGACATCCCGGCGAAAATAGTATGCTTCGGCCAACGCGAACTGCGCGTAGGCATTGGCCGGATCGAGGTCCACGGCCCGTTGCGCGGCGGCCAGGGCCCGATCCAGCGAACCCGGTTGCGGATTCAGGTTGTTCATGTATTCGTCCTGGTAGAGCAGGGACAGGCACGCCCAGGCATCGGCATAACCCTCATCACGTTCGACCGCTATTTCCAGGGCGGTCCGGGTGATCAAATGATCCTGGGAGCTGATCCGCTGGCGGTACAGGAAGTAACGCAATACGGCTTCGTAAGGCGTCAGGTCTTCCGGAGCGCGCCGGTCGGTCGGCGCCGCCAGCGCGCGCACGACGACGCCCGCCGGGTCGCCCACGGTGGCGACGATCTGATCGGTCAGATGATCCTGAACGGCCAGCATCTCAGTGCTGTCGAGTTCACGATCATAGGTCTCAGCCCAGATTTGCGTCCCGTTTTGCGCGTCCACCAGTTGCGCGGTGATCCGGGTGATAGCTCCCGCCTTGCGCAAAGCACCCTGCAGCACGTAGCGCGCCCCCAGCTCCCTGCCGATCTGGCGGACATCGACGGATTCGCCGGCCAGGGCTGAAGTCGTGTTGCGGGAAAGAACCAGCAAGTAGGAAAATTCCGACAGTCCGTTGGTAATGTCTTCAGTCAATCCTGCAGCAAAGTTTTCGAGCTCCGGATCAGCGGTCTGAACCCTGAACGGCAGCACTGCAATCCAGGGCGTTTCATCGGAAACAACAGGTTTTTCGGTGGCAGCCTGCGCCGGAGCAGATTCCTTTTCATCGAGATTCAGAATACCGAGGACCAGACCGCCAACCGCGAGCAGCGCGGCGATGATCAACAATTCCGGGCCGCTGACCCGTTGGCGCCCCTGGTCGCCGTGGTACCAGGCGACCACCAGGGTCACGAAAAATCCGACAATCAGGATGATATCGACAATTCGGGCTGCAGCGTCGGATACCCCCCAGCGCGCACCGAGCACATCGATCAGTTGCATCAGCACCCATGCGCCGGCCAGGTAGGCTGCCGCCCACTGGAAGATTTTGCGCTGCTTCAGGGTGACGAAAAATGACATGATCGCACGGGGTGGATTGTTTTGATGGTCTTACGATAGCATTTTTAAGCCGCGACGCCATGCCAGGGGGGGTGATAAGTGTTATGGTTAATTGTTGGGAGGCAGTATACTGCGCCCCCGGCTCTGACGCCGTGCACCCGCATACCAGGAACCCCCGATGTCCGATTCCAGCCTTTCCGCCACCAGCTTTCGCGAGCTGAACCTTCCCGATACCCTGTTGGCCGCGCTCGATGCGGTCGGTTACGAGAGCCCGACGCCGATCCAGGCGCAGACCATTCCCTACCTGCTGAACGGCCAGGACCTGCTGGGCCATGCGCCCACCGGGACCGGCAAGACCGCGGCGTTTGCGCTGCCGCTGCTGGCCCGGCTCGACATGGACCAGCCGAACGTGCAGATCATGGTGCTGACGCCGACGCGGGAACTGGCCATCCAGGTGGCCGAGGCGTTTCAGAGCTATGCCAGCGGCATCAAGGGTTTCCACGTGCTGCCCATTTACGGCGGACAGGACTACTCGGGGCAGATCCGGCAACTGAAGCGTGGCGTGCACGCGGTGGTCGGCACGCCCGGCCGGGTCATGGACCACATGCGCAAGGGCACGCTCAAGCTGGACAGCCTGCAGGCCCTGGTGCTGGACGAAGCCGACGAAATGCTGCGCATGGGATTTATCGACGACGTCGAATGGATCCTCGAGCAGACCCCCAAACAGCGCCAGATGGCCCTGTTTTCCGCCACGATGCCGAAGGAAGTGGAGCGCATCGCGCGGCGCCACCTGCGTGACCCGCAGGAAATCTCGATCAAGTCACAAACGGCTACCGCCGCGACCATTCACCAGCGCTACTGGACGGTCGACAATTTTCACAAGCTGGACGCGCTGACCCGGATACTCGAAGTGGAGCCGTTCGACGCGCTGCTGATGTTCGTGCGCACCAAGACCGCCACCACCGTGCTGGCCGAGCGCCTGGAAGCCCGCGGCTATTCCGCCGCCGCGCTGAACGGCGACATGGCGCAAAAGGACCGGGAGCGCACCGTCGAGCGCCTGAAAAACGGAACGCTGGATATCCTGGTGGCCACCGACGTCGCCGCGCGCGGGCTGGACGTGGACCGGATCAGCCACGTGGTCAATTACGACATTCCTTACGACACCGAGGCCTATATCCACCGCATCGGCCGCACCGGCCGCGCCGGCCGGAAAGGCGAGGCCATCCTGTTCGTCGCGCCGCGGGAGCGGCGCATGCTGGCGGCGATCGAGCAGGCGACCCGCCAGAAGATCGAGCCGCTGAAGTTGCCGACCACGGAAATGGTCAACAACAAGCGCATCGCCAATTTCAAGCAGAGCATCACCGACACCCTGGCCGCCGGTGACCTGAAGTTCATGCAGGGTTTGCTGGAGCAATACCGGATGGAACACGATGTGCCGGCCCTGGACATTGCCGCGGCGCTGGCGAAGTTGCACATCGGCGATCAGCCGCTGCTGCTGGAGCCGGACAAGCCGGGTCAGCGCATGCACGAGGACAAACCCCATTCACGGCACCAGGAGAAAAGCGGCAAGAAACGGGACCACCAGTCACCGACCGTGCCGGATGAAGGCATGGAGCGTTTCCGGATCGAGGTCGGGCACCAGCACCGGGTCAAGCCGGGCAACATCGTCGGCGCCATCACCAACGAAGCCGGCCTGGACGGCAAGTACATCGGCCACATCGATATTCACCCCAATTACACCCTGGTCGACCTGCCCAAGGACATGCCGGAAGACGTCTTCCAGGATCTGAAGAAAATGCGCGTATGCGGCCAGGTGCTGAATCTTTCGCGGGTTGGGGCATCGGCTGGGGGGGCGCCGGCAAAGAAGCGGGCGCCGGCGGGAAAGAAGCCATTTAAAGGCAAGCGGCCTGCGGACGGGAAAAAGCCTGCGAAAGCAAAAGGATTCAAAAAGAAGAAGTAACGGTGGGGTCAGAGTAACGGTGGGGTCAGAGTAACGGTGGGGTCAGAGTAACGGTGGGGTCAGAGTAACGGTGGGGTCAGAGTAAAGGGACAGAGTAACTTACTCTGTCCCTTTACTCTGACCCCACACCTCCTCTCCTGGCCAACCACGTCCGGGTCATGCCACTGTGTGAAAACGCCGTGGAGTGAGTGGGCTTGGCATGCGTGGTGGTTTAGCGGATCCAGTAGGCTCTCCGCCGCAGGCGGGGATACAGCCGGCGAATCTGCACAGCATAGAATTCCGAACGTTCCTCGAGGAAAAGGTGAATGCGCCGCAAAAGGGTTTTGGGAATCTTGATCACAAGACTTACGACGATTGCAATGCAGAAGTCCATCAAGATATCCAGCCTGCCAGCTTGCCATGCCCGGGCCATGATTTCCCGCGCATGTATCCGTGTTCCCCTGGTGGCCAGGTAACACATCCATATATTGAAGTGACTGGGCGTCCTGCTGAAAATCGTGTAATTGTCGAGCTTTTGCAGGATATCCAGGGTTGTGATAGTCCTGATGCACTTTTCACACCTGCCACAGTTCATGACCAGGCCGGTGCTTTCATCGTAGCCGGTCTCATTGAAACACACCCGGAGCGTCGGGTAGGTCTCACTCCAGTTTGCGATGATTTCAGTTTTTTCGGTCCTTTTCAGAGTAGAGGAATCGTGAATAGTCTCCAGTGATTCCGTGCTGATCAGGTGATCGATCAGCAGGTGCGAGCCGTCACGCAGGAACTTGTCAAACCGGTAGGAAGAGGGTACGTAAAAACATGATAATAGCCGTCCAAGGACAAGCGCCGGAGCGACAACCAGGGCGCCAAAAGACTGCTTGGCGATGTTCGGATCACTGAAAGACATGAAATTGCTTCGACAGACAATCAGTTCAATATTGTGGTTTGCCATCACCGGTAAAAAAGAATTCCGGATCCGCGAAAAATGTCCTTCGTTGTCGATGTCCATGTCCGCATCGAACCCATTGATGATAAGGCAATGTGAAATTCTGTATGCATCCACAGGTTCGTTTTCAGGAAGGTGACGCCACAGCGTGTGGTAGGAGTCGACACCGCCCGAGAATGAGCACCCCACGCCTGGTCCCATAGCCCCAATTTCTGCTGCCTGCAATTGATCCGGAACGATACGGACCGGCTTGTAAGAAGTGGGTTTCCATTCGCATTGAATGCGTTGATACTCTTCCATTCCGTTCAGCAGGTGAGGAGACAGAACGCCCTCCAGGTGAATGTCTTCACCGAGGGTCATGGCCAGCGGCAGCAGGGCGGCGGCGAATCCGTTGAGATGATCGGTCACACAGTCATTACAGCTTGCTGGAAACCTGAACCAGATCTCGTCCGGCAGCCTGGACTTCACAGAATCGACCTTTACCCTGGCGGAAACGCAAACCTCGCTACCCTCATTGACGATTTTGGGTCTGTAAATCTTCATCGGATCGTCTCTTCCAAAGGTTTTGTGGTATGGGCGATGACTGCAGCCTAGTATAGACATATCTGGTCTTGTATTGAGCGAAAAGCGGGTTTGCATATGCTGAATAAAATCAGGAAAACGGACCGGAAAATGCGTGATCTCAGGAATCAATTCCTGGTTGATACACCCGGCACGGGCCTGTTGGAGTGGGTGACCCCGCCGGTTGTGGCATTACGCGGCTGGATAGCTACTTTGCTGATAGAAAAGCGAAAGTGGAGCCCTTTGCCCTGGAAACACCGCCTCAGAGCCTGGCGGCACGGCTTCTCCAGCCAGGCTTATCGATTATACGAACTGCAGGACAAGTCGCTGGATGATTACATTCCGGATTTGACCGGCCAGCGTTTGGGGCGCCATCTCAACGGACGTTACTCGGAAATCATCAGGAGCAAGATTGCGTTTGGCCGGATCATGAAATCCCTAGAAGCTCCGCAGCCGGCGATGCTCGGAATAATAGTGCGCGGCAATTTTTATCCCGAACAGGGCGAGTCCGGCGAAACACTGACAGCAATCTTCTCGTTGCTGAGCCAGGGCAAAAAGCTGGTTTTGCGACCGTCGTTCGGTGGTGGCGGCATCGGTATTTTCTTTTTGGAACAAACACCGGAAGGATACCTTGTCAATACCTTGCCGGTGGACCGGCCCACGCTGGAGATCCTGCTTCGTCCACTTGACGATTACCTGGTGACGGAGTTTGTACAACAGGGCGTTTACGCCGCAGAAATCTCGCCCGGCACCACCAATACCTTGAGAATCCTGACGCTTTGGGACATGGAAGCCAACAAGCCTTTCATCGCGGCGAGCTGCCATCGTTTTGGAATGCAGGCTTCAGGGCGACTGGACAATTTCCACCAGGGTGATGGCGGCCTTTCCGCCCGCATCGACCTGGCGACCGGTGAACTGGGCAAGGGCGTTTTCGTCAGGGACGGCCAGATCAAACGTCTCAGTCACCATCCCGAAACGGGCGGCGCCATTGAAGGCGTGATTGTTCCCGGCTGGCACCAAACCATGGAAGAACTACTCGCCCTCGCGGCAAAGTTCCCCTATGCCCCTTGTGTCGGTTGGGACCTGGTCAAGCTGGAAAAGAGCTGGGTGTGCCTGGAAGGCAACTCGAACCCGGGTTATTCCGTCTGGCAGGTGCACGGCCCCATATTGGGCGATCCGCGTGCACGACGTTTCTACCGGGAATTCGGAATGATCAAGTGAGGGAGATTTGAGCAGTCATGACGGCGGCCAATGAGACAAGGGCGGTCATTTTCGGTGACGCACGGTACATCAAGAGCATCATCCTGACGAAAGCCGCGCTGGAACTCGCTCATCACCTGGACGGGTTTCAGGTGGTCGCAATCTGCGATGCACGGAGAACAGAGTCACGCTCCAGGGTCGTCGAGAAATGGGCCGCGATGGCTCAACCATTCGTCGAAAAACTGTTTGATCCGAACGCGCCACTGGTTATTCATCGGGATATCGGACATGATCTCCATAGCGTTGCCAGGCGCTACAAGGTCGAGGTGATTACGCCTCCGGGCAGAAATATTAATGACCCCGGATTCATCAGGAACTTGCAGGATCGATACAGCCCGTCATTAGCGCTTTCCTTTGGATGTCCCCAGGTATTCAGCCGGAAGCTGCTCGGAACCTTCAGGGCTGCAGTGAACCACCACAGTGGTCTTCTGCCGGACTACCGCGGAACATCTGCAACGGAGTGGTCAATTTATGAAGGCGAAAAAATGACCGGTTTCACCTATCACCTGATGACAACCGGTATCGATGCAGGGCCGGTGTTGTGCGAGGACAAAATACTGATCGGAGCGCGATCATTGAAGCAGCTCCAGATCGAGAAATTCGAACGATCCGCGATACTTTTGGAGTCCGTGCTACGTGCTCTTCTGGCCGGGGACGCGGGCATACAGAAGGCCGGGCAAGGGCGGTTCCTGCACCGCGATCAGACCCTGGCGATCACAACGGTTGAGCAGCCATCGGCGCTGGCCTGGCCGGAACTCCAGCGCCGCCTGCGAGCCTTTGGATGGGTATGGTTAAGAATAAATGGCGAGTTCTGGAAGGTCACGAAATTCAAACGCCTGGCTGCCACGAAAAGCCTCGATCACCCTCGCTGTTTCATGACCCGTGATGGCGTACCCGTGGCCGCTACGCGCTTTGCCTGGCTGCCGTTTTCACTGGCCCGGTGGTTTCCACGGCATCTGCTGAATCATCGTCGAAATCCGGCGACATGAACGTTCTTGTACTTGCTACGCAATCACTCGATGATCGCAAAGCGCTGTGCGTGATTCGCGCCCTGGGCCGGGCGGGCATTCGGTTTACTGTTGCGAGTAATGCCTTCAGAGGGGGTCCGTTCCATTCCCGATACGCCAGGAAGCGCGTCGTTGTACCCCATCCCGCCGCTGGCCTGGACCATTACCTGGCGGCTTTGAACGGGGTTCTGGCCGGGCAGAATTTCGACGTGGTTTTGCCAACCTGCGACTATACGACGCTGGCGCTGTCGCGGATCCAGCACAAAATTGACGGTCCGGTGGGGCTGCCGGTCCCACCGCGCGAGTCTGCATCGATCTGCAAGGACAAGCAGGCGGCCTCTGAACTTGCGGCCAGTCTCGGGTTCTCGGTGCCTGAATCCTTCTGCCCGCTTGACCAGGGAGAATTGGAAAGTCGCGCCGGGAGCCTCGCTTATCCCTGCGTGATCAAACCCCGCACAAGCATTGGTGCGATTGGCATGGACGTGGTCAACTCGCGCCGGGAACTGATCGAAGCCTATTCGGCGCTTCCGGAAAATGCGGACGAGGTGTATGACTTCAGCCGGCCCCTGGTGCAGGAGTTCGTCCCGGGCCATGTTCACGAAGTGTGCGCGCTGTTTAACCGTGGCGAACCAAGGGCGCTCCTGACCCAGAGAAGGCTGCTCAAGTATCCGGCCGCTGGCGGAGCCGGCATATACAACGAAACCACTGATGAACCTGACCTGGTGGAAATGGCGGTTACCCTGCTGCGTGCGTTGAACTGGCACGGCCCGGCCCAGGTGGAGTTCCAGCGTGCGAGCAGCACCGGCCACCCGTACTTTTTGGAAGTCAACGGCAGGTTTTGGGGGACGCTCGACCTGTCCGTGGCAGCCGGCATGAACTTTCCGGTGCTGGCCTGCCGCATGGCGGCTGAAGGGGATATCGAGGCCCATTCACATTATCGGGTGGGGCTCAGGTACCGCTGGCCGTTTCCGTATGCGATCCTGCACGCGATGGAAACCGGCCGCTGGGGCCGTACCGTAAAAGACTTTCTCATTCCCCGGAGATCGACGCGGTCGGATATCGAATGGACTGATCCCATGCCGATGTTCATGGAAGTCTTCTACGCCATGCAGCGGTTGAAGCGAAGGCGATTCAAAACCCTTCGCAAAACGCGGGATTGGTCCGAACTTGTAGCGGGCGGCAAAAAGGACCGGAGCTGAAACAAATTGAAGCGATCACGATGTGTGGAATAGCCGGAATCTACAAGTTTTCAGGGTGCGACGAAGCGCTTCGGGAGCGATTGGGGCTGATGGGCAACGCGATGTTCCACCGCGGCCCGGATGACGGGGGAATGCACATCGAACCGGACATGAATTCCGGGATCACGGTGCGTCGCCTCAGTATTGTCGATCCGGAGCACGGATCACAGCCACTGTTCAACGCAGCAAAGACCATTGCCGTGGTATGTAACGGGGAGATTTACAACCATCGTTCACTTCGGCTGGAGCTTGAACAAAAGGGCTATCAATTTCGCGGTCATTCAGATTGCGAGGTGCTGGCGCATCTTTACGAGGAGGAAGGATTAGACTTTCTCAAGCGCCTCAATGGAATGTTCGCCCTGGCAATCATGGATACGCGCAACCACTCTGTTTTATTGGCCCGTGATCCAGTCGGCATGAAACACCTTTACTGGGGCAGAACGCCCCACGGCGTTGTTTTCGCATCAGAAGCGAGATCCCTGTTTGCCGCCGGACTGGTGAAGCCGCAACCGGATTGGCAATCCCTGGGGTCCTACTTCTCGTTCGGCTGGATACCGTCCCCCGGGACGGCGTTTCAGGGCCTGGAACGCCTCAGGCCTGGCAGCTTTGTTTTGCTGGATGAGGGTGGGTTGCGCGAGGGGCGTTACTGGGTTCCCCGTTACCGGGAGCCGGAGAATGAGCGCAGCGAGCAGGACTACGCAGAGGAATTGAAGGAACTGCTCGACAGCGCCGTGGGAACCCATCTCGATGCCGACTTTCCGGCTGGCCTGTACCTGAGCGGGGGCTGGGATTCGTCGCTGGTCTCGCTCTACGCCAGCCGGCGCTCCAGTCAGCCGCTCAAGAGTTTTTCCCTGGCTTTTCCTGATGATCCGGCCATCGATGAATCTCTTTTTTCCCGCCAGATCGCCAACAGGATCGGTGCGCAAAGTCATGAAATAGAACTTCGTGATGCCGACATCCGCGATGCACTCGGCCAGACTTCGCTGGCGCTGGAAGAACCCAATGGTTCCTGTCCGACAACCCTCAGATTTCTGCTGGCGAGGACAGCGGGCCGGGAGTGCAAGCTGGTGCTGGGCGGTGAGGGCGCAGATGAGCTTTTTGCCGGTTATGACCTGTTCAGGCCCAGTCCGCTTCAACGCATGTTGCGCGCGCTGCCTCACCAGTTGTTTCCGGCTTCCCTTCCCATCCCGCTGACGCCCAGAATCAATCGGGCGTTGCGGTTCCTGGCTGCGCCTGATGATGAACTGGCCCAGTTTTCATTGCGATCTTCATCTACGCCGCAGCAGGCGGCCAGGTTTCTTCACCACGGCTCCCGCCTGGCCATGCGAATGGGTCCGGAAGTCACGGGGCTGACCGATGCGACAAGAAAAACGTTTCGTGATGAACTGGACATGAAGCTGGGTATTGACCTGACGGGTCGCCTGGCGGATGGAATATTGCTGGCCGTGGACAAAACCTCGATGGCTCATTCACTGGAAGTCAGGATGCCATTCCTGGACCGGGAAGTGATCGATTTCGCTCACCGGCTTCCGTCCCGATTCAAAATTCGAAACGGGCAGATGAAGGCAGTGCTTTCCGGCCTGGCGACCGAACTTCCCGCCGATGTCGCCGGGCGAAAGAAACAGGGATTGGACTTTCCGTTACGTATGTACCGGTCTCCGGTTCTGCGGGAGTTTCTTGCGGAAACCATCCTGGAAACATCATTGTCCACAGGTCTTTTTGATCATCGGCGATTGGAGCCATGGGTCAGGAAGGTGGCCTCCGGATCCGATTGGCGCGCGACTCAACTCTGGTCGATCGGTCACTTCTGCCAGTGGTGGACGAATTTCATCGAACGTGATGACTGGACAGGAAACGCGCAGGAATTAATGAGAACCCCGGCTTAATTCTGACCGGCAAAAATGCAGCTTGGCCGTTCCCTCCTGGGCAATTCGGTCCGTCCATTCAATCTGCAACCGGGTTTCAGCGCCCAGTACTTGCAACAAAGCGGCGCGGAAGCGGGCCTCTTCATCAACGCTTACCGGGCGCCGGGGTACGATCAGCAACCTGAAACGGTCCAGCTTTTCCTGGATGACCTGGTATTCGACAAGCCAGTCACCGGATCCGATAACGATCTCATTCAGCAACTCAAAAGGGTGCAGTTCACGGCCATCAGCCAATTGCAGGAAATCAATCGTTCGGCCCTGGAGTTCCTGCAGGGTTGAAAACGGACTTCCGCACGGGCAGACAGCCGGGCCGGCCACGGCGCGGTCGCCGATGGAATACCGGATGACCGGCATCGTTCGGGAATGCAGTGACGTGATAATGATCTCACCGGACTGGCCTTCTGGGACCGGGATTCCGTTGCGGCAGACTTCCAGCAATACGCCATCGTCACAGATGTGCCAAAGGCCGGTCTTCGGGCACTGCCAGGCCGCAACGTTGGTTTCCGACGTTCCATAGTTGTTATGGACCGGCACGGCAAAAGCATCTTCCAGTATCCTGCGTTGGTGCGGCGCCAATTGCTCCCCGCCGCATGACACCCGGCGCAGACATTTCATTTCACCTTGCTGCTGTGCGTGTTGCAGCGCAATCTGGACCAGCGCACTGGGGTAACCACTCAGAATATGGGGCTGAAAGTCGAGTAATCTCCGGTAGTTTTCCGCCGGATCCAGGAAGCAGTCGAACACGTGGCTATCCACCAGGCGGGTCGAGCGCGCGAGGTCTTGCAGCCGGTTAAATCGCTTCGGAGAGGGGTTCCCATACCGTTTTGAACCTGGCCAGGCGGTCACCCGGTTGAAGTCCCCGCATGCTTTGCAATCGCCAACTCAGCATGTTTAACCTCCGCTCTTCAGAGGGTGAACGCAGAATGTGCATGGGAACGCCGGTTGACCCGCTGGTTTTATGCTCAATCAGGCTTTCGCGGTCAATTGGCTCGCGGGGTATGGACAGAAAAACATCACGTAAAGCCTGCTTGCCTGTCACCGGAATCCTGCGAAAGTCATTCAAAGTCCGGATATCATCGCTGTCCATACCGTGCCGGCTGAACAGGTCACGGTAGTACGGAACGCGGGTGGCTGCGTGCTTGACCAGTCCTCTCAGCTTCTCCAGTTGATAGGCTTCCATGTGAGCACGGCCGAAATACGGACGGGTAAATGCCGCCAGCGTGAATCCCAGTGTGTTAACAGATCTCAGCAAAGCCCTCGCCTCAGGGATTCGCGAGCAGCGCTGCGTCGAGCATTTCCACCAGCTGGTCGCGGGTATAGCTGTACTTGTGGCCCTGGTTCAACTGGGCCAGTTCCTCGATCTGCTTGTTGATCGTCCAGCCGGCCTCCTCCTGGTTGGGAACCACCAGGTAACGGCGCTTGGGGTTGGCATCGAACAGTGCGTGCTCGGCCGCCTGCGCCACTTCGATCGGGTCGGCCCCTGAATTGATGTCGCCGAGGTAGGCCAGCATCCCGGCAAACTCCTCACGGTACAGTGAATCTTCCGGGTTGAAGTTACGCGATTGCATCCGCTTGAGGACATTCTCACCGATCTTTGAATCGTAGTTGCCCGGCTCGATGATGCTGACCTTGACGTCGAATTTGGCCATCTCCTTCGCCAGTGAATCCGTGAAGGCTTCCATCGCGTGCTTGGACATGCTGTAGGGCCCGAACAGGGTTCCGGACAGGATGCCGGAGATCGAACCGGTGGTCGTGATGCGGCCTTTTGATTCGATGATCAGCGGTGCAAAGGCCTTGGTCACCCGGTACGGCCCGTAAAGGTTGACATCCATCTGGAAATTGAACTCCTCCTCATCGACTTCGATCAGCGGATAAATCACGCCCACGCCGGCGTTGTTGACCAGTCCGTACAGGCCCCGGCCCGCCTCGGTGATGGTTTTCACGGCCGCATCGATGTCCGATTGCACGGTCACATCCAGCCGGATGCCCTGGATGTTCTCGATCGCGCTGAGTTCCGCGATGTCTTTATCCTTGCGGGCGCCGGCATAGACAAAGTGCCCCTTCGAGGCCAGCAATTCGGCCATCGCCCGTCCCAGCCCGGTGCTGGCGCCGGTGATCAGCACCGCCTTCTGTTTTTGTGCGGCGTCGTCATCAGCCGTGGCGGAAGTCGGGATCGCTACCAGGATGAACAGCGCGGTGATAAAACCAAGCAGGGTTTTCTTCATGTTATTTTCCTTCGATTACGGATTGTGTGACTGGAAGGGAAGTATAGACCAGAGACGTGGGGTCAGAGTAAAGGGACAGAGTAACTTACTCTGTCCCTTTACTCTGACCCCACCTGTCCCGCTATACTGATGCGCGACAAACCGGGATCAACCCGGTGCACAGACTGGGGAGAAACGATGAAAAACCTGTCGGCCAGAAGCACGGAAGGCATCGGACATTAGCCGCATGTCGTTCTTCGAGGAACTCAAGCGCCGCAACGTCGTGCGGGTCGCCATTGCCTACGGCGTCGGTGCGTGGGTGTTGCTGCAGATTTTCGACGTGGTCGGCGATATCCTCGAATTGCCGGCCTGGGGTGGCAAGCTGATCCTGGCTGTCGTGGTGATCGGCTTTTTCCTGGCCGTGTTTATCGCCTGGGCCTTCGAATTGACGCCGGAGGGCATCAAGCGGGAACACGAGGTCGACCGCAGCCAGTCGATCACGCCCCAGACCGGCCGGAAACTGAACATCACGATCCTGGTGTTGATGGCCTTTTCCATCGCCTACCTGCTGTTCGACAAGTTCTACCTGTTCGGGTCAACTGGAACACATCGGATCGGAAGACCCGCAGCAAGTCGTCGGGCAGCCGGCGGCACCGCCCCCGCCTGGCGCGCAGGTCTCTGCAGTGCCCGTTGACCAGCATTCCATCGCCGTGCTGCCCTTCGACAACCGCAGCCGCCTGGAAGAGGACGAATTCTTCGTCGAAGGCATCCACGATGACCTGCTGACCAACCTGGCGCGCATCGGCTCGCTGAAGGTGATTTCACGAACCTCGGTGAACCAGTACAAGAACACCAGCAAGACGATTCCGCAGATTGCCGGCGAACTGGGTGTGGCCACGGTCATGGAAGGCGCCGTGCAGCGTTCCGGCAGCACCGTTCGTATCAATGTGCAGCTGATCGACGCGCAGACCGACGAACACTTGTGGGCCGAGATGTTTGACCGCGAACTGACCACCGACAACCTGTTCGCGATCCAGAGCGAAATCTCCGCCGAAATCGCGAAGGCCCTGGAGGCCACCCTGTCGCCGGAGGACAAACAGCGGCTGAACGAGCGGCCAACCGAAAACCTGGCCGCCTACAACGCTTACCTGCGGGGCCGCCAGTTGATGGCGCGGCGCAATTCGAAGGACATGGACCAGGCGGCGAAAGAGTTCCAGCGTGCGGTCGAACTGGACCCGCAGTTCGCGCTGGCCTGGGTCGGCGTGTCTGAAACTGCCTCTTTGCAGTCGGGCTATAGCGATCTCGGCATCGCCGAGTCCGTGCAGCGGCAGCAGGAAGCCGCGGAGCGGGCGCTGGCCATTGATGACCAACTCGGCGAGGCCTATCTCGGCCTGGCGCAGGTCCACGATTTTTATGAACAGTATGACGAGGCCGAGGCGGCTTTCCTCAAGGCGATCGAGCTGAGCCCGGGCTACGCCACCGCCTATCACTGGTACGGCACTTACCTGTCCAGGTTTCCGCACCGTCTGGATGAGTCGGCTGCCATGCTGCAAAAGGCGCTGGAGCTGGATCCGTTTTCCTCGATCATCCAGCTCGGCCTGGCGGGTACCTACACACAGATGGGGCGTTACTCTGAAGCGGAACAGCAACTGGACCGCCTCGCCCAGCTGGATCCGGATTTTACAGCGGCGTATTTAACCCGGGCCAACCTCGCAGCCCAGACCGGCCGTTTCGATGAACAAATTCAGTGGCTGCAAAAATCCGTTGAAGCGGATCCCGGCCGTATGGGCCAGTATATTCCGCTGATGTGGGCCTACATTGACATCGGTGACGTCGAGCCGTTGGAGGCCATCAAGCGGCAGATGGCGGCGATTAACGAAGAGAACACCCTGCTCGGCGTGGCGGATATGGTGTCCAGCTTAAGCGCGGGTAACTACGACGCCGCGTTGGAGTCGGGCCGCTGGACATACGAGCGCATGGCGCGGCCGCCGTTTTTTCACCCCATATTCGGTTACCTCAATTCCTTCAAGCACGATTACAGGGCCGCCCGGGAGGCGTTCGAAACGGCCTGGCCGGGGATGTTCGACCGGGCGCAATGGCGCACCGCCATCCAGGAACACCTGGACGATACCTGCTTTGTTGGCTGGGTCATGGCGCGCACCGGTGATGAACAGATGGGTGGCGACCTGGTCAGGGCTTCGCTCGACTACCTGGAACAGGAATTGCCGCGCTACGTTCAGCACGCCGACCGTTACTCGATTGATGCCTGCTACATGGCGCTGGGCGAAACGGACAAGGCGCTCGCAGCGATCGAAACGCGGGTCAGCCACGGGCACTGGGCGCAGTGGTGGTTCTGGCGCAAGATGCCCGTGTACGAGCCGCTCTGGGGCGACCCGCGCTTCGAGGCGGCGATGCAGAGAATCCAGGACGAAATTGCCATCCAGCGGGCCAGCCTGGAAAGAACGGATACGGCAATGCACCCGTAGGAGCGGATTTATCCGCGATGCAATGAATTGAAGAGATCATCGCGGATAAATCCGCTCCTACGGGCGGTATATACTGTAGTTATGAAAGTAACAGGCATCCTTTCCGTGCTTCTGGCCGGAATGGCGGCTTTCCCGGTGTTTGCCATCGAGGTGTACCGCTGGGTGGACGAAAACGGCGTTGTTCACTTCAGCCAGAGTGCGCCGCCTGCGACCGTGCCGGGCGTCGAAACCCTGACGCTGGAGGACTCCACACCCCCGGGCTATGATCCGGACGAAGACCGCTACCAGGTGGCCGCCCAGGCTGAAAAAATGGCCCAGCTAAGGGCGGAAATGGATAAGAAGCGGGAAATGGCTCAGGAACGGAACCTGACCGCTCCCCAGCCCCCGGTCACGCAATACCCGCAATCCGGGTATTGGCCGCTGTCCAACTATTACCCCGGCCCGCCCCTCAGGCCTCGCCCGCCGCCACGCCCCGAACCGCCCATCGAGATACCGTACCCGACGAATACCTTGAGGCCGCCGGGCCAGGACCGTTAACCGATTACAGATTTGCCTTTTTCGGGCTGCCCGTCCGGGCAATCCGGTTGGTGGCTGCGACCAGTTCCCGGGTGATTTCCGGCTCATGCGATGAATGCCCGGAGCCGGGGGCAACGACCGTATCGAGTTCGGGCCAGGCCTGCGCCAGGTCAGCCAGGTTCTTGATCGCGCAGACGATGTCATAGCGCCCGTGGACCGCAAACGCGGGAATGTGCCGGATCCGTTCTACCCGGTCCAGCAACATGGAATCGGGTTCGGGGCGAACGTTGCGGAAATAGTGGGCTTCCAGCCGGGCCACGGCCCAGGCGGTGTTGTCATCAGCGAAGTGGTCGGTGAACTCCTTGTTCGGCAACAGGGTGCAACAGGCGGTTTCGTAGGTGGCCCAGTGCCTGGCCGCCTTTAGCGCCAGTTCACGGTCATCGCCGGTCAGGCGTTTCCAGTAGGCTTCGAGCAAGTCACCGCGCTCGGCTTCCGGGATAAACCCGGCGAAGGTATTCCACAGTTCAGGCTGGATCATGCCGACGCGGTACAGCCACCAGTCGAGTTCCTCCTCGCGCAACAACCAGATTCCCCGCAGCACCAGGCTCTTGCAGCGCTCCGGGTGTTCCTGGGCGTAAAACAGCGAGATGGTGCTGCCGTAGGAGCCGCCAAACACGTGCCACTGGTCGATACCGAGTTGTTCGCGTAATTGCTCGATGTCACGCGCGGTGGCCGACATCGTGTTGTCGGTCAGGTCTCCCACCGGGCGCGAACGGCCGCTGCCGCGCTGGTCCAGCAGAACGATGCGAAAATGCTGCGGGTCAAAAAAACACCGGTCAAAGGCGGTGCAGCCGGCGCCCGGCCCGCCATGCAGGAACAGGACCGGCTCTCCCTGCGGGTTGCCACACTGTTCCCAGTAGAGTCTATGTGGCTCGTCGACTTCGAGAATGCCGGTTTCAAACGGCTCGATGGGTGGGTAGAAAAATTCGTTTGCCATGGGTCCTCACCGGGTTGCTGATGGTCGTTTAAAGAGTGATTATAGGGCCTTCGACGCGAAGAATGCTTTGAGGATTCAGCAATGGCCGGTGGATTTGCCAAAGACGGCGCCGTGCAGGACCAGATAGACGCCACGATCGAGGATGCCGTGCAACGGGCCCGTCACCGGCTGCCGCGCGGCGAGAGCCTGGAAAAATGTGAAGAATGTGGCGTCGCGATTCCGGAGGCCCGGCGTATGGCGGTGCGTGGCGTTCGTTTGTGCGTTGCCTGCCAGGAGGCGCAAGACAAGGCGCAGGCGGCGGTTTCGGGTTACAACCGGCGGGGCAGCAAGGACAGCCAGTTACGCTAGGGCCGTCCTTTACAACGTTCCGGTCTAGCGGCGGCCCCGGCGGGGTTCTTCAAAGCGGACTTTCAGAAAATCCGAGCCATTCACCACGGAGCCGTCAAGCGCTGTCTGCGCCGCGCGTGCTTCGTGGCCTTCCATTCCGATAAAGCCGAAACCTTTGCATTTGCCGGTAAAAATATCGTGCGCCAGGTCGATCGAACGCACGGTTCCGTAGGCCTCGAACATCGCACGAACGGATGCCTCGGTGGCTTCTGCGGGCAGATTGCCCACGAATAGTTTTTTCATAGTGGGCTCCAAATAAAAACCCCGCTCAAGAGCGGGGTTTCCAGATTCAGTAGTCGAATGCTAATCAGTTAGCAACTACGTTCGTAGCCTGCGGGCCCTTGGGACCGTTTTCCACGTTGAACGTTACTGACTGGCCCTCTGCGAGGACTTTGAAGCCTTCAGACTGGATTGCAGAGAAGTGAACAAACACGTCCTTGCTGCCGTCTTCAGGAGAAATAAAACCGAAACCTTTCGATTCGTTGAACCACTTAACAGTACCTGTCGTCATTTTGATATACCTTTGAAATAGGATTAAACATTGATCAATCACAGATCTCAAAACATCAAAATACCGGGGTAATCGATTTACTTCTGAGAAGACCTTGAAAGGTTTGTAACCAATCGGTAATACAGGAACGTGCGAGCAAAAAATGAAATTCTTACTTCCACGTACCTGGTGGCGGCACAATACGCTGTAAATGACAGATATACAAGCTATTTCGTTTAAAGAGGCAGACAGGTAACTCTTTTATCTGCACGCTTTGTGAGCCAAATCAATCTGCTTCCCCCCACTTGTATTAAGTTATACCTGACCGACCAAGCCCTGGAGGCTGTCATGATGACCGAAAGCCAGTTGCAAGAATTCAGGACTATGCTGAAAGAACGTTTCTGTGATCTGAGAGAAGAGATCCGGCTGGAATTGCTCGACTCCGACGATCAGCATTTCATCGATCTTGCCGGCCAGGTCCATGATCTGGAGGAAGAGTCGGTGGCCGACCTGCTGGTGGATCTCAACCTCGCAATGATCGACAAGCACGTCGAGGAAATCCGTGAGATCGATCAGGCCCTGATGCGAATCGCCAACGATGAATATGGAGTCTGCATCGACTGCCAGGGAGAAATCGATGTCGAGCGCCTGCAGGCCTATCTGACCGCCAAGCGCTGTGCGCCCTGCCAAAAAGCCTGGGAACACGGGCATGCGGGCCAGGAAAGGAGTTCGTTATAGGTGGCCCATAACCGGTCAATCGAAAGCGCCCGACTCGGCCTGGCGGCGCCTGGCTTGGTCTTCACTCAACCGATAGCGATGGCTATCGGCTTCGCTCCAGACCGGCGCCATACACCACCATTCCTTCGCCAGCCATCTTCCGCTTGACCGGTTATTGGCTACGGTGGCCCCTAACCGGTCAATCGAAAGCGCCCGACTCGGCCTGGCGGCGCCTGGCTTGGTCTTCACTCAACCGATAGCGCCTGACTTCCACAAAACGGTCAAGCAGCGGGAAATACAGCGCGGTCCGGATGGGCCGGGATTCGTTGATTGCCAGCGCTTGCCGGTATTGCTGCAACTGTTCACGGTAGCGGTCGGCTTCGTTTTGCAGAAAGCCCTCCAGGTCGCCCCCGACGTGGCTGGAAGTCTTGTAGTCGATAATCCAGCGGGTGCCGTTGTCGACAAAGGTACGGTCCAGAACCAGGTTCCGGGGTTGGCCGTCCAGCACGGCCGTCACGGCATATTCACACTCCGCGCCTTCGCGTGGCTCAAGCAGCCACCTGCCGCGCTCGGAACCCAGGCAGTTGTCCAGGGCCAGCACCACCCGCGCGATGATCGCATCGGCCTTGGCGCCCTTTACGCCTTCCCGGACGAGTTGCCGCCGGCACCAGTTTTCGTACGATGCCTTGCCGGCGTCGAGCCAGTTTTGCACTCCCTGCAGGGCGATTTCCTGCAGCAGCCGGTGAACCAGGTTTCCGGTCAGGCGGGCGTCCTCCCCGGCCCAGCGAAATTCGATGGTGTCCCGGATTTCGGGCGGTTCGGTCTGGGCTTGCCGCACCGGTGCAGGCGGGCCGGGTAGTGTCCAGCCTGCAGACAGGCGCCGGTATACCTGCGGCAGCGAAGCAGAGTTCTCAACCGGGTCACCGTCTTCATCCGGGTCACCGCCGGTTCCGTCCGGATCGGCGCTTGCCAGGATCACGCGGCGCCTGCTCGTCCTGGATGGCCGGCCACAACTGGCACAGCAAGGTGCCGCTACCCGGCTTGATTTCACCGCTTTTGGTCGGTGTCACGGCAGCGAACAGGTGCAGATTGCTGATCGCCCTGGTGGCCGCCACGTATAGCAGGCGGCCATTTTCCAGGCTTTGCCGGCGCTTTTCGGCGTCGGAGATGAATTTGATCAGGTCGCCCCCGTTTTTCTGCCGGGCCTTGTCCTCGGAATTGCGCATCGGTGAAATCACGATACGGTCCTGCCCGGCGAGTTCAAACCAGTGCAGCAGCCGCCCCTTGTCGTTGCCGGTTTCACGGTTCAGTCCGGGCAGGATGACGGTATCAAACTGCAGGCCCTTGGCCGCGTAAATGGTCAATACCTGCAATTTGTCGCTGGCCAGGCTATCGGGCTCCGCGTACAGGTTTTTCATGCTTTCCGCGAGCGTATCCCGGTCGACCGGCAGGTTTTCATTTTCCAGTGAATCGAGCAGTGCGAAATAAGTCGCTGCATCGTCCAGTTCGCTGGCATTGTTCACGCAGGCCGGACCGCCCAGCGCATTCCAGGCGGACTCGATCATCATGCGCACGGGTTCGCGGCCCCTGCGCTGGCTGGCAGCAAGCAGCACCGGCGCGATCCGGGACAGCCGCTGCAGCCCGGGGCGGGTCAGCCTGCCGGACTCCCCGGCACGGGCTTCCAGGCTGGCTTTGATGCTGTCGAGCAGAATGCCGTCCGGGTTTCCGCCGGCCAACTCGTCGAGGTCGGCCAGGTCGAGACCGCAGAACGGCGCCCGCAGGACTGCGAACCAGGCGAGCCGGTCGGCGGGTTGTGTCAGCGCCAGTGTCAGGGAAACCAGGTCCTGGATCAGCGGGGTTTCCGCCAGGGGGTTGAAATCGATGGCCTGGTAGCGGAAGCGGCTGTTTGCCTGTTTCAGCCGGTCGAGCAGATTGATGATCTCGCCGGCGTGGCTGCGTGACCGCACCAGCACCGCTACCCGGTGCGCCGGATCGGCCTGCCTGACGATCTCGATGACCCTCCGGGCCTCTTCGGCATCGTCACGCACCGCAAGGATTTCCATGGCCACCGCTCCATCGCCCGGTGCGCCGGGACGCGAGCAGGATGCGCTGTAATGAACGGCGTCCTGCACCGGGTCGCTGTGCCGCGGCATGACCTGCGGGAAGATCCGGTTGACCCAATCGACGATCGGCCGGGTGGAGCGGAAATTCACCTGGAGCTGAAGTGGCCGCAGCCGGATATGGCGGAACAGTTGCCCGTCGAACGCCTGGATGAACAGGCTCACCTCGGCCTTGCGGAAACGATAAATGGACTGCATCGGGTCGCCGACCAGGAACAGTGTTCGTCCGTCGCCCGGGTTCCAGCCCGCGGTGAGCCTGTTCAACAAGCGGATTTGGCTGAGCGAGGTGTCCTGGAACTCGTCCACCAACAGGTGCTCGATGCGGTAGTCCATGCGCAATGCGAGGTTGCTGGGCTCGTCGTCGTCGCCGAGCGCCTGGATCGCGCGGGCGGCGATTTCACCGAAATCGGTTTGCCCGGTTTCCGCCATCACCAGCAGCCACTCCTGGGAGGCCCGGAGCAGGATGCGCATCAGCGCCTCGAGCGATTCCCAGGCCGCGTCATCGTAGTCCGGCCCGGGAAGCTTGCAGACGGTATTGAATTGTTCGCGCAGCGCGTCGTGGTCCCGGAAGGTTTCCAGCAGTGCCTTGAATTCGTCTTTCCACTGCTGGCGCAGGGCCTTTTCCTCGCCCCTGGCGTTGGATGGCGCCGGGAAAGCCGGCTGCCGGCATCGACATTGGTGCGCCATTTATCGCCGGCGGCGGTGAGCAGGCGCCGGACCAGGGTTACCCAGTGCTGCAGTGCGCCGGCATCGGTTGGCAGATCCAGGAAGCGGGTGTCCTGGCCGCCGCAGGCCTGCAACAGCGCTTTCACTGCATCGGCGTCAGCGGGGTCATTGCCCAGTGAGTAATTCAGAAAGCGGGGCAGTTCAGCGAGCAACTCATCCGGGATATTTTCCCGGGCGGACCGCAACTCGGCCTCGACCAGCAGGCGCAATCCGTCCTCCAGACCTTCGCGATCAAATCCGTGCCCGGTCCGGATGGCCAGCAGGTGACTGATCCACTGTTCCCGGCGGCCGAGCATGCTGGTGACCAGCTCCACCAGGCGGTCATACTGGTTGTCGTACCGGTCAAGCACCCGCACCAGGTCCGCCTGCAATTCGTCGTTGCTGTCCTCGATCGCCGCCATGGTTTTCGCAGCCGCGGCGCGGTACAGGGTTTCAGGGTCCTGGGAAATTTGCTGGCCGCCCCCCAGCCCGGAAAGAATCGGCAGCTGCCGGGCGATTTCACTGCACAGGCTGTCGATGGTGCGTATGCGCAAACGGCCGGGATTTTCCAGCAGGCTCCATCCGCGTTCCGAGTCGTTCTTCAACGCCGCCAGCGCCAGTTCGCGGCTGATCTGCTCGTGCGGTTCAAGTTCCTTGTCCGGTTCCTGGTGCGCCGCCTGCAGCCGCCTGACCAGGCGATGACGCATTTCGGCGGCCGCCTTGCGGGTGAACGTGATGGCAATCACTTCCTCGGGGTTTTCCACCCGGGCCAGCAAACCGAGCATGCGCTGGGTGAGCAACTCGGTTTTGCCGGAACCGGCCGGGGCCTGGACGATCCACGAATGTTCCGGATCGCGCGCCTGTTCGCGTTCCCGCCAGTCGCCCGGTTGTTCCGGATTTTGCATCGGATGGCTCACGTGGCGGACTCCCGGTCGCGCAAGGCCCCCAGTTGTTCCAGTTCGGTGATGCGGCACAAGGGTTGCAATTCACAGTAGCTGTTTTCACAGGTCTTGCGGCCGTGCTTGGGGTCGATCGCGGCGTCACCGGCGAGGAAATCGGCCATCAGCCGATGCAGGGTGCCGCGCCAGTTTTCAATGGTGACCGGCAAATTCTGCCCGGCTTCGATAATGACCGCGTTCCGGGCGCCGTTCCCGGGCGGCAGGCCGGGGAAAATGCCCTCCTTTGAAACCACGCCGCGGTACAGGCACTCCTCGTCCCGGATCACTGCGAACGCTATGGCGGCAGGCCGGGTTTCCGCACTGATCGCATACAGCGGCAACTGCGGGTCTTCCGGCCGGTCACCGAACCATTTTTTCGGGTCGACTTTGCCGGTTTTGTAATCGATGATCACGTTTTCCCCGCCGGGCAAACGGTCGATGCGGTCGATGATCAGGCGAATCGGCTGGCCTTCGATTTCCTGCAGAATCTCTTTTTCGAAACCCACCACTTCAAAAGGCCCCCGGGATTTTTCCAGTTCCAGGCAAGCGGCCGCCAACCGCGCCAGGCGGTTACCTTCAACTTCCCGGAATTCCGGACGGTCCTGAAGGCTGCGTTCTTCATTGACGACCTGCTCCACGCTTCGGTGAATCCGCGCGTCCAGCGCCTCGTCGTCCAGCGACAGGAGCCCGTCGAGGGTCCGCGTTTCCATCCAGAAAATTTCCAGCACCCGGTGCATCAGGCTGCCGTGCAGCATCGGGCTGATGCCGTCCACCGGGGTCTCGAGCCCGATGGCCCCGAGCCGGTTGCTCGCGAACGCGCGGAACGGGCACAAGGCCTGGTGCTTGAGGATGGAGCTTCCGCCCCTGGCTGTGCCGTGCCCGGGAGGGCCGGGAAAGTGCAGGGGTTCTATTCCGGGCGGCTCCGCCTGGTTGATGGCAATCTGCCAGTTGCTTCCCTGCCAGCCTTCGATTTCCTCTGCCGGCTGAACCGGATCGACGGTCAACAGCGGGCTGGGGAGCACGTCCTCCCCATCGATCTGGCCGGGGTAACTGAACACGCAATCCGCCGCGGTTTCCAGCAAACGCCGGGTAACGGAGCGGGCGACTTCAAGTTCCCGCTGCGGACTGGAATGCGGCAGTTGTGCTTTCTTTTGCAACAGGCCGGGAATGAAGGGGTTGGGCTGGGCCGTGGGAGGCCAGTTGTCGTTGTGCAGGCCCAGCACCCAGAGGTGATCGAAACGCAGGCCGCTGACTTCATACAGGCCCAGAACCTGGATCGTCGCCGGGGGCGTTCGCGGCTGGAAAATCCGGTCCCGGCACACCTGTTGCAACTGCTTGATCGCCGCCTGACGGCCCATTGATGACACCGTCGCATCCAGCGAGGCGAGCTCCCGCAGCCCTTCCTGCCAGTTCTCGAATGCCTGCCAGGTTTCGCTATGCTCCGGTGGCTCTTGCTCTGCACCCGGTTCATCCACCAACGGCCACCCGACCTGTGATAACAGGCCATCAATGGCTTCCGCCCAGGCGGATGGCGCTCTCGCCCCACGGCTGTCTTTTTCAAACCGGGTCAGCGTGTTGATGACACCATTCAGGACCGGGCTGTTCCACGGCCTTGCTTCAAACTGGTCCGGCGGTAATTCCTGGTGATTCCGGTCGTGTTTTCGCAGCTCGCCCGCACGGTAGCTGACCTCGCTCAGTTTCAGCTGCCGCGGATAGTTATCCCGCAGGCATCTTTCCAGCAGAGCGCGGCTGTTGCGCTCGGAACAGCCGCCCCGGAACCACGGAGAGCGCAGCACACGGCCGACATCCTGGATGCCGATCCGGCCATCCAGCAGGCGCAGCAGGTCAAAGGCGGATTCGATCATGGGTACACGCGTCAGCGGCAGGCCCATCGAGATGTTCCACGGCTTCGGGTGATGATTCGCGCCGGCTCCGGGGAGCAGGATCTCGCCGAGGTGGCGTTCGATTTCCGCTCGCCGGTCCTGCAGATCCGGCACCACGACCCCTATGCGGGAAGCCGGTTCCCGTTCGAACCAATAGCGCACCCAGCGCGCCATCTGCTGCAATTCTTCCTTGCCGTTGCGGCTTTTCCACAACCGCACGCTGCCGGTCGCCGGGGTGATCGCCAGAGTAAAAACGGATTGTCCGGCGTCCTTCAGCGCGGCCAGCAATTCCTGTTGCGCCGGGTTGAATTCATCGAAACCCAGGAACCCGGT
Source organism: uncultured Gammaproteobacteria bacterium (assembly GCA_963700705.1). Lineage (GTDB taxonomy): Bacteria > Pseudomonadota > Gammaproteobacteria > Xanthomonadales > SZUA-36 > JAHEFT01. The sequence continues at coordinate 140,532 of CAVOYQ010000012.1, read as the reverse complement.
GCCGGCCCCGGATCCGGTGTCCAGGTGCTGCGCGGCCCGGGCCAGAAGGGCGGTCCGGTCCTCGGGTGGGATCCAGTTGTGACGCTGGCAAAGGGCTTCGAACGCCCGGTTCCAATGCGTAAAGGCGCCATGGTTTTCGTTTTCATCGCCAAACCAGCACGCGTGGTGGAGATCCAGGCGCCAATCAGCGACCAGGCTGCGGGTGTCGCGCAACCGCGAGGCCAGCGACTCGGGCCTGAGCAATTGACGGGCCCTCGGATCGTCGCGTAACACGCTTTGCCAAAGGTCCAGTAACTGCCGTTCGCCGGGAACCGCCCGGCTGGTTCCCTCGATCCCCTGCAGGCTGGCGGTTTCCCACAGTCGATCCAGCCAGGCATTCCACGAGAGGATGTCCGGGCTGCGCCACTGGCGATCTCCGCGGGTGATGCGCCACTGGCCGTATTGGCCGGCGAGTACCCGGGCGAGCCGGCTGTTGCCGGTCACCAGCGTCAGGCCGGAAGCAAGCCGTTCAAACAGGGCCTCGTGATCGATAGCGGAAACGGTCATGTGCACATGATACTGCGTGAATTCTCAAAACCTGAGACATTCCGCGCCGGTCTGCGTGAATTTCTGCGCGTCTCCAAAAAAATCATGACCTTGTGAAGTGAGCGGGTCAGCCGCATTTATTTAGAAGAATTTAATATAAATATTTTTACCGTTAAACAGGGTGGAACCCATGAGCTTCACAAGAAAAGTCACCTGTCCCTATTGCGGTGCCGTCGAGCGGATCCCGGCTGAACAGTTCAATGACCAGTTGCAATGCGGAAGCTGCCACCGCGAGATGTTTGCCGCCCGCCCCGTGGACCTGACCTCGGCTGAATTCACCGAAAAAATCACCGGCAGTGAAATCCCGGTACTGGTGGATTTCTGGGCGCCATGGTGTGGCCCCTGCAAGGCGATGGCGCCCGCCTTTGAAAAAGCGGCGATCGCGATGGAGTCACGGGTGGCATTCGCCAGGCTGAATACGGATGAAGAACAGCAAATTGCCCAGCAGTTCGATATCCGCAGCATCCCCACGATGATCCTGTTCCGGGACGGCAAGGTAGTCGCCCGGCACTCGGGCGCGATGATGGGCGGGGATATCGAGAAATGGGTGACGGATCAGCTGGCGGCAGAGATTGTAACCAGCCCCTGACCCGCGTTGATGTGACAGCCCCTTTCCGGAATCATATCCGGGCATGGTCTTGCTGAACATTGGTATTGAAAAATGAGCCAATACGGATGTTTCATAGTATTCTTGTCATCAAACGGCTGAAGGCGGTCTTTTCACCCTTGACCTCCGGCCAAACGGCGCAAGCATCGAGGCTCAAACATCATGCACACCCGGACTGAATACCTTTTGAAGATACTGGCTGGAAACAGGGAAAGTGGCGGAAGGGGTATTGTTTTGAAGGGGCGGTTCCTATGCACTTGCCTGGTGTTGCTGCTGACCAGCGGCTGTGCATCGTACGGCGTGATTCACAACAAGCCGGTCTCCAACACGGATACCGGTAAACCTTATGCCCTGAAAACCTGGGCCCAATCCAATGAAGCCGCGGATTTCGTGTTTATCCTGGCCTTCTCCGGCGGTGGAACCCGTGCGGCGGCCATGGCCTATGGCGTACTCGAAGAATTGCGCGACACGCCGGTGACCATGGATGGCAATCACGGGCGATTGCTGGATGAAGTGACGCACATCAGTTCGGTTTCCGGCGGGAGTTTTACATCGGCCTACTACGGCTTTACGGCGACCGGATTTTTACCGACTTTGAAGACGAGTTCCTGCGCAAGGACGTTGAGGGCCATCTGACCGTAAGCATATTACGCCCGATCCACTGGTTCACCCGCAAGGGGCGAACCGAGCGGGCCATCGAGTATTACAACAAGATCCTGTTTCACGATGCGACGTTTGCGACATGATGCAGCCGGGCCGTCCGATGATCATCATCAACACCTCGGACCTTGCCTGGGGTGTCCGGTTCTCGTACATCCAGGATTACTTCAACCTGTTTTGTTCCGATATTCGTGAGTATCCGGTCGCTGCGGCGGTTGCCGCATCATCGGCGGTGCCGGTGGTGTTCAACCCGGTGGTGGTCGAAAACTTTTCAGGCTGCCCTGAATTTCATCCGAATCCCCAGGCGCTGGCGATGTCGAAACAGAACAATGAGTTGGCCGAAATGATCCAGGGCCTGGAATCGTACAACGACAAGACAGACCGCAAGTACATTCACTTTGTTGACGGCGGCATCACCGACAACATGGGATTGCGTGCGATGAGCGATGTCGTTGCCGTGGCCGGCGGTCCCAGGGAAATGCTCAGCAAGATGGAAAGGAAAGTTCCGCGCCATATCGTCATGCTGTCCGTCAACGCCTCCACTGAAAAACGGTCGGAAATGGACAAGAGCCCCAAGCAACCGTCCATGCTGGCTTCCATGAACGCGATGACCGACGTGCAGTTGCACCGTTATAACGCAGCTACCGTGGATAGCGTCAGGGCACATCTGGATAACTGGGCGAAACAGGTATCGACGCCCGAGCAAGAGGTCAAATCCTACTTTATCGAAGTGACATTCGAAGAGGTTGCCGACCCGCAGCTGAAGTTGTTCCTGAACAAGGTGCCCACTTCGTTCGACCTGACGGACGAGGAAGTTGACGCCCTGATCAAAAGCGCGCGTGAGCTGGTGCGCGCAGACCCGGAATTTCAGCAACTACTCAAAGACCTCGCCAACCCGCAGTAGATACCTGCATCAAGGCTGCAAACACGCCACGTGAGCCTTACCTGGAAAGGGTTTCGATAAACGCCTGGTAACGGGGGTGATTGCGGATGGGATCAAGGTCGGCATCGTTTTCGATCCAACTGCGCGATTGGATGGAGTTTTCCAAAAGGTCCAATGCCTTGTCAATTTCCCCAATGCCTGAATAATAGCAGGCCACGTTATAGTGGGTAGCGGCGTCGTTTTCGCCCAACTCCAGCGCACGCCTGGCCCACTGCCCTGCCTTTTCATGCTCATCCAGCACAGTCAGGGCGCCCAGGCCAAGATAGTGGGCCCGCGGGTTGTCCGGGTAATCCTCCAGGTGTTGCTCAATCCGCGCAATGGCTACGGTGGCGGAATGCCGGGCACTGTCAAAATCACCCAATCGCGTGTATGAGGCCAGGGCCAGCACCGGGCTCTCCCAGTCTTCCGGGTCGAGTTCGGTCGCTTTTGCGAAGTATTCCAGTTCCTTTTGCTTGTGTCCCTGGTGATGGGCGGTCCTGGCTAGCCAGTGCCAGATCCGGACCTGGGTCGGGTCGAGTTCCAGGGCTTTCTGAAAAGCTTTCTCTGCATCTGCATAGCTTTGGCAGGCCATCTGGGCGAAACCCCTGGCAAGGTGGCTGCCAGCCAGGTCGGGGGCCAACGCCATGGCCTTTTCACTGGCCCGGTCGGCGCCTCGTTGGGCCGCTTCACCGCCGCCCAGGAAAATCGCTGAGGTGGCGTTTACCTCGGCCAGGCTGATCCAGGCACGGATGAATTCAGGATCAAGTTCCACCGCTTTTTCAAACAGCACCCGGGCCTGGTCGACATCGTGACTGGCGTAAGTGATGGTGTTACCCCGGCCACGCAGGAAGTATTCATAGGCCTTGGCGTTCTTTGTCGTCGGGGCAGTGTGTACACCAACAACCAGTTTCAATTTCAGGGCTTCCAGGATACGCGTCGCAATATCGTCCTGGATTTCAAAGATATCGCTCAACTCCCGGTCGTACGTTTCCGACCAAAGTGTTGAATCGTTCTTGACCCCGATGAGCTTGGCGCTGATCCGTACCCGGTTTCCGGCTTTGCGCACGCTGCCCTCTAACACATGGCCGACGTTCAGTTTTTCCGATACTTCGTCCAGGTTGGCGTCTTTGCCCTTGAAGGCGAAACTGGAAGTTCGGGACGCAACCCGGAGGTTTGGAATACAGGTAAGAACGTTCAGCAGTTCATCGGTCAGTCCATCACAGAAGTGTTCCTGGTCCTGTTCCGCGCTGAGGTCGGGAAATGGCAGGACCGCGATCGAAAGGTCCCTGGTCAGCGTGTTTTGAACGGGTATGGAAGCCGGGGTTTCCCTGACGGGATCGGTTCGCTCTATACCCCCCGGCGTGACGTCGAACACCCAGGCCAGAACCAGTGCCACCGGAAAACCGATCGCCAGCAGGCCCAGCGCCAGCGTAATGGACCAATCGGGCAGGCCGAGGGCGGGAAAGATGACGTCGGCAAGTTGCAAAACCAGCCAGGCTATGACCAGGTAAGCAATGCTCACCTTGACGACGTGACGTTTTCTCAGCTCTTGGAAGAACCCTTTCATTCCAGCATTATAAGGATTTGGCGCTGAAACAGGGCCAAATCTTGCAACCCGGAGCAATCAAACCATGAAGAAACTTTTGGCTTTTCTCGCCGTGCTGTCAATGACGATCAGCGCAGCAGCCAGTGCCACTCCTGCCAGTGTTATTTCTGATGAAGAGGTGCTGACACAAATGCTCAATGAATTTCTCGCGGGCGCTTCGGTCAACGATGCGGCCGCGCACGAACGTTTCTGGGATGACGACCTGGTTTACACCTCGTCAAAAGGTTTGCGTTATGGCAAGGCGGATATCCTGGCCGGGCTGAACTCCGGGGAAGAAACAGCTGCGGAAGAACCGCCGGTCGTCTATTCGGCTGAAGACATCCGCATCCGGGTTTACGGTGACACGGCGGTGGTGGCGTTCAGGCTGCTGGGAGCCGTGCAGGTCGATCCCGCCGAACTGCTGCAGTATTTCAACACCGGCACTTTCGTGAAGCGAAACGGTGAATGGCGGGTGGTCGCCTGGCAGGCGACGGTGATTCCGAAGGGAGATTAGCCACCGGGAAATGAACCGGAAACAGGCGGAAACCAAATCCCCGGCCTGCTGACCCTTATCATCCGAAGGGCGTGAGGAGACGGCTAGAATAAGCCGGCCTCATGAACAATAATTGCCATAACGGATGGGCCTGGGTGCTGACGGCAGGTCTGCTGGCGCTGGTTTCCATATCGTCCGGCCTGCAGGCGCAGTCATCCGGCAAGCGCAGCCTGGCCGCGGTCCGAACCCCGGCAGCACCGGTAATGGACGGCAATGTGCGGGACGACCCCGTATGGCAGGCCGTGACGCCGACCGGCGGATTTACCCAGACCACCCCCGATGAAGGCCAGCCCGCCAGCCAGCGGACTGAAGTCCGGGTGGTGTTCACCGACGACGCCATTTTTTTCAGCTTCATCTGTTTCAGTGACGACCCGGCCACCATCGTGGTGTCCGACGGGCGCCGCGATATCAGCCTGGCGGAGACGGACGCCGTGCTGTTCATCCTGGACACGTACGACGATCAACAGAATGGATTTGTCTTTGGCACCAATCCCGCCGCACGGCAGTATGACGGCCAGTTGATCCGGGCCGGTGATGGCGGCTCCATGACCGGCAATGTCGGGGCTGGCGGTGGCTTCAATCTCAACTGGGACGGCGTGTGGGAGGTAAAAACCGAGCTGGGTGACTATGGTTGGAGCGCCGAATTCAGCATTCCGTTCAAAACCCTGCGCTACCCGAAAGAGTATCCGCAAAATTGGGGTATCAACTTTCAGCGAAATATCATTCAGCGCAACGAAAATGCTTATTGGGCGCCGCTGGAACGACAATTCACGCTGTTGCGACTGGTCGACGCCGGTGTGCTGACCGGCCTGGAAATCGGCCGCCAGCGCAACCTCAAGATCACCCCCTATGTCCTTGGGCAACTCAGCGACATCGGACAGCAGGGCACGGACACCGACAGCCAGGCAGGTGTTGATATCAAGTACAGCCTGACGCCGTCGATGACCCTTGACCTGACCTACAACACGGATTTCGCCCAGGTCGAAGCGGACGAATCCAAGGTCTCCCTGGACCGGTTCAACTTGTTCTTCCCGGAAAAGCGGCCCTTTTTCCTGGAAAATGCCGGGCTTTTCACGGCCGGCGAATCAGAGAAAGTCGAGCTGTTCTTCAGCCGCCGGATCGGCCTTTCCCCGGACGGCGACATCATTCCGATCGACTACGGCGCCCGTGTTTCCGGAAGTGTCGGCAACGGTGTCAACGTCGGCATGATGTACATGCAAACGGATCAGCTGGAATGGGTCGCCCCCGCCAACCGCTTCGGTGTCGCCAGGATCAGCAAGGAGTTGCCCAACCGTTCCTCCGTGGGTGCAATTTATGTGTCCCGCGAGGCCACCGGCAGGTACGCTGACTTGTTCGGCAAAAATCAAACCTACGGAGTCGACGGCCGCTGGGGGATCGGGGAATATGGGCTGATCTCGGGTTTTGCCGCCAGGACTTCGACACCCTGGCTTGAAGGTGACGATTCCTCCTGGTCACTCACCGGCGATTATGATTCGGAGGACTGGAGCCTGGGCACGGGATATGTCGAGGTCGGCGAACACTTCAACCCGGAGGTCGGGTTCCTCAATCGAAGCGGTGGCTACCGCAATGGCACCGCCCGGGTGTTGCGGCGTTTCCGGCCAGCCGACAGCCGCATAGGGTTACTGGAGATCCGGCCGCACGTTTCGTACAACGGCTACTGGGACATGAACGGATTCCAGCAAACCGGTTTTTTGCACGTGGATAACCACCTGGTCTGGAAGAACGGCTACGAGTTCCACTCGGCCGTCAACTTCACGACAGAGGGTTTGCTGCTGCCCTACGAGATTTCCGAGGGTATTTTCGTGCCGCCGGGCACCTATCGGAATTCCGAACTGCATTTCTATGGACAGACCAACCTGCCGGAGCGTGGATCAGCTTTTCCGCTTCGGTCACCGTCGGCGGTTTCTACAGCGGTGACCGCGTCGAGTTCAGCCCGGCCATGCACATGCGCCTGGGCGAACACTTCAACACCGAGCTCAGCTGGGATCAGAACAACGTCAAGCTGCCGCAGGGTGACTTTATAACCCGGGTCGGCCGCCTGCGCCTGTCCTGGTCGTTCACACCCGAAGTGGTGCTCGAGGCGCTGCTGCAATACAACAACGTGGATGATTATTTCTCAAGCAATCTGCGATTTTCCTGGCTGAGGAAAGCCAATACCGGCTTTTACGTCGTTTATAACGACATCAAGGGCTACGACCGTTACACCGGGGCGCAGCCGGACCGCAGCCTGATCATCAAGTATTCGCACATGTTTGACCTGTTCTGACCAGGGAGCGCCCTATCCATTCCCTGACGGTAGCATGATGAGGCGCCCACGCTTTCCACGCAGATCGGGCACTTTTCAAACGTCATGACAACCACAGCTCCAGCACTTCATCTCCATGTGAATCAAAGGTGCCGGTGGATTTCCACCCCAGGTGCCGATAGAAGCCATACGACCGGGAAGCCGGATCGGGCGAGCAACCGAGGAAGGCTCTTTTGAAACCGAGTACCCGCAGTTCCCGCAGCATTTTCCCGAGAAGCTCACAGCCAATCCCCTTTCCTTCGTATTCTGGCAACACGACGAGTACCGCAATTTCTCCGGTCTTCCGGATGGCGAAGCAGTAGCCGGCGATTTCCTGATCGACCAGGCAGACGTGGCCGGGCAAAGCACCTGACTGGATATCTTCCCGCCACGAATCGGCGGTGATTCCATACTCGGCAAGTCTCTCTGCCGAAACGGCGTTCTCCCGGGTTCTTCCACGGATCTCCACGCAGGCAGCAGCATCTTCCGGTATCGCGGGGCGGATGGTCATGGACGGGGGCGGATCACGGGCAGGGTGAGGGACTGCAGACCTTCACGCTGTCGGCGTTCGCTATCAGTACGACAAGGGCTGCGACTCCCAGCGCTCCAAGGACGTAAGTCCAGGCATCGCCGTTGCTTTTTTCATCCGGGTTTTCGACCCGCAGGCTTTTCATGTCTTCAAAGCGGAAAAACCCGGAGTTTCCGCCGAGGCCGTCTTCGGTCATCTCGGTGACCCGGAATTTGCTGGTACGATGGTCCAGTGTTTTGACCTCCACCAGGCTCCCGTAGTCGACGCCCCTGGCGGCGGAATACCTGATGGCGTTTTCAACGCTTACCGTTTGCATGGTGGAACAGCCAAACAGGTTGAACAGCATCAGGCTCAGGACATAGTGCTTGAAAAATTGGCGCATCGGAAAGTCCGGTGTTTGTCAGGTCGGCTAATTGTACTTGCCAGTTCCAGGCAGAAAGAAACGAAAACCCCGCCGTGAGGCGGGGTAAGGAGGGAGATTTAAGTGCTTGAGCGAGAATCAGTAGGCGCTCCGGTAGTAGTCCCGGCGCCAGCGCTCCGGTTTTTCATACATGGCCGCGTCGATGATCGACCAGAGGTGGATGATCCAACCGAGCAGGATCAGCCACAACAGGGCGGTCATCACGAACATCACGCCGGCCAGCAACCAGCGGCCCTGCAACAACTGGCCAAGGCCAGGAATAAAAAAGCTCGCCAATGCCGCAATCACGTTTCCGCAGGATCCACTTCCCATCGTTCGCCTCCTTGAATACTCGCAGGATAATAGATGCAGAATTCGTGCCAGCCTGGAGGGTCTGCGTTTTGGGCGGTGCGGGCGCGGTGAAGTGCCAGGGACTGGTCTGATTGACAGCTTTTTGGCAAATTCAGCCATATTTGCGGATTGGCATGACATTGAAAGTGGCGGTTGCCAAAACCGGCCTGATGCATGTCATTGTTGGGATACCGCCCGCCTAGTACAGTTCAAGCCCACCGACAACGGATGGGCGAGATGGACGCTGGGACCATGCCGCAAGCTTTCTTGGAGTTCCTTCGAGGCAGGATCAAACAGCGCCAGCAGATGGAACGCGAATCATGCCGGTGCCTTTCTGCTGGAAGGATGGGTGATCGCCAACCACATACTGGTTTCCTTCCACGTCGCTTTTATCTCATCCGTGCTCTCGATACCCGGCGATCTGACCAACCGCTCCGAAGTGTTGCAATTTATCTTCATGAGCCCGGAGACCCTGATTTCCGCGTTTCTTACTTACCTCGTTTTTCATTGTTCGATTGCCTTTCACGAGTTGGGCCATTTCCTCGAAGCGGCCCGGTTGAGAGCGCTGACTGATTCGATCCAGGACGGAGTCGAAGCACAACTGGCCCAGCCGATCGCAAAACGTTTTCTGTACCTGGCAGGATTGTTCGTGCGCATTCCTTTCGGCCTTGCCTGCGGCATCAAGCGCGAGGGATTGAATTACTATCCGGATGCACCCTACAACCTGGCCGTTGCCGCCGCGGGACCGCGGGCGAGTCTCAGGGTTTCGGTCGTTGCCCTGCCATTGGCCATCGCGCTTCTGAGCCTCGGGTTATTGCAGGACTCCTCGATGACACTGGTCCTGGGCCGGTTGATGCTCGGCCTGGGACTGGTCACCGGCCTCGATTTCCTGCTGGCGGATCCCGGCAAGTACCGCGAATTCCGGCGCCGTGAACGCCGTGCCGGCGACACGGCCGCCGCCTTGCCTTCCGCGGAAAGCTGGCTGGCGATTGTGGGAGAAACCAGGCGCCGGATCGTTGAAAGCAGCATGCAGGAGGCGACCCACCCGCGCCTGGGAACGGTCCGGGCGCCATGGCAATTCCGTAATTGCGGCATGGGTGGACGCCATACCGAGAAGGAATACCCGGAATCCAACATCAGCATGCAGGAGGCGATGTTCCTGATCCTCGGCGCCGTGGATTCTCAGGAAGCCCAGGAGATGACCGTGCGCCTGCAGAACCGGCTCAAGGAAATACTGGAAAAGGCCGAGGGTTGCAGGGTCATGGGGATCGGGCTGGAAGGCGGGCTTGCTCCCTACGTTGACCGGGGTGATTACGAGCTTCCCGAGTTGCGCCTGTGGTCGATGATGAAACAGGCCATCAAGGAATGCGGCTACCAACCCGGCGTGGATGTCGCGATCGCGCTCGATCCGGCATTGTCCGAACTCGAAATTGCCTATCGCGAAGAGTTCGATATGCCCGACAGCATTGGCATGTACCTGTTCTGGCGGGACCATTCCAAAAAGGTGATGGACCGCGAGGCCGTGCTCTCAGTGTATGAAAAAGCACTGGGTGAGTATGACATCCCGATACTCTCCATCGAGGATGGATTTTCAGAAAACGATGAGCAGGGTTGGCGGTTGCTGCTTGAAAAACTGGGCGATCGTATCCTGGTCGTGGGCGATGACCTGGTGACCACCAACGACCGCAGCATCGAACAGGCAGCGGGAAAGGGCCTGATCAATGCAGTGCTGGTCAAGGCCAACCAGATTGGAACCCTGTACGAAACCCTGCTGGCGATCCTCGTGACCCTGGGTAAAGACCTGGAGCTGATCGTTTCACATCGATCGAAGAGCCCGAACGACGATATGGAAGCGCACATCGCCCTGGCCACCAATGCCCTCGGGCTGAAGTGCGGTGGAGGCGCCAACACGGAACGGTTGGTGAAATACCAGGCCGTTGCAACGCAAATGGAACGGGTGATCGAGGCAGCAGTAAGTGAGCCGGACCTGCCGGATTTTGCGATAGTCGAACGTTTACGGGCACGGGAAGAACCCACCAACGCCGGAATTCCCACGGTGGGTGTTGATGTCCACCTGTCTCTGCCTGGAGGGCGTGGGGACAGCCGTGTGCGCCTGTCCTTCCACGGGGCGACGCCGCTGGGCACTTCTTCCGGCTCGGGTGAAGCCGTGCACCTGGTGGACGCGACTTTCGAACGTGCCGAATACCGCGAAGCCGTGGAGCAGCACCCGGGCCTGCTGGAGGAAGTGGAAACCGGCGTGTTTGGATTCAAAAAGGAAGTGAAACGGGCACAGGTGGAGTCAACCGGGGACGAGGTCTTGCTGGAACTCTTCAGGCGCGCCAGCCGGTACGGCGGGAAGGGCTGCCTGTACGCGGTGGACAACGTGCACGAGTTTGCCGCGCCACTGTTTGAGGACAGGAACCTGGCGGACTGGAACCTACTCGATATCGATCGCGCTTTGCTGAACCTGGAATTATCGACGGCAATACGGCGTGGAAAATTGCCCGAAGGAGCCAGCCACGCGGATCAGGTACGCGTGATGCAGCGCAAGCAGAATCTCGGTATGAACGCGATTTTATCCATCTCGCTTGCATTGGCGCGCGGGGTGGCGCACGTCCGGGGCCAGGATCTTTACGAATTCCTGCGCGAAGAACTGCTCGGAATCGTTGAGCGTCTTGCTGCCGTAAACCAGGTAATCATTCATGGGAGCCGCTTTCCTGATTACCTGGACGCTTTACGCGAGGTGAGTATGAAACTCGAGGACCAGGGCCTGCCGCTGCACGAGGCACTGAGGGAATTGACCGGGATCTATGCAAAGCACGAAGAGCGGGTTCCCGTTCCCAAGTCGCAAATCTCCACCCGGGTGGTCGCAACCAGCAGGGAGCCAACCTTCCAGCAACAGGAGCATGAGCACATCGCCGTCCTGGATCGAGCCCTGATCACCGCTTACGGACCTGGTGATGCAGGCAACGATCACCGCGTCGCCCTGCGTACCTATTTGCAGACCATGGGGCACCTGCACCGCCGTTACCGGATGTTTGAAATCGCCAACCACCGCATTATCAGGTCCGGTGACGGCCTGATCGTTCCCTACGATGCACATGGCCGGCTGTCGATCCACGAAGTGACGCAGGAATCAACCCGGGTAATCGCCGAAGTACGTTTGCCGCAGGGCACGCTGATTACAGATGAACTGATCGAGGCGCTCAGTGGCCGGAACGGAACGGTCATAGATCTTGAACGGGAAATATACGACCTGAATATCGATGATATGCCCACCATAATGGTATCGCGCCTGCGTGACCTGGCGCGCCTGTTGCATCGCCTGAATACCTGCGGCAGCCGCCACGAGGCGGTCTACCTGTTACGTTTCCTCGTAGCCCGACTGTGCAGTGCCTCCTATCGTGGTGTCACCAGCGCCAAGAATCTCAGGCCGGAAATCGTCCAGGTTCGCAATGAATTGATTGACTTCATGAACGGTCCGTTCGCCCGGCGCCTGCGCCTGTCTGCACGAGTTCTCGTTCGCAGTATTTCAGGTCTCGTCTCCCGGCCCAAACTGATCGACGAAGTCTGGCAGGACACCATTGATCTTTCCGAGGTTTATGTCCGCGGCAGTGCGATCGCCAACGAGATTCGCAGGAGTACACATCATGCGATGGGCAAACAGACCCTCCGTCTTGCCCGGGCTTACCTCGACTGGCTGAAAACAGGTGAGGCGATATTTCCGGATCCGGCGCGTGAAATTCCGGGTGATGCGGACCACTCCGCCCGCTCGGATACCCGGGTGCTGGAATTGCTGTCACGGATTGTGAACGATCTCGAGCAACTGCTGGGAACCTCGCAAATGGCCACACGTATCAAAGAGTGGCAAGAGGCGTACACGCATGAATTGTTGTCCTGTGAATCCACCAACTCCATCGATGAAGAGCTTGAATCCCTTCTCGTCAATGGAGTGCGTGCAGGAAATCGCTGGGTTTATCAGCATCGCTTGCGCAGCCTGGTCAGCAAAGCGCGAGACGGCGCCTGGGCGGTTGATGCCCGTGATTCATTTGAAAGCGCGTTGCTGGCGCTGCAAAGTGAAGTGCCAGGCGAACCGGGATTCCCCGAAAACCGGGTCGCTGAGCAGGCGCGTGCGGCGGTTGCCGCTTTCAGCCAGCGTATTTGCCACGATCACCGTGACGCGCTGTTCAGTGCGCTGGATGAGCTGCTTGATTGGTACCAGGGTAGTAACCCGTTCAAAGCGTTCGAGCGCAGTTGTACCTTGCGGCGTCAGCTGAACACCCTGGTTGGAAATGGCGTTTTTTCAAGCCAGCGCTATCTTTTACACCAGCTGGACTGTGTCCTGGAGGAACTGGGTTTCTTTGCCCTTCGTCATGTCGCATCCGGTTACCACGAAGCCGGCATGAATCTGTCCGAATGCCTGCGAATCGTATTCCTTTGTGCCGGTAACCTTGACCGTGACGGTTTGTTCTCACGCGAACTTTGGGATCTTTCAGCCATGCTGGTTCACCCGGCGCGCAAGCCATCCGAATTGCTTGATGTGCTCGAACAGATCCAGCGTAACTACCACCGGCTGGTGTTGCGGGTCAGTGAAGCCTACGAGGTGATGGCGGAGCACCTGGGCTACAGCGCCAATGAAATGCGCGCGGTGCAGGGCAATTTCCAGCGCACCATGCATGACCTTAACAGCCTGGTGCACTTTTCGGATCTGGCCCGAACCCACATTGCCGAAAATCGCGAGACTTTGTCCGGGTTGGGAAGTGGCGTCCTGGGCGACGATCCCTGGGATTTCGTCCACCTGTCCCATACCGAGGACATCGTGCGGCGGGTCGAGGACTGGAAAGCGGCCAGCTTGCAAGGGCGCTACGGCGGGAAAGGTGCCGGCCTGGTCTACATTGCCTACCTGGGCATACCGACCCGCGACGCATTTATCATTCCGACGGTGCTGCCGCGCATGAACCTTCATAACAGCGAATCCAGGCGGCTGGAGCAGGAATTGCTGCAGCACGTCCATGTACTCGAGCAGGACATCGCCGCCAATGAAGGAAGAAATGTACGTTTTGGTGATGTCGAAGCGCCACTTTTGCTTGCCGTGCGTGGTGGTTCGGTATTTTCGATGCCCGGGATGCTGACCACCGTCGTGTTCACGGGAATGACCGACGCCATTGCGCAAGCGCTGGCGCTCGAAGATGAATGGTTCGCCTGGGATGCCTATCGACGCTTCCTGGCTTCCTACGCGGCGGCAGTGTGGCAGCTGGACCTGGAAGAATACGACCTGGTGGAGGAAGCCAAGCGCCGTCATGGTGTGAGCCTCAAGACCGACCTGCCGGGAGCGGCGATGCGCGAGGTCGTTGAAGCCTCCAAGACGGCCATCCGGGAGGCGGGCCACGGTGAGGCGCTCGACGCAATTCTCAATAACCCGGAATTGCAACTGAAAACGGCGATGCGGGCCGTTCATGACTCGTGGCAAGGACAAAGGGCGCGCCGCTATCGCGAAATCAAGCATCTGAGCGAAGGATGGAATACGGCCGTGATCGTCCAGGAGATGGCTTGCGGTAACCGGACCAATGAAGAAGACCTGAAGCCCGGTATGGATGAAATGCGAATCTCGCTGACCGGCGTCATTCCCCAAACGAGAGTGACCACATCGGGCTTCCGGGTCTTCACGGGAGACGTGAAATTCAGCGCCTGCGGTGATGACCTGGTGGGCGGGTTGACCGCGGCGCAATCCTTCGAGCCGGTGCAGGAACTGCGTTCCCAGGCGCCGATGCTGGAGCGTAAACTCAATCACATCAGCGCCCGGCTGAGGCGCTTCCTCGGTTCCGATGCCGAGATCGAATTTACCGTGGAACGCGGTGTGCTCAGCATACTCCAGACCCGCAGCGCGGAAATGGGACATCACAGCAGCCCCCGGACTTTCGAGGAACCTGGGCCCGCGGATGGCCGGGGTATCGGGATCAGCGGTGGCGCATTCCGCGGTGTGATTGCTTTTGACGCCGAAGACGTCAGCCGGCTGAAGTCGTCGGACCTGGAAAGCAGAGCAGATGTGGACGGCATTCTGTTGGTTTTGGAAAACCCGATTCCGGACGAGATTCCGCTGATCCTGTCAGTGGACGGACTGCTGGCTGCCCGGGGCGGGTCGACCTCGCACGCGGCGGTAGCGGTTCATGGCATCGACGACAAGCCTTTCTCAGCGGTGCTGGGTGTCGGGGAGTTGCGGGTGCACGGCAAGAGCGCCGAACTGCGTGCGCCTGGTGGCGTTCCTTCCCGGACTTTTCAGCGGGTGACATCGTCTCCATCCACGGACAAACCGGAGAAGTGTTCGCGGGTCCGCGCCAGGTCAGGGATTCGACCCGTTGAGCCAGGTTCAGTCCGCCTTGCCGGCCGGGTGAAAACTCTCGCCGAACAGTTCGATCGAGGAAACCGAACCATCCGGTCCAATGCGAAACTCGGCGAATTCGCGCAACCCCCAGGGCTCGTAATCCACCAGGAAGGTATCCAGGTGCCAATGGCTCATCGGCAACTCGACCTTGGCGGTTTTGAGGATCAACCCGTCGGGTGAATTCTCGATGGTGATCTTGCCGATGCCCGGGCTTTCATAGGCGCCGGCATAATGCATCCAGCGACAGGCTGGTTTGGGTGCCCGGGAGACGCTTTTGTTCGATCGCCGCCCATTTTGCAGCCTGTTGATCCGTCAGTCCGGCGTACAGATCAACCATCTCCCGGTTCCAGTCGCGCCGCTCACCCGGCGGGCTGTTATCCATCACATCCCACAATATGGCATGGCGCATTTCGGCGTGGTCACGATTGCCCAGGACAACCACGGCGCGGTCATTGGCGCGGTCCAGGCCGATGATGGCGATCAGGCCGCTGAGGCTGCCGGTGTGGAAGTCGATTTTCCTGCCCCTGGAAATCCTGTTGAAACCAGGCCAGCCCGTAGCTGCGCCAGTTGGGTTGGGTGAGAGCGACCGTCGGGTAGAAATCTTCCGGCGTGGCCAGTTGCTGCGGCTCGAACATTTCGGCAAAACGGGCTTCCGTGATCAGGCGCTCTCCATCCACCGTTACGCCGCCGCGCAGCAGAAACTGGGCCCAAAGGCTCATGTCGTGGATCGATGACCAGACGGAACCTGCAGCTTCGGCAAGATCGGCCGGGATGTCCCACTCGGCAAGAACCAGTTCATCGTCCTGAAAATAGTAAGGCTTCACGTATACCAGGGTGTCTTCAATCTGCCCGCGTGCGCCAAACGTCTCGTTCATGCCGATCGGCCCCCACAGGCGCTCTTTGAGGAAAACGTCCCAACGCTTTCCGCTGAGCCGCTCAATGATCAGGCCGGCCAGTTCAAACATCGTGTTCTGGTAAATCAGGCGGGTGCGCAAGGGCGCTGCCGCCGGGATGGCCTCGAGGCGCCGGATTTGCTCGTCCAGCGGCATGTCCTGGAAAAACGACCAGTAGTCGGTGCTGGGCAATCCGGTGCGGTGGGACAGGAGGTCACGCACCATGAGTTGCTCCGTCAGCATCGGGTCGCTGAAATGCAGTTCCGGCAGGTACCTGGTGACCGGGTCATCGAGCGACAGTTTGTTTTCGTCAACCAGCATCAGGATGCCTGAAACGACCATGGCCTTGGTGGTCGAGGCGATGGCAAACAGCGTGTGCTCGTCCACCGGCTTGCCGTCCGTCAGGGCGGTTTCGCCAAAACCCTTTTGATACAGCACCTCGTTGCCGGATACGACGGCAACCGCCATTCCGGGCACATGCCAAAGTTCCATGCCGGTCTCGACAAATGCGGAGAGCTCTGCGGAATCCAGGTCCGCGTTCGCGGGGCTGCAGACCGCCAGCGAAATCATGAGGACGGTGAAGGTATTTCCGAACCTGTAGCGCAGGGATTTCATAGGGATTTTCCTGATTGATTGGCGGGTCTTGGTGGACGAGTGTGGCCCGGATACTGTGAAAACATTTTAAGTGCTGCTAGAGTAAACTTTTACAGAAACACTATTCAAGGTGGTAATCATGACTTCCAGCCCGTCAGAAACACTGAAACAGTCACTGGGTGAACTGCTTGGACTGGCCCGGGGACTGCTGGCGGACCAGGAACTGAGTGACAGTGAAATCAATTTCCTGAACGAGTGGCTGGAGGAGCGGTATCAGATGACCTCCTCGTTCCCCGGAAACGTCATTCACAAGCGGATCAAGGAAGTGCTGGAAGACGGCGTTATCACCGAGGAAGAGCGCAGCCACCTGGTGGAAACCCTGACCCTGCTGGTGGAAGACCGGCTGGAAGACCTGGCCGAGCAGGTCGACCTGACTGAACTGTGGTTTGACGAACCGGGCCTGATCGATTTCAACAAGACGAGATTCTGCCTGACCGGCAATTTTGTTTACGGGCCCAGCGGAGGTCTGTAAGTCCGAGATCGAGAAACGGGGCGGTGTCGTGAATCCATCCGTCGGCAGCGAGGTGCAATACCTGGTGGTGGGCGGCCTGGGGGTTGACGAATGGCGCACTGGCGGCCTGGGTACCGAAATCGAAAAAGCCATGAGGCTTCGCGCGAAAGACAGCTCAGTGAAAATTATTCCCGAAGATTCCTGGGTGGCGCACCTTTAGGCAAGTTTACTTCTCTAACCGGGATGTCAGTATATTGATACACATCAGGCGCCGAACCTGATGACTGGATTGTAATGGTCTTGTTTAAACCCGAATAAACGGTAAAGGTCTGTCACCAGAAATTCCGAAAATGACAAGTGAACTATTAATTGTAATTGTGGTGGCGGTCATCGTGGCTGCAATCATACTTGTCAGAAAAAACCAACAGCGGATCAAGCGCATTATTTTGGACCGATTCAACGTCAGTCCCAAAGCCGGGAGGCGCACACCACCTGAGCCAGAACAGCCCTTCACCGGGAGCGAAACCCGGGTTCTGACCGCAGAGCAGAGCGAGGCCGAATTGGAAAGACTGCAAAAGCTCATCGAAGATCGCAAGCAAATTGCCAGGGACACTGACATCTCACATCACATTTGGGGTCTGTACAAAAGTCTTTTGCGGTATACCAGTCCACATTCATTGGACCGTTACATTCAGGACGGTGCGTGGTACAACGTTAAAATTTTGCGCGTGAGCAATAAAAGCGGGCTGAATGAATTTGAATTCGAATTGAAAGGGGCCAAGTACAAATTCGTTGACGATGAAGAAAAGCAAGGTTGGCGCGTGAGCACGAAACTCTTCAGCCTGTTTCTTTACGATGATTCAGATCGCTGCCTCATCGAAATACCAATGAAAACGCACGTTCACAGCGAGGGGCGCCAATATTCCATCTCATCAGACGGGCCAAACGCTTTTCTTCCTGGTGGCTGGATCAACGATTTCATCAACGTCAAACTGAAACACCAAAGCATACACAACCAGGAGATCCGGGAGCAAAAGCATCAGGAACGGTTGAGTGAAATCAAGGAGCTGAAAGAAAGATATGGCATAGCGGATTGAATGATCCGGCAATTACACCAAACTCACGGCTTGTCCTTCGCCACCCGGACGATCAGCTTGCCGAAATTCCGTCCTTCGAACAGCCAGTTGAAATATTCCGGTGCTTTCTCCAATCCCTTGACGATGGTTTCGCGGTACTTCAGCTTGCCATTGGACACCCACTCCACCAGTTTCCTGTTGGCTTCTTCATATTCCGAAAGGTAGTTGAATACGAGAAAGAACCGGTGCCAGGGCGGGTTCTCCATTTCCCCGAAAATGTCGAACGGTGTGCGTGTCGCGGCAATTTTCTTCGCGTTGTAACTGGAGATGTAACCGCAGATCGGAACACGCGCCCCGGGGTTCAACTGTTTCGCCACCGCTTCGGACAACGCGCCGCCCACCGATTCGAAGTAGATATCGATGCCGGCGGGACAGGCGCGGGCCAGTGCGTCATCCAGGTTGCCGGCCTTGTAGTCGATACATTCGTCAAATCCAAGCTCGTCTTTGACCCAGGCGCATTTTTCTTTTCCCCCGGCCACGCCGACCACGCGCAACCGCTCCATTTTTCCAATCTGCCCGACCACGGATCCTACTGCGCCGGACGCGGCGGAAACGACCAGGGTTTCCCCTGCCCGGGGCTTGGCTTCGCGCATTAGCCCAAAGTAAGCAGTGCGCCCCGGCATGCCGCAAACACCCAGGTAGGTGGACAGCGGAACCCGTGACGGATCGACGGGATAGATCATCAGGTCGTTTTCGTCTGCGACGAAGTATGACTGCCAGCCGGAAGGGCAACAGACATAGTCACCTTCCCGGAATCGCATGGAATTGGACTTGATCACCACGCCGGCCGATTCTCCCGTTATCACGCCCCCTACGGGCACCGGATCGGCATAGGATTTTTCTTCACTCATCCGGCCGCGCATGTACGGGTCCAGCGACAGGTAAAGCACCTTGATCAGCGCCTGCCCCTTGCCGAGTTTTGGCACGGGCGTTTTCTCAATCCGGTAGTTTTCCGCCGCCGGCAGGCCCTTGGGGCGGCTGGCCAGTACGATACGCGTGTTCTTGATGCTCATTCAGGGAACCTCTGATCCAAGTTGCACCCGACAGCGGTCAGGCTGTGTAATGATACTCCAGAGCACAATACGCACCAGGATGTCTGCAAGAGAGCGCCCATGAAGGTCGAATTTCCGCCGGTTCTGATCCTGGCTTCCGATGCCGGGGAATACCTCCCCTTTTTCGAGGAGCTGTCAGGAGCAGGCGTCAATTTCACGGCTGTTGCAACGGCAGGCGCCGCGCGCGAGGCATATTCCGGACAGGAGATCGTCCTGGGGCAGCCGGACCTGGTAGCCCGGGTGATTTCTGAATGGCCGGAGGTTCGCTGGGTGCAGTCCAGTTGGGCCGGCGTCACGCCCATTCTGAATACCGGGCGCACGGATTACCTGCTGACCGGGGTCAAGGACACCTTCGGCCCGGATATGGCTGAATATGTCCTGGGCTACCTTCTGGCCAATGAACTGAAAATCTTTGAACGGCTCGGGCGCCAGGCGAATCGCAGCTGGTGGGATGAGCATTCGGGTACGCTGCAAGGCAAGACCATCGGGATTATGGGTACGGGCTCCATCGGGAGTTACTTTGCCCGCATGCTAAAACCTTTTGGCGTCACCGTGACCGGTTTCAGCCGGAGCGGCGCCCCGGTGGAAGGGTTTGACCGGGTTTATCCGGCGGATCAGTTGAAACGTTTCCTGGCGGAGCCGGACTACGTGGTTTGTGTATTACCGGATACGCCCGAAACCCGGCTCCTGCTGGATGCGGAAGCCTTCAAATGCATGAAAAAACAGTGTTGCCTGGTCAATGTCGGCCGCGGGAACCTGGTTGATGAAACCGCCCTGGCCCAGCGCCCTCTTTGCCGGCGAACTGGCTGGCGCCGTGCTCGATGTGTTCCAGCAGGAGCCTTTGCCGGAGGACAGCCCCTTGTGGAACGCCCCTGGCGTGATCGTGACGGGACATATTTCCGGCGGGAGCCGGCCAAGAGACATCGCCGCCATTTTCCGGGAAAATTACCGGAGGTATTGTGCCGGTGAAACGCTGAAATACCGGATCGATTTTGAGCGTGGTTATTGAACCGGTGCCTGTTAACGCCATGCGGGTACCCAAAACGGAGTAAATCATGTCGGGAGTGAAAGGAAGAGTTGCACTGGTGACCGGGGCCGGCCGCGGGATCGGGCGGGTCACGGCGGAATTGCTGGCTGCAAGGGGCGCACGCGTGATGGCGGTGGCGCGCAGTGAAGATGAACTGGCCAGCCTCGGGCTCGATTACGTGGTGGCCGACCTGGGCACGGCCCGGGGCTGTTCTCACGCCGTGGAGGAGACCCTGGCCAGGCTCGGGCCGATCGGGATCTTCGTCTGTAACCACGGCATTGGCTCGGCCCACGAGCGGGTGATCTGGGAACAGGACCCGGAACTGTGGGACGAAACCATCCGGATCAACCTGGACGGGCCGTTTCACCTGTCCCGCCTGGTCACGGCGGGTATGGTGGAGCAAGGTTATGGGCGCGTGGTTTTTACCAGTTCCACGGCCGGCCAGGTCGCAGAATATGCCGGCTCGGCCTACAACAGTTCAAAGCACGGACTGCTGGGGCTGATGCGCTCTGTCGCGCAGGATGGCGGTCCGCACGGCATTACCTCAAACGCCGTTCTGCCGGGTTGGGTGCGAACCGAGATGGCCGAAAATTCAGCCAAAGCCGAGGCAAAAGAGCGGGGGATCAGCGTCGATGAAGTCTGGGCTGAACGGGCGAAACTGTATCCCCCGGGCCGGGTGGTGACACCCAGGAAGTCGCCGAAGTGATCGCCTTCCTGGCCTCGGAGGAGTCCAGCGGGGTCAGCAACGAAGCCATCACCGTCGCGCTGGGCAGTATATGGTGACCGCACGGTGGCAGAGGCTGGCGCTGACGGTATTGTTGCTGGCCATCGCCGCCTGCGACGGCCGGACGGATAACGGCGATGCGGTGGCGGCCCCTGCCGCGCCGCCCCCATTATTAACGGAGTTACTCAATGCGACTTATGTGGGTGTGGAAGATGCACCCGTCACCCTGGTGGATGGCGAATGGCGGGGAGAGCCATACGTCGAGGGCGGGGCTTCGCGTCCTTCCGTGGGCCTGGCCAGGCAATTCAGTCTTTATGGCGATGTCGACAACGACGGAATTGACGAGGCCGTGGTGTTGATCTGGACCAGTTCGGGCGGATCAGGCACCTATGTTTACATCGCGGTCATGGACCGCGACGCAGGCGGCGCGCTGATCAACACCGGAACCGCACCGCTGGGAGACCGGGTAAAAGTTCAGACAGCCGAAGTCATCGACGGGAAACTGGTTTTCGAAGTGATCCAGGCCGGGCCCGAAGACGCCATGTGCTGTCCGCGACAGAAAATGCGCAGGACGTTCGAATTGCAGGAATCCGGACTGAAAGAAACGGCGAGCGAAGACCTGGGCCGGATCGAAGAACCACATTGATGCCCGCCGTGTAAGGCGAGTCCGGGCGCAGCCCCAACCTGGCTAGTCGTTGTAAAGGACCAGCAGTTGCGGCGCCAGGCTCGGATTACCGAGCCCCTCGGCAGCTTCGCGCGAGAAATAGAGCGGCGTGGGTTCGCCTTCGATGTCAGCAAACGGAATGCCGTTCTCGAGCCTGAGAATCCACTGGGTCGTACCCCCGGCGACGTGGTTTGTCACGTCCCAGGTCACGCCGAATCCCGGTTCCATTCCTGCCGCGCGACGACGCCGTCCCGGCGGTTCACCAGCGGGCTCGGCCAGCGCTGCAGGCAGTCCCTGAGATTGTCGGTGGGATCAGCTTCTTCGGCGCAATACCAGGTCGAACCGGTTCCACTGGAGGGTACGCTGCCGGCCAGGTCGCCGTCACCTTCAACGAAATCGCCAAGAAATGGATGCGCCACAACATGGATAGCATTGGCGCCGGTCGCTTGCCAGGCCTGGGACAAGTCAGACTCCGAGGACACCAGGGCTTCCGGTGTCAGTGTCAGGAACACAGCCTGCACTTCGCCGGCGGCCAGGGCTGCCTGCAGCGCATCCGGATCGAAGCCCAGCAAGGCACGCCTGTGATTGCCGCGCGGCGGGTTGGCGCTTAGCGACAGATACCAACCCGCACCATCGTTGCTGTTGGGCGCGGCAGAGCTCAAGGTCGTGTCTGCGGTGGCCGAGATCGTGGTGGTCGAGGGGCCGGGTGGAACGAAGGTCTCGAACCAGGCTTCGAAGTCGGCACCGCACATCGTAGGCATGCCTGCGGCAATGAACGCTTTGCTGGCTGATGAGCCATCGCTGCAGGTCAGCGCGGTCCAGTCGAGTGCCGGCCAGCGATATTGCCTTACCGGGTTGCGCGGGTCGAAGTTAGGAATATGCGTCCAGTCAAGGAACTGGGTTAAGTCTTTATAGGGGTCGTAGCATATGGAGAAGATGTAGTAGTCAGGATCCTTCGATTGGTTTGTGCCCGAACTGCGGTAGTTAATATACTCTGTGGGGCCGCAGGATTCACCGTAATTGATGAAAATTTCCTCGTATGCAGCGTTCATAAAAGGTTGGGTCGAAGTTGTGTTCTTCAAAGCGCCGTCGGCAAACCGGATCAACGGGTGCCCAATGTGTGCAAGCACCCACGGGGCGCTGGTTTCCAGGTCGCTGAATTGAATAATCTTGTTGCCGACCTGCAGCCCCGCTCCGCCGTTCGCCTGCAGGCAGTTCGTGGTATCCCCATCGCTGGAGCTCAAGGTGCACAACTGGCGCGAAAGGGTCACCCCGCTAAAGGGGAGCGTGTTGAATCCGAACTGGTCGAGCATGACTTGAAAGTTGGGGGCTACTGACGAAACCCAATTGCCATATGAATCGCCTTTTGCATCGGTGCCGCCATAACCGTATGGCCCGAAACTCACACTCGGAAAGGGATCGTCATAGTAACCGACGGTTTTGCCACAGGGCGTTTCGGAGTCGCGAGATCCGGGCGCGCTGGTGGCACAGCCCGCTGTGTTGTCGGGATCTAGTGCTTTTTCGTAGGCTTCGATCGACCTCGCCAACAAGTATGAGTTGCCGCTGCCGTTGAGCATGAGATATTCGTCCGTGCTGTAGGGTGCGCCGCCGGCCAGCATTTGCGATTTGACGTTTTCAAAGAAGACATCGTTGTAATAGTTGATCGGGTCGTAACAATTCGTCGACTTTGCTCCGGCGGGGCAGATGGCCTCGTAAATATCGTCCGGGTCGTCCACGGTTGGCGAACCCGCGTCCTGCCATGCGCGGTAATGCCAGGCTTCGGCCAGCACGGCCATACCCTGGGCATTGACCCCGAGATACCATTGGGTAATCGGCTCGACGTAGGTCGAATAGAACAACCGGTCGTCCAGCGAATTCTCCTCCGGGAGTGTAGATGAGGCTTTGACGCAGGCGCCGATCGACCCTTCCGAGCCGGCCGTCGATGTCGCCGCATTGGAAAACCCCTGCAACATCGTCTGCACGGAAACGTTGCCTGAGACAGCACAGCTTTGCCCTGACTTGGGAAGGCCTACAACGCAATTGGCCCACTCGGACAAGTCCCCGGGATCTGGCATGGCCCCATTATTCTGCATGTCTTTCACCCAACTCTGGTACATCTGGAAATACGTCTGGATGCCGGAGGCGTACTGATTGAGAGCACCAAAATCGAGACCGCAGTTGAGTTGCTCGATATCCTTTTCGATCTGAACCAGTTCCCCTTCGATATTCTTGAGCGTGGTTTCGATGGTGTCGAGTTCGTCAACGATTCCGGAATTGTCGGTGGCAGAACCCCCTCCAAATACCCAGCCCCAGAGTGCGCCCGACACTTTGTTGCCGAGGCCGCCAACGATGCCATTAAGCATGACGAAGGCGCAGCCCGTGGCAGTGGAGCAAGAGGCGGACTGGGCAAGGGTATTGGTCGACCCGATGAGGGACAGCAGCAACACAAAGACAATGGCGAACCGGGCAGATCGGGTGGCATATTGCATTTTAGACTCTCCGAATGACTTATATATCGAGTGACGTCGGCGCATTGGCGGCTGCCGCCAGCGAAGCCTCGCCTCTCGTTCTGTCTAAAAAGTGTAGTGCCGAATTCCCTGCAAGTGGTAGGCTGTGAGTCTCAGTATGTGTTGACCTGACGTCTCATGGCAGAGTCCCTGAGGCAGATGGAAGTCATCGCGGCCGGGGCGCCGGGAGGTCTATGAGTCACCAACCAGAATCAGCAAGAGTACCGAGGATACGATTCGATACGCAGCGCTTTCCGCCAGCCGAGCGTCAAAAGGCGTTATCGCTGCTGACCCAATCGCTTTATGAAAGCTGGGCCAACGGGGATTCGGCCGAGTTGGCTGTCCATGCCACCGGCTACCGGGTCAGTGACCTGGTGTTCTCGGTCGTGACCTTCAGTCCTATGCGCTTCGTTCGGGATGAGCGCCATCTGCGGGGTGCCGACAGTGACTTTTTCGTGCTCGAGATGCAACTGTCCGGCGAGCAGACGTTGCAGATGGACGGCGGATACCGGCGCCTGCTGCCGCGTCATGTCCACCTGCGCGACTGGTCTTGCGGTTTCGAGGCCGAGGCCACGGCGATGAGCCTGCAGTCGATCATGATTCCGCGCCGCCGGCTGCAGTTCGGCTCCGCCCTGGACCCGGGTAACCCGGTGATTTCCTGGTCCATGGACGCGCCTGAAGGCCGCATGCTGTCGCTACTGTGGCGTGAGTTGCAGGCCGCCCTTGAACAGATCTCACTGGTACAGGCCGAGGGGCTTGCCCAGGCATTTCTTGGCTTCCTGGACGGGCTGCTCGGGCGCCAGTCCACGCAGGATGCGCCGGTCACGTTTGGCGCCATGCAGCAGTACCTGACCGTGCGGTTGCGCAGCGAAGTCGGCGTGGCCGATCTGTGCCGGCACTTCCATGTCTCGCGCAGCACGGTTTACCGGGCATTCGAGCCGGTCGGCGGCGTGGTGCGTTTTCTGAACGACGCGAGGCTGGAGCGTTGCCGCATCGAGCTGTGCTACTCGGACCCTGATCGCACCCGAGTGGGCAAGGTGGCGGCGGCTTGGGGCTATCCCGACCCGAGCGCCTTTTCACGCCGTTTTCGCAGCCGCTTCGGGATGCCGCCGTCAGCCGTGCTGGGCAGCGGCCGGGTTGCGCTGAAAGCGCCCGCACCCTTCGCGGCAGGTGCGCCGTCCCGGGACTGGTCGGCCAGTGACTGGTACCGCGAATACATGACCTGGTTCAACCAGGCAGCCGGCTGGGGGCCGCTTTAACGGTGAGAACACTGGGCCCAAATTTCTTTGTCAATTTATCCACCGACTGACTCTTCAAGAACCTCTGACACCCACTGATTGATACTCTTGTCTTCGGCAGCAGCCCGATTTGCAATCTCGCCATGGAGGTTGGGTGGAATTCTAAGGTTGAATTTTCCCGAAAACTTCTTGGTCGGTGGGATGTTCTTCTCTTTACAAACTTCCAGGAACACCTTGAGTGAGCGCTTAAACTCCCGACGCAGGGCAGCGGGGGAATTACCATAGAAATCAGCACCTCCGTTCAACCCCAGGATCTCTCCCCGAAATTGATCAAGCTCCGGATCGTACTGAATCTTGGCTTTGAAGCCGTCAATTTCCATAATGTTCACGGTTTCACCTCGTAAAACTCCAGCCATTTGCGAATGCTGGCGACGGCACCCTTGTCAGTGCTGGGCGACGGGTGAGGCCTATGGAATACCCTCACCTCACCAAACAAAACCACGGCGACGCGAGAACCAGCCCTTTCAGAAACATCGGCGCCTAGTGACTTGAAAAGAGATTCAATGTCTGACCATGGAATGGCGCCACTAACAGGTCGGCGAAAAATATGTTCTAGGGTTCGCCGATGCTTCCGCTTCATTGAGGAATGATACCATAATATGGTACCACTTTGCCACACGACGCCCCAAGATCGTGCGACGCCACCCGCCACGCCGGGCAGACGCCACATTTCCGGGGTCGGACCAACGTAGCACCATTTCCGGGGTCGGACCAACGTAAGCACCTGGTTCAACTGGGTTATTTGCTGTACAAGACCATCTGTAAAGGCTTAGGGGCCAAATTTCAGGATTTATTCCCCGGCCGGTAACGAATCACCCGGATGTTTTCGAGCGTAACCAGCCCGCCACAGCCGGCCTGTTCGATCAGTTCTGAACAGGTTGCTTGAAACGCCTCGACTTTTGATTGTTCGTCGACAATTTCAATCACCATGGGCAAGATCAGCGGAAAGGTCCAGGATCTTCGTGGACCTAATTCTGGGGTCAGAGTAAAGGGACAGAGTAAAGGGACTCCGGAGCTTTGGTCTGACCCGACCTGTACTCTGTCCCTTTACTCTGACCCCAGAATTACATCATGGCTAGTCGTTGTAGATGACCAGCAGTTGCGGCGCCAGGCCCGGATCGTCGAGCTCCGTCGCAGCCTCGCGTGGCGTGAGAAGTAGAGCGGCAGGGGTTCTCCCTCGATGTCAGCAAATGGGATGCCGTTTGCGAGCCTTAGAATCCATTGGGTAGTACTCTTGGCGACCTGGTTTGTCACGTCCCAGAACACGGCGGAATCGCGGTTCCATTCCTGCTCTGCCACCACCCCGGCCTGGCGGTCCACCAGCGGGTTCGGCCAACGCTGCAGGCAGTCCCTGAGATTGTCGGTGGGATCGGCTTCTTCGGCGCAATACCAGGTCGATCCGGTTCCGGTAGACAGTATGCCTCCGGCCAGGTCGCCGTCGCCTTCAACGAAATCGCCAAGCAGTGGGTGCGCCATAACCTGGAGCGCATCGGTGCCTGTCGCTTGCCAGGCTTGAGACAAGTCATCCTCGGCCAGTATTAAGGGGTCGGATCCAATTTTTCTGAAGACTCACCGCGGACCGATTGTATTCCGGCAGGTCGTCAGATTCATGTTGCTCCGAGTTCTGACATTCGGCGGACAGCCAGTTATGGCTGGTTGGACGGCTTGCGCTCGCTAGCGATCTGAAGGCGAACTTGTTTGTATTCAGAACCCGGCTGCTGACTTACCTGTTGGCATAAGTGCAGTTAACGACTACTCTGGTTGACACTTGCGGCCGAGCAGAAGCCAGCGATTGTCCTTATTCAACGAACTCAAACGTCGTAATGTTTTTCGGGTAGCCGTGGGCTACATCGTGTCCAGTTGGCTGCTGGTCCAGGTAGCTGACCTGGTCCTGGAGAACATCGGCTCGCCCGACTGGGTCATCCAGACCATCATGCTGGTGATCGCCCTGGGCTTTCCGGTCGTCGTGTTCTTCTCCTGGGCCTATGAGGTCACTCCCGAGGGTATCAAGCGCGAATCCGAGATTGATCGCAGCCAATCCATCACTCATGTAACTGGCCGCAAGCTCGATTATTCGATCCTCGTCGTGGTCATTCTGGCGTTAGGCTATTTTGTCTGGCAAACGCAATTTTCGGACCGGGGACGCGGGGTGACTGAACCGCCAGCTCTGCGCGGAGGTGGAGAACGAGGTGGCCGCTGCTGTGGATGCAGTCAGCGGAAACTGCGCCCGCAGACACCCGTTCGATCGCCATATTGCCGTTTGAAAACCGCAGCAACCGCGAGGAAGACCAGTTCTTCACCGACGGATCCCGACGATGGATGTGGTGGGTCGCGCCATAACCCAGGACACCCTTGAGAACGGTAGCACCTGCAAGGCCCGAGTCGCGGGCATTCCTGACGATGGCCTCGTAGAGCGGCAGGTGCCCGACTTTGTCGCTCTCGCCAACGAAAATTCTCAGCAATACCGCCTGGCCTTTAATTTCCATGGCTCACCTCGTGACAAATTCGATGATCAACAATCCCAGCGCAAACGCGATCCCGGCCCCCGCCAGCGTGGCGACAAAATAGGTCGATGCAAAAAAATACTCCTTGTCCTGAATGAACTGCCCGATCTCGTAAATAAACGAGGACATGGTGGTAAATCCGCCACAGAAACCGGTCGCCAGAAGCAGCCGCATCTCGGTTGACATCAATTCCGATTTGCCGCTGAGCCCGGCAATCATCCCGATGACCAGGCAGCCCGCCACGTTGGACAGAAGGGTTCCATAAGGAATGCTGAACGCCGAGATGTTCTGGGTGGCCAGCGTCATGCCGTAGCGGCTCAGACCGCCAAACATGCTGCCGAATCCGACAGCGACAAGGGCAAGCAAGGTTTGCATAGCCTGAACTTTACCACCGCCAGCAGGGGGCTGGGAAACTTGCTGTTTAACTGTCCTCGGGCACAAAGCTCCAGGCGATCGCGGACAGGGCGAGACTGGCCGCTGAAACAAGGAATATGACGTTCGTGTGTGGCGCCCGGCTGATCATCAGCGCCACGCCGAGGCTGACCACCAATTGAGGTAAAACAACCGAGAGATTGAACAGACCCATGTACAGTCCCATGCGGGCCTGGCTGACTTTTTGCGACACGATGGCGAACGGCAGGCTGACCATGGCTGCCCAGCCAATGCCGACCACGGCCATCCACAGGTAAATGTAAAGGGGTGTCGTGCCCAGCCAAAAAAGGCCCAGGTATCCTGCCGTCATGAATGCCAGGCAGACCACGTGGGTCCTTATCCGGCCTATGCGATGCGCCAGCGGCATCAGGACCAGGGCCGGCAGAAGCGCGCCGACCGCGTTCAGCACCAGGAAGCTCATCGAGCCTACCCTGCCCAGGTCGATGTTCGTCAACCCGGGCAGCTGTTGCTGCAGATAGGCGAACAGGAACACGAAAGTAGTCTGGATTCCGACCCAGGAGAACGAGTGGGCGGCGATCACGCGACGGAATGAAGTCAGGCTGCCCGTCTGGTGCCGGTCCTTCTCTAACAGCGCTTGTGCCACCAGTAAAATCGTGACGACCGCGCACACAATTTCGGCATAATAATTTGCCGGCTCAAGCCCCGCCATGCGGCGACCCATGGCATAGATGTCATAAACCAGGAAACCCCACAGGGGGCGGATTGCGACCAGCATGCTGATGAAGGAGTCGGCTTTCCCGGACGGTTTGCCTTCAGCCTGGCCTTGGGACGTGACCCCGGGTTCCAGGTTTTGTGGTTCGGCAATGAACAATGTGGGCACGACCGAGAACAGCAGCACGATGACCGCGCCGGCATAAATCAAGACGTAATTGCTGAATACCGCGCCAATCGCATAAGCCAGTACGCCGAAAGTGCCCGAGATCGTCTGCATCCAGGTATAGCCCTTGGTGCGCTCGTCGCCGGCGTCCGTGACATCGGCGATGATCGACCGGGTCGGGTTGAAACTGACGTTGATGGCGAGGTCGAGCGTCAGCGCCACCGCGATGGCAACCCCGAGAATTCCACCGATGCCAATGCTGCCGGAGACGATGTCAAGGTTGGGCAGGGCCAGAAGCATCAACGCGGCAAGTACTCCGCCCACCAGGATGAAGGGGCGTCTGCGTCCGTTCCAGAACCAAACCCGGTCGCTGATGACACCGATGATGACCTGTCCCAGGATGCCGGCCAGTGGCCCTGCGGCCCAGACCAGCCCGACATCGTGTATATCCAGATTGTATTGGGTGGTTAATATCCAGCTGAGTGCCGAAATCTGGATGGATAGAGCAAAACCCATGGCTGTCGAAGGAAGGCTGAGCAGCGCAAAAAAGGCGTTTGTTTTTGATTTCTGAAAAGTATGCATGCGGTGGAACATTAGAGGGTTTTACCGGGCGGGTCGCGGGAATGTTCGTTGAATACGAATTCAATTGGCCCTGGCTAGGGCTTTCTTCCGCCGCAGGAGCCCCGGATGGTCAGTGAAACGGGAAGAAGATCTGATATGACCGGTTCGTCGTTGACCATGTTCAGCAGGTTGCCCACCAGCGTTTGTGCAGCGAGTCGCGTGTCCTGCCGCACCGTGGTGAGTGACGGGCTGAAATAGGAGGCGGCGGGAAGGTCGTCGAATCCGACAACCGATACCTCGTCGGGAACCTTGACGCCGGATTTTCGCAGGCACTTCAGCACACCGAATGCGATCAGGTCAGTGGTGGCGAAAATGGCGTCAAACTCGATACCGCTTTCCAGAAACTTCGAGGTCGCTTCGAAACCGGAGGTTTCCTGGTTTTTTACTTCAACGTGAAGCTCATCCCTGACGGCCAGTCCGGCCTCTTCAAGAGCCTGGCAATAACCTTCATAACGCAGTTTGAATTCCGGGCAGTCGTCGCTCGCTTCGCCGAAAAAAGCGATCCGGGTGCGGCCCAGGCTGAGCAGGTGCCGGGTTGCCAGTCCGCCGCCCTCCCTGTTGTCGCAACCTACCGAATGACCTTCGAGTTCAGGGGCCGTTGCACCGAAAATGGTGAAATGTCCCCCATCGTCATGCAACTGCTTCAGCCGGGAAGAAATTCGTCGATAGTCTCCGTAGCCCAACAGGATGATTCCATCGGCGCGGTTGCTGAACTGGTACTCCTGCAGCCAGTCATCGCTCAGTTGCTGAAACGAAAGCAGCACATCGTAGTCAAGAGCAGCTGCCGAACGGGCGATGTTCCCCAGCAGGGAAAGGAAAAACGGGTTGATTTGCGAATCATCGGAAGTCGGGTCTTCGAACAAAAGCAGCGCGAGGGTCCGGCTTTGCTGGGAGCGGAGGCCGGCCGCGCTTCGATCCACGCTGTAATGCATTTCCCGCGCAATTTCCTGCACGCGTTTGCGCGTTTCAGGGTTGACCAGCGGGCTGTTGCGCAGGGCTCGTGACACGGTGGCCTGTGACACACCGGCGCGATGGGCGATATCAAATGATGTCGTCTTGCCCGAACCCATTTTCTACGATTCTCACTATTCCCTTGCGAATCATAACATTTATGCATTTTATGCAAACGTATTCATTGCTTTAAGCACGTTCTGACCCCGCAAAGTGTCTATATTACGCATTGCTAAGGTTAAACGGCGTTGTTAGCATCCGCCGCTAATTCCCCTGGGGTCCAGGCACGAAAGAGTTGCTCACAGGGATAAACAGAGCCAATTGAAAATTTGGAGAATACAGGCAATGGCCAATCGCACAGCCAGTCGAACAGTTTCTAACCCTTCTCGAATCAAGCAGAGTCATTCACCGGTAATGCGCCGCAGCGCGCTTTCCCTCGCCATCGCACTTGCACTGCCCGGCGCGGCATGGGCCCAGGATGCGATTGACGAAGAAGGCCCGAAGGATTCCGAACAGCCGGTCATGGAGGAGGTCCTCGTCACCGGCAGATTCCGCGCCAGCCTGATCGACTCGATTGAAACCAAGCGCGATAACACCTCGATCATCGAAGCCATTTCGGCCGAGGACATCGGCAAGTTGCCTGATTCAAGCATCGCGGAGACCCTGGCCAGGATGCCCGGTGTTTCCGGCGAGCGCCGTGACGGTCGCACCAGCGGAATCTCGGTTCGTGGTTTCAATGAGAATTATGTCGGAACCACGCTCAACGGCCGCCAGCTGCTGGGCATGGGCGATAACCGCGGCGTGGAATTCGACCTGTATCCGGCTGAAATTGTCAGCGGCATGGTGGTTTACAAGACACCCGACGCGACCCTGACCACCCAGGGCATCGGCGGTATCATCGACCTGAGGACCTACCGTCCATTGGATGAGGAACGGTTCCTGGTCGTTAACGCCCTGTATGAGCAAAACGACCTGAAGTCGGCCAACCCGGATTTCGACGACAATGGCTGGCGCGGGTCGGTGAGCATGTCTGACGTGTTCGCCAATGACACGATCGGCATTACCCTGGCCTATGCGCATACCGATTCACCCAGCCAGGAGCAGCAGTTCCGTGGCTGGGGCTATCCAAACGCCAACCCGGCAAACGCCGCATCCGGAGTCAGTGCGAGTGCGAGCGATGTCATTCTCGGCGGCCACGATTCCTATGTCCGGTCCGCGACCCTGAAGCGTGACACCATCGTCGGCGCCGTGCAGTTTGCACCGAATGACGACCTGACGATCACCCTGGACGGCCTGTACATCGACTTCTCGGATGAAAGAGTGTTCCGGGGCCTGGAAGAAGGTCTGGCCGAATGGGGAACCGGCAATTACACGATTACCGGCGTGGACAACGGCCTGGTAACGTCTGCTGATCTCAACGGCGGCTTCAAATCCGTGGTCCGTAACGATGCCGAACGCAAAGACGCCACGTTGAAAGAATACGGGATGAATATCGAATACCAGGTCGGCGAACAGTGGATCGTCCGGTTTGACGGCGCCCACAGCCAGGTCGACAAGACGATCACCAATGCCGAGAGCTATTCCGGCGTGGGCCGTCCCGGCCTGTCGACACAGGGTCCGGCGACCACGCGTTCGTGGGTCATGACGCCCCAGGGCGCCGTGTTCAGCGATTTCGGGACTCCGGTCGACCTGACCGACTTCAACCTGGTCAAGCTTGCCGGTCCCCAGGCCTGGGGCGGTGGACTGGCGCCGGTGCAGCAGTTTGCCGAAGTCACCCTGCCGGATGGTTCGAAAATCGGACCGCCGCAGGCACAGGACGGTTTTGTCAACCAGCCGATCTTCGACGAAAAGCTGACCACGCTTCGCCTCGACTCATCCCGCACCCTGGACTTTTCAATTTTCCAGGAAGTCACCTTTGGCGTGGATTATGCGGACCGCACCGAAGTCCAAGGACAACCAGGGCTTCTTCCTGACGGCGCCTACCTGGCCTTATGATGGCCCGATTCCCGAAGACTACCGTGTCGGTACCGCGAACCTGAATTTCATCGGTATCAATGGCGTGGTTGCTTACGACAGCCTTGCCATGTTCGACAATGGCTATTACATCGCAACGGACGCCCAGACGCTGGAAACCAAGCGCTTTGGCGATACCTACGAGATCAAGGAAAAAGTAACGACGTTCTTTGCCAAGCTGGATTTCGACACCAATCTTGGCGGCGGCATGCTCTACGGTAACGTCGGCCTGCAGTACGTCCATACCGATCAGAGTTCAGACGGTTTTGGCTCGCAAACCGGTCCGGATCTGTTCGTACAGGCCACTCCGATTTCCGGTGGCGATGACTACAACAAGTGGCTGCCCACCCTGAACGTGATTTACGATTTTGACAACGGGCATTACATTCGCACCGCGGCGTCCAAGACCATCAGCCGGGCGCGCATGGATGACATGCGGGCTAACCAGCAGGTTTCCTTCTTCTTTAACCTGGCCAATGTCGATTCGACCGATGTCGAACAAAGCGCATGGAGCGGAAGCGCGGGCAACCCGACGTTGCGGCCGCTGGAATCCAACAACTTTGACCTGGCCTGGGACTGGTACTTCGCCTCCGACGGTTTTGTATCCGTGGCGTATTTCTACAAGGACCTGGTTAACTGGTCGAGAAACGGTACGTTCGTTGCGGACTTCTCCGAGTTCTACATTCCCGGTTACCACCAGGTGGTCGATGAAAACGGCGTTGTGCACACTCCTGCAACCTTTGACGGTGTCGTCAGTTACCGTGAAGACGGCCTGACCGGAGGCATGCACGGCTGGGAATTACAGGCAACTTTCCCGTTCCGCATGCTGTGGGAAAAGCTGGAAGGCCTGGGTCTGATCGCCACCGCAACCTTCATCGACGGTTCGCTGGATGACGACACGCGCATCCCGGGCTTGTCCGACGAGAACTATTCCTTCATCGCTTTCTATGAAAGAAGCGGATGGGATTTCCGGGTTTCCATGACCAAGCGTACCGAGTTCCTGTCCGAAACCCGTGGTGAGAGCCTGTCACTGGTGACCACCACCGACCAGGGCGCCACGCTGTGGGATGCACAGATCAGCTATGACTTCGGGGCTTCCGGGCGGACGGACTGGCTGGGTGGATCTGTCGGTCGCATTGCAGGGACAGAACCTGTCCAATGAAGACACCATTCAGACCAATGATGACGCACGCCAGGTCACGAAATACCAGAGCTTTGGCGCGAACTACATGCTCAGTGCGATATACAAATTCTGGTAGCCGTATTTGGTGTTGAGTCACGGCCCTGCCATCATGGATGGCAGGGCTTTTTTTTGGGTGGTAATGACGCATGAAAAACAGGATCAGTAAAGTAGTAGTCGTCGGCGGCGGAACGGCCGGCTGGATGTCCGCAGCGCTTCTCAAGCGGGTCTTGGGTGAGCCGATCGAAATCGAACTCGTTGAATCGGAGGAAATCGGCATCGTCGGTGTCGGCGAAGCCACCATCCCGCCGATCCAGCACGTCAATGCCGTGCTCGGAATTGATGAAGCCGAATTTTTGCGGGAAACGAAATCCACCATCAAGCTCGCCATCCGGTTTGAAAACTGGCGGGTGCCGGGTGAGCAGTATTACCACACGTTTGGCGCGCCGGGCCGAAGCCAGGCGTTTTGTCATTTCCATCATTTCTGGACCCGGGCGCAACAGGCAGGCCACGAGTCAAACCTGTGGGATTACGACCTGAATTACCTCTGTGCCGAGGCCGGGAAGTTCGCCAAGCTGCAGGTCAACGACCCGATGTGGGAGATGCCGTACGCTTACCATTTCGACGCATCGCTGTACGGCGCGTACTTGCGGAGATACAGTGAAAAACGGGGAGTGAAAAGAACCGAAGGCCTGGTTGAACAGGTCAATATCCATCCTGAAAGCGGCCAGGTCGAGTCCCTCGTTTTAAGGGACGGCAAAGTCATCGACGGGTGATTTCTTCATTGACTGCTCCGGGATCCGGGGTCTGCTCATCCACAAGAAACTGAATACGGGCTACGAGGACTGGGGCCATTGGCTGCCCTGTGACCGCGCGATGGCGGTGCCGTCGGAACGGTTCGAAGAAACGTTGCCGTATACCCGGTCCATCGCCCATTCCGCCGGCTGGCAGTGGCGGATACCGTTGCAGCACCGTAACGGCAACGGCCTGGTTTACAGCAGCAATCACTACAGTGACGACGAAGCGGCGAATATCCTGCTGAACAACCTGGAATCGAAAGCGACCGGAGAACCCAGGATCATTCCGTTCCGAACCGGGCGCACCCGCCACCAGTGGAATCGTAACGTCGTTGCGGTCGGATTGTCGAGCGGTTTCCTGGAACCGCTGGAATCCACCAGTATCTACCTGATCCAGTCCGCCATTGTCCGCCTGATTCACCTGTTCCCGCATGCCGGAGTCACCACCGGCCTGGTGGATGAGTACAACCGGCAATCGCAGCGGGAGTATGAGCTGATCCGGGATTTCATCATCATGCACTACTACCTGAACGAACGGGACGACAGCCAGTTCTGGCGCGATACGCGCAATATGGATGTGCCGGAGCGCCTGACGCAAAAAATTGAATTGTTCCGATCGAACGGCAGCCTGGTTCAGGATCAGCTGGACATTTTCCTCGAGCCTTCATGGCTGCAGGTGATGCTCGGACAGGGTGTTATGCCGCAGGATTATCACCCGATAGCGGACGGCCTGAGCGACCAGCAGTTACAGGAAAAGCTGGCGAACACCAGGAAACTGAAAATGGAGCCGTTGCCGAAGATCCCGAGCCACGATGAGTTCCTGAAGATGTTCTGCCAGAGCGCCTGAGCACAGTGATCAGTAAATACTGCATGCCGTCGGGATTAGCCCGTGAGTCTTGAGGGTTCTCTCAAATACACGATTGCAACGGTCGTGTTCCTGTTGCTCGCCGTGGCGGCATACATGCGATTTCCGGTCCGCCATTCCAGGCCCTCAGCCTGGCGGCACTTACGTGCACCTGTTCGAATGGACCTGGCCGGATGTCGCCAGCGAGTGTGAAACGTTTCTCGGCCCGAATGGCTACGCCGCGGTGCAGGTGTCCCCGGCACAGGAGCATGTCACGGGCGATCAGTGGTGGACCCGCTATCAACCCGTCAGCTACCGCCTGGAAAGTCGCGGCGGCAGCCGGGCGGAGTTCGAGGAAATGGTGCGCCGTTGCCGTGCCGCCGGCGTGGACGTTTACGCGGATGCCGTCATCAATCACATGTCCGGCGTCGGGGAAGGCGTGGGCGTGGCCGGTTCGGTTTACGGGCGGTATGAGTACCCGGTGCCCTATGGTTATGACGATTTTCATCATTGCGGCCGCTACGGCGACGACGACATCAGGAATTACCAGGACGCCTGGGAGGTCCGGAATTGTGAACTGGCCGAGCTGGCCGACCTGGCTACCGGAAATGAAGCCGTGCAGGCAAAAATTGCGGCCTACCTGGAGGACCTGCAGGACACCGGTGTAGCTGGTTTCAGGATCGATGCGGCCAAGCACATGGACCCGGCTGACATCGCAGCCATTCTCGACCGCTTGCCTGGCGATCCATTTATTGTCCAGGAGGTGATTGATCGCGGTAATGAGCCCATCACGGGCGAAGAATACGCCTCCAACGGCCTGGTGACCGAGTTCAGGTACGGCATGGAGCTATACCGCGCTTTTACCGAACAGGACCTGGCCGGTTTGAAATCACTGGGTTCGCGGGAAGGCTGGATGCAGCCTGGGCAGGCCGTCGTTTTCATCGACAATCACGACGTGCAACGCGGCCATGCCGGCGGCAGTGACATTCTGACGCACCGTGAATGGGCTGTTTACCGCCTGGCCAATATTTTCATGCTGGCCTGGCCTTATGGTTACCCCATGGTCATGTCGAGTTACCGCTTCAGCGACTCCGACCAGGGGCCGCCGTCGACCCGGCCGGTGGATGAGCAAGGCCGCTGCAGCGCCGAATGGGTATGTGAACACCGCGATCCGGCGATTGCCGCGATGGTTGGCTTTCGCAACCAGACGCAGGGTGAACCGGTGACGAACTGGACGGAGTTGAATCCCTCAGCCATCGCTTTCAGCCGCGGCGACCAGGGTTTTGTCGCCATCAATGCCGGAACGTCAGCAGTAACGGCGCGGGTTTCCGTTGGCCTGTCGCCGGGACGGTACACGAACATCCTCGGAAGCGACAATGCCCCTGATGACGCGCCGGCTGAATTAATCGTCGATGACGACCGGTTCGTGACCATTGTGCTTCCGCCGATGGCGGCGCTCGCCACGCTTGCCGGTGCCTTGCAATGAGGATGATCGGCTTATTGATCCTGGCCTGCGCCCTGACCCATGCGGTCGCTGAAACCCGACCGGATGATCTGGTCTCCAGCGTTTCCTCGCCCGACGGCACCATCCGGTTTGCGCTGGCCATGGATCCCTTCGGCTCGCCGCGTTACACCGTGAGCCGCGGCGACGAAGTACCTTGGTGGATGATTCGCGCCTCGGCTTGCGGTTTGAAACCCAGGCGGCTTTTGACCAGGACCTGGAGCTGGTCGGAACTGCGAAGGCCAGCCATGATGAGACCTGGGAGCAACCCTGGGGCGAGCGGCGCCTGGTGCGGGACCGGCACGAAGAGCTGTTGCTTCAGTTTGCCGACCCGGATGGCCGCCGGTTCGATGTTCGCGTGCGCGTGTTCGATGACGGGCTGGGTTTCCGCTACGAGGTCCCGGCGCAACCGGGTTTCGATGCAGGTCAATATCGTCGATGAATTGACCGAGTTCAGCCTGCCCGAGGGTTCCACGGCCTGGTGGATTCCCGGTCGGCGCTACAACCGTTACGAATACCTTTACCGCACGACCGGGCTTGATGAGATCGAGACCGCGCATACGCCGATGACGCTTCGCACCCCGAGCGGAACCCACCTCAGTATTCACGAGGCCGCGCTGGTCGACTACGCCGGCTTCGTTCTGGATCAGAGGCGCGACAACGTGTTTCAGACCAACCTGACGCCCTGGTCGGACGGTATCCGGGTCAAAACCGCCGCACCGTTTCACACGCCCTGGCGAACCATCCAGGTTTCCGAAAACGCGGTCGGCCTGCTCAATTCCAGCCTGATCCTGAACCTGAATGAGCCCAATACGCTGGGTGATGTTTCCTGGGTGAAACCCGGTAAATACGTCGGCATCTGGTGGGCCATGCATATCAAGGAACGCACCTGGGGCAGCGGGCCCATTCACGGCGCAACGACCGCAGAAACCATGCGGTACATGGATTTTGCCGCGAAATATGGCTTTGACGGTGTGCTGGTGGAAGGCTGGAATGTCGGCTGGGATGGCGACTGGTTCCATAACGGCGACTCTGTTCAGCTTCACCGAGCCCTATCCTGATTTTGATCTTCAGGCCATTTCCGAACATGGAAAGAAACAGGGTGTCCGGCTGATCGGCCATCACGAGACCGCGGGAAGTGTTTCCCATTACGCGGACCAGATGGAAGACGCTTTCGAGCTTTACGAATCGGTCGGCGTGAGCCAGGTGAAGACCGGTTATGTCGCGGATGGCGGCAACATCAAGCGCGTCGATGCGCAGGGTGTGGCGCATTACGAGTGGCATGACGGCCAGTTCATGGTCGGGGAGTACCTGCGGTCGGTCACCGAGGCCGCAAAGCAGCGAAATCAGCATCAATACGCACGAACCCATCAAGGATACCGGCCTGCGCCGCACCTATCCGAACTGGCTGTCACGTGAAGGCGCCCGCGGCCAGGAGTTCAACGCCTGGGGCGTGCCGCCAAACCCGCCGGAACACACCGCGATTCTTCCCTACACCCGCCTGTTGGCCGGACCGATGGATTTCACGCCCGGGTATTTTCAACCTGACTTTCCAGGGACCGGGGTCCAGCCAGCGGGTACAGACCACGTTGGCCAAGCAACTGGCGCTGTATGTCACCATTTACAGCCCGATCCAGATGGCGGCCGACCTGCCGGAAAACTACGAAGCCCGGCCGGACGTCTTCCAGTTCATCGTTGATGTGCCCACCGACTGGGAAGAGAGTCATTGCGATAGCAGGCGAAGTCGGTGATTTACGTGGTTTTTGCCCGGCAGGAACGTGGCGGCCGCGACTGGTTCCTTGGCGCGGTTACCGACGAAAATGGCCGGCAACTCGAAATCCCGCTGGATTTTCTTGAGCCAGGCGTGAGCTACCGGGCACAGATTTACAGGGACGGGCCGGGAGCGCACTGGGAGTCCAACCCTTACTCCATCACCATCGAAGAGAAGTCCCTGGGGCAGGATGATGTTCTGGCGTTGTGGCTGGCGCCGGGTGGCGGCGCTGCGATCCGGTTCGTGGCGGGAGACAGCGCAATGAGACAAAAACCACGGCTCAGTTTCTGGCAGATCTGGAACATGTGTTTCGGCTTCCTCGGCATCCAGTTCGGCTTCGCGTTGCAGAACGCGAACGTCAGCCGGATTTTCCAGACCCTGGGCGCCGAGATCGATGACCTGCCGATCCTGTGGGTGGCGGCGCCGCTGACCGGGCTGATCGTCCAGCCGATCATCGGCTACCTGAGCGACCGCACCTGGAACCGGCTCGGCCGGCGGCGCCCTTACTTCCTGGGTGGCGCCATCCTCGCTTCGCTGGCGCTGCTCGTGATGCCCAACTCGCCCTACCTGTGGGTGGCGGCCGGAATGCTGTGGATCATGGACGCCAGCATCAACATCTCGATGGAGCCGTTCCGGGCCTTTGTCGGCGACAACCTGCCCAAGCCCCAGCGCACGCTCGGTTTCGCGATGCAGAGTTTCTTCATCGGCATCGGCGCCATCGTCGCCTCGGCCCTGCCGTGGATGATGGCGAACTGGTTTGAAGTCAGCAACAT
Source organism: uncultured Gammaproteobacteria bacterium (assembly GCA_963700705.1). GTDB lineage: Bacteria > Pseudomonadota > Gammaproteobacteria > Xanthomonadales > SZUA-36 > JAHEFT01. The sequence goes on along the minus strand of CAVOYQ010000012.1, from coordinate 101,022 downwards.
GGCGGATCCGGCCAGATACCGAACACGGTCAAGTGGTCGTTTTACCTGGGTGGCGGGGTATTTCTCGCGGCCGTGTGCCTGGACCGTGTTTTCGACCAGGGAGTATTCGCCTGAAGAAATTGCCGAATTCGAAGCCGCTGATGAAAATGTGGAAGTCGTTCGAAGCGCACGAACCGCGGTCTGCTTCAAAGTACCGCAACGGCGGCCTGGCCTGGATCCTTGCCGGCGCGGCCTTCCTGGCCTGGATCGCGGCCCGCGGGCTGGATAAGCAGCTTTACATCCTGGCGGCAGGCAGCATCGCTTTCGGTATGCTGCAGATGGTAACCGGATCGATGCAGAAGGCGGGCCGCACGGACAACGGTCTCTATCACATCGTCGAGGACCTGTTCCACATGCCGCGCGTGATGAAGCAGTTGGCCGTGGTGCAGTTTTTTTCCTGGTTCGCCCTGTTCGCGATGTGGATTTACTGCACCGCGGCCGTGACCAGCTACCACTTTGGAACGACGGACGTCACCAGCGAAGCGTATAACGACGGCGCCAACTGGGTCGGCGTGCTGTTCGCCTCGTACAATGGGTTCGCGGCACTGGCCGCCATCGCGATACCCTTCATCGCGCACCGCCTGGGCTGCCGCTGGAGTCATTTGCTGAACCTGTCGATCGGCGGTCTCGGCCTGATCAGTTTCCTGTTTATCCGCGACCCGGCCTGGCTGATCGTGCCGATGATCGGGGTCGGCATCGCCTGGGCGTCCATTCTTTCGCTGCCCTATGCATTGCTGTCGGACGTTTTGCCGACCGCAAAAATGGGCATCTACATGGGCATCTTCAATTTCTTCATCGTCATCCCGCAGCTCATCGCAGCTTCCGTGCTGGGACTGGTGCTGCGCGAGTTTTTCAACGCCCATGCCATCTATGGCCTGGTGATCGGCGGTGTGTTCATGATCCTCGCCGGCTTGGCCACGCTGTTGGTGGACAAGGAAGCCGAGCCGCAAACAAGGTAAACCGGAAAATCCTATGAACTTCAAACATCTCATTTGCCTGTGCCTGTTTCTCGCTTCCGGGTCCAGGTGCAGTAAACGCCAGTGGTGATTCAATGGATCAACGTTATCAACCCAAACCTTACGTCCAGATCGTGCACCCGGAATGGAGCCGTGACGCTGTCATTTACCAGATCAATACGCGCCAGTTCACGCCGGAGGGCACGTTTGCCGCGGCTGAAAAGCAATTGCCGCGTTTGAAAGAGCTGGGCGTGGACATTCTCTGGCTGATGCCGGTGCAGGAAATCGGGCTGAAGAACCGCAAGGGCGCGATGGGAAGCCCTTATTCCATCCGGGATTACTACAGTGTGAGTTCAGACTATGGCGATCTGGACAGCCTCAAGCAGTTCATCACCGCCGCCCATGAGCAGGGCATGTACGTCATCCTGGACTGGGTTGCCAACCACACCGCCTGGGACAACCCGCTGGTCGAGCAGCACCCGGATTGGTACAAGCGCAACAGGAGGGGCGAATTCCATTCGCCGGCATGGACGGACTGGGCGGATGTCATCCAACTCGATTACAGCAACCCGGGCCTGCGGCGCTACATGACGGAAGCCATGAAATGGTGGGTCAGCGAAGTGGGCATGGATGGTTTCCGCTGTGACGTGGCCGGCTTCGTGCCGGTTGATTTCTGGAACACCGTGCGCGCCGAGCTGGATGCCATTCGCCCGGTCTTCATGCTGGCCGAATGGGAAACGCGGGACCTGCACGCCCGGGCCTTCGACATGACCTACGCCTGGAGCTGGAATGACACGGTCCACAGCATCGCGATGGGTAAAGCCGACGTGGGTGCGCTGGGGATTTACTACTATACCAACGAAAACTCCTGGCCCAGGGACGGGATGCGGATGCTGTTCGTCAGCAACCACGACAAGAACGCCTGGGAGGGAACCCAGTTCGAAGCCTTTGGGCCGGCGCTGGAAAACGCCATCGTGCTCTCGGTGGTCAGCGAGGGGGTGCCGATGATCTACAACGGCCAGGAAGCCGGCAATCCCAAGCGCTTGTCGTTTTTCGACCGCGACCCGATCGAATGGCGGGAACACCCGATTGGGGATCTGTACAAACGGCTGATCGCGCTGAAAAAGGGTAACTCCGCCCTGTGGAATGGCCACTGGGGTGCGCCGATGGAGCAGGTTACGAACAGCGTGCCCGGCTAATGTATTCAGTTTCGTTCGTGAGAATGATCAGGACAAGGTTTTCGCCGTATTCAATTTTTCCGGCAATCCCGTCACCGTATCCTTCAGCGGCGACCTGCATCACGACGTGTACCGGGAGTTTCTCAGCGGCGCACAGGTCACGCTGGATGAAGATTCACAGCTCGAACTGGCTCCCTGGAGCAACCGGGTTTACGTCAAAGAGAAGAATGAATGAAAGAAACCAGGAAAAATAACAAGAAGTCCTTCATTGTCCAAAGGGGGCGCCAGGCCGGAGTCGGCCTGCACATCAGTTCCCTTCCGGGCAGCCATGGAATCGGGGACATTGCAGAGTCTTCGCTGGCCTTTCTTGACACGCTGGTCGAGATGGGTGTCGGTGTGTGGCAGTTTCTGCCCACCGGTCCGACGGCCTACGGGGACTCGCCTTACCAGCCGCTGTCTGCTTTCGCCGGTAACGCCATGTTGCTCGGGACTGTCGCCGCTGGTCGAGCTCGGTTTGCTGGATGCCGGGGACATCGGAGCCGCTGCGGGCACCTGCCTCGGGATCATGTGGATTTCGGGCGCCTGATTCCGGCCAAGCGCGCCTTGCTCAAGAAGGCGGCCCAGCGATTCAGCAACCGGCCTGCCAACGGGCTGGTCGCCGATTACGAGGACTTCCTGCACCAGCACGGAGATCACTGGCTGGATGACTACGCCCTGTTTCGCGTGCTGAAGACCCTTCACGGCGAACGGCCCTGGCCCGAGTGGGACAAAAGTTTCGTGCACCGCGAGCCGGCTGCGCTGCGAGAAAGTAAGACAGGAACACCGGCAGGCCTCGACCGCACCCGGATCACCCAGTTCCTGTTCTGGAGACAATGGCAGGAATTGCGGGCTGCGGCGACCCGCTAAAGGCATCTGCCTGTTTGGCGACATGCCCGATTTACATCGCACTCGACAGCGCCGATGCCTGGTCACACCCGGAAATGCTGCTGATCGACCGGGATGGCCGGCCCTCGCAGGTCGCCGGCGTGCCGCCGGACTACTTCAGCGAGGATGGCCAGTTGTGGGGCAATCCGATTTACGACTGGGATTACCATCAGCGGACCGGCTACCGCTGGTGGATCGAGCGGATGAAACACGCGACCGGCCTGAACGACATGGTGCGTATCGATCACTTTCGCGGGTTCGAGTCGTTCTGGTCGGTGCCCTTCGGTTCTGAAACAGCCCGCACCGGCAAGTGGCTTCCCGGCCCGGGAGACCACCTGTTCGAGGCCCTGGAGCGGGCGCTCGGGCATTTGCCCATCGTTGCCGAAGACCTCGGGGTGATCACGCCGGAAGTCGACAAACTGCGCCAGGATCACGGTATGCCGGGTATGGTTGTTTTGCAGTTTGAAGTCGGTGATCCGGAGTTCGACATCGACACCGTCGAGGCAAACAGCGTGTGCTACACCGGCACGCATGATAACGACACGACGCTCGGCTGGTTCCTGGGCACCGGCGCGGACACGCGCACCGCGGAAGAAATTGTCGCCATGCAAAAATCCGCCCTGGAGCAAACCGGGGGGGCGCCCAACACGATTCACCTCGACATGATCCGGCTGGCGTTTTCGAGCAATGCTTCACTGGCCGTGGCGCCCATGCAGGACTACCTCGGGCTGGGCTCCGAAGCGCGGCTGAACATTCCCGGCACGACGCTGAACAACTGGCGCTGGCGCATGGAACCGGGGCAATTGCACGCCGGTCTGATCGAGTCGGTGCGGCAAATGGTTCAAGAGAGTTCACGAACGCACAGGGAGCCATTAAACTCCCCCGCATGATCCAGCAAGGCATGCCCAATCAGCTCGGCTCCCTCGTCGAAGACGGTGGGGTCAATTTTGCGCTTTTTTCCAGTGGTGCCGAGGCGGTCGAGCTGTGCCTGTACGATGAGAACCGGCAGGAAACGGCCAAACATTTTCTGCCGGGACACAGCGACGGGGTCTGGCACGGTTTTTTGCCGGGCTGCGAAGCCGGACAGCGGTATGGTTACCGGGTTCACGGGCCATGGTCCCCGGAGAAGGGACTTGCGCTTCAACCCGGCCAAGTTGCTGATCGACCCCTACGCCAGGCGACTGGACGGCGTGTTCCAATGGAACCCGGCGGTCTATGACTATATCCCTGCCGCCAAAGAGGAAGCCTGGGTCCGCAACCCAACCGACAGCGCACCCTTCATGCCGCTGGGCGTGGTGGCTGGCGTGCGCGCCGGACCGCCCGGCTCCCGGCCCCTGGATTCCATGGGCAGAGACCATTATTTACGAGGCCAATGTGCGCGGATTCACCATGCGTCACCCCGGTATCCCGGAGGCGGACCGGGGTAAGTTCGCGGGTCTGAGCAACGGCCGGATCCTGGAGTACCTTAAAGCCCTGGGTATCACCTCGGTAGAGCTGATGCCGGTGCATGCCTTCATCGACGAATCCTTCCTGGTCGAGAAAGGCCTGCGCAACCTCTGGGGCTACAACAGTATCCAGTTCTTTACCCCCGATGCGCGTTTCGCCGGACCCGACCCGGCTGCCGAGTTTCGCGAGATGGTGAACGCCATACATGACGCCGGGATGGAGGTGATCCTGGACGTGGTGTACAACCACACGGCAGAGGGCAACGAATACGGACCGACCCTGAGTTTTCGCGGTATCGACAGCCAGGCTTACTACCGTTTTGAGCCGGATGATCCGGGCCGGCAAGTCAACGACACCGGCTGTGGCAACACCCTGAATACCGAACACGTGCGGGTGCAGAACCTGGTGCTGGACAGCCTGGCGTACTGGCACCGTGACATGGGGGTTGATGGTTTCCGCTTCGACCTGGCGCCCGTGCTGGGTCGCACTACCGAGGGTTTCAGCCGGAAGCACCCTTGCTGGTGCGGATCGGCACGGCGCCGGAACTGTACCGGGCGAAATTGATCGCCGAACCCTGGGACACGGGCCCGGGCGGATACCAGTTGGGCGGTTTTCCGATTGAATGGGCCGAATGGAACGACCGTTACCGCGACGCCGTCAGGCGTTACTGGCGTGGCGATGCCGGCACTGACCAGCGAATTTGCCCGGCGGATTCATGGTTCCGCCGACCTGTTCGAAGGCAGCGGGCGTGAACCCTTGGCCAGCATCAATTTCGTCTGCAGCCACGATGGCTTTACCCTGCAAGACCTGGTCAGCTTTGAAAAGAAGAACAACCGGGCCAACGGCGAAGGCAACCGGGACGGCCATGACCACAACTTCAGCAACGGTTACGGCGCCGAAGGTGATACCGCTGAGGCGGACGTCAACCGTATCCGGCGCCGGCAGCGGTTGAACATGCTGGCGACCCTGCTGTTTTCCCAGGGCACACCGATGCTGCTGGCCGGCGACGAATTCGGCAACAGCCAGGGCGGCAACAACAACGCCTATGCCCAGGACAATGAAACCGGCTGGCTGGATTGGCGCGGTCTCGACCAGGACCCCGGGTTCACTGAAAAAGTCCGGGAACTGGTAAGGCTCAGGCGCAACCTGCCATTGTTGCGGCAGGCGCGCTATATTCATGGACGGATGCCCAGCGGCAAGGGTTGGTGCGATATCACCTGGCTGCATCCCGATGGCCGTCCAATGCAGCAGGACGACTGGGAAAACGGCCACCAGATTTCACTGTTTTTCACCTGCCATGAAGAGCAGCATGAGTACTCGCCCGTGACACATGCCATCGCAATACTGTTCAATGCTTCCCCGGAGGCGGTTACCTTTGCTTTGCCCGCCGGATTGTCATCGGATTGGAAGTTGCGTTTTTACAGTGATCAAGATTCGCCGTCAGAGCCCACACCCGGGCAGTGGGAACTCGGCCCGCGTTCCATGGCGCTTGCTACGATGGGTCTCGACGAAACCTGATTGATACTAACCAGTCTTTTTTCCGGCACGGTAAAAGTCAACCGCATTTGCATATAAAACCCGTTCGGCTGCTTCTTCTCCAAGCGTATCTATGACCAGCTGGAAATCGCGGTCGGAATAGGGGCGCGCGGCGCGCATGGACGGCAGGTCGGTTCCAAACATCAACGCGCCGGGGTTGGCCGCGTAAAGATCTTTCAGCGCCGAGCGCACATCAAAATTCACCCGCCCGAAACCGGAAGCCTTCACTTTGATACCCCTTTCAGCCATTTCGCACATCAGTGGAAGTCCTTCAGCGGACAGCCCCATGTGGTCAATGCTAACCGCCGGCAAAGCGACCAGTGTCGGGAACAGGTCGCCAAGGTCTTTTGCATCCGCATACAGTTCCATGTGCCAGCCCACCGTCTCAAAAACCCGCCTGGCCATCGAATCGAGGTGTTTGACGTCCTCGGATCCACCCCTTTTAAGGTTGAACCGGATCCCGCGGACCCCTGCCTTGTTCAGCTCCAGTAATTCTTCATCGCTGACGGTGACCGGGAGTTGGGTAACGCCTGCAAATCCCGGCCCGAGGCGTGAAAGGGCATCCACGATATAGTCCTGGTCAAAGGCCTGGAACGAGCCGGAAATGACTGCTCCGCCGCAGAGATTGTAACTGGCGAGCCTTTCGCGATAGTCGTTCAGGGTATAACGTTCGGGAAGGAAACCCTTGTTCGGGACAAGAGGGAATCGCGGATCGATGATGTGAAAATGCGCGTCGAAGAGTTTGAATTCGGCCATCGGAATATATGGGTGGCGGGCGGATTGCCGATATTCAAATGGTAATGCAATTTTGCGTACCTGGAATTGATCCAGGTACGCAAAACACCTTTGACTAAATGCTTCTTGTAGCCATCGCCGGTGATATGTTCGCTGCGCGGCGCGCCGGTAGCAACACGGCCAGTTGGCCGAGAATCCACAGCGCCATCATGCCGAGGGGCAGGTACCACCAGGGCACCCGGCCCACTTCGTACTGGGTGTCCAGGAACCAGTTGAGTCCGAGGGTTCCGGCCAGCCCGATGGCCAGGCCGAAAGACGTGATCAGGCCATTTTCCAGCATGAAATAGCGCACGATGTCGAAGCGGGTCGCGCCCAGTGCACGGCGGGTGCCAATTTGCTTACGCCGCTGGGTTACGCTGAACCAGGCCAGTCCGACGATCCCGAGGCCGGTCACGCCCGTCAGCACGATGATGACCGCGGTCAGCAGTTTCACCATTGCGATGTCGCCGGCGTATGTACGCTGCTTTTGTTCCTCGTAACTGCGCACCCGGTCCACGATGCGGCTCCGGTTTTGTGAGAGGTACTTCTCGGCGGCTTTCATCACCTGGTCCCGCATGCCGGGTTCAGTCCGCACCACGTACATCATCTGGCCGCCGAACATGGCCAGCGAGGGCATCAAGGCGCTGTTGTTCACGTTCGAGGACGTTGGCCAGGAGTTCTGCATGTGGTCGTAAATACCGATGATCTGCATCGGCTTCTCGCCGTTGGGTTCGTCCCAGACCGTCTTTCCCAGCGCATCCCCATCCGGAAACAACTCGTCGGCCAGCGCCTGGCTGACGATCAGGATGTCCGGGGTGGAAATGTCATCGAAGCTCCTGACCGTGATTTCATCGGGCCGGAAGTTCCGGCCTGCGACCAGTTCCAGGTCAAACGTTTCAAGGCCCTGTTCATCAACCATGAAATTGCCGAAATTGATGGACTCGTTGGAGGGCAGCGCCGGATCGTTGTAGAGGTCTTCACCCCAGCCACTGCCGCTGGCCGGAACCGCCTGGGCCGGAGTCGCTGCAATCACTCCCGGAATGGCGCGCAAGGCATCGAGGTCATCCCGGTAGAGTTGGCGCTGGTCGACCTTGGAGTCGAACAGCGTGGTGATGAAAAGTGCCGTGTTTGCCTCATCCAGTCCGGAGGGACGGGCGATGGCCGTGGCGCGTTCCTGGATGATAAAGGCGGCGTTGGTCACGATGGCCAGGGTCAGCGCGATTTGCAGCGCGATCAACATGGCCCCGAGTTTGTTGCGGGTCAAGGCCCTGAAGATGGGTCCGATTTCATTCATGGTGAGATCCTCACTGGGTTTTCAGCAGGCCGGCCGGGGCCAGTTGAGCCACCCGCCAGACAGGATAAAGGCCGGCCAGGATGGCCGAAAGCGTGGCCAGTCCGATGGCGGTGATCAGCATCAAAGGGTCCAGGTGCACCAGGTGCTGGTAGCCCCGGTACATACTCTCCACGGCCTGCAAGCCCAGCCAGGCCAGCCCGGTGCCGGCTATTCCACCCAGCACGCCGATCATTCCCACTTCCACCAGGTTCTGGCTGAAAACCGCCCCCCGGCTGGCGCCCATTGCGCGGCGCAGCGCGACCTCGCCGCTTTTGCCCAGGAACTTGGCCAGTAACAGCCCGACGGTATTGAGCACGCAAACCAGCAGGAACAGGAAACTCAGGCGCACCAGCACCCGGTTGTCATTCCCGACCACCTCGTTCACATCCATCCACTCCAGGACGTTGGAAATAAACGTGTTCAGCGGCCTCTCGAAGCGTCCGATTTCCTTTTGATCGCGCACGTAATTGTCCAGGTATTCCTTGTAGTCCGCAGCCTGTTCCGGCGTATCGAGTTGCGCCCAGAATTGCGTCCACACGCATTCCGACTGCAGGAAGGCTTCCACCACCGGCAGGCTTTCGTCGATCGCCTTCCAGCAATTGGTGTTCCCGCTGGCGCCCATCGGACCGTCCACCGCCAGCGTCATCGGAATGAAGACCTGCTCGGTGTCATCGAAGGCGCGGCCGCCGATGTCGGCATGGTAGAACCGGGGCATCGGCTGCCAGTCGTCAATTACCCCGGTGATTTTGAAGAACTTGTCATCCAGCTGGATGCTGCGGCCGACACTGTTCTCCCCGTTGAACAGGCGGTCATTCAGTTCTTTCCCGATCACCGCCACGGCGGCATGGTCCCTGTCGTCGCTGCTTTCCCAGGGCCGGCCATAAAGGAAAGGCACATCGAACATGGCGAAAAAGGTCTGGTAGGTTGCCCGCACGTCCTCGTCGAAGGGCGGTTCGTCATTTTCCGGCACGACCACTGCGTTGCTTGCATACATGTGAACCTGCATGGTCGCCGGGGTATCGGCGTTCATCAGGTTGGTTCCATCGCGGTAGGTGAGCTGGGGTTGCACGTCCCTGGCCGATTCGGTCGGCGGTTCGTTGGGGTCCCAGTTGTCGAGTTGAACGGCGTACAGCACATGGCTCTTGTGCGGAATCGGATCGCCGGACATCAGGTAATAGACGGTGAAGGTGGTCATGAACGCGCCGATGCCCAGTCCCAGCGCCAGTACCATCAGCGCAGAGAGCACCGGTGTGCGCCGGACGCTGGCCAGCGCCAGTCTCAGGTAGTAGCTAAACACGGGCCGCTCCCCGCTCCGGCAGGGGCGTCACGTTCGGTGTAAACGGTGTTGCGGTATCGGTTGCGCGCCCGTCCAGGATATGGATGTTGCGGCTGGCCCGGCGCGCCAGGTCCGGGTCGTGGGTAACCATGACAATGGTGGTTCCGTCGGCGTTGATGGATTCCAGCAGTTTCATCACCACGTCGGCCATTTCAGAGTCGAGGTTTCCGGTGGGCTCGTCGGCCAGCAGGAAGCGCGGTTTCCCGGCCAGCGCCCGGGCAATGGCCACGCGCTGCTGCTGTCCCCCGGACAACTGCGAAGGCAGGTAGTTCTGACGGGAACCAAGTCCGACCAGGTCAAGCATGTCGCCCACCGCCTTGCGACGCTGGACGCCGGACCAGCCGCGATAACGCAGGGGTACGTCGACGTTGTCGGCCAGGTTGAGATCGGGGATCAGGTTGAAGCTCTGAAAGATGAACCCGACTTTCTCGTTGCGTATACGCGATCGCTGCCGGTCATTGAGCTTGCTGACATCCTGGCCGTCGAGTTCGTAGATGCCGCTGCTGGGTGACTCCAGCAAGCCTGCGATGTTGAGAAAAGTCGTTTTTCCGGAGCCGGAAGGGCCGGTCACGGCGATGAATTCGCCCTCCTCCACGTGCAAATCGAGTTCGCGCAACGCGTGGGTTTCGACGAGTTCGGTCCGGTAGACCTTACTGATGTTGTGCATTTTCAGCATGTGAAGATTCCTCCAGTGATGATCCAAATAGTGTAAACAGGCCCTAGTCGACCACCTGGATGGTGTCGAACTTTTCAAATTCGGCAATGCTCGAGATGATTACGGTTTCGCCGGGGTTCAGGCCGGAAATGACTTCGACCTCGGCCGCGCTGCGCGCGCCCAGGCGGATCTCGCGCCGCTCCGCCAATCCGTCGCCGGTCAGAACGAAGGCGTAGCGGCCGCCGCCGCTGTCGGTGAAAGCGCCCCGCTGCAGCTTGAGCACATCAATCAGTTCATCCATCATCACGCGCACCGTCACGCGCTGGTTTTGACGCAGCCCCGGGGGCGGATCGCCGGCGAAACGGATCCGGCCGACCACTTCGTTGTTGACCACTTCGGGCGACAGGGAAACCAGTTCTCCCCGGTATTCCTCGCCGTTGTATTGCACATCGCCCGCCAGCCCGATGCCCAGGTCGTCTGCGTAGGCTTCGGGAATCCGGATTTCGACCTCGAAGGCGGACAGGTCGACCACGGTGATCAGCGGGGCGTTTTCATCGACCACGGCCTTCTGTTCAATGGCGATTTTGCCGACGATGCCATTCACCGGGGAACGGATGGACAAGTCATCGACCCGGCGCTGCAATTCGTCCACCACCAACTGCTGGCGACCAACGGCGAATTGCCGGGTCGTGGTTTCAAACTCCAGGCTTTCGCCCTCGAGCTGGGAATCCTGCACCGCGTGGTTGTATTCCACGTTGGCCCGGGCCAGTTCGTCCCGGGCCCGTTCAAAATCGATCTGTGAAATGGCATTGGTGCTGATGGATTCGTCGGCCCGCCGCATTTCGCGCTCGGCCGCGGTCAACTTGACCCTGGCCAGGTCGATGGTCTGCTGGCTCGTCACCTGCGCCTTGCGGGCCTGGATTTTCTCCCTGGCCAGTTCGGCGTTCAACTGGTCAAGCCTGGACAACTCCTGCAGGTACTCGGAACGCACTTCGGGGCTGTTGATGATTGCCAGCACCTGCCCGATCCGGACTTCATCTCCAGGCAGCACTTCAAGGGTCACGGTACCGGTCGCCGGGCTGTACAGCGTGGGGCTGACAGCCGCCACGACCCGCCCCTGGACGCTGAGGTCGCGCACCAGGTCGCCCCTGCTGACCACGGCGGTACGTATGCGGTCGGCAGATACACTGGCCTCCGCGCTGAGCCAGGTGGACAGCACCGAGCTGAACCCGTAGCCCAGCACAGCCAGGATAGCCAGCGGGACGCCCCACTTCAGCCAGGGTCTGCGGTTTGATTTTTCCAGCAACACGTCCTGCGCGGACGTGTCGCGAATTCCCTCGTTCATGCGGTAGCCCATTGCCGTATTTTTAATTAGACGCAGAAGTTCGCCAAATGGTTACTTGAATGGCAGACTTTGGTTCATTGAGCTATGGTTATTGGAGGCCCGGAATTTTTCCGGGATTTAAAAATGAGAAGAGGACAAAAGGATGAAACTTCACTGTAACTGGAAAATCCCGACAGTACTTTCGCTGGCCTGCGCGCTTCCCGGCCTGTTGATGGCAGATGACGGCGCCGAGGCGAAAATTGCCCGCGCCATGTCCGCCGCGCCGGTTTCAATCAGCGGCCAGGCAACGATCATGGACAGCGACGGAACCGTGCTTCGCGAGGGCAGCAATGGCTGGACCTGCATGCCGGACACGATGCCGGGCGACAACGCGCCGATGTGCAACGATGCCGTGTGGATGAAATTGATGATGGCGGTCGGCAGCAAGGCGGAATTTGTGACCGACAAAATCGGAATTTCCTACATGTTGCAAGGAGATGTCGGAGCCGGCGTCAGCAACAGCACGCCCTATCATCCGGATCCGAAAAACGCGGATGACTACACCGAAACCGGACCTCACCTGATGATCGTCGTTCCGAAAGAGATGCTCAAGGGCATGACCGATGATCCTGAATCGGGTGGTCCGTATGTGATGTGGGGTGAAACACCTTACGCGCATATCATGGTGCCGGTCACCGACAGCGAATAACTTGCTGCAACGCTCGCGCTGTTCAGCCATCTACGGACAGCGTCGGTGGCAGAAATAATCACCGGTACGCGACAATATTTTGTCAAGAACACCTATACTCCGGTGGCTAAACACGGGCAATCCTGCCCAACTGAGGAGAGCACATAAATGAAAAAAACCATTGGTATTTCGATCCTGGCGCTCGCGCTGACGGCTCCCGTGAGCCTTTCGGCTGCGGAACAGGAAGCAGCAAAAGACAGCTATGTCTACGCGACCTATTTCTATTGCAACACCGCGACACAGGAAAAAGCGGATGAAATAGTAGCGAAGAATACGTACCCGATTTTTGACGCGGCCGTGGACGATGGCACGATCACGGGATGGGCCTGGTTGGCGCACCATACCGGCGGCCAATGGCGTCGCATCCAGTACCACACCAACGACAGTGTCGTGGGCCTGTTGACCGCCCAGGAAACCCTGAGTAAGCGAATGGACGAAGCGTCCGGCGGAGCCGATGACGGCTTTAACGCCATCTGCAGCGGCCATGATGATTACATCTGGAAACGCGAGTCCGGCAACTGCCACCAGTGGTAATCGCGGCAAGGCATCGATTTCGGTTTACATGGTCTGTGATTTCAGTAAAGAAGACCGTGCCGATGAGATCGTCAAGACCGTGTTCGCCCCGATCTACGACAAGGCGGTTGCCGATGGGAAGATCAAGTCCTGGGGCTGGCTGTCACACGTGATCGGCGGTGAGTACCGGCGCCTGAGCACCATGTCGGCCGACAACTACGGTGATTTGCTGGCCGCGCGCGAGGAACTCATTGAAACCATCTACGGTGACGGGAAAAATCCGGCAGCCGATGAGTTCAGCAGCATTTGCGGTTCGCATACCGATTACCTGTGGGATATCGAACACCAAAAACCCTGAAGTAAAACACCTTGGCCGCTGCTAACAGGCAGCGGCCAGGTTCGTGTATCTTTCGTGGAATGACAGAACGGCCGATTTCCACGGATGTCCTGAGCCTGCGGGCGAACGTCCTGAACCATTCCAGCGAGTTCGTGGAACTCGTATATCGCGACGCGCCTGCGGAATACCGGCGGCTGATGACCTTGGAGCGGTTTCGCCGGGAGTTTGGGCAGCAGACCCGGTTCAATCACGGCAAGCTGTATGCCTACGCGGAGTTCGTGGTCTTCCGCCAGGAGTTTCGAGCGCGTTTCCCCGACGCTTCCCCGGCAGCCTGCATCAACGCGTTCAGCAGCCTTTTCCTGAAGAACGATATTTCGATCACCAACCTGGTGGAGTTCGTGGAAGGCCCCGATCACCGCGGGCAGTTGTTGTTGAACCAGCGACCGGAGCCCGGGTGAGCCTGAAATTCGACTGCTGTTTGCTAGCCGGAGGCCCGGGGATCGTTTCTCCCGTACTGGTCGTGGCTTGAAACCCAGTCCAGTGACGAAATGGCGGCCGCCAGCGAGATTTCGCCGGCCAGCACCGTGCCGGCAACGATCTCGGCGAACTTGCTGACCTTGCCTAGCGCCGTAACAGTCCAGCGTCTGCAGGGCTTCCTTCTGGGTGGGCAGGCCGGTGCCGCCGCCGCAGGTGGCTACGATCAGTGACGGCAGCGTGATTGACATGTAGAGGTCGTTTTCCGGCAGTCAGTTCGGCAAACAGCAGACCCATCGACGACTCCGATACGTTAGCCACGTCCTGCCCGGTTGCCAGGAACATTGCAGTGATCGCATTGGCCGCATGGCAACCGTTGTTGTTTGCGCCGGACATCATCGTTCCCAGGCCGGCGACTTTCGAGTGGTAGTAAAGCGCCTCGGTATCGGCGTCCATGATTTCCAGCAACACGTCGCGTTTCACCACAGCCTCGGCCACAACCCGTTTTCCCCGGGTCTTCATCATGTTGACCATCGAGGCTTTCTTGTCGGTGGCGAAATTCGACTCGAGGAAAAAGCGCTGGATTTTTACCTCGTTGCAGTGTTCCAGGATCCAGTTACAGGCGGCAAAGGCCGCCTTGCCGACCATGTTCATTCCGGCCGCGTCGCCGGTCTTGAAATTGAAGCGCAGGTAGGCAAATTTGCTGGCGAGGTAGTGATCGATGTAATCGAGTTTCACGAAGGGATCGGTGGCGTCCGCCACGGTCTTGATGTCCGCGACACTGGCCTTGATCCAGTCCGAAAAGCGCCGTGCCGACGCCGCATCGTCGAAGACAAAGGCCGGCGCCCGCTGCATGTTGTCGCCCACCACCGCGCACTTGACCCCGCCGCTGCGGTGCAGCACTTTCATGCCGCGGTTATAGGACGCCACCAGCGTGCCTTCGCTGCAGGCGAGCGGAACATAAAATTCACCCCGGGCGTGTTCACCGTGCACCAACAGGGGGCCGGCAAACCCCAGCGGCACCTGGGCGACCCCGGTGAAGTGTTCGATGTTTCCCCGGGTTTCGTGCGGGTCGAACGAATAGCTGGCGATGTGTTTCAGTTCTGCCCCGGTCTGTTCCCGGATGAAAGCCTGGCGGGCACGGATGATTTCAGTGCTGTAGTCGTCCGTGGAATCACGCGGCACCGCCCCGGGTATGGCGCGGCTTGTCTTCAGTGCGTCCTGGACTTCCAGGCTCATCCCGCCGAATGGTGAAGCCTCGAATTCGCAGGCTGATCTCGTGCGGACCTTCGGCCAGTGGTTCCATGTCGAGGTAAAAATTCAGCAGGGTGCCGAGTGGAAAATCCAGTGGATTCTCGGGGTTCAGGCTGCTGAGAGGAAAGGCTTTTCCGGCTTCGACGGCAATACGCGATCCTGTCGATTTGCGACCGGCTGACCATCGATTGAAACGTGTGAAATCTCGCAGAGTACGGCTGGGCCGAGACGGTTTTTTACGGAAAACCGAACCTGTCCGTCTTCGTTTTTCAGGCTTGTGCGGTTGTACAATTTGCCGATTACGGATTTCGGGATAAATTGCATCACTCATCTCCCGCGAAAAGAGCAGGGACCGTAATATTACGCCTGAAGGGGTTTATCCGTATTGATTTGACGCAAGCACGAAGTGGATGGCCGGTGAACAGCCGTTAATGCCTGGGCGCCGACTGCAGAATCCAGATAAACACGCCGATAAAAGAAGTTACCCCCAGGATCAACGCAGCCATGAAAGCCGTGTAGGCTCCCGTTAACAGCGCGAATTTTTTCCGCAACACGGAGCCAAGACCATACAGGTTATGGATCATCGTCTCGTACACGACGGTCTTGTCCTCGAGCAGGCCCATCATGCCCTGGGTGAATTCATCCTGGCTCAGGTTGGCGAAATCGCCGAAGAACAGGATATTGCCCTCGCTGTGCTCCAGGTCTTCCAGGGTAGATGTGGGTGGTGCTGACGCGCGGGCGTGCGGCGAGAATGGCATAAACGATGGAGATCAGTGTGCCGCAAAGAAAGATGGTCGCCGGAATCAACAGCCACGGATTGGAGTCGAGCTTCGGCGCCACGGCGGCGATGATGATGGAAATGATGATGCCGTTGATGCTGATCATCATATTGGCCTTGTTGTCAGCCAGGCCGGTCAGGTCCATTTGCACGCGGTAAGCGCTGCGAAACAGGGTTTCAATCCCGCGCGCAGTTCCCGGCGCCTTGTCCTTGACTGCATGGGCCAGCTTTTCTACCTGGGCTTCGGCATCCTGAAGTTTTTCGCTCATGCCGCCATTCTATCGTGTTGCGCGGGATTTTTCCGTTATCTTGTACTAATCTTGTCGAGAAACCCAACGGAGAACTTCATGGAATCTGCAGTCCTGATCATCCTGCTCGCACTGGCCCAGTTCATCTGGTTTTCGGCCCGGGTGGGTCTTGCCCGGGGCAAATTCGGCGTTGATGCCCCGAAAACCACCGGTAACGAAACCTGGGAACGCATGTACCGGGTGCAGCAAAACACCATGGAGCAACTGGTTCTGTTCATTCCCGCCATGCTGGCATTCAGCTTTTACTTCAGCGCCAGGTGGGCGTTGATACCGGGCGTCCTGTTCCTGGTGGGCCGGCAGCTTTATTCCTGGGAGTACATCAGCAAACCGACCAGCCGGACGCCGGGCATGGCGATTGACCCTGCTTGCCAATACGGTCCTCCTGGTGGGTGCCCTGGCCGCTGTCGTTGATGAAAATTTTCTGACCGCAACACGCCCAGATTCAAAGATAGGGTGAAAAAAGTGCGGCTGCTCCGTCGCGCAGACGGGTCAAGCGTTCCGCGGCTCCTCAGCAGTTCCCGCGTGAACGGGGAGCAGGCCGCCGGCCATTTCCAGGAAGTGCCTGCCCAGCTCGTCGTTCAGTCTTGCATCGAAAACCTCGATGCCCAGCTCGAAATTCAACCGCAGGCTGCGGGAATCGAGGTTGCTGGAACCCACCATCGAGTAATCGTCATCGATCACCATGCACTTGCTGTGGGCGAACGGTGGCGGGCGCCGCAGTATCCGGACTCCGGCGTCCAGCAACTCGGCCATATTGTGCTGCAGCGCCCACTGGACCAGCGGCCAGTTGTTTTTTTCCGGAATCATGACCCGGACATCGACCCCGGACAGAGCGGCTGCCTGCAGGCAGCCGAGCAGTTGCCGTTCCGGGCAGGAAGTAGGGGGTCATGATCCAGACCCGGCGTTGTGCGCTCGAGATGACGCCCATGATCACCAGCATCAGCGAGTCCAGCGTATCGTCGGGCCCGTCCGAAACCAGGCGGGTGCAGCGCAGCCCCTCCTTCCGGGCAGTTTTCCGGCCAGTCCTCCAGCGGCTCACCGCGGGAGAATTTCCAGTCTTCGGCAAACAGTCGAACGCAATCGGCGGTCAACGGTCCTTCGAAGCGGAAATGCAGGTCGCTGGCGCGGTGCGGCGACGGGCCGTTCACCAGTTGCCGGTCACCGATGTTCATGCCGCCGGCAAATGTAACCCGCCGATCCGTGATCAGCACTTTACGGTGGGTGCGCAGGTTGATGCTGAAGCTGGGTGGAAACAGCCGCAGCGGCATGAACCGCCGGTACGGCAGGCCGTGTTTTTCCAGTTCCCGGATGATGGTCGGCAGGCTGTACCGGATGCCCACATCATCGACCAATACACAAACCCTGCACCCCCGGTCGCGTGCGGCCGCCAACTGTTTGATGAATTGCTTTCCGGTTTCATCGTTGTCAAAAATATAGCTTGAAAGCAGCACTTCGCGGCTGGCCGATTCGATCGCGCTGAGCATCGGGGGAAAGGCTTCCTCACCGTTGTAATAGGTCGTCACCCCGTTCCCGGCGGTCAACTCCAGACCGGTGACTTTGAAGCCCGGCCGGCTTCTTGCCGCCCCATCCGCAAAATCCGGAGTCAGCGTTTCTTTTCCGGGCTCGATCCGGGTTTCGCGGGATACCCGCCGGGCCTTGCGGCGCACCCGGTTGATGCCGAACAACGCGTACAACAGGGCGCCGGCAATCGGAAACACGATGACCAGGCCCAGCCAGCCGAAGGCGGCGCGTGAATTTCGCACGTAAAGCAGGATGTGAATGCCGGCGGCCACCGCGACAACCAGGTAAATCGAGATCAGGGAGAAAAGATAGTCGTACCACATGTAAGGGTTCTTATATCATGGCCGGATGAAAAATTGTGCTTTCCTGACCCTGGATGAACGCGGCGATTACGTGATCGACGACGAGCATGCGATCGCACCCCTGGCCGAATTGGGTTGGCGGGTAGCCACCATTTCCTGGCGGCAGCGCGAAACGCCGTGGAGCGCGTTCGATGCTGTGATCATCCGCTCGACATGGGATTACTGGGACGATATTCCTGCCTTCCTGGGTGTGCTCGAGCGGATCGACCGGGAAACGCGACTGGCGAACCCGCTGGAAATCGTGCGCTGGAACCTGGAAAAAACCTACCTCGCGGATCTCGAGCGTAAAGGCATCGGTATCGTGCCGACGGTCTGGCCTGACGAGGTGAAGCCGGATTCATTCCAGGTGTTTTCCAGGAAACTCGGCTGCGATCAGATGGTGATCAAACCCGTGATCGGCGCCAATGGCGATAAGGCATTCCAGGTTTCACCATTCGATTCCCTGCAGCGCCGGGAAATGATCAGCGCCTGCTTCGGTGACCGGCGGGCGCTGGTGCAAAAGTTTATGCCGCGGATACTGACCGAAGGAGAGTTCTCACTGTTCTATTTCAACGGCGAGTTCAGCCACGCGATCCTGAAGACGCCGGCGGACAATGAATTCCGCTGCCAGGAGGAGCACGGTGGCGATATCCAGCCAGTCGTACCGGAACCGCGGCTGTTGATGCGCGGAGGACAGGCGCTGGACGCCCTCCCGGAAACCCTGCTCTACGCCAGGGTGGATTTTGTTCGTGATGACAAGAACGACTTCCTGGTCATGGAGCTGGAGCTGATCGAGCCGTCAATGTACCTGCGCACCGACCCGGGCGCACCGATGCGGTTTGCCCGGGCTATTGACAAGCACTTCAGGTCAGTGGGCAGTTAGTTTGGGTTGCAAGACCCGGCACGCTGGTCCAAAAACGTTACTTGATTTCCGTTTCAATGATGACAATTTCAGTCTCCCCGATGTTCCGTACATTATGCGTGGCTGCCGGCAAGTAAATTGCGCTGCCATCCGGAGCTTCGATCACCTGGGGGGCTTGCTGAGGGTCTTCCGTGACCGCTTCGAGTAATCCTCCCCTGACAAAATAGGCCGCCCGGTTTGGGTACTCATGGGTGTGCATGCCGGATTCGCTTCCGGGCGGATAGGTCAGGCGCACGATTTCTACCGCTTCGTTATCCAGGAGCACTTCCCTGGATCCCAATTTCACTTCTGCAAGACCAAGTGAAGGAAAAGCAATCAGGATGATGGTGAGCGTGATGAGTTTCATTTTAACTCCCTGGTTGATAGCGCGATTGTGCAGCATTGTTCACCAATATCAAGACTGATATTTCGATCCGGTGGTGCTCGCAGGTGGGCCCCGGGCAGGATATTTTTCATTGGAATTTTCAGCCAGGTCTATGAAAAAGAACTTTTTTGGTATACAAAACCACGAATATCTTTTATGCAGAAAGGAAGTCAACCATTAATGAGTAATCCTGTCGGTTTGAAATCGGTTTTCCGTCTTGGCTCGATCACGTTGCTGATGGTTTTCGCCCAGGCCGCCGCGGATACCGGGACTGCGGATGTGCAAAACCGGGGTTCATCCGGGGAGCCGCAACAAGCGGCTTTCTGGATCGAGGATCCGCACGCGCACAAATCGATCAAGGCGCAAACCGGCTACCCGGACACGTCGCTATGGAATGCTCAGCGTATCAAGGACTACGAGGACAGCCTGCTGGTCAATGGCGACCCGCCAATAGGCGTACTGACCATTGCAGACATCAAAGTCCAGATCCCTATCTACAATGGGTCTGAAGATCTTAACCTCGACCGCGGTGTCGGGCGGATCAAGGGCATGGCCTGGCTGGGTGAAACGGGTAACCTGGGCATTGCCGGCCACCGCGATGGTGTTTTCAGGGGGCTGAAGGATATTCAAAAAGGTGCTGAAATCGAGAGTTCTCAGTGTTTACGGTCTCGAGAAATACGCAGTTTCATCCATCGACATTGTCGATATCAGCGACGTTTCCGTGCTGGAACCCACGCCGGAGAAAACCCTCACGCTGGTCACCTGCTATCCGTTTTACCACGTTGGGCATGCGCCGCAACGCTACATCGTGACTGCCAAAGTGATTGAGTAACCCTTTGGTTTGATCGCCGGCAAGGCCGGCTCCCACAAGTTTCTCTTTACGCCATCATTCTCCGCGCACGTGGGGGACGCCCTGGTCGCGAGCCCAGGCGTTGATCGGGTCAATGAAGTCCGACTGGATTTTGTCCTTTTGTGCTTCAAGTGCAGCCCAGTCGGATTTCAGGTCGGTCAGGCGCAACAAGGTGCCCTCGGCGACCGGCGCGCCGGTGTCGTCGATGACGTCGAGCAGGAACCGGACCTGGCCGGCCAGCATGGTTTCCCAGGCGTCCTCGTCCTCCACGGTTTCATGCAGGGGCTGGATGACCTGGTGGTCCCAGGCGTCGATCGCGTCGAGTGCTTTCTGACCGGTTGCCTGGAGACTGGCGTCCTGCGGGTAATCCGCCATCAGTGCCGCGATTTCCGCGCGTGATTTACGCAAATCTCCAAGGCCGGTCAGCACGCTCTCGAGCAGGTTTGATGTTTCATCCATTCGGGCCGCCCACACCTCGATCTGTGCCGGGGTGGCGGTGAAGCGAGGGTCCATCTCCAGCATGAACGACACTTCCTGCGAATCTGCTCCCGCCTTTATACGGGCCGTGTACTGCCCCGGTGGTACATGGGCGCCTTCGAGTCCGGCAAACAGCGTGATGTCTTCCACGCAGGGGAAGCCTTCCCGCCGGGTGTCCCAGGTCCACTTGTTCAGCCCGGCGTCGGCCGACGGGTATTCCGGCTCAAACGGCGACCTGGGGTCTTCGTTGTGCTTCAGGCAGCGTTCAAAGTCGCCTTCCTCGCTGGAGTACACGCGGACCGACTTGCCGTCAGCGTCGAGGATTTCAATCGTCAGCGGGTCTTCCTGGTCTTTTTCCAGGTAGTAGTAGAGGGCAACGCCGCTGTCGGGGTTTTCGGCTTCAAAGTCCTCGGACCGCCAGCCGCGTCTGACCAGGTTCACCGTTTTTTCAGCGGTAAAGATTTGCAACGGTTTGTCGCCAAGGTTTTGGGCGGCGGTGCGGACCATGAACAGGTCGTCCAGCGTCCAGAAACCGCGCCCCTGGGTTGCCGCCACCAGGTTGTCCTGGCGGATGGCCAGGTCGGTGATCGGAACCGGCGGCAGGTTCAGCTCTAACGTCTGCCAGTTTGCGCCGTCGTCGAAGGAGACAAACATCCCGGCCTCGGTGCCGGCATACAGCAACCCTTTACGCGCGGGGTCTTCACGCACGACCCGCACGAAGGTGTCCTGCGGCAGGCCTTTGTCGATGCGTTTCCAGCGCTTGCCGTAGTCGGTCGTTTTGTAAATGTACGGCCTGAAGTCGTTCAGCTTGAAGCCGGTGACCGCGAGGTAGGCCGTGCCGGCATCGTGCGGGCTGATTTCGATCGAATTGATCATCGCCTCGCCCTCGTGCGGCGGCGAAACGTCGTCCCAGCTGGCGCCGTTGTCGCGGCTCAGGTGGACCAGTCCATCGTCACTGCCGACCCAGATAACGCCTTTTTCGTGCGGCGATTCGACGATGTAGAAAATCGTGTTGTAGAACTCGGCGCCGACGTTCTCCGGGGTCAGCGGGCCACCGTTGCGGCCCTGCTTGTCCGGGTCGTTACGGGTCAGGTCCGGGCTGATCTCGGCCCAGGTGGCGCCACGGTCGGTGCTGCGCAATACCAACTGGGTGCCGTAATAAATCACGGATGGATCATGCGGCGACAGGGCCACCGGCGCGTTCCAGTTAGTGCGGTACTTCAGGTCACGCGAATCCTTGCCCCAGACCACTTCCGGGTAGGGGATGATCGCGCGCTCCAGTTGCGTGGCATGGTCGTACTCGGTCAGCGTGCCGTTGATGGTGGTGGCGTAAATCAGCCGCGGATCGTCCGGGTCCAGCGCAATGTGCGCGCTTTCACCGCCGCCGGCGTCAAAGAAATCCGCCACGCCGATTCCGCCGTACAGGCTGCGGCTGGCGATGGCGACCGTGGAGTTATCCTGCTGGCCGCCGTAAATCAGGAACGGCACCTGGTTGTCGGTGGTCACCCGGTAGAACTGGGCCGTGGGCTGGTTCATCAGGCTGGACCAGGTTTTTCCGCCGTCGAAACGTGACCGTTGCGCCGCCGTCATTCGCATTGACCATGTTGCGGTTGTCGGCCGGGTTGATCCAAAGGTCGTGATGGTCGCCATGAGGCGCCTTGATCACTTCCCAGGTTTTGCCGGCGTCGATCGATTTCAACATCGGCACGTTCATCACGTAAACCGTGTCCGGGTCCACCGGGTCGGCCGTGATGTGGACGTAATACCAGGCCCGGCTGTGCAGTACCCGGTGGCCGTTGATCAGTTTCCAGGTTTTCCCGGCGTCGTCACTGCGCCACAGGCCGCCTTTTTCAGGCTCCGCCTCGATGATCGCGTAGACCCGGTCCGGGTTGCTGGCGGAGACGTCCACGCCGATCTTGCCGATCATTTCCGGCAGCCCGCCTTCCAGCTTGTCCCAGCTGTCGCCGCCATCGGTGGACTTGTAAATACCGCCGTCGGTGCCGCCGGAATGGATGAACCAGGGCTTGCGGCCATGGTTCCACATCGCGGCGTACAGCACGCGCGAATTGGTCGGGTCCATGGAAAGATCGGTCGCGCCGGTGTTGGCGCTGACTTTCAGCACGTGCTGCCAGGTTTTTCCGCCGTCGGTGGTCCGGAACACGCCGCGCTCCTCGTTGGGGCCCCAGATCTGGCCCTGCACCGCGACAAAGGCGATGTCGGGATCGTTCGGGTTGATCTCTATCGCGGATATCTGTCCGCTTTTCTCCAGCCCGATGTGCTTCCAGGATTTACCCGCATCGGTCGACTTCCAGACGCCGTCGCCATGGCTGGTCGTCACGCCGCGGATCGGCGCTTCACCGGTGCCGACATAAATCACGTTGTGATCCGAGTTGGCCACCGCCACGGCGCCGATGGTGCCGACCTTGAAGTCCTCGTCCGACAGGTTTTCCCAGGTCCTGCCGGCATTTTCGGTTTTCCAGACCCCGCCGCCGGTTGCGCCCATGTAATAAAGATTCGGTTCACCCGGCACACCGGTCACCGTCGTCACGCGGCCGCCGCGGTACGGGCCGATCATGCGCCATTCGAGGCCTTCGAGTTTTTCGGTAGTTGCCGACTGCGCAAACGTGGCAGCAGGGGATGGCAAGGCTTGCGCTGAAGGCAAGAAACAGCAGTGATAAATGGACTAAGGGAGTCAATAAGGGTCGTCGCATTTCGTAATATCCGGCTTGGGGAGGTAAGCAGGATACTGAATTCCTGAATCTACGGAAATAAAAAAGCGGGCGCAGCATTGATCTGCGCCCGCTTCTGTTCAACCCGCTGATCAGTCGAGCAGGTTGGAGGGCACCAGTACTTCGTCAATGATGTGGATGACACCATTGCTGGCTTTCAGGTTCGGTCCGACGATGGTCGCTTCCAGGCCATCGTTCAGATCGCTCGTGTCAATCAGCATAAGTTCAGGCGTGCTGATCACAACACCGCCATTCAACATCTCGATGGCTTTCGGGTTGTTCTTGTTAACCACGCTGTTCGAGAAGCGGCGGCCGTCCGTCACGTGATACAGCAACACGTTGGTCAGCTGTGCCTCGGTCAGCGGCTCTGGCAGGGTTGCCAGCAACTCGAGAATGGGTGCGAAAGCCGCATCGGTCGGTGCGAACACCGTGAAAGGTCCCGGCCCGTTGAGGACGTTATCCAGCCCGGTGGCCTCGAGTAACGACAGTAAAATCGTGAATTCCGGCTCGTCAGCGTTGGCTGCGCCGTCAACGATAGCAGCGATGGTGGCGTTGCCCGGCTTACCGCCAATCGTTTTTTCCTTGGCCATCAGGGGTGCGGACACCGTCAGCATGGCAATCAAAGCAATCATGAAAATATTTCTGAACATCGTTTTCTCCTGGTAGTTAAGTAACGGTAATGTATAGGTATTGCATTAAAATATAACCCGTAATCTGCCGTTCCATCGCGTTACGTATAAGTAATGTATAGTAATAAAAATCAAAAATCAAGTAATGTATAGAATTTGTATAGAAATATGCTCATCAAAGGGCAACGCTGGCCAAAAATTCCGGACACGCTACAATGCAGGACATGAACAGGAATGAAATCAATCGCGACGCCGTCGAGTTGTACAACGAGTACATCCACGGCGATTTGCCCCGGCGATCCTTTTTGAAAAAACTGGCCGGAATCGCTGGCAGCGCCGCTGCGGCAAGCGCGCTACTGCCCTTGCTGGAACCCAATTACGCCTGGGGCCAGCAGGTCGATGAACACGACCAGCGGCTGGTGACGGGTTATGTCGAATACCCGGGAACCGGCGGCGGTGTCAGGGCATACTTCGCCCGCCCTGCCGGGCAGGATGATCCGCTGCCGGGAATCCTGGTGATCCATGAAAACCGGGGATTGAACGCGCATATAGAAGACGTGGCGCGGCGTGCGGCGCTGGCCGGATACGTTGCGCTGGCTCCGGATGGCCTGACCTTCGCCGGGGGGGCGCCGGAAGACCAGGAAGCAGCCCGGGACCTGTTTGGAAACTCGGACCGCGCGCGCATCACCGACGACGTCATTGCCGGCGTGCCTTACCTGGCTGCGCGCGAGGATTGCAACGGCCGGGTCGGAACCGTGGGCTTCTGTTACGGCGGTGGCGTGTCCCTGTTGTGTGCGGCCAGGGAGTCCGCGGTCGAGGCGGCGGTCTGCTTTTACGGCCAGGCGCTGGGAGCCGAAGACGTGGCCAAAGTGACCGCTCCGCTAATGATGCACTATGCCGGGGAGGACAAGCGTATCAACGAGTCCATTCCTGCTTTCCGCGCGCTGCTGGACGAACAGTTGGTGGCCTACAGCCTGAACATGTATCCCGGCACCAGCCACGGCTTTCACAACGACACCAGCGCGGCCCGGTACGACGCCAAGGCGGCGAAACTGGCCTGGAGCAGGACCATCAACCTGTTCGGCTACGCTCTGGGCCAGGCGTAGGAGCGGATTCATCCGCGATTGATTGTAAGAGCGAATTCATTCGCGAATCGTATCCGATAAAGACAATCGCGGATGAATCCGCTCCTACAGTAATTCCTCCGGATGCCCGTGGGACCGGAACATCAGGATGGCCAGGAGCAACAGGAACACCAGGAAACCCATCAGCGCATAGTTCTGCGACCAACTGGTGATGCCGGCGACCGAGCCGTAGAAAAATGAGCCGGCGGTGGCGCCCAGGTTGGACACCGACATGTAAATCGCAAACTGGGTGGCTGACTCGCCGGGCGAACAGATACTCATCGCCAGCGCCAGCGCACAGACCATGATCACCGGCAGCAGCAGGACCCAGGCCGACATCATGACCAGGACATAGGTGCTGTTGGCCCATAACTCCTGGGTTCCGGCCAGCGTGAAGGCATGGATACCGGTCAGGAACATGGTCAGGCCCATGACGGACTTGGCGCCGAATTTATCGATAATCGGCCCCAGGGCCAGGGCGACCACGGCGCCGGTCAGTCCCATGACGGCATTGAGATCGGACCACTGGGGCGTGGTAAATCCAAAAACCTGGATCGCGGCGATCGGCATCATCGCGCGTCCGTACCCGGCCACCATGCCGTCGAATACCATGATCAGCATGATGATCAGGCTGGCCCGGGTCCACAGGATATGGTTCAGATCGGAGAATACTTTTCGGAACGCGGGAGGGGGTTCGTTCTTCGGCGAAGCCTCACCTGCCGACCAGGGCAGCAGGCGCTCGCTGTGGCGTTCGCGAACCATGACCAGGTAAACAAAGATGGCTGCCGCGCCGATGGCGCAGACCAGCGCGGTCGCTTTCATCCCGAACAGGACCAGCATCGTCCCGGTCACGGAAGAGGTAATGGCCCAGCCGATGGATTTGCCAAAGCTCATGAAGGCATTCAGGCGCCCTTCTTCCTCGACGGGAACCAGGTCGATGGACATGCCGTCAACCGCCACATCCTGCGTGGCGGTAAAGGCATTGATCGCGAATCCGATTGCGGTCAGAAGGCCGATTTGGGCCACCGGGTCGTCAAGCCACATCAGCGCGAGCAGGCTGACGACCATGCCGAATTGCGCGCCGAGAACCCAGGGCCGCCGCTTGCCCATCGGCAGGAATTCGAAGTGGTCCATCAAAGGCCCTACCAGCAGCTTGAACGCCCAGGGCAGCATGATGACGCCAAGGAAACTGGCGATCCCGGAAGCGGGAACCCCTTCAACCGCCAGCCAGGCCGGTAGCGCAATGTGCAGCAGGCCCATCGGGATGCCCTGCGCGAAGTAGGCCAGGGCGCCCGTTGCATATCGTGTTTTTGCACTGCCGGAGAGGAACCAGCCAGGGTTTTTCATTGTTCTTTTACCTGTCTAAAAGCCGTGGTGTTCTTTATAGTACATGTAAGCAAAAAAATCTTGTGGAATTCTCTTTCGGGGGATTCCGGGAAACTTCGTCTGGTCATGAAACGCACATTGTTATCCGTTTCTCCGCTCCTCCTCGGCGTGGCGATTCTGCTCACCGGGCAAGGGCTGCAGGGCACCCTGCTGCCGGTGCGGGCCAACATGGAAGGTTTTTCCACGATGGCCATCGGCTTGATGGGCGGCGCCTATTTCTTCGGCTTTACGCTGGGCTGCCTGCGGGGTTCGGTCCTGCTCAGGAAAGTCGGGCACATCCGGGTGTTCGCCGCGATGACCGCGGCGGCCTCGGCGGTGCCGCTGCTGCATGGCCTGTGGCAGGAGCCGTGGCTATGGTGGGGGTTGCGCTTCGTGACCGGCTATTGTTTCGCGGTGCTGTATGTCGTGATCGAAAGCTGGCTCAACGAGCAGTCGACAAACGAAACGCGCGGAGCGGTTTTCTCCGCCTACACGCTGATCACGCTGACGGTGCTTGCCGTGGGTCAGCAGATGTTGCTGCTCTATGATCCTGCGCAGATGTCGCTGTTCGCAATTGCGTCCGCCATCGTTTCATTGGCGGCCATCCCGGTGGTGTTGTCGGTGGCGCCGACCCCGGCCAACACGGAAACACAGGTCAAGCTGAACCTGCGGCGGCTGTTCCAGATTTCACCGGCCGGCGCATTGGGCTGCCTGGCCGCAGGACTGGCCAACGGTTCGTTCTGGGCCCTGGCGCCGGTGTTCGTGTTCGGATATTCGGCGAATGTGTCCCTGTCTGCATGGTTCATGACCGCGGCGGTGCTGGGCGGCGCCGTGGGCCAATGGCCGCTGGGGTTGTGGTCCGATCGCGTCGACCGGCGCTGGGTGATTTCGTTTGCGGCCCTGGTCGGCATGATCGTGGGTATTTTCATTTTCCTGTTCTACACGCAGGTTTCCACCTTTCACCTGATGCTGATGAGCGCTGCCTGGGGCGCGGTCGCGTTTCCGATCTATGCCGTATCGGTGGCCAACGCCAACGACAACGCCGGCCCGAAAGAATATGTCATGATCTCCAGCGGCCTGTTGCTGATGTACGGGCTCGGCGCCATCGTGGGCCCGTTCCTGGCGCCGTTGTTGATGCACGGGGTCGGACCGGGCGGGCTCTACCTGTTCGCCGCCGGTATTCACTTGATCCTCTTGTCTTACACGCTCTACCGGATCAGTCAGCGCAAGAACCCGCCGGAAGAGGAACACCTGCCCTTCGCCGATTCACTGGCGTCAACCCAGACCGCTTCGCACGTCTACGAAGATGAGTTGTAATGTTGGAGCGGGCCATGCCCGCGATATCGCGACCATGGGTCGCTCCCACACTTGATATGTGCCTGATTCTCTTTGCCTGGCAGTCCCACCCCCGGTACTCACTGGTCGTGGCCGCCAACCGCGACGAATTCCACCAGCGGCCATCCGCCCCGGCGGGTTTCTGGGACGACTGCCCCGGATATCCTGGCCGGCCGGGACCTGCAGGCAGGCGGCACCTGGCTGGGCGTCACGCGCTCGGGGCGTTTTGCCGCGATCACCAATTACCGCGAACCGGCAGCCCCCGAACCGCCGCTCGAACAGTCACGCGGGCACCTGGTCCGGGATTACCTGGTTGCAGACTCGCACGCCACTCGAACATGCACGAAGCCTGGCCCCGGCCGGCCCGGCCTACAGGGGATACAACCTGCTGCTCGCCGATCCAGGCTCAATGGTGTACGTTTCCAACCGGCACGATGAAGTTTGTCGTTGTTGCCGACGGTGCCCACGGATCTGAGCAACCACCTGCTGGATACCGATTGGCCCAAGGTTCGATTCCGGTCGCGAGCGCCTGCAGAGTCTGCTGCAAAATGAGCAAATGGAGGCTGATCGATCTGTTTGACCTGCTGACCGACAAGACATTGACCCCCGGCGAAATTCCGGAGGACCTGAAGAGCAGACTGGCGCCCGAACAACTGATGAAACACTATTTCATCGTATCCCCGGTATACGGCACACGCTGTTCAACGGTGGTGTTGATGGGCCGGGACGGCAGTGCGCAGTTCCACGAACGGCAGTTTGATCCGGCAGGGACAGGTGACCGATAAGAGGAGTTTTTGTTTTTAAGATGATGAAAAGTGAATTGAAAGCATTGATATTCGACGTGGACGGAACCCTGGCGGACAACGAGCGGGATGGTCACCGGGTTGCCTTCAACCTGGCTTTCCGTGATGCCGGGCTGGACTGGAATTGGGACGTTGAGACTTACGACCACCTCCTGGAAGTGTTCGGCGGGAAAGAGCGGATCGATATTTCATCGAGAGTTTTCAGGCCGGATTCTTGCGTCGCCACCTGAAGATCTTGATTCGTTCATTCGCCAGTTACACCGGGAAAAGACGGCTCATTACCTGGCATTGTTGAAGTCGGGGGCGATACCGCTGCGTCCCGGTGTCGCGCGCTTGCTGAGAGAAGCGCGGGAGGCCGGATTGAGGCTGGCCATTGCCAGTACCACGACGTTTGAGAATGCCACGACGCTGCTGAGCGAGACGATGGGAGAGGAAACGCGTGGCCTGGTTCGACGTGATCGCGGCTGGCGATGTCGTGGTAAAAAAGAAGCCCGCTCCGGATATCTACGAATACGCACTCGACCAACTGGGACTTGAAGCTTCCGAATGCCTGGTTTTCGAGGACACCGAAGCCGGCCTCGCATCGGCGACCGCTGCCGGCCTGATCACCATGATTACCGTGAACGGGGCGACCCGAAACCAGGACTTCAGCGGAGCCGCGGTCGTTCTTGACCAGTTGGGTGAACCGGAAAAGGGATTTGAGGTGCTGGCGGGAGACGCCGGAAATTCAACTTTTGTCGACGTTGCATTTCTCAGGCGTGTACATTCCGAAGCCAGACAGGGAGCATCAGAATAATCATGAACAACGGGTTACATGGCTCTGATCGTCGACGCCCCGCCGCTTCCCGGCGAGTCTACGGCAGGCTGGCAGACGGCACGGTAGTGACATTGCTCAGCCTGAGCAACGCCAACGGGATCGAAGTGGACGTTCTGAGCTACGGAGGCATCATCACCCGAATGGTGACTCCCGACGCCAGGGGCCGGTCCGGGGATATCGTCCTCGGGCTGGATACGCTGGAGGAGTACGTTTCTTCAAACGCCTATTTCGGTGCGCTGATTGGCCGCTATGGAAACCGGATCGCCAATGGCGAATTCACACTGGAGGGCGCCAGCTACCGCCTGGAAGCCAACGACGGACCCAATCACCTGCACGGCGGTTTCGAGGGGTTCGACAGGAAAAACTGGAACATGACCCCGTTTGTGACTGAACACAGCGCCGGGGTCCTCATGACATTGATCAGCCCGGATGGCGACCAGGGTTATCCCGGTGAACTGGACGTCCGGGTAGGTTACATACTGACCAATGACAACGAATTTGACGTACGTTTCAGCGCCACCACCGACAAGCCCACGATCGTCAACATGACCCAGCACTGTTACTTCAACCTGGCGGGACAGGGCGATGTGCTCGGACACCAGCTGATGATTGATGCAGACTACTTCACACCGTGTCGGCAGGGCCTCGTTCCCACGGGTGAAATTCGGGCCGTTGCGGGCGGGCCTTTCGATTTTCGCCAGGCGAAAACCATCGGGCAGGACATCGATGCGGATGATGAGCAGCTGGGGTTGGGCCGGGGATACGATCACAATTATGTTCTGAAGAATCCGACGGGGATAAACTGGTCCTGGCAGCCAGGGTGGCTGAGCCCGTGTCCGGGCGGGTTCTCGAATTGCTTACCGTAGAGCCCGGTATGCAATTTTATTCTTCCAACTTCCTGGATGGCAGTTCGCAGGGGAAAGGGCAGGTACACGCCCGTCGCAGCGCTTTTTGCCTTGAGCCGCAACACTTTCCTGACTCCCCAAACCAGCCGTCATTTCCTTCCACAACCCTGATGCCGGGTGATTTGTACCGCAGCCGGATTATTTATCGTTTTTCCACTGTAAGTGAGTACTGATTCGATTTGTACTACAGCCCAGAATCAAACTAGCCCTGGTTGAGCGGCGACAACAATGAGCACGTTCAAGACAAAAGCCGTAGCAGTAATTACGATCAAGCCCTGAATGCGCTGCGCCGGCCGGGCTGGTTTGGCTTACAGCTTACCGTAGGGCATCGAGAAGGTATCGCATTCTTCGATCCGGCCGCTCCGAAAGCCCTGGTTGAACCAGCGCATGCGCTGTTCGGAGGTGCCGTGCGTGAAGCTGTGGGGAACGACCTTGCCCTGGGTGCGGCCCTGGATCGCGTCGTCGCCGATCGCATTGGCCGCGGTCATCGCTTCCTCGATATCGCCCTGGTCCAGGTATTGCTGGTTGTTGTGAGCCCAAACCCCGGCGTAGCAATCGGCCTGTAATTCCAGCCGGACCGAGTACTCGTTGTAATCCGGCCGTCCCTGCATGGCGTGGACTTTCTGGGACGTCCCCATCAAGGTCTGGAGGTGGTGTCCGACCTCGTGCGCGATCACGTAGGCCTGGGCAAAATCGCCCGGCGCCTGGAACGTCCGCTCCAGTTCATCGTAGAAACCCGAGGTCGATATAGACTTTCTGGTCACCCGGGCAGTAAAACGGCCCCATCTGCGCCATGCCGGCGCCGCAGGCGGTGTTGATCCGGCCGGTGTAAATCACCAGGGTCGGGTCCGGATAGGTCTCGCCGTGCCGGGCGAACTCCGCTGTCCAGACGTCCTCGGTGTCGGCCAGCACCACCTTGACGAAATCGAAACGCTCCTGCTCTTCCGGCGTCGGCCTGGTACGGTTCCGACTGGCTCGTCGTCTCTCCTCCGAGGAACATGGCCGGGTCGACCAGGCCGGTCATCCACAACACCCCGACCACGACCAGCATGACCAGGATGCCCTTGATGCCGAATTTCCGCCCGACCAGGTTCAGCAGCATGCCGGCGCCGGCGGTCCCGGCTACCCGCCTGCCGCGGCTGTCTTCAACGTTGGTGCTTTCCCTCCGGCCTTTCCATTTCATGATGTTGCTCCCGACAATGCAGCCGCCACGATATCACGGGCCTCCTGCTGGATCCGCTGCAGGTGTTCCGGCCCTTTGAAACTCTCGGCATAGATTTTATAGATGTTTTCCGTTCCGGAGGGCCGCGCCGCGAACCAGCCGTTTTCGGTGACCACCTTCAGGCCGCCGATCGCGGCGCCGTTGCCCGGCGCCCGGGTCAGCCTGGCCGTGATCGCCTCGCCGGCCAGTTCGGTGGCCGTGACCTGCTCCGGTGAAAGCGCCATCAGGACCGCTTTTTCCGCCGGGCTGGCGGGCGCATCGATGCGCTCATAAACCGGTGATCCAAACTGTTTTTCAAGGTCCCGGTAATGCTCGGAAGGATCACGGCCGGTGCGCGCCAGGATCTCGGCCGCCAGCAGGTCCATGATGATGCCGTCCTTGTCCGTGGTCCAGACCGTTCCGTCCTTGCGCAGGAAAGAAGCGCCCGCACTTTCTTCGCCGCCAAACCCGTAAGAGCCGTCGAGCAAGCCGTCGACGAACCATTTGAAGCCGACCGGCACCTCGCTCAGTTTCCGTCCGGTGCTCTTCGCGATCCGGTCAATCATGCTGCTGCTGACCAGCGTCTTGCCGATCGCGGCGTCCTCGCGCCAGCCCGACCGGTTGGCAAACAGGTAGGAAATGGCGACGGCCAGGTAATGGTTGGGGTTCATCAGGCCCGCCGTGGGCGTCACGATGCCGTGGCGGTCGAAATCCGTGTCGTTGCCAAACGCGATGTCGTACTTGTCCTTGAGCCCGATCAGGCCGGCCATGGCGGGCGGCGAGGAGCAGTCCATGCGGATCTTGCCGTCCTTGTCGACGCACATGAAACGGAAGGTGGGATCGATGCTGGCGCTGACCAGGTCCAGGTTCAGGCGGTATTTTTCGGCGATGGGCTTCCAGTAGGCAATGCCCGACCCGCCCATCGGGTCGGCGCCGATATGAACCCCGGATTCCCGGATCAGGTCCATGTCCAGCACGTTTTCGAGGTCGTTGACGTAGGGCGTGATGTAATCGCGCCGGTGCACGTTATCCCGTTGCAGCGCGCGGTTCCAGGGCATGCGCTTGATGGCGCCCGGATCGGCCAGCAGTTCATTGGCGCGCTGTTCAATCTGCTTCGTGATCGCGCCATCTGCCGGGCCGCCGCTGGGCGGGTTGTATTTGAAGCCGCCGTCGGCCGGCGGGTTGTGCGAAGGGGTGATCACCACGCCGTCCGCCTGGCTGCCCGGGTTGTCCCGGTTGTGACACAGGATCGCGTGGGAGATGACCGGCGTCGGTGTATAGCCGTAATCCGCATCGATCACGACCTCGACACCGTTGGCGGCGAAAACCTCGACCGCGCTGACCAGGGCCGGTTCGGACAAGGCATGGGTGTCCATTCCGAGGAACAGCGGGCCGGAGATGCCGGCGGCCGCGCGATACTCGCAAACGGCCTGGCTGATCGCCAGGATATGCGCCTCGTTGAAGGTCAGCAGGGCGGAACTGCCGCGGTGCCCGGATGTGCCGAAAGCAACGCGGTGCGCCGGTTCCGCAGGGTCCGGGGACAGGCTGTAGTACTGGCTGACCAGCCGCGGAATGTTTTCCAGGATCGATTCGGGAGCCGGCTTGCCAGCCAGTGGGTGCATTGCCATGGGTTAAACCTCTGTTGGAGCGGGCAACACTTGTCATTCCTTATAATGCTTCACGTAGGAGCGAATTCATTCGCGATTTTGTCTTAAAAACAATCGCGGATAAATCCGCTCCTACAACAGGTAATCCCCCGCCAATTCTTCTGAAACCGACCAGAGCCGGGCCGCCATTTGCTGATCCTGCGCATGGGCGCTCATCCGTGCCGGATTGCAGTCAGCAAAATAGCAGCCGCTGACTTTTTCAAGGGCAGGCGCAGTCGCCACGTAGCATTGCGTAGCCGCGCCCTGGGCGACGCTGCGGGTGACCGGCCAGCTGACCAGGCCGGCCAGCGTGGTTCGGAAACTGCCCATGTTGCGCCCGAGCGGCGTCATGATGATGCCGGGGTGAATCGCGTTCGAGGTCGCCCGGGTTCCGTGCAGCCTGCGGGCCAGTTCGTTCGACATCAGCAGGTTGGCCAGCTTGGACTGGCCGTAAAACAGGAACGGGACGTAGCGTTTTTCTCCCGACAGGTTGTCGAAATTGATGCCTCCGGCAACCGTGGTGTAGTGACCGAGACTCGACACCATCACGACCGCCCGGCGGGCGCCGCTTTGACCGGGTCGAGCAACCGGTTCACCAGCACGAAATGGCCGAGGTGGTTGGTCAGGAACTGCATTTCCAGCCCGTATTTCTGCTGCAGCTCCGGCAAGGCCATGATGCCGGCATTGCAGATCAGCGCGTCGATGGGCCGTTTCATGGCCTTGATTTCGTCGGCGCAGGCGGCGACGTTGCCAAGGTCGCTGAGTTCGCAGGCGACCGGGATCACGTTGCCGTCGACCCTGGAACCCGCCTGGCGGGCTTTCTCCAGGGTGCGGGAGGCGCCGATGATGGTCGCGCCGCGCCCGGCCAGCACGCGCATGGTTTCGAAGCCGAGACCGGAGTTACACCCGGTGATCAGGATGGTTTTGCCGTTCAGGTCGATATCCCGGGTGACTTCTTCCGCGGTTGAGCGGCGCGTGTAGGGCGAGCGGGGGACTTTGCGATTTGCGTTCATTCACGTTATCTGGGGGCTGATTTGTGCAATCAAATGGCCGTAGGAGCGAATTTAATCCGCGATATGAAATTCGCTCATACGCTTATGTTGTGCCGGTCCATTTATTGCTTTGACGCGACCGCGCGAAGGCAGTAACGTCCACTACCATGGAAATCATTCGCACGGATTGTCTGGTCGTCGGCGCAGGGCTGGCAGGCGCCGCCTATGCTTTGCATGCGGAGAAAGCCGGTCTCGCCGTGCACCTGCTTTCGCTGGGAGGCCCGACGGACGCAAACAGCGACTGGGCGCAGGGCGGGATTATCTACGATACGGACGCCGGCTCCGGCTTGCTGGCAAAAGACATCATGGAAGCCAGTGACGGCACTTCCAACCCGGCCGCGGTAGAACAATTGGTCAACGCAGGCCCGCCCGCCGTCAGGGATTTCCTGATCGACAAGTTGCACGTGGATTTTGACCGAGAAGAAAACGGCGCGCTGGAGTTTACCCGCGAAGGCGGGCACAGCGAACGCCGCATCATCCACGCCAGGGACATGACCGGGCACGCGATCCTTTCCACCGTGGCCCGGCGGGTGTCGGAGACAGCGGGAATCACGCAACATCCGGGCGCGGTCGCGATCGATCTGTTGACGCTTTCGCACAACACCGACAGCGCGGCGGACCGCTACGCGCCGCTGACCTGTTTCGGCGCGTTCGTGTTACCGGCCGGCGCGACCGAACCGGTCGCCATCGTGGCGAAGAAAACCGTGCTGGCCACCGGCGGACTCGGCCAGGTTTTCCAGCACAGCACCAATTTTCCCGGCACGGTTGGACACGGCGTCGCGATGGCCTACCGGGTCGGCGCGCGCCTGATTGACCTGGAGTACGTGCAGTTCCACCCAACGGTGTTCTACGGCAAGCATGCGCCCCGCTTCCTGATCACCGAGGCGCTCCGTGGAGAAGGCGCCGTGCTGGTCAATGTCAACGGCAAGGCGTTCATGGAAAAAGTGCACGAGCGGGGGTCGCTGGCGCCCCGTGACATCGTTTCACGCGCCATTCACCAGGAACTGGCCACCAGCGGTGAGCCCTGCGTTTACCTGGATCTCAGTGCGCTGGATGGCAGTTTCGTGCAGGAACGGTTCCCGTCGATTTACCGCCGTTGCCTGGAGCACGGGATCGACATCGCGACCGATCCGATACCGGTGGTGCCGGCCGCCCATTATTCCTGCGGTGGCGTGCACGCCGACCTGCAAGGGCGAACCAATATCCTGCACCTGAATGCGATCGGCGAAACGGCCTGCACCGGGCTGCACGGCGCGAACCGGCTGGCCAGCACCTCGCTGCTGGAGTGCCTGACCAGCGCGATGTTCACGGCCCGCGCCGACGCCAAAGACATCGCCGGGATGGATTTCCACCTGCCCGACCCGCGGCCGTGGGAAAGCCCCCGCACCGAGGCGGACCTGACCCTGGTGGCGCAGGACCTGAACCTGGTGCAGCAGACCATGTGGAATTACGCCGGCATCGTCCGTTCACCCCGGCGGCTGACCCGTGCCCGCCGCATCCTGCTGGAGGCGCGCGAAGAGATCCAGTCGTTCTACCGCGACTGCCGCGTGACCCGCGAACTGGTGGAACTGCGTAACGCGGTGCAGACTGCCCTGCTGGTGGTGCACGCCGCCTCCCTGAACCCGCGAAGCAAGGGCGCGCACTACGTCGTAGAAGAGTGAAATGATGTAGGAGCGAATTAGCGCAGGCGATGGAGCGAGTGCGGTTTCGCCGCAGGCGAAGAAGCTCGCGGAAATGCACGTAGGAGCGAATTCATTCGCGATCAGGTAATTCGCGATCAGATAATTCGCGAATGAGTTCGCTCCTACATTTTGGGCCAGGACACCGCGTGGTAGGACAGGTGGAAACGCGCCCGCTGTCGTCGCGCTGGAACAGAAGTTCATAACCAGGTTGTCCATCACTTCGTATCGTCTGAAAACGGTCACCCTCGACGTGTTTCAGCAGTGTCATATTGCCCACCGGGTCCATGGTCGGCAGCGACACGATGGCCAGTCCGTCTTTCCAGCGGAACACCAGGTCTTCGCCGCCCCAGGGGTGCAGATTGTAGCTGCCCAGGTAATCGCCCAGGTTCTCATCGCCCGGCCTGGCCTTGTCCTGCGAGGCGCCGCCTGCTTCGAGAATGTCGAACAGTACGCCGGCATAACCATCCACATCAACGCGGTTGCGGTTGGCCAGGACGCTGACGGCGTAGAGGCTTTCCGGGTCGAGGAACAGCGGGTGATCTGCAACCGGGGCAGTCACCGGCATGGCCGGTCAGCGTGGCAGTCCTGGGTTACCCGGTCAGACGCCAAACGCCAGTCCGCGTGCATCCCCCCAGTCCCAGTCCGTCCATTGAACACGCTGCATTTCACGTAGGCTTATTGTCCTCGCCGGACATCCCGGCCACGATTTCACCCACCAGCGTGAGCCCGAGAATTGAATACTGGAAGTAAGCGGTCCAGCCGGGTACGAGGTGAACTGGCTGCCGACGTTCCTCCGGATTTCTGCCTCGGTCGGGAAAATGAAGTCAGGCTCCGACCCAGTAGGGGAAATCGGATTCCCGCGGCAGCCCGGCCGAATGCGTCAGCAAGGCCCGCAACGTGATTTCCGGGCTGTCTTCATAGCTCTGTTTCAGGCTGAACCAGGGCAGCAGGCGGGCTACCGGGTCATCCAGCGCGACTTTTCCCTGGTCCCTCAGTTGCATTGCGGCGATGCCGGTGAACAGCTTGGAAATCGAACAGATGCCATAGATCGTATCTGGCCGTGCCTCCCGGCCACTCCCGATATCCGCGAATCCGGAAGCGCCGCTCCACAGCAATTCCTGGTCGTGCACCACGGAGGCGGACAGGCCCGGCACGCGGTCGTAGGCGCGCTGTGCGTCCAGCCAGCTTTCGATCAGTGCCAGTTCGTTCGCGTGTTCATCGGCGGCCTGCGTGGCCAGCGAGGTAAACAGGGTAAATATCGCGACGGTCAATCGGTTCCAGGGATTCATCAGCAGCGCCTTCGTTTAATTCATGACAATAGATTAGGATTGGACATGATGCGCAACTGGAAATCGAGAATCAACCTGGACGACCCCTGCTGGGGCGGTTACCGGGAGTTTCTGCGGGCCCTCCCCGGGGAAGTTTTTCCGGACAGCCGGTCCCTCGAGGCGTGTTTACCGCCGCACACTGCGAACTGCAGTGGCCAAGCCATTCGTTTCGTGCCTGCCGCTGAACTACCCGGCGTGGACTACGAACGGCATATATTTGAAACGGGGCAGGTCAGCACCCGGGAGCACAACTGGCACGACCTGTTCAATGCCCTGGCCTGGTGCCGTCTGCCGGCGCTCAAAGCCGCGATGAATTCGCTGCACTACCAGGACATGGACCGCAAAAAGGATCGCGGCAGAGGCCGGTTGCGCGATGCCCTGACCCTGTTGGATGAGAGCGGTGTGATCATTTCCGGGTCCAACATCGATGCCCTTAACGCGCTGGCCCGGAGGGACTGGAAAACCGCTTACATCACCCACCGGGAAAGCTGGGGTTCGGGACTGCAGGTGCTGGTGTGCGGGCATGCCATCCTGGAGAAGTTTCTCGAGCCCTATAAATCCGTCACCGCGCATGCGCTGCTGTTGTATTGCCCCGACCGGCTTTCGGCGGAACAACTCGACCAAGCTCTCGGTCATTCCCTGGCCGGGTCCGGATGGCTGTCTTCACCCGCCGGGCTGTCCCCGATACCCCTGATGGGGATTCCCGGTTGGTGGCAGGCGGGCGAGCAGGATGCGAATTTTTACGATGACCACGAGGTATTCCGGCCGGCGCCGGGGCACAAGCCGCTCGCCCCGGTTCATCGAGCTTGAAGGAATATTCCCGCGCCCTGACCCAGGACATATCAAAAACAGGCCGGCGGCTCCAAAATAAAAAAGTCTCTTCTGACCCTATCAAGTCAGACAGGCTCCAATGGAGGGTTTGTCATGTCTACCAGTTACCCATTGAAAAACGCACTGTCCGTCATTCTTATGGCTTTCGCCCTGCTTGCCATCACCGCTTGCAGCGAGGAGGGCCGGCCCGTCCGGGGCTTCGTCCTGCCTGAAGGCGATATCGCCCAGGGCCAACAGGTGTTTATCGACTTCAACTGCCACGCCTGCCACAGCATACCCGGCGTGGAATTTCCCGAGGCGGAATTTACCGCGCCGTTCGTCCTGGCCATTGGCGGAGAGGTTTACCGGGTCCGGGATTACGGCGAGCTGTTGACAGCGATTGTGAATCCCGACCACATCATTTCGC
Source organism: uncultured Gammaproteobacteria bacterium (assembly GCA_963700705.1). Taxonomy (GTDB): domain Bacteria; phylum Pseudomonadota; class Gammaproteobacteria; order Xanthomonadales; family SZUA-36; genus JAHEFT01. The sequence goes on along the minus strand of CAVOYQ010000012.1, from coordinate 62,781 downwards.
CCAAGTACATCGCCATGCTGGAGAAGGCAGACCGGGAAGCGATTATTTCCCCGATGCCCTATTACGGCGAAACCATGACCGTCGCTGAGCTGATCGACCTGGTCGAGTTTCTGCACGCCCAGTACACCCGGTTGCAGCCGCAATTTTACCGGGGCTATTACCTGAACAAATAAACTTCGGGCTAGAGTAATCGCCGCAGGGGTAATAAACTCTCCGGTTCGACATCCGGCTACGGCCAAAAAAGGAATTCCAGTGAGAAATTGCGGTAAGAACGGGAAATCGCGGGTACGGGCTGCGGGGCTCTTCGGAGCGCTGCTGGCGGGAGTATTCTGCTGCAGCAGTGCATTTGCCAACACCGGGTACTACCCGATCGGTTACGGCACCAAGAACAAGGCCATGGCCGGCGCCGGAATGGCCCTGCCCGGGGAGGCCGCGGCGGTTATCAACAACCCGGCGACCGCGATTGCGGTAGCCGGCCAGATGCAGGCGGGAATTTCGATTTTCCACCCGCGCGCCAAGTACATCAGCGGTGAAAGCACTAACAACGGCGAAAACGGGGCGTTCACCATCGGGCCCAACTACATCAAGGACTACAACAGCTATCTCTACCAGCCCTATTTCGCCACCAGCGCGAAGTCACAGGAAAATTCCGCGATTGCAGTGGCCCTGTACACCCGCGCGGGCATGAATCTCGATTTTCGTGGCGGTACGGCGACGTTCGACGCCAATGGCGACGGAGTAGCAACATATCCCGGCACGTTCGGCGACGGTAACGCCAAGTGGCACCTGTACCAGACCCTGATCGACATGACCTGGGCGCGGCAATTGAGTGAAAAGGTCGCGTTCGGGATCAGCGGCGTGCTGGCGACCCAATCGTTCAAGGTCAGCGGCCTGGGCTCCTTTGCCCCGTTCACCGAAACCTACGCGGCCAGCGGTGGCGCCGTGATGCCTGGCGATCTTTCCGGCAACGGCAGTGACCGGACCTATGGCGGAGGATTCAAGGTTGGCCTGCACGCGCAGTGGACGCCCGAGATCAGTGTCGGCCTGATGTACCAGACGAAAATCTGGATGGGCAAGTTCAAGGACTACTCGGATCTGTTTCCCGATAACGGCAGCTTCGACATGCCTGCGAACCTGAAGATCGGATTCACCTGGAAGGTCCTGGACAATCTTGCGTTCAGTATCGACGCCGAGCATATCTTTCATGGCGGTGTGGAAGCGCTCAGTAACCCGGTGCAGAACCAGTTCAACTGCCCGACGGCTAACCAGGGCGGCACCGATCCGTCGTACTGTCTGGGCGGCAATAACGGCGCCGGCCTGGGCTGGAAGAGCATGAATGTCTACAAGTTCGGCGCGCAATGGGGTATCAATGAAAAATGGACCTTTCGCGCCGGTTTGAGCCTGACCGACCAGCCGATCGGGCTGGACCAGGTCACCAACAACCTGCTGACCCAGTACCTGGCGGAAGCCCATTACGCGCTCGGTTTTTCCCGCACCGTCGGCGACCACGCGGAGCTGAATTTCTCGGCCTGGTATTCCGAAGAGGAATCGCAGGTTGCGCCGAACGTTTTCGACCCCAGCCAGGACCTGAAAATCGAGTCGGACCAGTTTGATTTTGAAATCAGCTACAGCTGGAGATTTTGAGGTCGATGACGGAACCGGGCAGCGCCATACCCGAGCACCTGTCACCCCGGCAGGGTGAACTCGTGATGTTCGAGAACAACCGTTTTCTCGAGCGCATGAGCCGGATGCGGCCGACCACGGTGCTGGCGGTGTACCTTCCCGTGATTGCCGTTGCCATCTACTTCAGCATCACGGGCGGCGCCGGGGTGTTGCCGACCCTTGGCCTGATCCTGGCCGGCGCGGCGTTCTGGACCGTTTTCGAGTATTTTTTCCACCGCTTCTTTTTCCATTTCAACGCCACGACGCCGTTGCAGCACAAGATCCTGTTTACCATCCACGGCGTCCATCACCAGTACCCCAACGACAAGGACCGCCTGGTGATGCCGATTTCGGTCAGTATTCCGCTGGCGGTGCTGTTTGGCCTGCTGTTTCTTTCGACCATGGGCAAGATGGGCTGGGGGTTCTTCGCCGGTTTCGGCGTCGGGTACGTGTCCTACGACATGATGCACTACGCGGTGCATCACGTGCAGAAGTCGAACTCCGCGTTATTTCGCAAGATCCGGCGTCACCACATGGCGCACCATTACCGGGACACGCGAAAGGGTTTTGGCGTGTCTTCCTATTTCTGGGACCGGGTCTTCCGGACCTGAAATTCCTCGATGAATCCAGCCAGTCGCCCGCTCGACGGAATCCGCGTGCTCGAAGTCGGCCAGTTGCTGGCCGGGCCGTTCGCCGGCAGCATCCTGGCCTACTACGGCGCCGAGGTGATCAAGGTAGAGCCGCCGGGGTCGGGCGACCCGCTCAGACAATGGCGAATACTGGACGACGACGGCACCTCGTTCTGGTGGCGCAGCATCGGGCGCAATAAAAAGTGCGTCACCGCGGATCTGCGGACTGACGAAGGCCGCGAACTGGTGCGCCGCCTGGCCGGCAAGTGCCAGGTGCTGGTCGAGAATTTCCGGCCCGGCGTGATGGAAAAATGGGGCCTTGGCCCGGCGGACCTGTGGGCCGACAACCCGCAACTGGTGTACGCGCGAATTTCCGGTTACGGACAGGACGGGCCATGGGCTGCAAAGCCCGGTTTCGCCTCGGTCTGCGAAGGCGTGGGCGGACTGCGTTACGTCAACGGCAAGCCCGGTGAAACGCCGATGCGGCCCAACCTGAGTCTTGGCGACACCATGGCCGGTTTGCACACCGCGCTCGGCGTGGTGATGGCCTGCCTGCACCAGGCCCGTAATCCGGGCAGCAAGGGGCAGGTGATCGACACGGCGCTGTACGAGGCCGCGTTCAACCTGCTGGAAGGAGTTGTTCCGGAATACGATGGCGCCGGAGTCGTGCGCGAGCCCTCGGGCTCGACCATCACCGGCATCGTGCCCACCAACACCTACCGTTGCGCCGACGGCAAGTTCATCGTGATCGGCGCAAACGGCGATTCCATTTTCAAGCGGCTGTGCGAACAGATGGGCCGGCCCGACATGGCCGAAGACGCCCGCCTGGCCAGTAACGCCGGACGTGTCGAACACGAGCAGGAAATCGACGATGCGATCGCCGCCTGGACCGGAGCGCTGGATTCGGTTTCCGCCCTCGACCAACTGGACCAGGCCCGCGTCCCGTCCGGCCCGATCTACAGCGTGGCCGACATGATGGTCAACGAGCACTTCATTGCCCGCGGACTGTTCGAAGAAGTGGACGTGAACGGCAAGCCCCTGAAGATTCCCGCCATGATCCCGAAATTCAGCGAAACCCCCGGCCGGACCGACTGGGCCGGCCCCGAGGTTGGCGCTTTCAACGATGAAGTCTACGGAGAATTACTGGGCCTGACGCCCGGCGAAATTTCCAGCCTCAGGCAAAAAGGAATCCTGTAGGAGCGAATTCATTCGCGATTAAGGAAGCCGGTTTAGCCGTAGGAGCGAATTCATTCGCGAAAATGCGTTGTGGCACAATCGCGGATGAATCCGCTCCTACAACGACCGGCCGTAGAAGAGGGTCACGGCGTGGCGGGCTTCGGCGAAGAACAGCCAGCGCTCGACCACGATTCCGGCCAGGCCCAGCACCAGCGCGACCGCCAGTAACACCAGTTGCGCGGCCCCGTGCGAAACCCCCGCCAACACCAGCAGGATGCCCGGCAGCAGCAGGCCGAGGTTCAACGCCATGCGGCGTAATTTTGTCGCGTGCTTGCGCGCGATCGAGAAACCCATTTCCTTGAGCAGGTAATTTTCAGACGTGTGCGGCGCTTCCAGTTGCCGGACCGTGCCCAGGTGTGCCAGGCCGGTTGCCGTGCCGCTGGTGCTGACCGGTTCCTGCCGGTCGATAAAACGCCAGTAGGCGCTTTTGATCATCCATGAGATCAGCAACACGGCCACCATCATGATCAGGGCCGGCTGGCTGGCCGAGCCGGATACGGCCAGGGCCAGCGTGAAAAGCAGGCCGCCGCTGGCGATCGCCAGGGCAAGGTACACCGGCACTACCCAGTGGTTGTGCCAGCGTGGAATGGTGGTCAGGCAGGCGTAGATCATGCCGGTGCTGAACACCGTGGCCAGTGACAGGACCAGCGTGCCGGCGGCGGCCAGTGTCATCACCGATGGAGTAATCACTTCCCACACCCACCCGGCCGTAAACACCAGTGCCGCCGGGTAGGTCAGGATGGCAAGCACCCCCTCACGGCTCAGCCACGACGTGCGCCACTGGCTCATTGCGCGCCAGGCGCGTTCGGGGTGGCCAAGGTGGAATGTGGACGACAGCAGGCCGGTCGTGATCAGTGCCAATGCGACCAGGCAGGTGATGGCTGCAACCACGGGGCCCAGGTGCCACGCGCCGCTCAGCCGGGCGAAGGCCAGCCAGGCGATCAGGCCGTAGCCCGCGCCGGACGAGGAAGTGAACAGAATGACGGAATATGCCGGATCCATGAATGCTTTTCTCTCCTGCTATCTCGAAAGCGCCTTGTCCAGCCAATGGAAAAACGAACTGCTGGAGGAGACGTTTTCCGCCGCTTCGAGGTGGTCTGAAGTTCCGGTATCTCCTGCCTGGTCCTTGCGCGGACGTGGCGGCAGGTACTTGTTGACGGGCTTGTAACCGCTCTCCGGCATCAGGGCGTATCCCCCGCGCCGTTCCACCAATTTGGAAATATCCGAATCCGGATCCCCGAGGTCGCCAAAGTGGCGGGCCTTGGCCGGGCAGGCAATCACGCAGGCCGGTTGCCGCTCGCTTTCTTCGAGGTTTTCGTTGTAAATGCGATCGATGCACAGGGTGCATTTCTTCATGATGCCGGCGTCGGCGTCGTATTCGCGTGCGCCGTAGGGGCAGGCCCAGGAACAGAGCTTGCAGCCGATGCATTTTTCGGCGTCGACCAGCACGATACCGTCTTCCACCCGCTTGTAGGACGCCCCGGTGGGGCACACGGTCACGCAGGCCGGTTGTTCGCAGTGCAGGCAGGACCGCGGAAAGTTCACGGTGCGCGTATTTTCGCCGTCATCCGTCTCGTAAACATGCACCCGGTTGAACCAGACGCCGCTCGGGTCTTTGCCGTAGGCGTTGGAATCGGTCAGCGGGGCCGAGTGGCCGCCCGCGTTCCATTCCTTGCAGCTTACCGCGCAGGCGTGGCAGCCCACGCAAATGTCCAGGTCGGTGACGAGCCCCAGTTTCTTCTGGGTTGTTTTTGGAAGAGAGGTCATGGCTGATCCTTGCGCCGCCAACTGCCCTTGGGCAGGAATTGCGCCCCGAAGCGCAGGGTTTCCGGTCTTTTCTGCACACCGGGTACCGGTTTGAGCGGTTCAAATTGCGGCTCGCTCACTTCGTCCCCTGCTTCAGCCTTGCTGATTCTGCACCCGCAGGTCGAACCAGGCCGCCTGCCCGGTGACCGGGATCCGAATTGCTCATGCGGCCAACCTTTCGATCGCCCGTGCCGCTGCCATCTGCCGGCAGAAGTTCGGAGATCAGGTGGTTCAGCAGGAAACCTTTCTCACCCTCGGCCGCATCGTTCTCCAGGTTCCAGGCGCCGCGGCGTTTGCCGATCGCGTTCCAGGTCCACACCGTGTTGCGTTCGCAGCCGGTCATGGTCCGGATCTGCGCCTTGATTTTGCCGTGATGGCTTTCAACGTACACCCAGTCGTCGTCCTCGATACCCAGTTCCTGCGCCAGGTCGCGATGCATGCACAGGCGGTTGTAACCGTGGATCTGCCTCAGCCAGGCGTTCTGCGAACCCCACGAGTGATACATGGCGGCCGGGCGCTGGGTGATTGCGTGGATCGGGTATTCATCCAGCGATACCATGGTCTCTTCGATCGGCTGGTACCAGAACGGCAACGGGTCGAAATAGGTCCTGATGCGCTCGCGCAGGGCTTCCGGCGGTTGCGGCGTTCCGTGCCCGCGCGCAGCCAGCTGAAAACGTTGCAAGGGTTCACTGTACAGTTGCATGACGATCTGGTCGGAAGACGGGATAAAGCCCATGCCGTGGGCATATTCCAGGTAGTCCTTGTTAGCATGTTTGTAGTATTGCTGTGACTCGGGCAGTTCATGCTGCCAGAAACAGCCGTTTTCTATGTAGCGCTGCAACTGGTCCGGGTTGCAATCGCCTTTTCCGTGCTGATCGCCATTGGCGCCGCGCCAGCCGGCCAGCGGACCGATACCGGGCATGCGCTGGTGGTTGACCAGGTAATCCGGGTAGCCGCCCGGGTAGGCGGCGGTACCATCTTCCTTGCTGAAGGCCGGCAGGCCGAGCCGCGCGCCCAGTTCGATCAACACGTCCTGGAAAGGCCGCACGTCGCGGTCGGGCTTGACCACGGGCTGGCGAATCGAGTCGGCCGGTCCGTGCGCGGTGCTGATCGGCCGGTCCAGCAGGCTGATGCAGTCCCAGCGTTCGAGATAGGTGGTGTCCGGCAGTATCAAATCGGCGTAGGACACCATCTCGGAGGCGTAGGCGTCGGAGTAGATGATGTGCGGAATCCGGTATTCACCGGTGGCCTCGTCGATGTCGGTGAGCATTTCCATCGTGCCCTTCGAGTTCATCGACGAGTTCCAGGCCATGTTGGCCATGTACAGGAACAGCGTATCCACCGGGTAGGGGTCGGCCGCCCAGGCGTTGTGGATGACCATGTGCATCAGGCCATGGGCCGAGAACGGGTGTTCCCAGGAGAACCCCTTGTCGATGCGGCAGGGGCTGCCGTCCTCATTGACCAGCAGGTCTTCCGGGCCGGTAATGAATCCCAGCGGCGGTCCGGGCATGGGTTCGCCCGCGTTTACCTGCCCGGGTTTGCCGGTGGGCTTGGGGCCCGGCGGACAGGGGCGCGGGAACGGCGCCTTGTAGCGGAAACCGCCGGGGCAGTCGATGCTGCCGAGCAGCATCTGCAGCAGGTGAATCGCGCGGCAGGTGTGGAAGCCGTTGGAGTGGGCTGAAATACCCCGCATCGCCAGCATCGAGACCGGCCGGCCGATCATCTTGTCGTGCTTGCGGCCGGCCCAGTCGGTCCAGGCGACGTCCAGTTCGATTTCCTGTTCAAAAGCGGCGTGCGCCAGCTCGGCGGCAATGCGCCTGATGGTTTCCGCCGGAATCCCGGTGATCCTGGCCGCCTCATCCGCGTTATATTCCTGGCCCAGGTAACGCAGCGCCATGATTTCGAAGGCCGTGCGTGCTTTGGTACCGTCCGGCATTTCGAACAGGCCACTCAATTCCGGCACCACGTCCGGCAGCAAGGCGTTGACCGGCTCTGCCTGGTTTTTCTCCCAGAGCAGGGGGTTGCCCTGTTCATCGCGCAGGAACAGGCCGTCTTCCGGGTGGCCTTCCTCTACCCGGACCAGCCAGGGCGCGTTGGTATACCGGACCAGGAAATCGAGGTCGATTTTTTGCGCTTTGAGCAGTTCGTGGATCAAGGCCATCACGAACATGCCGTCCGTGCCGGGCCGGATACCGATCCATTCATCGGCGATCGCGGAGTACCCGGTGCGCACCGGGTTGACGGAAACGTACTTGGTGTCTTCACGGGTTTTCAGGCGCCCCAGCCCGGTCTTGATCGGGTTGGAATCGTGGTCTTCGGCGACCCCGAACATCATGAAGTACCGGGCATGCGCCCAGTCCGGTTCACCGAACTCCCAGAACGAACCGCCGATGGTGTACAGGCCGGCGGCGGCCATGTTGACCGAACAGAAACCGCCGTGCGCCGCGTGGTTGAGCGTGCCGAACTTGGTCGCCCAGAATGCCGTCAACGACTGGCTCTGGTCGCGGCCGGTGAAAAAAGCCAGTTTGCGCGGGTCCGTGGCGCGGATTTCCGACAGCCAGCCGGTGGCGATTTCGAACGCCTCCTCCCAGGAAATCTCTTCGAATTCGCCGCTGCCGCGCGGTCCGGTCCGCTTCAGCGGGGCGGAAAGCCGTGGCCGGGGAGAGGTGTTGCATGATGCCGGAGGAACCCTTGCCGCAGAGCACGCCGCGGTTGACCGGGTGGTCGGGATTGCCTTCGATGTAGCGGACCTGGCCATCCGTCAAATGCACCTTGATGCCGCAGCGGCAGGCGCACATGTAACACGTCGTGTACTTGACCTCGTCAGAGACTTTGGGGGATGTGTTTACCTGTTCCTGCCGCAGGGTCATCTGCCGTTTCCTGGTGAGTGATTGTTCGCTGGTTTATCCGTCGAACCATAGCATATTAGGAAATGGTAATAAATGGCTGGAGGCAGATTTCATTCGACATCCGGACGATAAAAAGCGCGCAGTTTCCGGGTGCTGAAAACCAGTCCGGACAACGCCGTAAACAGCGCCACGGCCCCAAGGATGATGGCCAGGCGCGTCCAGGGCTGGTCCCAGGCGATGCGCATGGCGGCGAAAAAATACAGCGACCGGAGCCATTCCAGTGAAGCCAGGATCAACAGCCCCTGGAACAGGCGCTGGAACCCAGGATTTTCTGCAAAAACAGCAGGAACAGTACCCCGATACAGCCCCCGGTAAGTACCGGGTAACCCGCCCGGTAAAAGTGGGCGGCCGAGCAGCAGGAAGCTGAGAATGACGGGTAATAAGCCTAAAAACATTCATGGTTCAGTGTGTTTTCCCACGGATTTGCTATTAATAAGCATGTACGACCTGAAGTAAAAAATCATCCGGGAGAGTCCATCATGAAATTCAATATCAAGGTAATCCTGCTCGGCGGCCTGGCGATGTACGTCGCCGAATTCATCGTATCCATGGCGACCGGCGGCCTGATTCACGAAGGTGTTCTGAAGGAATTATACATCGCCAATGCCTCGTTCTGGCGCCCGGAACTGAACCAGGATCCGCCAGACATGGCGGCCCTGATGCCCCGGTGGATCGCTGCCGGCCTGATCACCACGTTCATCATGGTCGCCATTTACGACAATATCCGCGCAGCCCTTGGTGGTTCCGGCATGGTCAAAGGCCTCAAGTACGGTTTCATCCTGTTCCTGTTTTCGGCGTGCTTTTCAGCAGGCTGGTCGGGCGTGTTCAACCTGCCGGAAATGATCTGGGTGTGGTGGAACGTTGAAGGCCTGGTGATTTACCTGGTCGGCGGCGCCGTGCTGGGACTGGTCGCGGCCAAATTGTCGCCGGAATAACCGCAAAAAAGGGGCCGGATACAGTTTCCGAAAAATGTATCCGGCCCCTCTTTTTAAACGCTAGGCTTCACGTTAGCGTTGAGCCGGAACAGGTTGGTCGGGTCGTAGGTGTTCTTGACCTGTAGCAGGCGACGCGTAGTTGCCCTGGTAATTGCCGTTGACGGTTGCGTCCGAGTGATCTGCCACTTCGTTGGAATACCAGCCGTCCGTGAACGGTTCGAAATCCTTCCAGTATTCTTTCACGTACTTGACATGCGATTCCGCCGGTTCGTCGACCGGCCATTCCACCACCGCGAACATGTTGGCAATGGATTTGCGATGGGCGAACGCGGTTGCGTCGACCGGGACCCGGCCGATGGCTCCGCCGGAATGCTGGAAGAACATGGTCGTGCCGCGCTCGTTTTGGGTCTTGTATTTCTCCAGGATGAGGTCGACCAGCTTGTCGGGAAACGCGTCGATAAAACCGGATTTTAGATAGCTTCCCGTGGTCCTGGGGTCAGTGTCGTCCCAGCTTTTTTGCAGGGCGACATAATCAATGCTCTTGGTGCCGTCAACTTGCGGCGCGCCAATTTTCCTGATCCGCGAATAAATTGCTTCGGCGCCGTTTTCCGGTCCGGAGTAGCAGGTGCTGATCACCACAACGCCGTCGGTCGTGCCGGCCTTGGAAGCCACCGCAAAATCCATGTACAGGTCGTCGGGCGCCTCGGTGACGTAATCGGCATAGAAGCGGAGCACATCACCGAACTTTTCCATCGGGTAAACGATGTCTCCACCGATCACGGTGCGTTGCATCGGGTGCAGCTGGAACTCGAAATTCGTGACCACGCCGAAATTGCCGCCGCCTCCGCGCACGCCCCAAAACAAATCCGGATGCTCGTTGGCGTCAGCGTGCAGCAGTTTGCCATCTGCCGTAACAATATCCACGCCGGTCACATTATCCAGCGCCAGGCCAAAACGCCGCGCCAGCCGTCCGAAGCCGCCGCCCAGCGTCAGACCGCCGACACCGGTATGCGAGACGGTGCCGGCCGTGGTCACCAGGCCTTGCGCCATCGCTTCCTGGTCCAGTCCGGCCAGCAGGCTGCCGCCGGCGATATAGGCCGTGCGCGAGTCAACGTCGACCCGTGCGTTGCGGAAGGAAGACAGGTCGATTTGCATTCCGCCCTGGCAGGTCGACTTGCCGGCAAAACTGTGCCCTCCGCATTTCACGGCAACCAGGAGTTCACGTTCACGCGCAAAAGTGACCGCGGCTCATGATGTCGGCAGCGCCGGCGGGCTGAACGATCAGCGCCGGGAACTTGTTGATGGTCGGGTTGAGAACAGCGCGCGCGCTATCGTAGCCCTCGGCGCCCGGCAGCAGAAGCCGGCCGCGCAGGCTGGCTCGGAGTTCTTCGACCGCCGCCTGTTCCAGCGTCACCTCGGCGCCGCTGCCGGTCACGGCGTTGATGTTGCCGGCTGCTTCCTCCATGGCGGCCAGCGCCTGGGCCATGGCCTGCGAGCCGGGAATCGTTGCCGCGACGGCGGCTGCGACAGAAGACTGGAGGAATAGACGTCGTTTCATGAATGCTCTCCCTGTGTGCTTTTGGATTTTTGGTTTTGTGATTTTTTGGCGTACTTGAATAACATAGTCGAGCTGCTGTCGATTTGCCACTCAAATTACGTAGGAGCGAATTCATTCGCGACCGGGTAAAAAATCGGATTCGAAGTGAATTCGCGAATAAATTCGCTCCTACGTTAAAATACCCCCATCACCTCAAGAGAACCCCCCGATGACCGAGCAACGCTTCACCGGTACCGACCGCTATGTCGTGACCGAAGACCTGATGACTGCCGTCAATGCCGCCGTGACGCTGGGCCGGCCTATTTTGATCAAGGGTGAACCGGGCACCGGCAAAACCCAGCTCGCCGAGGAAATCGCCCGGGGGCTGGAGCGGCCGCTGCTGCAGTGGCACATCAAGTCAACGACCAAGGCGCAGCAGGGGCTGTACGAATACGATGCGGTCGCCCGCCTGCGGGATTCCCAGCTGGGCGACGAACGGGTTCACGATATTGCCAATTACATCGTCAAGGGCCCGATGTGGGAAGCCTTTGAGCAGGATACCCAGCCGGTGCTGCTGATCGATGAAATCGACAAGGCGGATATCGAATTTCCCAATGACCTGCTGCGCGAACTCGACCGGATGGAATTTTACGTGTACGAGACGCACCAGACGGTCGTCGCGAAGCACCGGCCGATCATCGTGATCACCAGCAACAACGAGAAGGAACTGCCGGATGCGTTCCTGCGCCGTTGTTTCTTTCATTACATCCGCTTTCCCGATGCCGACACCATGCGCGATATCGTTGACGTTCATTACCCCAACCTGAAAAAAGAACTGCTCGACGAAGCATTGAACGCCTTCTATGGTCTGCGCGAAATCCCGGGGCTGAAGAAAAAGCCCTCGACCTCGGAATTGCTGGATTGGCTGAAACTGTTGCTGGCCGAGGATATTCCGCCCGAAGCGCTGTCCAGTGATGATCGCCGCAAAACCCTGCCGCCCCTGCACGGGGCTTTGTTGAAAAACGAGCAGGACGTGCACCTGTTCGAACGCCTGATTTTTCTGAACCAGCGCGAAGGCCGCTAATCGCGTTTACGACGATGTTGATCCGGTTTTTCTTCATGTTGCGCGAGGCGGGAATCAAGGTTTCCATCACCGAGTTTCTGACCCTGCTCGAGGTGTTGGAAAAACGCATCGCCGGCTACAGCGTTGAGCAGTTTTACTACCTGGCCCGGGCTTGCATGGTCAAGGATGAAGCCCTTTTTGACCGTTTTGACCGCGTCTTTTCGGCCCATTTCAAGGGTGTCCAACAGCTGTTTGGAGACGAAGCCGCGGAGATTCCGGAGGAGTGGCTGCGCCGCCATTTCGAGCGGCACATGTCGGAAGAAGACAAGGCACTGGTCGAGTCGCTGGGTGGCTGGGATGCTCTGATGGAGACACTGCGCAAGCGCCTGGAGGAACAGAAAAAGCGCCATGAAGGCGGCAGCAAGTGGATCGGCACCGGCGGCACCTCTCCGTTCGGCGCCTGGGGCTATAACCCGGAAGGCATCCGCATCGGGCAGGAAGGCTCGCGTCACCGGCGCGCCGTGAAGGTCTGGGACAAGCGTGAGTTCCGGAACCTGGACGACTCGCTGGAACTCGGAACGCGCAACCTCAAGGTCGCGCTGCGCCGTTTGCGCCGCTTCGCCCGCGAAGGCGCGGCAGACGAACTGGATTTGCCCGACACCATCGAGTCGACCGCCCGCAACGCCGGCCTGTTGGATATCAAGATGGTTCCGGAACGGCACAACGCGGTAAAAGTTCTGCTGTTCCTGGATGCCGGTGGTTCGATGGATGACCATGTCCGGGTCTGCGAGGAGCTTTTTTCGGCGGCGCGCGGTGAGTTCAAACACCTGGAATACTTCTACTTTCACAACTGCGTTTACGAGGGTGTCTGGAAAGACAACAGGCGCCGTCACTCCGATCGCACGCCGCTGATGGACGTGCTGCACAAGTACTCCGCCGACTACAAGCTGATCCTGGTCGGGGACGCCACGATGAGCCCATACGAAATTCATTACCCCGGCGGCAGCGTGGAGCATTGGAACGAGGAAGCAGGGGCGACCTGGATGAAGCGCCTGCTGGAGACTTATCCGAAAGCCGTCTGGTTGAACCCGGAACCCGTGAGCCGCTGGGAATACACGCCGTCCATCCGGATGATTTCGGAATTGATGGAATCGCGGATGTACCCGCTCACGGTCAAAGGACTCGAGGAAGGCATGCGGGCGTTGACCTGAGAACGCTCCCGGGGTCGCGAAAAAACTAATATTTTTTGCATCATTCAAGTAATATGGGTCATTCGCGCCAAGGCGAATACCATAAGGAGTCATGAATTCACATGACTGACCCTCAGAACATCAAGAGCGCCTACTCCCGCGAAGACCTCGAGCTTTGCGGGACAGGCGGCCTGTTTGGACACGACACCGGGAAACTGCCAACCGGAAACATGCTGATGATTGACCGCATCGTGAACATCAACAACGATGGCGGATCGATGGGTAAAGGTTCTATCACGGCCGAACTCGATATCCGGCCGGACCTCTGGTTTTTTGGCTGCCACTTCGTCGATGACCCGGTCATGCCCGGTTGCCTGGGCCTCGACGCCCTGTGGCAGTTGTGCGGCTTTTTCCTGTCCTGGTCGGGCTGCAAAGGCAAAGGCAGGGCGTTGGGCGCCGGAACCGTGAAGTTCACCGGCCAGATTCTGCCCACGGCAAAAAAGGTGACCTACACGCTGGACATGAAAAGGGTGATTGCCCGTAAACTCAGCATGGTCATCGCCGATGGCTCGGTAGCCGTGGACGGGCGCGTCATTTATACAGCCGAGGACCTCAAGGTCGGGCTGTTCCTATCCACCGACAGTTTTTAGGAAGACGGAATGCGACGGGTTGTTGTAACAGGTATGGGGGTGGTTTCCTGCTTGGGAAACAGTAAAGAGTCGGTCACTGAATCCCTGCGGGTCGGAAAATCCGGCATCAGTTTCAACGATAAATTCCGCGAAATGGGGCTGCGCAGCCAGGTCTGCGGATCGGTGGATATCGACCTGGAAGCGCTGATTGACCGCAAGCACAAAAGATTCATGGGTGACGCGGCCTCCTACGCCTACCTGGCGATGCAGGACGCCATCAAAGACGCTGGACTGGCCGCAGAAGAAGTATCCAATCCCCGCACCGGGCTGATCGCCGGGTCGGGCGGCGCTTCCAGTTACAACCTGGTGTGGACTGCAGATACCCTGCGCGAAAGGGGTGTGCGCAAGATCGGGCCCTGCATGGTGCCACGCACCATGAGCAGCACCGTGTCGGCCTGCCTGTCTACCCACTTCGGTATCAAGGGCCTGAATTATTCGGTCACTTCAGCCTGCGCCACCAGCACCCATTGTATCGGCGTGGCGATGGAGCAAATCCAGTGGGGCAAACAGGATGTGGTCTTTGCCGGCGGCGGCGAAGAGGAAGACTGGACCCTGGCGGCGATGTTCGACGCCATGGGCGCCTTGTCAGCCGGGTACAACGACACCCCGGCAACCGCTTCCCGCGCGTATGACGCGAAGCGTGACGGCTTCGTCATCGCCGCCGGTGGCGGCATGCTGGTGCTGGAAGAACTGGAGCACGCAACAGCCCGCGGAGCGAAAATTTACGCGGAAATCATCGGCTACGGCGCAACGTCTGACGGCGACAACATGGTCGCGCCCTCGGGCGAAGGTGCGGTGCGCTGCATGCAGCAGGCGCTCTCCACGGTGGAAGCGCCGATCGACTACATCAATACGCACGGCACCAGCACGCCGGCCGGCGATTTTGCCGAACTGGATGCCATGAGCATCGTGTTTGAAGGAACGGTTCCGCCGTTCAGTTCCAGCAAGTCACTGTGCGGCCACTCTCTGGGCGCTGCCGGCGTGCAGGAAGCCATCCACTGCCTGCTGATGCTGGAGCAGGGCTTCATGGCCGGCTCCGCCAACATCTTCGAACTGGATCCGAAGGCAAAGGGCCTGCCGGTCTTGCTGGAAACCCGGGAAGCGCCCGGTCTCAAAACCGTGATGACCAACAATTTCGGCTTCGGCGGCACCAATGCCAGCCTGGTGTTTCAGCGGTAAATCACCGCAACATCCGGTCTGACCCCGGAACCACCCGGACAAGGAAGTTTGCAGCACTTAGCGGGTTTGCGAACCGCCTGTCCTGGGGCTCAATCAAATACGCCTTCGAGTAAATCGGCGATCACCAGGCTTCCGGAAACGACCAGCACGAGGTCACCGCCAGCCTGTTGCCATTCGTAGCCATTGTGCCTGGGCAATTGATCAATATAAGCGCTTGGCAAGCGCGTCTTGGCGATGCCCGGCGGCATCGGCTTGCCGCGGGCCAGGTTTTTACGGATGCCCGGCGGCAGGGGTTTCACGCCGGTCAGTCCTTCAGCTGTGGCCAACCGGCGCGCATCGCCGATACTGATGCCCGCAGAAATCATCAGGGACGCGTCGACGTTGTACTCGACATCGCCTTTTCCGGAATTTGCGGCACCTTTATTTTTGCCCTGATTACCTTTATCCGATGGCGGATCCGCCCAAAGCGGTGAGGCGAGCACAAACGACGTGCACAGCAGGATCAAAGCAGAACTGAACCGATTGGGTTTCGACATCGATATTCTCCCGGATGGGTTAATGGAATCGGATGGCGAGAGGTTGCAGGTTAGCAGAGGATTGTACCGATTGCATCAAGCTGTTTTTGTCCATGAGACCGAAAGGTTGCAAGGCGGTTTTGGCCCTCAAATATCACTTCCAAGCCTTTACTGACGATCGTGGACAGAAGATTGTTCTTTTGAATCAGATACATATGTTGACCCGACCCCGGTATAGACTTGCTAAATCCGCCAACTGATCTATGCTTGATACACAAACACCTTGACGACACCGCCTGCGTGAACACGCGAGGAACGGCAATGAGTAAAACCCGGATTGCCCTCGTTTTCATTCTCTTATCGACGTTATACGCCGGAAACGCGCTTGCCATCGATTGCAGCGGCCTGCCCGAGTGGAAGCGTCAGCACTTCTACCTGTACGGCGAGCAGGTGCAATACCAACAGGTTGCCTATGAAAACCAGGCGGATTCGTCCAAACGTGATAAGCCTGACCCGGACTACGACTATCCGTGGGCAGCGCTGGGCGCTTGTGAACCACCTGATGGCGGAGGTGGTGGCGGAGGTGGTGGTGGCGGTAGCGGAGACGCGCGGCCTATTTCCATCTATGGCGTCTGGCATTGTGGCAACAGTTTCTGCGACTGGAGCCAGGAACGGGACATGATCGAATTCGACGCCGCCAATCATTGGATCATTGATGCTGGCGGCGGTGGATCATTCCGGCCCGCGGTCAACCTGGTAGTGCTCAGTTTTCTCAAGCCGATGGAACTGCTGGAGAGTGCCACAAACAATTCATTTTCGAACGGAATTCCTCGCGGAATGACGCCGGAAGTCGTCAGCTACTTCACCGATCACGACATCCGCGTACTGCTTTCGATGGGCGGCGTCACATACACCAATTCCTGGAACCAGGCGCTGCTCAAGGATCCCGCTGCACTGGCCACGAATGCCGCCGAGGCGGTTCTGCTTCTCGGTGCGGATGGCCTGGAAATCGACTGGGAAAATGGTACGCCGAGTGACGTTGAGTTAACGGGTATGGAGATCTTCATCGAAACTTACAACGTGGCCTATGCTGAAAAATACCAAGAGACCTACGGTGAAACCGCTGAAGCGGTGCTGACTCTCGACCTGGCGGTCGGTTCCCGCTACCTGCAGGAACTGAGTCGTCGCGCCGCTGAGGACTGGTTGCCGAATAACAAAATCAATTACATCAATGCGATGGTACCGCGCGGTGAACCATCAACCGACCAGTGGCAGGAACATGTGGATGGCAAATCAAACTACGATCCGCCGATCTTGCCCAAGGCACCGGCAAAGATCGCGGTCAGCCTGTGGCTGACCAACGGCCGCAATCCCAACCCCAATTGCGTCAGTTTTTCTGACTCGTCCCAGCTTGCCAAGGCCAATTACGTGCAGACCGTTCAGCCGAATGGCGCCGGTGTGTCTCAAGGTTTTCTCGGTTACATGTTCTGGGCTGCGGAGTGTCCTTCCACGCGCAATGTCTGTACAACACCGCCGAATGGGTGCGAAGGTGGATTGGGTGTTGGAGCTTCCGATGCACATTTCGCGATCGAGCCCCTGGATTTTGGATCACTGCGAACGCAATAAACCTGGAGCTCCTCAACGTGCCTCCAGGTTTCGATTGCGCTCCACTGATCAGGTTCTGATTCCTCGCTCAGAAATCTCCAATAACGGTATTGCTCCTGCCCATGATCGGGTCTTCACCAGCGGCATCGGAACCCAAGCCGGAGCTTGCTTCGACGATTATGTACACCTCGTCATCTCCAAATAAATCCTCGTCCAGGACTTTTGTTTCAATTTCAAAAACTCTTTCCACCTTGATGGTTTCGCACGGCCGGGAATCATCAAATCTGACCTTGTGCTCGTCCTTTCCCCACGCGAGCACATCATCATCGATCAGGTCTTCCCCCCACAGGTCTGTCTTCACGGTGTATTCGCGCTTCTCGGCACAGTCCAGTTCGCTGGGATGCAGTTCATAGGAATATGCGATCTGGCTGTAACCGGGTTTCGTGGTCAAAGGGGTAATGGCAAGGTGGACATTTTCAAGAGTGGCCATAACATCAATTTCCTCATTCGTTTGAAGCATAAATCCGATGTTCTATTATACAGTTAGCGGATCGGCCGAGACCATGACGATGTAACCATCTGGATCGCGGAGTGCAGACTTTCGGCTTTGGCGGCACCAATGTCAGCCTGGTGTCCCGGTGGTAAATCACCTGCTTTCGGCCGTATACAGAATTCGTTAAACAAATGAGACTGACTACTGGCGACGCCGGTAGGTATCGCTGTAACGCAAAATCGAAGCCGTACCCAGTGTGTTGCCGTTTTTGAATTCATTGCCTCGAGCGGTGACCTCCAGCATGGCCTCACCAATTTGCTGTGCGCGCACTGCCGCACGAACGGGTGCGAAGAACCAGAACAGCAATTCCTGGCCTAAGTGTGCCTCTTCTTCAGTCGGTCCGATGTAATCCGGACGGTAGGCAATCACATCCAGTTTTGTTCCTTCAGCCAAGCCGAATAGCTCATTTTCAGCCCGGACTTTCTCGCGAGCCCAATGCATGGAGGAGTTTTCGGCGATGTCACTGGAACTAATGAAATGCAAGCTGATATTCAATCTGCTGCTGATTTGCAGCCACTCTTTCACGAACTGCACAGGAAAATCGACATGGATGATACTGTAGGTTTCATCATCCACATTGCGTGAACTGGTACCCAGGGCCCAATACACGGCCTGCACATCCCGGAGCTGGTCCTGTAGGTCTGAATAGTCAAGATAGTCCATGTGTTTGGTCATGATGACCTTTCCACTGGCGACACCTGCCTCAATACGGGCTGTTGCGCGGCGCGTAATGACATGAATGGTGATTACGTTGGGATCGGCCAGTGCAGCCTTGAGAATGCCGTCCCCTGCGGTGCCGCTGGCTCCAAAGATAGCTATCTCATCGACGCTTTTGGGCCCGGCATTCGACAGCGGGGCTACTTGCCGATCGTCGAGTAGATTGGCTAAGACACCAAACAGGTAGAACACGATAAAAAGTACAAATGGCGTTAGAAGGATTGTGCGCAGGCGGGGAAATTTCATAGGTCATGAGAATAAATGGGCTGGATACAATTAGCCATGAAATGTTTACAGAATGTTTCCAGGCGAAACCGTATCGATCCCACCTGCCAACGTTTTGAAGCACTACAGACCTGAATGTTTCTGCGTTCCGTTAATGTACTGCATCAATTCTACAGGAGCCCCATTGACCTCGATAAAAGCAACGACAACGCCATCGCTTGGGCTGTTCGGTTGAATTATGATGTTCTGGCCAATAAGTGCGCTGTCAAGGTCATCTACCTCGAAAGCAACATGGGGGACCAACTTGACCAGATCGGGATATGGAGCGTCTTCCCAATATCGCTGCCACTGAATTCCGAATGGGTTATTCTCGTGATCCGATACGGTTATCTTCAAATGGGGAAGATCAATCTCGCCCTCAAAGTTCGCAGTTGTCGGGATGCCGATATGATTGAATTTCATAATATAGAAATCTGATGATTGCCGCCTGCTGGTAATGCACAGTCGAAAATGCCATACGACCAGATACGTATTATATGACTTTGTGAGGTCTGCATCGGGCCGTTAATGGCCCCATCCGGCGTCAAAGGATCAATTCTGCTATCGTGCCGGTATATCTGATCTTCAAAGTGACGCTGATGCAGAGGGTTTAGACATAGGCCTCAAGGGTTTTGTTGGATCAACTCTGTTTTCTGTCGCGTTTGATCTCTGCCTCCAGCCAGGAACGGCCTTTATCGGGTTTACTCTGTCCCTTTACTCTGACCCCATAACTTTGCGACGGATTGTCGCAGGATTCATACGGAACAAAGCAAATTCAATGCGAACCGCCAACTCTGGTGGTACCCTGTCTTCGCCATTTATTTGCTTGAAATTCGTAAAAAGGAACCCCGATGAAAAGATTGCTCGTCCTGGCCGCATTGGCTCTCATGTTTGTTGCGCCCCCACTATTTGCTGGTGAACCTAAAGAACGCAGTGAAGTCCCTGCGCAGTACAAATGGGATCTGAGCTCGATGTACGCTTCGAGTGAAGACTGGGAAGCGGATAAAGAAAAATTTGAGTTAATGCTGCCGGAAATCGGTAAATACAAAGGCCACCTGGCAGACAGTGGCGAGACGTTACTTGCCGCGATCACAAAAATCGAGGAAATCAGCCAGATTGTGGAAAATCTCTATGTTTACGCTGGATTGAGCTCGTTTGAAGATCTCCGGGTGGGTGACAACAGCGGCCGGTTTTCAGAAGCCGGAACGCTGCTGGCCAACCTGCAGGAAGAAACCGCATTTTTCGACCCGGAGCTGATGGCCATCAGCCAGGAGAGATTGGATCAGATGTTCGGTGATACACCGGGGCTTGATATATACCGGCACTGGATCGACGAAAAACTGCGGCTGCGTGCCCATACGTTGTCAGAAGCCGAAGAGAAAATCCTGGCTGCTTCGACGGATCCCCTGAGTAAATTCGGAGCCACGTTCGATGCGCTCGACAACGCCGATTTGACGTTTGGAGAAATGCAGGACGAAGAAGGCAATACCGTTGAATTAACCAGGGCCCGTTACGGCACGTTTATTTTCTCGTCGAATCGCCAGGTCAGGGAAGATGCGTGGAAAGGCTTGTTCAAAGCGTATGAAAAGTTCGGCAATACATTGGCCGCCAACTATGAAGGTCACGTTAAAGCCCGTGTTTTTCTGGCCAAGGCCCGCGGATACGATTCAAGGATGCAGGAAGCGACCTATCAAAGCGCGATACCCGAGGAAGTTTATACTAACCTGATAAAAGTCAGTCGCGAGGGTTCGCAACAGCTGCAACGTTATCTTGAGCTTCGCAGGAAAGCGCTTGGTGTTGAAACCCTGGAAGTGTGGGATCTTTATGCGCCGCTGGTTGAGCCGACCGTGAAAGACGTTTCCTGGGATGAGGCCAGGAAGATTGTCGCCGATGCCTTGCAACCCCTGGGTCCGGAATACGTCGATCTGTACTGGAAAGGGTTTGAAGACGGTTGGGTGGATGTATACGAAACCAGGGGCAAGCGCGGTGGTGCGTATTCCTGGGGAACCTACAGTTCCAAGCCGTATCTTTCGATGAACTATGAAGGCACCTTGAATGATGTCTCCACGCTTGCCCATGAATACGGACACTCGATCCACTCCTACCTGACCCGTCGCGCGCAACCCTATGTATATGGCGGCTACCGCATCTTTATCGCGGAGGTCGCTTCCATGACCAATGAAGCAATTCTCTATCAAAAAATGCTGAAAGAAGCGAAGTCCAGGGACGAGAAAATTTTCATCCTGCAGACCTACCTTGATCAATTCAGGGGCAGCTTTTTCCGCCAGACTTCGTTTGCGGATTTCGAATTGCAGGCGCATGCCATGGTTGAATCGGGTAGCGGGCTGACCAAGGAATCCCTCAACAAGCTTTATGCCGATGTTTTTTCAGCTTACTACGGTGATGCCGTACATGCTGATCCGCTCAATGCCAGTGAATGGAGCCGGATTCCTCATTTCCTGCGCACCGATAATTTCTATGTATACCAATACGCAACCTCTTTTGTCGCCGCCACCGCGTTGGCGAAAATGATCCTGGAAGAAGGCGAGCCGGCCCGGCAGCGATTCCTTGCGATGCTCAAGTCCGGCAGTAATGACTACCCGATCGAGTTGCTGAAGAAAGCGGGCGTGGACATGACAACCCCGCAACCCATTTATGACACCCTGGCGGTATTCGAGGATATGGTTGACGAGTTGGAACGGAATCTCGAGTAGAAAAGAGGTGGCGGGGAAAAGGTTAGCCTGAAAGCGGTTACGAATCGGCTGTGTATTCTGAAGCATTTGATCTCTGCTTCCGGCCAGGAGGGAATTCGAACCTTTCCCGTACACAACAAAAACCCCGGGGAAGTCGCCCGCCCCAGGGTAGATGTTTTATGCATGCCAGCCAGGGCTAATCAGGCAAAGCGCCTGAAGCCGACCATTCCGATGCCCAGCATCAGCAGGGTCATCAGGGCCAGGCCGTACTGGTTCAGCGTCGGTATGCCTTCGAAGAACACTGTATTGGTGATCGTGCAGGAAGCAGCCTGGCCAAGCTCGATATCCACGGATGTGCAACCATTGGCTACTTCTACAGCGCTGTCAACGTCAGGCTCCGCGACCCAGCATCTTGAACCTTCAAAGGCCGGTATTACGTTAACGGTGACAGACGCATCTCCAGTGATAACCTGCCGATACATCCACTCGCCACCGTCCTCAGTACCCTCCACGATTTCCGCGTCGCAATAGATTTCAATTGCTGTTTGGGTGTTGACGGCATCACCGCCACCTGCATTGCTGACATCCCATTCCTTGGAAACGACAAACTCAACAGGTGCGGGCGCGTTATAAATCTCGCAGTAACCAACGTCGTCTGCGGTAGCATCCGCCCAACTGCATGAGGTCGATGACAAGTTGGCGGGGTTACCGCACTGATCATCCCCGGCAATGGTTGCCGTGGGGTCACAGAGGTAGCTTGTATCGTAATCGCTAACAACAGATTGGGTTAATGTACAAGGGTTAGCAACGCCTGATGGAATGTTGGAAACTACGAATATTTGACCTTCGCCATCTTCCAGAACGGCAGACGACGGTGAAATCGTGCCGGAAGTACAGGTCAGGGTTACAAATATCGAGTCTTCGGTATTTCCGTCTACAAAGTGATTCACTACTGCGATGTTAGCCGTGCCTGGCGCCGGTATTATCGGCTGGCAGTCAAGTGTCCATGCAATTCGACTTCCAGAGGAGCCCTGTAAAGTTGACCAACTCACCGCGTCGGTAGTTTGAGCAGGGAATGTATAAACAATCTCAGGATCATTGTTGGTATATGGGTCCGAGGCCACGACCACATTGTCTACTAAGATTACCCCGGTCCCAAAATTAGAAAATGTTTGCCCTCTAACGGTTAGGGTGTCCCAGGCAGCGAAATCCAACTCGGTCTGCCCGCCCCAAAACGTAACATCAAGTTCTCCTGCAGCTGCAGCATCACACCCTTCACTCGCAACCGCATCCGCGGCAGGTAAAGCCATAATTGTCAGAAGTATCAAAATACAGAATTGTTTCATTTCTTTTAATCCATATTTATTGAGGGTAGTAACGTCAGCCATTAAAACATAATCAGAATAAACGGGCCAGATACAATGAGCCATGAAATGAATACAGAATGTTTCCAGGCGTACCGGTCGTTCAAAGATCAGCGCATTGTTGAGCCCGATGGCTCTCAGGGAAGCAGCTGACAACGTTTTGGAGCATTACAAACCTGAATGTTTCTGCGCTCCGTTGATGAACTGCATCAATTCTACAGGAGCCCCATTGACCTCAATAAAAGCAACGACGACGCCATCGCTTGGGCTGTTCGGTTGAATTATGATGTTCTGGCCAATAAGTGCGCTGTCAAGGTCATCTACCTCGAAAGCAACATGGGGGACCAACTTGACCAGATCGGGATATGGAGCGTCTTCCCAATATCGCTGCCACTGAATTCCGAATGGGTTATTCTCGTGATCCGATACGGTTATCTTCAAATGGGGAAGATCAATCTCGCCCTCAAAGTTCGCAGTTGTCGGGATGCCGATATGATTGAATTTCATAATATAGAAATCTGATGATTGCCGCCTGCTGGTAATGCACAGTCGAAAATGCCATATGACCAGACACAAATTATATGACATTGTGAGGTCCGCTTCGGGCCGTTAACGGCAATGATCGTTGCCGGAAGCCGCCCTAGAACTTTGCCCGCACCCGCGCATCGGTGATGCCCTGTTTGCGGCTTTCGCGCCAGATGATCAGTACGTTCGAAGCGATCACCACGGCTGCGCCGGCGAAGACCGCGGGCAGCGGCCAGTCGTTCCAGATCAGCCAGCCGAACAGTGTTGCCCAGACAATGCCGCTGTAATTGAATACCGTGACGGTCGCCGCCGGCGCATTACGGAAGGCGACCGACAGCAGCCATTGCGCGGCGGCGCCTGAAAGGCCGACACCAAACAGCAGCGGAACCTCGGACAGCGCCGGCCTGACAGCCACGAACGGCATCGGTAATGCCGTGACCAGCGCGCCGATGACCACGAAATAGAAGGCCACGGTTTCCGGTTGCTCGTAGCGGCCGAGGTAACGCAAGATGATCTGAAGAATGGCATGCATCAATGCCGCCAACATCGCGACCGCGATGCCAAGTGCGTAAACGTCACCGGTCGGTTTCACCATGATGACCACCCCGGTGAATCCGATAAAAACCGCGGCCCAGCGGTAAGGACCGACTTTCTCTTTCAGGAAAAATACGCCGAGCATCGGAACGAACAAGGTCGAGGTAAACAGCAGCGCCGTGGTATCGGCCATCGGCATCAGCGAAAAGGCGGTAAACGTGGTCATCAGGGAAAGTGATCCGACCACCGCGCGAATGCCGACCATCTTGGGTTTGCTGCGAATCACCAGGATATCCCGCCGGCCGAAGCCGAATACCAGGATCAGGAACGGCATGCACGCGATCAGGTTGCGGTAAAAAGCGATCTCGACCACCGAGTGATGGGCGCTGAGTAACTTGGCGAACACGTTCATGACCGTGAACATGAAAAACGCGCCCATCGCGGCGCTCATGCCGATTACCACATGTTCCTGGTGCTGAAGTGCCGGTTGGTCTGCTGGCATAGTGAGACAATTGTAGTCGTTGTCGACCAGGTCTAAAAAGAAAGTTGGCGCAAGAAGGTTACGCGACCCGGCTTCACTTTATTTTTCGCCGTGTTCGGAAGCGCACAGACGGCAAGTTTCTGTAAAACTAAATTGGCATCGTTAGATGCAAGAACCTGTTAAGTGTGATTTTAAGCCTCTTAGCTGGTGCGGCCAAACTGCACCGGCTTTTTTTGCCCGAAGAATATGGCGTGAGACATAAGCGCCTTCATTTCCACATCACGTCAGCGTCCGCCTTGACTGCCGCAGTCAGAAGATCAATGAGCGGCAACGCCTGGTGTGCCAGGCTTACCGCGGGTTCTTCCTCATCAGTGTCGTTGGTTGGCGGTAAAGCCTTTTCCAAATCCATCGCCGCTTTCAGTTGAGCAAGCGCCTCAGGAACATCTGCCGCCAATATTGCCCCGGGCACGTTCGTGCTATGCCCCATCTTCTCCAGAAGGGTCAACGCGATATCTCCAAACATCGTTATGTCGGCATGGGTCTTGGTGGTAAAGGTTACAACCATGGTGTCGATATTATCGGAAGTCCGCGCGCACGCAAGACACCCGGGATGATGTGCGCCAGCGCACAGAACGCCCCCTGACATTGGCGCATTATCTAAGGACTGGTCCGCCGAGACCATCATCGAGTAGCTACTGCTGGTGAGCAGTGGCGGGCCACGGCTAGCGGGGTAAAGTCTGCAGCGGTTCCCAAACGGCGGCGTCTCTCCCATAACCTCGGAGCTTAATTCATGAATACTTCAAAACTGATCGGCATCGGCTTACTGGTGTTAGGTGGCGTACTGCTCTTTTTCGGGTTCAATGCCACAAATTCTCCCATGGAAGAACTCGGTGAAGCCTTCACCGGCAAGTACACCGACGAAACCATGATGTACCTGGTCGGCGGTGCCGTTGCGGCGGCTGCCGGATTGTTCATGACGCTCAAGAAAGGCTGAGCAAGCTCGATCGCTTCGCGGCCTCCACAACACGGTTCTCTTCCACCGACCCGTCCCCGGGGTCGGCAACCACCACAGGAAACACAAATATGACCATTGCCAAAATCATCGAAATTTCTTCCGACTCCTCCGTCAGTTTTCAGGATGCGATCCAGGCGGGCATTGCTCGCGCTGAAAAGAGGCTCAAAAACGTCAAGGGCGCCTGGATTGCGGAACAAAAACTCACCGTTGAGAAAGGCAACATCGTGAGTTACCGGGTCATCATGCGTGTCAGTTTCGTTCTCGATTGAAATCACAAATCATTACAATTACCTGGAGAAATTTTATGAAGACTCAAAGCAAATTAGTATTGTCACTGGCGCTGTTAAGCTTGGTATTGGGCGCTTGTGCTGCGTCTGGACCGCACCGCTCGACCGGTCAGGTTATTGATGACACGACGATTGCGGCTCGCACCAAGACTGCGCTATTGGCCGATTCAACCACCGATGGTCTGAATATCGATGTCGAGGTTGACCGGGACAAGGTCCAGCTTAACGGCTTTGTCGATTCCCAGGTCCAGGTAGATCGGGCGGGCGAGATTGCAAGATCGATCTCGGGTGTGGCTTCCGTAAAGAATAATCTGCAAGTGTCAGACGGCAGTCGCATGACGGGCGAATATATCGACGACAAAGCGCTTTCAACAAGCGTCAAGGCGGCATTGGCGGATGACCGGCTGGCCCCTGCAGCGGAAATCGATGTGGAAGTCAATCGTGGCGTGGTCAGCCTGGGTGGATATGTTGATTCCAACGCTGAACGTGACGCAGCCGTTGCCGCGGCGAAAGGCGTTAAAGGCGTAAAGAAGGTCATCAACAACCTGGCGGTACGCACCGGGGCCTGATTACTACCGTTTGCACTGGATTCAGGGGAATCAGAACCACGGGCCGGAATCGGCGGGTCAAGAACCCGCCATCCGGCCTGATCTGCGTTGTGACCTGAACCGGGAAATCCGCTCGAGTCAGGTCATTTCTGATCTGTGGCGTAAGAGACATGCACGCACCCGCGCCGCGAGCTGCGGGATGGTGAAGGGCTTGGTCACATAGTCTGTGGCCCCGAGGTCGAAACCGGCACGGGTATTGGCTTCATCATTCATGGCCGTCAACACCAGGACGGGCAGCGTTGCTGTCGCCGGTCTGGAACGCAGCACTTTGAGCACCTCCAGTCCGCCCTGTTCCGGCATGAGCAGGTCCAGCACCAGCAGATCGGGTACCTGCTGGTCGATCAGGGCCAATGCCTCCTTGCCGCTGGCAGCCTCGGTCACGATATGACCGTCCTGGCTCAGCGCCTTGTTCACGAGGATACGGATGTCCGGGTCGTCGTCCACGACCAGGATGTGGTTACCGTGCGGGGCGTCTTCCGGATCCGGGGTGCGGCGCCGGTGACTTGCCGGCCGGTTGCTTTCCGCTGTGCGGCTCGATGGCCAGGTCAAGGCCCTCGTAGGCGCAGCAAACCTCGACTTCGTAATCGTTCTGCCCGGCGTAAATGCGGGCGAGCTTCTCGATCTCCTCGACGAACGTATCATCGTGCATGGGATCGTGGTGGGTCAAAACGAGCTGACGCACCCCCGCGGCGGCGGCCATCCCTACCGCGTACTCATAGGTGCTGTGGCCCCAGTTCTTTTTGGCGGGATACTCCTGCGGAGTGTACTGCGCGTCGTGAATCACCAGGTCGGCGCCTTTCATGAATCGCGCGTGGCGCCGATCCCCCACGTGCACGATGGCCTCGGCATGCCGGGGTGCATCGCTGCCGTGGCCGAGCGTTTCAGAGAAGGGTTCATGGTCGCTCAGGTACATCACGGCTGCATCGTCGGCCTCGATGCGATAGCCCAGTGTCATTGCAGGGTGATTGAGGTACTGGGCAATCACCCGCGTGCCGTCGATCTCGTGGGTACCCTCTCCCAGCTCCCGAAACGTGATGGTTGCCGGAAGCTGGTCGATATCAACGGGGAAATAAGTAAACTCCATCTGTCCGGAAAGCACTTCGCGCAAGGTATGTCCGCTTCCTTCCGGACCGCAGATGGTGATCCGGTTGCCTGGAACAAACAGCGGAGCGAAGAAGGGAAAGCCCTGGATGTGATCCCAGTGCGTGTGGCTGAGCAGGATCGTTGCGGAGATCGGCTTTGGCGCGTTCGCCATGAGCTCCACGCCGAGCTGGCGAGCGCCGGTCCCGCAGTCAAATATGAAATGCGCGCCTGCGTTCGTTGTCACGCCCACGCACGAGGTGTTGCCGCCGAAGCGGACCGTGCCCGGGCCGGGTGTGGCAATCGACCCCCGTGTGCCCCAGAATCGTACTCTCATACTTCCTCCCGTGTCAGGGTCTGCTAACGCCATTCACATGGCATTGAAAGGTCCTGGCTATGCATAGTCCGCGTGAAGGCCATCCAGGCAACGGGCAAGCTCGGCGGCGCACAAGCGGATCTGCTCGAGCTCCCGGCCTACTGCTGCCTGTTCCAGGGAAGCGCCGATTTCCGAAATCCGGTCAAAACCGTAGCCGGCGCCGGAGCCCTTCATGTTGTGGCCCAGGTGGCGGACGTTTTCGTAATCCGCGTGTTCCAGTGCTACCGCGATCGCCTCAACGTCCCTGCGCCGGTTCGCCAGGTAACCGGGAATCAGTTCCGCGAGATCCGCGTCCACCCGGGTGTGGGCCCGCCCCATGGCGTACTCCTCGATTGCATATACGAGTGTCGCCCTGCGGATCGGTTTCGTGAGGTGGGCCGTGCAGCCGGCATCGAGACTCTTGTGGACCTGCTCCGGCAGGGCGTGCGCGGTCAATGCCAGGATCGGAACGGATCCGGCGCCATTTTCAACTTCCCATTGGCGGATCTTTCGCGTGGCGGCGTAACCGTCCATCACCGGCATCTGGACATCCATCAGCACGATGTCGTACGTGCCGGAAATGCACATCTGCACGGCAACCTCGCCGTTGCAGGCCAGGTCAAGACTGCAGCCACTGGCCTTGAGGTAGGATTGGATCAGCAACACATTGTCCTGCGAATCCTCGGCCAGCAGGATTCGCAGCCCTTGCAGGCCAGGGCTTTCCGGAGTCGCCGCCGGCATCGCGGATTCCGCTTCAGCGTCCGCGGCAGGGCCAGCCTGCTGCTGGTTTTGCAGCTCCGGGAGTCCTTGCGCGTGCCCGTCCGCTTCCGACTCCGTCGCGAACCGGGCCGTGAAGTAGAATCTGCTGCCGGTTCCAAAGCTGCTTTCCACCCAGATTCGCCCGCGCATCAGCTCGACAATCTCCCGCGAGATGGCCAGTCCGAGGCCGCTCCCGCCGAATTTGCGCGTAGTGGAGGTGTCCACCTGGGTATAGGGGGCAAAGATCAGCTCAAGCGTCTCCTCGGGAATCCCGATACCGGTGTCGCAAACCGCGAACCGCAAGGCGCCGGCCGCGGTGGCCTCGGGATCGCATTCGACCCGAACGGTCACCTCGCCCTGCTCCGTGAACTTGATGGCGTTGCCAATGAGATTGATCAGCACCTGCCGCAGCCGGACGGGATCGCCAACCAGCGCGTTGGGGACCTCCGGAGCGATGCGTAGCGCCAACTCGAGCTTCTTTTCACGGGCCCGGACGGCCATTATCTCGAGCGTCTTGTCCAGAACCTCGCCGAGATCGAAGTCGGTGCTCTCGAGCACCAGGTGGCCGGATTCCACCTTGGAAAGGTCCAGGATGTCGTTGATCAGGTCCAGCAGCTGGCTTCCCGCCTTCCTGAAGATGCGCACGTACTCACGCTGCTCCGATGCCAACCCGGTCTCCCACAGCAGGTCCGCCATGCCGATGATGGCATTCATCGGTGTCCGGATCTCGTGGCTCATGCGGGCGAGGAAATCGGATTTCGCCTGGTTGGCTTTTTCCGCCACGGACCTGGCGTTTTCCAGTTCAACATTTTTTTCCCGCAGAACCTGGTCCAGTCGCTTGCGTTCGGTGACATCGCGCGCCGCGGCGAACACGCCCTGCAGCCGCCTGTCGCGGTCGTAGAAGGTCGTGGCGTTGTAGGAAACAACGGTTTCCTTGCCGTCCCTGGCGCGCGCGGTCAGTTCGTAGCTGGTCACCTTCTTTTTGCTCAGAACCAACTTGATCCCCGCTTCGGCCAGCTCCGGATCGGTGAAGTAGCTCTTGAAAGGCGCGCCGATCAATTCGTCGCGGGTACAGCCCGTGAGCGCCTCCATCTGCTTGTTGACATCCGTGATGATGCCCGAGGGATCGGTGGTCATCAGCGCATCGATGTTCGACTCGATCAGCGAACGCGTGTAGAACTGCTGGTCGCGCAGGCGCTGATCCAGCTGCTTCTGGTCGGCTTCGACCCGCTTGCGCGCGGTGTTGTCGGTGCCGATCAGCAGGTAACCGATGATGGAATTTTGCTCATCGCGCAGCGCCGTGACGGACACCACCGCCGGGAAGCGGCTGCCGTCTTTGCGGATGTAAGTCAGCTCATAGATGTCTTCGATGCCGCGCGAAGCCTTGAAAACCAGTGCTTCGAAGCCCGGCGTAATCGGGGTTCCGAGTTCGACGCTGAGCGCCTTGGCGCGTGCGATCAACTCCTGGGGGTCGGAAATGTCAGCAGGCGTGATCTCGTTCATCACCTCGGCGGCCGTGTAACCCAGCATCCGCTCAGCGCCGACGTTAAAGATCTGGATGACGCCATTAGCGTCCGTGGCGATACTCGAGAAATTGGCGCTGTTGAAAATCGCGTTTTGCAAAGCCCCCGTCTTGAGCAGAGCGGCTTCGCGACGGTCTTCAGTGGCGGCTTCCGCCTTGTTGGCGTCGCCGCCGGGAAAGGCGGAGCTGAAGATTTGCTCGGTCATGGTTGTCTCAGTCGATTTCACGCATCGTTTGGCATTTATACGCCATTGAATCAAAACGATCTGTGCGCCGCCGCACACAGTGGGAAAAGTTTCGTTCAACGCGGGAACGATTGACCGCTTCATATGATCGCTGGCGCACAGACTGCCGGGTTTGCTGACCCTATCATTGGTGATAGTCACTGGAGACCGTCGAGAAATGGCCGTTTCCGCCATTCCCAACAGGAGAACACCATGAACAAAGATCAGGTTAAAGGACGCGTTACTGAAGCCAAGGGCAAAGTGAAGGAAGTTGCTGGCAAAGCTTTCAGCAAGGATATGGAGAGAAAGGGCAAAGTGCAGAATGTACTGGGCAAAGTACAGGCCGGTTACGGCGACTTGAAAGAAGACGTCAAAAAGGCTGTCAAGACCAAATAACTATCCGGGAGCCGAACGAAACCGCGGTCGACACCGCCTGCATGGCTGGCCAGACTCAGTTGTGTTCAAACAACGGCTTGTAAGCCTGCAGGCGCTCAGCGGCCAGTAGCTTCTTGTCTGCCGAATTGTAAAAATCGCCTATACTTCCTGTTCAGTGAGCGGAATTTGGATCACCGCCTGGTTGGAGTGACCTGGAAGCATCGAATGTTCGGACCCGATTTGCAAAACGCAGCCAATATTGCCGAAATCTTCAGCGGATTGATGGTGATCGCAGGCGTCATTTTTGCGCTGATCGAAATACGGCACTTTCGCCAGCAAAGGCAGGAAACCGCGGCGATGGAGATCATGCGATCTTTCCAGAGCCCGGGGTTCACGGCCGCCCTGCGGTTGATCATGGATTACGAACAGGTCTGCCGCAATTGCGACGACGAGGCGATGCCGCTGGAACTGCAGGATGCGGCGATGCTGGTCAGCACGACCCTGGAGTCAACCGGTCTGATGGTCTACCAAAGGATCGTCCCGTTTGGCCTGGTTCAGCAGCTGATGGGGGGCACCATTCAGGCGAGCTGGCGGGTGTTGCAGCCCCACACCGAGTGGCTGCGGCGCAAGCTGTGCCGCCCGTCCATCCACGAGTGGTTTCAATGGCTGGCCGAGCGGCTGGCCGAGTACCCGGAATACCGCGACGAGGAGGGGGCCTATTCCAAGTACCCGTATTGGAAGCCGGAAAGTGGCATCAAAGCGAAGCAACAGGATGGCGCCCGAAAACTGAAATAGCGTGCGCCAATGCTTCCTGGTTTCCTGCTCAGCCTGATGAGCCCCCCCAAACCTAAAAAAGTTATGCCTCTGCAGAAACGCCAGCTTTCTCCTATACTTCCTATGGGTTCGTTACACGGCCAACTTTAGGACCTTCCCTGCAAACTTTAAAAGCCAGCCCTGCTCCGCCAGCCGCGGAAACCACGATTTGGAGGTAAGGGTGATGAAGCTTTTGCATTTTGTCCGGTCTCTGGCGCTTGTGTGCGCTCTTTTGAATGGCAGTTACGTATTGGCCGGTGATACAGATCCGTTGTTCGTCAATTGACGACCGATGGTACATACCGGTCCACCCTGGCGTTCACGGTTGCAAGCCGCATGTTCGAGCGGGGACATCCGCTTACAATCTTCGTCAACGATCGCGGCATCCATGTAACTTCAAAATTGAACGCGGTACAATTCGCGCCGCAGCAATCAATGTTGACAGACCTCGCCAAGCCGGGGCTACCCTGCTCGCGTTGTCCAAACTGCATGAAGCACTATGGTATCGAGAGGGTGATCTGCTGGATGGCATCAAGGTGGGAAGTGCCGTGATCACCGGTGACGCCCTGTTCCAGGAGGATACCAAGACGTTATCCTGGTGACGCCGCCGGTAAGGCGCTCCATTGCAACCCCTCTTGAAACCCGATATCAACCGGATGACCTGTTGTTCAACCCGTTTCCCGGATTGGGCGGTTTAGTGAAGGATTTCCGCTCTCAAAAGCAGGCGTTGCATGACCGCCCGCTTGCCGGCGCAAATTGGCGAATCCCAGCATGAGCCAAACAGGAATTCGGACTGCTGTCCGCTTCGCAATCGAACCTCGAAGGGCCGCTTGTCCAATACAACATGTACATAATTGACAAACGATTCGGCGAAATCATCGGCCGGAGAGGTGGCGGCGTACAAGGTCGGAAAATTCGTTCCCCGCAGCCACCCGTAGATGGCAGGCGCATCGGTGACGTCGAACCGGGAAGCATCAAACGCGTAAAAAGTCAGTAATGCCCTGTCGGGCCACTCCGCGTCAAATCGACTGTGCAGCGTATCTCCGGGAGGAGGTGCGGTTGGTGGCGACGACGGATCCATCCAGGAAAGTTTATAAAAGCCGTTGTCAGCAATATTTTGCGGGTCACCGCCACCGGTTGGCGTCACTCCGAGCACGACGTCCACGACATGACCCAGTTCATGCAGCAGGATGTACCGGATGGCGTTCACACGGGTGTCGTTTTTCGGTGCTTCAATGTGAACCTCGATACTCGAGTCCGCGGCCGGCCGAAAGGCTGATCCTTCTCTCCAACTCACCCACTGGTTTGCAATCTGGTCGAGCGCCCCTTCGTCCAGCACGATAAAGCCGCCGGCCGCCGATCCGTCGGCGTTGGCAACGGCATCCATATAACCGGTGCCTCCGCCCAACTCCCGCACCAGGGCAATGTAAAACAGCCTTTTCTCGGCGATGCGCCTGACCGATCGGGGAAGGCTGGCCATCGCGGCTTCGACGTCGCGGATGAATTGCGAATCCTTGCTTGCCGGCACCGGCCTTTCGCTGTAGCCCTTGAAGACGTTGTCCAGGCGTATGAACTCGATCAACTCCGGCGGGGCCGGACCGACCCGGATTTGCCGCGTCGGCTTTTGATCTGCCGGTCGCCAGTAAGCAACCGTTCGAACCGGGTGCATAAGAAGCTGGCTCTGGCGAACACCGTTCCGCACCGGGTCGTCTGTCACTTCTTCAGCCCAGGCATCCTGGACACACCCAAGCAAGTAGAAGAAGACTCCAAAGAAAATGGCGAGTGGGGTTTTCATCCTGTAAACAGGATAGCAAGTTTTTTGAAATTAGAGGGGCCGGATACATTTATTCCATGTTATTTTCGCGTGGCGCAGACGTCCAATGCTCAAACCCCGGAAGAGCGAGGTATCCTCCTCGACCATCTGGCGGGCCAATGGGTTATGACCGGTACGATTGCAAGGCAGGAAATCGTCCACGACCTTGGCGCAGATTGGGTGCTGGGCGGGAACTACCTGTATTTCCATGAGATCGCACGTGATCGGGACGAGAGCGGCGATCCGGCCTATGAGTCCAGCGTCTATTTCGGCCGGGACGAGGCAAGCGAGCGCCTCGTGTGCTTCTGGTTGGATGTCACCGGCGGTGGCGACTTGGTCCCCGACGGGTTCGGTTACGGCAAACAAAGCGGTGCTCGCAGCTGTTAGAATGCATTCCTTTATCCGCCCCTGGGATGTCATGAATAGCACCAGAACGCATTACTTACTCGCTCTCTCGCTGTGGGCCCTGGCCGCCTGTGGCCCCGCCGATGCCCCGACAGAAATGCCGGCATCAGATACGGTCATGTCAGCCACCGCGGATACCCCGCCACGAGGCCGGTTGCCGGATGGCGTGCGACCGCAAGCATACCGTCTGGACCTCGAACTCGACCCGCGCAAGGACGATTTTTCCGGCAACGTCGAAATCGATATTGAGCTCGACGATCCGTCGACCCGGATCTGGATGCATGGTGAGGGTCTTGATGTCACCGCTGCCACTGCGGTGCTTGCCGACGGCACCGAAGTTGCGGCCAGCTATGAGGAGAGTCCCGTGACCGGCGTCAGCAAAGTCACTTTTGTCGACGAACTCCCTGCCGGCACATTCACGCTGCGCCTTCAATATCGCGCGAGCTTCAACCGCAACCTGGCGGGCCTCTTCAAGGTCGAAGAGCAGGGCGAGTCCTACGCACTGGCGAAATCCGAGTCCATCCAGGCGCGTAAGTTCCTGCCCGGTTTCGACGAGCCGGGCCTCAAGGCCACCTTTGACATCACCCTGACCATTCCCGCCGGCTACACCGCCATCGGCAACAGCCCGGAAACGGACCGCGAACCCGCCGGCGAGGGCATGGAAACCGTGACGTTCGCGACGACGCGCCCCATGCCGACCTATTTGTTGTCGCTGGCCGTGGGACCGTTCGACACGGTCGAGCGAGCTGCGATCCCGCCCAACGAATACCGTGATCGGCCGATTCCGCTACGCGGTTTCGCGCGCAAGGGGCGCGGCGGCGACATGAATTACATTCTCGACATCACCCCGCGGATGGTGGAGATATTCGAGCGCGAGTTGCAGCGGCCATACCCCTTCGAAAAACTCGATATCGTCGCCGCGCCTCAGTGGCCGAGCGGCGCTACCGAGCTTTCCGCTGCGATCACCTACCGGGAACAGTCCATCCTCGTAGGCGACGATCCGGCTCCGGGCGCGCGACTGGCCCTGCTGGGAGTGCACTCGCACGAACTGTCGCACATGTGGTTCGGTAACCTGGTCACGCCGCCTTGGTGGGATGACCTGTGGCTCAAGGAGGGATTCGCCACCTGGAGCGAACCGGTCGTTCTGACCCTGTTCGAACCTGAGGGCGGACACGACCTGGACGCCGCGGCGACGTCGATCAACGCCATGCAGCTTGACTCGCTCGCCAGCACCCGCGCGATCCGGGAGCCGATTGCGGACAACGACGAGATACGCAACGCCTACGACGCCATCACCTACTCCAAGAGCCTCGGCGTCATTCATATGGTCGATCAGTATTTTGGCGCCGACCGATTCCGCCCGGCACTCGGTCGCTATATCGAGTCATTTGCCGATGGTGTGGCCGATTCGCCAGACTTCTATCGCGTCATCGGCGAGGAAACCAGGACACCAGCGCTTACCGAAACGTTTCGCAGCTTCGTCGAACAGAAAGGCGTGCCGCAGCTGGACATCACACTGCAATGTGGTGACGGCGCAGAGCCCACGCTGACGATCCAGCAAAGCCGCTACAAACCTCTGGGCTCTCCAATCGCCGACGACGTGCAGAGCTGGAACATTCCAGTCTGCGTGCGCAGCGACACTGGCGCGGATCAATGCCTGATGCTGACTGAAGCGGAACAGACCGTGGCGCTCAAGGGCACGCAGTGCCCGCAGTGGGTCATGCCCAACGCAGGCGGCAGCGGCTACTACCGCTGGAACCTGGCCGACACGCAGTGGCAGTCGCTGGTGCGGAATTTCAGCGTATTTACCCCGGTCGAAGCGCTGTCAATCATCGACAGCGCGTTTGCGGCGTTCGAGGCCGGCACGCTGTCGGCGTCAAATCTTATGCAGGTCGTGCAGCAGTCCGCGCAGGCAAGCCAACGCCAGGTCATAGTGGCGCCGCTCAGCTACCTGCGGAAATATCGCCAGAATTATCTGACGGCAGCCGATGAGCCGGCGTTCCTGCAGTTTGCGCAAACGCTTTACGGGCCCGTGTTGGGAAGAACCGCCAACAGCCGGAACAGCGACGAGAAGCTGCTGCACAGTGAGCTCATAAGTTTCATGGCCCTGACAGCAAAGGATCCGTCTTCCAGACAGCAGCTGCGAGACAATGCGTACGCCTTTACCGGCTTCGGTGGCGATCGTGATGCAGATGCGCTCGATTCCGATCAGTACACGGCTGCGCTGATAGTCGCCGTCCAGGACGGTGGGGCGGAATTTCTGGAGCACTTGCTGGCGGTGCGCACCGAATTTGACGACCCGCGATTCGAAAGCAGCAGCGCCAGCGCCATCGGCTGGACTAACGATGCCGGGCAACTCAGCAAGGTCAGGGAGTTGGCGCTCAGTGAGCAACTGGGTCCCCGCGAGGCCTTCAGCCTGGTCAGCAACTCGATGATCGAGCCAGGGCTTCGTGAGCAGAACTGGCAGTGGCTGCAGGATAATTTCCCGGCAATCGTCGGGAAGGTCCCCGAGCAATGGCGTCGTTCAACCCCGGGATTCGGCGACGTCTTCTGCAACGCGGACCAGCTTGCCGAAGTGCAGAGGCTATTCGAGCGCCACGGCAACCTGGCGCCCGGCCATCAGCGCAGCCTCGCGCAGACCGAAGAGAAAATTCAGCTGTGCATGGCCTTGCGCGAACGCGGGCGGACGCTGGCAATTGCGCTGTCAGGCGGGTAAGCCGACAGATCAGGAGGCCTTATCGCCTGTCACCCCGATCGGTGTGCAATGCGAAGAAACCGGCGGCGCTTCGTTCGTGATGCCCGGCCGGTCATTTTATTGACCCATATCAATATATCCACATCTATATATATGGAATTTCGCATATAATTGCTTGGTGGAGCCTCATTCAATTTTTGGCATTCTTTCCGACCTCACCCGCCTAAGGGCGCTTATGCTCATCCAATCGGAAGGTGAGGCCTGTGTCTGCGAAATAACG
The DNA here is from genome assembly GCA_963700705.1 of uncultured Gammaproteobacteria bacterium. Lineage (GTDB taxonomy): Bacteria > Pseudomonadota > Gammaproteobacteria > Xanthomonadales > SZUA-36 > JAHEFT01. The sequence continues at coordinate 26,464 of CAVOYQ010000012.1, read as the reverse complement.
TTTGCCCTTGAAGAATCACAACCCAAGATTTCCCGTCATCTTGCGCTGATGCGGGACGCTGGAATTGTTGAACCACGCCGGGAAGGTACGTGGATGCACTACAGGATTAACCCAGATCTTCCCCAATGGATAAAAGAAATCATTGAGCAAACCCATGCCAGGATACGTGACCTCTCGCCATTCAATGGGGACAAAAAGCAATTGGCAAAAATGAGCAACCGCCCGGAGAGAACCTGTGCCTGAAACTGTAAATATTCTGTGCGGATGTGTTCAATAAACTGAAATTGTTTTACCGGGAGAACCGGGATCAGGCGCTCCGGTTACTGGCCATCGTCGGTGTATTCCTGATCATCTATTTTATGCCTGCCGGTAACCATCGATTCGACAACGCCGTACTGGAAGCCGTCAGACTGACCCACTGGTATGCGCAGGAGCATGTCATCCTGTGCCTGTTGCCTGCCTTTATCATTGCCGGCGCGATGGCCGTCTATATAAGCCAGGGTTCCGTGATGCGATTCCTGGGGCCGGACGCTTCAAAACCCATAGCACTGAGTGTCGCATCGATTTCCGGAACCTTGTTGGCAGTTTGCTCCTGCACGGTCCTTCCCCTGTTCGGCGGTATTTACCGCAGAGGCGCAGGACTGGGCGCGGCGACAGCCTTCCTGTACTCAGGTCCGGCCATAAACGTGATGGCCATCATCGTCACCGCCAAGATACTGGGTTACGAACTGGGCCTGGCCCGCGCCGCGGGCGCCATCGTGTTTGCAATCGTGATCGGCGCCATCATGCACCTGCTGTATCGCAAGGAAGAAGCCGAAAGAAGCCAGGCCTCCGTAGCGGGATTTGAGCAGGGCGAAGCCGACAAATCGATAATCGTCACGGTGATCTTTTTCTCCCTGATGATCGGCATCCTGGTATTTGCCAACTGGGCGGCTGTGGACAATGCGGGCTGGATGTTGGTTTACGACTACAAGTGGCACATCACGATTCTGCTGGCGATCATGCTGGCGGTCATGCTGGTCATTCGCTGGGGCTGGACAGTGCGTTCACTGGCCATGCTGGCAGGACTGGTCGCGGTTAGCGCCTTGCTGGCGCCGGCCACGCCTCAACTACCCTTTGCAATCGGTGCGACCGGCCTGGTCGTGATCGCAGCAATGCGCCCATCAGACCGGGAATGGGCGGAGCAAACCTGGGACTTCACAAAACAGATCATGCCGCTTCTGCTGGCCGGTGTGTTCGTGGCGGGATTGCTGTTAGGGCGACCGGGCCACGAAGGTCTTATTCCCTCTGCGTGGGTCGGCATGGCGGTAGGGGATAACTCCCTGCTATCCACGCTGCTGGCCTCCGTTCTGGGTGCCTTCATGTATTTCTCAACGCTGACCGAGGTCCCTATCGTGGAAGGTTTACTGGGCGCAGGCATGGGTAAAGGACCGGCCCTGGCGCTATTGCTGGCCGGCCCGGCGCTTTCATTGCCCAACATGCTGGTTATCCGGTCCATCCTGGGGACTGAAAAAACAGTGGTTTATTGTTCCCTGGTGATCGTGATGGCGACGGTCACTGGCTATGGTTATGGAAATTTCTGGTAAACATTAAAGAGAAGGGCATTGTTATGAAATTCAAAATTTATGGAAGCGGTTGCGCCAAATGCAACCTGTTAACCGCACATGCCGAAACTGCCGCCCGGGAACTGGGAGTCAGCTACGAACTCGAAAAAGTGACTGACATTAACAGCATCATTGACGCAGGTGTTATGCACACCCCGGCATTGGCAGTGAACGATAAAATTGTCATTGAAGGTAAAGTGCCCAGTGCCGAGATGATTAAAAAATTCCTGGTTTAGTGACGGCTCAAGCGCAACAGGAAGTGCCTTGCTTCGGGTCATCAGCAGGTGGTCAATATTCTACCAGCCGAATGGCTGCTTCGGGTTATAGACACCCAAGTCGGCCCGACAGGACAGGGTTTCGATCATCATCCAGTAGTTGACCTGACTACAGCTTCATACTTCAGAATAGGTTCCTGCGGTGAAAAACCGCCGCTTAATTTTGGTGAAGCAGGAGACCGAATATGAGCACTGAAGTGATGAACAAAGCAAAATGGATTCTTTTGTTTGAAGAGATTGGTCTTGACCAGGCCACAATGACCCAATGGCACAGAGCGTTTGAAGCAAGATATCCAGATGGGCATCAAGCTTTTCTGGAATGGCTGAATGTCGAGGAACATGAAATTCGCCAGATTCGAGCGCTATAAGCACTCATGATGCAGGGATGGTTGGGACTGTATGATCCAATCATCCCTCATCACAACTTGATCAGTGGAAAAACGGATGTTTACGATTGGACAGGTAGCCAGGAAATACGCTCTTTCCAGAAGCGCCCTTATTTACTATGACACCATCGGGATTTTAAAACCCAGCGGCAGAAGTACCTCAAACTACAGGCTCTATTCCGCAAGCGATTTGAAAAAGATGGATAGAATCCAACTGTACCGGAGTGCGGGACTGTCATTGGACTCGATAGCGTCGCTTCTCGAAAATGAAAACAGCGAGTTGAATTCGACGCTGGAAAATAGATTGATAACGATAAACAGCGAGATTCAGAAGTTCAGAAATCAGCAAAAAGTCATTTTGAAAATTCTGGAAAATGAAAGCCTGGAAAAGAACTCGAGGGTTATCAGCAAGGAAATTTGGGTGTCCATACTCAGAGCCTCAGGGCTGGACGACGAGGGGATGATGAACTGGCACAGGGAGTTTGAAATGACATCTCCGGAAGCTCACCAGGATTTTCTTGAATCCATCGGCATAGAACAAGACGAAATCGCAACCATTCGGGCCTGGTCAAACCGGATAGATTTGAAAACCAACCAACAGAAGTGACAAGACAACAGCTGTTGTAGCCCCCATCACCCGGCCTGCGGCCGCCATACCGCTGAGAAAAGCGCCTTCTACCCTGGAGCCATGGCACCAGTCTCCAGCCACCGCAAGGCGTTTGGATTCGAACCAGAATGCGCCCTGGTTTATGGGTTCCCGCGCCAGCGCGTAACGCCAGCGGTGAATGTTGGCATCGAGCACCTCGAATGGCTGTACCCCGGGCAATTGCCGTGCCGCCTCCAGCAGTAGGCCGCAGACCGTTTCATGAGCATCCTCGAGGTGAGCCCGCGACCATTCCGGACCGGCATGCAGCACCCAAGCATCAGCCGCCGGGCGCAGCGGACGCGCGGCCTGGCTGGAGACCCAGGACAATGGTCCATGGTTGATGAATGCGGCATCCCAATCTGTGAACAGGGGCCGGTCAAACACGGCCATCACGGCCCAACAGGGTTGCATTTCCAGCGATTGCAGCGAAGCATTCACATCGCTGTCAGCCAGTAGCGACCTGACCTGCTCCGGCGGCACTGTCAGTATAAGAACATCTCCCTCCACGCGCTCCCCAGCTTCGGATTGAACGTTCCAGGCACTATTTTCAAAAGTGCATGAACGGGCTTGCCAGTCAAAACGGCAGTCTTCCAGATCCTGCATCAATTCCCTGCAGACCTGGTTCATCGAGGGAACCGGCATGAACCGGTCAGTGGACTTGCTCACCGCCTCAATACTGTCCGCCGAGGCAACTCCGATCCTGGCATCCCAGCGCTCAACCAGTCCACGCTCCTGCCAGGCCATGACATGCCTGCGGAAACGCGGATCCCGCGCGGTAAAGTACTGTGCACCATGATCGAATTGAACCCCGTCCTTGCGCCGCGTACTCATGCGGCCACCCGGGCCGCGGGCTTTTTCCAGTACGACCACTTCATGTCCCTGGTCGCTGAGTGTGCGGGCGGCAGGTGAGACCGGTCATTCCGGCGCCGACAACGACGAGGCGCAAGCGGTGTCCATTTGCCGGTTTGGATACGATCTGCGCATAGCGGCCCAGGTCCAGCCTTTGCGCGTGCCGGCCGATGGAACGTTGCCGCACTTTTCCAAAAATCGGACCCGCGGGAAAGGCGCGATCAAACTGCCCCAGGCACCAGAGTAATCCGCCATAGCTGTTGGGATCATTGCCATCAAGGGCAAATCGATGGTTCAGATCGATCATCAGTTTTTGCGCCCTTTGTGGTCTCCGGGCCCATTGCAAAAAAGCTTTACCCCAGGTCATGCGTACGTTGTTGTGTAATTCGCCACGCCTGAGCAATGATCTCTGCGCCAGGTCCCAGAGGGTTTCACCACTGTGTGCCCTGCACAGCAACTCCCAGTCCAGGCGGCGCTCGCGCGGGTCTTCTTCGTGCTGCAGCAGTGATTCACGCGCCCAGTCCGGCAGCGCCGTCAGAGACTCCAGGTCCTCGCTGTGAAAGCAGAAATGATGGGATAGCTCGCGCCAGACCAGAAATTCATCGAGAAATTTTTTGGCGCCCTCGCCACCGTTTTCCATGGCTTCGCGGGCGATGCGAAACGGCGATACGCAACCGTAATGCAGGTAAGCGGACATACGGCTGACGGCATCAGGCAACGCGGCATCATCACGCAGGTGATGGTACTGATCGATTCCGCTGGAAAGAAACGCTGTCCAGCGTTGATAGCCGGCGACGGTTCCGCCCGTGCTTTCTGCAATGGGTGGAATCGAGTGATCGATGTGGCATGCCGCAATGACTTCCTCAAATGATTGCTGCAGATCAAACGGCGTGAAACCGGGATCACCGGTAAACGGCTCCGGCCACTGCGTTTTTTCGGGCCAGCCTTCAAGCACCCGGGTCTCAATATCCGCCAGATGCGCCTTGCGGAACTGGAAAGCGCGGGTCGGCCGCTGCTGCAAAGATGGCATCGGCAGCAGGCAGGCGGAATCAACCAGCAAGAATGGCAGATCGGGGTGCTCGACGGCGTGCTGCCGGTACCAGTTTGGAAACGGGGGCGCCGGAAAGATTTCGCTGACCACACAGGCGGCTCGCCCGAGCAAGCCGGCCAGCGGGCCCCGGTCAGCCGGGACCGTGGGGAGATGGAAACACAAATGCAATCCGCGCGCCCTGAGTGCGGTATCAAAATCCCGCGCACATTCGAGTATGAAGCGATGATGCCGGTCGGAATTGTAGCGGTGCCGCCCGCCCAGGCCCTGGTAGACCAGCAATGGGAGTCCCAAATCCAGGGCAATGGCAGCGGCTGCTTCCAGCGCCGGATTCTGATGCGCCCGCAGGGCATGGTGCGCCCAGTAAAGCACGAACTCACCCCTTGGCGGCGACGCCCCGGTCAACATCACCGATCGTTCCGCAAGTGGGCCTGGAAGTTGATAATCCATGAATGTATCTACCTGGATGCACCCGAAGGGCGGGTGTTGGTATGATTTCCAACGGTTAGTGTAACGCAATAATCAGGCGTTCCTGGTTGTAAGCGTCTTGCAGCGGTCAAAGCGACTCATTTTCGTGTTTCTCAATGGACCGGCCCCTTGAGACGACGCATACTTGGGCCATCCGCGCCGAGCCGGCGCAAGAGATATCCAGCAAGAAAACAGATGATATTTGAGCGAATCAGCGTATTAACAGCCATTGTCGCTGTCACTGTGCTTGGCTCACCGCAAAGCAGTTTTGCTGAAACAGCTGAAGCCAGTCCGCAGAAAGCCATTCTCGTTACCGGCGCAAGCTCCGGCATTGGCCGGAACATTGCCGAGACGCTCGCTGCTAACAGCTATTTCGTCAATGCGGGTGCGCGCAAACAGGCGGACCTCGACGCGCTGAATACGATCCCGAATATTCAGTCCATTCGCATGGATGTAACCCGGCAGGACGAAATCGACGCTGCTGTTATTGGTTTCAGGCGGAGCCGGCAAGGCGATATTGTACCTCTTTGCAGGGGGTGTTTATTCATTTGCCGAAAGTTCCGCACGGTTTTAACTCCCGAGTTATACGCGGCGATATTTTTCTAACTGTTTATAGACAGTCCCGATATCAGTATTACAGAAAAATAACGGAGAGGTTGGTTCAAAAAGGTCAGAGTTCGGCGAGCAAGGCAACAAACTCCGGCTCATTTCGAATCGGATCGTAATAGGGCAGGTAAGCTTCCATAAAGGGCATCACCAGGCTCGGTTCTGTAAGCCCCGACCGGATGCAGTTAACGGCTGCAGCGGTGGCTCCGGCCATTCCGAGTACCCTGCAGGTTTGGTGTTTGAAGTAGATTTCTTCTGCGACATCCTTCGCAGCGTAGCGATTCCAAAGGCGGAGCAGTCGGTCGGTCTCTTCCGCATGGCCTCCCGCCGCAGCCAACAGGGCCTGGTCATAGAGAATATTATTGGGGGTGTAATCGCCATACTCTTTAAGTTTTTCTTCTACCTCCGCCCGGGCTTCGGACAGGCGTTCTGCGAGACGTTGATCCTCTTTCAGAAACCAGTACGTAATGATCTGCGTCCTTTGTTTGTCTGCCAACCCTTTAAACTTCGTCACGCCTACCTCGGGGCGATGCTGCATGACTCGCGCCAATTCTTCGGCAGCCTTGAAGTCCCTGCTCGCAATGCGTGTTTCCCACAAATCGTAGAGATCTTTGTCATCCCCCAGCTCCTTTTGAAGCACTGCCACGGTCTCCGACCAGAGTCCGAAATCCCGATGATCTCTCAACTCGAGAACGCTGTCCCAATAAGAAAGTGCATAATCCCGAAATCCTGCGTCATCTATTTCCGAACCCGCTTCTCTGTAACGGTGGGCGATAATCAGGTCCAATACCAACTGGCGGGTCCACTTCGGATTCCGCGGGTCCAGTGTTCGAGCCAGCCGAATCGATTCGATCCTGCCGCCAAAGTCTCCCATACGGCGTTCTATCCAGGACTTCAGTTCGACAATCCGTGCATCGCTGGGCCGCAAAGCCAAGGCCGCCTTGATTTGCTGGTGAGCCAAATCAAGGTCTTCCAGAATGTAGTACGTGTAATAACCCTGGGCGATCAGGAAATCAGCCGATTCCGGTGCCAGTGCCCGGATTTGCTCCAGCGCCTCCTCGGCCTGCGGGAGGGTGTCGTCAGCATCCAATCCAAAACTTTCCTGGCTGAGCGCGCCAACCAGTTCGGCCCATGCCCTGGTGAACAGGGGGTCTAGCGTCACCGCCTCTTCCAGTGCCTGGCGAAAAGCCACATAGTCATAACTTTCCCTGGAATCCCGGAGCTCCATTGCCCGATGGTAGGCCCGGTAAGCCGCCATGTTCTCGGTCGGCAATACGGCCAACTGCGTTGATTCCTGTTTTGTCAGTGTGGCTTGCAGCGCGGAGGTGATGGCACGCGCGATTTCGGTTTGTACTTCAAAGATACTTGTTGTCGACAACTCGCGATCGTAGGTCTGCGCCCACATATGCTCGTCGGTCCGTGCATCAATCAGCTGCGCATTGATACGAATCCGGTCACCGGCGCTCTGAACGCCCCCCTCCAACACGGCATCGGCGCCCAGCGCCTTGCCGATTTCACGAATGTTTCTGGTTGTGTCCCGGTATTCCAGTACCGATGTACGGGAAATGACCCGGATAGACTGCACCTGGGCTAACTGAGTGAGGAGATCGTCGTGAATCCCCGACGCAAAGAATTCGCTGTCGCCTCCCATACTTGAGGAGACAAACGGCAGAACGGCCAGCATCGGCGGGCCGGTTCGTGGTGGTGCTTCTTCCCGGGCTACCAACAACTCATCGGTTTGCAAGCTGTTCTCCTGCAGCTTCGTGCTTTCGACCAACGCGGCATCCCTTTGTGGATCCAGAACGAACTTGTCGTAAGCAAAATAGCCCAGTGCAAGCAGCAGTAAAAACAGGATGGCCCGATCCAGCTTCCGGCTCGTCACCTGTGCCCCGGAATGGCTCCGGTCTACTTCGGACTCACGCCTGATACCTTCCGGTGTTACTTCAAAGGCCCAGGCGAAGAACACCACGACCGGAAAGCCCAGGGCCAGCAGCAGCATAAGCGATTGCATCACCCAATCCGGCGCACCAATATTTTCCAGCACCAGGTCAGCGACCTGCGCGATCAACCAACTGGATACGATGTAGCCGATGGCTACACGGAACACGTTACGGCGCTGGAGTTCTTTGAATAATTGCAAGGGCTGGCTTCTGCTTGGCCACTATTGACTCTAAGGGTAGTCGCTTACCGGCTTAATGCCAAACTTTTGATCATGGGGGGAAGATCACAAGTCACCCAAGTTTTAGTAAAGAGTAGTTATCCGGCTGAGGAAGTCTGTTCAATCGTGCGAATAATTTGTATTCTGGGTTTCAGATGAATATAGCGTTTGTTTTACCTATACTGTTGGCAATAGTTTGTACTTAGTCCTAGAGAGGAAGACATGGTTTCTAAAAGGAAGATACTTTTTTTCGCACATTGTTGTATTGGACTCGTGGGGTTTTATGCACCTGGTGCAATCGCGCAAGAAACTAAAGTCGATGTCTGCCACATACCGCCGGGAAATCCCGAAAATGCCCATACCATAACCATCAGCGAAAATGCGGTTGGTGCTCATTTGGACCATGGCGATCACCTCGGAGCATGCGACTCAACCCCGACAGCTGCGGTGGGCGAACCCCCGAATCGATCTCAATCCGCATGCGCCTGCCCGAGAGCGGGCGTCTGGCGGGTTACGAACCTGGAAGGCTGGATGGAGTGCAATGTGCTTGGTATCAAGCGAAAGGACAAGCGCGAAGACAAGAACGACGGAGCGATCTGGATTCTGAACAACGATTGCTCGACTATCTTCTCCGAAGCCTATGAGAAGCAGCGAGAGGACGTGCTTATGGATCGCGGACGGGACTGCCTGTTCTTTGGCACCGCCCCGGGCGAAAAAGACGGCGCCAAGGTGATCTTTGACGGCGCCTACAAGGTCGAGAGCGAAGAGTTCATCACCGGTGAGTACCATATGGAAATGTCGAGCATGGGAATGGAATGCACAGCCTTCAGTCCCTTCAAGATCGAATTCCTGAAGCCGCTCAAGGAGAAGGACTACGCCAAGCTCGAAAAGACGATGCAGAAAGAACTGGAGAAAGCCCGCAAAACGCGCGACGAACACCAAAAACAAATCGACGAATACCTGGAGAGGACAGACGGCGGCAAGGCCTTGGGCGGACGAAACGGCCAGAACTAGCTGAATATTCAGGGACAGCGTAAAAACCTACGTCATCTAACGGAGTTTTCCTTAACCTCAAAGTGCCGCGTCAAAAAGCAAGAATAAGCAGGCTCTCGCGGCTAATTGGTTTTGAGCAACTCGTCCAGCAGCGTGACCAACTCGTCGCGGCTGTAGGAATAAGGCTGATCTTCATTCAATTGCAGCATTCGCTGCATGGCAAAGCGTATGGTTATTGCGGCCTGTTCTGCATTGGGCGTCACCATGTAACGCTTCTTGGGCGCGTCACTGGACATCAGGAGCAACACCGCCTGTGCTACTTCGCCCGGGTCCTTCATCGCTTCATTACTCGCCGCATAATCCGCCAGGGATTTCCGTGTCTCGTCGTCAATGACAAAGTCACCTTGACCTTCAGCGGTAAACGCCTGTGCGACAAATTTGTCACGGATCTGCGATTTGTAGCCGCCTGGCTCCACAATGCCGACATACACGCCGGCACTGGCCAACTCCATTGCAAGGGAATCCGTGTAACCCTCGACCGCGAACTTGCTGGCCGCGTATCCACCGTCGCTGTCATTTGGAATAAAGCCGTTGATGGAACCAATGATCGCTGTCCGCCCGTGACTTTCCAGCAACATCGGCAGGAAGGCCTGGTTAATTCGAAACGGACCGAAAACATTGATGTCGAACGTAATCCTGAAATCAGATTCCGGACCGGAGGCCAGCGGAGAATATCGCAGCACGCCCGCATTATTGACAATACCCCACAGGCCCCGGCCCTGTTTCTTGACGAAATCAACAGCCGCTGCAATATCCTCATCATTGGTAACGTCGAGCCGAACCGCGCTCACGTTTTCCATCGCATCGAGCATTTTCAGATCTTCTGCTTTTCTGGCGCCGGCATAAACATAGAACCCATTACGTGACAGGGTTTCGGCAATTTGCAATCCAATCCCCGAACTTGCCCCGGTGACCAAAACGGCTTTCGCAGGAGAAGTCTCCTCGGCAAATGCTCCCCGATCACCTACTAACAAGAACAATGCAAGCAAAGTTAAAAGTGTATTTCTAGTCTTCATTTTACGCTCCGGATTGAAAAGGTCGCGAGGATGGGTCGATGAGATATCAAAGGTGCAGGCTACCGCTTCGGGTCATTTGCGGTCCCGTGCCATTCTATCACCAGGGGGGCGCTTTAGGTCGCAGGCATATAGTGGGAAACTTCCCGACCTATGGCTTACTGCTGTCGGATAACCTCCGAGAGATATTGATGAACCACAAAGTACCGATCGATCCAGCTACTAGTAATAACAGCGTCCCGCCACCAACGAGTTGCGGCAGAACTTGGGGAACAGGCCATGGTTCATAACCCTTTGTCACAAGTAGATCACGGTAGTAGTAAATCTGGTAGGCGGCGCTAATAAACCGAATCGTCATGACCAGAGATGCGATGCCATACAGGAAAGTAATCAGCAAGTAGAGATAGTGGCTAATCCTTTCGGCCGCGATGTAGGTGGCTACCAGGACGGCGAAAGTGACCGTGAGCCAGATTTGTAATATGGAATCCGCGACCGCTAGTACCGAGTATAATGTCTGATAGATCAGTTCCTCGGTCATACAGTCCCGCTCCGGTAATCGCGCCTCATCAAGCCATGAGATGGGCCATGGCGACTCGTGCCGAAAGATTTGTTGCACCCGTCACGGGGAGTCTGCGGACGGTCGCTATCCCAGCACCAAAACAGCAGCTTTGGGTCGTAAACGTCTCTTAGCGATCTGAGCGACCAGATTCCGCTATCTGGTGGATAACGGAAATCCGTTGGTCAGGATTCTCACCGAAAAACAGGGCGGAATTGGCCAGAAGCAGTTGTGGAGTTGAGAGTAAAAACACTTAGCCAAGAGCCAAACATCGTGGCAAAGTTGGGAAATGGCGACCGACTACGAAACGTTCTTCCGTGAGAATCGACACGGACTTGGAGAACCTACCAAAGAGTTTGTCGTGTTCTTCGATGCATATGGCCGGAGGGGATCAAGGGTCCTGGATGTTGGTTGCGGGCAAGGCCGTGACGCGCTGTTTATAGCCAGGCTTGGTCACCACGTTCATGCGATCGATCTGTCACCCTCCGGCATCGGCGACCTACAAAAAGACGCCACCAGTGAAGGTTTGGCGATTGATGCGGAGGTCGCGGATATTCGCTATTTCAAAACCAGACGTCGGTTTGACGTCATTGTGATCGACCGGACGCTTCACATGCTTGCTCCTGGCGAAAGAGAAGAAGTGCTTCAAAAGTTGCTTGGATACTCGAAGCGCAACGCATTCGTCTTGATCGCAGATGAGAGGTCGAATATTCAGGCATATAAGACAACCTTGCAGTCATCGAAGTGGCAATGGTCGACAACACTTGAGCGGCGAGGGTTTTTGTTCGTCCAACGTGAATGACCGCTCCGGGTCGGAAGCGTCCTTAAGCAGAGCAAGCCAGCATTTGCTCTTGCCGCTGTGCAGCAAGGCCCTTTGTACCTTTACTCTGACCCCGTTGTTTCCTAAAGTGTCGCATCCACTCCTAGAGATCTTCCGAATGAATTTTCTGCAGCAATTTCCTCGCCCTATTGCCATCATCATTTCAGTCATAGCGCTCCTGGCCGGTCAAGATGTGACGGCAGAGGAGACTCCTGCGACCGCGGATAGGGGCGTAAAACTCAGCAACGAGGCGATATTCTCAGACTGGGAGTACCAGGCAAAGCGTCCAGGCACGGTTCGCTGGGCGGAAGAGGGCGCAGCTTACACCACGCTGGAAACCGCCCCGGGTTATGAGGATGTGGTTCTGGAAAAAGATGATTACGGCGATGACATCAAACTGTATGAAGAAATCGTCAATTACGATCCGGCTACCCAGGAACGCACGGTTCTGATAACACTTGGGCAGCTGACGCCAAAAGGCTCGGACAAGGCCCTGGTCATCGATGATTATCACTGGTCGGATGACAAAACCAGGCTACTGATCAATACCAATGCTGAGTATGTATGGCGTAAGAAGAGCAGGGGTGATTTTTGGGTGCTTGAACTGGACAGTGGCAAACTTTGGCAGCTCGGTGGTGATAAGACCTCGCCGAGCCGCATGATGTTCGGCAAATTTTCACCCGATTCCAAACACTTCGCCTGGGTGTGGGAAGACAATATCTATGTTCAGGATTTGGCCAGTCGCGAAGTCAAAGCCCTCACCAGCGATGCATCAGAAACCGTGATTAATGGTCTGTTCGACTGGGCCTACGAGGAAGAATTCGGGATTCTGGACGGCTTCAAGTGGAGCCCTGACAGCAAGCTCATTGCCTATTGGCAACTCGATACCCACGCTGCCCGGGATTTCTTCCTGATCAATAATACGGACACCCTGTATCCGACCATAACCGCCATACCCTACCCGAAAGTCGGTGAAGAAAATTCAGCGGCGAGAATAGGCATCGTGCCGATAGATGCCGGTGATACGGTCTGGATCACCTTGCCGGGTGTACCCAGGGACATGTACATCCCACGGATGGATTGGGCGGATAACAGCGAGCAGGTGCTGATCCAGCAGCTCAATCGAAAACAGGATACCAATCGATTTTTCTATGCCGATGCGCGCAGTGGTGAAATTACGAATTTCATGACCGAGCACGAGGAAACGTATATCGAAAGCCTGATCGACCCGGATTGGCTGGAAAATTCCGAAGAATTCATCTGGCAAAGTGAGCGCAGTGGTTGGCGGCACATCTATAAAGTATCCCGTGACGGTAAAACATTTACCGATCTGACCCCCGGTGAGTTCGATGTCGTGGAGTTGGCTTCCGTCGACGAGGAAAGCGGCTGGCTGTATTTTATTGCCTCGCCAGACAATGTAGCTCAACGCTATTTGTACCGGAGCAAACTTGATGGCAGCGGACAGATGGAGCAGGTGACCCCGGCTGAATTGAGCGGCACCAACAGCTACCAGGTTTCCGCCGATTCACGCTGGGCCATCCACACTTATTCGAGCTTTATGCAACCGCCGGTATACAACCTGGTTTCACTACCGGATCACAAAGTGCACGATGTGCTTGAAGACAACGCGGCATTGGCGGCAAAGATTGATGCGCTGGCGATTGATGCGCCTGAATTCTTTTCCGTAAACGCCCGCGATGGTCTCAGGCTGGACGGGTTTATTCTGCGTCCGGAGAATTTTGATCCGTCACGGCGCTACCCGATTATCAATTACGTCTATGGCGAGCCCTGGGGACAAACGGTGCGCGACGCCTGGGGTGGAGCAACCAATATGTGGCATTTTCTGATGACACAGCAGGGTTTTTTGATTGCTTCGGTCGACAATCGCGGCACCAATGCACCACGTGGTCGCGACTGGCGGCGTTCGGTGTATGGCGGAATAGGCATCCTGAGCTCGCGGGATCAATCCGATTCATTGAAGGAAATCTGTCAGCGCTGGGATTACGTCGATTGTGACAGGGTGGGTATCTGGGGCCATTCAGGTGGTGGTTCGATGACGCTCAACATGATGTTCCGCTATCCGCAGCAATATGACGTCGGCATTGCAATTGCCCCGGTTCCTGATCAGCGCCTGTACGATACGATCTACCAGGAGCGCTATTCCGGTTTGCTGAGCGAGTTCGAAGCAGGTTACCAACAGGGTTCACCGATCAATTTCGCTTCTCAGCTGGAAGGCAAACTGCTCATCGTACACGGCACAGGGGATGATAATGTTCATTATCAGGGCACCGAGCGACTGATCAACGAATTGGTGAAATACAACAGGCAATTTGACTTGATGTCCTATCCCAATCGGCGCCACGGCATCGTTGAAGGCGAGGGCACTTCATTGCACATGCACACGATGATGACGGATTACTTCATCGAGCATTTGCAGGATCAGTAGGTGTCAGCTCTGCAGGCCAGTCCCGGAACGGGGTCGTCTGCGGAGCTTCCTTTCAAAAACTGGGGAGCGCCAGCATTTCCTTGAGGTCGGCGATGATCGCCGTTGGAGCATGCTCCCACGGATCGAATATGGCATTCGGGTTGCGCTTGACCCAGGCAGTGCGCCATCCGCAGGCTGCAGCGCCGATCACATCAAATGGATTACTGGAAACGAGCCATGTGGTGGCGGCTGTCGCACCAGTTCGCTCCAGAAAATGTGCATAGAAGTGAGGATCGGGCTTGAAGGTCTGAACTTCGTCGGCACTGACGATTGACAGAATCCTGCCCTCCAGCCCGGCATGCTCCAGCAGTGCAGTGATATCGTCGGCAACTCCGTTGGAGAAGGCGTGAAGAGCGACACCTAGTTGTTGAAGGGCAGCCAGGGCTGGTGCCACATCCGGGAAGGCATCCAATGCCCGGTAGCGTTTCATCAGTTTGTTCCTGTCGTCTTCCGCAATCCTGGCGCCATGTGACTCACAGGTGAAATCGAGGGCCGCCCGTGTGACCTGGGTAAAATTGCGATAGGTCCCCATCAATCCGCGCCGAAAGCTGTATTCCAATTGCTTGACGCGCCAGGCTTCGGCGAACGCACCCGCCTCATCGCCAACATGATCAAAGAGTGCTTTCTTGACAGCGAGCGGATCAATCAGGGTTCCGTAAATGTCGAGGGCAAGGGTCGCAGGCATGATGTCATTTCCTTATCTGGCAGTTTAATTAAACCATAAAGTCACATTCATGCTTTGGTAATTGCCCGCCAGGCCGGACAGGTTTGGAAATAAGAGGGCAAATTAAAAGAGTTCTGCTCCTGAGTAAAAAGCGGAACTCCAAGTAAGCAATTTCTTAGGCTCGCACAAGGCTGCTTTCAGCCAGATGCTGAACTCGGAAGCTAATTGACAAGGTTGTCGTTTATAGTGAATTGACGATTGGTAGCCGGCCTGCTATTACTGGAGCACTTTATTCAAATCCGCGCGTTGCGATGCCTACCTCACCTGCACTTAAGCTCGACCATATCGTGTTGCTTCTTTCCGATCTCAAACGCTGTGTGCCGTTTTACGATCGGCTGCTTTCGCTGCTTGGCTTCGAGAAGCTCCGTGAGCATGTCTTTGTCAACGCCGAAGCCATTTACTTCGATTTACGGCAGGCGGTTGAGCCGGAGTACGGCTATAACCGAAATGCGCCCGGTTTGAATCACCTGGCCTTTGCAGCGACGAACCGCGCACAGATTGTCGAAATCGGCGAGGCCATGGCTGCTGCCGGGTTTGAAGTCCCCGCGATTCAGGAGTTCTCCGACGGTTGCGCGCTGTTCCTACGCGATGCGGACGGAATGCGTGTCGAGTTGGGCGTAACCGAATAAACCGGGCCGTGGACGTCTATCTCCGAGGAGTTTTTTCTCAGTTCGGCCAGAAGCAGCAGGTCGACGAGTGGACGCCGGAAAGGCACTACTGGTCTGGCAAATATTCGTCGAACCAGATATGTGGCAGCGGCCTCGCTTGGTCTAACCATTCGCAAACCGTTTCGCGCGACTGAATTGACTCAAACCACCGTTTTGTGCGTGGCCACCCGCTAAAGTCCGGTTCGTGCGCATCAAGTCGGACTACGGTTGGCACCAAGGCCAGGTCGGCCAAGGACAGCTCACCAAAAAGATAGCTTCCACCGTGGTTCGACAGCTCATTTTCCAGAACTGCAAACAGCCTTTCACAGTCAGAAATTTCCTCTTCAGTGAGTGCCCGGCGATCCGGATAAAAGGAACTTTCAAATGAGAGGCGTGGACAGATATTCGACAATCCCGAATGTTGCCATGCTACAAAAGACCGCGCGCGTGCCCTTAATTCAATTTCGGAAGGAAGAAGAGGTTTTCGGCCGTATTCACTGGCATATTCCATGATTGCGAGCGAGTCGAAAATAGTGATGGTGTCTGTTACCAGAACTGGTACCGCCGCAGGTGGAGAAAATTTGCCAACCATAGCCAGTTGCTTGAATCGCTGTGGCTTGCGGAGGTCTATTATGCGTTCCTCAAATTCAATATCTTGTTCTCGAAGCGCAAGCCACGCGCGCATAGCCCAACTGGATGCGTTTCTGGTTCCCGAATACAAAATTCTGGTCATTGCCCACCCACCGAGATCCCAATTGATGTGCGCGTCAGATATGCTTGAGAGGCCAATATTTTAACGACTGTTTTGGACTCTAAGCGGACTGTGTGCAGTTTAACACTGGAATTGCCGCTCCGGGTCGATAGCGCCTTTCAGCAATCCTGCCAGTCTCCTTCCGCTATCAGCCAGGCAGCGGAACTCAATTCAGTGCGAACCTGAGGGTTGATCAATTCGGCTTTCAGCCAGGAGCGAAAAGTCTACCAACGGACAACAATCGGAAGTTGCGGTGCCATATTTTTGAACTGGCCTTTTTCACCACCATTGAAAACCAGTTCCAGCCGATGTGGCTCGTTCAAGCGCAATGAGACGCCTTCGCAATCTGATATTGCTCTCAGTGTCTGGGATGGTTGAGTTACTGGAACGCTAACTCGAAGTTCAGTCAGCGTCATAAAGAAGTTGGACGATTGGAGTTGGGTTTCGACTAAATGAAAGTTTGGTGGCGTGCAGATACAAAGCGGCTCCTCGAGCAGGCTTGAGTTCTCACCGACGTGGAAACACTGGCCATAGGGTAAGTAGCCCGGGCAGTAGCGCCACCCAGGAAAGGGCTCGTCTTCGAGTTCAATGGATGTGCTCACTACTAGCCCGAAAGGCGAAGCCTTTGGCTCTGTGAGGCGATCCAACAATTGCAAGCGACTTCCGCGTCCGTTTGAAGCTTCATTGGCATCGCGTACATAAAGGAATTCAACCATTGTATTTGAGAAAAAGAACCGACGATTCGCAGTGCCTTGACCGGGATGGATGTTGCTGGGTCCCTCTTTCAACCCCAGGTCCAGAAACGGGTCTGCCTGAGGGGCTTTGGGGGTGGTGAGGACGAAGCAGTGATGTAGCCTGATTGTCATCCTGATAGTATGGCACTTGCGCGGGTCCTTGGCCCCAGTGGAAAGGCCGCTTCGGGTCGAAAGCGGCCCTGGCTGCTTCCTCAGTAACTACTTCCGCCGTCCGGCACAAAGCAGAACTCCCTTGGACGTGAATGCCGAGGGAGTTTAGTTCTCAGTTCGGCCAGGAACGGAATTTGAGGCGAGATGGGCCCACCAGATCAGTTATTGGAAAAAGGTTAGCCATCCGGGTGGAAAGGGGCCCAGGAACTAATGACCTTTGTCGATCCTGCGAGAGCAGTATCGTTCCACCGGATCAGCTAAACTTACCTGCCATGGCAGCCTGCAAGAATTGTGACACGCCGCTCGAGATCCTTTACTGCCCACGGTGTGGACAGAGGGACATCGCACTCGATCGACCACTCCCTGAACTTCTTGGTGAAGTCTTGCGTGAAACCTTGGATGTCGACGGACGCGCGGCCCGTACCGTGTGGACACTGATTCGCCGCCCCGGCGTACTCACCAGCGAATATCTCGCGGGGCGGCGTAGACGCTACTCCCCACCGTTTCGGCTATACCTGATCATCAGCCTGCTGTTCTTCGTGCTAACAGCCTGGGTCGCGGGCCAGGGTATTTTGCTGGATGATGGCCAAACGCTGGAGGTTGACGCGCCAGGCCAGGCGAGCCTGTTTGCCGATTATGTTCCGCGGCTGATGTTCATCTTGCTGCCCGTGTTCGCACTATTCCTCAAGGTGGCTTTTCGAAAACGACTGTACTTCGATCACCTGATTCATTCGTTACATCTTCACAGCGCCCTCTTCATCACCCTGATGTTGATGCTGCCCCTGGAGCGAGCCGCCGACCAGTTCGTGTTGACAATGATCTTTCAGCTGGTCTTGTTCGCATACCTGCTGACTATATTTGTCATGTCCGTTCGACATGTCTACCAAGTCAGCTGGTCCATGGCCACGATCAAGTCATTCGGCATAATGATCGTCTACATGGCACTTGTTGCAGCAGTTTTCGAAGCTGCAAGTCAATTCGCCATGCCGGGTTCGGCAAAGCTACCTTTCCTCACTGACTGATCGACTGAACATCTCTCAAATGGCGTGTGCTTCCGTTTCGGGTCGGAAGCAGACATCAGCAGCCCTCTCAAGGCAATTTCCGTAATCAGACAGATAGCGGAATTAAAATCCACCTATTTTCTATCGGGGGCTATCCCCGCTTCCGGCCATCAGCAGCGGCTATAGCTCGACCAACATGACCGGCGGCGATGAGTCGCAAAGCGGAACTTCATAAATTTACTCGGTGGGGGGTCGCCAGGCGGCCCACAGCGGTCACTGCAATGTAAGCTCAGTGCGTTTATTTACTGTCCATGTCAGTAATGATTGACTTGGACATTGTTACGAAACTTTCTCGAAAATTCTGCCCAGTAACAACAATCAAATACCTTGCGAAGGGGTCGTCCCGCAGGAGCGCGCGTAGTCGAGACTGCAGGGCGAGCCAACCCTCCTCTGACAGAAATCCTGACTGATATTGAAAGTAATAGTTATCGAATCCATACAAATTGATGACCGCCCAGTATGCTGCTTCCGCCGAAACTGAAGAAGTGTGTTCCACCAGCCATTGTGTTTCATCGGCCGACAAAAACCCTGCAGGCCACTCCCAAGACTCAATATCCTCAGCGAGGTCGTTTACCCGATAGTCGCTTGCCAAGCTCTGGTAAAAGTACTCTCGTCCCATTTCGGTTCTTGCTTGGTACTGAGCCGCAAGAGCAATTTTCTGGGACTGTCGCAATTCAAGACCTACAAAAATCAAAGAAACAACAATTGCCGCCAACCCCACCAGCTCTGCAGATGTTCGCCAATCTATAGGCTTCAAAAGTATTCCCTCCAACATGAGTGCTGGGTTACCAGTCCAGAAAAATGCTACGTCCGCTTTGGGCCATCTGCCGCGATTATAGCCCTACCAACATGACCGGCAGCAATGAATCGCAAAGCGGAACTTCGTATAGTCACCCGGGTGGGGGTCGCCAGACGGCCATTTACGGACATAAATAATTTTTACTCTTCGTCGCTGTCGTCACATGCACCATCTGACAGCAAACTGTCCATTTCAGAGGAAAATGCTGGCGAATAGAGCACCCGTACTCCACACCAGTAATCGATCGTCAGTCGCGACCTATCCATAGAGGCTTTCCAGGCGGCACGTTGTTTGGCGAACTCAGTATCGTCATAGAGTCCGATTCGATACTGATAATGAACGTCCTCCCAGTATCGAAACAGCGCGTTGGTTCGGAGTTCAAACTGAAACATTTCCGTTGGCTTCAATTCCCCGCCAGTAATTCCGCGCAGCATCACGTCGGCTAATTGGTCATTATTTGCGGGCACCTGGAGAAGATCCACAATTCCCATCGCCAACTCGTGCCGAATCTGCGCTCTCATCATCTCACGGTTCTGCGTCAACTCCACAATTAGCAGGAGCAATCCAATTACAACTCCGAAGTTGGCTCCTATCGACAACCATCGTGCCAGGCGATCTGATCTCACAATTTTCTCCTCAAACTGAACCAGGGCGTATCCCTCTAAACGGGCAAATGGTGGTTACGACATGGTCGTGAACTCCAGATTATCCCATCAGCCAATAAACGTCTGCTATGGGTCGGAAGCGGCCCTGGCCACTTCCTCGAGTAACTACTTCCGCTGTCCGGCACAA
Source organism: uncultured Gammaproteobacteria bacterium (assembly GCA_963700705.1). GTDB lineage: Bacteria > Pseudomonadota > Gammaproteobacteria > Xanthomonadales > SZUA-36 > JAHEFT01. The sequence continues at coordinate 6,818 of CAVOYQ010000012.1, read as the reverse complement.
AGCAGAACTCCCTTGGACGTGAATGCCGAGGGAGTTTAGTTCTCAGTTCGGCCAATAGCAGTGCTTTGGTTGTGCGCACTTTACCCTGGATTGTTCATTTAACCAGTCTGTCAAGCATAAAACCCAATGTTGAACTATGCTTGAACAACCAACCTCATCAGATGATGGTGATGGAAAGCTACCGATCCCCAAACTAAGGATCGGTTTTAAAAATCAAACAACGAAACGGATCCTTACAATGAAAAAAGCACCAAAAATTTTAGTATCTCTCGCCCTCACGGCTCTGTTGGCTCCCCTGCCTGGAATTTCCGGCGCCGCGCCGCCCGCCGGCCCCCAAGGCAACCCGACAGACACACGCGCCGCGGGCATTGACATCGACGCGACCACGATTCCAGAGCTCCAGGAGTTGATGGACGCGAACCGACTGAATTCCGTGCTGCTGACCCAGTTCTACCTGCGACGCATCCAAAAGCTCAACCCGACCCTTAACGCCGTCATAACCGTCAGCCCAACGGCGCTCGCCGACGCTCGCGCGGCTGACGCGGCACGCCGCCGCGGCGATCGCCGGTCGCTCCTCGGCATCCCGATCATCGTCAAGGACAACATCGGCACGACCGGCATGCCGACAACCGCCGGCTCGTGGGCGCTCGCCGGCAGCACGCCGGGCGACGCGTTCATCGTCCAGCAGCTCGAGGCCGCGGGTGCCCTGATCATCGGCAAGGCCAACCTGTCCGAATGGGCGAACTTCCGATCCGGACCGGCGTCGAGCGGCTGGAGCGGGATCGGTGGCCAGACGAACATGGCCTACGTCCTCGATCGCAATCCCTGCGGCTCGAGCTCCGGAGCCGGCGTCATCGTGTCCGCCAACCTCGCAGTTGCCGCCGTCGGCACCGAGACCGATGGTTCGATTCTGTGCCCCGCGGGCGCCAACGCGAACGCCGGCATCAAGCCGACGCTTGGGCTCCTGAGCCGGGCGGGCATCGTCCCGCTCTCGGCCGACCAGGACACCGCCGGGCCGATGGCCCGCAACGTGACCGACGCCGCGGTGCTCCTCGGCGCGATGGCTGGCGTGGACGCCAACGATCCGGCAACGAGCGGGCAGGTCGGCAATGTCCCCAGCGGCTATACGCAGTTTCTCCGCACCGACGCGCTCGAAGGCGCTCGAATTGGCGTCTGGCGCGAAGGAACCTATGACCCGAACGTCAGCCCCGAAGTCGACGCGATGATCAACGACACGATCGCGGCGCTCGAAGCGGCTGGCGCGACAGTAATTGACAACATCAGGATCCCGATCGAGCCGGCCTATGACCCGGAGTTCGAGGCGCTGCTCTGCGAGTTCAAGACCGACATAGCCTCGTATCTCGACGCCTACACCGAAGCCGGCTACCCGAAGACGCTGCAGGATCTGATCGACTTCAATAACGACAACCCGGATCTCGAGTCCGGAGCGCCGGAGTCCGACTGGAATTCCCTGATCTTCGAAATCGCCGAGTCAACCGGCGGCCGCAGCGATCCGGCATGCGCCGCGGCTCGCGCGGCCGCGACGCCGGTCGCCCAGGCGGCTGTCGACGACACGCTGGCCGCGAACGATCTCGACGCGATCATTGCTCCGACGAACGGCCCGGCCTGGGTCACCGACCCGGTCAATGGTGACCTCGGGGGCGATTTCTCGACGTTCGTCGGGTCGTCGGCGCCGTCAGCGATTGCCGGCTATGCAGCCATGACGGTGCCTGCGGGCTACGTGGGACCGCTCCCGCTCGGCATCACGTTCATCGGCGGCCGCTGGGACGAGCCGACGCTGATCGGCTTCGCTTATGCCTTCGAGCAGGCGACACAGATGCGTGTTCCGCCGGATTTCATCCCGACGATTGGCGACGACGCGTCGGTCGCGAGCCAGTCCTCTTCGCCTGCGACGCAGAAGGCGGCCGTCCCCGACGGACGCGGCACATGGAGGATGCCACCGCTGCGGTAGCCGTCGAGGGTGACGTCACTCCGATTTCTCGTGGTCACCCAGAACTGGACTTAAGCGCTTTTGGCTGGCGCTGCATCGAGGGCGAAGGTCACAGCAGGTTGGACGCCGGTGTTCGAGCGGATGGCACGATTTTCCGATCGCAGCCGAATGCCCCTCTGGGCCGGTTGCCCATGCGATCAGTTCAGCATTAAGTTCCGGTGTGAATCGGTCGGTGGGCCGCGCGCTGCGCGGCCCGTCGAGGTATGACGCCGCTGGACGTGCGCTAGAATCTTCGCCATTCGTGGTGGGTCTTCGATGCAGACTACGAGGCATGGCAAGGTCCTGATCTACCTCACAATGTGCATAGGAATTATTAAGCACCTTTTCGGGCAATCAGACAAGTTTCAGCTGCCTAGTTCTGGCCCCAGATGCGACCGATGCGCCCCCTGTACCACCGGAATCTTAGCGCGCAAGGCAGCTGCACTCGGTTCCAAAAATCCGCGATGACTCAATTCCCGTCGCGCAGGCGAACCCGCCTTTGGGCTAAACGAGCTAATAGACGGGGCTTGTTTTTACTTTCAGGATGTTCCGAGTTGGGTCGGAAGCGGAGATTCTTGGCCGTCACAAGAGTGGTTCCGCTATCAAGCGATCAGCGGAACCTATTCGGTATCCAATTTCATGGGCGATTAGTTCGCAGTCCGGCCAGGAGCGGATCTCGGAGTGACAAAATGAGTGGTGTTCCGTCACGGCGATGGCATCATTCCTGATCGGTGGTCGAATCCCGACTGAGGCGCCGCGGCCGGCTCTTGACTGCGATCGTCTTGTGACTGTCCAACTGGTCAACAACATGCCGTGGCACCAAGTTGAGACGGCGATTGAAGCCACCAGGCGAACGATGAAATCCAGCGGCTTCACTCATAGCACCAAACCTGGTCAGCCATATCTGATTGAATTAGCAAATGTGTCTCTTCTTTTCACAGCGTGGTAGGCCGCGTATGATGAAGCCGTCGAGGAGGGATTATGGGCCTCAGGGGGTTCGTGACCGAGCTCAGGCGTCGAGGCGTATACAAGACCGCCGCGGTTTATGCTGCGATCGCATGGGTGTTGCTAGAGGTTCTGAGTGTCATATTTCAGAACTTCGGCGCGCCTGCCTGGGTTCTCAAAGTCATCACCACGGTATTTCTGCTCGGCTTCCCGGTCGCGTGTTTAATGGCTTGGGGCTTTGATATAACACCCGAGGGCGTCCGCCTCGTCGGCTTCAAGGTCGAAAAAGCAGCCCCGCCTGCTGAGAACCCACCACCGGTCGACGTTCTGCCAGTTTCTAACAACCGGACCGCCGGTAATCGCCGTGCTGGCATTCGACAACCTCAGCGCGGATCCGGGTCAGGAGTATTTTTCCGACGGCATCGCCGAGGACATCATCACGGACCTCTCGAAGCTCACCGAGTTGCGCGTCATCGCGCGCAATTCGAGCTTCACCTACAAAGGCAAGCCAGTGGATCTGAAACGCGTCGGCCGCGAGCTCGGAGCTCGCTACGTGCTGGAGGGTAGTGTGCGCAAGGTCGGGGAACGCGTGCGCGTCACGAGCCAGTTGAGCGACGCCGAGGACGGCATGCAGGTTTGGGCCGAGCGCTACGATCGCGACCTTACCGATATTTTTTTGGTGCAGGACGAACTCACATTCGAAATAATTCGCGCACTGCGTATCCGCCTGAGCTCGGAAAAACAACAGCAACTCGCCCGCCGGTCCGATGTGAGCATTGAGGCGCACAATCTTTTCCTGCGCGGACGTGAGCAGGCGTACAAGACTACGACCGGAATGCAACTCGATGGCGCGGCAGCTCCTGGCTCAAGCAATTGAATTAAGCCCGGCCTTTGCCTCGGCCCATGCATGGGTCGCATTCACGTACATCGACGACTACATCATGGGATGGGTCGAGCATCCCGAACAGTCGCTGGAGATTGGCGTGGCGACCGCGCGCCGCGCCTACGAGTTCGAGCCTGATAACCCGGAAGTTCTATTGCTCATGTCGATGGCACTGCAGTGGAGCCGGAGACTCGACGACTCGCTAGAGTTCGCCCAGCGCTGCCTTCAGGTGGCACCAAACTGCGCCATGGGCTGGCTGCAGTTGGCCAACCTGTTGCTCTACCTGGGCGATGCGGAGGAATCTCTCAGGGCGCTCGACCGATATTTTGAACTCGATCCGCTGTACCCCGACGTAGCACTATATTTCAGGGCCGAGGCAGAGTCCTCGTTGGGTCGCTATGAGGATTCTGTCGCGACGTTGCGGCAGCGACTCGCGCGCAACCCACGATCGCAGACGTCATACGCGCTTCTGGCATCCTGCTACGGTCATCTCGGCCGGACAGAAGACGCGGGCGCGGCATGGAGCGAGGTTCTGAAAATCGAGCCAGGGTTCTCGCTGGAGCGGCGGCGCAAGATTCTGCCTTACAAGAACCCGGAAACATTCGAGCAGCGGATCGAGGGACTGCGGAAGGCAGGGCTGCAGGTCTAGGTCGCGTCAAAGCAACCTGGCCACAAGCTAAGGATCTAGTCTTCACCACTCGAACATCCGTTCTGGGTCGGAAGCGGCCCTGGCTGCTTCCTCAGTAACTACTTCCGCTGTCCGGCACAAAGCAGAACTCCCTTGGACGTGAATGCCGAGGGAGTTTAGTTCTCAGTTCGGCCAGGAGCGGAACACTCCGCCGGGCCTCAGTCAACGAGGAATTGAACCAAAGTAAGGTCCCACCAGCTAACTGGCGGGACCGCTTCGCATCAGACAGAGGATTGGTTGCGCCTTGCACTGGCCTGACGAATCGGGCAGACACAGACCTTCCCCACCTCTTTTCACTTCGCGTTATCGTGAGATTTGAGTTTGAAGATAATATTTGCGCCATCGCTGTTGACGTACATGGCGCCCTCAGAATCGATATCCACGTCATTAAACCAGTGAGCGGGTAAACCCGGAATGACCGCTGGTTGAAATCCAAGCTCCGTTGCGATCGATTTCACCTTGCCGGATCGGAGATTGATCTCCTTAAGACTCGAGGTTGCCCCCTCCACCACCAGAAGGTTATTGCCGCCCGAGCGAAGCGCGATCCCCTCGGGACTTGCCAGTCCGCTGGCGACCATGTCGGGTACGGCAAGCACTTCGCCATCACGAATGATTTGGAAAACTGCACCCAGTATCGTGTCGCTCACATAAGCATTTTCAGAATCCACAGCTAGCCCACTGGGAACGAAGAAGCCGGATGCAATGGTTTCCCGGTCATCAAGGTCGGACAAATTCACCCGGACAACACTGCCGGTGCCCGCGTCGGATATCAGCAGATCATTGCCGAAGGGCTCGGCATCTACCGGCGCCGCGAAAAATGTCTGCGCAATGGCAGAGTCATTTAAAGGGTCCCAGAATAAGACCTGGCCCGTAATGAATGACAGCAGGATCAGGTGATCTCCGACCGAAGAAATACCGGTGGTGAATAGCGCGGGTCCAAGACCGAAAGCTGAGCGGGTGACACTGACAGCCTCTCCGGTACGAGTGTCAAAACCCCTGAAGGACTGCGGTTCACCCACATAAACGGTGTCGCCAATGAGCGCAATGCCCATCGGAACGGTCATGCCGCCAGGACTGACAATGCGGATGCTTCCGTCCGACAGAATCTCAGCCACGGTTCCGTCGGTTGCGCTCGAGACGAACAGACGGTCATTGGAATCGAAGGCCAGATTGTCAGACCACCCATAAGGAAAAACCGCCAGCACTTCACGGTTTCCGGTTGAGCGGTCGATTACCACCACCTCACCGTTGCCCTGATTAACAGCATGCAGTTGGCCCGATGAATTAAACTTGACGGCTGTCGGGGCACCCCAACCGGTCGTTACATCAGTGAGGTCACCGGTGGAAATGTCAACTTTTACAACCCTGCCCTCAAACCATCGGGGCGAATAGAGGTCGCCATCCCACCAGTCCATGCCGTTCGAAGCACAGCCCGGATCGCCACTGCGAATTTCACTGGTTAGCATGCTTCCAAGCGGGTCAGCCTCATAGATTCCGTTCCCGCCGAGTCCAGCTTCAAAACACTGGCCAAAAAACAATCGCCCGTCATCGCTGATGGTGATCGAGTTTGCCGACGGGAATCCGAGGCCCACCGGAAAGGTGGGACCTTCCGGCAGCCTGCCGAACACAGCTCCGAGCAATGGATCAGTCCAGTAAAGCGTCCCGAAAGCGTCGAGGGTCAGATCGTCCGGGAAGAGAACAAATTCTGGAGGCCCCAATTGCTCAAGAATCTCGCCGGTCTCAGGATGGATTTTACGGATCGCCTGCCCCCAAACACTGGCAACCCAAAGCTCATCGTTCTGGTCGAAAAAGATCCCGTTGGCGGCGCCCGCTAACGGTGCGCCCCGAACAAGTACGTTAGCATCCTTCCCATAAATGGAAGGGGCAGACAATAAAAGAATGAAACCAAGTAAAGCAGTCAGTTTCCTGAACATTTCCATCTCCCAACAGCAAACTTCGCCGGCAGCGCACCTATGCTCGCTGTCACTATCAGTTAGGAAGATATTGGCTTTTTCTGTGGACTTGTATGAATAGTCTGGCTATCAGATAGCCATCAATCTGTAGCATAAAAATAAGCAGTGATAAATGACATAAGTCATTGATGTAATTCAACTAAAAATTCATCTTATCGAATGAATTACGTGTATTGGCAGCTCCATATTTTAAGTACAGCCCAACATTATTTGCTGTTTCCGAAACTTCTGGTTTGGGTCGGAAGCGCCCCTTAGCGATCTGAGCGGCCAGATTCCGCTATGTGGTGAATAGCGGAAATCTGTCAACCCAGAGTTTCAGCGAAAGTTGGGACGCTATCG
>CAVOYQ010000011.1:0-218578 GCA_963700705.1 uncultured Gammaproteobacteria bacterium | reverse complement strand
ATGCTCACTTACCTCAATGTTTTCCTACTGATTGATTGTCACCGTGCCTGCTTGTTTCGGTGCATTTCAGCGGCGTCCTGGGCGACCACCCTGCCACCGTTGACCGCTGGTGCGGTTCTGCTTCTCTACCTGTCGTTCCGCGATCATCGTGCCGGTGGTCACCAAACGAATACCGCACGGTACGGGTATGGCCACGTTTACACTGTGCGCCGATACCGTCTTCCTGTTCGCTGGTCGTTGTCTTTGCAAGCGTGGAAGGCGGCGTTGGGATTCCGCTTGTTTCACCAGCGCCGTCGCCCTGTCCTGCTTCCATTAAGAACAGTACTGCTGTTGGCTTCCATCGCCAGTTTAACCATGATCGGCACGACACTATGGCACTTCGTGTGCGCACCACGGCAACGCTCGTCCAGGCGGGGTTATAAGGTAGCGCCACGGGATGCTATCGGCCATTATCGCCAACCAATTGGCTTACTGGGCCAGGGACTACCGGCTGATCGCGGAAAAACAGAGGCAGTCTTACCGAGCTGGAACAGGTCAACGAGTTGATCATCCGCCGGATGAAAACCGGCGTCATCGCGGTCGATGAAACCGGGCTGATCCGCGTCATGAACGAGTCGGCCTGGTTCCAGTTTGGAGCTGCCGTCCGGCAACGTTCACTGAAGTCCCTTTGGCCCCGACTTGACCAGGCGCTGGAAAACTGGAAAATGAAACACGACGTCAGACCCCAGGCCCGTGGTGCTCGAACCGGAGCCAGGCCCATAGGCACCGCCCAGTTTCGTCGCGCCGCCCGGCAACCAGGGCGTGGGTGCAATGATCTTTTTGACCGACAACAACGTGGTGGCACGGCGCGCGGTGGAAGCTTCTGTCAACTCCCTGGCCAAGTCGTCCGCATCGCGCACGAAATCCGCAACCCGCTGGCCGCACTGAATCACGCTTCGCAACTGCTGGAAGAATCGCCCCAGATCCGCCGCCCGAAATGCGGCTGATCAATACATCCAGAACCACGCCAAGCGAATGGAATTGAATCATCGAGAATATTCTTCAGCTCTCCCGCCGCGAACAGTCCCAGCCGGAATTGATCCCCTTGCACGCTTTTCTGCCGGAAGTCGCCAGCGAGTTCCAGGCCTCCCAGGTCAGCCGCCAGCTGGATTTCCAGCTTTGGCCATTTCTTCGGGACCTGGAAGAAGAGACCTTTGTGCTGTACGACAAGAGTCAGCTGAGCCAGTGTCTTTGGAAGCTGCTCGACACTAGCAGAGAACACTCCACCCCCAGGTCCGGCTTGCGTTGACCCGCCACGAGGTACCGGATTTTGCGTAATGCCGTGGCGGGGACAACGGCCCCGGTATCAACAGCAGCCAATTGAGCAAGATTTTCGAGCCGTTTTACACCACGCGAAAAGAGGGTTTGGGACCGGGGCTGTACATCGCGAAACAACTTTGTGAAAAGCAACTCGTAGACTCCAAAACCGCGCATTTTTTTCACGTCCGCCTGGCCCCGCTGTCCAAACAGGTAGGAGGTGGGTAATGGCCAAGCAATACAAAACCAAGAGGCATAGATAAACCAGACCGCGAAGCACGTCCTTGTAGTAGATGACGAACCTGATATCAGGGAATTACTCCAGCTGACCTTGAGCCGGATGGGACTTGAAGTCACCACCGCGGAAGACCGCGAAGGGGCGCGCGCAATCGGGAGGGTTCAGTTTCTGCCTGACCGATATGCGCTTGCCGGATGGAACGGCCTGGACATCGTAGAAGAGGTCGCTGAGCGCTATCCCAATCTGCCAATAGCGGTCATAACCGCACACGGGAAAATCGAAGATGCTGTCTACGCGCTGAAAGTCGGCGCATTCGATTTCGTCTCCAAGCCGGTGGACCTTGCGGTACTGCGCAAGCTCGTCAACACCGCGCTGAAAATCCGCAAGAGCGAGCCAGTGGACGCCTCACCCCCGGAGCGCGGGCGGCGGCAACCGCCCCGCTTCGGCACTCGACAAGCTCACCGGGTCATCGCCTGCCACGCAAAGCCATGATCGCCAAGCTGGCCCGCAGCCAGGTCCGGCGCCGGTCAGCGGCGAATCGGGCTCGGGCAAGGAATTGGCGGCCCGGCCGACACCACCTGGGACCCAGGTCGGGGGTCCGTCCACTTCCCGTCAACGGCGAGTCATCCCCCAGTCGATGGAAAGTGAATTTTCGGCCACCGCAAGGGCAGCTTCACCGGCGCGACGGGGACAAGGAAGGCCTTTTCATCGCTGCCGATGGCGGCACCCGACGTGGGATGAAGCGGCCGACCCGCCCTGCACATGCAGGTCAAGCTGCTCAGAGTGATCCAGGAAAAAGCCGTGATGCCGGTGCGCGCGCGAGGAAGTCCGGTGGATGTCCGGATACTCAGCGCATCCACAGCTCAAGTGACTGGCTCGAAGCGGCAAATTCAGGAGTGACCTGTACTTCCGCCTGAACGTCATCGAGCTTCACACGGCCTGCAGGGTCGAAGACATTCCCGAACTCGCGAAACCGGTTCCCTGGCGGAAATCACCGAGCACTGGAAGGCGATGAACGCCGGTAATCTCTTCTTGAAGCCGCGATGGAAACGCTCAACGTGACCACTACACCGGCAATGTCCGTGAACTGATCAACATCCTTCAGCGTGCCATCACCATGTGCGACGGACACATCATCCAACCGGCCGACCTGTCACGTGGAAACGCCTGAATCAGGACCGGTTGAAACCGACGACGAGTCGCTCGACACCTACATGGAGGAAATCGAGCGAAAGATGCTGCAAGACGCGCTGCGCAACGCCCGGTACAGGGCGGCGGAACTGTTGGGCATCAGTTTCCGCTCGTTTCGTTACAAGCTGAAGAAGTACGGGATTGAATAACGAATGCTATTTGGCAGAGCAGGCTGACCTTGGCAAAAGTTGATTGGGCCGACACTGATCCAATTTCGGATTCCACGCCCGGCGGAAATCAATTGATTGCCTTGGCACGATTCTTGGCCTGGTGTGCTGCTATTTGATTGTCACTTCAACGGTAAATTTCCTCCCGAAATTCTGGTATATGATTCAAAACGAGTTATTCAGTTTTCTTGCTCATCATATTTTTGACCACCCTCGCCCTCCGAATTTCGCGAAAAGAATGGCCGAGGTTCCAAGGATTATCGGCCTTGGGATCGGATTGCTTTTTGCGTTTGGAATCATATCCTCGGTCGTGAATTCCGATTCACTTCGAAACCTTATTTATTCATTAATTGAGGTCGCTATGTTGGGGCTTCTGTTGGTCCTGACACTCATTATTGCCCCATGCCGTGATCTTGCCGGCCTAATTTTGATCGCGTTGCTTTGTTTTTGATAACTTTTCTTGGACTGGCGGTTGGCGTTTTGGAAATAACGGGATTCCTTGCAGCCTGGTGTTATTAAGCCTGTCATACAATTTCGAGGACCGGCATTGCTCTATTTCAGTCACCCAAGAATGTATAACCATTTACAAACCTGGACTGTCCCGGTAGTTGCTGCTTTCCCGTTTGTGTTTCCAAATTGATGGATCGCGGCTTTGTGCATGATTACCCTTGGATCTTCATCGTGCATTCTACTAATCACCGGAGCTCGTGAGCTACCCCCGTTTAGCTCGTTGGTTGCGTTTACTATTACCGGTTCTCAACCCCCGCACGTCCGCAAATCGATTTTTAAAAGCAGTCGGTTGGAATTTGTGCCGGGCCTCCTTTTCTATTTCATCATGTTTTCAGCTTTGGATTCAGAAGACTGTTCGGTTCCCCAAAAAATGTTAAACCAATCATAGAAAGCAAACAGGAAATCATCGATCACGAAACGACAGGGTGTCCCGCTCCAACTGGCAGCGCATAACAAATTCTATGAACAATCTTTGGGCCGACCGATGATGCACAACTGGGGCGCGCACCTGGTATTGGAAAAAGGGTATGGTCTATGCTCGAGAAAATCCGCTGCTTGGAAATGGCCCGATGAATTTTGCCTGCAAAGCTGACGGACGACTTGGTAGTCCGCACACTTTTGCCATTCAGGTCATCAGCGAATGGGGAATTCCGGCTGCATTGATTCTGGCGCTAATCTGCTTTTCCTCGCTCTGGGTCTTGATCAATATCCTCAAATTTCAGGCCGCGGATCGGTTCCGATTGAAAATTTGCGGGCCTTGCTGGTTTGTGTGATCTTGGCTGCTCTCGTACACTTGATGGTAAGCAACTTGCTTAACTCACCCGCCAGTCAAATCGCAGGTGTCCTTCTCATGGGCCGCTGGAAACTGAACGGGAATCCCGTTAAAACAGCGAATTCTTCGGCGATTTTGATACTCTACGGTGCGGCGCTAAGCAGTTTCTTACTCATCCCCTTTGCATACCACGAAATCTACCAACATGCCTTCCTACCAACAACTAGCTTCCGGCTGGCGAAGAACAGTTTCCCAGGTTTTGCAGCTTGGAAGGGCCTGCAGCAGCCAAGTTCAATAAACTTTTTTTAATAAAGAGTACAACTCATAATTTGCTGGTGCCAAGGTAGCTCAAGGGGCCTCAACCACGGAACCACAAGTGACCATAATTGTCACTTTTTGACGTTTTTTTATGACAATAATTTGTATATAGAATCCTGAAAAAATCCCTCATCCTGTTGTATTTGTTTGAATTTATTGATTGGCTTAAATATTGCATTATAACCGCGATCCCGTTTTCAAAGGGATGTTGACAGGTGGTTTTCGGGCCACTTTATTTTTACCAGGAGGGTAATTTTGTGAAAAATATGAAACGCGTTTCATATTTTTCACAAAATTACCCTCCTGGTAAAAATAAAGTGGCCCGAACGACCGCCCGTCAACATCCCTTTGAATACGGGATTGCTGGATTATAATGCAATATTTAAGCCAAGCAAGAAATCAAACAAATACAATAAGATGAGGGAGTTTTTCGGTTCATATACAAATAATTGTCAGAAAATGTCAAAAAGTGACAATAATGGTCACTTGTGGCACCGTCGTTAAGGCTCTTCAGACTCACCTTGGCACCAGCAATTAACAGTCGCACGCATTATTAAAAATAGTTTATTGAACTTGGCTCGCTGCAAGCCTTGCCAGCTGCCAAAACCGGTGCAAACCGTTCTTCGCCAGCCGGTAGCTGCTGGCGATATGAAGGCATGTCGGCTATTTCGTGGTACGCAAACGGGATGAGTAACAAACTGCTAGCGCCACACCGAAGAGTATCAAAATCTCCATAGAATTCGTGTTTTAACCGGGATTCCGCGTAGCGTTCCCTGCAGCCACCCGATAATCAGTACACCTGCGATCTGACTGGCGGGTGAATTAAGCAAGTTGCTAACCATCAAGTGTATGAGTGCAGCCAAGATCGCACTAATCAATAAGGCCCGTAAATTTTCAATCGGAACCATATTGTCGGCCTGAAAGTTGAGGACATTAATCAAGACCCAAATCGAGAAAAAGCTGATTAGCGCCATAATCAATGCTGCCGGAATTCCCCATTCGCTGAGTACCTGTAAGGCCAAATTGTGCGGACTACCGACGTCGTCCCATGGCCCTTTACAGGCAAAATTCATCGGCCCTATTCCAAGGAGTGGATTTTCATGAGCATTGCCCATACCCCTTTTCCAAACCAGGTGCGTCCGGTAGTGTGCATCATTGGTCGGCCCATAGAAAGTTCATAAAACTTGTCAGCGTTGTCGGGTTGGAGCTGACACCCCTGTCATTTCGTGAGCGATGGTTTCCGGTCGGCTGACTATGATTGGTGTAACATTTTGGGGAACCGAAGCATCTTCCGAATCCACAGCTGAAAACATGGTGAAATATAATAGGTGGCCCAACGATCCCAACCGACTGCCATTTAATAATCGATTTGCGGACAAGCGGGCTGAGTAAACCGGCAATAGCAAACGCAACCAATAACCTGACAATGCTGCCACGAGCTCCGGCGATCAGCAAAATGTACCAATGAAGACCAAGGGTAACGACGCATAAAGCCGCGATCCATCGATTCCGGGGAAAAACAAACGGGAAAGCAGCAAGTACCGGGATAGTCCAGGTTTGCAAATGGTTATACATTCGCGGGAGACTGAAGTAGAGCAATGCCGATCGAAATTGTAAGACAAGCCAATAAACCAGGCCGCACGGAATCCCGTCATTTCCAAAACGCCAACCGCCAGTCCAAGTAACGTTATCAAAAACAAAGCAACCCGATCAAAATTAGCGCCTGCAATATCGCGGCAGGCGGCAATAATCATTGTCATGACCAACAGAAGCCCAAGATAGCGACTTCAACAAATGAATAAATAAGGTCGCGAAGTGAATCGGAATTCATTACCGATGAAACGATTCCAACGAAAAAAAAGCAATCCGATCCCAAGGCCGATAATCCTCGGCACCCGGGTCATTCTTTCCGCGAAAGCATACCGTGGGGCTTTAGTGGCCAGGGTGGTCAAAAACACCACCGGCAACAGAACTAACTGAACAACCCGTTTTGAATCATATACCGGGATTTTCGGGAAGATATTTACCGTCGAAGTGACAATCAAATAGCAGCACACAAGACCAACAACCGACAATGCAATCAATTGATCCCCGCCGGGCGTGGAATCGGAAACAGGATCAATGTCGGCCCAATCAACTGTTGCCAAGGTCAGTTGTGCTGCCATAGCATTCGTCAGTCAATCCCGTACTTCTTCAGCTTGTAACGGAAAGAGCGGAAGCTGATACCCAGCATTTCCGCTGCGCTTGTCTTGTTGTAACGGGCGTTGCGCAGCGCATCTTCCAGCATCTTTCTCTCGATTTCTTCCATGTAGGTGTCGAGCGACTGGTCGTCCTGCTTTTCGGCTTCGGCCGGTGCGGATTCAGGTCGTTCCGACATGCTCCAGCAACAGGTCGGCCGGTTGGATGATGTGCCCGTCGCACATGGTGACGGCGCGCTGCAGGATGTTGATCAGTTCACGGACATTGCCGGTGTAGTGGTGGCGTTTGAGCGTTTCCATCGCGGCTTCCGAAATTTCCGGCATTTCATCGCCCTGCCATTGCTCGGTGATTTCCGCCAGGAAACGGTTGGCCAGTTCGGGAATGTCTTCGACGCGTTCCTGCAGGCCGGGCATGTGAATTTCGATGACGTTCAGGCGGAAGTACAGGTCGCTCCTGAACTTGCCGCTTTCCACCAGCGGCTTGAGCGGTTTGTGGGAGGCGCTGAGAATCCGGACATCCACCCGGACTTCCTCGCGCGCGCCGATCGGCATCACGGCTTTTTCCTGGATCACGCGCAGCAGCTTGACCTGCATGTGCAGGGGCAGGTCAGCCACTTCATCCAGCATCAGGGTGCCGCCGTCGGCAGCCTGGAAAAGGCCTTCCTTGTCCCCGGTCGCGCCGGTGAAACTGCCTTTCCGGTGGCCGAAAAATTCGCTTTCCATCAACTCGGTGGGGATGGCTCCGCAGTTAACCGGGATAAACGGCCCATCCGACCTGGGGCCCAGGTCGTGAATCAGCCGCGCCGCCAATTCCTTGCCCGAGCCCGACTCGCCGCTGACCAGCACCGGGGCCTGGCTGCGGGCCAGCTTGGCGATCATGGCCTTGCATTGCTTGATGGCAGGCGATGACCCGGTGAGCTTGTCGAGTGCCGAAGCGGGCGGTCGCCGCCGCCGGCGCTCCGGGGGTGGGAGGCGTCCACCGGCTCGCTCTTGCGGATTTTCAGCGCGGTATTGACCAGCTTGCGCAGCACCGCCAGGTCCACCGGCTTGGAGACGAAATCGAAGGCGCCGACTTTCAGCGCGTAGACGGCGTCTTCGATTTTCCCGTGTGCGGTAATGACGGCTATGGGCAGGTTGGGGTAGCGCTCAGCGACTTCTTCCACCAGGTCCAGGCCGTTGCCGTCCGGCAAGCGCATATCGGTCAGGCAGAAACTGAACCCTCCCGATTGCAGCGCCCGGCGCGCCTCGGCCAGGTCTTCCGCGGTGGTGACTTCAAGTCCCATCCGGCTCAAGGTCAGTTGGAGTAATTCCCTGATATCAGGTTCGTCATCTACTACAAGGACGTGCTTCGCGGTCTGGTTCATCTATGCCTCTTGGTTTTGTATTGCTTGGCCATTACCCACCTCCTACCTGTTTGGACACAGGGTGAGCCAGGGCCAGGCGGACATGAAAAAATGCGCCTTCGCCGGGTTTGGAGTCTACCGTAAGTTCAGCCTGGTTTGCTTCACAAAGTTGTTTCGCGATGTACAGCCCCAGTCCCGAACCCTCTTTTCGCGTGGTGTAAAACGGCTCGAAAATCTTGCTCAATTGGGCTGCTGTTGATACCGGGGCCGTTGTCCGCCACGGTGATCACGCAAAATCCGGATTCCTCGTGGCGGGTCAACGCAAGCCGGACCTTGGGGATGGAGTGTTCTCTGCTGGCGTGGTCCACTGCATTGTCGAGCAGTTTCCAAAGGCACTGGCTCAGCTGACTCTTGTCGTACAGCACAAAGGTCTCTTCTTCCAGGTCAATGGCCGACTGGAAATCCAGCTGGCGGCTGACCTGGGAGGCCTGGAACTCGCTGGCGAACTCCGGCAGAAAAACATGCAAGGGGATCAATTCCGGCTGGGACTGTTCCCGGCGGGAGAGCTGAAGAATATTCTCGATGATTCCGTTCATTCGCTTGGCGTGGTTCTGGATGATATTGATCAGCCGCATTTCGGGCAGGCGGATCTGGGGCGATTCTTCCAGCAGTTGCGAAGCGTGATTCAGTGCGGCCAGCGGGTTGCGGATTTCGTGCGCGATGCTGCCGGACAACTTGGCCAGGGAGTTGACGGAAAGCTCCACCGCGCGCCGGGCCACCACGTTGTTGTCGGTCAAAAAGATCATTGCGCCCACGCCCTGGTTGCCGGGCAGCGCGACGAAACTGGGCAGCACCTGGGCCTGGCTCGGTTCGAGCACCACGGGCCTGGGGTCTGACGTCGTGTTCATTTTCCAGTTTTCCAGCGCCTGGTCGAGTCGGGGCGAAAGTGACTTCAGTGAACGTTGCCGGACGGGCGGGCTGCCCAACTGGAACCAGGCCGACTCGTTCATGACGCGGATCAGCCCGGTTTCATCGACCGCGATGACGCCGGTTTTCATCCGGCGGATGATCAACTCGTTGACCTGTTCCAGCTCGGTAAGAGTTTCCTTCTGCTTTTCCGCGATCAGCCGGTAGTCCCTGGCCCAGTAAGCCAATTGGTTGGCGATAATGGCGGATAGCATTGCCGTCACACTGTATAACCCCGCCTGGACAAGCGCCTGGGCGGTACCATGGTGGAACACGAAGTGCCAGAGTGTCGTGCCGATCATGGTTAAACTGGCGATGGAAGCCAACAGCAGTGCCGTTCTTAACGGAAGCAGGACAGCGGCAACGGCGCTGGTGAAAACAAGCAGAATGCCAACGCCGCCTTCCACGCTTGCAAAGACAACGACCAGCGAAGACAGGAAGACGGTATCGGCGCAGCAGTGTAAACGTGGCCATACCGAAAAAATTTACGTCGTGTCGTTTGGTGACCACCGGCACGATGATCGCGAACGACAGGTAGAGAAGCAGAACCGCACCAGCGGTCAACGGATAGACAGGCGGCAGGCTGGTGACCAGGACGCCGCTGAAATGCACCGACACCAGCAGCACGGTGACAATCAATCGGTAAACATTGAGGTAAGTGAGCATCCTTTGCACCAGCTCAGCTGACAAAGGATAGGCGGTGTACCCAATGGTCTTTTTCATGTTTGCACGATTCGGGCTAGTCCATTTTTCCGGAAACGCTGCACGGATTAATGCTCGCCCACCGAGTATATCACCCGGCAAGCGCATTCCGGTTTCATTATGCCCTGATTGACTTTGATTCCAGAACGAAAGCAGGAGAAAATGATAAACTTGGCAGCGTTCCGGATCCGGGCGCCTCGCCCCGGAAATACGCAGCACCCATCTTTGAGGAGAAAGCATGAATTTTCATGAATACCAGGCGAAGGATCTGTTCGCCGCATACGGAATTCCCGTGCCCGCCGGTATCAACGCGACAACGCCGCTGGCAGCGGTGGAAGCAGCCCGCCAGCTGGGCGGAGATACCTGGGTGGTCAAAGCCCAGGTTCATGCAGGAGGGCGCGGCAAGGCGGGGGGCGTCAAGCTGGCCAAAAGCCTGGAAGAAGTGCGGACCGAAGCTGAACGCATGCTCAGCATGAAAATCAGCACCTACCAGACCGGCGGCCTGGCATTGCCGGTTGAGAGTGTGCTGATCGCGGAAGCGGTGGAAATCGCCAGCGAGCTTTATCTTTCCGCCCTGATCGACCGCGTCAACAGCTGCGTGACCTTCATGGGTTCGGCCGCCGGTGGAATGGACATCGAGCACGTCGCGGCGACAGAGCCGGAGAAAATCATCACGGTACAGATCGACAACACGGCAAAACTGCAGCCTTACCAGTCACGTCTGCTGGGTTTCGGCATGGGTCTGAATGCCGTGCAGGTCCGCCAGCTGGGCAAGATCATGTCGGGCCTTTACCGCCTCTTCTGTGACAAGGATCTGAGCCTGATCGAGGTCAATCCCCTGATCATCGACGGCATCGGAAACCTGCTCGCGCTGGATGCCAAGATCAACGCGGATGACAACGCCCTGTTCCGGCACCCGGACCTGGCTGCGATGCGCGACGAGGCACAGGAAGATCCGACCGAAGTCGCGGCCAGCAAGCACGACCTGAACTACGTGACGCTGGATGGCAATATCGCCTGCATGGTCAATGGTGCTGGCCTGGCCATGGCGACCATGGACGTGATCAAGCTGAACGGCGGTGAGCCGGCCAACTTCCTCGACGTGGGCGGTGGTTCAAATGCCGAACGGGTCAAGGAAGCTTTCAAGCTGATCCTGTCCAGCGACAAGGTGGAAGCGATCCTGGTGAATATTTTTGGCGGCATCGTGCGCTGCGACGAAATTGCCGAGGGCATCATCGCCGCGGTCCGTGAAGTCGGCGTGACGGTACCCGTGGTCGTCCGGCTGGAAGGCACCAACGTCGACAAGGGCAGGCAGATGCTGAACGAAAGCGGCCTGAACATTATCGCGGCGGATGACCTGAATGATGCAGCAAAGAAAGTTGTTGCAGCGGGCCGAAGGGACGGAGCAATAACAATGAGCGTATTGATCGACAGCAACACCAAAGTCATTTGCCAGGGGTTCACCGGCAACCAGGGCACATTCCATTCCCGCCAGGCGCTCGATTACGGCACGCAGATCGTTGGTGGCGTGACGCCGGGTAAAGGTGGGCAAAAGCACCTGGATCTTCCGGTATTCGACACCGTGGCCGACGCCGTGGCTGAAACCGGTGCCGACGCCAGCGTCATCTATCGTGCCCCCTCCGTTTGCCGCGGATGCGATTCTCGAAGCCGCGGACGCAGGCATTCGCGTGATCGTCGCCATCACCGAGGGCATTCCGGTGCAGGACATGATGACGGTCAAAGCGGTGGTCAGGAACAAGCCGGGCACCTGGCTGATTGGCCCCAACTGCCCGGGAATCATCACGCCGGGAGAGTGCAAGATCGGCATCATGCCGGGACAGATTCACAGCAAGGGCCGGGTCGGCGTGGTTTCACGCTCCGGTACGCTGACCTACGAAGCGGTCTACCAGACCACCCTGGCCGGACTGGGCCAGTCAACCTGCATCGGCATCGGCGGCGACCCCATCCAGGGGATGAATTTCGTCGACGTGCTGCGCCTGTTCCAGGACGATGAGGAAACCGAAGGCATCATCATGGTGGGTGAAATTGGCGGCTCGGCCGAAGAGGACGCAGCACAATTCATCTCTGAATACGTGACCAAGCCGGTCGTTGCTTACATCGCGGGTGTAACGGCGCCTGCCGGGAAACGCATGGGCCATGCCGGTGCGATCATCGCGGGTGGAAAAGGAACCGCTGAAGCGAAGTTCGAGGCGCTGGAGGCAGCCGGTGTCACCACGGTGCGTTCGCCGGCCGACCTGGGTAGTGCGATCCTGGAGAAGTTGGCAACGTGACCCATCATTTTCGATACGACCAGAGCCCCCCCGATGTGCCGGTGAACAGGCGGTTGATCACGCTTGCGCTGGCACAGCACGACTTCCTGGTCGGCGGAATAAACAGAAACCTGCGCAAGGCGCTCGGCCTCATCAAGGCGGCGCGCGAGGCCGGCGCCGACCTGCTGGTCTTTCCGGAACTGGCCCTGACCGGTTATCCGCCGGAGGACCTGCTACTACGCCCCGGGTTCCTTGAAGCCTGTGAGGACGCCGTGCAGAAGCTGGCCGGCCAGGTAACCGGGATAGACGTTCTGTTCGGACATCCGCGGGTGGAGCGTGGCAGGCGTTACAACAGCGCCAGCTGGATTCGTGAAGGCCGGGTCATCGGCCGCTACGACAAGCAACATCTGCCCAATTACGCGGTCTTCGACGAACAACGGTATTTCAGCCAGGGCTCGGATGCGCTGACGGTGGAGTTGAAGGGAGTCCGGATTGGGGTGCTGATTTGCGAAGACACCTGGGAGTCCGGCCCGGCCCTGCAGAGCCAGGGAGCAGGGGGCTGAACTCCTGGTCGTTCCCAACGCTTCTCCCTATCGGGACGACAAGTTGCAGGCCCGGGAACAGATGTTTGCCCGCCGCTACGCCGATACCGCCTTGCCGATGGTCTACTGCAACCTGGTGGGCGGGCAGGACGAACTGGTGTTTGATGGGCGCAGCATGCTGATGGACCGCCAGGGCAGGGTCTCCGCCCCGGGACCGTTGTGCGAAGAAGCGCTCTTGTTGGCCAGGTACGACCATGGAACCGGGGCGCTCCTCGCCATGGACTGGAAACCGGCGCCGGAACAGAAACTCGAGGAAATCTACACGGTTCTGACCACGGGCCTGCGGGATTATGTCCGCAAGAATGGCTTCAGTGACGTGGTTTTCGGTTTATCGGGCGGTATTGACTCCGCCCTGACCCTGGCGCTCGCCGTCGATGCCCTGGGACCGGAACGGGTCCACACGGTCATGATGCCATCACGGCACACTTCGGGATTGAGTATCGAACTGGCCCAGGAACAGGCGGTGCGCATGGAAGTTGATCATCGCTGCATTTCCATCGAACCGGCCTACGAGATGATGGTGAACCTGTTGTCTCCGTCTTTCGGAGACCGGGAACCGGGGGTCACCGAGGAAAACCTGCAGGCACGGATCCGGGGCGACATCGTCATGGCCCTGTCCAACGAATTCGGATGGCTGCCCCTGGCAACCAGCAACAAGAGTGAACTCGCCGTTGGCTATTGCACGATTTACGGTGACATGTGTGGCGGATTCGGTCCGCTACTGGACTGTTCCAAAATGCGGGTTTACGCGCTGGCGCGTTATCGCAACAGCCTTTCGCCGGTCATTCCGGAGGCGGTCATCAGCCGCGCCCCGTCGGCGGAACTCAGGCCGGACCAATCGGACCAGGATTCGCTGCCACCCTACGAAGTACTCGACGAGGTGCTGAGCCGCTACGTGGAACAGGACTGGTCAATTGCTGACATTGTCGCGGACGGTTTTGATGAAGCCATGGTGCGCCGGATAGCCGGCCTGGTGCTGTTGAACGAATACAAGCGCCGGCAGGCCCCGCCGGGTGTTCGCGTCACTCATCGCGCCTTCGGCCGTGACCGGCGCTACCCGATTACTTCAGGCTGGAAAGGTGAGGAATTGACGTAATTGATGCGTGGGAGCCGGCCTTGCCGGCGATGGCGTATTCCCCGCAGTTCGGGGCACCAACGTCGGTGAGGTGCCGGGTGTCTATTGACAGGACCGTCAGCTGTCGGGAACAGCTGAAGAGCGAACAGGGATTCTCGAGCGTCGTCCTGGCAATAGACACCCGGTTCCTCACCGGTTCGGAGTGCCTCGCCGCAAGGCCGCTCCCACTGGCCCGCTCAAACGCTCAGTCAAAAGGCCACAGGCGTTCGGCCCAGCTCTTCTTTTTCTTTTTGCCCAGCACGTAATAATTGTCCGGGTAATTCAGGGCCAAAACGGCCATTGAGCCTTCGGCCAGTTCCGGCAAACTCAATTTATTGTAAGCCTTGACCAGGACGATCAGCGCCTCGGACTGCTGCGGTGTATTGGGATAGGTCTCCAACGCATACCGGGCGCGGTTGACCGCGGCAATGTACGCTTTGCGCCTCAGGTAATATTGTGCAACCCCGACTTCGTAGGCAGCGAGGTTGTTGCGTAAAAAGATCATGCGCTGACGGGCATCCGGTACGTAACGGCTGTCCGGAAAACGCCTGATCAGTTCACCGAAATCCAGGAAAGCGTCTCGTGCCATCGACTGGTCACGGTCCCGCACCCGGTCCGGCATCAATTTTTCGAGAAAACCCTGGTTCTGGCTGTAATTGACCAGGCCTTTCAGGTAATAGGCATAGTCAACATTCGGGTGGGTGGGGTAGGTCCTGATGAACCGGTCCAGCGTGGACAGCGCGTTTTCGGGCTCGTCCGCCTTGTAGTAGGCGTAGGAAAGATCGATCATCGACTGCTCGGTGTAACGGCCGAACGGATAACGGGTTTGCAGGGCCTTGTAAGCCCCGATCGCGCGGCCCCAACTCTGGTCGTTCAACGCTTTGTTGCCACGCTGATACAGGTCTTCGGCGCTCATTTCCCCCTCGAGGTCCTTGTCTTTCCGGCAACCGGCGACGCACAGCATGAGCCCCAGCATGGACAAAGCCAGGATTCGCGTCCAGCGGACGTTGCTAAAGAAACCGGAACCAGAGTGCATTGGAAAAGCCAGGTTGAGCATGGAGGGCAGAATGATAACGGAATCCGGCGGGCAAAAGAAGGGTCGCGCCCGTGTACAATGAATCAGAGAACCCGTGGGAGCCGGCCTTACCGGCGAGATGAACCACAGAATTCGTGGGAGCCGGCCATGCCGGCGATAAGCGTTGAGCCCATGCACGATGAATCAGGGTTTAGTGGGCATGACCACTATCCCGCCGGGATAGGATTGGGATGGCGATGCCGGAAAATTGTGAACCCATAAGGATTTCGGCCCGGGCTGAGAGCAGTCACGCCGGTTTGCGCCTGGACCAGTTGGCCGCCATCCTGTTTCCTGATTACTCGAGAGCACGGCTGCAAAAGTGGATCCGCAGCGGGGAGCTGACCGTGGATGGCCATGCAGCCAGGCCCACCCATCGAATCATCGGCAATGAAACGCTTGGGATTGACGCAGTGGTGCCACATCAGGATTTGGTGCTGCCCCAGGCCATAGAGATTGATATCGTCCATGCCGACGAAGACATTATCGTTGTCAACAAACCTGCAGGACTGGTGGTACACCCGGCGGCGGGAAATCCGGACGGCACACTGCAGAATGCCCTGTTGAATTTTGATGGAAACCTCGCGGCCTTGCCCCGCTCGGGAATCGTGCACCGCCTGGACAAGGACACCAGTGGCGTCATGGTGGTGGCCAGGAGCCTGCGGGCGCACACCAGCCTGGTGGAACAGCTCCAGAGCAGGAAAATGAGTCGTGTTTACCGGGCCGTGGCCGCGGGGAACATCGTGGCTGGCGGCACCGTGGATGCACCCGTCGGGCGTCATCCCAGGGACCGCAAGCGAATGGCTGTCACCGGCTCGGGTAAACCGGCAGTGAGCCATTACCGGGTGTTGCAACGTTTTAACGGCGCCACCTACATTGAAGTCGCACTCGAATCCGGCCGCACCCACCAGATACGGGTGCACATGGCCCACATCGGCCATCCGTTGGCCGGGGACCCGGTTTACGGCCGGGCGCTGAAAATCAAGCGCGGTTTTCCAGCCGGGCTGGTGGAAGCTGTACGGGCGTTTCCGCGCCAGGCCCTGCACGCCGTCAAACTCAGCCTGATCCATCCGGGGTCGAAGCTCAAGGTCGATTACCAGGCGCCCTTGCCGGAAGATTTTGAACAGCTGCTGGCGGCACTGGAAGCTTTTCCGCTGTGAGCCCCGATCAAACTCACCCCGAACGGATCCACCCCGGCTGGCCGGCTCCGAAAAATGTCCGGGCCTTCACCACCACGCGCCAGGGTGGCACCAGCACCGGCGCCTGGGCAGGTTTCAATCTCGGGACTCGCTGTGGTGACGAGCCGGATCACGTGGCACAAAATCGTGCGATGCTGGACCGGTTATTGCCGTCCCCGGTTCAATGGCCGCACCAGGTTCATGGAACCCGGGTAATGGTGCTTTCTGACGGGTTATCCGGGGAACCGGAGGCCGATGCCGTGGTGACTTTCCAGCCCGGCCGTGTCTGTGCGGTGTTGACCGCCGACTGTTTGCCGGTGTTTTTCTGCAATCGCAAGGGTGACCGGGCCGGGGTTGCCCATGCAGGCTGGCGTGGGCTGGCGGATGGCGTTTTGCAGGCGACCGTGGATGCCTTGCACGAGGATCCCTCGGAACTGCTGGCATGGCTGGGTCCCGCGATCGGTCCCGGGGCCTACGAAGTGGGCGCCGAGCTTGCCGGGGCGTTCGCCGGGGAATTTCCCGCGGGGTTCACTCCTCATGGAGAGCGCTATCTGCTGGACCTGTATGCGCTGGCCCGGCTGAAGCTCGCCGCGGCGGGCGTGAAATCCGTGGGTGGTGGTGGATTCTGCACCTTCACGGAATCGGACCGGTTTTTCTCCTACCGCAGGGATGGCGTCACCGGGCGGATGGCCAGCCTGGTCTGGCTGGAAGTTACGATTCGCTGCAAGGGCCATCTGCCGCGAAGCGTTAACCGCTTTACTCTCCCGGCGCGTATTGGTTCATGAGTCGCCTGAGCTTTTCTTCTTCACCCAGTTGCTGGTAATAGCTGGCCAACGCATTAACCAGGTCCCGGTCGCCCGGATACGCGGCCAGGGCGGTCTCCAGTTCGGTGACAGCCTGTATTCTGCTTCCCGTTTCCCATAAGCCCACGGCATAAACATAGCGGTAACGGGTGTTCCCGGGATCCGCCCTGGCTGCTGCCTGCAAATGCGGCAAGGCGTCATTCAGTGCGCCCTGCCTGATCCTCAATAGCCCCAGCGCATGCTGGACGGGGGCGTCGGCAGGCGCCAATTCGGCGGCCCTGGTCAGCAGGGCTTCAGCCTGTGGATCCAGGCCGTTCGCGCGGTACAGGTCAGCCAGGTTCAACAGGGCGGGTAAATAGGCGGGTGAAAGCTTCAACGCCTGCCGGTAGGCCCTTTCAGCGGCGGCCACATCGCCGGTTGCGAGATAGAAAAGCCCCAGGTTCATCTGGTCCTCGGGCATATCGGCATTCATCAGCAGGGAATCCACGTATTCCTGCCAGAGCGTTTTGATTTCGGCCGCATCCGTGGCGGGGAGTTGATCAGCCGGGTAAGACGCGAGTTGCCGGGCCACGGCCATCCTGACCGATTTGCTGTCGTCGCTGATCAAGTTGCGCAACAGGATGTACTTTTGCGCGCACCGGCACCCAGTCCATGGACCGGACAGCCGAAGCCCGCACCAGGGGGTCTTTCGAGCTCAGCCATTGCGGGAACAGGTCCAGTGTTTCCTGCGACGGAAAATTCTGGGTTGCAACCATCGCGCTGGAGCGCAGCATCGCGGAATTGGCGGATTGGGTGGCCAGCGCCAGCAAACCCGGAAGGGCGGCAGGCTGCCCTGACCAGCCGGCGTCCAGGACAGCGGCGTGGCTGGCACGCGCATCGCCCGTTACACCCCAGGATTGCAGCGCGTCCAGCGCCCACTGCGGGTCCTTGTCCGCATGACACTGGTTGCAGGTATTGGGTACCCCAAGCGTGAGTGTCAGGCGCGGCTCCGGGATTCGAAAACCGTGATCGTGACGGTCATCGACCACCATGTAGGTCTTGACCGGCATGTGGCAGTTTACGCACGAGGCGCCCGGGCTGTCCTTCCCGTGATGGTGGTGATCCGGTCCGTCATACACCGTGCTGACGTGACACTGGGTGCACAGGGAATTGTCTTCCGCCCGTACCCGGTTACTGTGGGCGTCGTGACAATTCGTACAAACGACACCGGCCCGGTACATTTTACTCTGCAGAAATGAACCGTAGACGTACACTTCGTCCTGGATCTGGCCATCCGGAAAATACAGGCCGGGCTCAATCAGGGCCAGGCGGTACTGATCGTCAAACGGCCGGCCGGCCCGGTAAGGCGCAATTTCGCTGCGCCGGGAGTGACAGGCAGCGCAGGTTTCTGTTTGCACGGTTGGGCGTTCGCCGTCCGTTCGGGTAAACGTGCGGGTGGCGGCGCCATCGGCGGGCCCGAAAGCGCCGCGGTCATTCAGTGAAAACGCAAATCCCCGGTTCCCTGCCTGTTGTCCGCTATTGGCCCACTCCAGGTGTGCCGAGGCCGGGCCGTGACAGGCTTCGCAGGCCACGTTGATTTCCGTCCAGCTGGTCTTGTAGCTGTCCGTTGCGCCGGTGTAATTTTTCTTCAGGTCGGTCGAATGACAGACGGCGCACCGCGAATTCCAATTCTGGAATGCTCCCGTCCAGTGCACCATGTCGTCGTGGTCAACCGGCGGATCCCCCTCGGTCGTTCGCGGGGTAGAGGTGCACCCAGCGCTGCCCGCCTTCCGCTTCAGGCCGGCTGTCCCAGACGATATTCAGGGCCTGGAAACGGCCGTTGCCGAAAGGGACCAGGTATTGTTGCAGCGGAAAGAAGCCGAATGTATAGGCAATTTCAAACGTCTGCAGCTCCCCTTTTTCGTTATCGGTTTCCACGCCGTATTTGCCGTCCTTGCGGAAGAATCGGGTGGTGATCCCGCCGTACTCGAAGGTACGGTCGGAAAAGTCGCCGAGCACATTTTCAGGAGTCGCCGGCAGCATGGCCTGGTAATGATGGGAAGTTTTCCAGGCGGCATAGGCTTGCTCGTGGCAGGATTCGCACGCGCCGCTGCCGATGTAGGACTGGGCGTTTGCCGCCAGGGGCAGGCAGGCCAGAGCCAGCAGCAAGGTCAATGGACCGCGCCGGGATGATCGCCGGGATTGGCCCGGCCGCGCCAGGCGGGACCTACTCAGACAGGGCACGGCAAAGTTTGGTGGTCTCGGCTTCGGTCGTGCAGTGCGAAAATACGAAACGCGCCAGGTCGTCGCGGCCCGGCCAGGTCAGGAACTGTACCCCGGCATTTTCCAGGTGCTGGAATCCTTCAGCTGTCCAGCTGACGAAAACCTCGTTGGCGTGAACGGTGTACTCGAGGCGGGCCTCGGGATGGGCGTTAACGGCCTCGGCGAACCGGGCGGCCTGGCGGTTTGCGTGGCTCGCCAGGTCCAGCCACAGGTCATTGTCGATATAGGCCAGCAAGCTGGGCGGAAACGTACCTCATCTTGCTCAACAGGTGACCGGAACGTTTGCGGATCCGTTCCGCCCGTTCCTTCAATTCCGGGTTGCCGAAAAACAGCAGGGCCTCGGCAGCGAAGCAGCCGTTTTTACTCGCGCCGAAGGAAAGCATCTGCACGCCGGCGCGCCAGGTGATGTCGGCGGGGTGACATTGCAGTCCCGCGACGGCATTGCCAAACCGCGCACCATCCATGTGAGTGGCCATGCCGTGCTTTTCGCGGCTGACCGGCAAATGGCGCTGATCTCATCCGGCCGGTAGACCGTGCCGGCCTCGGTGCTCTGAGTGATGCTGACGGCGGAGGGCAGGTAAGCGTGGACGCCGTGGCCTTCGTTCGCACGAATCTGTTTCTCCAGGTCCGTCGAGCTGAATTTTCCGTCCGGGCCATCCACCGTCACCAGTCTCAGGCCATTGCCAAAAAACTCGGGCGCGCCGCATTCATCGTTCTGGATGTGCGAGTTGCGGTGGCAGTAAACCGAACCCCAGGGCGGAGTCACCGAAGCCAGCGCGATACTGTTGGCCACGGTTCCCGTGCTCAAAGGCAGCACGGTGGTTTGCGTGTCGAACAACGCTGAAAAGGCCTCGTCAAGGCGTGCAGACCACCGGTCTTCGGCGTAAGCCCAGGCGGTGCCCTGGTTGGCTTTCACGAAAGCGGCCAGGATGGCCGGCGCGGCGGGAGATTCGTTATCGCTTCTGAAGTTGAGTTCCATCGGTCAAATTATACGGATCAGCAGTATGTGAGTCTCGCTTATAATTCGTGTCGATGAAAGACCTTGCCGCCATCCCCGAAGTCCGGGCGCAACTCGAAAATATCATGGCCGCGGATGCCGCGTGGTGCAGGAAGCGCTTGTCCGAAATTCACCGCCGCTTGCAACGCGGACAGGCAACGGAGCGCATGGCCAACCAGGTCATTGAGCGGGTGCATCGCTCCCGCAGCCAGGTAGACGCCCGGCGGGAGGCGTTGCCCCGGCCGGTTTATGACGACCAGTCTCCCGATTACCGCGCACCGCGATGAAATACGACGGCGATAGCCAACAACCAGGTGCTGATCGTAGCCGGAGAAACCGGTTCCGGAAAAACCACCCAGCTACCCAAGTTTTGCCTCGAAGCGGGCAGGGGCACGCGCGGGCTGATCGCCTGCACTCAGCCCCGCAGGATCGCGGCGCGTGCGATGGCCGAGCGGGTAGCCGAAGAACTGGAAAGTGAACTGGGCGGGCTGGTGGGCTACCAGGTGCGGTTCCGGGAACGCAGCAGTCCCGGCGGTTACATCAAGTTCATGACGGACGGCATCCTGCTGGCGGAATCGCTGCGCGACCGCTTTCTGGATGCCTATGACACGATCATTATCGACGAGGCGCACGAGCGCAGCCTGAACATCGACTTTCTGCTGGGTTATCTGAAAACCCTTTTGCCGAAACGTCCGGACCTCAAACTGCTGATCACCTCCGCAACCATCGACACCGGCAAGTTTTCCCGGCATTTCGGCGATGCGCCGGTGATCGGGGTTTCGGGCAGGGGTTACCCGGTCGAGATGGTTTACCAGCCGTTGTCCGATGACGAGGAAAGCGGCGGGCGTGGGGACCGGGATCTTTACCAGGGGATTGCCGAGGGCGTCCGGCGGTTGAGCCGTATCGATCCCCGCGGGGACATCCTGGTTTTTCTCTCCGGGGAGCGGGAGATTCGCGAAGCCGGGGAGTTCCTGAAACGGCATATGCAGCGCTCCGGGCCGGTGGCCACGGAGATTTTGCCGCTGTATGCCAGGCTTTCTTCCGCGGAGCAGAGGCGGGTTTTCCACCCCGGCACTGCCCGGCGGATCATCCTGTCCACCAACGTGGCCGAAACCTCGTTGACGGTTCCCGGAATCCGTTTCGTGATCGATTCGGGCACCGCCCGGATCAGCCGCTATTCACACCACAGCCGGATTCAGCGATTGCCGATCGAACCGGTTTCCCGGGCCAGCGCCAACCAGCGCGCCGGCCGCTGCGGGCGGCTCGGCCCGGGTACCTGCGTACGCCTCTACAGCGAGATCGATTTTGATTCCCGGCCCGAATTTACCGAGCCCGAGATTCTGCGCACTTCGCTGGCGTCGGTTATCCTGCGGATGCTGACCATGGGCCTGGGCTCGGTCGAAGAATTCCCCTTTGTCGACCGGCCGGCGCCCCGCATGATCAACGATGCCTACCAGCTGTTGTTCGAACTGTCTGCGATCGACGAGCGCCGCGCGGTGACGGACACCGGACGGGCCCTGGCGCGCTGGCCGCTCGATGTCCGGCTGGCCCGGATGGTCGAGGAAGGCGCAAGAACCGGATGCCTGGAAGACATCATGGTGCTGGCGGCGGCGCTGAGCATCCAGGATCCCCGCGAACGGCCGCTTGACGCCCAGGCGGCCGCGGATGAAATGCACCGGCGATTTACCGACGACACGTCGGATTTCACGACCTTCCTCAAGCTCTGGCGGTACCTGCGGGACAAGAGAAAGGAGGTTTCCGGTAACCAGTTCCGCAAATTGTGCCGCCGGGAATTCCTGAACTGGCAACGCGTGCTGGAGTGGTTCGACATTTACCAGCAGCTGCGGGACCAGGCGCGAGAGGACCGCAGGAAACTCTCCGGCCTCCATGGCGATTTTGACCAGGTGCACCAGAGCCTGATGGCCGGGCTATTGAGCCATTGCGGCAGAAAGCATCCCGAAGACCCGGGTTATACCGGCGCGCGCTCGAGCGCCTATCACATATTTCCCGGTTCCGGCCTGTTCGGAAGTTCACCGAAATGGCTGATGTCCGCCGAGATCGTCGAGACCAGCAGGCCGTATGCGCGGACCAACGCGGTCATCAAGCCCGAATGGATTGAGCAACAGGGCGGGCATTTGCTCAAACATCATTATTTTGACCCGCACTGGTCGCGCCGGCGCGGCGCGGTTTATGCCTGGGAACAGGTCTCGCTCTACGGCCTGGTCATCGTCGAGAAGCGCCGGGTTCAATACGGGCCGGTCGACCCGGCGGAGGCGCGCCGCATCTTCATCATGGAAGCGCTGGTCCGGGGTGCGCTCGACACCCGTGCCGCATTCAAGGCGCACAACGAAAAAATCCGGGCCGAAGTGGAAATGCTCGAACACAAGCGCCGCAGAAGAGATGTGCTGGTCGATGAACAGACCCAGTACGATTTTTTCGACGCGCGGATTCCGGAATCAGTCAACAGCGCGCGGTCGTTTGAGAAGTGGTTGTCCGGATTGGGCAAGTCCGGGCGGGACCTGTTGTTCCTCGGGCATGACGTGCTGATGCGGGACAACGCCGGCCTGGCGCCCGGTGAGCTGTTTCCGGACATGCTCGAGAGCGGTGGGCGATCCTTTCCGCTGGAGTACCATTTTGCCCCGGGAAGCCCGGATGACGGTGTGCACATTGCCGTGCCGATCGAACTGCTGAACACGCTGAACCCGGGTAAATTGCAGTGGCTGGTCCCCGGACTGCTGCGCGACAAGCTGGTGGCCCTGATCAGGTCCCTGCCCAAACCCCTGCGCCGTTCATTGACGCCGGTCCCGGAGTTCGCGGACGCGGTATTGGAAGCGATTCAGGACCGCGTCAATGTGCCCATGCTGGAGGTATGCGCCGCGGAATTGCAGCGCCTGACCGGATTGCCGGTCGGGGTGGATGACCTGGATGAAAACTCGATCGACGACCATTTCCGGTTCCTTGTACGGGTACTGGATCAACAGGGTGAATTGATCGATTGTGGCCGCGACCTGGCGGCAATCCAGGAGCGCCTGGGCAGCAAGGCCCAACGTTGCTTCATGGATCAGCAGGGCAGTGAATTCAACCGGGACGGCGAAACAGACTGGGTTTTTGGCACACTTGCACCCCAGGTGAAAACCGCGGACGGCGCGACCGCCTGGCCGGCGCTGCTGGACCAGGAAACCGCCGTGGGGCTGCGGTTGTTTGATACCCGGGACGAGGCGGTATTGTCCCATATCGACGGTGTGCTGCGCCTCCTCAGGCTCGCGATGCCGGACAAGCTGGATTACCTGGCGAGGCATCATGGCCTGCACAAAAACGCGTTGCTGGCCTGGAGCCCGCTGGGCAGCACGGAACAGTTGGTGGAAGACCTGTTGCAGCGCAGCCTGGTCGACTGTGCGGGTGACGTCCACGACATCCGGGATGGTGATAGTTTCGCGGCGTTGTGCGGACGCGTCAGAAACGAAATCGGCAGAGCCTGCCTGGACCGGTCCGGTTTACTTGGCGGTGTTTTACAACTCCATGGCAAACTGTCCCGGAGAATCTACGGGAACCTGGAATCACAAAACCCGGATGTGTTTGACGACCTGTCTGCCCAATTGGAGGATTTGCTGTATCCGGGGTTCCTGGCGGACCTCGAGCCCGGCAGGCTGGAACACTACCCGCGCTATCTCCAGGCGATCTCCGAGCGCCTGGTTCAGCTGGATCAGAATCCCCTGCGTGACCGGGAGCGGATGGAAAGCGTGAGTCCCTGGTGGAGCCGCTACCGGGCGGCATTGGAGGCCGGTTGCGTTTATGATGAAGCGATGGATGCTTTTCGGTGGCTGCTGGAGGAATACCGGGTCTCGTTGTTTGCGCAACGCCTGGGCACTGCGGAACGCGTGTCCGGCAAGCGCCTGGCCGAAGCCTGGAAAAGCACGGGATGTTGAGAAATGACTTATCCGGAGGTTCCCTTAAGGATCAATGAACAGGATTGACGAATACCCGGGCGGAGATTCCAGGCCCGCCGTGGACCAGCCGCGCGGCCGTGAAGCGCTGCTTCGCTGGATGGCTGCT
Organism: uncultured Gammaproteobacteria bacterium; assembly: GCA_963700705.1. GTDB lineage: Bacteria > Pseudomonadota > Gammaproteobacteria > Xanthomonadales > SZUA-36 > JAHEFT01. Next base: position 194,526 of record CAVOYQ010000011.1, on the reverse strand, counting down.
TACCGGGCGTCGGCGGGCACGGCGGCGGAAGACTGCGAACACCTTTTGCAGGAACTCCTGGATCGCGGGGCGCTGTCATCTTCGTCCATCGACTCGCTGCTCGAATTACTTGAACTCCTGCAGATGTTGTCGGCTGACCCGGTCACGGTCAGTTGCGCCATCGTTCATGTTTGTGAACAGGAAAAAGAAGTCGGGCCGGACATCCTGAAAATGCTGCCGGCGCCGGTGCTCAGGCAACTGGAGGAACTGAAAAAACTCAAGCACTACGAATCCGGCCGGCCGGATAACAGCACCGAACGCAGCGCCGAGGGGCTGAGACGACTGCTGCTGGCGCTGGTTAACGACGTGCGGGTCGTGCTGGTCGATCTTTCCTGGCAACTGGTGCTGCTGCGCCGGGCCCGGGAAGGTGACGCCTCCAGCGAGTCCCTGGCGCGGGAAACCATGTTGATCCACGCTCCGCTGGCCAATCGCCTGGGTATCTGGCAGTTGAAATGGGAGCTTGAAGACCTGGCTTTCCGTTACCAGGAGCCGGCGCAGTACCGGAATATTGCCCGGTTGGTTGCAGAACACCGGACGGAGCGCGAACGTTACATCGGCACCTTCATGAACAAGTTATCCCATGCGCTGGAGGAGGCGGGGATTGCCGCCGAGGTCAAGGGGCGGCCCAAGCACATCTACAGCATCTGGAAAAAGATGCAGCGCAAGGGACTGGACTTTCACCAGTTGTTTGACGTCCGCGCCGTTCGTGTACTGGTGAATGACCTGCCGGCCTGTTACAGCACTTTGGGATTGGTGCATGCCCTGTGGCAGCCGATACCCGGGGAGTTCGACGATTACATAACCACACCGAAAGGCAACAACTACCAGTCGCTGCACACGGCGGTCGCGGACCGCGAAGGCCGGGCGATCGAGGTCCAGATCCGTACGCGGGACATGAACGAACACGCTGAACTGGGTGTGGCGGCCCACTGGCGTTACAAGGAAGGCGGTCCGTCCGATCCGGCATTCGACAACAAGATCTCCATCATGCGCCAGTTGCTCGATTCCACGGAAGACGAACTGGATGATCAGAGCCTGCTGGACAGCTTTCAGTCCGCCACATCGGAAGACCGGGTCTACGTGCTGACCCCGCGCGGGCAGGTGGTGGACCTGACGGCAGGCTCCACCGTGCTGGACTTTGCCTACCAGGTTCATACCGAGGTGGGTCACCGCTGCCGGGGCGCCAAGGTCAACGGCCGGATTGTCCAGCTGACGCACGTGGTCGGCACGGGCGACCGCGTGGAGATTCTCACCGGTAAAGTTCCCAAGCCCAGCCGGGACTGGCTCAACCCCCGGCTCGGTTACATTCATGGCGCCAGGGCGCGGGCAAAAGTCCGTCAGTGGTACAAACGGGAGAGCCGCGAGGACAATCTGCGAGCCGGCAAGGAAGCGCTCGAGTCCGAGGCCCGGCGGGTCGGCATCGAACTGTCCGATCTCAAGGCGATATACCAGCGGTTCAAGATGAATTCCCTGGATGATTTCTACGTGGCCGTCGGAAATGGAGATTTGACACCCGGCCAGATTTTCAACGCGTTCGAACGCATGAAGGCCGAACAAACCTCGCCGCAGGCTGAAGACCTCCTGACCCGCTCACCGGTTCGTCAGCGGGGCGCGGACGCCAAGGGGGTGGACGACATTGTCATCGAGGGCGTTGGCAACCTGATGACGCACATGGCCAAGTGTTGCCACCCGGTGCCGGGTGACCCGGTGGCGGGTTATATCACCCAGGGCCGCGGGGTGACGATACACCGCGATGATTGCAAGCAGGTCATTCACTGGCGGGCGGAAAACAGCCCACGGCTGTTGCAGGTCCGCTGGGGCGGCAAACCCGGAACGCGCTACTCGGTGCAAATCCTGGTCAAGGCCTTTGACCGCAGGGACCTGATCCGGGACATTTCCGGCGTGCTCTCTTCAGCCGAAACCCAGGTGACCGATATCAGCAGCCGGCTGGACGAGGTACGGGACGAGGTGACCATCCGGTTGAAAATCCGCGTGACGGACTATGAACAGCTCAGTGACCTGCTGAGCCGCCTCGGAAGTGTTTCAAACGTTATCGAAGCCCGCAGGTTGCGGCACGGGCATCTAGTGGCTGCTGCGCTGCTTACATCGGCCACAAGATTCCGCTTCACGGCCACGGTGCCAGGGTCCTAACTTCCCAGGGAATTGAGCAGTTCCTGCAATCCCAGGCGGGCGGTTTCAACGGAAAAATACTGGCGGACGTTTTCCAGCCCCGCGGCCGAAACGCGGTTCCACAAAGCTTCATCCTGGTAGAGACGAACGATTGCCGCGGCAAAATCCTCAGCGGTTTCCGCAATCAGCACGTCCCGGCCCGACCGGGTAAACATGCCCTCAACCGCCATCGGGGTCGCCACCACCGGCTGCCCCCTGCTCATGCTGATGTTGACCTTGCCCTTGATGCCTGCGCCATAGCGCAGCGGCGCCACCGCCAGCCGGCAGCCATCGAGCCAGGGGTCCAGCGTTTTGACGAATCCGTGGAACCGCACGCCGTTCCCGTCCAGGGCCCGCACCTGTTCCGGCGCCTTGCTTCCGATCAGGTGAAACTCCAGGTCGGGCAATTGCCTGGCGCACCAGGGGCCAGATGCTGCCAACGAACCATTTTGCCGCATCGATGTTGGGCGGGTGCTGGTAGCCGCCGACGAAAAACAGGTCCTTGCGTTCCGAGAACGGGCGGCGGCTGCCCTCAACTTCGTGAACGTTTGAAATGACGTGAACCCTGGCCCCGGGCGCTGCTTCCTGCAGCACGGCTTTTTCCACCGGGCTGACGACGATGGTCGCGTCGGCCGCGTTGATCACCGACAATTCGGAGCGCCTGGTCTGGGCCGCGCTGTGCTTGAGCGGCAGGCTGTTTTCGAGTTCCGCCATCCTTTCTTCCCGCAGGTAATGCAGGTCCACCGTGTCGAAAATGAACTTCGCCTGCGGGCAGTGGCGCCGCAGCAGCGCCCGGTAATTCGAAGCGATGTAGTGCCGGCTGATCATCACGAAATCGAAATCCTTGCCGCGGTCGCTGAAAAAACTCTGCAGGGAGTCGACCCACGGTTCGTAAATCACCTCGACCCCGGCCTGCTGCAGCGCCGTCGTGTAACGGCCGGCGTGGGCCCGGTTATCCGCCATGAAGGTCACGCCATAGCCCAGTTGGCCCAGGCAATCCATCAGGTAACACAACCGGACGCTGCCGGAATCCTGGTCCGGCTCAGGGGTGTAGGCATCGATAACCAGCACCCGCCCTCTGAGCCGGTGATCGCGGGCCCGCCGGATTTCACCACGATCATCCGGATCACCAATGGGTTCAGGGTAGGTGCTGAGTTCATCCGCCCATCGTTGCAGGAATTTTTCCCGGTTCACGGCCTGGTAGCGCTTGGCGCCAGCGCCGATGTCGGTGCCGGAAGTCACGCCTTCGTGGTGGACGATGGTAGCGGCTGGCTGCAGGCGCACTTTCAGGCCTTTCCGGCGCACCCTGAAAGCCAGGTCGGTATCTTCGTAATAGGCCGGTGCATAGTGGGTGTCGAACCCTTCCAACTCCCGGAACAGCCGGGTTTCCAGCATGATGCAGGCGCCTGAACAGTAATCCACTTCCCGGATGTATTGGTATTCAGGCCGGCCGGCGTCGTCGCCCTTGCCATAGTTCCAGCCGGAACCATCGTTGAAAATCAGGCCGCCGGCCTCCTGCAATGTTCCATCCGGGTAAACCAGCCTGGCCCCGGCCATGCCGGTGTCGGGGTAGCGTGTAAAAGTATCGAGCAGCGCATCCAGCCAGCCATCGAGCACCTGGGTGTCGTTATTCAGCATCACGATATAACGGCCCCTTGCAGCCGCGGCGCCGCGATTGCAACTTCCAACGAAGCCGAGGTTTTTTTCATTGCGGAGGTACACCAGGCCGGAAACCTGGCCCAGGCGGGCCGGAGTTTCATCCGAGGACTGGTCGTCCACGACGATCACTTCAAACCCGGCGCTGCACTCCGTTTCGGCCAGGGAACGCAGACAGGCGGCCGTGTAAGCCCACTTGTTGAAAACCGGGATGACGATTGAAACCTCCGGGTCGCCGGGAACCGCAAAACCCGGTGGCGGCTCCGGGTTACCAATGGATTCAACGGCTGCCTGGTCGATGCGCTCCGGCTCGCCATGCTGCACCCGGGTCGACTGTGATCTTTCGAGCGCTCCTCCCAGCCCCTGGGTGCTGATGGTTCGTACGGCCTGGGAGATGAGCAGGGGCCAGCGCAAGGGGTTCCAGGCCCGTGCGCGCGCCAGGTTGTTGACCATTCTGCCGAACACGCGGAAGGGCCTGGTGAACCGCCAGGAAGCGGTACCCAGGACCCATTCGTGCACCGACCTGAGTTCTTCCAGCCATTGGTTGGTTTGCCGGTGAGCCGCCTGTTCGTGCGCCAACTGATCATCCCGCCGCTCGATTTCCCTGTTCAGGTTCTTCGACCCAGCGGATCCTTCGTTCGACTTCCCGTTTGCGTTCCCTTTCACGCGCCTCTGCCCAGTCGGTGCGCTTCTCGACCTCGGTTTGCAGCGCCCTGGCCTGCGCGGACAGGGCCTGGTGGCTTTCTCGTCAGTTCCGTCAGCTGGAAAGCCAATGCCGCGGCTTCGCGCTGAATCCGGGTCCTGGAGCGCAGTCCAGGATCGCCGGGCCGGCCGCGGCTGGCAAAGCTGGTCGTATTTTTCGACCATCCGGCCGGTTCCCGGCAGGTCGTAGCGCTTCAGACGGTCCCGGACCGCCTGGATGTCCGCGCGATTGCCCGCGAGCTGCCGGACCCGTTCAACCAAAGCCGCAGGCTCGGGTTCGATCAGCCAGCCGGTCTCGCCGTCGCTTATGCGCTCTTCCAGGCTGCCGACCCGGGTTGCGATGACGGGAATATCAAGCTGCTGCATTTCCGACAGCGTGTAACTGAACGTTTCCGGCACGATCGAAAGCAGCCCCGCGACATGCGGGCCAATCACTGAGAGGAGTTCCCGCAAGTCCTCGCGTTGATACTGCAGGATGACGTTGACACCGGCCTTGCCGAAAAACACTTCTCCGTCCTTGCCCGCGCCGAGCAGGTAGACCTGGGCGAACGGGGTCAGGCCGGGAAGCGCCCGCAACAGGAGTTGCTGGCCTTTTCCCTCCTGTATTCTGCCGGGGATCACCAGTCTCAGCCGGCCATCCTCACGATCCAGCGGAATGATCTCGCCGGTGCCCGGCAATTCCGGCAGGCCATGTGGGATGATCTGAATGTCCACGCTGGCCCACGCCGGGTCCAGTTTCCGGATCAGGCTGGCGACGGAGCGGCTTGGCGCAGCAACGCGCACAGCCCATTTCTCAACCGCTTCGCGCCACTGGCGCCCGAGTTTGCTCCAGCCTTCCGCATCGAGGTTGCGAAAGCCGGGCAATAACTGATGCTGCCGGAGTGCGGCCGCCAGGCAGTGTTCATGTCCCTCGGCGAGAAAAGGTTCCGGGTGAATGCCGAGTACCGGCCATAACGGGAAAAAGTCATGCAGCACCTGGATGGCAGGCGTACCCGTCGCCAGCGCATCGAGGCTGTGGCCGACCAGGGATGAAATCACCAGGCGGCCGACGCCATAGCGGGACAAAATTTCGTGCAGGATGCGCCGGTATCCCGGGTGCTCTGCCGTCGTCGACTGGATGGGAGGCTGCAACCACCAGGTCGCAACGGGCGCTTCAAGCTGATTGCCCAGGTAGAGTGAAAATCGTTGCCCGTAGCCCTTTCCGGACTCCACTTCTTCGGATCGAAACTGGAAATTGACCGCGCTGCCATCGGCCTCAATAAAGGACTCCACCCACCTGGCGACGCCTCCGCCCCAGCTGTGCGTGATGTGCAGCGTTACCGGTTTCTGCCCGTTCCGGAAATCATCGAGGGTGTTTTTCCACGCGGGTGAGCCGGAACTGTCTGCCCAGCCGCAACCACTGGTCCAGCCTTTGCCTCAGCAATCCCCATGCGATTGGACGCCGGCGCTCATGCGGTTCAAGCGGCTTCTCGTCAAAAAGCCCGGCACCCGGGTCGTGCAGGAATACGCAGTCCGAGAGCAACAGCATTCCTCCGGCTTCCCGGAGCCGGTTCATGACGTTTGCCGTGGATGTGTCCTGGCGCGCCAAAGCTTCCACGGCTGCTGCCGAAAACAGGGCGAAATGCTCCGGCCAGGTGTCCCATTCCATCAGTTCACCCGTGCCGAGCAGGGCCACCATGGCTTCCAGTGTCGCGGTTTCGGTATCACTCCCGCCGATTGGCTGCAGTCCGGAAAACGGGTTCAGATCAATCACCGCGTTACTCAGGGAGGTCAACACCACGGGCGCCCGGCCATCACCCTGAACGCGTTCCAGCAACTCGTTGATCGAGGCTTCGAACGCAGCAGTGACTGCCAATCCGTTTTGCCGGATCAGCAGGGGTTGGCCGGGGTTTTGCCGCCGGTGATCGTCCAGGCGCGCACCAAGGGAATTGGGGCCGCTGACGTGGTCTGGTAAAGTCGTCGTCATGGGGGTGCTTTCGGCACGAAATCCATTCATTATGGTCAAAGGGCGGGATGATGTCACTCCTTGCATGCCGTCGCTCGAATTACGCCCGGGACTGTTTTAAGGAACCTCTGATCACTAATGGCCAAACGCAGAAACAAGACAACGGCAATCCGGAAAAAATCGGGTAAGTCGCCATCCAGGGGGTGGGGGGCGTGGCTGTGGAAAATTGGATTGCTGTTAACCGGCGTCATGCTGGGACTGCTGGCACCCTGGATCATCTACCTGAATCACCAGGTAACCACCGAATTTGAGGGTCGCAAATGGGATTTGCCGAGCCATGTTTATGCGCGATCGCTCGAGCTTTACCCGGGCGCTGCAATGCCCGTGGCGGACCTGGAAATGGAGTTGCAGGCCTCGGGCTACCGGGTGGCCAACCCGGTCAGCCGGCCGGGTCAATACCGCACTGCCGGCAATGAAGTTGAAATTTATCGCAGGGCTTTTCATTTTCACGACGGATTTGAGGAGGCCAGCCGTTTTCGCGTTCGTGTTTCGGGCGGGGAAATCGCCGGCCTGACCAGCCTGCCGGAAAACCGTCAGCTGGACCTGGTGCGCCTGGAACCGGCCGAGATCGCATCAATTTATCCCTTGCAAAAAGAAGACCGCAGCATCGTGAAAGTCGCGGACGCGCCACAGTTGCTGGTCACCGGCCTGCAGGCGGTCGAGGATCGAAAATTCAAGCACCATCCGGGCGTCGACGTGCGTGGTGTCCTGCGGGCGGCAATCGCCAATCTGCGAGCCGGCAAGGCCGTGCAGGGCGGCAGCACACTGACGCAGCAGCTGGTCAAGAATTACTTTCTGACCCAGGATCGCACCGTCGCCAGGAAATTCAATGAAGCCATCATGGCCTTGCTGCTCGAAATGCACTACGACAAGGCCGAAATTCTCGATGCCTACATCAACGAGATATTCCTGGGTCAGCAAGGTGCTTACGCAGTGCATGGATTCGGGCAGGCCAGCCTGTTCTATTTCGACCAGCCCCTGGACCGGCTGGAACCCAACCAGGTGGCCCTGCTGATTGGCCTGGTCAAAGGCGCGTCTTACTACAACCCCCGGCGCCACCCGGAGCGCGCCCTGGACAGGCGCAACCACGTGTTGTCGGTTTTTGCTGAAACCGGACTGCTTTCGGAAGCAGAAGCACGGCAATGGGCTTCGACATCCCTGGGCGTGACGACAGAGCCCCGTTCCCGGGGCACCCGCTACCCAGCGTTCGTCGACCTGGTGCGCCGGCAGTTGTCCCAGGTGTACCGCGAAGAAGATCTGAAAACCGAAGGCCTGCAGATTTATACGACGCTGGCGCCTTCCATCCAGGAAAAGGCGCAACGAGCAGTAAGTGACGGGCTCAAGCAACTGGCGCAGCGCGGGTTGCCGGAGAGCCTGCAAGCCGCCATGGTCGTCGCCGACGTCGCAACCGGGGAAGTCCGGGCCCTGGTGGGTGACCGTGACCCCACCCGCGCCGGTTTCAATCGCGCCATTCACGCCCGGCGCCAGATTGGCTCGGTGATCAAACCGCTGGTTTATCTGCTGGCGCTTGAACACAGCGATGAGTACAGCCTGGTGAGCCTGATCGAGGATGAACCGATCACCTTGCGGCAGGCCGATGGGTCGGACTGGACGCCTGAAAACTATGATCGAAAATCACATGGCGAAGTCACCCTGCTCGAAGCGCTTACCCATTCCTACAACCAGGCGACGGTGCGCCTGGGTCTGAAAATTGGTGTAAACAACCTGGTCAACCGGATCCGGCAACTGGGCGTGGCGGCCGAAGTTGACGCCGTTCCTTCCGTGTTCCTGGGGGCCGTGGAGCTCACACCGCTGGAAGTGACGCAGATCTACCAGTCACTCGCAGCCGGAGGCTACAGTGTTCCGTTACGGTCTGTCATTGCGGTACTGACCGCGGACGGGGGCGAATTGGTCCGTTACCCCCTGAGAATGGTCCCGCAACCGCACCGGGAAGCCATTGGGGTTCTCAACTTCGCCTTGACGCAAGTGGTTGAGCAAGGGACCGCGAAAGCCCTTCCGGAGTTGCTGGGAAGCCGTGAGACAATAGCCGGAAAAACAGGGACAACGAACGACCGTCGCGACAGTTGGTTTGTCGGATATACTCGTGATCACGTTGCGGTGAGCTGGGTGGGTAAGGACGATAACAGCCCGGCCGGCGTGACCGGAAGTAATGCCGCGATGCATCTCTGGGCCGGCCTCTTCAGGCAATTGCCGTTTGCACCGGTAGATTTGCGCATGCCTGATGGCGTGAACTGGCTATGGGTTGATTCGGAAAGCGGGTGGCTGACCGGTCAGCATTGCGAGGGAGCCGTGCAATTACCCTTCCTGGACGGTTCGGCGCCCGACCGTTCAACGGCCTGCCTGGGCCAGCAGGAAGACAATGAAGAATCTTTTTGGAGAAAGTTTTTTGGCAAGAAAAAGCAGAAAACACAATAGCTGTCTGCTGTTGGTGGCGCTAGCCGCCAGCCTGTTGCTGGGGGCCTGTGCCGGCCCGGCTCCTGCGCCCGGGCCTGGGCCAGCGCCAGCGCCGGTACCGGGGGCTCCCGGTGACAACGAAGTGAATTCCCGTGTGCGTGACCCGGCGAGACGGGACAGCGAGGGGGTGCAGGTTTTTCCGTTGCAGAACCCGGCTGTCAAGGAACTGCTGGCGGACGCCGGAGCTGCGGAATCCAATGGCGATTACGGACAGGCGTCCGCTTTGCTGGAACGTGCGCTGAGAATACAACCCCGGGATCCCGAAATTCTGCAGACACTCGCCGAGGTCCAGATTCACATCAAGGATTACGAGCAGGCTTTGAGTTTTGCCACGCGATCGTACGACCTGGGCCCTCGGGTCGGTGAAATTTGCAGCCGCAACTGGCACACGATCAGCGTCTGTCGTGAACACCTGGGCGACCATGACGGCTCGGTCGAAGCCGCTGAGAAGGCCAGGGTGTGCATGAACAGCAAACCAAAGAGCCTGTGAATAAACGTGACTGAATCTCCAGGCCGCAGTGCCCGCCTGCTGGATGCGAAAGGTCCGTTCTCCGAATCACTGCCGGGCTTTGCGCCACGCGAGGCGCAGATCGCCATGGCGCAGGCTGTTGAGAAGGCCTTGAGCAGCGGTGATTCGCTGGTGGTGGAAGCAGGGACGGGCATCGGGAAAACCCTGGCTTACCTGGTGCCGGCGCTGCTGAGCGGGGAGCGGGTCATCATTTCAACGGGCACCAAGACCCTCCAGGACCAGCTGTTTTTCAGGGACCTTCCGATGGTCCGTGAGACACTTGGGCTGTCCGTCAAACCCGCGCTGCTGAAGGGCCGCGCCAACTACCTGTGTCTGCACCGGATGATGATTTCCCGGACCGAAGGCCGGCTGCCGAGTCGCGAAGCCGTGGCTGAACTCGAAGCCGTGTCGGATTGGTCGGCCCGGACAAGGGACGGTGATCTTTCCATCTCCGGCGTCCTCACCGAGGACAGCGGTCTTCTGCCCCTGGTGACCTCGACGGCGGAAAATTGCCTGGGGGCGGAATGCCCGCAATTCGAGGATTGTTATGTCGCCCGGGCACGGCGGGAAGCGCAGGATGCCGATGTCGTGGTGGTCAACCACCATTTGCTTTTCGCTGACATGGCCATCAAGCAAAGCGGTTTTGGAGAGGTTCTGCCCGGGGCTTCAGCCTTTATTATCGACGAGGCGCACCAGGCTCCCGAGACCGCGAGCCGTTTTTTCAGTGTCTCCCTTACAGCCCGGCAGGTCACGGATCTGTGCAGGGATTTCCTGGCCGAGTCGTCCGGTGTTGCCGGCGCACTCGGCGTGCTGCGCGACGGGGTTGCGGATTGCCTGCAGAAACTCCAGGAAATTCAACTCGCAGTTTCAGAGCGAATGCCCGACCGGGGTTCCTGGAACGACCTGGTTCGGAACGATCAGACCCGCCTGGCGCTGCAATCGCTTGATGACGCCATCATTTCACTGGCTGCTTCCGCCGAAAAGCTGGCCGGCAGTACCCGCGGGCTGGACGGTTGCATCGACCGCCTGAAGGAACTGCAAAGCAGGCTGGACCGGTTCGATGCACCCCAGTCCGGTGAAGAGGTCCGCTGGTTCGAGAAGAGGGGACGGGGCTTTGCCCTGCACATCACCCCGCTGGAGGTATCCGGCGTTTTCAACGATTTCCGGGCCATGGCCGACGCCGCCTGGATATTCACCTCGGCGACGCTTTCGGTGACGGGCGATTTCTCACATTTCACGGCACAGATGGGGCTGGACGATGCCGCAACCCTGCAGCTGGATTCCCCCTTTGATTATCCCAACAATGCGTTGTTGTGGTTGCCCGAACAGATCCCGGAACCGCGGGAGCCGGATTTTGTTCCGGCCCTGCTGGAACAGGTCATACCTTTGCTCGAGGCCAGCAAGGGGCGTGCGTTCCTGTTGTTTACCTCGCACCGGTCGCTGCGGCGGGCGGCTGAAATCCTGGCTGAACGGGTCAGGTTCCCCCTGTTTGTCCAGGGGGAGCAGCCCCGAAGCCTGCTGCTCGACCGGTTCCGGGAGTCCGGGGAGGGCGTTTTGCTGGGTTCATCCAGTTTCTGGGAAGGCGTGGACGTGATCGGAGAAGCCCTTTCCCTGGTGGTCATAGACAAATTGCCGTTTGCGGCTCCGGACGACCCGGTGATGGAAGCCAGGAGTGGCGCCCTGCGCCGTGCCGGCGGCAATCCATTTACCCAGCTTTATCTGCCGCAGGCCGTTATTTCCCTGAAGCAGGGCGCAGGCCGATTGATCAGGGACGTCACCGACCGCGGCGCCCTGGTCGTATGCGACCCCCGGATCCGGACAAAATCCTATGGCCGGGTTTTCCTGGACAGCCTTCCACCAATGAAGCTGGCTGCCGACCGGGCCGAAGTTGAGAGGTTTTTTGCATGACCCGAAAGTCTCTGACCAGGCTGCTGGCCATCGAAACGTCTGCTGAAGCGTGTTCGGTGGCGTTGTACTGTGACGGTGAGACACGAAGCTTTTTTGAACTGGCCCCGATGCGTCACGCGGAGCTCCTGTTGCCGGCGGTGCAGGCGCTGCTGGCTGAATCCGGGTTGGCGCTGGTGAACCTGGATGCCATTGCGTTTGGACGTGGGCCCGGCAGCTTCACCAGCCTGAGGATCGGTATCGGCGTGGTGCAGGGCCTCGCCTGGGGAGCGGAACTGCCCGTTGTGCCGGTTTCTTCGCTGGCGGCTGTAGCCCAGGAGGCAGTCGATACCGCGGTATCCGGGTTTTCATCGATCTGCGTCGCGGTCGATGCGCGCATGCAGGAAGTCTACACCGCTAACTTCCGTTGTGGCGGCAACGGCATTGTCTCAATCGCCGGTGAAGAGCAGGTTTGCGAGCCCGCCCGGGTTCGAGCGCTTACCGGCGGGCCATACATTGCCGCCGGAAACGGATTCAGGCAATTCAGGGAACTCGATCAACTCGCTTTGAATGCGAGTGAATGCCTGCCAGCGGTACGCCCACGGGCAGAGACGGTCTGCAAGCTGGCCCTGGATTGGCTGAACAGCAATGAGCCCCTGCCAGCCGTGATGGCCCAACCGGTGTATGTGCGCAACCAGGTGGCTGAAAAACCGAAACAATATTGACTATCGTGGGGCGTACCCGTGGTCCGTTCAGCGCAGGGAAGCGTAAATCGTCCGGTACTTTCCGGCCGCAATATTCCAGTCCATGCTTTCCGCCAGGTGGCGCCCTTCAAGAGCCAGTTCCTCTGCTTTCTGCGGATTTTCCAGCAATTCGATAATGGCCGTGATCACGGCGTCCCAGTCGTCCAGCACCAGCGCATGTTTTCCGGGAACGACGGGTATGCCCTCGATGCCTTTCCGGGTGCTGATGACCGGCAGGCGTGCGGCAAAGCAATCGATGATCTTCATTCGCGTTCCGCCACCGTCCACCAGGGGCACGACGGACAAATCAGCCGCCCGGAGCCAGGGCCCGACCTGTTCGACGCTGCCGGCCAGGTGAATCCTCGGGTGCGGACTGACGGCCGGTGGAAATTTACCTACCGCCAGCAGGTGACATTGCACACCCCTGGCTTCCAGGCCCGGCAGCAGGATCTCGGCGAAAATCCGCAAGGCTTCCTGGTTGGGTGGATAAGAAAAAGTGCCGTGATAGACCAACAGGGGACACGGGTCCGGTATCCCGAACCTGCCGCGCGCATCCACCACGTCCGGCGTATCAAATTGCGCCAGGTTTACACCATGCGCCACGGTGTGAAGCAGGTCCGGATCCACGCCGTCCTCGGCCAGTTTCTGGCGGTCGTTGTCGGAAACGCATACGACGGCGTCCGAGCGGTTGCACAAATCGATTTCTATATCGCGAAGGTTCCGGTACTGAGCGGCCGAAAGCTCCTCGACCTGGGCCTCTATGCGGTCGTACTCGACATTGTGCTCCACCAGCACGACTTTACAGTCCAGCGTATCCCGTGCGCGGATGCAGGGCAGGGCATAGGCCGGAAATTCAGCCTGCAGAATGCCGGCGTGCAGGGCCCGGCCGGCGGCAAGTGTTCTCCAGAAGAAAGAGCCATCGGTCAGCGGCAGGTACAGAAAGCTGTTGCTGTAGGGCAGGTTCTTGGAGAAATGCAACAGTTTGGTCAACGGTCCGGGGAGACTGAGAAGTCGTAACCAGAACGGATATTTCCTCCGGCTCTCGCCACCGGGTGTTACTTCAATCCAGTGCCTCCGGTCTTCGGTCACGATGCCGACCCGGGTTCCGCTTCTCGCCAGTGCACGTGCGCTTTCCACGGTGCGAACCGCCGCTCCGTGGTCCGGCGGGAACAGGTCTCCCCGGGTCACCATGAGCACGCCGGAGCCGTGGTCCTGGCCGAACAGGCGATTGAGCAGAACCGTACGAACCAGGCTGAATTGACGCTTGAGCCTTTCCAGCAGCGGGGGGACACCGAGCACGGGCGTCACATCCCGGCTGAATGCCGCCGGCGCCAGTCTCAAGGCTTTTACCGGGTTTTCCAGCCACTCGATCAAGGGTGCAACGGAACGTATGGGCTGCAACGCCTCGCTGACCAGCCTCTTTGCGTTGGCCGATTTTTCTTTCCATTCCTCCGGCCGGGCGATTATCCGGGAAAGTACCGGCTCCAACGCGGCGGGGTCATCGATGATCCAGCCCGCGTCATATTGCTCAACCAGCCGGGAGACTGGAAGAAACCGGTTACACAGCAGCGGCAGTCCATGGCGCAGGAACTCGAGCGAGCGAAAGGACTGGCTGTATTCCCGCTCGATATTCCATTCAGCGAGTTCAACCCCGATATGGGCATTCCGGGACAGAAATTCACTGAATTGCCGGTAGGGTTTCAGCGCCTGGAACTGAACCGGCGATTCCTCCGTGCCCCGGGAGGTGGCAGTTCTGTTACGCGGACCGTGCCAGCGGTAACCGCCTCCGAAATGGACCAGCCTGACCCGGGAGTTGTATTTTCCGGCACAGGCCTCGAGTTCAGCCTGGTAGCCACCAGCGTTTCTCCAGGGCCAGTTTACGCCGCCACTCACCAGTAGCCAGCCGTCCTTTTCCGGATCCGAAAGCGGCGAGCCGGCAACTTCGGCGCCGAGAGGAACCTCCCGGATGGGATCGGGGCCGCGCAAATCGAATCCCGATTCGATCAGTATAAGGATCAGCAGGTGTCGTTGCAGGCGGTTGCCGACCAGGACAAGGTCACACTTTTGCAGGTTGTTTTTCAGCCGCCGCAGGCCGGCTTTCACCGTTTCCGGAGACTCGAACAGTTCTTCCAGGGTCCGCGGAGCCACGTAGTCGAGGACGACCGGAACCGACAGATCGTGGGGGAGCAAGCGGAGTAACTCCCAGAAAGCGACGATCACGGCCCCCGGGTCCTCCTTCATCAGGATGCCCTGCAGTTCGTCCTGGTTGCTGAAGGTGGAACCGGATTTTTCCAGGCTGCCCGGCCTTCCGGTAGCCAGCCATACCTGCACCACCCGGTGCCCGGCCGCTTCCAGCGCGGTGCGAACCTGCTCCGTGCGTACGGCGTTTCCGCTGACGACCTCGTCAGTCAGCAGTGGGGGTTCCTGTGTGATCAGCAGAATTTTCATGGGGTCAGTGACCGGGCTCAGCGGCCCAGCAACAGGAACGTGGCCAGCCCGATGAACGCCATGATGCCGATAACATCAGTGACGGTTGTCAGCACCACGCCCCCGGCAAGCGCGGGGTCAATGGACATGCGCCTGAGCATTACCGGCACCAGCGCACCGGCGAGCGCACCGGCGAACAGGTTTACCAATATGGCAACGGCCAGGACCAGGCCCAGGCCGACGTCGCCGTACCAGAGTATCGTGATCAGTGCGATCAGGACGGAAAATACAACCCCGTTCAGCAAGCCGACGGCCAGTTCCTTGCGCAGAAGCGCCGGTATATTGCTTGCGCTGACCTGGCCGGTTGCCATTCCGCGCACCATCAGGGTCAGGGTCTGCGTACCGGCTATCCCGCCCATGCTCATGACGATCGGGAACAGTACGGCTGTCGCTACCAACTGGTCCAACGTCGGCTCGAACAGAAAAAGCACGCCGGCCGCCATGAAAGCGGTGATCAGGTTGACGCCCAGCCATACCCAGCGCCTGCGTGCCGATTGCACGATCGGAGCGAACATGTCGTCTTCTTCGTCGAGGCCGGCCCTGGATAAGACGGAATGCTCGGCCTGTTCCCTGATCACGTCGACCACGTCGTCGATGGAGATCCAGCCCAGCAGGCGCTTTTCAGAATCAATCACCGGTGCGGTGACCAGGTCATGGTGTTCGAACTCGATCGCCACCTGGTTTTCAGGCATGTCCACTGGAATCGTGATCGCCGAGGTATCCATCAATTCCCCGACCGTGGACCGCAAATCCCTGGTCAGCAGGTCCGCAAGTTTCAGGCTGCCCAGGTACCGTCCCTGCCGGTCGATGACAAACAACAGGTCAAAAACTTCCGGTAGCTCACCCCGAACCCGCAGGTAGCGCAGCACAACGTCCAGAGTTACGTCGGGCCGGATGGACAAAACATCCGGGTCCATCAGGCCGCCGGCCGAGTCCTCGGGGTAGGACAGTACTTGGGCCAGCCGCTCGCGGTCCTGCCGGTCCAGGCTTCGCAGCACTTCCCGGGTCACGGCGTCCGGCAGGTCGTCCAGGATGTCCGCAAGGTCATCCAGGTCCAGGTCGTCCACGGCGGCAACCAGGTCTTCGGCCGAAGTACCGCGGATCAGGCTGGCGCGGACTTCGTCATTGACTTCGACCAGCACATCGCCATCGAGAGCCGGATCGGTCATTTCCCAAACCGCCAGGCGTTTCGTCAAGGGCAACGATTCGAGAAGGTCGCCGATTTCCGCGGCCGAGAGGTTCTTCAGCAGGTGCCTGACCTGGTACTGGGTGCCCGAATCGAGCGCTTCCGACAGCCGGTCAAGGTGGCGCGCTGTTTTCTCTTCGTGTACTTGTTCGGCCATGACGAGCTTCCCCGGAATTCAAGACTCGGTTCGCTGGAACCGCTGGCATTATAAGGGAAACGGAAGAACCGGGTTGTGATTTAGGGCGTTTCGCCAGGATCGTAGGAGCGAATTGATTCGCTCCTACGGCAGCTGTGACTGGTCCAGCAGTTCCATCAATGACGAAGTGCGGGGCACGGTAGGGTCCTTGAGCCAGCGCTGCATGACTTCACGCGCGGCGCCAATATCCGTTTCCCTCACGATTCGCTTGACTTCGAGCAGACGGGCAGGGTGCATACTGAATTGACACAGGCCAAGGGCCAGCCACATGCGGGTATAGCGCGGGTCGCCAGCCGCCTCGCCGCAGACCGTTGCCGGGAGCTCGAGCCGATCCGCTTCCCTCAGAATGTATCTGAGTAAACGTACAACGCCCGGGTGCTGCAAATCATAGAGATGGGCGACCTGTTCGTCGCCGCGATCGGCCGCCAGGGCATATTGCATCAGGTCGTTCGTGCCCACCGAAATGAAATCCAGTTCCTGTGCGAGGTCATCGATGGCCAGTGCAGCCGCCGGGACTTCGATCATGCCTCCCAGCGGCATGTCGGCATCGTACGGCTGACCCCGTTGATCCAGTTCATGCTTCGCTTCCTCGAGCAATGACCGTACGGAACGGACTTCCTGGATACTGGTGATCATCGGAATCAGGCAACGGATTTTTCCGTTTGCGCTGGCGCGCAAAATAGCCCTCATCTGGGTCTTGAACAATGCCGTGTCGCGCAGACACAGGCGCACGGCGCGCAGGCCCATGGCCGGGTTGGCTGCCCGGCTCAGTTGGGAGAAATCCAGGGAGTCCGTGGATTTGTCCGCACCGAGGTCGAGCGTTCGAATGGTCAGGAAGGCTCCATCCAGTAATTCGAGCGCTGAACAGTATTCAGCGAACTGTTCTTCTTCATCGGGTGGCGAGCCCCTCAGGAAAAGAAACTCGGTGCGGTAAAGCCCGATTCCGTCGGCGCCGACGTCAAGCGATTGCTGTATCTCGAGCGGCCGTTCCGCGTTGGCCTGGAGGCTGACCTTGACGCCATCGATACTCACGGCGCGACGTTTGCGCAATGACACCAGCGACTGTTTGAAACGCTCGGCCTCTTTCCTGACATCCTGGTAGTGGTCGAGTGTCGCCTGGTCGGGATCGGCAAAAATTGTGCCCAGGCCCCCGTCAAGGATCAGCACCGTGTCCTCTTTCAGCAAGCTGCGGGCTCCGTGAACGCCCATGACCGCCGGAATGCCCAGGCTGCTTGCCAGGATGGCGGTATGGCTGTTCGGACCGCCATGCTCTGTTACGATTCCGGCCACCCCGCGCTGGTGCAGTATGGCCAATTCGCCGGGCGTCAGCTCAGCGGCAACCACCAGGGTATCGGCCAGGCGGTCCGGCATGTTTTCAAACGGGATGCTGGCCGCCTCCTCCCTGAGCTTGCTCTGGACAAGGCGGACGACCTGCGTAACGTCCTCGCCACGGGTGCGAATGTATTCGTTCTCTATGCTGCGGAATTCAGAAAGAATCTGTTCCAGTTGCGTCTGCAGCGCCCATTCCGCATTGCAGAGCTCCTCCCTGATGTGATCTTCGGTGCTTTGCGTGATCTTGGAATCGGCCAGCATCAGCACGTGTGACTGGATCATTTCGACCGCTGATCCGGCAACCGCGGGGTCGATCCGGTCGGACATTTCCAGCAGTTGTTGCCTGGCGGCAGTCAACGCATTGTGAAAACGATGGATTTCGTTCCCGACATCATCCTGGCTGATGCGATACTCGCCGATTTCGAGTTCGTTTGATTCCGCCAGGTGGACACGGCCAATCGCGATTCCGGGCGCTACGGCTTGTCCTTCCAGGGTAATGCTCATTCGTCCTCTCCGAACCGGTTATTGATCAACTGGATCACAGCGGCCATGGCCAGATCCTCATCCTCTCCGTCGGCCTCTATGGTGAGTTCTGTTCCGATCGCCGCCGCCAGCGTCAGTACGCCCATGATGGACTTTCCGTTGACGGACCGCGGGCCTTTTTTTACCAGGACCTCGGCCTTGAATTCCGACGCACAGTTGACCAGGCGGGTTGCTGCGCGGGCATGCAGGCCAAGCCGGTTAATGATGTTCACGTTTCTCGCAATCATTTCTGGAAAATTTTCACGGCACGTTGTCCTCCTTCAACGGCTTTCTGGACCACCATTTCGAGTGATTGGTCCCGGTAATTGCACACCCGGATCAACATCGCAAGATTGACCCCGGTCACCATGACCGCATGGCTGTTCTCCAGGGCCTTCGCGACCAGGTTTGCCGGGCTGGCGCCTATCAGATCAGTCAGAACCAATACGCCTTCACCGGAGTCCGCCTGATTGACCAGCGCCCGGATGTGCGCCGCCCCGGTCGGGTTTTTTGAATGCCGGAACTCCATGGGAAAAACATTCACCAATTCCTGCCCAAGTACAAAACCGGCTTCTTCAACCAGTGACCGTGCGGTTCCGCCATGCGTGATGATTACTATGCCTATGCTCAAGCCTGAAGTTCCCTGTGGTGGATGAGGATATGATGAAAGTCGCTGGCCAGACCCGAAGCGAGTTGGTCGACCAGGTAAACCGACCGGTGCCGCCCTCCGGTGCAGCCGATACCTACCGTGACATAACTTCTCTGGCTGCGCTGGAATTCGGGTAACCAGGTCTGCAGAAATCGAAGTATATCCGCCAGCATGCCTGCTACGGCGGCGTCCTGTTCCAGCCATTTTCTGACCGGAAGATCCACGCCGCTGAGTTCACGAAGGCCCTCCACCCAGTGTGGATTGGGCAGTATCCGCGCATCAAAAATGAAATCAACGTCCTGCGGAACCCCTCGTTTGAATGCAAAAGATTCCAATACGATCGTGGTGGTTTCGTTTTCGGTGCCGACGCATTTCCAGACCTGGCGCCTCAACTGGTGAATATTGATGTCAGACGTGTCAATGACCCAGTCGGCTTTCTTGCGCAGACTGCCAAGCAGACCCTGTTCCCGTTCAATGGCTTGTGGCAGGGATGTCTGTTCGCTGGTCAGGGGATGGCGCCGCCGTGTTTCGCTGAACCGCTTGATGATCGCGTTGGCGTCGGCGGTCAGGAATATCAGTTGGCAATTCATCCCGGCGGCTGACAGATCGTCCAGCCAGGTCGGAATTTCCTGCAGGTCACGTTCGGGTGAACGGGCGTCCACACCCAGCGCCACCCGCGAGTAGCGAGCGGGGTTGACCTTGATTTGCTTGGCAAATTCCGGAAGAAGGGCCGCCGGAAGGTTGTCCACGCAGTAGCACCCGAGGTCTTCAAGCGCTCGGAGGGCGGTTGATTTGCCTCCGCCGGACAGGCCGGTGACCAGGACCAGCGATTGATTCGCGTCCGGCATTATCAGTCCAACATGTTCCTGTTTTGCCGGCGAATGATCCGGTCATGCCGCTCGATAAAAGCACTGGCGGCATCGTAACCTTTCATCTTGAGCATGTAGTCCCGGACGGCGGCCTCGGTCATGATCGCCAGGTTTCTGCCGGCCATGACCGGGAGTGTGATGGTCGGGATTTTCATTTCCAGAACGTTGGTTGAGCTCGTATTGCCGCGCAACCGGTCATCGTTTCTTGGCTGGGCTGCCTGCTGTGGAACTTCCAGGTGAATAATCAACCTGAGAAACTTGTTCAATTTGATCGCGGCGTCGCCGAACATATTACGGACATTGAGAATTCCGAGACCGCGAACTTCAAGGCAGTCCTGCAAGGCCTCGGGGCAGGTCCCGTCAATAATCTCAGGTGATATGCGGGTGAATTCAGGCGCGTCATCGGCAATCAGGCGGTGACCGCGGTTCAGCAGTTCGAGGGCCAGTTCGCTTTTGCCGCAACCGGGGTCGCCGGTGATCAGCACCCCCAGTGTGAAGACCTCCATGAATACCCCGTGGAGTGTCGTGCGCCGGGCGAGCGCGATTGAAATATAGTAATGAAGGTGATCGACCAGTTCGTGCGCGGGCGCCCCTGAACGGATCAATGCGGTATGGGTGCCGGCAGCCTGCGAAAGGAACGGTCCGGGTATTTCCAGCCCGTCTCCGACGACGATCGCCAATGGTTGGGCCTGCAGGATCCGGGATACGGTTGCACCTTGTTCGGTTTCGTCCAGGGCTTCGAGGAATTGAATTTCTTCCAGGCCGAGAACCTCGACCCGGTTCGGATGGATAAGATTCAGGAAGCCGGCCATGGCCGGACGAGTGCCCAGATCGTCGGCGGAGATGGAAAAGCCGTCCGGGGACCCTTCAATGTCAACCCACTGCAGTTTCAGCCTATCTTTGAGCTGATCGAAAAGGGTGCGGGCTGTGATAGAGCGGGTCACGCCCAACAGTATCGCAGACCTTGTTGATTCACTTCAATGAATCTCCGGTTAATTACGCGCGGAGCGCGGATCCGTCAATGCCTGGAACTCGAGAGCAATTGCAGGAGTTTTCCGGAATTTTCCGCCGAACGCAGTTTTTCGAGCAGTTCGGCATCACTGAAAAGTTCGGCGACCTGGGCCAACAGTTTCAGGTGATCTTCTCCGCAGGTTTCCGGGACGGCCAGTGCGAACAGCAGGTCGACCGGCTGGCCGTCCACCGAATCAAAAGCCAATGGCTTCTTCAGGCGGATGAAGGATACTTCAACATGATCGGTGCCTTTGACCCGGCCGTGAGGAATGGCGACGCCTTTGCCCAGGCCGGTACTGCCCAGCCGCTCCCTAGCGCACAGGCTCTCGAAAATTTCTCTCTGGCTGAGGGTTTCACTATGGCGGGCCAATTCTTCGCTGATCATTTCCAGCAGCCGCTTTTTGCTGCTGCTGTGAACATCGCAGTGAATTTTTTCCGGACTCAGCAGGTCGCTAATTAACATGATCTTTGATTTTGCCTTTTGAAATTCGGAAGTTAGCCGCCCGTTGCAGCCCGTTTTGCCGCATTGGCGTGGTTGCCGCGGACGCGATCCTTGTAACGCCTGACCTGTTTATCCAGCTTGTCGGACAAGCCGTCAATCGCCGCGTACATATCAGAATTGCTGTCCTGGGCGAAAAGTGATTTGCCAGCCGCTGAAACCGTCGCTTCGGCTTGTTGCTGCTGTGGTTTCTCTACCCTGAGAATGACATTAATAGCAATCACGTGGTCGAAGTGCCTGGAAATTTTGCCAAGTTTTTCAGTAACATATGCTTTTAATGCTGGCGTAACTTCTATGTGATGTCCCGTGATATTAATTTGCATGTCGGTCTCCATGTTTATCAACTGCACACCAAGCATCCATAAGCAGTGATTCCGCTATGGGTGCTATGGGGGCAAAAGATGAGTTCGTTATTACTGTCCCTTGGGGAATTGATCATTCGATTTTTTGGAACACGAAGGATTACACAATCCATGAGTCAATCTTATACCCGAATTTAATTGGTTGCCTAGGGGGAAGAGTCAAGAGCCGGGGTTAAATTCCGGCGCTTGACTCTGCCTCCATTCCAAACTCCGGCACTTGGCTTTGCCCCCATTCCTACCTGTTTGCCAGGGGGTTGCGGCGGTAAAGTCGTCTGCGTTCACTCGATGATCCGACGCCGAGGGTTTCGCGATACTTGGCCACGGTTCGCCTGGCCACGACGATACCCGTCTGGCGCAATAAATCAGCAAGGTCCTGGTCGCTGAGCGGTTTGGTGGGAGGCTCTTTCGCCAGCAACGCCTGGAGTCTGGCTTTAACCGCGGTTGCGCTGATGGAGCCGCCGCGATCGGTTTGCACGTAGCTGGAAAAAAAATATTTCAGTTCGAACAATCCTCGTGGTGTCAGCATGTATTTCCGGGTAGTTGCGCGCGAAACAGTAGATTCGTGAACACCGATGGCTTCGGAAATTTCCCTGAGAACCAGTGGCTTCATGGCCATCTCTCCGTGCTCGAGGAAATCCACCTGGACATCGACAATGCTTTGCGCCACCTTCAGCAGGGTCTGGTTTCTCATTTCCAGGCTGGACATCAGCCAGCGTGCCTCCTGCAACCGCCCTTTAAGGTAGTCGGCGTCCGAGCCGCCGGATTTTCGCAAAAGGTCTATGTAAAACTTGTTGAGCTTCAGCCCGGGGTCGTTTTCGGGATTGAGTGAAACGCGCCAGCCGTCGCCAGCCCGCGTCACATAGATGTCCGGTACCAGGTATTCGTCACGGCGGTTGTCATAGCGGGCGCCCGGTCTGGGCTCAAGCGACTGGATCAGGTCGAGAGCCCTGGCCAGCGCCTTTTCATCCGCGCCGGTGCGTTTCCGGAGCTCGTCGAAATCGTGGCGGGCAACCAGCTCGAGGTAGTCGCGCGCTATTCGCAGCGCAAGATCCCTGGACTTGGTATCGGAAGGGAGCACGGAAAGTTGTACCCGGATGCATTCCGCCGCATCACGGGTAGCCACGCCAACCGGTTCGAGCCGTTGTACCCGGTGCAGGACGGCCAGTATTTCATCTTCCTCGACCAGAAGTTCGGGAGCAAGGCTTGCCCTGACGTCGTCGAGGCTGTCGTGCAGGTAGCCGTCTTCGTCCAGGCCGTAAACGATCGCTCGCGCGATCGCCGCATCAATATCGCTGAAATGCGCCAGGTTGATCTGCCACAGCAGGTGTTCGCGCAGGGAATCGGCGCTGGTATCGGCAATCTGGGATTCGCCGGTGAAACCTTCGTAGGAATTGGTCTCCAGCCATTGTTCGCCGGCCAGGCTTTCCGATTCCCACTCCTGTTGCTCACTCCAGTCTTCGGATTCGCCTTCGGCCTGTTGCGGTTTGTCCAACTCGGTATTTTCCGCACCGGTATCGCCTTCCGCCCGTTCGAGTATCGGGTTGGAGTCCAATACTTCCTGGATGTATTCCCGCAGTTCAATCCGGTTCAGTTGCAGCAGGCGAATGGCCTGTTGCAATTGAGGCGCAAGCGCCAGCTTTTGAGTGAGTCTGAGTTGAAGGGAATGATCAGCCATTTGCGGGTCAGAGGCTGAAGTCTTTGCCGAGATAGACTTTTCGCACTTCGTCGTTCGCAATGATGGTTGCCGGATCACCTTCCGCCAGCACCTGGCCGTCGTTCAGGATGTAAGCGTGGTCACAAATCCCGAGCGTTTCCCGCACGTTGTGGTCGGTGATCAGCACGCCGATTCCGAGGTCGGTGAGGTGTGAGACAATCTTCTGTATTTCAATGACCGAGATCGGGTCTACCCCGGCAAACGGCTCGTCGAGCAGGATGAAGCGGGGGCCGGCCGCCAGCGCCCTGGCAATTTCCGCCCGCCTGCGCTCGCCGCCGGAAAGACTGATTCCTTTCTGATCGGCGAGATGCGCAATTCCGAGATCTTCCAGTAATTTTTGTTGTTCTTCTTTTCGTTGGGCCGGGTTCAGGCTCTTGCGTATTTCAAGAATGGCCATGATGTTATCCGCCACGGAAAGCTTGCGAAAAATCGATGCATCCTGGGGCAGGTATCCAACACCCAGCGCGGACCGAACGTTGACTGGCTGGTGGGTGACGTCTACCTCGTCAACCAGGATCTGTCCACTACCCACGGGAACCAGCCCGACGATCATGTAAAAACAGGTGGTTTTTCCGGCCCCGTTCGGTCCCAGCAGGCCGACGACTTCACCGGGCTCAACCTGCATGGTCACGCCGTTGACGACCTGTCGTTTCCCGAATGACTTGCTGATGTTGATGGCTTTCAGCATGTGCTCAGCCCGTATCCCCGTCTTCAGTGGCGGCGTCAGCGGGTGCAGCAGCGGCTCCCGGTTCGGTTTTGTCCGGATCGACAGGGCCGGGCGTGTTTCCAGGCACGACTTCCGGGTCCAGCTGAATCCGGATGCGTCCGTTGCCGTCGCCTCCGCTACCCTTGAAGTGCTGCGAATTCATGTCATATTCGAGTACTTCGCCGCTGATGTGGTACTGGGGGTGGACCACGTCGGCAGAGCCTGTCAGCGTCACGATTCCGGTCGCCACCACGTAGTCGATTTTCAGGGCTTCGGCAGAGACCAGGCCCTCACCCTCAATTTCCTGCTGCAAACGGACAGGACTGCCGTTCAATTCGAATCGCCGCACCCGGCCATCGACTTTTTCAACCTGTGCCATATCCGATTGTATCAACAGGGAACCCTGTCGAATTTCCACGTTGCCTTTAAGTGTCGCCAGTCCGTCGCCCAGCGTGCCATCGGTCGAGTCGGCGTTGACCTCCAGCGGTTGTTGCCGGTCGGTTTCGAGGGCCGGCAGCGAGAATGGAAAAACGAGCAAAATCAGGCCTGCCACCGGCAGGAACATTTCATGGAATTTCATAATATGCCCGTACATCCTTCATCAATTCAAACCTGCCGGCAATCATGTCCAGTTTCATGCCTGTGGCATCCAGCCTGTCATTGAAATGCGTGATCTTAATGTCCGAATCGCTGCTCGCGGTTCTTGGCGTAACATTCAACATGACGTCCATTGTCGAAATTTCCAACAGATCCCCGGTGGACGGGATTTCTCTTGCCAGGTAGACATCGCCCATCAGTGAGACGTGTTCCTGGTCGGCGGTGACGATTGCAGACTCTGCGGTAATGTACCACTGTTCATCTTCCTGCTGAATTCGAATTTCCGGACTTTCGATCGTGCCCACACCGCTGCGGGCGTTGCTGCGCAGCACAGGGGCCTGGAATTCATAGTTGACTTCGCCCTCCGCGTTGAGCAGCCGGCCGGAAAAATCATACAACGCGTAGTTGAGGCGGGTGTCGAGTTTGCGGATGGGGCGTTCGTCCACCTCTTCGGACTGCCTGGAAATCATCCAGGAAATTGCAGCCAGCAGCGCCAGAACCAGGATTCCGCGATGGGTTCTCCGCTGGATCACTGGCTGAATATCCCGTCCATCACGTGCTGGTCGAGGCCCCGGGCTGCAAGAATGAGGTCACAGATCTCACGTACCGCACCATGACCGCCCCGGCGCGAAGTGACCCAGTGGACGCGGTTTTTGACCACGGCATCGGCGTCGGGCACCGAAACCGAGAGTCCCACCCTGTCCAGCACCGGTAAATCGATCCAGTCATCCCCGGCATAACAGATGTTGGACTCTTCCATACCTGTATCAGAAAGCAATTCGTTAAAAGCGTTCAGTTTATCGATGCGTCCCTGGTAAACGTGCTTCACGCCCAACTGGGCGGCGCGGTGGGTGACGATCTCCGACTGCCGGCCGGTGATGATGGCCAGAACGATGCCACATTTTTGCAACACCCTCATCCCCAGGCCGTCCTGGGTGCAGAACGCCTTCATTTCGTTTCCCTGGTTGTCGAAATACAGGCGCCCGTCGGTCATCACGCCATCCACATCCAGCACCAGCATTGCAATCCGGCTGGCTTTTTCGATCAGCAGGCTATCGAAATCCGGACAGATCAACGACAGACATTTACACGACTCCCGCTTTCAACAGGTCCTGGAAATTGAGCGCACCCACCAGGTCCCCGTCTTCCGAGATGACGAGCAAACCCTGGATCGCGTGTGCCTGCATCTTCTGCATGGCCTCCATGGCGAGCGCATCGGGAGTGATGCTCTGGCCGCCAACGGTCATGACTTCGCTGACCGGTGTCGTGTGCGGGTCAAGCCCTGCATCCAGTGTCCTGCGCAGGTCGCCGTCGGTGTAAATGCCGGCCACCCTGCGTCCGGAGTCCAGCACGGCAGTCATGCCAAGCCGCTTGGCGGTCATTTCCACGATCGCCTGGCTGATCGAGGCGTCCAGGCTGACACAGGGAAGCTCATCCCCGGTGTGCATGATGTCCCTGATGTGAATGAGCAGTCGCCTGCCGATGCGTCCCGCCGGGTGCGATACGGCAAAATCTTCCCGGGTGAACCCGCGTGTCTCCAACAGCGAAATCGCCAGTGCATCTCCCATCACGAGGGCCGCCGTAGTGCTCGAGGTGGGCGCCAGGCCCAGCGGGCATGCTTCCTTTGCTACGCTTACGTCCAGGTGCACGTCGGCGTGCCGGGCCAGTGTGGAATCCGGGTTTCCGGTCAATGCCACGATGGCCACGCCTATCCGCTTCAACAACGGCAGTATTGCGTTTATCTCTTCGGTTTCACCGGAGTTTGACAGAGCCAGCACGACGTCCACCGGTTTGATCATTCCCAGGTCGCCGTGGCTGGCTTCCGCGGGGTGGACGAAAAAGGCCGGGGTTCCGGTGCTGGCCAGGGTTGCGGCGATCTTGCCGCCGATGTGGCCTGATTTTCCCATGCCGATAACGACAACCCGGCCCCGGCATTCCAACAGGTGCTTGCAGGCTGCCAGGAATTTGTCGTCAATCCGGTCCAGCAGACCAGTGATGGCACTGGCCTGGGTTTCTATGACGGCTTTCGCCAGGACCTTTATGGCGTCTTTGTTCATAAACCTCCGGCAGCGGTCATTCAGACCGTGCTAGTTTACCTGTCACGGAGAAGCAAAACAGCAGGTTCAACCAACGGCTCACGGCGCCACGCGGGTCGCGGTTATCCACACGAGGACCTGGTAGGCAAAAAACAGGGAAAGCAGGAGGAATCCCGATCTCCTGCTGATTCGGCCAGGACCCTGGATGCCGTAAGCCATGAAAAACAGCAGCACCGAGAACAGGAACATCACGGGAAAGTCCTGCTTCAACATCAATAATTCGACGTCAACCGGTTTCGTGATGGCAGCGATTCCCAGGACACCGAGTATGTTGAACATGTTGGAGCCGATGACGTTGCCGATCGCCAGGTCATCCTCCTCGCGCAGCGCGCTGGTCAGCGAAGCGGCGAGTTCGGGCAGGCTGGTCCCGAAAGCAATGATGGTCAGGCCGATGACGGTTTCGGAAACGTGCAGACTGCGGGCGATAAAGAGCGCGCCTTCAACCAGGAACTGGGAGCTGATGGGCAGGACCACGAGGCCCACGATCAACCAGATCACGGCGATGCGCGTGGGCATATCGACCGGGATTTCCGCAGCAAACTCCTCCGCCAGGGGATCCTCCGGCCCGCGTCTCATACCGAATCGAATCATCCAGATCACCAACGCGACCAGGCCGGTCAACAGCAACATTCCCTCGGTGCGGTCGTAAATGAGGTCGGACGCCATGATCAGCGCCGAAATCATGATCAGCATCAGGAGCGGGTACTCGCGCTTGAGCGTTTCTGATTCAACCCTGAGCGGGTAAACCACCGCAGTGAGGCCCAGGATCAGCCCGATGTTCGCGATGTTCGAACCAATCGCGTTTCCCACTGCCAGCCCCGGGTTGCCGCGATAAGCCGCTACAGCTGACACGACCAGTTCGGGTGCGGATGTGCCGAACGCGACGATGGTCAGGCCGATGATCAGCGGGGACACCCCCAGGTTTCGCGCAAGCGCCGAGGCTCCGGCAACGAGGCGGTCCGCACCCCAGACCAAAAGGATGAAACCCCCTGCCAGTTGCGCAATCGAAATCAGCATATTGTGCAAATCGCTTTCAGAATCGGTTCTGCTTCCATTATGATGTCGGGCTTCCGGAACAGCACCGACGACGATATCAGGAGACGAGGAAGCTAGTCTATGGATACAACCCGTATAGAGCAAATGATTCGCGCAGGACTTCCTGACGCAACCGTGTCGGTGACGGGAGACGATGGTGTGCATTTTGAGGCGCATGTCATCAGCCCTTCCTTTTCCGGTAAATCCACCTTGCAGCGTCACCGTCTCGTCTATGCGACCCTGGGGGCATTCATGGGAAATGAAATTCACGCGCTGGGCTTGCAAACGTTAGCGCCCGAAGAGAACGGTTGATATGGCCCGGATCCAGATATACGGCGGAGTCCCCCTGGAAGGAGAAGTCTGGATTTCGGGGGCCAAGAACGCTGTCCTGCCGATCCTCGTGGCCAGCCTGCTCGGTGACAGCCCCTCCCGGGTGAGCAATGTGCCGCACCTGCAGGATGTCACCACGACCATGGAATTGCTGGGGCGCATGGGGGCACAACTGAGCGTTGATGACCACATGCAAATTGAAATCGATCCGCGCAGCCTGGAGCATTTCGAGGCGCCCTACGATCTCGTCAAGACGATGCGGGCGTCAATACTGGTGCTGGGGCCCCTGGTGGCCCGTTATGGACGCGCCCGGGTGTCCTTGCCCGGCGGTTGCGCCATCGGGTCCCGGCCGGTCGACCTGCACCTGCGCGGTTTGCAGGCGCTTGGCGCCGAGGTCGAAGTCCGCAATGGCAACATCGAGGCGCGCGCCGATCAACTGCGGGGCGCGCGGATTGCCATGGATACGGTCACGGTGACCGGCACCGAGAATATCCTGATGGCGGCCACGCTGGCGCGCGGAACAACCGTTATCGAGAACGCCGCGCAGGAACCTGAAGTGGTCGACCTGGCGGATTTCCTGATTTCCATGGGGGCGAAAATCGCCGGCGCCGGCACCAACACGATCACCGTGGAGGGCGTCGACAACCTCAGAGGCACCACGTATGCGGTGCTGCCCGACCGGATCGAAACCGGCACCTACCTGGTCGCCGCCGCCATGACCGGGGGGCGCGTCAGGTGCACCCGTGCCCGGCCCGCGCACCTGGACGTCGTACTCGACAAGCTGGCCGATACCGGGGCGGATATCCACGTGGGAGACGACTGGGTTGAACTCGACATGCGGGGTCGCAGGCCGCGATCCGTCGACGTCACCACCGCACCGTATCCCGGTTTCCCGACGGACATGCAGGCCCAGTTCACCGCACTGAATACGATTGCCGAAGGCACGGGTGTGATCACCGAGACGATTTTTGAAAACCGCTTCATGCACGTACAGGAACTCCAGCGGCTGGGAGCGGACATCAGTGTCAAGGGAAAAACCGCGATCGTGCGTGGCGTGCGGGCGTTGAACGGGGCGCCGATCATGGCCACCGACCTGCGCGCATCGGCCAGCCTGGTGCTGGCCGGCCTGGTTGCAGAAGGGGTGACGGTCATCGACCGCGTTTACCACCTGGACCGGGGCTACGAAATCATCGAGGAAAAACTGAGCGCGCTTGGCGCCCGGATCAAGCGGATCGGTTCGGATCAGCTTAGCCCTGGTGCACTGCGCCTTGTCCTGAATCATTTCCGGGCCGTGGAAAGCACCATTGATCGTGAAACAGCAGGCTAGTTCTGCCCGGGCGCCACGGTGGCGCCGGTAACCTCGGCCCGCACCCGGCGGCTGAGTTCGCTGGCATCATTCAGCTTGATGCCAAGACTCAGTTGCTCCTGCTGGCCGCCGCCCAGCGTGCCGCGCCAGGTTTTTTTGCCCTGGCGGGTCTGGCCTTGCTGGTCGAGCCAGGCATAGCTGATAACGATGTTGGTCAACGGGACCTTCGGTGAGGTTTCCGAACTGGACCCAGACCTGGTTATCGGCATCCACGGCGACCCGGGAGCCGACGTATTTTCCCGGGTTTTTGTCCAGGTCCAGCAGCACCAGTTCCCGCGTGGCTTTCAGACCCGTTTCAGATTCTGAATCGGCCGCGGCCTGGAAATGTTCCAGGGCCACGGCGTAGGTTTCCCTGGCTTTTATCGAGCATACCCAGCAGGTAGTGGGCCTCCGCGGTGGGCATCAACTCGAGGCTTTTGTTGAGGCTGGAGCGCGCCGGCGCTGGTTTATCGAGCAGGTACTGCATCTGGCCCTCGCGCAGGTATCCGTAGAAAAACCCCGGGTTGGCATTCACGGCTTTTGTGTAGGAGGTCAGCGCGCGCTTGTTCTGGTCCTTCAGAGCGTAGATATCGCCCTGCAGGTCGTGGAAAAGGGACTCCCGCGGCTCGATCGACAGGGCCCGGTTCATTTTTTCCTGGGCCAGGTCCAGCTTGTCTTCCGCCACCGCTTTCCTGGCTTCGTCATAGGCGGCGTATGCCGGCTGCACGCGTTGCAGGTAGGCGGTTTTCTGCTGGTAAATCTCTTGTCCCATTTCACCGCCGGCGGGCAGGCGCTGGGCCGTATTGATGTTGTTTTTTACCCGTTCCGTGGATGGCGGATGTGACGCGAAAAGACCGTTGATCCAGTCTTCATTCCGCTCCCTGGACAGTTCGACAAAGGTCTCCTGCAGTTCAATGGCGCCCTGCGGATCGTAGCCGGCTTCCGACATGTACAGCATGCCGTATTCGTCCGATTCCCGTTCCGCATCCCTGCCGTATTTCTGGGTCAGCAGCTGGGCGCCCAGCGCAGGCACCATCATGGCCACCTGCCTGCCTGACTGGGATTCTATCGTGCTGCCGAGAATGACCATGGTCGCCATGGCGCCCACCTGGGTCAGCATGCCCTTGGATTGCGCGCGGGCCCCGTGCGCCGCATCCGCATGCACGATTTCGTGGCCCAGCACGGCGGCCAGTTCCGCCTCGGAATCCAGGTTGATCAGCAATCCGCGGTTCACCACGATCTTGCCGCCGGGCAACGCCCAGGCATTGGGGGTCGAGTCATTCAGAACGCTGAACTCGAATTGCAGCTGGTCTTTCCTGCGAGCCTGGGCCGCCAGGCGATTGCCGACTTGCTGGACATAGGTGGTGAGTTCCGGGTCGAGAATGAAGTCCCCGCCCTGTGACTGCTTCATCGGAGCATACATCTGCTTTCCGACATCCACTTCCCAGTCCGTGCCATAGATTTGAAAATTCCGGTCCCCGGTCACCGGGTTGACAGCGCACCCGGACAACCCCGCCGTTGCAATCAGTGTGGAAAGCAGAAATCTACCCTTCATGGCTGGTCCTCATGTGCTTGAATATCCGGTTTGAGTCGGTCGTCGCTCTGTAACTGCAACGGGCGCTCCCGGCTTGTTCCATCAATGATAACAGTCCCACCACGGCATTCCACCCGGTGTTCGGCCATGAACCCGACGGTGGCGACAACCAGGCGGTGCTCCATCGGTGCAAGCCTGTTGGCCAGGCTCTGCGGGTCATCGTTTTCCAGGATGGGGATGGTGACCTGTGAAATGACCGGCCCGCCGTCGAGTTCCCCGGTGACGAAGTGGATGCTGGCCCCGTGCATGCGGTCACCGGCTTCGATTGCTCGGCGGTAAGTTTCCGTCCCTTTGTACAGCGGCAGCAGGGAAGGGTGGAGGTTGATCATTTTTCCCGCGAAGGGTTCAAGAACGCGCGGTCCGATAATGCGCATGAACCCCGCCAGCACAACCAGGTCAGGTTCACCGCTTGTCATGAGCAACGCCAGCGCACGGTCAAATTCGTCACGGCTGGCAAACGCGCCATGCTCAAGAATGCTGGTGGGGATTCCGGCCGCTGCAGCCCTTTTCAGGCCGTTTGCGCTCGCCACGTTGCTGATGACATGGTTGATTTCGATATTGAGTTTACCGGCCTGGCGAGCGTCGATCAGCGCCTGCAAATTGCTGCCGTTGCCCGAAACCAGGACGCATGTCTTGATGGGCCTGGTCATGTACGATAGCGCACCCTTGGGCCCGCGCCCGTGTCGGTCACTGCGCCAATATCAAGACACTCTATGCCCAGGTTCGCCGCGCTTGAAGAAATCTCTGCTGCACCCTGTTCCGGCACGATCATGACCATGCCGATGCCGCAATTGAACGTCCGCAACATTTCGTTTTCCGCGATTCCGCCCTGTTGCTGCAGCCAGTTGAAGATTTCCGGCCGGGCCCAGGCCTGTGTATCGATTTCGATGCCCAGGCCGTCGGGGAGAACGCGCACGATGTTCTCGGTCAATCCACCACCGGTGATGTGGGCCAGCCCGTCAATTTGAGAGGTTTGCAGCAGGCTGAGGACCGGTTTGACGTAAATGCGGGTGGGAGCCATCAGCGCGTCGCCCAGTGTCACGTTTCCGCCCGCAGCAGATCCAAGTGAGGACTCCAGGTCCGCGCCAGACCTTTCGATAACCTTTCTGATCAGGGAGTAACCGTTTGAGTGCGGCCCGCTGGAAGCCAGTCCGAGCACGCGATGCCCCGCCCTGATGCGGCTGCCGTCAAGCAATTCGGAGCGCTCCACGGCGCCTACCGAGAAACCGGCCAGATCGTATTCGCCTGCTCCGTACATCCCCGGCATTTCAGCGGTCTCCCCGCCGATCAGCGCACAGCCGGCGAGGCGGCAGCCTTCGGCAATGCCTTCGATGACTCTTTGGGCCTCGTCCAGGTGAAGTTTGCCGGTGGCAAAATAATCAAGAAAGAACAACGGTTCGGCGCCGCTGGTCAGGATATCGTTGACACACATGGCCACCAGGTCGATCCCGATCGTGTCATGCCGTCCCAGTTGGCGCGCGAGCATCAACTTGGTGCCTACCCCGTCGGTTCCTGAAACCAACAGGGGCTCCCGCCAACGGTCCAGGTCCAATCTGAACAGCGCCCCGAAGCCCCCCAGGCCAGTCAGAACTTCTGGCCGCATGGTGCGCTTTACGGCCGGTTTGATCCGCTCAACCAGTTCATTTCCGGCATCGATGTCGACGCCGGCGTCGCGATAAGAGAGGCTTTCTTCGGTTTTGGTCGTATTGTTCAAGGAAGGCTCCGGTATTGCCTGTTTCAGTACGGCTTACAAGTCCCATATGTTATCTTATTTGTTCATCCTGCACCCGATACGATATGAGAACATTCCTGCTGATTTTACTGCTCACGGCGCTCCCGGTTGCTGAATGCCTGGCGGTCGCGGTGGACGTTTATACCGGTGAGGCGGCGGTGGAAACCAAGGATGCAAAAGATCGCAACCTGGCATTGCCGTTGGCGCTATCCCACGTGCTGCAGAAAATCAGCGGCCTCAGGTCTTTCGAGGAGTACCCGCTGGTGGAGCCGGCCCTTGTCCAGGCGCCGGCAATGGTCGTTTCCTTTTATTACGAGAACGTCGATGCCACGCTTGCCGATGGGAGCATCAGCCAGCAACTCAGGCTGGTCGTGAAATTTTCCGCCAATGCGGTCGATCAATTGAGCCGGTCACTGGGATTGCCCCTGTGGCCGGTGGACCGTGAGCTGGTCGAAATCTGGGTGGTGGTGGATGACGGGCTGGACCGGCGCATCCAGCCGGTCGAATTTGCCTATGCATGGGAGTCTGTCGCGGATGTCGCCGCCCGGCGCGGCCTGCCGGTCAGCTGGCCCGTGCCGGATGAAGAGGGGATGTATTCGATCGATACCCAGTTGCTCTGGGGCGGGTATACGGAGGACCTGGGCATCGCGCCGGGGAAAGGGGTGATGATCATGGCGGCCCGCCGGGAAGGCACGGAGTGGGGGGTCAGGAGCAACATGACCTACGGGAATCAAAGCTGGACATGGAGGGTTCAGGACGTTGACCTGCAGGCTGCGTTGATTGAAAGCCTGGAGCAGGCGGTTGACCAGGTAGCCGCATCCCGGACGATTTCGGCTTCCGATCAGGGCAGATGGATACACGAACTGGCCGTCACGGGGCTGCGCGATGCCGAAGACTACCGGCGTTGCCTTGCGTATCTTCAGGGACTGGGCCTGGTTAACGAAGTTTCCGTGATTTCCGCGCAGCCGGGACGCGTCACTTTCAGGCTCCAGTTGAGCGCGCTGCCCCGTTACCTGGAGGAAGCGCTGCTCGGCGGGCAGTTGCTGGAATTCAATGAAGCTGAACATACCTGGCATTTATCGAAATGAGCCTGGAGCCCGGTCTTGAGTGAATCCCGCAGCTGGTTCATCCTTGCGCTGATTGCCGGCACCGGCTGGCTGCTTTACACGCTTGCCCACGTGATTACGCCGTTCGTGATTTCGGCCGGCCTCGCCTTTCTTGGTGATCCACTGGTAGACCGCCTGGAGCGTTTCAGGTTTTTCAAATGGCGTTTCAGCCGCACGTTTGCCGTACTCATCGTGTTCCTGTTCATTACAATCACCATTGTCCTGGTGTTCCTGATTTTTCTGCCCCTGTTGCGGGACCAGATCGAAAGCCTGGTCACCGCTGCGCCGGCGATGTTCGAATGGGTCGTAGGCACTGCGTTGCCCTGGATCCAGGGCAAGCTCGGCTTATCCGCTTTCGCATTGGATGCGCAAAGCCTGGCTGAGGCCCTGAAGTCCTATTGGAAAGAAGTCAGCACGGCGCTGGTAGGCGTGCTTGGCACGGTCTCCCGCGGCGGGCAGGTGGTTTTGGCCTGGTTGATGAACCTGGTCCTCGTTCCGGTCGTCACTTTTTACCTGTTGCGCGACTGGGACCAGTTGGTCGAGGGTGTCCGCACCCTGATACCCCGAAACATCGAACCGGTCGCAAGCGCCCTCTGCCGGCAAATAAACGAAGTGCTGGGTGCTTTCATCCGCGGCCAGCTGATGGTGATGCTGGCGCTCGGCGTGATCTATTCGGCCGGGTTGTGGGCTGTCGGACTGGATCTTGCACTGATTATTGGAATGGCTGCCGGCTTGTTGAGCATTGTTCCTTACCTGGGGACAATGCTGGGGGTGGTTGCCGCGCTGATCGTGGCGGTCTTCCAGTTTCAGGACGTCCTGCACCCGGTGCTGGCGCTGCTGGTTTTCGTCGTGGGCCAGTCGCTGGAAGGAATGGTGTTGACGCCCAAGCTCGTTGGCGACCGCGTGGGTTTGCACCCGGTTGCGGTGATCTTTGCGGTACTGGCGGGTGGCCAGTTGTTCGGTTTCCTCGGCATCCTGCTCGCGCTGCCGGTTGCATCGGCATTGAACGTCCTGGTTGGCTATCTGCACCAGAAGTATCGTGTCAGCCGGGTTTACCTGAAAGAACCTGTCCCGCCGGAGGATGGCTAGTGTCCCGTAACACGATTCACTGCATTTTCAGAGCCTGCTGATGTTGTTTTCCCCACAGATTCCACTGCAGCTGGAGGCCAGGCGCCCCGACCGCTTCGAGGATTTCATTGCCGGCCCCAACGAAACAGCTGTGGCGGCGGTCCAGATGTTACTGGATGAACCCGGCGGCAGCCTGTTCCTGTCCGGTCCGGATGGTTCCGGTAAATCCCACTTGCTGAATGCGCTGTGCCACGCCGCCCGGGAGCGCGGCCTGGCGGCTTTTTACATCGCGTTGAAAAGCCTTCCGGAGGAGGCGGCCGCCAGCCTGGAAGGCTTGCGCGTCCTGGACCTGGTCTGCGTCGATGACCTGGATTGTGTAGCGGGTAACCCGGTGTGGGAAACGGCCCTGTTCAGTTGCTTTAACGAAGTCCGTGCGGCCCGCGGACGGTTATTGGTCAGCAGTCGGCTGCCGCTGGCCTCGCTCGATTTTCACCTGCCGGATCTTGCCTCGAGGCTGGCCTGGGGCGTACGCCAGAACCTTCATCTTCCCGGCGACGAAGGAAAGCTGGCAGTTCTGCAGCAACGGGCCCGGGCCCTCAGGATCGAACTTCCGGAAGACGTCCAGAATTACCTGCTGAAGCACGGTAAACGCGACATGGCCTCCCTGCTGCAGGCACTGGAGCAACTGAAGGATGCCGCATTCATCAGCAAGCGAAAAATCACCGTGCCGCTGGCCCGGGAGATTCTGAAAAGCTAGAGTCTCGGATCCGTCATGCGGCCAAGCGGATTTGCAGATTCCGCTCTTTTGAAATGCCGCTACGCCAGACCGGCAAATCTGCCAAAACCGGCTTCTTCGATCTTGCCTGTCGGCGAATACCAGCCTTTAGTCGCATGGCGGGACTGTCAGCCTGGCTTTCCGCAGTAGATCAGCCAGTCCGGCGACTCCCTACTTAAACGTGGTTCGGCTTTCGATAACCAGGCCTTCCGGGGTGAAGCTCATGCTCGAGTCGCTGCGGTCAGCCATCTGCTTCATTGCGGTCAATGCTGCTTCGCGCAACTCGCGTACGGCCGCGTGCGCCGGGTTTCCGTCGTTCCCTGCGTCATCGGCGCCTGCGTAGTAATCGTCGAGCTTACCGCTGTATTCGAGATAAGCGGCCATGTCATAACTGGCGGACAAAAACATGCCTTCAGGACCGGCCTTGAGGTCCAGAAATGCCGGCAGCCCGGTTTCCTCCCCTTCGCCCAGCGCCAACCCGATCGCGTCATCTGACATGGCGGCGTAAGCGACCAGGTTCGGGACCGGGATCAGGTTTTCCGGCAACCGGACCGGTGGTTCGCCCGGGGCAATCGGCAACTCCGAAAGGTCCGGCAGGAACATCTGGGCCATGCCGATGACCATCTGCGGCTGTTCCACGTGGACGGCCATGTATCCGCGGGCGCTTTCAGGGATCGAGCCATGGGTCGTCGTGATCTCGCTGATGCTGACCCGGACTCCCCGGAAATTATTCAGGAAAGGCGGCATCGGCTGGTTCAATTGTTCCAGCGCCCGGGCTGCGTCGTCATTCAGTTCAGCCAGGTATTCACACTGGTAAGGGTCAGCCGCGATCGCAGTCGCCTTTTCCCGCAGGAAGTCACGCACCGGTCCAAACCGCATGCCGAATGCAAGCTCCAGGATCCGGCCGGACAGGGCGTCCGCTGCGGGAATTCTGGATACCAGCCCGATCAATTGACCGGCCAGCGTTTCCGGGGTTTCCAGCCGGTACTGCACCGCAAAAACGGACTCGGATAATTCCCTGATGCCCATCGTCATGCGCGGAGTGTTGTCGATGATTTCATGGATTTCTGCAACACATTCCGGGGTGATCCTTGCCGGATCAAATTCACCCGAAGCCGCCAGGGCCTTCGCGGCTACCGTGTCGGGGCCCAGGAACTGGTCCACGAACTTCCGGACATCCAGGATGCCGGAACCGTAGCCCGTGTAACCGTGAGTTTTGTTCAAATTTGCCAGCCGGGCTTGCGCATCACTGACCGGCGGCATTTGCAGGCCGAGAAAAGCCGGCAGAAGCTCGGCCTCGGCCATGGTTGGAAACACGGACATCGCCAGGTGATCTTCCTGGATCGAGATATAGAGTCCAGCAGACACGCCTGCAGTGCCGTCATCGCTCAGGCGCCAGTAAGAAACGCCCTGGAGTTGTTGTTCGGGGGCCGGGATCTGCGCATTGTCCATCACTCGCTGGACCGTTTCGCGCAATGCCGCGGAGTCGGAAAGCCCCAACCGGATCACCGGAAACGCGCCCATTCCGTAAAGCACGCGATTTGAGCGCAGATCGAAACCCATGCTTTCCAGGCCCGGGCGGTTCAATTTTCCATCGAGTTCCGTCAGCAGCGCATGCGCAAACCGCGCACCCGGATCATCCGAATGAAGCTGCCGCGATTCCATTTCGACCCTGGCGGCGGTCAGTTGTGACTGCATGGTGTCCAGCACCGGTTGCAGCCGTTCCAGGAAGGCATCGATGACTTCGTCCGGTACCGGATCGAGGTTTCCTGCGACATAGGGGGTGTCAGCGGGCACATAGGACAGCAGTTCATTTCCGGAACTGCTGCCGGCTGTCTTGCCGGGCTCTTCGTTGTTACCGCAGCCTCCAAGGATCAGCAGGGCGAACAGGGCAGTGGTGATCAATAGATTGTGTTTCATATCGGTTTCCGTGCTGTTTTGTGTGTAAAGGTGTTATACCACAGTACAACACCTATGGCAAGCATTTGTGTGGGCATCATTTAGATTCACGGTGACAAGCTCTGCGTGCCGCCTCCAGCCGTTCCGGTGTCCCGATATCGTTCCAGCCGCCCCGGAACTCTTCTCCGGTGACCAGGTGTTTCTCCATTGCCGACTTCAGCAACGGGACGACGGAGAACTTGCCCGCCACGCAACCCTGGAACAGGCGCGGGTTGTACACCCCGATTCCACTGAAGGTCAGGAGCGTTGATCCTTGCTCGCGAATGCGGCCGCCTTCAAGAGAAAAGTCACCGTTCGGGTGGTGCGCCGGATTCCGTACCATGACCAGGTGCGCCCAGTCGCATTTGACGGCCCGCAGGCGGGCATAGGGGTAGTCGGTCCAGACGTCGCCGTTGATCACCAGGAAGGGCGAGGGACCCAGGTTCGGCAGCGCCTGGAAAATGCCGCCGCCCGTTTCCAGCGCCTCAGGTTGTTCGTCAGACCACAGGATGGAGAGTCCCCATCGGCTGCCGTCGCCCAGCGCCTGCGGCAGTAAGTCACCCAGGTGGCCCTGGTTGATGACGACACTCCGGAAACCGGCGGCGGCGAGGTTTTCCAGGTGATATTCGATCAGGGGTTTGCCCCCGATGTCCACCAGGGGTTTGGGCAGGGTGTCGGTCAGCGGGCGCAGGCGTTCACCGCGGCCGGCCGCCAGGATCATGGCGCGCATTCTGTTTGTTCCAGTAATTGGCGGAAATCGTCAAACTCGGAGTAGCGGGGCAAAACATCCAGCAGGTATTGATAGAAACGGGGAATCATTTCCACGTAGCCCTGCTTGCCGTCGCGGTGCCTGAGGCGGGCGAAAATCCCGACGATTTTCAGGTTGCGTTGCAGCCCCATCCAGTCGCAGTACCGGACCCATTCCCGATAACTGCAGTCAACAGGCAGCCGTTCATGAATCGCCCTCATCCAGCTTTCGATCTGCTCCCGCGGCCAGGCGACGTAACGGTCCCAGACCAGCGAGATGAAATCGTAGCTGATGGGCCCGCGCAACCCATCCTGGAAGTCAATGATGCCGGGGCCGTCGTCAGTGCGCAGCAAATTGCACGAGTGGAAATCCTTGTGCACGAAGGTTTGTGGTTGTTCAAGGGCCGAGTCAATCAATAGGCGGCAGACGTTTTGCCAGGCAACCAGCTCATCTCCCTGCATCGGCCGTCCCTTATGCCGGTCCAGGTACCAGGTCTTGAACAGATCCAGTTCCACCGCCAGGGCGGCCTCGTCGTACTGCGGCAGGCCGTGGGTAGTGACCCGGCGGGCCATGCCGTCGAGTACGTCAAAAAGCTCCGGAAACAAGGCGCCGGCGGACTCTTCGTGGATCAGTTCACGGTATAGCGTGTCGCCGAAATCTTCCAGCAGGCCAAATCCCTGCCGGAGGTCGAATTCAAGAATGGCGGGGGCTTTCAGCCCGGCCTGGCGGAGCCGGCCGGCAATATCAACGAATGGCGCAGAGTCCTCTTTTTCCGGGGGGGCGTCCATCAGGATAATGGAACGGCCATCGGCCATGAAGCGGAAGTATCGGCGAAAACTGGCGTCCCCGGAGACCGGCTGCAGTTGGACGGATTTGAGTTTCATCACGCCGGCCGCCCAGCTCGGCTGCAGCCTGTTTCCTACCGTCCTTCGAGGGTGCGGCGCCTTGGTTACGTTCTGTCATGAGCATATTTTGCAGGAACTGCCGCACGGTTGGTATGTTGTTTTACTCTAAACAGTACTTATATGGTACTATATGACCATGCTCAGGATTTCCAAATTGACCGACTACGCCATCCTGATGATGGTGGAATTGACCCGCGAAGGCGAAATGCTGAGCGCTCATGCGCTGGCCGAGCGGATTCACGTTGAAACACCAACTGCCAGCAAGGTGCTGAAGCTATTGTCCGGCAGGCGGGCTGCTGGAGTCCTACCGCGGCGCGAACGGAGGCTACCAGGTCAGCAGGACGGCGGCCCAGATCAGCGTCGCTGAAGTGATTGCGGCCATCGAGGGGCCGATAGCGATGACAGAGTGCAGCGTGGAGCAGGGCCTGTGCAGCCAGGAAGACAATTGCGAATTGCGCAGCAACTGGCAGCGCATCAGCCAGGCCGTGGCGCAGGCACTGCGTGACGTCAGCCTGGCCGAAATGTCAGCGCCGGCCGGCAGAAAATCCAATCCCCTGCACATTACAACCCTGAATGCAGGCTAGGGAAATTTGACCATGACAAGCGAACAGAGCACACCGGACCAGACCTCCGTTGACCATTTTGTCCAACAGAAATACCGGCACGGTTTTGTCACTGACATCGAATCGGAAACCGTTCCGCCGGGGCTGGATGAAGACACCGTGCGCTGGATATCGGCCCGTAAAGGCGAACCCGGCTGGCTGCTGGAGTGGCGCCTGGAAGCCTACCGGCGTTGGCTGACGATGAGTCCGCCGGACTGGGCCCACCTGAAAATTGACCCGATTGATTTCCAGGCAATCTCCTATTTTTCGGCGCCCAAGTCCGACAAGGACCGCCCGCAAAGCCTGGCCGATGTCGACCCGAAACTGCTGGAGACGTATGACAAGCTGGGTGTTCCGCTGCACGAAAGAGCACGCCTGGCCGGTGTTGCGGTAGATGCAGTATTTGATTCGGTTTCGGTAGGGACGACTTTTCGCGCGGAACTGAAAAAAGCGGGCGTGATTTTCTGCTCGTTTTCCGAAGCGGTCAAAGAACATCCCGACCTGGTCAGAAAGTACCTGGGGACTGTCGTGCCGACCCGGGACAATTTTTTTGCCGCGCTGAACTCCGCGGTATTTTCCGATGGCAGCTTCGTGTTCATTCCCAGGGGCGTGCGCTGCCCGATGGAACTGAGCACTTACTTCCGGATCAACGCCGCCGAGACCGGCCAGTTCGAGCGCACGCTGATCGTCGCGGAGGAAGGCAGTCACGTCAGCTACCTGGAAGGGTGCACGGCCCCCATGCGCGACGAAAACCAGCTGCACGCGGCGGTTGTTGAACTGGTGGCGCTGGATGACGCCGAGATCAAGTATTCCACGGTGCAGAACTGGTACCCGGGGGATGAAAACGGGGTCGGCGGTATTTATAACTTTGTGACCAAGCGCGGTGACTGCCGTGGTGACCGCTCCAAGATTTCCTGGACCCAGGTCGAAACCGGCTCCGCCATCACCTGGAAATACCCCTCCTGCGTGCTGCGCGGCGAGCGCTCGGTGGGCGAGTTTTACTCTGTTGCGCTGACCAATAACTACCAGCAGGCGGACACCGGCACCAAGATGATCCACATCGGGCGGGACACGCGCAGCAAAATCATTTCCAAGGGCATCTCCGCAGGACACGGCCAGAATGCCTACCGGGGCCTGGTCAGAATCTCGAAGAAAGCGGAAAACGCGCGGAATTTCACGCAATGCGATTCGATGCTGATCGGCAAGGGCTGCGGGGCGCACACGTTTCCCTACATCGAGGTTGGAAACGCCAGCGCGAAAGTCGAGCACGAGGCGACCACTTCGCGGATCGGCGAGGACCAGTTGTTCTACTGCCTGCAACGCGGCATTTCCGAGGAGGACGCCGTGTCGATGATCGTCGACGGTTTCTGCAAACAGGTGTTCCGGGAACTGCCGATGGAGTTTGCGGTTGAGGCAAAAGCCCTGCTGGAAGTCAGTCTTGAAGGCGCGGTCGGCTGAACGCCATTTTGTTTTGTAGGAGCGGATTCATCCGCGAATGTTTCAAGGATCAAATATGCTGAAAATCAGAGATTTACACGCCACGGTCGGTGGCAAACCGATACTCAAGGGATTGAACCTGGAGATCGCAGCCGGGCAAGTGCATGCCATCATGGGCCCCAACGGCGCCGGCAAGAGCACGCTGGGAAACGTGATTGCAGGCCGCGAGGGTTACACCGTAACCTCGGGTGAAGTCATCTACCAGGGTAAGAACCTGCTGGAACTGGAGCCGGAAGAGCGCGCCTGCGAGGGGATCTTCCTGGCCTTTCAGTACCCGGTGGAAATTCCCGGTGTGAACAACACGTATTTTCTGCGCGCTGCGCTGAATGCACAGCGCAAGTACCGCGGCGAGCCGGAACTCGATTCGATGCAGTTTCTGAAGCTGGTGCGGGAAAAACTGGAAATCCTGCACATCAGCGATGACCTGATGCACCGGGCGGTGAATGAAGGTTTTTCCGGGGGTGAAAAAAAGCGCAACGAAATTTTCCAGATGGCTGTGCTCGAACCCAGGCTGGCCATCCTCGACGAAACCGATTCGGGGCTGGACATCGATGCGCTCCGGCTGGTCGCTGAGGGTGTTAACCGGCTGCGCTCTGAAGACCGCTCGATGATTGTCGTGACCCATTACCAGCGCCTGCTCGATCACATCATTCCGGATGTCGTGCATGTGCTCGCTGATGGCAAAATCGTGGCAAGCGGCGGCGCCGACCTGGCCCTGAAACTCGAAGAACAGGGCTATACCTGGCTGGAACAGGGCGGAATCAAGCCGCTGAAAACGCCGGCCGGAAACGGGGCCAGGGCCTGAGGAGACCGGAAGATGGAATCTGCCGCAACCTTGCCGCTGGTTGAACAGTGGTCAAAAGAACTCAGTGCATCAGCCGGCGTTTCGGATCCGGCGTGGCTGGGGGAATTGAAAGAACAGGCGGCCGCACAGTTTGCGGTGGCGGGACTGCCGAACCGAAAGACCGAGGCCTGGAAATACACCCCGCTGCGCATGCTGGAGCAAATGGCGCCCCGGTTTCTGGATGCAACAGACACGGCAGCCCAAACCGGGCGTTTTCCGGAGCCCTTGTGCCGGGCCGGCGCCGGAATGGTCGAAATCAGTGATGGACGACTGCACGGCCCATTGCCCGAAACAACCGCGGGTCTCACCCTGCTGTCCCTCGTCGAGGGCCTTGCCGAGTTTGGCGACGCCCTGCAACGGGTGCTGGGGTCGGCCGATGTGGCAGGCCCCGGAAACGCCT
The DNA here is from genome assembly GCA_963700705.1 of uncultured Gammaproteobacteria bacterium. GTDB lineage: Bacteria > Pseudomonadota > Gammaproteobacteria > Xanthomonadales > SZUA-36 > JAHEFT01. The sequence goes on along the minus strand of CAVOYQ010000011.1, from coordinate 152,200 downwards.
TCATGGCGTTGAATACGGCCTTTCTGCAACGGGGGCTGGTTGTGCACGTGGGGGAAAACGTGGATGCCGGCGCCTTGCTTATCCGTTATGCGCTTTCCGGGTCAGACCCGGCGCGCATCGGTAATTTCCGGCTGGTCGTGCTTTTGGCGCCGGGAAGTCAGCTTGATCTCGTCGAACAATTTGAAAGCACCGCTCCAACAGCAGGCGCACTTAACCTGGTCACCCAGGTCGACCTGGCCGAAGGATCCCGGCTGGGACATGTCCGGGTCCAGAATGAATCCGATGACGTGGTATTGCTGACCTCGACCTCGGTAGAGCAGGCCTCCCGTTCAAAATACCGTTACAGCGGATTTGACCTCGGCGGCGGCCTGGTCCGGCACGCCCTTGGCGCCAGGCTGGCGGGCGAAGCCGCGGACTGTGCTTTTGACGGCGCATTTGTGCTGGATCGCAAACGCCACGTCGATAACCACATCAGCGTGGACCACGCGGCGCCGGGTTGCAGCAGCAACCAGTTTTTCCGCGGCGTGCTCGGTGGCAGCAGCCGCGGTGTATTCAATGGCCGCGCGCTGATCCGGCCCGGGGCGGATGGCTCCAGCGTGCGCCAGTCGAACGCCAACCTGCTGCTGTCCGCGCTGGCGGAAATGGATACCAAGCCGGAGCTTGAAATCTACGCAGACGAAATCGAGGCCAGCCATGGTGCCACCGTGGGGCAGTTGGACGAAACGGCGGTGTTCTACCTGCGCTCCCGTGGCCTCAGCGAGGACCAGGCCCGGCGGATTCTGACCATGGCGTTCTGCCATGCGGTGACTGACCGTCTGGACGATCGGGTCCTGGCAGCGCGTATTTCAGTGATGATCGATTCCGCCATGCCTGGGTCACCGTAGGAGCGGATTCATCCGCGAAAACTGGAATGCTAAAAACCATGTTTCCGGTCCCGTTGGGGGAATGACGTGAAGGCAAAAGAAAATTCGAAGTGGAAAAAGTCCGGGCGGATTTCCCGATCCTGGGCAGGACCGTTCACGGCAAGCCCCTGGTCTATTTCGATACGGCTGCTTCGGCCCAGCGGCCCCTGGCGGTGATCGAAGCGACGGACAATTTCTATCGCGAACACAACGCCAATGTCCACCGGGGTGTCCACACCCTGAGCCAGGAAGCCACCGACCTGTACGAGGACGGACGCAGGAAGCTCGCCGGGTACATCAATGCCCCCTCCTGGCGGGAGGTCGTGTTCACCCGGGGAACCACCGAGTCCATCAACCTGGTGGCGCAGAGTTTCCTGCGCCCGGTGCTCAAGCCCGGGGATGAAATCCTGGTCACCCACATGGAGCACCACTCGAACATCGTCCCCTGGCAGATGGTCTGTGAACAGACCGGGGCGAGCCTGAAAGTCGTTCCGATCAACCGGCGCGGCGAACTGGAGATGGACGCGCTGGAATCGATGCTGTCCGAACGGGTCAAGCTGCTCGGCGTCGTGCACATTTCAAACGCATTGGGGACGATCAACCCGGTGGCCGAAATCTGCCGCATGGCCAAACGGTTCGGCATACCCGTACTGGTGGATGGCGCACAGGCCATGCCGCACAACGCCGTCGATGTGCAGGCCCTGGGCTGTGATTTTTACTGCCTGTCAGCCCACAAGATGTACGGGCCAACCGGGATCGGTGCCCTGTGGGCCCACGAGGCAACCCTTGATGCCATGCCGCCCTGGCAGGGCGGAGGCGAAATGATCCGGCGGGTCACGTTTGAAAAAACGACCTGGAACGACGTGCCGGCAAAATTCGAAGCAGGTACCCCGGATATCGCCGGAGGAGTCGGTTTGGCTGCCGCCGTTGACTACCTGTCACAATTCGACATGACAGAAATCGCCGCGCACGAGCACCGGGTGCTGGCCTATGCGACCGAAAAACTATTGGAAATTGAAGGGCTTCGAATCATTGGAACCGCGCGGGATAAAGCCAGCGTGATCAGTTTCACACTCGGCGACATCCACCCCCACGACCTGGGCACCATCATCGACCACCACGGCATCGCGGTGAGAACCGGCCACCACTGCGCGATGCCGGTCATGCAATTTTTCGAGGTTCCCGCGACTGTCCGCGTGTCGATCGGCATGTACAACACCGAGAGTGAAGTAGACGCACTGGTCGAAGCCTTGCTCCAGGCCCGGGAGATGTTTTAGCGAGCTTATGCGTCTGTCAATGTTTACACTGGTAGACACCGAACTCCTGGCTGCCTTCGGATACGGGTGATTCAGCCACCACGGTGTCCCCGCCCATCGTAGCGCCTTCGTTGCGGGCAAGGACCGACAACTCGGCATTTGACTTTTTCTGCCTTGCGTCCGACTCCCGCCACCTTGTCCTTGAGACTGACCTTGACATTGCCCTTGCGTGTACAGGCGACAACGGCATCGGCGTAAGCCACCCGCACAAACTCGCCCGCCGGGGTGGGTTTGACCCAGGTGCAGGCAGAGGGCGATCCTGCAAACAGAGCCAGCACGCCTGCGGCAAGTATCTTGTTGACATGAATTTTTTTCATAACCTCCGGTCGCCTTTACCATTGGATCGGCATATTATGACGATCTGCTCCTGAATTGTCGCTGGTACGACAGCGATATGTTGCAGATCTGACGTGCCCTGGATTTCACATTCACCTGGAAAACTGCTTGAACGCATGGTTGGGTATCACGGGTAGAACCCATCCCGGCGTTTCTGCATTTCCTCGGCAACGAGCGCCGATTTACCGTCTCTTAACCGCAAATTATCCACTGTGCGATCAAACTCCTCGATGCTTCGATTTTGACTGAGCTTGAATATGCATTTCAAATCAGAGACCACGATGTCGATGCACTCAATCATCGGCAATAGCGCATCGACGTAGTCAGGAGGAAGGCTGGTAAATTTGTGTTTTGGGCTAGTCTCGAATCGGTTTTTCAGTTCCTCCAAATGCAGTACCAGAGTTTCACGGTCTCGACCCTGCACAGTACCCTGCACGTGAACTGCTTGGTAGTTCCAGGTTCCCCCGAATCGTGGCGTTAGCTGCCAACTGCCGAGAATGGGTGCATCCGGCCCGAGAAAGCAGACAAAAACATCAGGGGAGTGCGCAAGCGCCTTCCAGTGGTCGGTCTCGCGCATGACATGTCCACGAAATACAATGTGCTCACCCCAATTCTGAACAAGCAACGGTATGTGAGTCGCTACGAATTTCCCACTCAAATCAGTTGCCACTAGTGTTGCAAGGGGATATTGATCCACGAAGGCTCGGATCTCGACAAGATCCTCAACTATGAACTTTTTGTCCGGATACATACGATTCTTCCTTGTCTTGGTGGGTTTTCGCAACACATGCCTTAAAGTTCACAGATAATGATTCTGCATCCCGGAATCCGCGAATGACGCATACTAGTCCGCATATTGCTCATATAACGCCTTCGCTACTTGCCCGATGAGTTCATAAGGAATGGGCTCTTTCAGCGAAAAGCTCAGATTTCCTTTTTCATTTCTGTATTTCGATAATTTAATGATGAGTGATTCATCATTGTTTACCGGTGGATATACTCCGACGTGGTTTTTGAATGCAGCGAAATATATAAAAGGCCGCCTACGTTTGAAAGCGGGCATTCTGTAGCTCATACATTCTTCGGCCGCAGGTGCGTTAGCTCGTATGATTTTCCTGATCTCGCATAATATGTCACGTACGTTTGGGTCCGCTAAATCTATGTACTCATCAATGGTGTTTGAAGTATTTTGTTTTTCCATACCTGGCTTGCCCCTGATTGCCTTGATCACCTGACGCCTGAATTAGGCCGAGCCGCGAAGCGGCTTCGGCTTGAATGAATTGTCAGGCGGCGCTGCCATGTGCCACCACCGCCCAGAGAATGAGACCACCGATTGCTAAGGAAACCACGCCAATCAGCGAGATGTAGCGTGTAAAGATGGGCACGACTTGTCGCGCGAAGCGATGATGCCACCGCCAAGGAACAATCAGCAGGCACGCGGTAGTGACAAGCAGCACCCAGCCGAAGAGGTTGAAAGCGCGAGATAGAGACATGCGTGGTGCAAAGATGACGAGCGCAGCTCCGACGGCGAGGCGCAGAAACATCTCCATGAAGTGCGCCGACGCAGAACTGGCGAACCCGAGCAGGAACCGACTGGCTCTGGCCGGCACGAACAGTGATGCGGCTCCTAAGACAAGCAGGTAAGCGCCTGCAAGCACAACGACACCGAGGGCAAATGCTTCAAGCAACGACATTGTCGGATAGCCGCCCAACGTTTGAGTTAAGCGGCGCAGCGTCGCTGGCGTCCGGGTTTAGTGATTTGTCATGCAGTTTCTTCATGCTGCCGACAGCCTACGAACTTTAATTGAGCCTCGATTCTGATCGGCCTGCCACAAATCATACTGAGACTGATGGTGAAGCCAACTCTCAGGTGAAGTGTCAAATGCGATTGAAAGACGAATAGCCATCTCCGGACTGATTCCGGATCTTCCGTTGAGAATGGAAGACAACGTCTTTCGACTGACACCCAGGCCTTCAGCTGCCTCGGTAACAGAAATGCCAAGGGGTTCCAGGCACAGTTCCCGGATTATCTCGCCGGGATGTGGAGGATTGTGCATCAACATGGCTTCACCTCAATCGTGGTCGACAATCTCGGCATCACTTTCATTGAATCGGAACTTGACTCGCCAGGTGCCACTGACTCGTATCGACCAGATCCCCCGTCTGTCGCCTCCGAGTTGGTGAACGTAAAGAGCTGGCAAATTCATATCCTTGGGAGTTTGTGACACATATATCCGGCCGAGACTGAGACGGAGCTTCGCAGCGTGTTTGGCTTGAATTCCGGACTCGTTTCGCTTGAGGAAGAATTGCTCAAGCCCCTTGTGCGGGAAACTTCGAATCAGTGCGTATATTGTACCCTGTAACGTAACAGGTTACAGATGTGCATAACGCCTGAGTTCAGCAGCTTTTGAGGTGACGCAGGTTTTTGCGGCAGCAAAAATGGGTGGCGGGTCAAATGTTCACTGCAACGAATGGTTATGTTCTGACCGCATCAAACTCGCGGTGGCCCCTTCTCCCGTAATGGATTGCGAGCATTGCCAGGATGGCTGGCACCACAATGCCGAATTCGTCCAAAAACCATGCGGAGTTGGCATTCTCCGAAGTCATCGGGCCAAAGAACTTCTGTAAGAAAACGTTGTGGCTCATGTGAAAAACAACGGCAGGCCAAAGGCTATCGGTCTTCAGCCTGAAGTACGTCATAACGACCGACATGGACATGATGCACACTGTGAAGCACGTCAATTGATAGAGAAATGGCGTGGCTTCTGCCGCCCCATACAACCCCATAAACATCAACGGCCAGTGCCATACGGCCCAAAGCAAACCCGAAACCAGGGCCACGCCCGTGAACGGCATCAGCTTGGACAATTCAGGCACGAGCAAGCCTCGCCATCCAAGTTCCTCACCCAGCACCGACGGCAATAGCAGAACAAAACTGACGGTAGCAGTGAGCAGAAAATGCAAGCCAATGACAGCCGCGTCTGACCAGGCCGTCAGGTTGTAACTTTCTTTCTGTTGCTGGACGAAATCGACGTCGTACCAGCTACCAAGGCCGGTCGCCCAGATGAACCCGTATGCAAGCGCCGCATAGCATACAGGCAAAAGGTAGTTGAGCCATTGAATCTTCCAACTGCCCCAATGCCATCCCAGGGTTCGCAGCCCCTTTCGTGTGACAAGGCAAGTAATGATCGCGGCCAACCCGACGGACAGCATCAATGGAGTTGCGCTACCCAGTCGGAAAATCAGCCAAATCCCGGCGAAATAGAAGACTGTTGTCAGAGCCACAAAGACGCTGATTACCATGGCGGAGCTTTGAACTGTTTTGGTGCTGCCGGTCATAAAATATCTATCCTGAAAACATAACGACCAAGCTCACTGGCGGCTTTAGACCGCAGCGGAAAAGCCGTCCAGTGGAACGAATTGTTGGGCGGGGTCATGCCTGCGTCCGGAATCATTTCGACCGACGCTGTTTCCGGCTGCTCATTTCACGCAGCGTTACAATTAATACTGTGACAACTGTTAGTGGAATGACGAAGTACAGCATAACTGCACTGAACTCCGGCAAGACATCATGCTGAGATGCGGCTAAAACAAGGTATAGCGTGTAAGCCACGTAATACCCCAGTAACAACGCACCTTCCTGACGGCTAATTACGCCACCTGTGAAAAATAATGGCAGGCACGCCAACGCTACTGCGATCATGACTGGTAAATCGAAACCGATGACCAACGGCGATATGCCAAGGACAACCGCCATGCGAGATGCACCCCGTACCAGAGCTTCCGCACCGATAATTAGAAAGCCCAAACCAACAACGAACAAGAGAATTGACATAGTAACCTTTAATTTATGTAGTTTCCGCCCAACGCCGAGGTGAGCGGCACTGGACGGCGACTGACCGGAGCGGCAGCGCAGGGAAGGAACGGTCAAGTGTCCGCTCCACCGACTTGTCAGGTGGCGCTTCTCTGTAGTTGGAGCGGATGTTCACAAGTTGCATTCGCGCTCTACAAAAGCGACAAAATCATCGCCGAAAGTCGTCTTGTCTCTATTCCAAATTGTTCGGACTGACGGGCCTCGAAGATATTTGCATGTGTAGATTCGCCAACCGGAATAATCCTCTTCGCTGAGGATGTCCTTTTGATAAAAGCCGAAGGCGGCATCTAACGAGTTGATCTGCGCATAGTTATAGGCCCAGTACTGTAAATTTTCCGCGCCCGTCAGTGATGACGGATCTTCATCTCCTTTTTGCAGTACTTGAGCCAATTGAAGGTTTTCTGCAGCTGAAAGCAGAGTTTCGTTGGCCATGGCATTGAGGTCTTGTAACGCCTGGGCTGACAACGCCGCGGTGTTCTGCCGGATTTCCCAAGCTACCAGAAGCAAAGATGCTACAACCGTTGCGCCGCCGAAGTATGCGGCCAACCTGGACCTGGCGTTTTCGCTATCTTCCATGACGGCGTTTCAAGACACTTAACGTCTGAATTAAACGGCGCCTTTACGGCGTCCGCGTTTAATGATTTGTTATGTGCCGGTCTTGGGCACGAGTATAAGCATCCAGGAGACGTCGGATCATCTGCTGGTATTTTGTGTCATGTTTTTTTGCTTCCCGCTTAAAAAAGTCGACACTGGATTTGCTTAAGGAAATTGTGACCTTGACGGAATCTTCCTTAAATGCCAATTCCTCGGGTGAAGGCAGCATGTCAGCAACAACCTCAACTTTTCCTAGTGGCTCATTTGTGTACTTGATTTTCGTGCTCATAAATTCGTTTACCTTTTCGCCAATAGCCTGCGCCAAAAATACGGATAACCTTGTCACGGTAAGTGAACCTCACTGTGGCAATACCCTCACCAACCTGACCAAAGCAATAGAACCGATCTTCATCATCACTATGGGTTATGTCTTTGGCAATAACCCGATGTGGGTCTGCAAATGCGTACTGTGCTTGCGCAAATGAAAGGCCATGTTTCTCTTGGTTTGCGCGGTCTTTCGCTATTTCCCAATCAAAACTTTCCTTGCTCATCTGATAATTATAGTGCCAAAATGGCTATTATTCCATATGTTTATATGGTTCGTAATAAAAACACGAACTAGGTGCACATGACGATTGAATTAACCGGCGCCGGCTTCGCCGGCGTCCGCGTTTAATGAATTGTTATGCTGCAAATTCAACTTGCTTCACGCGATCGAGTTTAGCGTGGCGTTTAGCCTGCCAGAGATCGTAAGCGTCCTGCATGGCCAACCAACTCTCAGGCGACCGCCCAAGAGACTTGGAAAGCCGCAATGCCATTTCGGGGCTGACACCACTCTTACCCGTGATGATTCGATTGAGCGTGGACGGCGAAACAGCCAGCTTTTCCGCCAATGCTCGAGCGCTGAGCTCAAACGGTTCCAGATAGACCGAGCGAATGAATTCACCCGGGTGTGGGGGATTGTGCATGGCCATTAGTGATAATCCTTGTAATCTAAAACGTAAGCGTTTCCTTCCCGAAACTCGAATGTGATTCGCCAATTTCCGCTGACCGACACGGACCAGCGGCCTTTAAATCGGCCTTTCAGCGGGTGCAATTTGAAGCCTGGAACATTCATATCACCAATTTCCAAGCTTGTATCGAGTGCCGCCAAAATCATTCTCAATCGGGTCTTGTGACTCGACTGAACACCTGCCGCGCTCCCTATTTCATAGAACTTCTTCAGGCCCTTGTGTCGGAACGACTTAATCACCCGCTCATTATAGCGCGTTGCGCACTACGCAACAATTTGCTGCAACCGGTTGTTAGGACGATTTGGCAACTCTGTCCGGTTGATAGGTCACAATCACAACCCCGTTGCTGGTTGTGTGTGAGGCTGCGAGTTGCAGTTGTTTCGGCGGGCGACCGTCCTGGAACAGGCGCGCGCCACTACCAGCGACTACCGGATAAATTTCCATCCGTAGCTCGTCGAGTAGGTCAGCGTGTAATAGAGATTCAACTAACCGGATGCTGCCATGGATGCCGACGTTCTTGCCTGGCTGTTGCTTCAAGGGGGCGATCACGTCGGCGAGATCGCCTTTGAGCAAGGTAGCGTTTCCGCTTGTTCCCCAGGACACCGTTTCCAGCGTCTGGGAGATCACGTACTTTGGAACGCTGTTGATATGGTTTGCGAACGGTTGAACGGTCGAAGTAGGCCAGTAGCCTTCCCACTCCTAATCTTTCATCCGTAATGAGTCCACATTCGAATGATTTTCACGACTTTTTCCTCGGCCAATACTTGGTAAACAAGTCGATGCTGGATGTTGATTCTGCGGGAAAAAGCGCCGGAGAGATCGCCGACTAGCTTCTCGTATGGCGGAGGAGTTTGAAGCGGGTCTTCTTCGAGCAACTTGAGCAGCGATTGCGCTTTCTCTTTCAAGTTGCTCTTGGCTAACCTCCGAGCATCTTTTTGGGCGTGCCTCGTGTAAACGAGCCGCCATGTCACCAGTCAAGCTCCGAGGAAAGTTCTTCGACCGGAGTATCTAGACCCTCTCGGATTGACTCTCGCATGCCGGGCACTGACAAAAGATACACGGTCTCCTGGACGGCAGACCAATCTTCCTCGGAGACCAAGACAGCGCTATTGCGCTTCCCGGTAATTCGAATGGGTGTGTGGGTTTCAGCCGCTTCATCAATTAGCCGATACAGCTTCGCCCGGGCTTCACTTGCGGTAAGAGTACTCATGCTCGTAGCGTACGCTATAACGTACGTTTTGTAAAGATAACGTTTGAGTTAAACGGCGCAGCTTATCTGCGTCCGGTGGAGGCCGCAGGCCGGAACGTACTTGAACGATTTGTTAGCTTTGGCTACGGAGCATGTGACTACCCAACCAAGTGAACCATACAATTTGGCCTAGCCCAAAAATTTCAGTTATTACGTTAGCAGGATAAACTGTGAGAACGCCTGCCACTCCAATCAATATACCAAAGTAGTTAAGTAATTTCGTAAGCTCACTTCCTCTTAAAGCTGCAATACTTAATAATAGAACCCACAAACCTCCAACAATTTCGTTCCCTCCACCCAGGCCTTCGACTACAGCGTTAATTGTCCTCCAGGCAATCATTGCTTGTTCTGGATCCTTTGCTGATAGTTCGATAACTACACCCAAACCTATATTTGCAATCATTCCGCTTGCAATAACCAGGCCTACCCAAACAACACCAAACAAAGAAGCGGTTCGCGATAGGGTTGTCGTGTTGCCTTTCAAACGCTCATGAAGCGCCAGTACTAATACAGCCAAAAAAATGCCAAATAATACATACATAGTAAGGTTTACGACGGATAGGATGACTTGATTATCAGCTAAAAAAGATAACTTTTGCACAGAATCAGCGTCCGCTGGAAAATTCCAGAACGCACCAAAAAATACGAAAGCCGACACGTAAATAATGGCCTCGAAAAGAGCCGCAACTCCCCCTATTTTTTGTAAATCATTCACCACTTAACTCCTTCTTATTTATGTATACCGAAAGCTAACGCTTTAGTTAAGCGGCGCCGAAGGCGTCCGGTGAGCGCAGCGAACGTACTTAAACGACTTGTTCTGCAGCGTTGGCACGTTCCACACCCCAGCCTGGAAATACCAGAACAGCAGGGTGGCATTTAAGCACGCGCGCCAAAGTCTTGGCTCGCTCTACACCCAAATTAATTCGGTCGTTTTCTATGGCAGAAATCGTTGATTGCGGAATTCCAGACAAATTTGATAAATCGTTTTGGCTCATACCCTGAAGTTCGCGGATAATCCTGACTGATTCGCCAACGGATACTTCAATTCTCTTTTTTGAAGGTTTGAATTCACTCATTTCATTTCTTCCGATAATCGTGGGGGGTTAGGTCTATAACTTTAACCAGAATTTCCGTGCAGCCTCGATCTGGTATATAACTCGATATTTAATCCCCAACCTTGATGATCTGTATCCCTGCCATTTACCTAATAATGCTTCGTCCCGGAATCCACGAATGAGCAATAAGTCCTTCGGACCACTTATAGCAAGAATGTCCTTCCACTTTTCATAGCGTTTGAGAATCTCGATGGGTAAGGATTTAAACGCCGCTCCAGGCGCTTGTGTTCGAGAATTTGCCACATACTGAATAAAGTATATATACCATTTATGGTATAGGCAAATGATTTCTAGTTTGCATAACGTTTGAATTAACCGGAGCGCAGTAGCGCGTCCGAGTTTAATGATTTGTTATGAGTCTTTCTCCGATTCCTTGCCCTGCCAAATCCGAAGTATGATGATGGGGTTTTCTTCTCTGAGATAACGAACGGTATAGATTCCAATAAACAGATCGCGAATCACTCGAGGATCTGGAGCGCGGCTCACCGGGAGTCCCATATCGGGGAATACGGCCAGGTTCTCGATCCCATCCAAAATTTCAGCAGCAATGCGTCTAGCGGCATGCGGGTTCTTGGACTCCACAAAAGCGCGCAGTCGTTCGAGATCATGAATCGCTTCAACGGTAAACCTGATCCTCATACCTTGGGAGGTGACTTCGGCGAATCACTTCCCCAGGATTTGAGCCACTCCGATACTTCCTGCGACTCGATCAATCGTCCAGCTTTGACGGATTCCAACGCCTGCACAGTGTCGGACCATCGCAGGTCCTCCATTGACTGGCGTACTACATACTCCTTAATCGCTTGGTTAACCAAGTAATTCTTGCTCCGGTCCAGTTTCTTAGCAAGCTGCTCAAGCGGGACTTCGATGTCCTTGTTAAGGCGAATACTTGTTACACCCATAGATGGCTCCTGTAGCTAGTTGTAATACATTATACTACAAGTGGACGCAATGGTGGCCAAAGACTTATAACGTTTTAGTTAAGCGGAAGCCACGAAGTGGCTTTCCGGTGGAGGCCGCAGGCCGGAACGCACTTTAACGATTTGTTATGCACTTCCATCACCACAAAGATTAACTCGGGGTTGAGCATCAGCCAAAGTTAGCCTAACGACCCATGTAATTTTCGTACTTTGCAACCCTTTACCCGTAAAATCCAACCATACATCTGTACCCGACTTATGAACAAAATGAGTCCCGTGTGGAGAACGACCCGACAATTCTTCAAGTCTTCCTTTTGCAATTCGGTTTACAGTCTCCGGATTCATTCCGCACTCAAGCGAAGCTACGAATTCTTTTGACCAAGTGCTCGGTGAGGTGCGCGCACAGCCTACCAATAACAACAGCAAAGAAATGTAGGAAACTTGCTTACGCATTCCATATTGCGACTTCATCTTTCCTGACTTCTGCATAACTATAATTATGCGGGAAACTCTTACACGTGGTGAATATAGAGCTTGCGAGCATGGGGGCGAACATCCAGAAAATAAGCGGTTTTACAATCTTTACAAGTCACCGGGTGTTCTTCGTCGCTTCCGCGCTGATCTGGCGAGCAACAAGCGAGGACTGAATGACCACACACCCAGCAACTGAAAGCGATGTGATTTTTGAAAGCATCGGCTCTAATTTCCACACCATCTGTGTCCATTAAAAGGAAATCAGTAATGTCCATTGCTCGATTTTCCAAATTGTCTCCGGATATAGACACAACTAGAGTTTTGATCGGACCAAGAGCATAACTACAATTAGTTTGAAAACGGCAGTACTAGTGCCGGTTTCTTCGGTGGTTTTAAATTCAGGTTTTTCATCAGTAGTGTCCCAACGTTTACTCAAAGAGAATCAGCTGGTTAGCTGATACCGCGTGAACATCGTCTGACATGGATTTTGCAAGCAGTTGATCCAACGGGATTTTTTCGAACATGGTCAAACTTAATATCTGTAGCATTTCATAAAGGCTCGCGCTGATGTTCAACCGTTTCTTCACGATGGCCACCAGGACGTAAACGGATACGGCAATCCAGATTTGCGTCTTCACGGCGTTTTCTGTGGTGCCAAAAAAGGACTTGATTCGCAGATGCTGCTTTATCCATTTGAAGAACAGTTCCACTTGCCACCGGCACCGGTAAAGCTCGGTGATGGTCAGCGCTGGCAGGGTGAAGTTGTTGGTCAGAAATACCAGTGTCTTCTCGGTTTCCGGATCTTTGAAGCGGATTCGCCGCAGCGGCGCTTGGTAGTCCTTGAACGCATAGAAACCCGTCAGCACAACGGTCTGATCGCAGATCAATCCCGCTCGACCGGTCCACGGCATGCGAGTAACGTCGCCTGACCTTCAGATTCGACTTGCCCCGCGTCACGAAGAAACTGCCGGCGGTGTGGAATCGGTAGAGCCGCTCGAAGTCGAGAAACCCGCGATCCATGATGTAAAAGGCCCCTGGTTCCGGCAACAGCTGGTCGAGGATGTTGACCTCGTGCATCTTGCCGTCGCTGATATGAATAAAACTGGGGATATTGCCCCGCAGGTCGAGCAAGGTATGCAGTTTGATCGCTGCCTTGGTCGTGCGAAATGGCGCCCACGGAAACACCGACAGACACAGATCGATCGTGGTGGTGTCGAGGGCGTAAACCGATTCGTTCAAGTCGACGCCAAAGGTTCGTCCGCGTAAAGCTTGCGGGCGATTCCAATCAGACTTTGTGCGAAGTCGGCATAGATCCGCCAGTCCCGCGTGGCATTGGCGTTGGCCAGCGTGTTGCGAGACACCACGGAGCGAATACCGAGATGATAAAGCTTGCTGCGCTGGGCTCGAAGGCATGCCTCGATATCCCGCAGGCTTTCCCGATAGGTCAGTTGAGCGAACGCCATACACAGAAACTGATCGAGGCAAGAAAACGTTTTGACCTTGTACTCCCCACGATACCTTGCCACGCAACGACGAAACGTCGTCAACGGAAGATGCTGCGTCAACTGCGCAAAAACCAATGTGCCCTGGTTCATCATGCCACTCCCCGAAGTCAGTCTTCGGAGCGTGACAGAACTGGTAATCACAGTTCAAATCGAGACCAGGGAGAATCGTCATTTAACCTTTACTATTCATTATGTTATGAGTCATGATGGACCAAACGTTGGGACACTACTGGTTTTTCATGTTTCTGTATTTGCTGTGTTTTTCATACGCCGGGCTGCCAGCCCTAAGCCGGAACCATCAATCCACCGCCCGCTCGATCTTCGTGACCCGCTGGAATCCTCTCGGCAGTTTGCGTCCGCGGTGGGCGCGTTCTCCGCGGAAATGCTCGATGTCTTTCGCGCTCATACGCAGGTATCGCTGCCCGGCCCAGATCAGAATTTCGTCCTTGTCGCCCATCACGGTCAGGCCCACCATGAATTCTTCGCCGGCCTTGAGCCGTTTCGGCGGCACGTTGATCAGCTTGTTGCCCTTGCCCTTGGCCAGTTCTGGCACTTCCTCCAGCGGAAAGGCCAGCAGGTAGCCGTCTGACGTGGCGCATACGATGGTGTTCGAAGCGTCCGGGTCGTAGACCGCGGGCATCACGGGGACCGCACCGGCCGGTACGCTGAGCAGGGCTTTTCCGGCCTTCATCCGGCTGTGCAGGTTGCCCAGTTCGGTGACGAAACCATAGCCGAACGAGGTCGCCAGCAGGATTTTCTGCTCGGGGCTGCCGCACAGGGTGTACAGGAAGTTTTCGCCGGCCGGGATCGTGAACCGACTGGACAGGGGCTCGCCCTGGGTGCGCGCAGAGGGCAGGGAATGCGCGGCCAGCGAAAAGGCCCTGCCGCGGGAGTCCAGGAATACCGCCTGTTCGTTACTCCGGCCCGGCGCTGAATGCTGGAACTCGTCGCCGGCGCGATAATTCAGCGAGGCGGGGTCGATGTCGTGGCCCTTGGCCGAGCGCGCCCAGCCGGACTTCGACAGCACGATGGTCACCGGTTCTGAGGGCAGCAGGTCCTCCTGGCGCAGCGCCTGTGCGGCGTCGCGTTCCACCAGGATGGAACGGCGGTCGTCGCCGTAAAGTTTCGCGTCAGCCAGCAGTTCCTGCTTGATCAGGGTCTTGAGGCGGGCGTTTGAGCCGAGGATTTTTTCCAGCTCATCCCGCTCGTCGGCCAGCAGGTCCTGTTCGTCGCGGATTTTCATTTCTTCCAGCTTGGCCAGGTTGCGCAGCTTCAGTTCGAGGATGGCCTCGGCCTGGGTGCCGGTGATGCCGAAACGTTCCATCAGCACCGGTTTCGGCTTGTCTTCGTGCCGGATGATGTAAATGACCTCGTCAATATTCAGGTAGGCAACCAGCAAGCCTTCCAGGATGTGCAGGCGATCGACGACCTGGTCGAGGCGGTGATTCAGGCGCCGCACGACGGTATCCATCCGGAACGACAGCCACTGCTTCAGCAGTTCGCGCAGATTGAGGACCTGGGGCCGGCCGTTGATGCCGATAATGTTGAAGTTTGCGCGCACATTGCGTTCCAGGTCGGTGGTCGCAAACAGGTGGTTCATCAGTTGTTCCAGGTCCACCCGGTTGGAGCGCGGCACGATCACCAGCCGGGTGGGATTTTCATGGTCCGACTCATCCCGCAGGTCTTCGACCATCGGCAGTTTCTTGGCCTGCATCTGCGCGGCGATCTGCTCCAGCACCTTGGCCGGAGAAACCTGGTGAGGCAGAGCCGTGATGACGATTTCACCGTTTTCCTTTTCCCAGATGGCCCGCATCTTGACCGAGCCGTAACCGGTTTCGTACAGGGCTTGCAGGTCCTCTCCGGAGGTGATGATTTCCGCACCGGTCGGAAAGTCGGGGCCTTTTACGTGCTGGCACAGGTCGGCGACGGTGGCCTTGGGTTGCTCCAGCAGATGAATCGTGGCCGAGACCACTTCACGAAGATTGTGCGGAGGGATGTCGGTGGACATGCCGACGGCGATCCCGGTGCTGCCGTTGAGCAGCACGTTCGGCAGCCGGGAGGGCAACATCAGGGGTTCCTGCAGGGTGCCGTCGAAATTCGGCCCCCAGTCCACCGTCCCCAGGCCCAGTTCGCCCAGCAGGCTTTTCGAATAGGCCGTCAGCCGGGACTCGGTGTAGCGCATTGCGGCAAAGGACTTGGGATCGTCGGGCGAGCCGAAATTTCCCTGCCCGTCCACCAGCGGGTAGCGGAATGCGAAGGGCTGGGCCATCAGCACCATGGCCTCGTAGCAGGCCGAGTCGCCGTGCGGGTGAAACTTGCCGATCACGTCGCCAACCGTCCTGGCCGACTTCTTGTGCTTGGACGTTGCGCTCAGCCCCAGTTCACTCATCGCGTAGATGATGCGCCGCTGGACCGGTTTGAGTCCGTCGCCGATGTGGGGAAGCGCGCGGTCCAGTACCACGTACATGGAATAATCCAGGTACGCTTTCTCGGCATAGTCCTTCAGCGGAATGCGTTCGTGGTCGGAAAAGGACTGGGTGATTTCGGTCATGACGGGTATCTCATAAAGTTCGGAACGACAAAATTAGGCTGTTTCTTTTACGCTGTTTCTTTACTGGCATCAGCCCTGGGCGTCAACAGCATCGGAATGAAAATGATCGAGAACAGGCTGAAAGTAATCATCCACAGGAGCCCGGCAACGACGATCCAGAGCTGGTAGTCAACCGGGTCCATCAGCGGAAAAAATACCCGGATCAACGCCGCCAGAGCCATGCAGCCTAACAGCACGGTCATCAGCGCCCTTGACTGGTATATGTTCCTGCCGGTGTGGCCCAGGGATACCCGGGCCATCATGCTCATGGTCACGATGCCGATGCCGCCAACCGCAAAGGCGTGGATGTGCAGGTAGCCCGGCAGGGCGGTGACCGGCGCCATGGCGCGCACGAGAAAGCCCAGGTTGATCATAAGGAACGACGCGAAAAGGCCCCACAGCAGGGGTTTCTGCCAGATACCCAGGGTATGCCAACCGTGCAACCGGATGGAGTTCGACACAAACAGGCCGCCGGCGAGCAGGGCGCCGGCAAGGTGGCGGGGAAAGAAAACCTCGCTGACCAGGAAGGCCGGAAACAGCACAAAGGTGGCAATGTCGTTGTTCCGGGAATTTTTCAACTCCACCGGGTAACCAACGCCCCGCTCGGTGAAAAACGGTATGACTCTGCGCCCCATGAACAACACCAGGCCCAGCACCAGGTAGAGGCCGCTCTGGATGCCCAGGTTCACACCCGGGCCGACAACACCCATTACTCCGAGATAGAACAACGCGTTCGCCGCAGCCAGCAGAAAAACGAGGAGAAGGACCATTGCCTGCCTTTTCTGACGAACCCTGATGATCGGCCTGGCAACGGCAAATGCAAGGCTTGCCATGAACGCGAGGTCAGCCACGGCGGCATAGAGAATATAACCTGTCCCGTTGATCATCAGGATGCGGGCAAGGACCCACAGGGCAAAAATAACCGCCAGCCCGGCTCCAGTGGCAGTTTCCTGGTCGGTCCAGTTCCAGGCCGCAGTGAGAAGGAAGCCGGCGATTACGGCCATGGCATATCCGAATATCATTTCGTGGGCATGCCACTGAAAAACAGACAGCCGTTCAAGGCTGAGTTGAAAGCCGAAGCGGTAGACGGCAAGCCACACGCCCATGGTCACGACGGCGAAGAGGGACGCCCCGAGAAAAAAGGGGCGGAAACCGCGTGACAGGAATGCCGATTGTTTCACTTTTCTCCCATGAACAGGGAGCGCGTATCAAAAAAGACCTGCTCGCGGGAAATCAGGCCATCCGTAAACCGGAAAAAATACGCCCCCTCGATGACCAGTCCGTTGAGTCCTTCGAACTCGACGATGACCGCAGCGTTGTTGTCTTCAATCACGGTCATTTTCAAGGACATCTGGGCGATAAACGGTGCAGTTTGAGCCAGGTGCAGGCGAACGGCCGTTTCGCCATGAATGGGCTCGGGCATCATCGGGCCACTCATGATCACATCCGCAGCCAGTGGAATGATATCGGCGTTGTCGCTGTTGATCGCTTCGATATAGCATTTGACGGCTTGTTCAATTTGTTTTCTTTCACTCATGAATAGTTCTCCGAAAGGAACCTGATCTGGATTTCAGGATCCTTAAACAGTTGCCAGGTTGCCCTTGTCTTCCAGCCAGGCCTTGCGGTCGGAAGCGCGTTTTTTACACAACAGCATGTCCATTACCTTGTCGGTTGCCGCCGGATTCTCAACGGTTAGCTGCACCAGTCTGCGCGTGTCCGGATCAACGGTGCTTTCCCTGAGTTGCAGTGGGTTCATCTCACCCAGTCCCTTGAACCGGGTCTCCATGACTTTACCTTTCTTTTTCTCAGCGATGATGCGTTCATGAATGCCTTTTCTTTCCTCGTCGTCAAGGGCGTAAAAAGTCTCCTTGCCGACGTCGATCCGGTACAGCGGAGGCATCGCGACAAAAATGTGACCGGTTTCCACCAGTGCCGTGAAATGTTTCAGAAACAGGGCCGAAAGCAGGGTCGCGATGTGCAGCCCGTCAGAGTCGGCGTCGGCCAGGATGATGACTTTACCGTAACGCAGACCGGCGATCTGGTTCGAACCGGGGTCGACCCCGATGGCCACCGAAATATCGTGTACTTCCTGGTTACTCAACACCGAATCCGAATCCACTTCCCAGGTGTTCAGGATCTTGCCCCGGAGCGGCAGAATCGCCTGGTACTCGCGGTTCCTGGCCTGCTTGGCGGAACCGCCCGCAGAATCGCCCTCGACCAGGAACAATTCGGTCCAGGCCAGGTCCTGCGACGTGCAATCAGCCAGCTTGCCCGGAAGCGCCGGCCCTTGCGTGATTTTTTTGCGCACCACTTTCTTGGCCGATTTCAGGCGCTGGTGCGCATTGTTGATCGCCAGTTGGGCAATCGCTTCGCCTTCGGTCACGTTCTGGTTCAGCCACAGGCTGAACGAATCCTTGAGCACGCCTGAAACGAAGGGCACGCAGCCCCGGGACGACAGGCGTTCCTTGGTCTGGCCACTGAACTGGGGATCCGCAAGCTTCACGGAAAGGATGAAACTGATCTTTTCCCAGATATCGTCCGGCGTCAGCCGCATTCCCCGCGGCAACAGGTTGTGGTGTTCGCAAAACTCCCTCAGCGCATCGACCAGCCCCGTGCGCAAACCGTTGACATGGGTGCCGCCCTGCGGCGTGGGTATCAGGTTTACATAACTCTCCTGGATCTGAACCCCTTCGGGCAACCAGCACAGCGCCCAGCTGACCTGGGAATCCGTGCCCTTTATTTCACCGGAAAACGGTTTTTCCGGCAGACTGGTGAAGCCTTCCAGTTCCGATATGCAGGTAGTCGGTGAGACCCTGGTGGTAGCACCATTCCTCTTTTTCCCCGGTCTTGTCGATGGTCAGGCTGACCGACAAGCCGGGACACAGCACCGCTTTTGCCCGCAGCAGGTGTTTCAGGCTTTTCATCGAAAAGTTGGGCGAATCGAAATAGGAAGCGTCAGGCCAGAAACGGATGCGGGTGCCGGTGTTACGTTGGCCAACGGTTCCCAGTTCCGTCAGGTCCACCACCTTGTCGCCGTGGGCGAACGACATGTAATGTTCGGCGCCGTCGCGTTTGACCCATATTTCGAGTTTGCGGGACAGGGCATTGACCACGGAAACGCCCACGCCGTGAAGGCCGCCGGCGAACTGGTAATTCTGGTCGGAGAATTTGCCGCCGGCATGGAGCTTGGTCAGGATCAGCTCGACCCCCGGCATCCCCTGTTCCGGGTGGATGTCCACGGGCATTCCACGGCCGTCGTCGGTCACTTCAACCGAACCATCGTCGTAAACGGTGACCAGGATCTGGCTGCCATGGCCGGCCAGGACTTCGTCGACGCTGTTGTCGATGACCTCCATCACCAGGTGGTTCGGGCGGCTCGTATCGGTGTACATTCCCGGCCGGCGTTTGACCGGTTCAAGTCCTGTCAGGACTTCGATGTCTTCTGCGCGGTATTTGCTGCTCATTGCTTAAGGAACCTCTGATCAATTATGCACGGAGCGCGTTTCTGCCGCAAAAGCCGCAGATCGTGCGCAGCGGGCCGAGTGACAATAGCTGTCGCTATGGCCGAGGCGGGCTGTGTGCGAGATGCGGCTTTTGCGGCGAAACCCTTACGGGACGGGCCTTTGCGGGCGCTCCGCCCCGTTTTGATTCGCTCATTGGGAATAACCCAACCACGCTCACCAAAAGCGCACCGGAGCATCCCGCAAAGACACCGTCGCGCCCGCGCATAATTGATCAGAGGTTCCTTAATTGTTCTGGAACTCAGGGTTCATTATGGCGCAAAGGATGTTCACCTGTTTATGAACGGTTTTCAAGTGGCTTCTGCATACCGTACAATGTCCTTCCAGAACTTCGTCAATTTTTTGACGATAAATTGGTATAAAACACACACAGGGTTCTGGCATGGCATCACTGGTTTTCGTTACGGGCGGCGTGGTTTCCTCATTGGGAAAGGGACTGTCTGCTGCCGCGCTTGCCGCGATTCTTGAATCCCGCGGTCTCAAAGTCACCCTGGTCAAGCTGGACCCTTACCTCAATGTCGATCCGGGTACGATGAGCCCGTTTCAGCACGGCGAGGTATACGTGACCGATGACGGCGCCGAAACGGATCTCGACCTGGGCCACTATGAGCGCTTTGTCCGGACCCGGATGGGGCAGCTCAACAACTGCACGACGGGCAGGATCTACAGTAACGTGATTGCCAAGGAGCGCCGCGGTGATTACCTGGGCGCCACCGTCCAGGTCATCCCGCACGTGACCGACGAGATCAAGGACTGGGTTCGCCGTGCGTCTGAAGGTTACGACGTGGCGATGATCGAAATCGGCGGCACCGTGGGCGATATCGAATCCCTGCCGTTCCTGGAGGCAATCCGTCAACTCGGTGTGGAATATGGCCGGAACGCGATGTTCATGCACCTCACACTGGTACCCTATCTGCGCGCCGCCAACGAGATCAAGACCAAGCCAACCCAGCATTCGGTGAAAGAACTGCGCTCGATCGGTATTCAGCCGGATATCCTGCTGTGCCGCTCGGAATTCGAGTTGTCTGAAGCTGAACGCGAAAAGATCGCGCTGTTCACCAATGTCCCCAAGAAAGCCGTGATCACGGCGCTGGACGCGAAAAACAGCATTTACGACATACCCACCATGCTGTTCGAAGAAGGCCTGGATGACCTCATCGTCGAAGGCTTTGGAATGGAAGACAGGGTTCACGAGGCCAATCTGGACGACTGGCTCGAAGTCGTGGACCGCACGATCAACACCCGGCACGAAGTGACCGTGGCCGTGGTCGGGAAATACGTTGAGCATCACGATGCCTACAAGTCCCTGACTGAAGCCATCGCTCACGGCGGTTTGCGCCAGCGCATCAAGGTCAATATCCGGCGGATAGAATCCGAAGACCTGAACAACAACGACCTGTACCAACTCGAAGACGTCGACGCGATCCTGGTCCCGGGCGGATTTGGCGAGCGCGGATTCGAAGGCAAGGTCAATGCGATCCGCTATGCGCGGGAAAACGGAGTTCCCTACCTGGGTATCTGCTATGGCATGCAGGCGGCGGTGGTTGAGTTTGCCCGCAATGTTTGCGGTCTGGAAGGGGCGAACACGACCGAGATTGACCCGGATACGCCGTATAACGTGATCGGTCTGATCACGGAATGGGTGGATGCTTCCGGCAAGGTCGAGCACCGCAGTGAAAAATCGGACCTGGGCGGGACCATGCGGCTCGGAGGGCAAAAATGCCGTCTGCGGGAAGGTTCATTGGTGCGTAAACTTTACGGCCAGGAAATAGTCACTGAACGTCATCGCCATCGTTACGAGTTCAACAACCATTACCGTGACATTTTCCAGAAGCACGGAATGGTGCTGTCGGGCCTTTCAATGGATGAAACCCTGGTTGAAATCATCGAATTGCCGGGCCATCCGTGGTTCCTGGGCTGCCAGTTTCACCCGGAGTTCACATCCACCCCGCGAGATGGCCATCCCATATTCACCGGCTTCATTGAAGCGGCCTTGCGGGAGCAACAGGGCGAACTCCCCAAGGGAGTCGCGCAACTGTGAAGCTGTGCGGCTTTGACGCCGGACCGGATCAGCCGTTTTTCCTGATAGCCGGACCCTGTGTCATTGAATCGGAACAACTCGCGATCGACACGTCCGGCGTATTGAAGGAAATTTGTGCTCGCCTGGAAATCCCGCTGATCTACAAATCCTCTTTCGACAAGGCCAACCGCACGTCCGGCAGCAGTTTTCGCGGTCCCGGCATGGAAGAGGGGCTCAGAATCCTGGCCGAGGTGAAACGCCAGGTCGGGCTTCCCGTGCTGACCGACGTTCATGAAGATACCGACATCGGCGCCGTGGCGGACGTCGTTGATGTCATGCAGACGCCGGCGTTTCTGTGCCGGCAAACCAATTTTATCCAGCGCGTGGCAGCAGCCGGCATACCGGTCAACCTGAAGAAAGGCCAGTTTCTGAGCCCCTGGGAAATGGCCAGCGTGGTCGAGAAAGCGAAAGCCACGGGTAACGACCGGATCATGGTTTGTGAACGGGGCGTCAGCTTTGGCTACAACAACCTCGTTTCGGACATGCGGTCACTGGCCGTGATGCGTGAGACCGGGTGCCCGGTCGTATTCGATGCAACCCATTCCGTGCAATTACCGGGTGGGCGGGGCGACTCTTCCGGCGGCCAGCGGGAATTCATACCGGTGCTCGCCCGGGCCGCGGTTGCGGTAGGCGTATCGGGGCTTTTCATGGAGACCCACCCGGACCCTGACCAGGCCCTCAGTGACGGTCCAAATGCCTGGCCGCTGGGCCATATCGAAGAATTATTGACGACGCTCAAGGAACTCGATGCCGTGAGCAAGCGAAACTTACCCGGAACCACCACAGGAATCACCAATGACAACGATTAAATCCATTCACGCCCGGGAAATCCTGGATTCACGCGGCAATCCGACCCTGGAAGCGGAAATCGTCCTCGATTCCGGGGCTTTCGGACGGGCGGCGGTTCCGTCAGGCGCATCCACCGGCGCCCGTGAAGCCATCGAATTGCGGGACGGAGACCCGGGGCGGTACGGCGGAAAGGGCGTCAGCCATGCCGTTGAAAACGTCAACGGGACCATAGCCGATGCCTTGCGGGGAACCCCCGCCGATGACCAGGATGCGCTTGACCGCAAACTGATTGCGCTGGACGGCAGCCCGAACAAGGCCAAACTTGGCGCGAATGCGCTGCTCGGCGTTTCGCTGGCGGCTGCGCACGCGATGGCCGCACACGAAGGCCGCCCGTTGTGGGCGCGCCTGGCGCAGAGCGAAGACCTGCAATTGCCCGTGCCGATGATGAACATCATCAACGGCGGCGCCCACGCAGATAACAGCGTCGACATGCAGGAATTCATGATCCTGCCCTGGGGTCGCCGGTTCTTTCAAGGAAGCGCTGCGTTGCGGCGTGGAAATCTTTCACTCGCTCAAGTCGGTGCTGAAGGGAAAAGGCATGAATACGGCCGTTGGCGACGAAGGCGGCTTCGCTCCGGACCTGCCCTCGAACGAAGCGGCGGTGGAAACCATTCTCGAAGCGATCGAAAAGTCCGGTTATCGCGTTGGCAGGGATGTCAGCCTCGGGCTGGACTGCGCCGCATCGGAGTTTTTCAAGAACGGCCTGTACCAACTCGAATCCGAAGGCAAGTCTTTCGAGCCGGCCGCTTTTGCCGAGTACCTTGCCGGCTGGGTGCGGCAGTACCCGATCATCAGCATTGAAGACGGCATGGCCGAAGACGACTGGGGCGGCTGGGAAGTCCTGACGCGGCTGGTCGGGGACGACTGCCAACTGGTTGGTGACGACCTGTACGTCACCAATACCGAAATTTTCCGCCGCGGGATCGAGATGGGAATCACCAATTCGATCCTGATCAAGCTGAACCAGATCGGCACGCTGACCGAGACCCTCGAAGCGATCGCGATGGCGGACAAGGCCGGATTCAGCTCGGTGATTTCGCATCGCTCCGGGGAAACGGAAGACACGACCATCGCCGACCTGGCGGTTGCCACCAATGCAACCCAGATCAAAACCGGTTCGCTGTGCAGGTCCGACCGGGTGGCCAAGTACAACCAGCTGTTGCGCATAGAAGAGGCGTTGGGCTCTCGTGGAACCTTCGCCGGGGCCGGGGCATTTTTCAATATTCGAAACTGGAACTGATGCGTTCCCTGATTACCATTCTGCTGTTGGTGCTGTTGGCGCTCCAGGCAAAACTGTGGTTCGGTGAAGGCGGCTACAGTGATGTAAAGCGGCTTGCCGCGCGGGTCGAGGAACAGGCCCGGGAGAACGAGGAACTGGCCCAGCGGAACCGGGAATTGCAGGCCGATGTCGAGGACCTGCGCCAGGGATTGCACGCGGTTGAAGAACGCGCCCGCAGCGAGTTGGGCATGGTCAAGGAAAACGAACAGTTCTACCAGGTGATTCCCGGCGATCCGGATGCGGCGAAAAACTAAAGTATGAATCGGGCGCGCAGAATCGGAACAGAGGAGTGACAGGCGGTTGAATGGCAGGGGCGTGCATGCATTGATTCCCGCGGCGGGCCACAGTGTCCGTTTCGGTGGAACCATGCTTAAACAATACGCTCATCTCCTAGGAATGCCCGTGATGACGCACAGCATCCTGGCCGTTCAAAGCCACCCGGAAGTCAGTTCAGTCACGGTTGCCCTGGCGGAGGATGACGGAATATTCGAGCAATTGGTCAGGCCCGGATTTCCCGACGTACTCACGGTCACCGGCGGTGAGAGCCGGGCCCAAACAGTGATGAACGGAGTCAATTTCATCGTTGCCCGGTATCCGGAATGTGAATGGGTGTTGGTGCACGATGCAGCGCGGCCGTGCCTGTCCACCGACGATCTCACCCGCTTGCTGGACCAGGGCCTGCGAAGTGAATCCGGCGCCATCCTGGCCGTTCCGGTCAACGATACGCTGAAGCTCTCGGACGCCGATGGCCTGATCGAGCGAACGGTCGACCGATCCGGTATATGGGCAGCACAGACGCCGCAACTGTTTCGGGCCGGTGCACTGCGCGAACACCTGCAGTCAGCGCTGGATACCGGCGGTTCTCCGACTGATGAAGCTTCCGCCATGGAGCAGGCCGGCGTGCGGCCGCTGCTGGTCATGGGTTCTACCACCAACATCAAGATCACCGGCACCGAAGACCTGGCGCTGGCCGAGTTTATTTTGCAGCGCCAGTCGGTGAGGGTATAAGCACTTGGACTTCCGAATAGGTCAGGGACTGGATGTGCATGCTTTTGCCGACGGCGATCATGTCATGCTCGGTGGCGTGCGGATACCGTATTCGCGCGGTATCGCAGCACACTCCGATGGCGATGTGGTCCTCCACGCGTTGTGTGATGCGCTGCTGGGGGCCGTAGCCATGGGTGATATCGGCCAGCATTTTCCCCCTTCGGACGATCAGTGGCGGAATGCAGACAGCCGCAAACTTCTGGCCCTGGTTTACCAGATGCTGGCCCGGGACGGCTGGCGTGTCGTCAACCTGGATGTCACCATCGCCTGTGAACAGCCCAGGCTGGCGCCCCACCGGCAAGCCATGCGCGAAGCCATGGCCGGGGTTCTCGAAACCCCGGTTGAAACAGTCTCGGTCAAGGCCACGACCACCGAAAAACTCGGGTTTTGCGGACGCGGTGAGGGCATCGCCGCCCTGGCTGCCGTGCTCGTCAGTCGCGATAAATGACCGGCGAGCCGTGGACTCTGCCGGACTGGAGCCGGTTATCCGGTGTTCCTGAAACCACCGGTATCATTCGTTCCGAACTCGAGGATTTCCGGGTCGAGGAACTGCCGCTGATCACGCCGGCCGGGGAGGGCAGCCACCTGTGGCTGGAAATCGAGAAGCGCGATGCCAACACCGATTGGGTGGCGAAAGCCCTGGCCAGGCTGGCGGGAGTGCCAGCGAGAGACATCGGCTACGCGGGGATGAAGGACCGCCGTGGCGTGACTTCACAGTGGTTTTCAGTGGCTTTGCAGGAAGCCGGTAATTCGGACTGGCAGGAATGGGAGATTCCCGGTGCGGCAATCCTGGCTGCGCATCGGCACCAGCGCAAACTGAAACGGGGCGCACTTCGCGGCAACCGTTTTCACCTCGTCGTGCGTCGCCTGGAAGGGGGCACCGGCGGATTGGAAGACCGCCTTCAACGCGTGAAAGCCCAGGGCGTACCCAATTATTTCGGACCCCAGAGGTTCGGGCATGGCGGACGAAACGTGGGCCAGGGTGTGCGCTGGCTTGAACACGGCGGGCGCCTGCCGCGGAACAAGAGAAGCATCTACCTGTCCGCGGTGCGCAGTTTTCTGTTCAACGAAGTGCTGTCCAGGCGGGTCGACCTCGGTAACTGGAACCGCATTATCGATGGCGATGTCGCCAGCCTCGACGGCAGCCACTCGACGTTCCCTTGCAGCATGCCCGACCCTGAACTCTCACGCCGGTGCGATGAATTCGATATTCACCCGAGCGGCCCTTTACCGGGCAGGGGCCGGCCGGCGGTGTCGGGCGAGTCGGCGGAAATCGAGGAAAGCGTGCTGAACCCATACGAAGCATTGGTCAGGGGCCTGGAAAAGGCGGGCCTGGAGGCTGCGCGACGGCCTTTACGCCTGGTTCCCGGAGCCATGTGCTGGGAGTTGGCCGGGAAAGACCTGTCCCTCGGATTTGAATTGCCACCCGGTGCGTACGCCACTACAGTGCTGAGGGAACTTGTTTCTACCGATGCGGGCGCCATATCGGAGGCAGAATGAGCAAATACCGGCTAAAGGGAGCTTCGGGTCCCGTGATCAACCAGTCCTTCGGCCTGAGTGCAAAAAGCCTGATCGGGCGTGCGGACGACTGCGATCTGAGGATTGACGCGGAGGGCGTCGCTGCACACCATGCGGAGATCCGGGAAAACGAAGACGGCAGCCTGATCCTGCAGAATCTCGATCCTGCGGGCGGGACGCAGCTGAACGGAGAAGCGGTTGAACGCGCGGCCCTCGCCAGCGGCGATGAAATCCGGATTGCGAACTGCCGCTGGGTTTTGCAGGCTCCCGGCTTACGTCCGGAAAAAGTACTGACCAGCGAAGCGGTCAGGCCAAGGCGCAGTTACCTGCCCTGGCTGATCACGGCGGGGCTGCTCGCTGCCGCCGGTCTCGCCTGGTATCAGGGCCTATTGCCTTTCTGAGCGGATCGTGAAGGTGGGCTTTCCGGTTTCCGTGACCAGGCCCCGGGCGATCAGCCATTCCCGTCGCATCTTCAGCATCCTGCTCGAACCAGGCCCTGGCCGAACCCAGCCGGAAGGTGTAGCCCCAGGCATCCATGTCGGCCATCATCCGGTCGCGGCCAAACCCGGGTATTTCATCGGCCAGCAGGATCTGCAGATAACAGACGGCGTTCTCCTCGTCATAATCGCCGCCTGCGTTGGTGTCCAGGCTGCGGCGCCTGTCCTGATCCATGCAAATGAAGTGGCAGGCTTCATGCAGCACCGAATGCAGTGGAGTATCCGGCCGCAACACAAGCGTGCTTCCTTCCAGGCCGGCTTCCTCGTCACCCCAGAACGACCCCGGGATGGGCTGGTCGGCTGGCCCCAGTTCCATGCGCAGGCCAAATCGCTGAAGCAGCTGAACCACGGGGGCCTGGCTCGGTGTCCGAAAACCGTCTCGACCCGGATCATTGAAGTGTCCATATACCTGGCAGAGTCCTCTACTATGACTTATGAGAGATATCGGGTGGGAGAGACTGGGGTAATATTAAGCAACCTCTGAGCAAAAATACACGGAGCGCGTTTCTGTCGAGTAAGCCGCATGGATAGCCTGGAGAGCAAACACAGTCCTATTGAACTGCTGCGCTATGCGGGGTTGTTCACGTGGCTGTGCGCCTCCATTCCGCTGTTCCTGATGCCTTTCTGGTACGAAAGCCCACTGGGGATGAACCAATACCTGGCCTGGTGGGCGTTGCACATCGTCTTCGGGCTGACCTACTGGAACCAGGTGAAATCTCTGCCCATCCGTTCGGATTTTTCGCACCGGCTGGTCACGGTCTCGGTCCTCACCGCCTGCGCGCTGGGTGTCAGCATGATGGCGGAAACCGCGCTGGGCGGCATCCTTTTGCTGATCGTTGCCGGCTTACTGCCATGGATGTTACCGGCTGCACCGTCAATGGCCTGGTTGATCGGCCAGAACGTGCTACTCGTTATGGTGATCAGCAGTATTCCTGATATTTCGTTCAGCAGATGCGGCACTGGCCGGCGGGCTGTTCCTGGGTATTTCGCTGTTTGCGTTCATGAGCGGGGTGGTCGCCCTGCGCCAGAACATCGCCCGCGATGCCTTGAGAAAAGTCAATTCAGAATTGCTGGCCACCCAGGCTTTGCTGGCGGACAATACCCGTATCGCCGAGCGGGTTCGGATTGCACGTGAATTGCACGACCTGGTCGGGCACCACCTGACCGCCCTGACCCTGAACCTCGAGGTCGCGACCCACCTGGCGAGCGGAAAGGCCCTGGAACACGTGCAGCAGGCTCACTCGCTGGCCAAGTTGTTGCTGGCCGATGTCCGGGAAGTGGTTAATGACATGCGGGTCGACGACAAGGTTGACCTCGCCGCCGCCCTGAGAACCCTGGTCAGCGGGGTTCCGGAACCGGTGATTCATCTCGACCTGCCCTCGGAGCTGGCGATGACGGATCCCCAGCGGGCCCAGGTCCTGTTGCGGTGCGCCCAGGAAATGATCACCAACAGCGTAAGGCACGCGCGGGCCTCGAACCTGTGGATCGGCCTGGTCCAGGACTCCGACGGCGTAGCGCTTACCGCACGGGACGACGGGCGCGGCGTGAACAAGGTGGAAGCCGGTAACGGCCTGAATGGTATGGAAGAGCGGCTGCGGCAAGTGGGCGGCGAATTGAAAATCGAGTCGAGTTCAGGCAAGGGTTTCTCATTGTATGCCTGGATTCCGGTGGAGGGATTGATGTGATCAAAGTGATGCTGGTAGACGACCAGAACCTGGTGCGCAAAGGTGTACGCAGCCTTTTGGAGCTTTCCGAGGAGATCGAAGTCATCGCCGAGGCGGCGGATGGCGCCGAAGCCATCCGGATGATTCCGGAAGTCCGGCCGGACGTGGTTCTGCTGGATATGCGCATGCCGGGCTTATCCGGCCTGGACGTGCTGAGGCAACTTTCCGCCAACCAGATTCTGCCGCCGACGATTATCCTGACAACCTTTGATGACGACGAGTTGGTCCTTGCCGGAATCCAGTCAGGTGCGAGGGGGTATTTGCTGAAAGACGTGGCGCTGGCGGACCTGGTCAGCGCCATCAGAACCGTGGCCGAGGGCGGGACCATCGTCAAGCCCGCAGTGACACAAAGGTTGCTCAAAGGCCTGGCAAACCTGCAAAACGACTTTTCCAGCCTGGATCAGCCGGACCCGCTGACCGACCGGGAAACCGAGATATTGAGATTGATGGCAGGGGGTTACAGCAACAAGGAAATTGCCAATTCGCTGGGCGTCGCCGAAGGCACCGTGAAGAATCACGTGTCGAACATCCTGTCGAAAATGGGCGTCCGTGACCGGACCCGGGCTGTGCTCAAGGCCTTCGAGCTCGGCCAAATCTGATAACAGTTAGCCGACTTTGTCGAGGTGGTCGAACTGGCGTTTGAGGTCGTCCTTGCCGTCAGTGACGATGCGCTCAAGGGTCTCCACCCGGTCGCGCAAATCATTTTCCAGATCATCGATGCGCCGGTTCAGTTTTTCCAGTTCGTCCTTGTTAGCACTCGAACCGCGCGATTTGATGTGAAGTCTCCAGGCTTCGGCTGATACACCGGCAATTACAATCAAAACGATGGCTGTCCACATGCTCATTTCTTTTTCCTCTACCGGTAAGCCCGGTTAATGATTGGTTATAGCCATTCTATTGTACCAGTGGCAAAAGTCATGCCGTTCTTGTGGGAGCCGGCTTGCCGGCGATTGCCTGAAGCCTTCAAAATTATCGCCGGCATGGCCGGCTCCCGCGGGCCGGTTCCAACCCACGGCCTAGCCGTGGTGGGGCGTACCCGGCCTGTCCGAGCGCCGGATGCCTTCCGGCAAGGGATCCGGTCCGGCGACTTCCTCGCCAAGATCGTAGTGGATCCGGTCCATCAGGTAACACAGGCAATCCTGTTGAATAACCCTGCGGTCGAGCGTCAGCATTGACGGCATCGTTTCCCGTGTCGTCGTGACCTGCCCGCCCGCAAAGGAAAAGTACTCGCCCGTTACATCCCGGCCCTCGGGGTTGAAGGCGAACAAAGGTTGTCGCTTGTGATCGTGCAAACTGCCGAAGGAAGTGCCGGCCGGCAGTTCGCAGAAATTGTATGCGTCCAGGTCTTCGCGCAACGTGAGTTCGGCGGGCACCCGGCCAAATCCGAAAAGAACGTTTTCGCTGACACGAACGGTAGCCACCATGTGGAACAGGTGAACCGCGTCTGCCCCGATAGGCCGGCTGGAGATACTCTGCAGATGCAGGCAGGTCTCCAGGAACGCCAGGGTATGGTCGGTCCCGTGAATTTCGCCGGCCAGGCCGCATTCCAGGGTCAGTGAAGGACAGTGCTCCGACATGGACAGTGAAAGCGTCCCTGCCGGCATGGTGAAATAAACGACCTTCGAGGAAAATAACGACGCGAGGCGAAGAAAATCAGATCGAATCAGGTTTACTGCCGCATAATGGGGGTTCAGCCCCGTGTTGTTGTGGATGTCGATTACCGCCAGCGGCTGGAGTTCCCGCATCCGATCGTGAATTCGACGGAACAAACGGGTATACGCACTGTCCACTTCATTGCCGCCGGGCCAGCAACGGTTGAAGTCCGGTTGGTCGTCAAGCCTGCGCAGTCGGTGCTTTGCCGCCAGCGGGTTGCCGATCAGCAGGAGCAGCGAACGGGGCAGTTCGTTGAGCGGACCCTGGTGCTTGAGCAGGCGGCGGACGGCTTCCCAGCCGGTGACTTCGTTGCCGTGCTGGAGCACTGAAACCACCAGGGGCTGTTTCTCACGACCCCGGAGGTGAATCAGCGTCGGGCCGGATAATTGCTGGTGCAGGGCGGAAGCCGGAC
Organism: uncultured Gammaproteobacteria bacterium; assembly: GCA_963700705.1. GTDB lineage: Bacteria > Pseudomonadota > Gammaproteobacteria > Xanthomonadales > SZUA-36 > JAHEFT01. The sequence goes on along the minus strand of CAVOYQ010000011.1, from coordinate 121,732 downwards.
GCTCGAGAAGACCCTCCGGTACGTGGTCCAGTTCTGTGAAATCGAGGGAAACCATACAATGGACGCCAAGATACAGGCAATGCTGTCAGGAAGAAAGAGTGAAAGTGGTGATTAGCCTGTGATCAATAATACCGGGAGCTTGAATTTTATGTGCAGCGACATCAATTTCGCATTCAGCAAGCATCGAGGGACGATAATCGTGGGGATTCCTGATGAATGAATTGAGTATTGAAGCCAGGTCTCTGGTCAAAAGATACGGCGACCTGGTCGCGGTTGACGATCTGAGTTTCCAGGTGCGGGCAGGGGAAGTGCTGGGTTTCCTCGGACCCAACGGCGCCGGAAAGTCAACGACGATGAAAATGCTGACCGGTTTCCTGGCGCCAACTTCGGGGACCGCTTTGATCAACGGTCACGACATCGTCAGCGACTCGCTTGCCGCCCGGCGCTGTATCGGCTACCTGCCGGAGGGTGCGCCGAGCTACGGCGAAATGACGGTCAGGCGATTCCTGGAATTCATTGCCCGGGCGCGAGGTTTCTACGGAAAGAATGCGGCCAGGGCAGCGGGTGCTGCGATCGAGCGCCTCAACCTCGAGCGGGTTCCGGAGCAGACCATTGAAACGCTGTCAAAGGGATTCAAACGCCGGGTCGGACTGGCCCAGGCAATCATCCATGATCCCCGGGTGCTGATCCTCGATGAGCCTACCGATGGACTTGACCCCAACCAGAAGCACGAAGTCAGGCGTCTGATCCGCGAGATGTCCTATGAGAAAATCATCGTCATTTCCACGCATTTGCTGGAAGAAGTCCACGCGGTCTGCAACCGGGCGATAATTATTGCCGATGGCCGCTTGCTGGTCGACGATACCCCGGCGGGGTTGATTGCCCGGTCCCGTTATCATGACGCGGTGACACTGGTGGTCGAGCAGCCCGAGCGCGTTGCCAGCGTACTCAGTGAATTGCCCCAGGCCCGTAAGGTCGAACTTCGGGAGGGCGAGTTGACGGTATTTCCGGCAAAGGGTTGCAAGCTGTTCGAGGTGATCTCCGACGCGGTGCGCGAGCATGACTGGTCGGTCAGCGAATTACGCCTGGAGGCCGGCAGGCTCGATGAAGTGTTCCGGCAAATTACCAAGGGAGAAGTGGCATGAAGAACAGATCCCTGAATGCCGTTTCCAATGTTACCCGGCGGGAACTGTCCGGGTATTTTTCTACCCCGGTCGCCTGGGTTTTCATCGTGATTTTCCTGGTGATGGCGGGTGTATTCACGTTTTATATCGGGGCGTTTTATGAACGTGGAATCGCCGGGCTGGATCCGTTTTTCCAGTTCCACCCGTGGTTGTACCTGTTCCTGGTTCCCGCCATCGGAATGAGATTATGGGCCGAGGAGCGGCGCTCCGGAACGGTGGAATTGTTGCTGACATTGCCCGTCACCACCTGGCAGGCGGTGCTGGGGAAATTCTTCGCTGCCTGGATTTTCGTGGGTCTGGCGCTGCTGTTGACCTTTCCGATCTGGTTAACCGTGAATTACCTGGGCAGGCCGGATAATGGCGTGGTATTGGCGGCCTACCTCGGAAGCTGGTTGATGGCAGGCGGTTTCCTGGCGATCGCCTCCTGCATGTCGGCAGTGACCCGGAACCAGGTAGTGGCTTTCATTCTCAGCGTCGTGGTCTGTTTCGGGTTCCTTCTGAGCGGGCTGCCGATGGTCATGAACCTGTTTTCCGGCTGGGCGCCGCAGGTATTCCTGGACGTGATTGCCAATTTCAGCTTTCTGACCCACTTCACGGATATTTCCAAGGGCGTAATTGATGTCCGCGACCTCGTCTATTTTGCGCTGGTCCTGTTGCTCTGGCTGCTGGCCACGACCGTTGTTCTCGAATTGAAAAAGGCGGACTGAGGAGACAGGCATGCACAAGAAATCGGTCTATTCAATCGGCTCATTGATCCTGCTGCTGGTGCTTTTCGTAGCCATCAATATATTGTCCGGAAACGTGCTCAAGGGCTTGAGATTCGACCTTACGGAAAACCATCTTTTCACGCTGAGCGAGGGCAGCAGGAATATCCTGGACCAACTGCAGGAACCCGTCACGCTCTACCTGTTTTTCTCGGAAGACTCCAGCCGCGATCTGCCCCAGATTCGAAGTTACGCCAGGCGGGTTGGTGAATTGCTTGAGGAATTCGTCAACAACAGCAATGGAAAACTGATCCTGAAGCGCATCGACCCGGCGCCGTTTTCTGAAGAGGAAGACCAGGCTGCGGCTTTTGGCCTGCAGGCGGTTCCGGTGGGGGCGTCAGGGTCTACCCTGTACCTCGGGATCGCCGGCAGCAATTCCATTGACGTGGTGCAGGCAATGCCTTTCCTGCAGCCATCCAAGGAAAAGTTCCTGGAGTACGACCTGGCCAAAATGATTTCGTCGCTGGGAAATCCGGAGCGAAAAACCATCGGCCTGCTCTCGACTCTGGCCATGGAGCCCGGTTTCGACCCGATGACCCAGTCGAGCCGGGACGGGTGGGTACTTTACGACCAGCTCGGCCAGTTATTTGAAATCGAGGATATCCCGGTCGACGCCGACGTGCTTCCGGATGATCTCGATGTATTGTTGCTGGTGCATCCCAGGAATCTCGGACAGGGCATGCTTGCCGGGGTGGAACAGTTCGTTCTGGGTGGTGGGCACCTGGTGGCATTCCTGGATCCGTTTGCCGAGTCTGACCGGGGTACTCCCGGTGACCCGATGGCCCAGATGCAGGCAGGCAGTTCCTCATCCCTGGGTTCCCTGCTGGGTGCCTGGGGCGTCAGCTATGACCCGGCACGCGTGATCGGTGACCTGCAGTACGGGGCGGGAACGGCCGGTTCGAGGCACATCGGCATCCTCTCGGTTCCGGCCGATGGCCTCAATGAAGGGGACATCGTCACCTCCGGGCTGGAACTCGTCAATTTCTCATCGGTTGGATGGTTTGCGCCGAAGGTGGACGCCGGCACGACCTTTGAGCCCCTGGTGCAGAGCAGTGAAAACGCCGCGCCGATGGACTCATCGCGACTCAGGTTCCTGGCGAATCCGGCGGACCTGATGGACGGCTTCAACCCGACCGGGGAACGCTATGCGCTGGCCGCCCGGATCACCGGGCCTGCGGCGGCTTCCCTGCCGGCCCCCGAAGACGGGGCGGAGGCTTATCTTGCAGAATCGGGAGATGACGGCATCAATGTATTGCTGTTTGCCGATACCGATGTTCTGACCGATTGGACGTGGCTGCAGAAACAGCCTTTTTTCGGTGAGGACCTGGTCACTGCTTTTGCCGACAATGGTTCGCTTGCGGTCAACGCGGTCGATAACATGCTCGGTAACCGCGATCTGATCAGCATCCGGACCCGCGCCAGTTCCAGCCGGCCATTTGACCGCGTGGACCAGATCCGGGTTGCCGCTGAAAAGTCGTTTCGTGCCAAGGAAGAACGCCTGCAATCGGAGTTGGAGGAAACGGAACGCAAATTGACCGAACTGCAGGCTGCCAAGGGTGACAGCGAACTCACGGTCATGACCCCGGAACAACAGCTTGAAATCCAGCGCTTCGTCGACCGTAAGCTCCAGATCCGCAGAGAGTTGCGCCAGGTTCAACACGATTTGCAGCGGGATATCGACCGGCTTGGGACCCGGTTGAAACTCCTGAACATCGCGCTGATACCGGCACTGGTGATGATATTTGCGCTGGTTTACGGCTACCGAAAGCGGAAAAAGCAGACCCTGTCGCGAGCACGGACCGGGGAGAAGCCATGAGCAGAAAGCATTTCTCCTGGCTGTTGCTGGCCACCATCGTGGTGGCTGTCCTGGTTCTTGTTTTCCCGGGAAAGACCGGCAGGGAAAGCAGTATTGACCAGGTGGAATTGATTCCCGGGCTGGCCGGGCAAGTCAACGATATCCGCTGGATTCGACTCACAGGCGGGGGCGGGCAGGTCATTGCCACCCTGAAGCGTGAGAACGACGCCTGGGTTGTAGAGGAAGTCTCCGCTTACCGGGCCGACTGGAGCCTGGTCAAGACACTCCTTTCATCGCTGTCGCGGGCTGAAATCATCGAGGAGAAAACATCGAAACCCGAGTACTACCCGAAGTTGGGGGTGGAAGACGTCAGTTCGGCCGCCGCCGCCGGCGTGATGGTCGAGTTTGCCGCCGAAACCGGGCTGCCCGCCGTTATCATCGGCAACAGTGCGCAGGGGCGTGAAGGACAATATGCACGCCTGAAGGACTCGGCAAAAAGCGAATTGATCGGCACCCGCATCGATGTGCCCGGAGACCAGATCGCCTGGCTCGATAAAACCATTATCGATATCGCGGAAGCCGAAGTGGTCGAATTTGAAATTGCCCATCCGGACGGGCAGTCCGTCAAGGCGGTCAAGGCATCGGCTGATGATGAGAATTTCCAATTGCAGGACCTGCCCGCTGACCGCGAGATCAAATCGGATTGGGCCGTGAATGCTCCGGCCAATTCCTTGGCGGCGCTTGAACTGCAGGGCGTGGCGCCCGCCAGCCAGCTGGATTGGGAGAATGCGACGCGCTTCCGGATACTGACCGCGGACGGTTTATTACTCAACCTGGAATTACTGACCCTGCCCGGCGCTGACGGGGAGGAAGCCTCGTCCGAACACTGGCTGCGCCTGGAGGCAGGGGTTTATACCACCGCCATCGAATCTCCGGTTGAAGGCGAAGCGGATGATTCAGTGACCCTGGCGCGGGCGGAAGAAATCAACCAACGGGTCGGGGGATGGGCTTACCGGATTCCGGCTTACCGGTTTGAATCGATGACCCGGAGAATGGAAGACCTGCTCAAGCCGGAGGAGGGCGACGATGAGCCGCCTGCGTTATAACCGCAGGCAGGCCGTCGAGTACCTTTGTGATCAGTGCCGGCACCTGGGGCGGGTCATCGACGATTACGGACCCCTGAAGCTCAGGGTGACCCGGGACACCGACCTGTTCAACGCGCTCTCAGGCGCCATCGTTTACCAGCAACTGTCCGGAAAAGCGGCATCCACCATTCACGGCAGGTTTTCGGCGCTGTTCAGAAACCAGGTGCCGGAAGCCGCCCAGGCCGCCGGCTTTTCGATGGAACAACTGCGTGGTGTCGGCTTGTCCCGCAACAAGGCGCTGGCGATTCACGACCTGGCCGGAAAATCGCTCGACGGCACGCTGAAACCGCTTCGCAGCATGGCCCGTCTCGATGACGAAGCAGTCATCGAAAACCTCTGCGCGGTGCGGGGAATCGGACCCTGGACCGCGCAGATGTTCCTGATTTTTCACCTGGGACGTCCGGATGTCATGCCGGCGACAGACCTGGGCGTGCAGAAAGGGGTGCAGGCGGTTTACGGCATGGGGGAGTTGCCCTCTCCTGGCGAAGTGCTGGAAAGGACCCGCCACCTTGCGCCTTACCGTTCGGTGGCGAGCTGGTACTTCTGGAAAGTCGCCGATACGCCGCTGCTCTCTTGAAACTGCCAGCTCCCAGTGCATATCCAGGGCCTGTCGGCACTACTTGCATCGTCACTGCCGGCGGTCATTTTTTTCGCTGGCAAGGCGGAAGGAGAGAAGTGTAGTAGCATTACATGATCGACTGATAACGCACGTCGTTTTAACAGGCCCTAAATGAATTTACTCGATAACTTTGTGCTGCACCACGTCCAGGTATCCCTGCTGAAAGCCCGCCTCATTCACGTCAGCAAGGAAGCCGGCGCCCAGAAAGCCAAGGTGGAGCTCAACCTCACGCCCAGAGTGCTGGATACCGAGAGTACCGAAAGTCTGCCGTCCTACCAGGTCAGTGCACTGCTGAGTTGCAAGGGAGGGGCGGAAAACGACTCGGACCCGAAATTCGTGGCGCAGGTCGGCTTCGAGGTGATTTACCGGCAAATCGACGGTGAGCCGGTCGACATCACCCGGTTTACCCAGAATCACGCCAGCCTGACCCGCCAGCTCTATCCGCTGCTTCAGCAGGAAATGCGGATGCTGCTGGTGCGTTTGGGGTTGGAGCAAATCCAGTTGCCGTTCGACCTGGCGGCCCGGGTCAATTTGCCGGAGGGCGAGATGGTCCAGATATCCGGCAGTGTTCACTAGCCCATATAATGCACCAAGGATCCGGTTTTACAGCGCACCTGCCTTCACATTTTGGCAAATCCTTCTCGAGCCATAGCTATGGCTATGGCTTTTCGAACGATTTGCCAAACTGTTTCGCCAGTTACACCGTAAATTCCGCCTCCTTGGTCCATTATGTGGGGCGCCCTCATGTGGGGTCTCCTCCATTTCGAGAGTCGCTCCAGGCCCAGTGCCACGGTTCGTATATGACGCCAAAGGGGTTTCCGCGGGGAAACGACAGGGAAAATCCGAACCGGCCGGCATGTTCGGTCAGCCATGAAAACGCTTCACTCTGTTCGAACGCTTCTTCCAGAACGGCAAACCCCGGCGTGGTGACATCGATCGCCCGGCCCGTATGGTGTTCGCTGTAGCCGGGCGCTGCCGAAACGCAGAGGATGTCCCGGATACACTGACCGCTTTCCAGTTTTCTGCGAATGATGCCGGCCTGGTAATCGACCGACCGGAATGCCGATACGGCTTGCAGCACGACCTGGTCAGCAGCCGCTGATTCAACCATTGAGCGCCAGGCTTTCGCTGCACCCGGTATCATGCGCTGGTCACGCTGGTAGATGTCGGGGCCAATGGAAACCAGGCCGCTTGCCTCCCATTGAACCGGCATGGACATCTTTGCCAGGTAATCCTTGCCGATTTCGAGATCCCTGTTTATGAAGGAAACGCGATGCAGGTAACGGCGTTTTTTGAAGAAGGAAAAAATAAACGTCACTCTCCTGTCATCTTCCTGGTGTATACATTATACGAGATATCGGCGGCTTCCGTGATCCGCCGGTTTTCACTGTAATATAACTGTCATAAATGCCACATAGCATGCCTGTATGATTGCTGTACCTCCCAAAAGAGCGCTGCCGGATTCGGTCCGGTCCGAACGTTTTCATTTGTGGCGTTCCCGCAAGGACCGGGTCGTTCGCTGGCTGATCGCCACAGGCGGCATCGCGGTGATCTGGGCGGTTGTGCTGATCTTTTTCTACCTGGTCTGGGTGGTTTTCCCGCTTTTTTTGCCAGCAAAGTCTGAATGGCTTGAATCCCTGCCCATGGCTGGTTGGAAAGATTCCCGGCCGGTTTATTTTTCAGTGGAAGAGCAACTCGAGGTGGGGCTGCGCCTGTCCGATGACGGAGAGGCTGAGTTTTTCAACGTACCCGGCGGGAAGCGGCTGAGTACAGCAAAACTGCCATTCATGGAAACAGGCAAGTGGGAAAAAAGCGCCGAAGCGATCGATAACAGAGGTCTTGTCGCCATCGTTTCTGAAGACGCCCGGGTGTTTGTCTTTCGCCACCGGTATGAAACCAGTTTTTCAGGCGGGGTTGAATCGCGCCTGATTACGCCCGTGCTGGACTTTCCTTATGGGGAGGAACCCTTGCTGTCGATGGCGCCGTCGGAATCCGAAGACGCAGTTGTTATATCGGGCCTGGCCTTCTCGGACAATGCGGATCAAACGGTACTCGCGCTGGCGGACAGTAATGGCCGGGTGCGCGTCAATTACTTGAGGAAGTCGGAAAACCTGATGACCGGAGAGGTCGCGCTTGAACCGGAAATCATCGAAATACAATCCGGCTTTCCATTGACTTCGCTTGCGATCAGCGGCAACCACCGCTGGCTCTACGCAGGCGACAGCAAGGGCCGGATTCATCGCTTCACGCTGCCCGGACTCGAGATCGGAGAAAGCATCAGCGTCGGGGATTCCGGCATTACCACGCTGTCGATGCTCCTGGGCGGAATTTCCGTACTTGCCGGCGACAGCGACGGTGTCATCAGCCAGTTATTTCCGGTACGCGATGCCGACAATCAATTTCACCTGGAACTGGTTCGCCGCTTTGAAAGTACCGGCAGTGCGATCACGCACATCGTTCCGGAGCAACGCCGCAAGGGATTTATTGCCCTCGACGTGGACGAAAATCTTTCCATTTTTCACAGCACGGCAGGAGTCCTGGTCCACCAGGTTCCAATGCAGGCGGCAGGCCCCCGGGCCGTCGCCCTGGCGCCCAGGGCCAACGGTCTTCTGATCGATGGCGCCGGCGGTCGACTGGAGTTGCTCAGAATCGATAACGAGCATCCGGAAATATCCCTTTCCTCCCTGTGGCAAAAAGTATGGTATGAGAACTACCAGCAACCCGAGTATGTCTGGCAGTCTTCGGCCTCAACCAACGATTTCGAGTCCAAGCTGAGCTTGACACCCCTGGTTTTCGGAACGCTGAAAGCCGCCTTTTACGCGATGCTTTTCGCGATTCCCCTGGCCTTGATGGGGGCCGCTTACACTGCGTATTTCATGTCGCCGATGCTGCGTCAATGGGTCAAGCCCGGTATCGAGGTAATGGCAGCATTGCCCACGGTGATTCTGGGCTTCCTGGCCGGGCTGTGGTTTGCGCCGTGGGTGGAAGAGCACCTCGCAGACCTCTTCCTGATGCTGCTTTTGATTCCACCCGGTCTGCTGCTGTTTTCCTGGCTGTGGCACCGATTTGACCTGGACGCAAAACTTCATGTTCCGGAGGGCTGGGAGCCGGTTTTGCTGGTACCCGCGCTGATAGTGATGGCGGCATTGGCATTGGTGCTTGCCGAGCCGGTCCAGGCCGTGTTTTTCGAGGGCAACCTGCGTGACTGGCTGAGCAACACGGCGGGGATCTCCTATGACCAGCGTAACGCGCTTGTGGTGGGCTGTGCGATGGGCTTCGCAGTCATTCCGACCATTTTCTCCATCGCCGAAGACGCGGTATTCGGGGTTCCCGAGTCGCTGTCGAACGGATCCCTGGCGCTGGGCGCCACCCCGTGGCAAACCCTGGTTTTCGTCATTCTTCCGACCGCCAGCCCGGGTATTTTTTCCGCCCTGATGATCGGCCTGGGGCGGGCGGTCGGTGAAACCATGATTGTTCTCATGGCGACGGGCAATACGCCGGTGATGGACTGGAACCTGTTCGAGGGGATGAGAACCCTTGCGGCCAACATCGCCGTTGAAATGCCCGAGTCCGAGGTCAACAGCACCCACTATCGCGTGCTTTTTCTTGCGGCACTGGTTTTATTCATGTTCACCTTCGTTGTGAACACGGGCGCTGAACTGATTCGCCAGCGCCTGCGCGAAAAGTACAGTTCACTGTGAGCCCGGGCCGATGACTTCTTTACAAACCTGGATAAAAAGTGGCACGCCCTGGGTTTGGCTGAACGCATCGGCAGTCAGCGTCAGCCTGCTGCTGGTGATCGGATTGCTCGGCCTGATTGGCGTGCGTGGAATGGCGCACTTCTGGCCTGCGCCGTGTACTTGAAATCACCTACCTGGAACAGGACGGCAAAAGCGTCGTATTGGCCGGGCAGGTCCGGGAACGTGAGGATGTGCACGCGGAGCGGATCACGGAGTCGGGGATCGAAGTCGGCCCGGGCGTAGAAAGCGTCGAGCGCATTCTGCTGAAAACCGGCAACCGGGATTTGAACGGCGCAGACTTCCGCTGGATTCTTGAGCCCGGGATCCAGAAACAGAGCCGGCCGCTGAGCATGGCGGTGCTCGAACGGGAGGAATGGGGTACGTTCTTCGGCCGTGTCATCGGCCTCAAGGTCGCGGGGGAACTGCAAAACAGCCGCGACGTCTGGTCCGATTTCCAGCTCATGCTCGACGAAACGACTGCATTGCGTGACCGGATCAAGGAACTGGAGCGGGATGATATCGGCCGGATCAATTACCGGCTGGAGCACTTGCGCCTGGAAGAACGAAAACTGCAACTGAAGAACATCACCGAGCCCTCGCGCTACGCAGCTTTCCAACGGAAAGGCAGCAGCTTGAACAGGAATACCAGGAACTCGAGCAAAAGCTGTTTGCCCTGCACGAAGAAATTCGGCGGGATTCGGTGATCGTCCAGACCAGCGATGGCCAGGAACACGAACTGTAACTGGCCTCGATTATCGACGCATGGATGCCCAACGTTATGAGCATGCCCGAACAGATTGGCCATTTCTTCAAAAAGGTCTGGTCGTTCATCGTTGACGATCCGCGCGAGGCCAATACCGAGGGAGGTATTTATCCGGCCATTTTCGGCACCATCCTGATGGTGCTGCTGATGACCGTCGTGGTAACGCCTTTTGGTGTGATTGCAGGCGTGTACCTGAAGGAATACGCGAAGCAGGGCCTGCTGACCCGCACCATAAGGATCGCGGTCAACAATCTCGCTGGTGTTCCATCCATTGTTTACGGCGTATTCGGACTTGGCTTTTTCGTCTACACGCTAGGCGGCAGTATCGACAAGCTGTTTTTTGAAGCGGCCCTGCCTTCACCTACCTTTGGCACCGGAGGCTTGTTCTGGGCTTCCCTGACCCTCGCCCTGTTGACCCTGCCGGTGGTTATCGTGTCGACCGAAGAAGGTCTCTCCCGCATTCCCAGGTCGATCCGCGAAGGCAGCCTGGCGCTTGGCGCAACCCAATGGGAAACGCTGTGGCGCACCGTCATTCCCATGGCCAGTCCCGGCATCATGACCGGATTGATTCTGGCGGTGGCCCGGGCAGCCGGTGAAGTTGCGCCGTTGATGCTGGTCGGCGTGGTCAAACTCGCACCTTCGCTGCCGCTGGACGGGAACTATCCTTTCCTGCACCTGGAACGGAAATTCATGCACCTCGGCTTTCATATCTATGATGTCGGTTTCCAGAGCCCGAACGTGGAGGCCGCCAGGCCGCTGGTTTACGCCACGGCATTGTTGCTGGTCCTGGTGATACTCTTACTCAACATGCTGGCCATTCACGTCCGCAACAGCCTGCGTGAAAAATACAAAGGACTCGAAACGTGAACGATTCGAATCAACTGCCCCTTGAATCACCGGCCGAGCAGCAGGCCCAGGTCAACCCGCCGCCAGGACATTCTGCTTCGGTGCAGGTGAGAAAACTCAACCTGTACTATGACCAGGTGCAGGCTTTGAAGAACATTGACCTGGATATACCGGACAGGCAGGTCACGGCTTTTATCGGCCCGAGCGGCTGCGGCAAATCGACCCTGCTGCGTTGCTTCAACCGGATGAATGACCTGATCGTCAATTGCCGGACCGAAGGCAAGATTTTTATCGATGACAGGAATATCCTGAAGAAATCGGTCGACGTCGCCGAGTTGAGAAGGTGGGTCGGGATGGTGTTCCAGAAACCCAATCCCTTTCCGAAGTCGATCTACGAGAACGTGGCCTATGGCTTGAGAATACAGGGAATCAACAAGCGCAGGGTGCTGGATGAAACGGTCGAGTGGGCGCTCAATGGCGCGGCGCTGTGGGACGAAGTCAAGGACCGGCTCAAGGAGCCCGCGTTCGGCCTTTCGGGCGGTCAGCAGCAGAGACTGGTGATCGCGCGGGCCATTGCGGTCCAACCCAAGGTCATCCTGCTGGATGAACCCTGTTCGGCGCTGGATCCGATCAGGACGCTGAAGGTGGAAGAGCTGATCCACGAGTTGAAGCAGCAATACACGATCATCATCGTCACGCACAACATGCAGCAGGCGGCCCGGGTATCCGATAGAACGGCCTTCATGTACCTGGGCGAAATGGTCGAGTACGGGGACACCGACTCGATATTCACCAACCCGTCAAAGAAACAGACCGAAGATTACATTACCGGCCGTTACGGATGAGCAGGAGTAAATGATGGACAACCTGAACCTGGGTCAACACATTTCGCAGCAATATAACGAGGAACTGGAAGACGTTCGCAACAAGGTTTTGTTGATGGGCGGCGTCGTCGAAGAACAGCTCACCAAGGCGCTCAAAGCGCTGGTCGAGGGTGACACCGTTCTTGCCGCCGAGGTCGTAGCGAACGATTACCGGGTGAACGCGCTGGAAGTCGAGATCGACGAGGAATGCACGCGAATTGTCGCCAGGCGGCAGCCGGCGGCTTCAGATCTGCGGCTGGTGATGGCCGTGATCAAGACCATCACGGACCTCGAGCGTATCGGCGACGAGGCCAAGCGGGTCGCCAAGATGGTGCAGGACGAACTGAATGGCACCATGACTTCGGATATCCGAAATGAACTGGAGCACATGGGTGCGCTGGTGCGGGAAATGCTGCGCATGGTGCTTGATTCGTTCGCCCGCACCGATGTCAAAAGCGCCGTTAAAACAGCCCGTTTCGACAGCAAGATCGATGCCAAGTACGTTTCAATCACCCGCCAGCTGATGACATACATGGCGCAGGATCCGAAATCCATTCCCCAGATTCTGAACATCCTGTGGGCGGCCCGGGCGATGGAGCGCATGGGCGACCGGTGTGAAAATATTGCCGAGTACATCTTCTACCTGGTGCACGGGCGCAGTATTCGCCACACATCCAAGGACAAGAAAACCATCAAGAAATTGTCCCGACACGACTAGTGTACCGGCCTCTTGCACCGTCGCGGGCGTTTGGTCAGAATGACCACTCGATCGCGGCCGCATATTCACGGCCAACCGTAAAGCTTCTTCGTGTTTCATCACCCTGGGTGATTTGAACCTCCGGATTCAGCAGGTTCCTGGCCCGGAACTTGAACTTCCAGTGCTCCCTGAATTTCTGCGCGTAGACGAAGTCCAGCGAGGGTTGCGGCTGCTGGTAAATATCCGGTGCGCCGTTGGTGCCGACATCGACGATGCGTTCGCCGAAAACATTGAACACCAGGGCGGCGTTGATGCCCCGGTCGAGGTCGTCGTAGCCCAGCTGGAAGTTGAACACGTAGGGTGACTGACCCTGCAGCGGGCGTGAAGTCGGAGGTCTGAACCGCAGCATTCTGCTCGGACAGCTGGATAGTCGAATCGATCCAGGCATAGTTGGTGTTGATGTACCACTTGTCCCACCATTCCGGTTTCCCCCACCATTTGCCAATGAAGCCAAGGGTCTTGTAGAGCTCGAATTCAATGCCGAAGTTCTCAGCAGACTGCGCGTTCGAGAAAGTGGTGATCTGCGACGCTCCGGCCAGGACCACCGTCTCGATCGGATCGGTGAATTCCTTGTAGAAAGCCCCCAGCGAAACAAACTCGCCCTGGTTGAAATACCAGTCCCATCTCAGGTCGTAGTTCGTCAGGTACGCCGGCACCAGGTTCGGATTGCCCTTCACCAGCCGGTCCAGCAACGGGTCCTTGAACACGGCCTCCGAGAGTTCCTTGAAATCCGGGCGGTTGGTCGTTTCGCCGTATGCGGCACGTACCTGGTGGTTGCCGAAAATCAGCGTGGCTGAATAGGCCGGGAAATCGTCATCCGTATTGAGCTCTGATGAAATCGGATTGCGGTCGGGATCGAACAGGTCGAAGGTTGTCACCGACTGGTCGGATTTTTCATTCCGGACACCAGCGCCCAGGCGCAGCCATTCATCATAAGCCAGGTCGACTGCGAGGTACCTGGGATTTGATGGTCTGTTCAGCGGTGTAGGCGTCGGTGGTGTTGCTGACTTCGTTGATTTGCCAGCCCCTCGGCTGGATGGTCTCGTCAAAGATGATGAAGTCCGGGTTGGGGTTCCTCCTGAGGTCCACATTTCCGGATACCGGCCCCTTGGAAAGGAAAGCAAAGCGGCGGACGACGGAATTCCGGTCGCGGGTGACTTTCCCGACGCCGGCGCGCAGCGACAGATCGGCCTTTTGCCAGAACAGCAGGGGCTGGACCAGGTTGATGTTCCAATCCGTGCTGTTGTCCTTCAGGTTTCCCCAGCGGCGCTGGTTGCTGTCGTTGCGCAGTGAAAAAATCAGGTCGTCCTCCTGTGGCGTCAGCGTGTCCGGATCGTAGCGATAGGTGCGGGTATCGGGCTCGGAAGTCTTCGCCGTGGCGTCCGTGTAATTCCAATTCCAGGTCATGTCCCAGAGCTGCGGAATGGTGTGTTCACCCAGCAGCTGGTTGACCATCATTTGGCGCTCCAGCCACTCGAGCTCGGTGAACTGCACGTCGCCGCCTTCTGCGTCCTTGTTGAAGCCCTGTTGGCGTTGCGTATGGTCGATGGTTGAACGCAGCAACATCCAGTTATAGGTCAGGCGGTTGTTGTCGCCGATTTGCGCGCCGAACGTGAAGAATCCGCTGAGATCGATTTTCCGGTCCGTGATGAAATAGTTGTAGTCATTTTGCGGAACCAGCTCGTCGCCTGCCACCGACAACATAATCCGTGCGTTGCTGAATGGTGGTCAGCCACTTGTCGTCGTATTCCATCGCAGCGAGGAATCCGAGGGTGACCTTGTCGGAAACTTCGAACAGGTTGCCGCCGGCCAGGTTGCCACCGACGTTGGGCGGAGCCGTCGTCGGTCACGACGTTGTAGTTGACCGGCAGGGATTCCCCGATCAATTCCAGTTCTTCCGGCGTGTAGCCCTCACCGGTGAAACGGTTGTATTCCCTGACCTCGGTGCCGTCGGCACTCGCGGCTGCCAGCAGTTCGGACATCGTCGCGGGTGCCGTCGTCGTAACCGGTCCAGTCCCACTTGCCGCCGCGGTAATTCAGCCCTTCTTTGCCGGTGGTCTGGTCGTTGTAGCCGATACCGACTTCAACCTTGAAAAAGGCGGCTTCCGGGATGCTCTTGGTTCGAAGCTGGATGGAGCCGCCGCCGAACTCGGCCGGCATTTCCGGCGTGTAACTTTTCTGCACCGCGATGCTGTCGATGATGCTGGCCGGGAACAGGTCCAGCGGAACGACCCTGCGGGTCGGGTCCGGGCTGGGTACGTTGGCGCCATTGAGCAGCGTGCTGGAGTAGCGTTCCCCCAGTCCGCGCACGAAAATGAATTGTCCGCCGACCAGGGTCAGGCCGGTCACGCGCCTCAACGCGCCGGCCGCATCGCTGTCGCCGGCCTTGGAAATCTGCTCGGAACCCAGGATATTGGCAACCGCGATATCTTCCCGGCGCTCCTCGAGCACCGATGCCAGGCTGCCCGAGATGTGCGGAACGATGACCACGAATTCCGGCAACTCCGAACCGGCCGGGGTCAGTTCCATTTCCAGCGTTACGCTGTCCCCGAAGGGCACTTCGATATTGTCGCGGGTCAGCGTATTGAATCCCGAATGAAGGACGGAAACCGAGCGCAATCCGGACGGCACTTCGGCGATGAAACGGCCGTCCTTATCACTGCGAATGTCGCTCGGAAACGCCGCTGATGTATATCCGTGCGCCTTCCACGGGACCGCCGCCGTCGGCGCTGATCAGGCGTCCCTCGATAACGCCGGGCGGCTGCCCGGAATCCTGCACGATGGCCGCTGTTCCGGCTTCTGTGATCCCCGGGTTCGACGATTCGACGTCGTAAATGGCGGATCCGCCGCCGGTTACGTCGATGATCCACTGGCTCACTTCGTCCTGCACGGTCAGGACCTGCTGCTCGTGCACGACCGAATCCTGCAGCCGTAACTCGATGTAGTGAATGCCGGGCGTCAAATGCACTTCGGCCAGGCCGCTGGCGTTGCTGAGCGTCACCAGTTCATCGTCCACCAGGACTTCGATTCCGCTGACCGGCGAACCGTTGTTGAACACGTACATGGTCAGCTGTGCGTCCTGGGCGACGCGCTGGCCATCGGCAACAGAAGCAGGCACAGGGCGGTGGTGAAACAGCTGGCGATCCTGCCATCAGAGGCATTTCCAGCTTTCAGCAGTGCAGTCCTGGATGGCGCGCCGGAGTTCAGCAGCCTTGCGGAACAAATCCGGCCGGTTCAGTGCGGCGAGCTGCTTTTCGGCAGCCGGAAAATCACCCGTTTTGAACAGCGCATAGGCAATGGCGTAGCGTATGTCTTCGTCTTCCAGCAAGCCGACGCGCGTCAGGGGCAACTCCATCGCGGCGGCCTGTTCGAACCGGCCCATCTCCAGGTACAGGGCCAGGCGCTGGCGCAGCTTTTCAGGCTGGTTGCTCAATTGGCTGTTCAGGGACAAGGCCCGGTAAGTCTGGCCGGAGCGGCGGTAGAGTTCGGCGGCTTCAGCCATCAGCGCGGGATCCAGCAAGGCGGCCTGGTACAGCAGATCGGCGGCAACACTCATCTGGTCGCGTTCGATGTAGACATGCGCCAGCACTTTTTTCACGTCCGGCGAGTCCGGAAAACTCAGCTGCGCCTGTTCCAGGAACACGGCGGCCTCGTCGAGGTCGCCACTGGCTCTCAGTGCATTGCCCAGCGCGACGTAGTCTTCCAGCTTGCCTTCGGTCTGCTCCAGGTACTGCCGGCCCAGTTCAGCGGCCTTCCTGAAACAGGCCGATGTCGATCAGGTAGAACACCTTGCGGCGCAGGAAAGAGGCGTCGCCGGGAAATATCTGCTGAGGCCTGTTCCAGCGTGGCAATGGCCAGCGACTTTTTCGTTCATCAGCCAGTAGCACTGGGCTTTCATGTGGTAGACGGACGGTATTCGTTCCACCGCCGCGCCGGCAAGCTCCAGCGCCTCGACGGTTGCCGGGTAGTCTTCCAGCTGGTAGTTCACCTGGGCCAGGTAGATGTAAACCACCGCTTCGGCGTCGCCGGTCTGAACCGCCCTCAGCAGGGCGTCGCGCGCGGGTTCCAGTTCATTGCGGCGCATATGGGTCATTCCCCGCAGCGTGTAGTAGCGCACCAGGTCGACGTCTTCGTCAGCCAGGTCCACCTGGTCCAGCGCGACGATGGCGCGGTCGCAGGTTGCCGTCGCGCAGCATCAGGGAGGCCAGCGCCAGGTAGTCGACGTCGTCATCAGCTTCCTTATCTTTTGCGCCCGCCGGCACTGCGATGGCCAGGCTCAAGCAACAAGAGGAAAACAGATAATCGGGTTTCATATGTAATCGCCGGCTAGCTCAGGTCGAAGCGGATGCGCTGTTTGGCCCAGGCCCTTACGGCCTGGCCCTGGTACATCGCCGGTTCGAATTTCCACTGGTTGATGCCCTGCGTTGCCGCTTCGTCAAACAGCCCTTCCGGGTAGGATTCGACGATTTTTACCTGCTCGATTTCGCCGGTGATCCCGATCAGCAGCGAGAACACCACGTAACCCTCGATGCCACTGGCGCGGGCGCGGGGCGGATAGATCACCGGCGCCTGGTACGCGGCCCTGGGCGGCTGGTCAACCGTGTCGTCCGTCATCACCATGCCGGATCCGTCGCCCAGCAGATCGCCTTCCAGTCCGCCCAGGTCATCGGCTGAAAACCCCGGCAGGCCCATGTCGACGCCGGACAGGCTGGTGTCCAGGCCGGTCAACGGATTGGGTGGCGCGCGGCGTGAACGCTTCGGCCTGGGCTTGGGCTTGGGTTTCTGAACCTGCTGGTCCGGGGGCGGCTTTTTGCGCTCGAGCGCGATCTGGTGGTCGGCCTCTGCGCGCGAATCTTCCAGTGAATCGGAAAACAGGTTGATCAGGACGACGGTGCCGACCACGAGAATCGTACCGCCCAAGCATGAAACCGGTAGCCCAGGCGAGCCGCCTTAAGCGCTCCATCGGTCTTCATCTCAGCCCGCCCCGGCTTCCTCGACCGTGGCGACGCCGACATCCGTGGCGCCGGCCAGGCGCGCCTGGTCGACCACTTCGACCAGTTTCCCGGCGGGAACCCCGTCGTCGGTGATGACCAGCACCGCCTTGGCGGTCATGGTTTTCAGCTGGTCGCGCAGGCGGCTCTGGATGACCCAGATTTGCACCGGTTCGCCATCGAGAAAGGTATCGCCGTTGGAGTCGATGTACAGCCGCAGGGCCTTGGTCGAAGCGGTCGTCGCGCTGGATGCCGCCGGCCGGTCAAGGTCCAGCTTCATGTCCTTGACAAAGGTGGTGCTGACCATGAAGAAAATCAGCAGGATGAACACCATGTCGATCAACGGCGAAATATCGATGGCCTGGATGTCGTCTTTTCTTTCGCGGTAGCGCATGCTTCAGGACTCCTGGCTGCTCTGCGGCTCGGCGCAAAGGATGTCTTTGAGCTGGGCCAGTTCGAGTTCAATGTTTTTCTGCCGGCGGTACAGCACGCCGTTCACGATCAGCCCGGGAATCGCCACCGCCAGCCCCATCTGGGTCGTGATCAGCGCCTGCGAGATGCCGCCCGCGATACCCCCGCTTTGCGAGAAAAGCGACATGTCGCCCAGCGAGTCGAAGGTCTCAATCATTCCGATCACGGTGCCCAGCAGGCCCAGCAAAGGGGCGGCGGTCACGATCGTGACGATGAGGCGATTGAACTTGCGGATCTCGCGCTCTTCCTCGAAAAAGGCATAGTCGAGATAGGGCCTGAGGGAGTCCTTGCCGGAATCGCGCAATTCGATGCCCTTGTGCAGGGCGCGAACCAGGACGCCGTCGGAGCTGGGCAGCTTGCCCTTGTCGAAACGCCGGACCAGGTTCCGCACATCGCGCAGGCTGCCCCGTTTCAGTGCCGCAAAGCGATAACCGATGGAGAACCACAGCACGAGCGTCGCCAGCAGCAGCGGCGGCATGACCCAGCCACCGGCCTGGATGTACTGGGTCAATTCGCTGATGATACCGGCCAACATGGATCAGTCCCCCGAGCCGATTTCTGCAGTCTTGTCCTTGTACTGGTTCATCACGTGCAGGGCCGCTTTTTCCATCTCATCCTTGATCGATTCGGCCCAGCCGGACAGCAGATTGCCGAAGATCAGCGCGGGAATGGCGACCGCCAGGCCGACTTCGGTGGTCACCAGTGCGATCGAAATGCCGCTGGACAGCAGCTTGGGGTCGCCGGTGCCGAATTCGGTGATGATGTCGAAAGTCGAGATCATGCCGGTGACGGTTCCCAGCAGGCCAAGCAGCGGAGCGACTGCCGCGATCACCATGATCAAGGCGCCGAAACGGTTCAGGTGGGCCGATTCGTGCAGGATTTGCTCCGAGACGATGTCCTCGATGTGCGTCGCGGTCCTTCTCGATGTTGCGCACCGCGGAAGCCACGACCCGGGCCGTCGACCCCTTGAGGCGCTTGCATGCTTCCAGGGCTGCTTTGCGCTTGCCCGATTTCACCAGCGGCCCCACTTCCTTCGCCACCTTGCCGGTGCTGGCGCTGGCCGAGCGCAGGAAGAACGTCCGCAAAATGATCAGCAAACCGGCCAGGGCGCCGAGCGCCACGATGATCCAGGCGATGGAGCCGCCGCTGTTGATGATGCTCAGGAAGGTTTTGCCGGCCCTTTCCTCGATCGCTTTCTGGCTGGACTCGTAAAGAAAAATATCCAGAACGTCCGGCGCCCGGCCGGCCAGCAGGGCTTCGGCGACTTCGGGCGTTGAGGCCGACCAGACCTTGAAACGATCGTCACCGGCGGGCGCCAGCGCGCCGCCACGGCCATCACTGATGCCGTAAGCTTGCAACGTTGCCGACGTGGATCAAGGTGCCTTCAACTTCTGTGCCGTCATCCAGGAAAAAGCTGCCGGGTGATTGGCGGACTTTGCCCAGGCTGTCCAACAGTCTGAGCGTTTGTTCGAACAGTGTTTCGATCCTTTCGCTGTCGGTGCTGGCGAAGTACTCCTCGCTGCGAACCTCGGGTATGTCGAAGGGCTCCAGGGTCGACCCCGCCTGCAGAAAAGTGGCTTCCAGCGTCGAACGGCTGTCTTCCACGGCGCTGATCTGCCGTTCGGCGTCCGTCAGCACGTCGTTGTAGCGTTCGGCACGCGTCTGCAGGTCGATATACTCGCCCTCGACCTTGTCGATGGCCCCTTCCTTGTCGAGTTCATCGCGTTTTGACTCGGCATCGAACGCGGCCAGACGCGACTGCAAGTCACGAACCTGCGCTTCCAGGAAGGCGTATTCTTTCTGGTAGGCGGCCTGCAGCTCGTCTCTGGGTCTTCAACGGATTGGCAGCCGGCACCGGGGCGGCTTCCGGAGTCGGTGGCCTGGTCTGCGTCCTGGGCTTCGCAAACCAGGACCGGCAGCAGGCCCGTGGCAATGATCAGGGAAAACTTCGCCCAGGGCTTCATGACGACGTCTCCTGTGCGGGGCAGGGCGTTGGGCAGCTGGAAATACCCCTGGCGAATCTGCTTGCGCAGGGAATCGAACAGGCGGGCCACCAGTTCCTGGTCCGAGGCGGAGTCGAGCAGTTCAAACCGCCAGCCGTTGTCCGTTTCCACGGCCCGGCCGTATTGCTGGCTGCGGGTGCGGAAATACATCATCGTGTTGCCCAGCTTCGCGACGTCCACCAGTACGTTTTCGCCCTGCAGGTTGATCGACTGGGTGTAGATGGCGTTTTCGCGGCTGATGCGGATTTCATCTTCGACGAAGGCCCACAAGCGGTTGAACGCCCGGTGAGCCGTAATCACGCCGCTGTTCAGCTGATTTTCGAGGTCATCCAGCTCATTCAGCCGTTCGCTCACCTTGAACGGAAATCCGTTTTGAACCTGCTCACGCAGTGCATACAGGTTTTCGCAGAACCAGCGGGGTCAGCATTTCCGAGGTTGCACCGGCCGCGGCTACCTGTTCCCGCATTTTCTCGAGTTCCTGTTCCAGTTGCCTGATGCGCAATGCCTCGCGGTCCCGGTTGGCCTCCATTTCCGTCAGCTGGGCGGTCAGATAGGCCATGCGGTTCTTGTGTTCTTCGCGTTTCAGGTTGAGTTCGCTCTGAAGTTCGTCGACCTGTCCGCGCATCTGGATCAGGCGATTGGCCAGCGCGTCGGTTGCGTCCTGGGCATACAGGGAGGGCGCCGCCAGCAGGCAGGCTGCCACCAGCACAAATTTTGTTGTCGGGAAGTTCATTTGTCGTTTCCGGAAAGCTCGTCAGTTCATGAAACAGCCGCGCGAATGTAGCCGGCCCGGTCGAGTTTGTTGGTGGGCAAGTCTAGGAGCTTTTTATGACAGCTGGAGTGACAGGCAAACGGTCCCGCTTGTCACGTCAGTGTCATAAAACAGTCACCGTCCTGCAATGGAACACCGATAGGATTTGTCTCGGAATCGTCCACAGCGGGCGGGCATCCAGACTTTATAAAAACTTCGAGGATCAATTCATGAATTTCAGAAAAATCGGGCTGACGGTATTGGCGGTACTTGCAATGTCCGCAGTTTGTGTTCCAAACGTTTTCGCTTTCGTCATTGGAAGCGACATTGAAGGGTACTGGTGGCAGGCCGACAACTCCCATCGCGGCTGGGCCTTCCAGTACCTGAAAACCGGCCCCGAAGTGGGCGTGCTTTTTGTCACCGGGTTTGTCTTTGACGACTCAGGTAATCAGCTTTGGCTGTCCGGCAACACAGACCATTGTTGACGGCCAGTTTGACGTCGATATCGAATTGCTGTCAGCTCGAGGGCGGCGTTTTCGGTCCCGGCAGAAGGTAACCCGACCCAGCAGGTCTGGGGTAACCTGAACGTCGTATTCAACAGCTGCAGTTCAGCGGATTTCAGCTTCACCAGCCCATCGATCACAGATTTCGAGGCGGAGTTTACGCAAATTCGCTCGATTGTCGGCGGCACCGATGAGGGCACCTGTGTTTACCAGAATGAATTCCAGGGCTGCCCGGCCTTTTCGACACCGGCTGCCCAGGAACGCACCTGCGTTTTGCAGGGCACCTATCACCCAGGACATCACGCTGACCAACGACACCTACTGGGTGCTGAACGGCGGCGTTTTAATCGGCAACAAGGCCGCCATCGGCGACCCGGTGCCGACAGACGGACCCACCCTGTACATTGAGGCGGGAACCCGCATCCTCGGCGCCGGCGGCGCCGGTAACGCCCTGTACATCCAGCGCGGCGCCCGCATCGTGGCCCAGGGTCAGCCCAACGCGCCGATCGTCATGACCGGCGGCAAATCGGCTTCCGAAGGCGCAGCCCCTCCGACTGGGGTGGGTTGGTCATCAACGGCGCTGCGCCGATCAATACCTGCGACACGGGTGTTTGTGAAGCCCTGGGCGAAGGCGACAGCGGCGCGTACGGCGGTGACTGACCCGCAGGACAACAGTGGTGTTTTGAGGTATGTCCGCGTTCAGTTCGCCGGTGAACTGATCAACGACGAAGACGAACTCAACGGCATCGCGTTCCAGGGTGTGGGCAATGGCACGACGGTGGATTATGTCCAGGTTCACGGCACTGCCGATGACTGCATCGAATTCTTCGGCGGCACGGTAAACGTCAAGCACCTGGTATTGTCGGACTGTCAGGATGACAGCATTGACTGGACCCAGGGCTGACCAGGGCAATATGCAGTTCGCGCTGGTTCAGCAGAACCAGGACCCGACGTATGATACCGACCGGGGCATGGAACTGGATAACCTGGAGCAGAACTTTGAGGCAATGCCCCGTTCGGCACCCACGATGGCCAACTTCACGCTGATCGGGAAGAGCGGAGAGCTGGGAGCTAATCCGCGCCGGGGCACCGGAGGCAATTTCTCCAACTTCATCTTCACCGGCTTCAGTTCCTGCATCAATATTGACGACGCCGCAACGTTTAACGATGCGGGGGCTCCACCGTTTCCGGCCGGCCTGACCGGTGTGCTGACGATGGAGAACACCATTGTCAATTGCCCGACCAATTTCGTCGAAGATCCCGCGGACCCCTGGTCAACACAGGTCTTCTTCGACAGCCAGCCGGGCAACATGGAAATGAACCCGAACCTGGATGGCGTGTTCCCGCCGGAAAATGCCAGCTACACGCAAGGGTTCTATCTTGATCCCGAGGTCTATGGCGAATTCTTCGACCATGTCGATTATATCGGCGCCTTCTATTCACGTGATTCCGCGTGGATCTGGAACTGGACCGAGTTTTACAATTGGTAAGCTGATCACCCAACAGTAAGACAGGAAAAAGACGCACTTCGGTGCGTCTTTTTTTTGGAAAGGTTAAACTGTGCCCTGATCAATTTTAACAACCTGTGATTCCAGGGCACTTGAATTCACCATGCAAACTACGATTCTTCTCGCGGATGACGACACTGAACTGAGCGGCCTGCTCAAGGAGTACTTTGAGTCCGAGGGTTTCCAGGTTCGCCTGGCGCCCGACGGGATTGCCGCGCTCGAAGAAGCGCGAAAACCGGGCCTGGACCTGGTCGTGCTGGACGTGATGATGCCCGGCATGAACGGCATGGACGTCCTGAAGGAACTGCGCCGGGACAGCAAACTGCCGGTCATCATGCTGACGGCGCGCGGAGACGACATGGACCGCATTCTCGGCCTGGAACTGGGCGCCGACGACTACGTGCCGAAACCCTGCAATCCGCGGGAACTGCTGGCCAGGATTCGCGCGGTGATGAGGCGCGGCCAGGCGCCGGTCGAGCACGGGGTGATCGTCATCGACGACCTCGAACTGAACCAGGGCAGCAGAACGCTGCAGAAATCCGGCCAGCCCGTGGAATTGACCAGCACCGAATTCAGTATCCTGTTCGCCCTGTTGCAGAACCGCGGCGAAGTGGTCAGCAAGCGCGATCTGTACATGTCGGCGCTGGGGCGTGAGCCGGTTCCGCATGATCGCAGCGTGGACATGCACGTGAGCAACCTGCGCCGCAAGCTGGGGCCGGACCCGCGGGGCGACAACCGGATCGAAACCATCCGGGGGATCGGCTACCAGTACCGGGTGGCGTGACTCCGCTGATGCTTTCCCTTTTCTGGAAACTTTTCCTGACGATGTGGCTGAGCATCGTCGGTTTTTCAGCTGCCATTGGCTGGCTCAACGACAAGCTGGCCAGGGAGCAATGGGCGGAAGAACCGGCCAACACGTTTTCCCGCGGGATCGTCCGGATCACCCAGCGGGCCCAGCAGGCGCTCCAGATGGAGGGCCGGAAAGGGCTGCGGGACGAGTTGCTGAATATCCCCCGGATGACCCGCAGCCACATCTATATCGTGGATGACGACAACAAGGAAATGCTGGGCCGGGACGAGCGCGCTGGCGCAACTGGTTGAACGCGGCACGTCGATGGATACCGTGGAGTTCAGGACGCAGAAGGCAAAAGTTACACGATTTTTACACGGTCAACCGGACTCCGCCGGCGACGTTGCTGGCGCCGGGCCACAGGGTACCGCACTGAGGCTGGTCGCTGCCGCTGTTATCAGCGCATTGATCAGCTATTTCCTGGCGCGCTCCCTGGTCACCCCGCTCGAGGAATTACGCCGGGCCAGCCGGAAAATCGCCGCCGGGGACCTGGCGACGCGCGTCAGCAAGACGATGCCCGGCCGCCAGGATGAAATCGGCCAGTTGGCGACCGACTTCGATGTCATGACGTCAAGACTCCAGGCCATGCAGCAGGCCAATCAGCGACTGTTGCAGGATGTCAGTCACGAATTGCGGTCGCCGCTGGCGCGACTCAGCGTGGCGCTGGAAATTGCCCGAAAAAAGGGCGCCGGGCAAATCGAATCCGAAATAGACCGGATTGCACTGGAGTGCGAACGCCTCGAATCGCTGGTGAACGATGTGCTTGGCATGCTGCGCGAATCCTCGGAGCACGTGGTCAAGTCCGATGAATTGCTCGACCTTTGCGGCCCTTGCTGAGTGACCTGGTCGAGGTGGTGAACTACGAAGTGCCCGAAGGAAAACCGGGAATATCCTGGCAGGCGCCGGGTGACCCTGTCCTTTCATGGGCGACCGCGAATTGCTGTGGCGCGCGATGGAAAACCTGCTGCGTAATGCCTTGCGGTATACCGACCCGGACAAGGGCGTGCGGCTCGGACTGGTCGTCAACAGGCGGAAAGCAGAGCGTGTTGCTGGAAGTCCGCGATTTTGGCTGCGGCGTGCCCGAGGCGGAACTGGAAAAGATATTCGAGCCGTTCTATCGCGTGCAGGAATCCCGCGACAGGAGTAGCGGCGGCCACGGCCTGGGACTGTCCATCGCGGCCAATGCGGTGCAGCGGCACGGCGGCAGTATCCACGCTTCGAATGCCGCGGATGGCGGCCTGGTTGTCAGCATCAACCTGCCGCTGGACCAGGCTCCGGCCTGAAGCTGGAAATCGGGGCAGCTTCTGTTTGCCTTCAGTTCTGCTCAGCGAAGGCACTTCTTTTCAAACGATTTGAGCAACTTGTTTTCATTTTCGGCCAGTTCGAAAAACTGTTCCAGGTACTCCGTGCTTCTGAGGGCCGGTTTGCCTGTATAGCCCGGCAATTCCTGCATGACGCCAAGAATTTCCGGGCGCTTCGATTTTACCGTGTGAATGGCCCTGGCCACAGCCTCGCTGTCGATGCAGTAGCCGCGATAAAGGCGCTGCCTGACATTATTGATACGCAGGGAGGTGTCGGGCCTGGCGTATTTTGCGTTCACCAGTCCGGAGAGGTCAAAATCGTAGGGTACCAGGTAGTACCTGGATTCGAACATCAAGAGGCCGCTGTTGTGACAGCATTCCTGTTCGCCTTCAGCCACTACCAGTGACCAGTCGGTGTTGCCCACCAGGTATTGGAAGGCAAAAACCAGGGCCGCCTGGTCCTCCTCGATCCAGCTCATTTTTACGCCGGACACTTTTGCCCACTCGCCGCCCGTTCTTGCCGCTACCTGGTTCCCGGGCTCGATGACGAATCCATATTGCGGCATTACATGGCTATCCGCTTTTGGCCCGGTATCCTCGTAGCTGATACGCAGCAGGCGAACACGGTAGCTGAAGTCTGAAAGCAGGTTGAAAATCCGGTAGGCCGCGTATTCCTCCAGCACGTTATCGCCGAGCCCGCCGTATTCACGGCAATGGGTCACCAGTTTCAATTCCCGCTGCCCGTCGAACACGGTATGCCGCAACTGGCTGCCGGAGAAACTGAGCCTGAGCGGAGGAAATTCACAGACGCGGGCCCGGCTTTTGCCCCGAACCCTGACCATGACAGGGATATCGACCCCGTCCACGCCCAGCAGAAAGGGCTGTTCACTCCGCTGTTGCGTGTCCTTTAAGACCGAGTTCAGGGGACCCTTCAGACGGACTTCGATGATTTCATTTTCCGCGAACAATTCCGCCGCGTTGCACGGCGGGCAGCAACCGAGCCATGCAAGCAGGAAGAGTAACCACCTCATTGCCGGGAACCTGATTTCCTTGTGCCTGGCTGCATGAATTCACTCATATCCGTTCGGCGCTGAAAGCCAGCACCGCATCGATGTGGTCCAGTTTCAGCAGGGACATCAGCAGCCGGTCCACGCCCAGCGCCACGCCGCTGCACTCGGGCAGTCCGTGCCGCAGCGCTTCGATCAGCTGCAGGTCGAGGGGCGCTGTTTCCTCCCCCCTGGCTTCGGCCAGGGCACGTTCCCTTTCGAAACGCATCAGTTGCTCCCGTCCGTCGGTGAGTTCCTGGTAGCCATTGGCGAGTTCCATCTGGCCAAGGTACACCTCGAACCGCTCTGCCACCAGCGGATTGCCCGGGCGGATGCGCGCAAGGGCCGCCTGCTCCGGCAGAAAGTCGTGGATGATGGTAATGGTCTCTCCGGGTAAATTGGGCTCGATCAGCTGGCTGAGCAACAGGTCGAGCCATTCCAGCTGTCCGAGGGCTCCCGCCCGGATCCCGCGTTCGGCGGCGACACCGGACAAGTCCGACTCCGTGCAATGAAAGGGGTCGAGCCCGGTTTGGGCCATGAACACGTCACGATAAGCCAGGCGCTGAACCGGCCAGTCATCATACTTTCCCTGTGCGCAGAACCGGATCAGTTCGACGACCTCGTCAGCAAGATCCAGGTAGGCAAGGTCACAGCGGTACCATTCGAGCAGCGTGAATTCCGGGTTGTGAAAGCGGCCTCTCTCGCCGGCCCGGAATACCCGTCCGAGTTCATAGATATCCCTGAAACCGGCTGCCAGCAATCGTTTCATTGCGTATTCGGGCGAAGTCCGGAGGTACCGCCTGGCCGTGCTATCGGTTGACAGGCTCCGGATATTCGGGTCGCTGTTACCCGCGCGCGACAGGACGGGAGTTTCCACTTCCAGCACGTGGCGTTCCAGGAACCAGGCCCGGATCATGGCTAGCAGATCCGCCCGTGCTTCCACGGCGAACCGCGAAGCGCCTGGGCGCCAATTGGCTGCACCCGGGGCCTGGCTCATGCCGGGGATCCGCTGATCCGGAACTGCAGGCCAATCGATTCCAGGTCCCGGGTTTCCTGTTGCAGGTCGAACATCGTCAGCGGGTGGGCCTCTTTCCATTGCTCCGGAAAACTGACCGTGATCGTCCTGTCACTGCCGCTGATACGGATAGGCGGGATCGCTTCATCATCGCGGCTACGGCACAGGATGCAGGCGAAGCGCAGGCAAAAAAGCGTCATCCTGAGCGGTTCATGCAGGCGGGTCGGCAATTGATCGGCAAATCCGGCTCGGATCGAGCGGCGTTGGTTCCGGACCAGCACGGCCAGGAACAACTGCTCCTGGCGGGTAAAGCCCGCCATGTCGGAATTTTCCACCAGGTAGCCCGAGTGAATCTGAAACTGGCTGTGGGACACGCCAAGACCGGTTTCATGTAAATCTGCGGCCCAGCCGAGAAGCCGGCGGTGAGCAGGGCGCAAGTGCATGGCATCGGAGATCTTGTCAAAAGCCGCCAGTGCGGTAGTCTGCACCCGTTTCACCTGTTCGCGGTCGACGTTGTAGCGGGATATGAAAGCATCCACGGTCTTGCTGCGGGGATCCTGCTCATCCAGCCGCCCCAGCAGGTCGTGCAGAACCCCTTCCCGCAACGCATAGGGCGAAACTTTGATCGAATCGATTTCCAGCGCCTTGAAACAGGCACAAAGCATCAGGAGCCCGCCGATCAGGACCGGGTGGCGCTGTTCCGTAAGGCCGGGCAGGCGCACGGAATCGATGGTCTCGAATTCGAGAACCCGGTCGCGCAACATGGACAGGGCGTCGGCGTTGATGTCTTTTTCGATCCAGCCCTGCTGCCGGCAGATTTCCTCGATCGCCTTGATCGTTCCGGACGAGCCGATCACCGAACTCCAGCCGATCCTGAGGTATCTCAGGCGCAATTCCTGCAGGTCGGCCATGACCGACCGCTCGGCCTTTTTCCACCGTTCCGCGCTGATCAGTCCGTCACCGAAAAAGCGCCGGGTCAGCGATACGCAGCCCCACTGGATACTCTCCATTTCCAGGGGCTGGAGACCTTCCCCGACCACCAGTTCGGTGCTGCCGCCGCCGATGTCAATGACCAGGCGGCGGTCTTCATGCCCCGAAACGCCCTGTGAAACACCGAGATAGATCAGGCGGGCTTCTTCCCGCCCGGCAATGATATCGATGCTGCAGCCGAGGGCCGTTTCGGCGATCATCAGGATGGCGTTGGCATTTTTAAGCCGGCGAAACGTCTGGGTGCCGACAGCCCTGAGATTGTCCACCGGGATTCCCCGCAGCCTCTGGCCAAAGCGCGCCAGGCAGGCGAAGGCCCGGTCCTGGACGACGGGGTCCAATTGGCCTTCTTCATCCAGGCCACCGCCCAGCCTGACCATTTCCTTGATCCGGTCGATAACCCGCAGTTCGCCGTGCTGACGGCGGGCCACCAGCATGTGAAAACTGTTACTGCCGAGATCAACGGCGGCATAGGTATCGGTGCGTTCTGATTCACTCATGTGGTGACTAGAATAACCCGTTCACGGGAAGTTAAGGAGACCCCCGTCAATGGTGCAAGCCAAAGATAAAAAAGCGGGCCGGAAATCCGGCCCGTATTGAAGTGGCTCCACCCGAAATATCGGGTTCCTAGAACTTGAAGTTCAGGTCCAGTTGCAGACGGTTGTAATCCTGCTCCGCTTCGGTATCCAGCAGGATCTTGTTCAGG
This sequence comes from uncultured Gammaproteobacteria bacterium, assembly GCA_963700705.1. Taxonomy (GTDB): domain Bacteria; phylum Pseudomonadota; class Gammaproteobacteria; order Xanthomonadales; family SZUA-36; genus JAHEFT01. Next base: position 93,124 of record CAVOYQ010000011.1, on the reverse strand, counting down.
AAATAGGTCGCTTTGAAATTCCAGTTTGAGCTGAACGCATAGGTTCCGGAAAATACAGACCCCTTCGCGTTGGTGCCACCGTCGCCGAAATCCGAGTCAGTCAGCAGGCCGACGACCGCGTCCGCTTCGATTTTTTCATAGAAATAGGACAACTCCCAATCGCCCTGTTTCTTCGCGGAGCCGTAGGTCGCTCCAAACAGGTAGCCGGTATCGTTGTCCCGGGCTGCGGAGTTGTGCGTGTAATCGGCAAACAGCAACATGGACCGTTCGCCCAGTTTGAAACTGTATTCAGCGAAGCCCTCAAAAACGTGGTAGTCATACTTGTAAACCAGCTGGCCGGTCACGGGGTTGCGGACAAAGCTGTTGCCGTAGAAATTTTCCGGATCGCCGTAAAGCGGTTGCAGTCCGGCAATGTCGAACTCGGCGTAGCCGACGCCAAGCAGCAGTTTTCCGCCGTCACCGACATTCAGGTTGAGTCCGGTCTGCGCTACCCAGTCGAAATTTGTGCCGTTCCTGCTGTCCCCTTCCAGCCAGGTGCCCAGCCCCTGGACGAAGAATGTGCCGTTATTCCAGATGCCGCCCAGTCCTTCAGGTCTCCAGTCGTCATCCCATTGCAGGCCCTTTTTGCCGGGCCGGATCAGGAAATTCCTGAATTTACCACCGGTGATGTTGGTGTCTTTCAACCCGGACCAGTTGAAGTAAGCCAGGTCGAGCTTGATGTCCTTGCTCGACCCGCCGCCACCGATGGTCTGATTTGACGAAACCGGGTCGTCGCCGCCGGTGGCCAACCCGACACCGACTTTCAGCGTTGGCATCAGGTCTGCCTCCACGTGGGTGCGCGCGCGGATTCTGCTGCGGTTGCGATCGTCCTTGTTCTCGTAGTCGATGTTTTCATAGCGGTAGCGGAAATCGCCTGACCAGCGAATCCGTTCCGCCCAGGATACAGCCGCCATTTTTTCACCGACGGTTGTTGCAACCGCTTCGTCGACCTTGGCCTGGACCACTTCTTCAGTCCTCGCCTCGGCTTGTTCGTTGGCCTGTTCGACGGTCTGCGTCAGTTGCTGGTTCTGTTTTTCCAGTTCATCCAGCCGGTTATTCAATAACTCGATTTGCTGGCGCAGCAATTTGATTTCGTCTTCGCTGACCTGCGCGAAGGCCGCCGTGCTGAAAACAATGAGACTCAGTCCCAAAAGGACCGTCAGCTTTTTCATGTCATGCACTCCCTGTCTGGTGTGTAAGGTGTTATGGGAATTTGAACTTTCAGGGAGTTTATTTCAGATATATGACAATACTGTTACGGTTTGGATACAGTGACTGATTGATGTCAATTTGGATGTGACAAACTGAAATACCCGGACAAGCCGGGTATTTCAGCAAAGACCCGGGTAAAGACTACTGGATTTTCGCCAATTCCCTGGTCGCCACTTTGGCCGGAAGAGGAATGTAGCCATCCTTCACGACGACTTCCTGGCCCTGCCGGGAAAGCACCATGGTCAGGAACTGCGCGGTGATCGGATCAAGTTCCTTGCCCGGCGCCTTGTTGACGTAAACGTAGAGAAAGCGGGCCAGCGGGTAACTGCCGTTGATCGCATTGTCCGGAGTGGCATCCACAAACGGCTTGTCCGCAGACGTTGACAAGGGCACCGCACCGTACCGAAGAGGTCGTATAGCCAATGCCTGAATAGCCGATTCCGTTCAATGAAGAACTGACCGATTGCACCACCGATGCCGAACCCGGCTGTTCGTTCACGGTGTTTTTATAATCACCCTTGCACAGGGCATGTTCCTTGAAATAGCCGTACGTTCCGGAAACCGAGTTGCGGCCGTAAAGCTGAATTCCACGGGTTGCCCAGCTGCCCTCGAGGCCCAGTTGTCCCCAGTTCACGATGTCTTCAGGGTAGCCGCAATTTCTGGTGGACGAGAATATCGCATCGATCTGCTCAAGGGTCAGGCCGGCAATCGGGTTGTCCTTGTGCACGAATACAGCCAGCGCATCGATGGCCACGGCGACGGGCGTCGGCTTGTAGCCGTGCCGCTTCTCGAACGACTCCACCTCCTTGTCTTTCATCAGGCGACTCATCGGGCCCAGGTTCGCGGTTCCCTCGGTCAAGGCCGGTGGAGCGGTGGACGATCCTGCGGCCTGGATCTGGATGTTGACATTGGGGTAGACCCTTTTGAATTCCTCCGCCCACAAAGTCATCAGGTTCGCCAGGGTGTCAGAACCAATGCTCGAAATATTGCCGGAGACACCGCTGGTCTTCTGGTAAACGGCGAGGTCCGCGTCAACGCTGGCCTGCGCCAGCAGGGTGCCTGGCAGGTTAATACCCGCTGCCAATATCGCTAGGGTCAGAACAAAGGATTTCATAAGCGCTTCTCCGAATGACAGCCCGGCGCGGCTGCACCGGATAGGATGCTCATGTTATGACCGTATGGTGACAGTTTCGTTACAGCCGGTGTCGCGTTGCATCGCGCGTTTTTCAGGGAAGATGCAGGTGAATTCGCTGCCTTCACCCAGTTCGCTGCGAATGGACAACTCGGCCTGGTGCGCATTCAGCACGTGCTTGACGATGGCCAGGCCAAGACCGGTTCCGCCGGTTTCTCTCGCACGATCCGAGCCGACCCGGTAAAAACGCTCGGTCAGGCGGGGGATATCACGCCGGGGGATGCCAATACCGGTGTCGCGGACCGTCATCTGTGGTCCCCGCCGTCCGGTTTTCCACATAACCGAAATGGTCCCGCCTTTCGGCGTGTACTTGATGGCGTTGGTGATCAGGTTGCTGAATGCGCTTTCAAGATCAACGGAGGATCCGGTGAGGAACAGCTTAGGATCGACTTCGAAGATCAGGTCATGATCACCGCGGCTAAGTTCCTCGGCCTGCTCCTTGAGTTGCATCAGCAAGGTCGGAACATTGACCAACTCCTCCTCGCCCCGCAAAACATCGTCCTGCAGTCGCGAAAGTTCGAGCAGGTCATCCAGCAGGGTTTGCATCTGCAGGGCCTGGCCGAGCATCCGTTTTACGGCTCCGTTCACATCGTCCGACGGGTGATTTTCCAGCAGTTCCAGGTAACCCCGCAGCACGGTGAGCGGCGTCCTGAGTTCATGTGAAATATTCGCCACGACGTCCCGACGCGCCTGCTCGAGGTTATGCACCCGGGTAATGTCGCGCAGAACGATCAAACGCTGCCGCTGACCAATGGCAACCGCGTTGACCATCAGCCAACAGCTGTCATCCCGGGGAGACGTCATTTCCAGCGGACTTTTGACACTGGACTGGACTGCCAGCCAGTTGGCGAATACCTGCCCACGTATCAGGTTGGTGACGGGCTGCCGAAGGTCGTCCGGGTTCTTCAGGCCCAGGATTTCAATGGCTGCCCGGTTGAACCAGGTGATATTGTCGTCCTCGTCAATCACCAGGGTGGCATCGGGAAAAGCATCGGTGAGGACCCTCAATTCATCAATCATCGCCCGGTACCGTTCTTTCTCGGACCTGCTGTGCTTCTGCAGGGTATTGATTCGATCAAAAATGTCGGCCCACAGACCATGGCTTTCGGGGATTTCACGATCGGTATCCCGGGTCCACTGGAGCAGCCGGAACAGGTTCAGAACCTGCCATCCCAGGTAGACCAGGGCTGCTGCGACCAGGCTTGCAAGCGGGTAGCCGGCCAGCCAGCCGGTCAATCCGATCGCAGCGCCTGCCAGAAGCAGTCTTCCTGTATAAAACCTCCAGCTCCTGGCGGTCATGTGATTTTTCCGGTGTGCGGTCAGTTTTCCGCGAGGAAACGATAACCATGTCCACGGACCGTTTGCAAATAATCACTGGCGCCAGCAGGTTCCAGGGCCTTCCGTAAACGCCTGATGTGAACATCCACGGTTCGTTCCTCGAGGTAGGCATTGGCGCCCCACACCTGGTCCAGGATTTGCGAGCGGCTGTAGGCCCGGCCGGTATGGCCCATGAAGAACTCCAATAAACGGTATTCGGTAGGCCCCATGTGAATCTCCCCTTGTCCGCAGAGCACGCGCCTCGAAACCGTGTCCAGTGTAATGACACCCACAACGATATGGCCGCGGTCATCAACTGCATTGCTCCGGCGCATCACGGCCCGGATGCGCGCGGTTAATTCGCGCGGTGAGAACGGCTTTATCACGTAGTCGTCGGTGCCGGCCTCCAGCCCCGCGACTTTGTCATCTTCTGTCACCTTTGCGGTTAACATGATGATCGGGATATCCTCGGTTAAGGAGTCTTTTCGCAGTCGCCGGGTCAGTTCCAGTCCGCTGACACCCGGCATCATCCAGTCCATCAGGATGATATCAGGCCGGGATTCAGTGATCCGGATGAGCGCCTCGTGGGCATTCGAGGCCGTGTGCACAATCATTTCCGCCTTTTCCAGCGCAAACTTGATCATGTCACGAATGGAGGCCTCGTCATCTACGACCAGGACTGTCGTCTGGTTTTTACTCACCGGATGTATCCGCATGTATGTCAGGCTTCCATTATAAGGATGGATGTGACAGTTTTATTGCAACTCAGGAATCATCCATTCCGAGCTTGACCAGTTCCATGCGAAGTTCACTGATGCGGGCGGTGATCCGGGCCCGCTGGTAATAGTTGAGATCGCCGCTGTCCGCCAGTGTCTGCAGTTGCATGGCGGCCTCGTGGATGTTTCCACGCAGATAGTAGGACTCCGCTATGGCTTCTTTTGCGCGAACGGTGTCACCGGCGATATTGGCGGACCGGGCATACAGTTCATGCAGCAGCGGATCATCCGGGTGGGTCAGTAATTGTTGGCGAAGCACGGTTGCGGCTGTCCTGGCCTGCGCCGGGTCCTGGTTTTTCAACAGCGCCTCGGCATACTGCATTGAAATCGCGTGGTTTCCGGGGAAGCTGCCGTACAGGCCCGCCAACTGGTCGATTGCCTGGTTGTCCCGGCCGGCGTCGAGGTCCAGCTCAGCCATTTGCAATTGATAAGCGACATGCGGGGCGCGATCCATCAGGTTCTGCAGCAGTTTTCTGGCCTCGTCATAGTCTCCCTTGTTCTGGTAGGCAATGGCGCTGCCGTAAAAAAGCGCGTCACTTTCAACCTGTCCGACATCAGCGCGGTCAAGACGTTGCTTGAACCATTCAAGCGCCTCGTCCGGGTCTTTTGCGGTCATCGCTCGCAGACGTGCCTGGACCAGGTAGAAATCACGGCCGTCGGATGGTGCGGGGGGCGGCATGTTCTGGGCCCTGTTCAAGGCTTCGGAAATGCGGTTGACGGATACGGGATGGGTGCGCAGATACTCTGCCGGCCCCTCGCCCATGGAGCGGGTAAGCTTGCCCATTTTTTCAAAAAACTCGGCCATGCCGACCGGGTCGTAACCCGCCCTGGAGAGCGTCGAAATACCGATGCGATCGGCCTCGTACTCATTCTGCCGCGTGAAGAAGATCTGCGCCTGGATGGCTGCGGCCTGTCCGCCCATCAGTGCGCCCTGTATCGCCTCGCCGCTGCCGCCACCGACCAGGATCAGCGCCAGCATCCCGAGGGCGATGGGGATGGTCATTTCCCGCTGGTTTTCCAGCGCGCGGTACAAATGCTGTTGCGTGATATGCGCGATTTCGTGGGCGAGCACGCCGGCAACCTCGCTTTCGTCATCGGCTGCGAGGATCAGGCCGCTGTAAAGCGCGATGACGCCGCCGGGGGCCGCGAAGGCATTGATGACCGGTTGATTGAGCACCACGAAAGTGAACGCCTTGTCCGGCCGGTCGCTGTGGGAAGCCAGCCGGAATCCCATGTCGGCAAAATAGTCGCTGATCATGGGGTCTTCGTTGAGCACTTCGTAGGCGCGCATCTGCCGGACCAGGGCGCGGGCGTATTCGGCCTCCTCGGCGCGCGAAAGGATGGTGTCAGCCGAGGCGCCCATATCCGGCAGGTTCATCTGATCGGTCTGTGCAACGCTGGCCAGGCTGGTGCTTGCAGTGAGCAGAACCGTCGCCAGACGAATGAGATTTTTCAAAAACTTACCCTTGACCGTGGACATTCTTTCCCCGAGACTTTCCTGCTGTCGCTTCGACAACGAAATCGACCGACATGTTCTCGTCACCGGACAGTTTAACGTGAAAAACCGGATCATCTTAACGTGAAAATCCTGATCATCGTCAATGAGAGTCCCTGGGGCAGCACCCTGGGGGTTTCGGCGTTACGCCTGGCCCGCGCCATGCTGGCGGCAAAGGCGCAGATCGCGGCCGTTTTCTTTCGTGGAGACGGGGTTTACCACGCCCAGCCGGCCCGGGCTGTGGATGGCGGCACGCCTGACCTGTGTCACGAATGGCAGGCCCTGGCCGGTCCGGCCGGGATTCCCTTGTTGCTTTGTTCTTCGGCAGCCGGGAGACGGTTGCAGGAAGCCCCGGCTGGCGCCTACCGCGAAGCCGGGCTGGTTGAGCTGATGGAAATCATGGCTGGCAGTGACCGTGTCGTGAGCTTCTGATGTCGTCCGGCTCTTCATCCAGCCTTGCGCTGATCATTCAGCGCGCACCGTACCGCGACCGGGTGGCGCGGGCGGACGTCGACATTGCGCTGGCTGCTGCAGCACTTGATTTCCAGATCAGGATCTACTTCCAGGGACTTTCGGTGCTTCAGCTTGCAGCACGAAATAATGACCCTGAAGCCCTGCTGCCAAAGGGTTACAGGGCGTGGGCGTCGCTGCCGGACCTGGCCGATACCCGGGTGTTTGCAGAGCGGCGTTGGCTTGATTTCTGCCAGGACGGGGGATTTGAACTGCTGATGCCGGTGGAAGCCCTGGATGAAGCAGAAATGAGGCGCTCCTGGCGAAGTTGCAACCACGTGCTGGCGCTTTGATGTGATGAAGCCTCCGGCCCGGGACAAAACCTGCCTGCACCTGGTTGTGCGGTCTTCCCGCGAGGCCCTGGACAATTGCCGGTCACACTGTGTAAAAGGCGATGTCGTATTGTTCCTGGATGATGGCGTCATGAATGTAACGAGCCTCCCGGCCACTCCCGGCCCACACGCACCGCAGGATAGCGCCTGGATAGCAGATGTTTTGCTTTTCAGCGGTTGATCTGGAGGCGCGCGGGCTGTCGGGGCTTGCGCAAGCAACCGGCGTGATCGCGCTGCCCGATTCGGACATCGTGGAATTGGTGCAATCACACGAATATTGCCTGACCTGGAAATGAGCCATTCACGGCTTGAAATACCGGGTAAAAATCCGCTCATGGTGGACGAAAAAGGCTACCTGCTGGATTGGAATGACTGGTCTCCTGAAGTGGCGCGGATCATGGCGGCCGCTGACGGGGTTACGCTCACCGATGATCACTGGGCCGTCCTGGAGATATTCAGGGCATACTTCGATCAGTACGAAGTTGAACCGCCGATGCGCGCCCTGGTGCGCCTGGCCCGTGAAGCACTGGGCGAGGAAAAAGGGACCAGCCGCCATCTGTACAAGCTGTTTCCCGACGGGCCGGGGACCCAGGCTTGCCGCTATGCCGGACTACCCCGCCCGGTCAGCTGCGTCTAAGGAGTCTCGCGCGCCACGGCATTCCGTCAGGGCTTCTTTGCCTGACCTCGACGGTATGCCATACATGTTGCATTCTTGCAACGCACAGGCCCGGACTGTGGTTTTTCCGGCGCGTTTGCAGGGGCGGGCGCTGATTCCAGGCCGGGTGTCCAGGGGTTTATAAAACAAAGACTTGGCATGCGCCGGGCTGACAGGGTGCTGGCATGTCGGGGAAACGGTTGTTTGTCATTGACAGCTTGTTGTATTCCTGCCATATTTCGTGTTGAAAAGCTGCATCAAGTTGCAGTCAAGGTGGCAAATTGCGACTGAAAATTGCCAAATCGCTTTTGGTCTGCATGGGAATAATTCCGGGTCTTGCCGGAGCCCAGGGGTTCGGCTTGCCTGCCGTCAGCTTTGCCGCCGGCGGTGCCGGGTTGACTTCTTTTTATGTTATTGGCTTTGAACTGGGACCCTGGCAGGAATATCTTGCCCAGGAGTTGACACCCGATTACATGCTGCCGGACGATGCCCAGCCCCTGCACGTGACGTGGCTGAAGAACAGCGAAGTCCGGATCATGCCTGATTTTGCGGCCTACATGGAATCGCAGCCTGATACCCGGATCAATTACCAGTTCGAGTGGCAGGCGGATTCTCAGCTGCTTTGGCCGGGATTCGAGCCGGAAGGGATTTTCGAGGGCACCAGTTTTGAGCGGCAGTATTTCGCTCCGGGAATGGAGCACGAATTCACGGAGGGCAGCATACTTGGCGTGTCGGCCGTAATCGCTTACCAACGTTACAGCGCCGCGAGCCTGGGCCTGACGGCCGCCAGCAGCCCGGCCAGAGTCCCTGGATACCCACCACCTTCTCACCGCAGGAAGAATCCAGTTACGGAACCGGTGTGCGCCTGGCCCTGCGCCAGGAAGTGATCCACGGTATTGCGGTCGATGCGGGTTACCAGTCACGCATCGACATGGAAGAGTTCGCGGCCTATCGGGGTGTTTACTCCGCACCCGCTGATCTCGACATCCCGGCACGCGCCAGCCTGGGCCTGGCGTTTCAGGCCACCGAAAAGTCCTGGTTGAATTTCACGATCGAGCGGGTGATGTACAGCGAAATCAACGCATTTCCAAGTCGTTACCTGCCTACCCGTTTCCTTTCCATGCTGGGTGACTCGACGAGCCCCTCATTCGACTGGGAAGATCTCACGGTATACAGCGTGGGGTACACCTGGAGTGACGGCGCCGACCAGCAATGGCATATTGACCTCAGCACCCGCACGCAACCTTCGCCTTCGTCAGCTTTGCTCGCCCAAGCCCTGCAAGGCGATTTGGCCAGTAACGCCGTTGTTGTCGGGTATTCCCGCCGCACAGGCTTGCGCAGCATGCTGGCATTCAACGCAGCTTACGCTCCGTCCGAATACGCTTTCGGCGGCAGCGTCCTTGGTGTGACCACACAGGAACTCGATCAGCAATTCGAACTCGAGGCCATGTGGACTTTGAACTTCTGATCCCAGCTTTCGCTTTCGGCAACAGACGGTAATGGAACTGCTGAAGGACTGGTTCAGGCGTCACTTTTCCGACCCACAGGTCGTGATCCTTGGCCTTTTCCTGGTCATCGGGTTCGCCATCATCATCGGGATGGGAAAATGGCTGGCGCCGATGTTTGCCAGCATGGTTTTCGCCTACCTGCTGGAAGCCCTGGTCAGTCGTTTGCAGAGGATCGGTTTGCCCCGCCTGCCAGCGGTACTCATCGTTTTCATACTGTTTATAGCCGTTTTCCTGTTTCTGACTTTAGGGCTGGTTCCGATCGTGATCCGGCAGCTGACAGCGCTGGTGCAGCAATTCCCGAACTACGTTTCGCAGGGCCAGGCGCTGCTGAAACAGCTGCCCCAGGCCTATCCGCAGTTGATCTCGGAAGAACAGATCAAGATCATTATTGGCCAGATCGGCCAGGAAATGGCAGGTTTGAGCCAGCAGGCCCTGAGTTGGTCACTGGCCTCCGTGGCCAGCGTAATCGGACTGGTTGTCTACCTGGTGCTGGTTCCCGTGCTGGTCTTTTTCCTTCTGAAAGACAAAGACCTGATGATCGGCTGGATCGCCAACTACCTGCCCAGGGAGCGCACCCTGGTCAACAGGATCTGGACCGAATCTGAAGCACAGATCGCCAATTATGTCAGGGGCAAGGTGACGGAAATATTCATCGTCGGGTCGGTCACCTATATCACCTTCATCATTCTGGGCCTTCAATACCCGGCATTGCTGGCCACCATCGTCGGATTTTCGGTATTGGTGCCCTATGTCGGCGCTGCCGTCGCGACCATTCCGATTGCGCTGATCGCATTCTTCCAGTTTGGCTGGGGGTGGGACTTCGGCCAGATCATCATCGCCTACGCGATTATCCAGGCCCTGGACGGCAACCTGCTGGTGCCGCTGCTTTTTTCTGAAGTGGTAAATCTGCACCCGGTTGCGATCATTCTCGCGATCCTGGTGTTTGGAGGACTTGGCGGCTTCTGGGGTATATTCTTCGCGATCCCTCTGGCCACCGTCGTCAAGGCCATACTCAACGCCTGGCCGCGCCAGCAGCAAAAGTCAGAGGAGCTTGCAGCACCCTCGTAGGAGCGAATTCATTCGCGATAAATTTTGTTTAAGAAACCATTTCGCGGACGCACGACGGCACTCCCCGAGCACGTGCAACGGCGCTTCAAGAGCGCTTCTTCGGCTGCGCCAAAACCGCACTCTCTCCGCTGCCTGCACTTCTTCGCCTGCGGCGAAACCGCACTCGCATCGTTGCCTGTGCTAATCCGCTCCTACAGCGCGTTTGACGCGAAGTCGGCCAGGCGTGAGCGCTCCCCCCGTTTCAGCGTTATATGACCGGCATGAGCCCAGCTCTTGAAGCGGTCGACGGCAAAGGTCAGGCCGGACGTGGTTTCTGTCAGGTAAGGCGTATCGATCTGTTCGACGTTTCCCATGCAGACGATTTTGGTTCCCGGTCCGGCGCGCGTGACCAGGGCTTTCATCTGTTTGGGCGTTATGTTTTGCGCTTCGTCGATGATGACGTAGCGGTTGAGAAATGTACGCCCGCGCATGAAGTTCAGGGCGCGGACCTTGACCCGGTTCGCGAGCAGGTCATTGGTAGCGGCGCGGCCCCATTCACCGCCTTCCTGGGGCTGGGTGAGCACCTCGAGGTTGTCCGTGAGCGCGCCCATCCAGGGCGTCATTTTTTCTTCCTCGGTTCCGGGCAGGTAGCCAATATCCTCGCCAATGGAAACCGTGGCCCGGGTGACGATAATTTCGGTGTAACGTTTTTCGTCCATGGTCTGCGAGAGACCGGCCGCCAGCGCCAGCAGGGTCTTGCCCGTGCCCGCGGTACCCATCAGCGTGACGAAATCGATATCCGGGTCCATCAACAGGTTGAGTGCAAAGTTCTGCTCACGGTTACGGGCGTGAATTCCCCAGACATTTTTCCGGCCGATGTAATAGTCGTCCACAAGTTTCAACATCACGTTGTTGTTGTCGACTTCCTTGACCATGGCCTCGATCCCGCCTTCTTCGCCAATGGCCACGCATTGATTGGGATACCAGCCATTTTCTTCACCCACGGGTAGGCGGTAGTGGGCGCGGCCATTGGCGCTCCAGGATTCGAGTTGCGGATGGGCGTCCCAAAAACCCTCATCGTGGATGCGCAATCCCCGGTACAACAGGCTCAGGTCGTCAAGCGCGCGGTCGTTGTAATAATCTTCCGCCTGGACACCCAGGATCGCGGCCTTGATCCGGAGATTGATGTCCTTGGAAACCAGCACGATGTCTTTTTCCGGGTGCGCATCGCGCAAGGCAAAGGCAGTGCTCAGGATCTCGTTGTCGGCAAAAGAGCCATCGCGCAATAGGCTGGAGTGCGTCTCGGGCATGACCGTCTGGAAATACAGGCGACCGGTGCCGGCCTTCAGTTCCAGCCCTTCGGGTTCTCGCAATTCGAGGCCGTCAGCCAGGTCGGTGGTGCACTGGAGCTGCATCATTTCGCCGATGAAACGGCTGACCTGCCGCACGTTCCTGGCAACTTCGGAAAGCCCCTTTTTCGCGGCGTCCAGCTCTTCAAGGACCATCATTGGCAGGAAAACGTCGTGCTCTTCAAAACGGAAAATCGAGGTGGGGTCGTGCATCAGCACATTGGTATCAAGGATATACAGACGTTTTTCACTTCCCATCGGGGAGATGTCCTCTTGCGTTTGATTATTGTTTTCTAAAGGGATTTGACCGCTTCGAGAACTTCGTCTACATGCCCTTTGACTTTTACTTTTCGCCATTCCTTTTGCAGGACGCCATTGCCGTCGATCAGGAAAGTGCTGCGCACAATCCCCATGACTTTGCGGCCATACATGTTTTTTTCGTGGATCACGTCAAATTGCCGGCAGAGCGTTTCGTCCGCATCGGAGAGAAGCTCGAAAGGAAATCCCTGCTTGGCCTTGAAGTTTTCGTGGGCCTTCAGGCTGTCGCGCGAAACGCCGAGAACGGCTGCGCCGGCCTTCCGGAATTCACTGTAACGGTCACGAAAGCCCTGGCCTTCCAGGGTACAGCCGGGGGTGTTGTCTTTGGGATAAAAGTAAATGACCAGGTGGGTGCCCTTGAAGTCCTTTAAAGACACGGTTTTGTCGCCTGTGGCGGGAAGTGAAAAAGGGGATACCTTTTTGCCGATGTTGACCATCAAAACTCCATTTGCTGTATCAATAACCAGACAGAAGAAGCATACTTGTCAGTATCAGGTACCGCAAGTACCATGACGCCGGGTCAAGCCAATTGTATGCAATCGAGCGCAGCCGCTTCCGGCGCGGCTCCTAAAATGAAGTGTTCCAAATGTTCAAAGGCAGTATCGTAGCGCTGGTAACCCCGTTCACCGAGCAGGCCGAAATTGATTTCGCAGCCGTGGACGCGCTGGTGGACTTTCACCTTGACAACGGCAGTGATGGACTGGTTATCGCCGGCACCACGGGTGAGTCCGCGACACTGGATCGCAAAGAGTTCCCGCTGTTGCTGAGCAGGGTCATCGAAAGAGTTGCCGGCAGACTTCCGGTGCTGGCCGGAACCGGCAGTGCTTCGACCCGGGTGGCGATCGAGCAGACGCAAACTGCCGCGGAACTGGGCGCCGATGGAGCCCTGGTGGTCACTCCTTATTACAACAAGCCAACCCAGGCCGGGTTGCACGCCCATTTTTCCGCCATTGCCGATGCCTCCGGCATCCCGGTGGTTTTATACAATGTTCCTTCACGCACATCGGTCGATATGCTTCCCGAGACCGTCGAGCGGCTGTCTGCCCATCCGGGCATCGTCGGGGTAAAGGAAGCCGTAAGGGATGCAAACCGGATTGAATCGCTTTGCCAGCGTTGTGGTCCGGACTTTTCTGTTTTGAGCGGGGACGACCACAGCTGCCTCGAGGCGATGCGCCGTGGTGCACGCGGCGTTGTTTCGGTAGCTGCAAACGTTACTCCAAAATTCATGCACGAGCTTTATCTCGCCGCATCGCAGCATGACTGGGATCTCGCTTCACGAATCAATTCGAGCCTGAAAACACTATTTGATGTTTTAATGATCGAAACCAATCCGATTCCTGTAAAATGGGCTCTTTTTGAAATGGGCCTGATCGGCTCCAGGGTCAGGCTGCCCCTCACCAGGCTGGATGAAAAGTTCTTCGAGCCGGTCAGGCAGTGTCTGATTGAACTGGAACTGGTCGAGAAATGAGCGGCACAAGCGGCCATTACCTGACAGCGTGATTTTAATGAAAAATTGCTTTACCCGACGTTTACCCCTGTGCCTGATGGTTTTCGCCATTCTCGTTGTGGCGGCATGCTCTTCTGAAAACAAGAAGCCCGAGTATTACGATGCGGTGGAAACATCGTCGCTGGAAATACCGGAAGGATTGAGCCGTCCGAACCAGGGTTCGGCGCTGGTGATCCAGGCCCCATACATGCCGTTGCCTGCGATGATCCTGCAGGACATGCCGCCGCGTATTACCAGCACGACGTCCGGTTTGAAAAACAACTCACGTCTGAACTGGTCGGCCGAGGGTCTTTACCTGATGGTCAAGGACACTCCCGAGAGCACCCACCGTCGCGTGGGCATCGTGCTCGAGCATGGCGGAATGCAACGGATCAGGGTCGATGAAAAAGGGGTTTACCGGTTCGATTATTTCCAGGTTGTTGATGAAGAACATGGCTTCTTCAGGAAAATGGCTTTCTGGAGCGAAGACGAAACCGAGGACTATAGCGGCGCCTACCAGGTGTACACCGTCGCTGAAGGCGAAAACACCCGCGTTTACATCAAGTATGCGGACGGGACGGATTGCGAACCGGATGCAGCCGAGCACCTGCTGGACGTGTTGAGTGAGCGGATGGGGTGACAGGTCCCTGCCCGGGTACCCGGACGGGAAGGCCTACTTCTCCAGCAGCTCGAGTTTACCCTTTTTGCCGTCCCACTCCTTCGCGTCGGCCGGAGGGTCCTTGATTTGGGTAATTACCGGCCATTCCAGCGACAGTTCAGCATTCAGTTTGATGAAAATTTCCTGGCCGTCGGGCAAGTCATCTTCAGGGTAGATGGCTTCAGCCGGGCATTCCGGTTCGCACAATGTGCAGTCGATGCACTCCTCGGGGTCGATGACGAGGAAATTGGGGCCTTCGTGAAAGCAGTCCACCGGGCAGACTTCCACGCAGTCAGTGTATTTACACTTGATACAATTTTCTGTAACTACAAAAGTCATCGAATCTCGTTTCCTGATCACGGAATGGCAAATTGGCGCTCCCTACGAGAATCGAACTCGTGTTCCCGCCTTGAGAGGGCGGTGTCCTCACCGCTAGACGAAGGGAGCGTCGGCGAGCATCAAACATGCAAGCGTGTAAACCGGGCGATCATGGTAAACTAGCCCAACTGTATTATTCAACCTGTCACAGCGCGTAAACCGATATTAATAATTTTCTCACCATTACCCAGGCCGAGCACGGGATTCGGCTGAGAGAGCTCTGCCCCAACGCCATCGAAGTCGTTCGGGACCTGCAGGTCGCCGGTTTCGAGGCATTTCTGGTCGGCGGCAGCGTTCGCGACCTCTTGCTCGGCAAAGTACCCAAGGATTTTGATGTGGCCACCAGCGCCACTCCCGAGGAGGTTCAGGACGTCTTTCCGCGTTGCCGCCTGATCGGCCGCCGGTTTCGCCTGGCCCATGTGCGCAAGGGAGGGACCCTGATCGAGGTCGCCACGTTCCGGGGCGACGCCTCCAACGGGGGTGATCATGAAAAGAGCAACGGCAGGATCCTGCGGGACAACGTGTTCGGAACGCTGGAAGAAGACGCCATCCGGCGGGATTTTACGATCAACGCCTTATTCCTGGATCCCGTCAGTGGCGACATTACCGACTTCGTGGGTGGTTATGAAGACCTGACGAATCGCAGGCTGCGACTGATCGGTGATCCACTGGTCCGGTTACCGGGAGGATCCGGTTCGCCTGCTGCGGGCAGCGCGTTTTGAAGCCAAGTTGGGCGTCAAGCCCGACGAAGAAACCGAAGCGCCCATTCGTTCAATGGCGCCGTTGTTGAATGACGTTCCGCCGGCCCGCCTGTTCGAGGAAGTCTGCAAGCTGTTTCTCACCGGGCATGGTGTCCGTAGCATGGAGGCCTTGCAGCGCTTCGGGCTCAGCACGGCTTTATTTCCGGGATTGCCGAAGGCATCCGGGAAGGGAAAAGTACAGCTGGGTAAACTCCTGCTGAAAACCCTGGAAAATACCGACGAGCGGCTTCGGGAGTCCAAGCCGGTGACACCGGCATTCCTGTTCGCGGCCCTGCTTTGGCAACCGGTGGTTGAGCAGTCGAAAGCCCTGGTGGAGCAGGGCGAATCTGAATTCAACGCGATGATGAAAGCTTCCGAGGATGTGATCGCGACTCAGGCGCAAAGTACGGCGATACCCCGCCGTTTCAGCGCTGTGACGCGGCAGATATGGGTGATGCAGGCGCGCCTTGGCCGGACCAGTGGCAAGCGCTGGAAGCGCTTGCTGCACGAGCAAAGGTTTCGCGCGGCCTATGATTTTCTGCTGTTGCGGGCGCTGGATGAACCATCACTGGAGCCGCTGTGTGAATTCTGGACAAAGGCCCAGGAAGGCATCGATTTCTCACGCATCCGCTTCAATGACTCGGATGAAGATGACGGGAAGCCCAAGACAGGACGCGACCGGCCACGTCGCCGTTACCGGCGGCGCAAGGCGCCCCAGTAGAAGCGAAGAGAACTGCATGAACGCCTGGATCGGACTGGGTGGCAACTTTGCAGAGTCGGATCGCCTGATCGGCTCAGCGCTTGAACGGCTGGATGAACAGGAAAAAATAGCCGTGCTGAGACGGTCCGGCATATACCGTTCTCCCCCCTGGGGTGTCGTTGATCAAGCGGATTTTTTCAATGCCGTTGCCGAGTTGGAGACGGCATTGCCGCCCGGTGAGTTGCTCGAAGCGCTGCTGGATGTCGAGAACAGGCTGGGCAGGGACAGGAGCAGTCCGCGCTGGGGTCCCCGCTGCATCGACCTGGATTTGCTCACTTACCAGGACGTGGTGATGCACTCGGAGGTCCTGGATTTGCCGCACCCCCGGATGCACCTGCGCGCCTTCGTTTTGAAGCCTATACTGGAACTGGAAAACGGCTTCGAAATCCCGGGGGTCGGGAAAGCCCGGCAGGCGCTGGAAAGGCTGGACCGGCGGGAGGTTGAAGCGGTGCAATTGACGGGTCGTTGAATTTTTCGCGGCCATGGGCCGCTCCTACGCGGCATGAAGTTGGTGCCGAAATTTGCTAATCTCTTTGAGACAGGAAACCCATTCATGACTTCTCCCAAAACGCTCACTGTTGACCACTTGCTCAAGATGAAACGCGACGGTGAAAAGCTGGCCATGCTCACCTGTTACGACGCCACGTTTGCTGCAGCGATGGACCAGGCGGGCGTTGATATCGTTCTGGTCGGCGATTCGCTCGGCATGGTTGTCCAGGGCCGGACCACGACGGTCGGCGTCAGTGTTGATGAAGTTGCTTACCATACGGCTTGTGTCTCGCGGGGATTGAAAAGAGCCTTTCTGATCGCCGATATGCCGTTTGGCAGTTTTCACAATGAGTCGACCGCAATGGAAAACGCCGTTGAATTGCTGGGCGCAGGCGGGTCCATGGTCAAACTGGAAGGGGCGGGTCCCATGGTTGATGTCGTGGATTACCTTACCTGCCGGGGTGTTCCGGTTTGTGGGCACCTTGGGCTCACGCCCCAAAGCGTGAACCAGTTGGGTGGTTTCAAGGTTCAGGCCCGGGATGACGAAAGTGCGCGGCGCCTGCTCCAGGACGCCCAGGCACTGCAGCATGCCGGCGCCCGGTTGCTGGTGGTTGAGTGCATTCCCGCGCGCCTCGGAAAGGAGGTCTCGGCAGCGCTTGACATCCCCGTGATCGGGATTGGCGCGGGCGTTGAATGTGACGGGCAGGTGCTGGTGATGCATGACATGCTGGGCCTCGGTGAGCGGGCTCCAAAGTTTGTCGCCGACTTCATGCCCGGAAGCGAAAGCATAAAGGGCGCTTTCGAGGCGTATGTTTCAGCCGTGCGGGAAAAACGCTTTCCCACCGACCGGCACGCGTATTGAAATGCGGCGGGCTGAAACCCGGGAGCAGCTGTATGCGATCACGCGCCACTGGCGCGGGGAAGGGCTGAAGACAGCCCTGGTGCCGACCATGGGCAATCTGCATAAAGGCCACCTGGCCCTGGTTGAGCAGGCGAGACGTGAGGCCGACCGGGTCATCACCAGCATCTACGTCAACCCTACCCAGTTCGGCCAGGGTGAAGATTTCGACAACTATCCGCGAACGCCGGATTCCGATGCCGAACTGCTTGTGCAGGCGGGCTGTGACCTGCTGTTCGTCCCGGAACAGGGCGCCATGTATCCCTTTGGGCTTGAAAACGCCGTGCGCGTGCAAGCCTCTCCGGATCTGGCCGCAACGCTTGAAGGGCAATCCAGGCCAGGTCACTTCGACGGCGTCCTGACCGTTGTGGCCAGGCTGTTTAACCTGGTCGCCCCGGACATTGCGCTATTTGGCGAAAAAGACTTTCAGCAGCTACTGGTGATTCGCCGGATGGTGGATGACCTGGGATACGATATCCGGATCCTTGCATTCCCGACGGTGCGAGAAAACAGCGGGCTTGCGATGAGTTCCCGCAACAATTACCTGGGCGCAGATGAACGAGCCGCTGCGGGTGAACTGTACGCGGTTCTGCGCCAGGTCGCCGGTCACATCAGGAACAGCCCGGGGGATTGGCAGCAGGCGGAACGCGATGCCAGAACCCGTTTGGAATCTCTCGGCTTTCGCGTTGATTATGTCGCTGTGAGGAGAACCAAGGACCTGGCCCCGCCAATTCCGGCTGACCTCGACCTGAGAGTGCTTGCCGCGGTCTATTCAGGCCGTACAAGATTGATTGACAATGTCAGCGCAAATAGGGTTGGCATTTCCGGGGAATAGTGGTATTCTTACCACCAACCTTGGTAAAACTGCAACGTTTGACAAGGTTGCAGGGCGCGAAAGACGGGTACATCACTCCAAAAGTCTGCCTCTCCTCTTAACCGGGGAGAGGTTTTTTTTTGCCCGCTCGAAAAGTGATGATTGAATGCAGGTTTTAACTTTAATATATTGAAATAATTGGTTTATTTATCTTCGCAACAGTCCTCGTCCTGCGCCCCATACACCCTTCAGACAGCCTGCTGATTGAAACTTTCCGGAAGCCAATCCGGCATTGACCGGGTACCGTCCCGTTCCAAATACCAGCTATTGGCGGTCATGAAGCGAGCCAAATATCAAGCCGACATGTTGCGTAAATGCAACACTAGCGTTTTTTGATCGCTCCCAGTATTCCGCGCATGATTTCCCTGCCGAGGGTGCTGCTGACGCTGCGCAGGAAGCTTTTGACCGCAGCTTCGGTGGGCGATTGCCGGGTGCTTTGCCGCCTGGCCGGTTTGGATTTTCCGTGTTCGGATTCGACTTCCGCTTTTTCGACCTGCCGCGCGGCCTTTTCCGCCCGTGCCTGCAGGATTTCAGCCGCGGATTCGCGGTCCAGCACCTGGTCGTAGCGGCTGCCAACCGGGCTGCGTGAGCGGATGTCCTGTCGCTCGGCGTCCGAGACCGGACCGATCCTGGACGTCGGCGGCCGGATCAGGGTGCGATCCACGATGCCCGGTATGCCCTTGGCCTGCAAGGTTGAAACCAGCGCCTCGCCAACGCCCATCTGGGTAAATGCGGTTTCCGTGTCCAGGTTCGGGTTGGTGCGAAAAGTCTGGGCTGCGACCTTGATCGCCTTTTGTTCACGGGGCGTGTAAGCGCGCATCGCATGCTGCAGGCGATTACCCAGTTGGCCCAGCACGGTGTCCGGGACATCCAGTGGATTTTGCGTGACGAAAAAAACGCCAACGCCCTTGGAACGGATCAGCCGCACGACCTGTTCCACTTTTTCCAGCAGTGCCCTGGGCGCCTGGTCAAACAGCAAGTGCGCCTCATCGAAGAAAAATACCAGGCGTGGTTTCTCCGGGTCGCCAAGCTCGGGCAATTCTTCGAACAGTTCGGAAAGCAGCCAGAGCAGGAAGGTCGCATACAAGCGGGGTTTTTGAACCAGCTTGTCCGCTGCCAGGACATTGATCACGCCCCGTCCGCCAAAATCAACGCGCTGAATATCCGCGAGGTCCAGTGCAGGTTCCCCAAAAAAGTGCTCTGCGCCCTGTTCCTCGAGGACCAGCAAGCGGCGTTGCACGGCAGCGACCGAAGCGCTGCTCACATTGCCGTATTGTTGAGAAAATTCCCTGGCGTTTTCGGCCACGAAGCGCAGCAACTCGCGCAGGTCCTCCAGGTCGAGCAGCAAAAGTCCCTGTTCGTCGGCCACGCGGAACGCGATGTTCAGGACGCCTTCCTGGGTGTCATTTAGCTCCAGCAGGCTCGACAGCAACAGGGGGCCCATGTCTGAAATCGTGGTCCTGACCGGGTGGCCGCTGGTTCCGAAAAGATCCCAGAAAACCACCGGCCAGCCGCCGGGCTGAAAGTCCTCGATGCCTATTTTCTCAAGCCTTTCGTCAATTTTCGGGTGCGGCGAGATCGGCTGGCTCAAGCCGGCGAGATCGCCCTTGACGTCGGCCAGGAACACCGGGACCCCGATCCTGGAGAACCCTTCGGCCAGGACTTGCAGCGTTACGGTCTTGCCGGTGCCGGTGGCGCCGGTAATCAATCCGTGGCGGTTGCCGAATGCGGGGAGCAGGTACTGCAGGTTCTCACCCTTGCCAATAAGGATTGGATCAATTTCACTCATGAATGGGTCTTTCCTATGCCGGGGGGGTCGGTTAAGCTTCCTCTCTTAATTTTTCTATTAAACAGGAACACCCTTTAAATGGCAAAGTCGCCGTACAATCCTGCAGAAATCGAACCAAAAGTACAGGAACAATGGGAGCGCGATCACGCGTTTCGAGCGCTGGAGGATCCGGGTAAGGAAAAATTCTATTGCCTGTCGATGCTGCCGTATCCTTCCGGCGCCTTGCACATGGGCCACGTGCGGAACTACACCATAGGCGATGTGATCAGCCGCTATCACCGGATGTGCGGCCGAAACGTCCTGCAACCGATGGGTTGGGACGCATTCGGACTGCCGGCCGAAAACGCCGCGATAAAGAACAACACCGCGCCGGCCGTATGGACCTACGCCAATATCGCCAACATGCGGGAAAAACTCAAACGCCTGGGTTTTGCCTACGACTGGGAGCGAGAGGTCACCACCTGCAAGCCTGATTATTACCGGTGGGAACAGCAGATGTTCACCCGCCTGATGCGCAAGGGCCTGGCGTATCGCAAGGATTCTGAAGTGAACTGGGACCCGGTGGACCAGACCGTCCTGGCCAACGAGCAGGTGGTGGACGGCCGGGGCTGGCGGTCCGGTGCGGTGGTCGAGCGTAAATCCATCCCCCAGTGGTTTCTGAAAATCACCGATTACGCCGAGGAACTGCTGCAGGGCCTGGACGAACTTGAAGACTGGCCGGATGCGGTCAAGACCATGCAGCGCAACTGGATCGGCCGTTCCGAGGGCGCCGAATTCGAAATGAAGGTATGCGACGCAGACGGCTCCATTGACCCGGAGGGTCGCGGGGTCCGGGTGTTCACGACACGGCCGGACACTTCCTTTGGCATGACGTACGCCGTTTTGGCCCCGGAGCACCCACTGGTGGCGGAACTGACGACGCCGGAATACCGGGCAGCCGTTGCTGAATTTGTTCAGCAGGCCGGTAAGGCCAGTGAAGCGGACCGGCTGGCCGTGGACAGCGGGCTGGAAAAACGCGGCGTTTTCACCGGCGCCTACCTGTATAACCCGTTTACGCGCAAGCCGGTTCCCCTCTACCTGGCGGATTATGTACTGATGGGCTATGGCACCGGCGCCATCATGGCGGTACCCGGCCAGGACCAGCGGGACTGGGATTTTGCGATCAGTCACGGCCTGCCAATTGTCCGCACCGTGGCGCCGCCCGACGGTTGGGAAGGCGAGGCGTATACCGGCGACGGGCCCGCCATCAACAGCGGGTGGCTGGACGGCCTGGAAGTCGACCAGGCGAAGGAAAAAGCCATGGCCTGGCTGGAGGCCGAGGGTCTGGGTGAGCGCAAAATCAACTTTCGCCTGCGTGACTGGGGTGTCAGCCGGCAACGCTACTGGGGCTGCCCGATCCCGGTGATTTATTGCGCCGATTGCGGCGCCGTGCCGGTCCCGGAAGAACAATTACCCGTGGTGCTGCCCGAGGACGTCAAATTCATGGGCGTGCAATCGCCGATCAAGGCGGATCCGGAGTGGCGCAAAACCACCTGCCCTGAATGCGGCGGACCTGCCGAACGTGAAACAGACACCTTCGACACCTTCATGGAATCCTCCTGGTACTACGCGCGCTACTGTTGTCCGGATGCGGACGCCCAACTCGATGAGCGCGCCCGGTACTGGTTGCCGGTGGATCAGTATATCGGGGGCATCGAACACGCCATCCTGCACCTGATGTATTTCCGCTTCTACCACAAGCTGATGCGGGATGCGGGGATGGTGGACTCGGATGAACCGGCAACCCGGCTTTTATGCCAGGGCATGGTGGTCGCGGATACCTACTTCCGCGCCGAAGACGGCGGCGGCATTCACTGGATCAATTCCGCGGACATCGATATCGAAAAAGACCAGAAGGGCAGGCCGGTGTCGGCGATGCTTCGATCGGACGGACTCCCGGTCGAATTCGGCGGCGTGGAAAAAATGTCAAAGTCCAAGAACAACGGGGTCAATCCGGAAGGGCTGATTGAGCGCTATGGCGCAGATACCGTCCGGCTTTTTTCCGTTTCGGATTCACCGCCGCACCAGTCGCTCGAATGGTCTGATTCCGGGGTTGAAGGCGCCTCCAGGTTTCTGAAAAGGGTGTGGTCGCAGGTGATGAACCACCTGGACTCCGGAGCTTGTGAAGAACTTGAACCGGAAAAGCTGGACGGCGAACAGAGGGAAATCCGCCGGTTGGTGCATGACACCATCGTCAAGGTCAGCGACGATATCAGCCGCCGCTACACCTTCAACACGGCCATTGCGGCCGTGATGGAACTGACCAACCACCTGGCGAAATTTGAAGCCAGAGAAGGGCAATCCAGGGCCGTGGTCCAGGAAGCATGGCTCAATATCGTGCGCCTGCTGGCGCCGATTACGCCGCATATCTGTGAAGAGCTTTGGGCGGCGCTGGGCGGGGAAGGGCCGCTTTACGAGGCTGCGTGGCCCGTTGCTGACGAGTCCGCCAGGCTGCGCACCCGGGTAACGCTGGTGGTGCAAGTCAACGGAAAATTACGCGCACGCCTTGAACTGGAACCCGGCGCCACGCAGGAGCAGGCGCTGGCGGAAGCCATGGCCATAGACAACGTGAAGCGCTACGTGGATGGTAATACGGTCCGCAAAGTGATACATGTACCTGATCGTCTGCTGAATATCGTGGTGAGTTGAAACCGATGTCTTTGCGCCTGGTAACCCTGTTGTCGAGCCTGGTCTTGCTGTGCACCGGATGCGGGTTCCAATTGCGCGAGAATTCCGAGTTGCCGCCGCAAATGGCCAGGACTCAAATGGTGATAGACGATGAATACAGCCCCCTGGCCCGGCGGGTCAGGGTGATGCTCGAGCAAAGCGGTGTTCAGTTCGTCGGCGCCGACCAGGCAACGGCGATCCTGGAGATCCCGGTCAACCAGGTGGCAACCGACGTTCTGACGATTGGCGACAATGCCCGGGTGCGGGAATACCGCATCAGCCACACGGTCCGGTTCCGGTTGCTTGATGCCGATGGCACGGAGTTGCTGGGTTGGCAAAACCTGAGGCAGGCGCGTGAGATCAGCTTCAATGAGCAGCGGATACTGGCGGGTTCAAGGGAGCAGGAATACCTGGAAAAAGAACTGGCGGAAACCATTTCGCGGTTGCTCATTTCCCGACTGGAGTCTGTACCAGCCAACGATGCCGGTTAAAGCCGAACAGCTAGCCGCCCTTCTTTCCAGGTCACTGGCTCCGGTCTACCTGGTTGCCGGCGCGGAGCCCCTGTTGGTGCAGGAATGCCGGGACCGGATCATCCAGGCCGCCCAGCAACAGGGTTTCGCCGAGCGTTCCGTTTTCGAGGTCAGCGGAAAATTCGACTGGAACCTGCTCACCGAAGACGCCGCAACACTTTCGCTGTTTTCCAGCCGCAAGATCCTGGATGTCCGGCTGCCGACGGGAAAGCCGGGAGTCGACGGGGCAAAAAACCTGGTGGAGACCGCAGAGGCCGGAAACCCCGATGTTCTGCTGTTGGTTTCCTGCGGCCAATGGGACACCGCGCAAAGAAACACCAAGTGGGCAAAGGTTCTGGCGAAAGCCGGGGTACTGGTGGAAATCTGGCCGATAAAACCACCCCAGTTGCCACAGTGGATCCGCACACGGATGACCGCGGCCGGCCTGAAACCCGAGCCCGAAGCCATCGCCATGCTGGCGGACCTGGTGGAAGGCAACCTGCTGGCAGCACAGCAGGAAATTGACAAGCTCGTGTTGCTGGACGGGGGGCCAAGGGTCACAGCGGCGGACGTCACCCGTGCCGTTTCCAACAGCACCCGGTTCGATGCTTTTCGCCTGGTCGAGTGTGTTCTCCAGGGCCGCCTGGGTGAATGCCTGCGCGTTGCCTCCGGGTTGCAACGAATCGGCATGGAGATTCAGCCGGTCAGCGGCGCGCTCTACAAGGAGTTGCTACTCGCCGACACCGTCCGTTCGGCCGTGCAGGCAGGCGACAGCGAATCTTCGGTGTTCAGTAAATTCCGGGTCTGGCCGGCACGCCAGGCGTCTATCCAGCAGGCGGTTCGACGGCTTTCCGAATACGATTTCGGGGAATCGTTCCGGTCGCTGGCGCTGATTGACCAGCAAAGCAAAGGCCGTGCGGCCGGCGACCCCTGGCAGACCCTGGACCGGCTTCTCTGGCAGCTGTGTGAACCGCGCGCGGCTGTTTTTAAAAGTGCCGGTTGAATGAATGATCCCGGCAGGAACCTGGGCTCCATGATCGGTGTTTTTGGCGGCACCTTCGATCCGGTTCATTTCGGCCACCTGCGCGCGGCGCTTGAAGTCCAGGAAATACTCAACCTGAATGATTTCCGCCTGTTACCCGCAGGCACACCGCCGCACCGGGCCCCGCCGGTGGCGTCAGCCGCCGACCGCCTGGCCATGCTGCGCCTGGCGGTGGCAGGCCACCCCGGGCTGACCGTGGATGACCGCGAGACCCGGCGAAAAGGCAACTCTTACATGGTCGATACCCTGGGCGAAATCCGGCGCGAATCCGGTGACGCACCCCTGGTGCTCCTGATCGGCCAGGATGCGGCAAATGCCCTGGACACCTGGCATGAATGGAAAAGCCTGTTCAGCCTGGCGCACCTCGTCATCATGCGCCGGCCGGAGTCCCTGGTTTCCTGGTCAGGCGAGCTTCTGGAGTCGATGCAACATCGCCTGGTCGATCAACCGGACCGGCTGGGCGAACAACCCGCCGGGTTTGTGCTGCCGCTCGAAGTAACCCAGCTCGCCATTTCCTCGACCGGCATCCGCAGCAGGTTGTACGCCGGACAATCCGTGAGTTTCCTGCTTCCCGACCGGGTGATTGACTACATTCTGCAAAACCGACTTTATTTTGCGGGTGCGGCCGGGAAAGGCTAAAATCCTGTTATGACAACCTGGATGACCTCATTTGACCAATAAAAGCGCTGCCACACCATTGACTTCCGAACAGCTCACGTCCCTGGTGATTTCCTCCCTTGAAGACCTCAAAGCCATAGATATCCAGCAAGTCGACGTTTCCGGGCAGAGTCCCCTGGCAGACCGGTTTGTGATCGCTTCGGGGAATTCATCACGGCATGTCAAGTCGATGGCGGAAAAACTGGTCGTGAAAGCGAAGGCTTCCGGCTTCAAGCCGCTTGGCGTTGAAGGGGAAAAGGGTGGTGAATGGGTGCTTGTCGACCTGAACGATGTAATCGTTCACCTCATGCTGCCGAAGACGCGGGCGTTCTACAACCTCGAAAAACTTTGGGAAGCGAGCAGTCAGCAGCGCGAAAGCGCCAGCCGCTCAGCCTGATCTCCGAACACCCGGATGCAACTTACCGTCGCCGCCATCGGCCAGCGAATGCCGACATGGGTGCAGACCGCCTGGAAGGAGTACGCGCGCCGGTTCGGACGCGGGTTGACCCTGGAATTGAAAGAACTGCCGCTGGCCAGGCGGCCCAAAAACCCCGATCTGGACGCCCTGCGACAGGCAGAAGGCGAGGCGTTGCTTTCCGCGGCGCCTACCGGGCACCGGGTCATCGCCCTGGACGAACGGGGTGTGCAATGGTCCACCGCGGAACTTGCGCAACAACTGGAAAACTGGATGCGCGGGGAACGTGGCGTGACTTTCCTGGTGGGTGGTCCGGACGGATTGCCCGCGCGCTGCCGGGACCAGGCTGCTGACGTCTGGGCGCTTGGACGCCTGACATTGCCTCATCCCCTGGTGCGCGTCATCCTGGCCGAGCAACTGTACCGGGCCTGGACCATCACGCAAAACCACCCGTATCACCGCGACTGAGCCTTCGTTGGAATGACGGGAGAATCTCAAAATCCTCGGATCGTGCTGGCCTCGGCATCGCCCCGGCGCCGGGAGTTATTGCAGCAGATCGGCGTGGCTTTCCGGGTAGATGTGGCGGATATCACGGAAATGCCTCTCGAGGGCGAACTGCCGGGTGATTTCGTTCTCAGGATGGCCCGCGAAAAAGCGCTGGAAGTCCTGCGCAGGCAACCCGGCCACCTTCCGGTACTCGGGGCCGATACGGCCGTGATCCTGGAGGGCCGGATCCTCGGGAAGCCGGCCGACAGCGCCGAAGCCGGCCAAATGCTGAACAGCTTGTCGGGAAAAACCCACGAAGTGTTTTCAGCCGTGGTGGTCGCCGTCAGCGAATCGGAAATTTACGAGGCTTTAAACGTGAGCCGCGTGACGTTTGCCGAACTCGAACCGGGCTGGATAGAAACCTATATTGGAACCGGCGATCCAATGGACAAGGCGGGTGCATACGGCGTTCAGGGGAAGGCAGCCGAGAAAATTTCACGGATCGAAGGGAGTTTTTATGGCGTGATGGGACTGCCGCTCTACGAAACAGCGCAATTACTGAAGCGCGCCCAGGTGCTATTCTAATGGTGCACGGGCGCTACGGAGCCAATCCCAGGTGAATGCAGTGAAGGCAATTCGAGCGTGAGCGAAGAAATCCTGATTAATTCGACGCCCTCGGAAACCCGGGTGGCCCTGGTCGAAAACGGAATGTTGCAGGAAGTCTGGCTTGAACGGACGAGCCAGACGGGGTACATCGGCAACATTTACAAGGGTCAGGTTTCCAGGGTACTTCCAGGGCTGCAGGCCGCCTTCATCGAGATCGGCCTGGAGCGCACTGCGTTTCTGCACGCCCGGGATATGGTTCGCCAGGATCCGGTTGCGGCAGGTGAAGAGCCGCCTCCTGAGCCGCTGATCCATGACCTCTTGCGGCAGGGCGACGATGTCATCGTGCAGGTGATCAAGGACCCCCTGGGCAGCAAGGGCGCCCGCCTGACGACCAACATCAGCATTCCCTCCCGCTTCCTGGTGCTGCTCCCCGATTCTGATGTGGTTGGTATTTCGACGCGCATAGAAGACGAGGCAGAACGGAATCGCCTGAAAGAACTCGTGTATACGCTCAGGAACGGCGAAAACGGTTTCGGTTATATCGTCAGGACCAACGCCGAAGGTGTGAACGATTTTGCGCTGGCGGCAGACATGGTCTACCTCGGCAAAGTCTGGCAGGCCGTTAAGGAACGATCCGCGGCCGCTGCTCCGGCTTCCCGGGTTTTTGAAGACCTTTCACTATCCCTGCGGGCCCTGAGGGATATGATGCACGAGGACGTTGACCGGGTCCGGGTTGATTCGCCCGCCGCTTTTGAAAAAGTCCGGGACTTCGCGCAGCGGTTTGTGCCGGATTGGCTGGAGCGGATTGAAGAGTATTCGGCTGAGCGGCCGATTTTCGACCTTTTCGGGGTCGAGGACGAAATCGAGAGCGCGTTGAAACCTTCTGTTCCCCTGAAGTCCGGTGGTTACCTGGTGTTCGACCAGACCGAATCGATGACGACCATAGATGTCAATACCGGGGGATACGTGGGTCACCGCAATCTCGAGGAGACCATTTTCAAGACGAACCTGGAGGCGGCGCAGGCGATCGCGCGACAGCTTCGCCTGAGAAACCTGGGCGGCATCATCATCATCGATTTTATTGACATGACTGACGAGGAGCACCGCAGGCAGTTGATGCACGTCTTTCAGAAGGCGCTGGAACGGGATCATGCGAAAACTTCCCTGACAGAAATTTCGTCTTTGGGTCTGATTGAAATGACCCGCAAACGAACCACCGAAAGCCTGGAGCACCGGTTGTGCATACCCTGCCCGTACTGTGAGGGAAGGGGAACCATCAAGAGCGCCGAAACGGTTTGCCTGGAGATTTTCCGTGAAATCATGCGCTCCAGCAGGCAGTTCGAAGCCAATAAACTGATGGTCGTGGCCTCGCCAAAAGTCGTGGAGCGTATCCTGGACGAACAGTCTTCAACCGTTGCCGAACTGGAAGAGTTGACCGGCAAGTCGATCCGGTTCCAAAGAGAAGACCAGTATGCTCAAGACCAATACGATGTCGTCCTGCTCTGAGTGCTCACCCGGCTGACATGACCCTGCTGAAGAAATCTGTCCGGCGCGCAAAAACGCTGTTGTGGACCGCATTTTCCATCCTGGTGATCCTGGCTGCTGTCGGGGTGGGTATTGGCAAACTCCTGATGCCTTACAGCGAACACTACCAGCCCAGGCTGGAGGCATGGTTGTCGGAAGAGTTCGGCAGGCCGATCGTGCTGGAAAGTTTTACCGGTGAGTGGACGGCATTCGGTCCGCGCCTGTCTTTGAAGGGCATGAAGTTGATGCCGGCCGGGGCGACCGGGCACGGGTAGTAACCCGCGCGCCGTCGAACTGGTGGCGATAGAATCCGCTGCGCTGGATATCAGGCCACTCAACCTGCTGATTCCGGGGCGGCCCTTGTACAATTTTCGGGTCATCGGAGCCGATTTCGAGTTGCGGCGCACGGTCGACAACCGCCTGGAGCTTTCAGGATTCGGAGTCAGTGGCCGCGCTGGAGAATCGCAGGGTTCCGCCCTGGGCGAACTCGCAAAAATCGGTGAAGTCGTCCTGCAGGACTCCAACCTGGTTTACCAGGATGAAAAACTGGGCATCCTGCTCGGTTTTTCCGACATCCAGGGAAGCCTGCGCCTGGACGGAAATGAGCTTTCCACCGAAATACAGGCCAGTTTTTTCGATGCCCGCAGCGAACTGGTATACGGTGACATCGAAGCGACGATCCTGATGACCCTTGGGGAAGACCAGAAACTGCTGAACCTCGAATGGCAGGCGACTGCGGGGGACCTGATGCTTGCCGCCTTCCAGGGCAGGCTGCCGCAAAACCCGTTTCTGCCCATGTCGGGTTGGCTGAATGCGGAATTGTGGGGCAATTGGTCCGAACAGGAAGGCCACGGCATCAAGGGCATTGTCGATCTCGAGAGAGCCAGGCTGGTGAACGAATTCCAGGATCTCTCGCTGGAACACATCAACTCCCGCTTGCGCTGGCAGTTCGAAGGCAAGGGAAAATGGAGCCTGCACCTGGCCGATTTTCTTTTCGATGACGGCGAACACTCCTGGATTGCGCCCCGTATATCCGTGTCGAGAGACAAAAGCGCCGACCTGGGGCTGTGGATAAGCGCCGATAAATTGCCCCTGAAGTTTCCGCTAAACCTGGCCCGGGACATCATGTCCATCTACGGAACCGCCTGGCCGGCATTCCTTCCGGAGCGCGTAACCGGCAGCGTCGATGACCTCGACCTGGTTCTCGATTCAGGCTGGAAAGTCGTCATGGCCGAGGGCTCGATAGCGCAGGCCAGCATGACGGGGTCGGAACGCTGGCCCGACCTGGCGGGCCTGGATGCGAAAGTTTCATTGCACCGCGGTTCCGGTTTGCTCGAACTGCAGGGAAACCAGGTGGATGCGGTCTGGCCGCGCATGTTCCGTGACCCGATCCGGTTTTCCCTTCCCGCCTGCAACCTCGACCTGGCATGGGGCGGCGGCTGGCAACTGGGGTTCAATGACTGCGAACTGGAAAACGACGACCTGGCGGTGCGGGGCAATGTGCGGATTTTCTCCGATGAGGGCAAACCCCGTGTTGATGTCAATGCGTACTTCAGCCGCGCCAACCTGGGCCGCCTTGATCCTTATTGGCCGGAATCGATCATCAAGGACAACGTAAAGGCATGGCTCAGAAAGGGGCTGGTGGCGGGTGATGTGGTCTCCGGACGATTCCAGATTTTCGGCGACATGGATGACTGGCCGTTCAGCGAAGGCAGGGGCCGGTTTGAAGCGGCTGCTTTCATCGAAAACGGGCACCTCGACTACCTGGAGGGCTGGCCGGACGCCAGGGACTTCCAGGCCAGTGTCCGGTTCCTTGGCCCTTCCATGGAACTGGACGGGAGTATAGGTGATATCGGCGGGGTTACCGGAAAAGCCGTGCATGCTGAAATCCCGGATATGAAATCACCTGTTTTAAAGGTCGATTACACGGCCGATACCCAGTTGCCGCAGGTGCTGGGGTTTATCAGACAGACACCGTTGCAGGACCTGATCAAGGTCGATCTCTCCGGGTTTGTTTTTGCCGGCGAGGCCCGGACCGAAGGCGCCCTCGTGGTGCCACTTGGGCGCAGCCGGGGAAACCTGGCTTTGGATGGCAAGCTGACGTTGCCCGACGGCTACTTTTCCGACCCGGTCTCTGACATCACGCTGGAAGAAATTTCCGGGCAACTGCACTACGACCAGACGGGTTTTACCGGGAATGCGCTGGATACCCGTTTCCGCGGCCACCCGGCCAGGCTGGATCTTGCAGCCGGAACCGGGCGGGCGGAAAAATTCCGCGCTGACCTCGAGGGGGTTTTTGAAGTAACGGACGTGGTTCCGGCATTCATCCTGGAAAGTTATGCCGAACTGGCGCAGTTTGACGGTGCATGCAAGTGGGATGCCTCCCTGGTTGTTTCCTCCGGGGCGGATTCAGATGAAACCCCGACCCTGTTGACCGTTGAGTCCGGGCTGGAGGGCATAGACCTGAATCTGCCTTCTCCGCTGGCAAAGCCTGCGGAAGAACGCTGGCCGCTGGTTTTCCGATACCCCTTATCGGGGGCCAGGCGACTGCTCGACGTTGAGTTGGTTGACCGGCTGACGATGCGTTTTGACCTGACGGACCACACCAAATCGCCGCACAGTGCAGTCATTCAGCCTGGGCGGTGGGAGCCCGGAGATGCCGCCGGATGGCTTTTTCAGGATAGAAGGCGATACCGGCTTGCTCGACCTGGACGGCTGGATCGACGTCATTATTGACGGGGCGATCGGAGGAAAGGGTATGGGTGGCCTGGTGCTCGAAAATGGCAATCTTCAGGCCGGAACAGATGTTGTTCCTGGACCGCAGCTTCGAAAACGTCAACATGGGGTTCAAGGTAGTAGATGCCGCAGTAGAAGCCCGGTTCAAAGCTGCAGATATCGATGGAGAAGTCCGTTTCACCCGGAGTGAAGGCGGCACGGGCAGCCTCTCGGCCGAATTTGAACGGCTGGTGCTGGGCGACCCGGTCACGACCGGGGTCGATATGGAAAGCAATCCCGCGGAGTTGCCGGCGCTCCATCTGTATGCGCGATCCTTCAAATATTCCGGTGTCGAACTCGGCGAGACGCGCGTCGAGGCCTATCCGACTGCAAAGGGTTTCCATTTTGAAAAAGTCGACGCGTAGTCCGAACAACTTTCGGTCCAGGCAAGCGGGGACTGGTCATTGGGGGACCTCGGGCAGAGGTCAGACTTTGAAATTCACATGGGCTCGGTGTCCCTGGGCGATTTTCTGCAATCCATGGACATCAGTTCAGCCGTGCAGGGCGGGCAGACAATGGTGGATTTCAGCGCCTGGTGGCCGGGGCCACCGGCTGCATTCGCCCTTTCCCGCCTGAACGGGTCGATCAAGTTCAGGGTGGTTGACGGCAATATCGCCGACGCCAGTGCGGGAAGCGGTCGTTTGCTGGGCCTGCTGAGTATCCAGGCCTTGCCGAAACGGTTGTCGCTGGATTTTCGCGACGTTTTTGATACCGGTTTTTCTTTTGATGAAGCAACGGGTACGTTTCTGATGGAAAACGGCACTGCGACTACTGATGATATGCTGTTGAAGTCATCAGCGGCCAATATATCGATCAGCGGCAGCACGGACCTGGTGAACCAGCAATATGACCAGTTGATGACCGTCAGGCCGGGCCTCGGAAACACGCTTCCCATCATCGGCGTGCTTGCGGGCGGTCCGATCGGAGCAGGGGTAGGCCTGGCCCTGCAGGGCTTGCTGCAGAATCAGATCGGCGAGGCAACCCAGGTACAATATTCCATCACGGGTCCATGGGAGGACCCGGTATTCGAGGCGGTCGACGTGAAAGTGGTGGAACCCGCCCTTCCTCCACCGGAATCCAAAGACCCACCATGAACAGAAAAGGAACTATTTATGAGTGACAGGCTCAAGTTGGCGGAACAGGAATTGCTTGCCCCCGGCGGGCTGGACCAGGGACGCCTGGAACAGGTGCTCAACGACCTGATGGGACCGGCGGTTGATTCCGGCGATATTTATTTTCAATCGACCCGCCACGAGTCATGGTCCCTGGAAGACGGCCTGGTCCGGAGCGGCAACCATTCGACCGAACAGGGTGTCGGCATCCGCGCCATTTCCGGGGAAAAAACCGGCTTTGCCTACGCGGATGAAATCATACTGCCGTCGCTTCTTCAGGCGTCGGGAGCAGCGCGGGCCATAGCCCGCCAGGGCAGCCAGGGCCAGGTGCAGGCATGGAAAAGCCAGAAAGCCCCGGTGCTTTACGGAATCGATGACCCGATTCAATCGTTGGGGGCGGCGGAAAAAGTCGATTTTCTGCGCCAGGTGGATGCGTACACCCGGTCGCGCGACCCGCGCGTCAGCCAGGTCATGGTCGGCCTGGCGGCGACCCATGAAACCATTCTGGTTGCGGCAACCGACGGCACCCTCGCAGCAGATGTCAGGCCGCTGGTTCGCCTCAATATCAACGTGATCGTCGAGCAAAACGGCCGCCGTGAGCAGGGCAGTGACGGCGGCGGGGGGCGGTTTTCCTACCGCGACTCTGCTGGAAAACGCCACCTGGCAAGGCATGGCCGACGAGGCGGTGCGACAGGCCCTGGTTAACCTCAATGCCGAAGCAGCCCCGGCCGGAACAATGACCGTCGTGCTCGGTCCGGGCTGGCCCGGCGTGCTGTTGCACGAAGCAGTCGGGCATGGCCTGGAAGGGGATTTCAACCGCAAGGGCACGTCGGCATACAGTGGCCGCATGGGGCAGAAAGTCGCGGCGGAGTGCGTGACGGTGGTCGATGACGGAACCATCAAGGAGCGCAGGGGTTCGTTGTCCGTGGATGATGAAGGCACACCGACCCGGCAAAACGTGCTGATCGAAAACGGGGTGCTGAAAAACCTGATGCAGGACAAATTGAATGCGCGCCTGATGAACACGGCGCCAACCGGCAATGGCCGCAGGGAATCATTTGCCCATTTACCGATGCCGCGCATGACCAATACCTTCATGTTGGCGGGTAAGCATGACCCGGAGGAGATTATCGCTTCGGTCAAACGCGGCCTCTACGCGGCCAATTTTGCCGGCGGCCAGGTAGATATTACTTCCGGCAGATTCGTGTTTTCCGCCAGCGAGGCTTACATGGTTGAAAACGGCAAGATCACCCGTCCCGTCAAGGGCGCCACGCTGATCGGCAACGGTCCGGATGTCATGACCCGGGTTTCCATGGTTGGAAACGATCTCAAACTCGATTCCGGTGTTGGCGTATGCGGAAAAGACGGACAAAGTGTGCCGGTGGGTGTCGGCCAGCCGACCTTGCGAATTGACGGTTTGACGGTGGGCGGCACCGATGATTCCTGAAGAGTCCCGTGCGGTTGGTCAATGGTTACCTGGGACGGGGGGCAGCGGCTCCGCCTGGTCCATCTCGCGCAGGATGCGAAACAGGTTCCTGGCCGAGGCGGGCGGTTTGTTCAGGGCGCTTTCCCGGTTGGCGTTCCGGACCAGTTGCCGGATGGCCTGTGTATCGCAATCGGGCCTGTGCCGGATCAGTTCTCCGATCGCGCCATCTCCTTCCTCGAGCAGAAAGTCACGCCAGGCTTCAGTGCGGTGCTGGCGTCCGGTGAGCTCCCTGGCTTCAGAGTCGAATTTTTCAAGGGCCAGCAGGATGGGTTCCGGATCGTCACGGCGCAGCAGTTTCGCGACATATTGCAGTTGCCGTTTGCGGGCGCCGTTGGAGTTCATTTTCCGGGCCTCCATGATGGCCGACCTGACCATCTCATCCAGCGGCACCTGGCCGAGTTTTGACTGACCCAGGTTGATCAGTTCAAGCGCCAGTGACTTGATTTCAAGCGCATCGCGGCGGCGCTGGCTTTTGCTAACCAGTTCCGGTTCTTCAAAAATGTTTTCCTTGCCTTTCATCATGTTCTCAACGAGTATTTCCGGCCTGTAAGGGGTTCAAGTGTAGTGTCCTATATCAGATGGCAGATCATTCCATGGTAACGCAGCCAACGCTCAACCGTGAAGCGGAGCTTGATTTACTCGAGCACCACGTTCTCGAGGCTTTGCGACTGGCCCGCAAGGCAGGTGCCGGTGATGCGGAAGTCACCGCGCATACCAGCCAGGGCCTGTCTGTCTCGGCCCGGCTCGGGGAAGTCGAAACCCTCGAGCACATGCAGGACCGAGGCGTATCGGTGACCGTTTATATCGGCAAACGCAAGGGCAACGCAAACAGCGCCGACCTGCGCCCGGAGACCCTGGAAGCATGCGTCCAGCATGCGATCGACATCGCCCGCTACACACAGGAAGACAAGGCCAACGGCCTGGCGGATTCTACGCTCCTGGCCACGGAATTTCCCGACCTTGACCTCTGGCACCCGGTTGCCATGGATGCCGCCGCTGCAATCGAACGTGCGCTGGCCTGCGAATCCGCCGGCCGGACAAACCCGCTGATCAATAATTCTGAAGGCGCATCTTTCAGCGCGGGTCTGGGTCTCGGCGTTTATGGCAATTCAATTGGCTTCATTGGCAGAGGCGCCGGAACGCGTTTCAGCCAGTCCTGCGTTTTGTTGGCGGGTGAAGGGGAACGCATGCAGCGGGATTACAGTTACGACAGCCGCCGATGTTTCAGTGATCTCGAGTCGCCGGAAACAACCGGGGTCGAAGCGGCCCGCCGGACGCTGGGCCGACTGGGTGCGCGCCAGCTGGCGACAGCGGAAATGCCGGTCCTGTTTGCGCCTGACGTGGCGCAGAGCCTGGTCGGGCACCTGGTGGGCGCCATTTCCGGGTCGGCCCTGTATCGTAATGCGTCTTTTCTGAAAGACAGGGCCGGCGACCTGCTGTTTCCGGCCTGGTTGAATATTATCGAACGCCCGCTGCTTCCGCGGGGCGCCGGAAGCGCATCTTTCGATGCCGAAGGAGTAATGACCCGCGAACGCCGGATCATCGATTCCGGTGTGCTTACCGGTTACGTTCTCTCGTCCTATTCGGCCAGGAGGCTGGGGTTGGAAACGACCGGCAATGCCGGCGGTGTCAGGAACCTGTTGCTGGAGCCGGGTGGCGAGGGCCCGCAAGACCTGCTCCGGCAGATGCGTGACGGGCTCTACGTTACCGAGCTGATGGGCCAGGGCGTAAGCATGGTGACCGGGGACTACTCGCGGGGGGCATCCGGCTTCCGCGTGGAAAACGGGGAAATAACCTACCCGGTTGAAGAAGTCACGATCGCCGGCAACCTGCGCGATATTTTCGGGAATATCGTGGCGGCGGGTACGGATATCGATACGCGGGGCAATATCCACACCGGTTCGGTCCTGATCAGTAAATTGATGGTGGCCGGAGCTTGAATGTCTTCAAGCTAATGCGGGTCGTGATCCTGCTCAGCGTGCTGTTCGTCATCGTGATCAGTACGTGGATGACGGAAAAACGCATGGCCGCCTGGGAGCGGCCGATTCTGGTAACGATTTATCCGATCATCGCGGACGAAAACCCGGCCACCCGGCAATTCGTGGAGCAGCTGGACTTCTCGGCTTTCGAGGAAGTAAACCGCTTCATGAGCGAGCAGTCCCGGCCTTACGGTTTCACCGTTACTCCGGCTTTTCGCTTCCAGGTCGCCACACCCGGTGTTGAACTTCCGCCGCCTGTTCCGGGCCAGTTTGAACCGGCCGCGATCGGCTGGTGGAGCCTGAAAATGCGCTGGTGGGCCTGGATGATGGACTGGGAAGACGACCTGGTCTCGCCGGATATCCAGATGTTCGTGCTTTACCACGGCCTTGGCGGGGAGCGTGAAGTGGGGATTTCCGTGGGGATGCGCAAGGGACGTTACGGCCTGGTCAAGGCCTACGCGCTGGAATCGATCGAACGCAACCAACCTGATCGTCTTCACCCACGAATTGCTGCACGTGCTGGGCGCTTCCGATAAATACGTTCTCACCAGCGGGGAACCCATTTTCCCGGAAGGTTATGCCGATCCGGACCGCAGGCCGCTGTTTCCGCAGCAGCGGGCCGAGATCATGGGCGTGCGAATTCCCATCAATTCGTTTTCATCGGTGATGGCGGATTCACTGGACCAATGCAAGATCGGCAGGCAAACGGCGGAAGAAATCGGTTTTTTCGTTCATCTCAACAAACCTTGAGGCGTTTCCGGCGTGGAATTGATTCCTCTCTGCATGACCGGAATCAAATTTCGCAACTTCGCTCCTTGTGATCTTGCCGGTGCATGGTTATTCTAGCGCCCGTTTACACATAGCCTGAAGGAAAGTTCATGCGCAGAATCCTGGTCGCTGGAAATTGGAAAATGCACGGTTCACGCGCGATGGTGAAAGAACTCCTCGCGGGGTTGCTGGCGGGCACCGGAAATGAAAACGGAACCGATATGGCGGTCTTCCCGCCGTTTCCCTATCTGTGCGACGCGCAGGCGATGTTGAAGGGCAGTTCAATTTCCTGGGGCGCGCAAACCCTGAACCCGGTGGCGCAGGGTGCGCACACGGGTGAAGTATCCGCCGGCATGCTGCTGGATTTCGGGTGCCGTTATGTATTGGTCGGACATTCCGAGCGGCGCACGATTTACGGCGAATCGGATGATGACGTAGCGGCACGCTTCGAGGCCGCACTGGCTGCGGGGCTTGAACCGGTTCTTTGCGTGGGAGAGACGCTGGAAGAGCGCGAACGCGGCGAGACGGAATCGGTCGTGGACCGGCAAATCAATGCCGTGCTGGGCCGTTGCGGCATCGGGGGGTTCGCGCGCGCGGTCGTGGCTTATGAACCGGTATGGGCGATTGGAACCGGCAAGACGGCGTCTCCGGACCAGGCCCAGGCAGTTCATGCATTCATACGTGACAAATTTGTTTCTCAGGATGATATAATCGCCGGTCAATTACGAATCTTGTACGGTGGCAGCGTGAATGGATCCAATGCCGCCGAATTATTTGCCCGGGATGATATCGATGGCGGGCTCGTGGGAGGAGCCTCGCTTAAGGTCGGGGATTTCCTCGCCATTCGCAACGCCGTCGCCTGATTTCCCTGAGAATCGGATTTTTTTATGCAAGTATTAAATATATTTCATGTGCTTATAGCCATTGCGCTGGTAGCCTTCGTTCTGGTCCAGAAAGGGCAGGGTGCCACTGCCGGCGCTGCATTTGGCAGCGGCGCTTCCGGCACGGTATTTGGCGCCAGGGGCGCCGGAAACTTCCTCACCCGCTCGACATGGGTGTTGGCAACCCTGTTCTGCGCCATCAGCCTGACCATGGCCGTTATGATTTCCAGGGTCGTTGCTACGCCTGAAGAGGATCTCGGAGTTATCGGTTCAGCGCAGGTAGCCCCCGTTGTTGAAGTGACCGAACCGGGCGGAGAAGTATCCGTCACTTCGGATGAACCCCTGGTCACCGATGTGCCTGCTTTCGACGCCGCCGGTGACGTGGTACCGGAGCCGGCAGCGAATGCCATTACCGAAGAGGCTGCCCCGGTGGAAGACGGTGAAGATAGTTCCGGGTCGGACAAGGGCGATAAAGAGTCCGGGTGAAGTACGGGCCCAAGTGGTGGAATTGGTAGACACGCTATCTTGAGGGGGTAGTGGCGACAGCCGTGCCGGTTCGAGTCCGGCCTTGGGCACCATATTTAATAAAAACCGGTGACAGATCACCGGCCAAAAAGAGAGACGAGCATGCTCGCAGAATATTTTCCGGTTCTGATCTTTCTCGCGATATCTATCGCACTGGGTATCGTTCTCCTCGCCACGGGCGGAATTCTGGGTAAGTTACTCGACCACGCCAAGCCCGATAGCGAAAAATCTTCTCCCTATGAATGCGGCTTCGAAGCTTTCGAGGACGCCCGCTCAAAATTCGACGTCCGATACTACCTGGTCGCCATCCTGTTCATCATTTTTGATCTTGAAATTGCGTTCCTGATTCCCTGGGCGCTGGTGCTGGACGACCTCGGAGTATTCGGCCTCATGGCCATGGTCGTATTTGTCGTGGAACTCATCATCGGGTTCTTTTTCGTCTGGAAAAAAGGAGCACTGGAATGGGAATGAACAATCCCGTCCCGTTGGACTCGGTTGACGATATTCTTCGTCCGAACGCCGACGCCAACCCCCTGCTGGATCGCGGCATGGTCACCACCAGCCTGGATGCGCTGCTCAACTGGGCCCGCACCGGATCGATGTGGCCGATGACGTTTGGACTGGCCTGCTGCGCCGTCGAAATGATGCAGGCGGGAGCGTCCCGTTACGACCTGGACCGTTTTGGTGTGATCTTCCGCCCCAGCCCCAGGCAGTCAGACGTAATGATCGTGGCCGGCACGCTCACCAACAAGATGGCGCCGGCGTTTCGAAAAGTCTACGACCAGATGCCCAATCCGAAATGGGTGATCTCGATGGGTTCCTGCGCCAACGGCGGCGGTTACTATCACTATGCGTACTCGGTTACCCGGGGATGCGACCGGGTGGTTCCTGTCGACGTGTACATACCGGGCTGTCCGCCGACAGCCGAAGCATTGATTTACGGCATTCTCCAGTTGCAGGCGAAAATTCGCCGCGAAACCACGATCGCAAGGTAGCGGTATGAACGAAGCAGAAAAAACCTTTGCGGAACGGTTAGCCACCCGATTCGAAAACCGGGTGGCGCTCGGTGAATCCCTGCACGGCATCCTGACGATGGAGGTGGACACCCATTCCTGGCTGGAAGTCTGCAGGGTTCTCAGGGATGAAGATCGAATTCCACTTTGAACAGCTGACCGACTTGTGCGGCGTCGACTATCTCAGTTACGGCCAGTCTGAATGGGACACCGAAGGCGCCTCTTCCGAGGGCTTCAGCAGAGGTGTCGAAGGCCTGGGTTCGGGCCGTTTCGATTGGGCCGACAGGCCACGGGACGAAGGCATGAAGCGGCGTTTTGGCGTGGTCGTGCACCTCCTTTCATTCAAGCATAACCGTCGGCTGAGAATTCGCTGTTTCGCACCCGATGAAGGCATGCCGATCGTGCCCTCGCTGGTCGAAATATGGAGTTCGGCCAATTGGTATGAGCGGGAGGCATTTGACCTGTTCGGAATCGTTTTCGAAGGGCACCCCGACCTGCGCCGGATCC
Organism: uncultured Gammaproteobacteria bacterium; assembly: GCA_963700705.1. GTDB lineage: Bacteria > Pseudomonadota > Gammaproteobacteria > Xanthomonadales > SZUA-36 > JAHEFT01. The sequence continues at coordinate 54,311 of CAVOYQ010000011.1, read as the reverse complement.
TGACGGATTACGGTTTTACCGGCCATCCTTTCCGCAAGGATTTCCCGTTGATCGGCAACGTTGCGGTTCGCTATGACAGTGAGAAAAAGCGCGTCGTTTATGAACCGGTTGAAATCGAATCGCGGGTCGGCGTTCCGCGCGTCCTGAGGCACGACTCGCGCTACGTAACCGATGAATATGACCAGGCTGCTGAAGCCGCGGCTGATACAGGCGCCGCGAAAACCACGGCAGCCGGCGGGCGGGAAGACTGAGATGGCTGAAATACGCAACTACACGATGAATTTCGGCCCCCAGCATCCGGCGGCACACGGCGTGTTGCGCCTGATACTGGAGATGGATGGGGAAACCGTGGTCCGGGCCGACCCGCACGTGGGACTGCTCCATCGGGCAACGGAAAAACTCGCTGAAAGCAAGCCTTTCAACCAGTCCATCGGCTACCTGGACCGTCTCGACTACATGTCGATGATGTGCAACGAGCATGCCTACGTTCGCGCCATTGAACAACTGCTCGGAATCGAACCACCTCTGCGTGCGCAGTGGATTCGCACGATGTTCGACGAGATCACCCGGTTTTCCAACCACCTGCTGTGGATCGCCTCCTGCGGTATTGACCTCGGTGCGATGACGGTTTTCCTCTATGCGTTTCGCGAACGCGAAATGGTCATGGACATGTACGAAGCGGTGTCCGGCGCGCGCATGCATGCCGCTTATTACCGGCCGGGCGGGGTGTACCGCGATCTGCCGGAAACGATGCCGGCCTACACGGAAACCCGCTGGACCAAGGGCAAGAGCCTGAAGCGCCGGAACGAGTGGCGCGAAGGCTCTCTGCTCGATTTCATCGAGGCGTTCGCCAAAGATGTGCCGGACAAGATCGATGAATACGAAACCCTGCTGACCAACAACCGGATCTGGAAACAGCGTACGGTCGGCATCGGCGTGGTGTCGCCGGAGAAAGCGCTGCAAATGGGTTGCAGCGGGGTCATGCTGCGCGGCTCAGGGGTCGAATGGGACCTGCGCAAGAAGCAGCCCTACGCCATGTACGACCAGGTCGACTTCGATATTCCGGTCGGCGTCGGCGGGGATTGTTACGACCGTTACCTGGTGCGGGTCGAGGAAATGCGGCAATCGGCGAAAATCATCCTGCAATGCGTGGACTGGCTGAAAAAAAACCCGGGCAACGTCATGCTCAAGAATTTCAAAGTCATCCCGCCCGAACGCGAAGAAATGAAGGATGACATGGAAGCCCTGATCCATCACTTCAAACTGTTCACCGAGGGTTATTGCGTTCCCGAGGGCGAAACGTACGCGGCGGTCGAGGCGCCGAAGGGCGAATTCGGCTGCTACCTGGTTTCGGACGGCGCGAACAAGCCGTTCAGGGCGCATTTCCGCGCGCCCGGTTTTGCCCACCTGTCCGGCATCAATGAAATGGCCCGGGGCACATGCTGGCGGATACCGTGGCCATCATCAGCACCCTCGACCTGGTGTTCGGAGAGGTTGACCGCTGATGGCTTCCCGGACCGAAACGAAAACCGAAGCTACTGACAACGGTGTTGCCATGCTGACCGAAAAAACCCGGAAGACCATTGATCACTGGGTCGCCAAATTTCCGGAAGACAAGAAGCGCTCGGCGCTGATCCAGTCGCTGATCGCTGCGCAGGAACAGAACGGTGGCTGGATCACCCGTGACCTGACCGAAGCCGTCGCCGATTACCTGGATTTGCCGCCGGTCTGGGCGCATGAAGTGGTGTCTTTCTATTCGATGTTTTTCACCGAACCGGTCGGAAGGCACAAAGTCAATATCTGCACCAACATTTCCTGCTGGCTGAACGGCGCTGAAGAAATCGTCAGCCATGCGGAAAAGAAGCTCGGCGTCAGCCTGGGCGGGACGACCGGCGACGGGCGTATCACGCTGGTTCGGGAAGAGGAATGCCTGGCCGGTTGCTGCGGCGCGCCGATGGCGGTGGTGGACGGGCATTACCACGAAAAACTCGACTTGCAGAAACTGGACGCCATCCTGGACGGGCTGGAGTAAATCGACATGGCTGAACACAACGTCGTATTCACCACGCTTCATGCCGACCAGCCCTGGTCGATGGATACCTACCTCTCGGTCGATGGCTACAAGGCCTGGCGCAAGATCCTGGAGGAAAAAACCCCGCAGGAAGACATCATCAACACGATCAAGGAATCCGCCTTGCGCGGCCGTGGCGGCGCCGGGTTCCCGACCGGCCTGAAGTGGAGTTTCATGCCGCGGTCAGCGCCGGTGCAGAAATACATACTGTGCAATTCGGATGAATCCGAGCCGGGGACCTGCCATGACCGGGATATCCTGCGATTCAATCCACATGCGGTCATCGAAGGCATGGCCATTGCGGGTTACGCGATGGGCGCGACGGTCGGGTACAACTACCTGCGCGGCGAATTTCACCACGAGCCCTTTGAACGTTTCGAGCAGGCGCTGAAAGAAGCCTACGAGGCGGGCTTGCTGGGCGAGAACATCATGGGTTCCGGCGTGACGATGGACATTCACACGGCCCTCGGCGCCGGTGCCTACATCTGCGGTGAAGAAACGGCGCTGATGGAATCGCTCGAAGGCAAAAAAGGCCAACCGCGTTTCAAGCCGCCGTTCCCGGCCAATTTTGGCCTGTACGGCAAACCCAGCACCATCAACAACACCGAAACCCTGGCTTCGGTGCCTGCCATCATGCGCAATGGCGCGGACTGGTTTCTGAAAATCGGCCGGCCGAACAACGGCGGTCCAAAATGTTTCTCGGTTTCCGGGCACGTGGCCAACCCGGGAAATTTCGAAGTTCCGCTGGGAACGCCGTTTTCCGCACTGCTGGAAATGGCCGGTGGCATGCGGCCCGGGCGTCAGCTGAAAGCCGTCATTCCGGGTGGATCGTCCATGCCGGTGCTGCCGGCCGACGTGATCATGGGCTGCGACATGGATTTTGATTCACTGAGCAAGGCCGGATCCGGCCTGGGCTCCGGCGCCGTGATCGTGATGGACGACACCACCTGCATGGTCAAGGCCTGCGAGCGCATTGCACAGTTCTACCACATGGAATCCTGCGGCCAGTGCACGCCGTGCCGTGAGGGCACCGGGTGGATGCACCGGATGCTGAAGCGGATCGTCGCCGGCCAGGGCCGGGAGGGCGACCTCGAATTGCTGAAGTCGGCCGCCGGGCAAATCGAAGGCCACACGATCTGTGCTTTCGGCGAAGCAGCGGCCTGGCCGGTGCAGGGATTCCTGCGGCATTACTGGGACGAATTCGAATTTTACATCAAGAACGGCCGCTCGATGGTCGAGGGGCGACAGGGGCTGGCCGCATGAGTGCCAAAGAAGTACAAGCCGCAGAACAAGCCGTGGACATGGTCAATATCGAGGTTAACGGTATTCCGCTCAAGGCGCCGAAAGGTTCGATGATTATCGAGGCGACGGACAAGGCAGGTATCGAGATTCCCCGTTTTTGCTACCACCCGAAGCTGAGTATCGCGGCCAATTGCCGCATGTGCCTGGTGGACGTGGAAAAAATGCCCAAGCCCATGCCGGCCTGTGCGACCCCGGTGATGGAAGGCATGAAAGTCTACACCGATTCACGCCGGGCGACGGACGCCCAGCACGGCGTGATGGAATTCCTGCTGATCAATCATCCGCTGGATTGCCCGATCTGCGACCAGGGCGGTGAGTGTGAACTCCAGGACCAGGCCATGGGCTATGGCCGTTCGGTTTCCCGTTTCACCGAGCGCAAGCGCGTCGTCAAGGACAAGGATGTCGGTCCGCTGGTGCAGACTGAAATGACCCGTTGCATCCACTGCACGCGTTGCGTCCGTTTCCTCGAGGAAATAGCCGGCACCAGCGAAATGGGTGGAGCCGGCCGTGGTGACCGCGTTGAAATCGGCACCTGCGTGCAAAACAGCATCAACTCTGAATTATCCGGCAATATCATAGACATATGCCCGGTTGGCGCGCTCACAAACAAACCTTTCCGGTTTGCAGCCAGGGCATGGGAACTGGTCGCCAGGCCATCCGTGGCGGTTCATGACGGTGTGGGTTCCAGCCTTTTCCACCATGTTCGCAGGGGCCGGGTGCTGCGCAGCGTTCCGCGTGACAACGAAGCGACCAACGAAAGCTGGATGAGTGATCGTGACCGGTTCAGTCACGTCGGTTTGTACACGGACGACCGGGTTACCGAGCCGCAGGTGAAAGAAGACGGCGAATGGAAGACCGTTTCCTGGCATGAGGCCGCTGAAACCGTGACCCGGATATTGAAACAAAACATCCAGAGCCATGGCCCGGACCAACTCGGTTTTCTGATGTCGCCATCGGCGACATTGGAAGAATACTTCCTGGCCCAGCGCCTGCTGCGCCGCCTGGAGTGCGGAAACATCGATCATCGCCTGCGCGAACAGGATTTTTCCGACGACCTGCCAGGTTCCGTCCCGGCGCCTTTTCAGAAGAAAATCGCCGAGATCGAACACAGCGACGTGGTGCTCCTGGTAGGAACCAACCCGCGGGAAGAAGCGCCCCTGGTCGGTCATCGCATCCGGAAAGCCTGGAGAAACGGCGCCAGGATTTCCTGCATTAATCCCATTGACTGGGAATTCACTTTTGACACCAGCCTGAACGCCTTTATTGCACCCCAGCACATGGTCGGCGAATTGGCCGGGTTGGCCTCTGCGGTCGAGAAAACCAGCGGCAAGCCCGCGCCCGCATACCTGCGTGGCGTGCTGGATGGCGCTGAAAGCGCGGAAAACCACAACGCACTGGCTGCACGATTACAGGAAGCCAAAAACGGCCTGGTTCTGCTGGGACAGTCCGGCATGAGCCATCCCGACGCCGCGTGGCTGCGCTCGCTGTCGGCCTATATTGCGGCTGCGACCGGTTCTGCTTTTAACCTTTTGCCCCACGGCGGCAACGCTGCCGGTGGCCGCCTGGCGGGCGCCGTACCGCACCACGGCCCGGGCGGCTGTGAAGCACTGACGGGTATGAATGCCGCGCAAATGCTGGAAAACCCGAGACAGTGTTACCTGCTCTGGGGAATCGAACCCGATTTCGATATCGACAACCCCGCCCGTGCGATGAGCGCGTTGCGCCAGGCCGGTAACGTGATATCCATCGTTTCACATGCGTCTGAATCCCTGCGTGAAATTTCCGACGTGATTCTGCCGCTGGCGCCGCAACCGGAGTCGGAAGGCAGCATGGTCAACCTGGATGGTTCGGTCATCAGCTTCAAAGCGGCCGGAACAGCGCAGGGAGAGTCCCGTCCGGGCTGGAAAATCCTGCACAGGATCGGATCTGAAATGGGGCTTGAAGGCTTCGATCAAATCAATGTCGAAGACGTTTTGAACGAATTGCTGACCGAACGGGACAAACCGGGGCCGGCTTCGAAAGAACCGGCGCTGACGGTCCCCGGCTACGAAAAGTCCCTTTACAGGACGGGTGAATTGCCCATGTACTCCATAGACATGTTGTGCCGGCGCTCGGAACCGCTGCAGCAAACGGAGCAGGCGCGCAGTGCGTTCATCGGCTTGAACCCGGCAGACGCTGCCCGCCTGGGGCTGGATCACGGGGTCATGGCCCGGGTCAGTCAGGGCGGCTCCCAGGCTGAATTCGAAGTCACGGTCAGCGCCCGCGTACCGGCCGGAAGCGCCTGGTTGCGCAGCGCAACCCCCGCCACCCGCGAGTTTGGACCCGCGGTGGCGCCCGTTTCCGTGGAGGTGGCGTGATGCCTGAGACCTTTATGGACCAGTTGATCTACATGCTCTTCCTGCTGTTGAAGATCCTGGCGATCGTGGTACCCCTGATCCTGACCGTCGCCTATTTCACCTACGCTGAAAGAAAGGTGATCGGCTACATGCAGATCCGCAAGGGGCCTAACCGGATCGGGCCGCTGGGCCTGGCGCAGCCGTTCGCGGATGTCTTCAAGTTGCTGCTGAAAGAAATTGTACTGCCCGAAAATGCAAACAAGTTTCTGTTTCTGCTCGCGCCGGTTTTATCACTGGCTCCGGCTTTTGCCGCCTGGGCGGTCGTGCCGTTCGATGACTGGATCGTGCTGGCGAATGTCGATGCAGGCGTCCTGTACATCCTGGCCATGTCGTCGCTGGGTGTCTACGGCCTGATCATTGCGGGCTGGGCATCCAATTCCAAGTACGCATTCCTGGGCGCGCTGCGCTCGACCGCGCAGATGGTTTCCTACGAAATTGCCATGGGCTTTGCGCTGGTCGGCGTGCTGATCCTGGCCGGTTCCCTGAATCTCAGTGAAATCGTGCTGGCCCAGCAGGGCGGCGTGCTGGACTGGTTCTGGCTGCCCTTGCTGCCCCTGTTCGTGATTTACATCATATCCGGCCTGGCGGAGACCAACCGTGCGCCGTTCGACGTGGCCGAGGGCGAGTCTGAAATCGTCGCCGGTTTTCACGTCGAGTACGCCGGGTCCGGATTCGCGCTGTTCTTCCTGGCCGAATACGCCAACATGATCCTGATTTCCGCCCTGACCGCGCTGTTGTTCATGGGTGGCTGGCTGTCGCCGTTTGAAGGCGTGCCGGTGTTGGGCGATTCCTTCCTGGGCCAGGGCAGTATTTTCTGGTTCCTGTCCAAGACCGTCTTTTTCATGTTCCTGTTCCTGTGGGTCAGGGCCACTTTTCCGCGTTACCGGTACGACCAGATCATGCGCCTGGGCTGGAAGGTTTTTATTCCCATTACCCTCGCGTGGGTCATGGTTGCCGCGGTAATGTCTGTTTTTGGCCTGGTTGTGAGGGGTAGCTGAAGATGAATGCAATTACCCGTTACTTCAAGAGCCTGCTGCTGATCGAACTGGGCCAGGGCCTGTGGGTCACGCTGAAGTATTTCTTCCGGCCCAAGTTCACCATCAACTACCCGGAAGAAAAAACCCCCAAGTCGAACCGTTTCCGCGGCTTGCATGCGCTTCGGCGCTATCCGAACGGCGAAGAGCGCTGCATTGCCTGCAAACTCTGTGAAGCGGTGTGCCCGGCGCTTGCGATCACCATTGATTCCACCCAGAGGGATGACGGCACCCGGCGCACCACGCGTTACGAAATCGACCTTTTCAAGTGCATTTATTGTGGATTCTGTGAAGAATCCTGCCCGGTGGACTCGATCGTCGAAACCGATATCCTCGAGTACCACTTTGAGAACCGCGGCGAGCACATCATGACCAAGGAAAAACTGCTGGCCATTGGCGATCGCTTCGAGGAAAGCATTGCCGAAAATCGCCGTCAGGACGCAGCGTATCGCTGAGCGGAGCAAAACAGATGCCGATTAATGAAATAGTATTTTACGCGTTTCTCCCTGGTGATGCTGGCTGCAGCGGTGACGGTCATCTCGGTGCGCAACTCGGTTTACGCCGCACTTTGCCTGGTGCTGACTTTCTTCAGCGCTGCAGCCATCTGGATGCTGCTGGAAGCGGAATTCCTCGCCATCGTCCTGATCGTGGTTTATGTCGGCGCCGTGATGGTGCTGTTCTTGTTCGTCGTGATGATGCTGGACATCAAGGTCGAGCCCCTGAAGGAAGGTTTTATCCGCTACCTGCCGGCAGGATTGCTGGTAGCGGGACTGATGGCGGCCGAACTGTTGATCGTGCTCTGGTCCAAGAGCCGTTTCGAAGCCGCGGCGTTCCCGATTCCGGCAGCCAATCCCCAGGGCTACAGCAATACCAAGGCGGTTGGGGAATGGTTGTTCACCAAGTACCTGCTGGCCTTCGAAGTTGCCGGCGTCATTTTGCTGGTGGCCATCATCGCCGCGGTGGCGCTGACCCTCAGGCATCGCACCGGCGGGCATCGCCAGAATCCGTCTCTGCAGGTCAGGGTCCGGCCGGACGAACGCGTCCGCCTGGTGAAAATGAAACCCGAACCCAGGCAGGGGAGCTGAGGAACAGAACCATGTTGACACTTACACATTTCCTGACCCTTGGAGCGCTGCTGTTCAGCCTGAGTGTCACCGGTATTTTCCTGAACCGGAAAAACGTGATCATCCTGCTGATGTGCATCGAACTGATGTTGCTGGCGGTGAACATGAATTTCATCGCTTTCTCAAGATTCCTGGGCAACCTGGACGGGCAGGTGTTCGTGTTTTTCATCCTGACCGTGGCGGCTGCCGAAGCGGCCATCGGCCTGGCGATTCTCGTCGTGCTGTTCCGCAACCGCCAGACGATAAACGTGACCGAACTGGACGACCTGAAGGGCTGATATGTCTCTTAAAACGATATTGTTGTTGATACCCCTGCTGCCGCTGGCAGCGGCGGCCGTCGCCGGTCTCCTGAGGAACCAGGTGGGCAGAGCGGGATCTCACTGGGTCACCATCCTGGGTGTCGCCGTTTCGTTTTTCCTGTCGATCTGGGTTCTGTACCTGCAGGTCTTCGAGGGTCTCGAAACCCAGAACCTGAGTATTTATACCTGGATGATATCGGACGGAATCCGTTTCGAAGTCGGTTTTCTGATCGACCATCTGAGCGTGTTGATGATGTGCGTGGTGACCTTCGTCTCCCTGATGGTGCATATCTACACGATCGGCTACATGGCGGATGATCCGGGCTACCAGCGGTTTTTCAGCTATATCGCGCTGTTCACGTTTTCGATGCTGATGCTGGTGATGTCCAACAACTTCATGCAGCTGTTTTTCGGCTGGGAGGCCGTCGGCCTGGTGTCCTATCTGCTGATCGGATTCTGGTTCAAGCGGGACTCCGCCATATCCGCCGGATTGAAAGCCTTCCTGGTGAACCGCGTGGGGGATTTCGGATTCCTGCTGGGGATCGCGGCGGTGCTTTACTGTTTCGGCACGCTGGATTACTCGGAGGTGTTCGGCCGGGCCAACAGCATCGCCGGCGAGACAGTTACCATCGTGGCCGGGTTCGAGTGGCAATGGATTACCGTGATTTGCGTTTGCCTGTTCATTGGCGCCATGGGTAAATCGGCGCAGGCGCCGCTGCATGTGTGGCTGCCGGATTCGATGGAAGGCCCGACCCCGATTTCGGCATTGATCCACGCCGCAACCATGGTAACCGCCGGTATTTTCATGGTCGCCAGGATGTCGCCGTTGTTCGAGTTGAGCGATGCCGCGCTCAGTTTCGTCATGCTGATCGGCGCCTTGACCGCATTCAGCATGGGGCTGGTCGGCCTGGTCCAGAACGACATCAAGCGGGTGATCGCGTATTCGACCCTGTCCCAACTGGGCTACATGACGGTTGCCCTGGGCGTGTCCGCTTATTCGGCGGCCATTTTCCACCTGATGACGCACGCCTTTTTCAAGGCGCTGCTGTTCCTGGGGGCCGGTTCGGTCATTATCGCGCTGCATCATCAGCAGGATATGCGTTTCATGGGCGGCCTCCGGAAACAGATGCCGATCACCTGGATCACTGCCTGGATCGGCACCCTGGCATTGATCGGATTTCCGTTCATGTCGGGTTTCTATTCAAAAGACGCGATCATCGAGGCCGTGCATGAATCCAGCCGGTTCGGGGCACACGTGGCCTACTGGGCCGTGCTGCTGGGCGTGTTGGTCACCTCTTTCTACAGTTTCCGCCTGCTGTACCTGACTTTCCATGGGCAGCCGCGTTACCGGGTAGATGTCGGGGCCGGTGAACATCCGCCGAATGGATTGCTGCAGCACACGCCGCACGAGTCCCCGCTGGTCGTCACCGTTCCGCTGATCCTGCTGGCCATACCATCCATCGTGATCGGCTACCTGACGATCGGTCCGGTGTTGTTTGGCGGCTGGTTGTCCGACTCGATCAACATTTTGCCGCAAAACGACGTGCTGGCCGAAGTTGGCGAGCAATTCCACAGCCCGGCAGCGATGGCGATGCACGCGCTTGGAACCGCGCCTTTCTGGCTGATGATCTCCGGATTTGTGCTGGCCACCTTTATTTACCTGTTCCGGCCCTCCGTGGCGGACCAGTTGCAGCACAAAATGCCCCGATTGCACAGCCTGCTGGAAAACAAGTTTTATGTCGACGAGTTGTACCAGAGGATTTTCGTACGCCGGACCATCAAAATCGGTAACGAATTGTGGAAGAAAGCGGACGCAGGGCTGATTGACGGCGTTCTGGTGAATGGATCCGCACGCCTGATGGGGACACTCTCCGCCAGGGTGCGTCTCTGGCAAAGCGGGTACCTGTTCCAATATGCCTTTGCGATGATTGTGGGCCTGATCGGCATGGTCGCAATCTGGGTAATGCTGAAGTAGAGGGGCGAAAACAATAATGTCATCCAACTGGCCCATTCTTAGTGTACTGATCTGGTTACCGATTTTAGGCGGCCTGGCGGTCGTTGCGATCGGCGAGCACCGCGCCGGGCTGGCGAGGTTGCTGGCGCTGGCGATCGCGGGCGCCACGTTCCTGCTGAGTATCACGCTGTTCACGGGGTTTGATGCGTCGACTGCCGCAATGCAGTTTACCGAGCTCAAACCGTGGATTGCGACCTTCGATATTTTCTATCGCCTGGGGGTCGACGGATTCTCGGTTCCGCTGATCCTGCTGACGACATTTTTCGGGGTCCTGGTGATCATCGCCGGTTGGGAAGTCATCCAGGTAAAAGTGAATCAGTACATGGCGGCATTCCTGATCATGGAAGGGCTGATGGTCGGTGTTTTTTCAGCGCTGGACGCCATGTTGTTCTACGTGTTTTTCGAGGCCATGCTGATCCCGATGTTCCTGGTGATCGGCATGTGGGGCGGTCCGCGACGGGTTTATGCGACGATCAAGTTCTTCCTCTACACGTTCCTGGGATCGGTTTTCATGCTGATCGGCCTGATTTACCTCTACATCCAGTCCGGTAGTTGGTCGATCCTCGAATGGCAACAGTTCCCGCTCAGCCTGGCGGTCCAGAAATGGCTGTTCCTGGGCTTCCTTGCCGCATTTTCGGTCAAGGTTCCGATGTGGCCGGTACACACGTGGTTGCCGGATGCCCATGTGGAAGCGCCAACCGGCGGTTCCGTGATCCTGGCGGCGATCATGCTGAAGATCGGTGGATACGGCTTCATCCGGTTCAGCCTGCCGGTCACGCCGGACGCCGCGGCGGCGCTCGACTGGCTGATCATCACGCTTTCACTGATCGCCGTCGTGTATATCGGTTTCGTCGCCCTGGTCCAGCAGGACATGAAAAAGCTCATCGCCTATTCGTCCATTTCACATATGGGTTTCGTCACGCTCGGCATGTTCATCGCTTTCGGGGTGTTTCAGAACACCGATAGCGGCAGGGGCGCCGCACTGGGTGTTGAAGGCGCGATGGTCCAGATGATTTCTCACGGCTTCATTTCAGGCGCGCTGTTCCTGTGCGTCGGCGTGCTCTACGACCGCCTGCACAGCCGGATGATCGCTGACTACGGCGGCGTGGCCAACACCATGCCCTGGTTTGCAGCGCTGGCGGTGCTGTTTTTCATGGCCAACTCCGGGTTGCCGGGCACCAGTGGGTTCGTCGGTGAATTCATGGTGATCCTGGCCGCATTCCAGGCCAATTTCTGGTATGCATTCCTGGCCGCGCTGACCTTGATACTGGGCGCTGCATACAGCCTGTGGCTGGTAAAACGCGTGATTTTTGGCGAAGTCGCCAACAAGAATGTCGCCCACCTCGAGGACATCAATGCCAGGGAAGCGCTGGTGTTGGGAACCCTGGCGGTGGCTGTCCTGCTGGTCGGCCTCTGGCCTGAGCCACTGGTAAACCTGATGCATGCTTCGGTTGAACATTTGCTGCAACACATCCAGCAGCCGAAGTTTGGCGTATCCGGAATTTGAGGGGCTGGTTGAAATGAATAATGCAAACATGTTGCTGGCCGCCCCTGAATTCTGGGTGTTGAGTATGGCCTGCGTGATCCTGATCGTGGATCTGTTCCTCGGCGAAGAGCGCCGGGGCATCATCCATATGCTGGCGATGCTGACACTGGTTTTCGCAGCCATCATGACGCTGCGCAGTGACTATGCCCTCGGGGGCGCACGATCCGCGGTGGCTTTTGGCGGTTCGTTCATCCGCGACCCGATGGGCGATGTGCTGAAGCTGTTCAGTTTCCTGATCATGGGCCTGGTTTATATCTATGCCAAGTTCTCCCTGCGGCAGTTCCGCATGTTCCGGGCGGATTTTTACACGCTCTCACTGTTTGCCCTGCTGGGGGTCATGCTGCTGATTTCGGCCAACAGCCTGGTCATGATTTACCTGGGACTCGAACTGATTTCACTCTCTTCCTATGCGCTGGTCGCGTTTGACCGGGATTCGCGTATCGGTTCCGAAGCCGCGATGAAATACTTCGTGCTGGGTTCGATGGCTTCCGGAATGCTGCTTTACGGTATGTCGATGATCTACGGGGCCACCGGGACCCTGGACCTGTACGAGATATCCCGCGCGGTGACGTCGATCGGGAGCGGTAACACCCTGCTGGTATTCGGGCTGGTATTCCTGGTTGCCGGCCTGGCGTTCAAACTCGGTGTCGTGCCGTTTCATATGTGGATTCCGGATGTTTACCAGGGCGCGCCGGTGTCGACCACGCTGTTCATCTCCTCGGTGCCGAAAATGGCCGCTTTCGCCATGGCGTTCCGCCTGTTGCAGACCGGTCTCGGCGACATGCAAGCGGACTGGTCCCAGATGCTGAGTATCCTGGCGGTGCTCTCCATCGTACTGGGTAACCTCGCGGCGATCGCCCAGACGAACATCAAGAGAATGCTGGCCTATTCGACCATTTCCCACATGGGTTTCGTACTGATGGGTCTGCTGCCGGGTACTGCAACCGGCTATGGCGCCGCCATGTTCTACGTGATTGTCTATTCGCTGATGTCCGCCGCCGGGTTTGGCATGGTGGTCCTGCTCTCCGCCAGGGGGGTGGAGGCTGACAAGCTGGACGATTTCAAAGGCCTCAATCAACGCAACAGCTGGTATGCCGCGGTGATGGCCATGGTCATGTTTTCCATGGCCGGTGTGCCGGTATTCGTCGGGTTCTTTGCCAAGTGGATGGTGATCAGGGCTGCGCTGGATGCGGGATTGATGTGGCTGGCCGTCATCGCCGTGGTTTTCTCCGTGGTCGGTTCCTTTTACTACCTCCGGGTCGTCAAGCTGATGTATTTCGATGAACCGGTGACGGAGGCCGGTATTGAAGCCCCGGTAGATTTCCGTGCAGCAATATCCCTGAATGGTATACTGATGATCGGGCTGGGAATATTCTCGAGTTCCCTGATTGCGGTTTGCATGGCATCCTTCGGGGCTTGAATTAGTCCGGGGGAGTCTATATCATCCCCCACTTGCTGATGCGGGGTGGAGCAGTCTGGCAGCTCGTCGGGCTCATAACCCGAAGGTCGCAGGTTCGAATCCTGCCCCCGCTACCAAGTTCTATCGAGAAGGCCCCAGCAGGGGCCTTTTTATTGAACTGATGACGATGGGGGGCCGGCGAGCCCTTTTTTTGTGTCCGGCGGAATGGACGGCCTGGACCTGACTCGGAGACACGATTGAGATCTGAAAAGCTGACAAAACTGTTGCAGCCCCTGGTTGAAGACCTGGGCTACGAGTTTGTCGGGCTGGATTTCGGTTCGGACCCGAAGAACGCGGTGCTGGTGATCTACATCGACAAGGATGGAGGGATTGCCGTTGAGGACTGTGAAAAAGTCAGCCGGGAAGTCGCTGCCCTGCTGGACGTGGAAGATCCCATACCCGGGCACTACAACCTGGAAGTCTCCTCGCCGGGGCTCGACCGGCCGCTGTTTACGCCGGAACAGTATCAGCGCTTCGCCGGTGAAGTGGTCAGGGTTTCCCTTTTCGCACCCCAGGAAGGGCGGCGAAAGTTCAAGGGCACGCTTCTTGGTGCCGAAGATGGCCGGGTGAAACTGGAACAGGATGGATCAGAAGTGCTGCTGGAGATGAGTAACATCGCCAAGGCGCGGCTGGTCCCGGATTACGACAATTTATTTTCAAAGAGAGAAGCTCAATGAGCAAAGAAATTCTGCTGGTTGTAGATGCCGTATCCAACGAGAAAGGTGTTGGTAAAGACATTATTTTCGGTGCGCTCGAAGCGGCGCTGGCCTCTGCTGCCCGAAAACTCGACAACGAGGAACGGGATGTCCGCGTGTCGATTGACCGCAGTTCCGGAGAATATCAAACATTCCGGCGTTGGCAGGTGATCGAAGACGATGCCGAAATGGAGTTTGAAGGCGGCCAGATGTTCCTGGCGGATGCGCAGAAAATCGACCCCGGGATCGAAGTCGGCGGATTCATCGAGGAACCGATGGAAAACGCGGCTTTCGGCAGAATTGCGGCCCAGACGGCCAAGCAGGTCATTGTCCAGCGTGTGCGCGAGGCGGAAAGAGCCCAGGTGGTCGAGGAATACGAAAGCCGCGCGGGCGAACTGATCAACGGCATCGTAAAACGCGTCGAGCGTGGCAATGTGTACCTGGATCTGGGTGGAAACGCGGAAGCATTCATTTCACAGCGCAATATGATTCCCGGGGAGTCTGTCCGCCCCGGCGACCGTCTCCGCGCGTTTCTGTATGAAGTGAAGCCGGAACCCCGGGGCCCGCAACTGTTCGCCAGCCGGACGATCGTGGAGTTCCTGGTGGCGCTTTTCGAACTGGAAGTGCCTGAAATCGGCCAGGGCTTGCTGACCATCATGGGCGGAGCGCGCGATCCGGGTCGCAGGGCCAAGATTGCCGTGCGTTCCAACGACAAGCGCACGGACCCGATCGGCGCCTGTGTCGGCATGCGGGGTTCACGGGTGCAGGCGGTTTCCAACGAACTGGCCGGCGAGCGTATCGACATCATCCTGTGGGACGAAAACCCGGCCCAGTTTGTGATCAACGCCATGGCGCCCGCCGAGGTGGCTTCAATCGTAGTCGATGAAGAGAACCAGTCCATGGATATCGCCGTGGAAGAGTCCAACCTGTCGCAAGCCATCGGCCGTGGCGGCCAGAACGTACGGCTGGCCAGTGAACTCGGCGGCTGGAACCTCAACGTTCTGACCGTGGAGCAGGCCGAACAGAAGGGCGAGGAAGAAGCCCACAAGATCCTGGACCGTTTCATGAAGAAACTGGATGTCGGCGAAGACGTGGCCAATATCCTGATTGCCGAGGGATTCAGCAACATCGAGGAAGTGGCCTATGTGCCCGAATCGGAGCTTCTTGAGATCGAAGAATTCGATGAAGAAATCGTTGCCGAAATCCGTCGCCGGGCCCGTGATGCGCTATTGACGCAGTTGATTGCCAACGAAGAAGTGCTTGATGAAAATGCTCCGGATGATGACCTGATGGAGCTCGAAGGCATGACCGAACGGTTGGCTTTCAGGCTGGCGGAAAAAGGTGTCCGGACGCAGGAGGACCTGGCGGAACTGGCGGTTGATGAATTGATCGCCATCAGCAAAATGAGTGAAGAAGACGCGGCGGCGCTGATCATGGCGGCCCGCGCCCCCTGGTTTGCCGAAGAATAATATCAGGCGATCCCGGACCAAAAAGATTTTCAGGAGCAAAACATGTCCAATGTAACCGTTTCACAACTGGCTGACGTATTAGGTGTCGACAGCAAGAAGCTGCTGTTGCAGCTTAACGATGCCGGCATCAAGGCCAGTAGTGGTGATGATGCGGTTTCCAACGATGACAAGAAAAAACTGCTCGCCTACCTGCGGGCAAGTCATGGAAAAGTGGAAAGCGATGCGACAGCGCCCCGCAAAGTAACCCTCAAACGCAAAACCGTCAGCGAATTGCGCGTATCCGGCTCCGGCCCGAGGGCTGCCACGCGGACGGTCAACGTCGAAGTTCGCAAGCGCCGCACCTATGTAAAACGGGAAGTCATCCAGGAGCAAATGGGTGTTCCGGACTCGGACCGGGCGGAAGCCCAGAAAGCCCTGGATGAATCACGCGCCAAGCGCGAGGCCGACGAGCAGGCGCTGAAGAGTGCTGCCGAGGCCGCCCAAAAGCAGCAGGAAGAAGAAGCCCGGCTGGCTGCAGAGGAACAGGCACAGAAACAGGCCGAAGAGCAGTCGCGCAAGGACGCTGAAGAAAGAGCTGAGCAGGAAGAAAAAGCCCAACGGCGCGCTGAAGAAGATGAACGCAGGCGCGAAGAAGAGCGTTCCCGCAAACAGGCGGAAGAAGAATTGCGGCGCGAACAGGAAAAGAGCCTGCCGAAAACCCGCTACGGCCGCAAGGAACTCCACGTTGCAGGCGGTGCAGCGACTGGCCGGCGCCGCAAGCCAGGCATGCGCACGCGTCCGTCTTCGGCGGCGTCCACGGAACATGGTTTTTCACGCCCCACCGCGCCGGTGTTGCGCGAAGTAGCGATCCCAGAAGCCATTACCGTTGCCGATCTGGCCAAGCAAATGGCTGTAAAGGCGGGTGAAGTGATCAAGGTGTTGATGAAGATGGGCATCATGGTGACCATCAATCAAAGCCTGGACCAGGACACGGCTTTCCTGGTCGTGGAAGAGATGGGCCACGTCGCCAAACCGGCGGAAGAAAAAGACATCGAGCTGGAGCTTATCTCCGATGAGCCGGAAGCTGAAGGCGAGGCACGGCCAAGGCCGCCGGTGGTCACCGTGATGGGCCACGTCGATCACGGCAAGACTTCCCTGCTTGACCATATCAGGCATTCGCACGTTGCCGATGCGGAAGCAGGCGGCATCACGCAGCACATAGGCGCTTACCACGTCAAGACCGACCGCGGGATCATCACGTTCCTGGACACGCCCGGACACGCCGCGTTCACGGCCATGCGAGCGCGCGGCGCCCAGGCCACGGATATCGTTATCCTGGTGGTGGCGGCCGATGACGGCGTGATGCCCCAGACCAGGGAAGCCATTCAGCATTCCCGGGCCGCCGGCACCCCGATCATCGTTGCGATCAACAAGATCGACAAGCCCGATGCGGACCTGGATCGCGTGAGAGCGGACCTGGCCAAGGAAGAAGTGATTCCGGAAGACTGGGGCGGCAAGGATATCTTTGTCCACGTATCCGCCAAGACCGGGGAAGGCATCGACGAGTTGCTCGAGAACGTGTTGCTGCAGGCTGAAGTGATGGAACTGACGGCAAACCCCGAGGCGATGGCCCGCGGCGTGGTCGTGGAATCCAGCCTGGACAGGGGACGCGGTCCGATCGCGACGCTGTTGATTCAGAATGGAACGCTTCGGCGCGGGGATATGATCCTGGCCGGCCAGGAGTATGGTCGCGTACGCGCCATGTTCAATGAAAGCGGCGAAGCCATTGAAGAGGCCGGGCCTTCCATGCCTGCGGTAGTCCAGGGGCTTTCCGGTGTCCCTCAAGCCGGCGATGAAGTGCTGGCCGTGGCGAATGAGCGTAAGGCAAGGGATGCCGCTTCGCAGCGGCAGGATCGTCAGCGTGAAGGGCGCCTGGCCAGGCAGCAGGCTGCCAACCTGCAGAACCTGTTTGAGAGCATGGGCAAGGAGCAGACAACCAATGTGAACCTGCTGATCCGTGCAGACGTCCAGGGCAGTGTCGAGGCTTTGCGTGATGCCCTGGTCAAACTCAGCAATGACGAAGTCAAGGTCAACATCATCGCTTCCGGTGTAGGCGCCATCACCGAGAATGATGCGTCCCTGGCCCAGGCCTCAGACGCCATCATCATCGGTTTCAATGTCCGGGCGGATGCGACGGCAAGAAAAGTCATCCAGGAGCACGAACTGGACCTGCACTATTACAGCGTGATCTATGACGCTATTGACGAAGTGACCAAGGCCATCAACGGCCTGCTCGGAACCGAGGTCAAGGAAAATATTCTCGGGCTGGCCGAGGTCAGGGATGTTTTCCGCTCGTCCAAGATGGGCGCCATCGCCGGTTGCCTGGTTGTCGAGGGCGTTGTGAGAAAACGCAACCCCATTCGTGTCCTGCGTGAAAACGTGGTGATTTACGAGGGTGAACTCGAATCCCTGCGTCGCTTCAAGGACGCGGTCAACGAAGTGCAGGCCGGCACCGAATGCGGAATCGGTGTGAAAATGTACAACGATGTCCGGCCCGGCGACCAGATTGAGTGTTTCGAGCGCGTTGAAGTGGCGCGCACACTCTGAGGAACGTGAACAGTGCCCCGTGATTTCAAACGCTCGGAACGCGTGGCCGGCACCCTGCGAAGGGAACTGGCCCAGTTGATCCAGAAAGAGGTCAAGGATCCGGAAGTCGGGTTCATTGGCCTCTCTGACGTCGAGGTGTCCCGCGACATCTCGCACGCGAAAATCTTCGTTACCGTGTTTGAAGCCGATAAAGCCATGGGCAGCATCAAGGCGCTGAACAAGGCGGCCGGGTACCTGCGCAAACGCCTCGGACAGGAGATGCGAATCCGGTCTGTGCCTGAACTGCATTTTGTCCACGATGCATCGGTGGAAACCGGCCTGCAAATGGACAGCCTTATCGAAGCCGCCGTCGCATCCGACCGGCACCAGCCAGGGGAAGTCGAGCGGGACGAGGAATGAGCCGGCGCAAAGGCCGGGACGTTCATGGCGTTATCCTGCTCGATAAGCCGGCCGGTTACTCTTCCAACCAGGCGGTACAAAAAGTCCGTTGGCTGTTCGGGGCGCGCAAAGCGGGCCACACCGGAAGCCTGGATCCGTTTGCCACCGGAATGCTGCCCATTTGCCTGGGCGAGGCAAGCAAGACGGCCGGCTTCATGCTGGATGCAGCCAAGGTGTACGAGGCAACGGCTTTCCTGGGCAAGGCTACCGTCACCGGGGACATCGAAGGTGAAATCCTCCACGAATTGCCCGTGCCCCGGCTTGAACGTTCCCGGGTCGATACCGTTCTGCGCGTGTTCCAGGGGGATATCGAACAGGTTCCTCCCATGTATTCCGCGTTGAAACATGATGGTCAACGGCTCTACCATCTGGCGCGCGCCGGCCTGGAAGTGGAGCGAAAGGCCCGTCCCGTTCATATTTTCAGCCTCGAATTACTTGAGTTGGAATTGCCGCTGATGCGTTTCAGGACGCGATGCTCCAAGGGAACCTACGTCCGGACGCTGGCCGGGGATATCGCCGAAAAACTCGGCACCTGCGCACACCTGCAGGCGCTGCGCCGGCTCGAAGTGGGACCATTCCAGGCGCACGACATGATCAGCCTCGACGATTTGACCAGCCTGGCGGACCGCGGCGAAATCGACAGCTGCCTGCTGCCGGTCGACTCAGCCCTCGCTGACTGGCCGGTCATGATTTTGGATTCTGCGCAGACCGACCGTTTCAGTCACGGCAACCCGGTCGACGCCGATACCGTCAAACCCGGCCTGGTCCGAGTCTACGGCCCCGAAAACCAACTCCTCGGACTCGGCGAAGTCACCGCGGACAACCGCCTGAAACCCAAACGCCTGATGAATCTCCCGATTCAGTGAAGGCAGCGGATTGGGGCGGTTTTCAGCTTTGCTGAAAGAAGTACCAATCCGCTGCCTGAACGGGCTACAATACGCAGATAGATAAACAAGCAAAACCGGACCGGTTTTGCTTGTTTATCGGTCAAGCTGCGTATAGAATACGCGGCTAACTTACCACCGGGGCTTCGAAGTTTTTGCAAAGACCCAAGGAATATCCGGGAACCTTCCCGGCGGGTTTTTCCAAAGGCTTCGCGGCTCTAGATATGGAGATGGAACCATGTCTTTTGATGCAAACGCAAAAGCAAAAATTGTCAGCGAGTACGCTCGTTCAGAAAGTGATACCGGGTCCCCAGAGGTCCAGGTTGCATTACTGACGGGTCGTATCCAATACCTCACCGACCATTTCAAGGCTCATAAAGGCGATCATCATTCACGGCGCGGATTATTGCGCATGGTGAATCAGCGTCGTGGCCTGCTCGATTACCTGAAGAACAAAGACATCGAGCGCTATCGCGACCTGATCAAACGTCTCGGCTTGCGCCGTTAAGGGTCCCTGCATCACGGCTTGGCTTCGCTCTGGTGGACTATCCGTCTGCCGGAGCGTTAGCGTACACGGCTTTTAACAAATCAAACAGGAAATTTTCCAGTGCAGAAACTGACTAAAACATTCAAATATGGCGACCACGAGGTCAAGCTTGAAACAGGGCAGATTGCCCGCCAGGCCAATGGCTCCGTGATGGTATCAATGGGCGACACAGTGGTCATGGTGACCGTTGTTGGCCGAAGGGAAGCTGATCCGGGCCGCGGGTTTTTTCCGCTGACCGTCAATTACCAGGAGAAATTCTACGCCGCGGGACGTATCCCCGGCGGTTTTTTCAAACGGGAAGGGCGTCCCACCGAGCAGGAAACCCTGATCTGCAGGCTGATTGACCGTCCGATCCGGCCGCTTTTCCCCAAGGGCTTCATGAACGAAGTTCAGGTCATTGCCACGCTGATGTCTTCAAACCCCGACATCAGCGGCGATATCCCGGCCCTTATCGGCACATCGGCAGCCCTGGCGCTGTCCGGTATACCTTTCAACGGCCCGATCGGCGCGGCCCGCGTGGGTTACATCGACGGAAATTACGTACTGAACCCAACCGCCACCCAGCTGGTTGATTCAGCCCTGGACCTGGTGGTAGCCGGCACGGAAAGCGCCGTGTTGATGGTTGAGTCCGAGGCCAAGCTGCTTTCGGAAGAAATCATGCTGGGCGCAGTGACCTTTGGTCACAACGCTTCAAAAGCGGTTGTCCAGGCCGTCCGCGAGCTGGCGGCCGAGGCTGGCGTGGAAGCCTGGGAGTGGGAAGCCGCCTGTTGCCGATGAGTCTTTGGCGGCGAAGGTTGGCGAGCTGGCCAGCGAGGGCCTGACGAACGCCTACGCGATCGCCGACAAGATGCAGCGCCACGGCGCAATCAGCGAGTTGAAGAAATCCGTACTCGAGACACTGTGTAACCCTGAAGACGAAAACGCTCCTTCGCAGGACGCCGTTTCCGGGGCGTTTTACAAGATTGAAAAATCCCTGGTGCGCGAACGCATCCTCTCCGGCAACCCGCGCATCGACGGGCGGGACCTGAGCACGGTGCGCCCGATCAGCGTTGAATGCGGCGTATTGCCGCGCGCTCACGGTTCGGCGCTTTTCACCCGCGGTGAAACCCAGGCCATCGTCGCCACGACGCTGGGCACCGGACGTGACGCCCAGATTATCGACGCGGTGACCGGCGAGTACAAAGACCCGTTCATGCTGCACTACAACTTCCCTCCATTCTGTGTCGGCGAGACCGGCTTCATGAGTGGTCCAAAACGCCGCGAAATCGGCCACGGACGCCTGGCCCGCCGCGGTGTTGCCGCGATGCTGCCCACCATGGCGGATTTCCCCTACGTGATTCGCGTGGTGTCGGAAATCACCGAGTCGAATGGCTCCAGTTCCATGGCTTCGGTTTGCGGCACTTCGCTGGCCCTGATGGATGCCGGTGTGCCGGTCAAGGCCCCGGTTGCGGGTATTGCGATGGGCTTGATCAAGGAAGGCGACCGCTTCGCGGTGTTGTCCGATATCCTCGGTGATGAAGATCACCTCGGCGAC
Source organism: uncultured Gammaproteobacteria bacterium (assembly GCA_963700705.1). Taxonomy (GTDB): domain Bacteria; phylum Pseudomonadota; class Gammaproteobacteria; order Xanthomonadales; family SZUA-36; genus JAHEFT01. Next base: position 32,913 of record CAVOYQ010000011.1, on the reverse strand, counting down.
ATGGACTTCAAGGTGGCCGGCAGTGAAGAGGGAATTACCGCTTTGCAAATGGACATCAAGATCGAGGGCATCAACGAGGAAATCATGAAGATCGCCTTGTCCCAGGCCCGCGACGGCCGGAACTTCATCCTGGGCGAGATGAACAAGGTTCTGAACAAGCCAAGAAGCGAAATGTCCGAATACGCGCCGCGCCTGATGACCATCAAGGTTCATCCGGACAAGATTCGTGACGTGATCGGCAAGGGCGGCGTGACCATTCGCGCCATCACCGAAGAGACCGGTTGTACCATTGACATTGCCGATGACGGCACGGTAACCATAGCCTCGGTAAACAAGGAAGCTGCGGAAGAGGCGCGCAAGCGGATCGAGCAGATCACCTCCGACGTCGAGCCGGGCCAGATTTTTGAAGGCAAGGTCATCAAGATCATGAACTTCGGCGCCTTTGTTTCTTTGACCCCGGGTCGCGACGGCCTGGTGCATATCTCGCAGCTCTCTGATGAGCGGGTGGAAAATGTCACCGACGTCGTAAAAGAAGGTGATATCGTGAAGGTGAAAGTCCTGGAAGTCGACAAGCAGGGCCGCATTCGCCTGAGCATGAAGGCCGTGAACGAAGAAGCCTGACCGGTCCATCAAGTCAATAACAAAAACGGCGCTCATCGAGCGCCGTTTTTTGTTTGTAGGAGCGAATTTATTCGCGAATTCCTGAAAGGCCTTTCGCGATTGAAATCGCTCCTACGGGAGGGATCCCAAAATCAGGTCCGCCGCCTTTTCAGCGATGACCATGCTCGGCGCATTGGTGTTGCCGCCGACCAGGGTCGGCATGATTGAAGCATCGACAACCCGCAGGGATTCCAGCCCGTGAACCTTCAAAGTGTCGCTGACCACAGCCATCTCATCATGGCCCATCTTGCAGGTTCCAACCGGGTGATAAACCAGCCCAAGTCTTTCCTTGCACTTTGACAGTATCTCATCATCGCTTTGCGCCTCCGGGCCCGGGTTCAACTCGGCGCCGCGGTAGTCGTCGAAGCTGGACGCTGCCAGAATTTTGCGCGCGACACGAATTCCCTTGACCAGGGTTTCGCGGTCCCTGGGGTGATCCAGGAAATTCAATTCAATGCGCGGCGGCGCAGCCGGGTCCGTGGAGCGCAAGGTCATGCGCCCCCGGCTTTCCGGTCTCAACACACAGACGTGGCATGAGTATCCACTTTTGGACATGAGCTTGAGGTCCCGGCCACTGTCATCGTAGAGCAGGGGCAGGAAGTGAAGCTGAATGTCCGGCGCATCGAGATCCTGCGATGTTTTCAAAAACGCTCCGGCCTGGGTCACGGAAGACTCGAGTTTTCCTTTCCTGCCGAAAAGGTAGCGGAAGGGTTCACGCCACAAGTTCAGCAGGCCCCCCGGGGACACCCTGAAGCCATCGGTTTTTTTGCTTTCCTGCAGTACGCAGGAATCGACGTGTTCCTGGAGGTTTTGCCCGACCCCGGGAAGTTGGTGGAACGGGGTGACCCCGGCCCTTTCGAGTTCGTCGGCGCTGCCAATGCCCGAAAGCATCAGCAATTTGGGCGAATTGTAGGCGCCTGCACTGAGGATTACTTCCTTGTCGGCGTATACATGCTTCAATTCCCCGTTCTGCCGGTATTCGAGACCAACGGCTTTTTTCCCCTTGAAAAGGATCTTGGTAGCCATCGCCTTGCATTTGACGGCAAGGTTTTGCCGGACCCTTGCGGGTCTGAGGTAGGCATGTGAAGCGCTGCAGCGTTTTCCTTCCTTGATGGTGAATTGGTAAAAACCGGCACCTTCCTGCTGTGCGCCGTTGAAGTCGTCGTTAAGCGGATATCCGGCTTCGGACGCTGCTTGCAGAAACCGGTCGTTGATCGGGTAGTAGTTTCTGCAATCGGAAACGTAAATCGGTCCGGAATCTCCGTGAAGTTCGTTTCCGCCCCGTTCGTTGCATTCATTTTTCCTGAAGTACGGCAACAGGTCTGGCCAGCTCCAGCCCCGGTTGCCCAGGGATGCCCAGCGATCATAATCAACCGGATTACCACGAATATAGATCATCGCGTTGATGGCGCTGCCGCCTCCCAGACCTTTTCCCTGGGGACAGAACACGGCGTTGCCATTGCGGATGTCGGCAACCGGTTCAGCGTCAAAACACCAGTTATATTTTTTGCTGAACATGAAGTAGGCGAATGCGCCGGGAATGGTTATGAAGGCGCTTTTGTCTTCCGGGCCGGCTTCCAGCAGGCAGACACGGTTGCTTCCGCTGGAAGTGAGCCGGTTGGCGAGTACGCAACCGGCTGAACCGCCGCCGGCAATTACATAGTCGTAATACTCTTCGAGCATGTTCTTTATCTTCCTCTTTGGCTTCTTCAGGAAAACGCTATGTGGGAGCCGGCCTTGCCGGCGAAAGCCTGAATTCTCCATGGCCCAAAAAATCTGAAATCGCCGGCAAGGCCGGCTCCCACGAAACTATCCCAAAATAACCCGTTGCTAGGTCTTTCCCAGCAGCAGGTTAAACTCTTCACGGATCAAGTCCGCCAGCCTGTCCAGGTTTTCCAGGTCCCTGGTCGCGACGATTCCGAAGTTCAGGACGCCGCCGCAACTGAACAGGGTGATGTTCATTCGCAGGCCGGGTACCAGGATGCTGATCGGGTACATCTGTTCGAGCTTTGCGCCTTTCAGGTAGAGCGGGTTTACCGGACCTGGCACATTCGAAACCAGGGTGTACCCATTGCTGGGGATCCGGTTGCTGAGTTTCAGCTTTTCCAGCAATTCGCCGGCAAGCGCCATCACCACCGTGTATTGCTGCAGCGCTTCGCCGCGGACATTGGCCACCTGTTGTTTGACGTTGTGGAGCGAATGGCCGATTTCCTGCAGGCGCAGGAACGGGTCATCCGTGGGGCTGGCCAACTCAACCAACGCAACGCCGAGCCTGTTACCGGACCCGCCGCCATCGTCATCGCGCAGGTTGACCGGCATCTGGATGGTCAGCGGGTGGTCCACCGGGTGGCCGGTTTCCTCCAGGTAACCGTGCAAAGCGCCGTCAATGCAGGACAGGGCGACGTGGTTCAGGGTCGAACGGGTTGCCTTGCAAACCTGCTTCACGTCATCCATCGGTATATGTGTCGTGGCGATCTCCCGCCCGGGAGTCGCACTGCCGGTCAAGGGGGTCTCATGGCTGGTGTTGAAATTCAGCGAAACGTTTTTGCGGGTCAGCCCGGATCTCTCCAACAGCTGCTGTGCACCCATTTTGGCCATTCCTCCCGCTGTAAAGACCTGGCGCATGGCCAGTTCATTCAGCATCCGGACATTTTCGGACAATGAAAATGCGCCTTTTTGGTCCCGGCTTCCTCCCGCGGCAGGCATGGTCCATGGCGGCTGCAGCGATGTATCGCTTGCCGAGCTGTTCAGGCCTTTGTTCAACCAGGTGGTCATGGTCATGCCATCCGCGTAGGCATGGTGTATTTTGAGATATACCGCGAACCTGGCTTTTTCGATGTTGTCGATCAGGTGGTACTCCCACAACGGCCTGGACCGGTCCAGTAACGGCTCGTGCAGCCGGGCCGCCAGTTCTTTCGCTTCTTTCCAGCTGCGGGCTTTTTTTGCGCGGTGGTGGAAAACATGTTGTTCCACGTCGAACCGGCGGCAGGGCTCCCAGCGCGGTCCCGTCAGGCCGGTCAGGTGAATCGTGAGGTTGAACGGCTCGGTCAGCTGCTGGTGGGTCTTCAGTTCCTCGACCAGTTTGCGGCCAAAATCCGGGCCGCAGTTTCGCGGTTTCCTGAATAACATCAGGCCCGCCACATGCTTGGGGCTTTCCGCCGATTCCGCGATGAAGAATGCCAGATCCATTGCAGACAGTTTTCTCATCAGTCCAATTCCAGCGGGTGATCTGAAAAATGCTATCACAAATTAACGCGCATTCTTGGGGAGGCGAATCCCGAATGGTGTTAGTCCCATGAATGAATCTGATCTAGGTCATGACAAACCGTGCGCCTGATCGCATAATTCATCAGCCACCTTCTCTAAAGATTTAAATTTCGTTAAAGTGATATGCTACGTATCCCCGGTTTGTCGGAAGGAGAGACCACCATGAATAAAAAGCAAGGCACGAAATTCAGATTACGCGGCTGCCCCCTGGCGATCGCCGCAGCCCTGGTCATGTCATCCCCCGTGTACGCGGTAGATTTTGATTGGGGGGACTGGTCGGGAAGCTGGGACAACACGATCAGTTACGGCATTTCCTGGAGAGGCGCAGATATTGATCCTGCGCTTATCGGTAAAGGCAACGGCGGAACCGGCCAGGCTATTTTGACCGATGACGGCGATCTGAACTTTGAGAAAGGCGATATTTTCTCCAACATCATCAAGGGTACGTCCGAAATCGAAATCGACAACGGGCAGTTCGGTGGTTTTGGTCGAATCAAGTACTGGTACGATTTTGCGCTGATGAACAACGGCGTGCCGCACGGCCACGGACCCAATAATTATGTTGCCGGCGCGGAACTGAACGACGAAGACTTTGCCGATTACGCCAAGTTTTCCGGTCTCGCCCTGCTTGACCTGTTTGCCTATGGAAGTTTCGACCTGGGCGATATGCCGCTGGATGTCCGTCTTGGCCGCCAGGTGGTCAACTGGGGTGAAGCCACCTTTATCCAGGGCATCAACGTCCTGAACCCGATCGATGTTTCCGCCTTCCGGCGGCCCGGCGCGGAAATCAAGGAAGGCTTGCTCCCTGTCAACCTGATTTATGCCAACCTCGGCATGGGTGACGGCTGGAGCCTCGAGGCGTTTTACCAGCTGAAGTGGGAAAAAACCGTGATCGACGGCTGCGGTACGTATTTCTCGGATGTCGATTTCGCGGCGGAAGGTTGTAATAAGCTGATCGCTCCGGAGGCCCTGATACCGGGCTCCTCCATTTACTTCCCTGATTCCATTCTGCAAAACATTAATATGGCGCGGAAAGACCCGTTTGTGGACGAGCCATCAAATGGCGGTCAGTTTGGTATCGCCATCCGCAAATACGTGGAACAGATCGATACGGAATTTGGCCTGTACTACCAGAACCTGCATAACCGCACCCCGGTTCTGAACTCGGTATACAGCATGGTTGGAGTCACAGAGGGTTCCGTATTGGGTGGAAGACCCGTTCCGACCCTCTACCAGGTGGCGTATCCTGAAGATACCCATATCTGGGGCCTGACATTTGCCACCAATATCGGAACCATGGCCTTGTCCGGTGAAGTGAGTTACAAGACCGGCTTGCCGGTGGGTGTCAACGGCACGACCCAGTTGACTGCCGCCCTCGCGGTGCTGGCCACGCAGGGCGCATACTGCGGAACCCCGACGGGCAACGTGGTGTACGGACAGTTCGGTGGCCGCGCATGCGGCGCTTTCGGCAGTTTCGCCACTACCGGGTACGGTGAGGCGCTGGGCTACGACCGCTTCGATGTCACCCAGGCGCAAACGACCGCCGTTTATTTCTGGGACCAGGGCCTGGGGGCGGAACGTGTGAGCTTTGTAGGTGAAGTGGCCTGGGTCGGCATCAGTGATCTGCCGGATATCAGCGTCATGCCCTACGGCCGTAATCCCATATTCGGCGCACCGACCAACCTCAATGGTCCTTCGGATGAAGGTTTCGTCACCACGAACTCCTGGGGCTACCGGTTGCGCGCATCAGCCAATTACCCCAATGTATTTTCCGGAGTTGAACTGACCCCCAGCATTGCCTGGTCACAGGACGTCAGCGGCACTGCACCAACCGGCGCGTTTATCGACGGCCGCAAGGCCCTGGGCGTCGCCCTCGGTGCGAACTACCTGACCAAGTACCGTGCGGCCATCGCCTACACCTGGTTCATGGGTGGTTATGCGAATACCCAGGTAGATCGCGATTTCTTCTCGTTCACCGTGTCCTTGGATTTCTGATCACGCATTCAGCTTGAGGAGTTAAAGAATTATGAAACACATTTTCACAAAAGCTGCCCTCTGCGCAGCACTGGTGCTCAGCGTGAGCAGTGTCCTGGCCAAGGTTCCTGAGTCGGAACTGACCCGCCTGGAAAACGACCTGACCCCGATGGGATCGGAACGGGCCGGCAACGCGGCCGGGACCATTCCGGCCTGGACGGGTGGAATGACCTCTCCGCCGGCGGGTTATGTAGCAGACGGTCACCTGGCAAATCCGTTCGTGGGCGAACAGCCGTTGTTCACGATTACCGCCAGCAATGTCGACCAGTATGCGGCCAACCTTTCACCCGGCCAGGTCGCACTGTTCAAGAAATATCCCGACTACAAGATGGTCGTTTATCCCACCCACCGAACCGCGGCATTACCGGAAAATGTTTACACGGTGGTGCGTGAAAACGGACTGAATGCGGAACTGGTAAACGACGGTAATGGCGTGATCAATTTCGGCGTCGCCCAGGCCTTTCCGATTCCTCAAAATGCCTACGAGGTCTTCTGGAACCACATCACACGGTACCGCGGAGGTTCGGCACAACGGACTTACGTCCAGGTGCCTGTGCAATCCAACGGCGCCTTCGTGCCCGTCGGCATCACCGATACGTTTACCTGGCCCCAGTTCCTGGAGGGTGGGATGGACCCGGTGAAAGACCGGAACGTGCTGGTGTACTTCACCTATGCCATTCACTCACCGCCGCAGCTGACCGGAACGGTCCTGCTGGTGCATGAGACGGTCAACCAGGTCGAGGATCCCCGTCGGGCATGGCTGTATAACGCCGGTCAGCGCCGCGTGCGCCGTGCCCCGCAGGTCGCATACGACGGCCCGGGACAGGGCTCTGACGGCACCCGTACCGCCGATGATTTTGACATGATGAACGGCGCCCCTGACCGTTATAACTGGAAACTGGTGGGCAAGAAGGAAATGTACATTCCCTACAACTCCTATGAGCTGGGCTCTCCGACGCTGAAGTACAAGGATATTCACCTCAAGGGTCACATGAACCAGGACTACCCCAGGTATGAGCTGCACCGGGTGTGGGAGATCGAAGCCACCCTGAAAGAAGGTGCACGGCATATTTACGCCAAGCGGGTATTCTTCCTGGACGAAGACACCTGGCAGATCGTTGTCAAGGATCAGTACGACGGCCAGATGCAACTGTGGCGCATCGGTGAAGGTCACGTGATCCAGTACTACACCGAGAATGTTCCGTGGATCACGGTGGAAACCCTGATGGATCTCAATGATGGCCGTTACCTGACGCTCGGACTCACCAATGAAGAGAAGAGCGCCTATATTTTCAACCTGAAAATGAAACGCGACGATTACGATACCGGCGCCCTCAGACGCCTTGGGAAACGCTAGGATCTGAACCCGTGCCAGGGGCCGGTACAACACCGGCCTCTGGCATTGTTGTCCCTGGATGTTGTACATTCAAGTCGTCGACCACCTGTCCGGAACCAGCCAATGATCAATTTGATTCACTGTAAACGACTGATAGCGCTGCTCGCGCTTTCGGTCACGGGATTCATTTCTCCGGCTTTTGCGATTGATTTGCTCGAAACGCCAGCCGTTCAGAGTGAGGCGGCAACGCGGACTTTGTTGCTGGATATTACGAGTCGCGGGGATGAGTCGTTCGTCGCGGTCGGAACCTACGGTGTGATCATCGAATCAAGCGACAACGGCGATACCTGGGTTCAGGCGGAAGTGCCGGCTTCGGTGGCACTGACCGGTGTTTATTTCCCTTCACCCGATTCCGGCTGGGCGGTAGGTCATGACGGCCTGATCCTGCACTCGGGCGACGGGGGCAGGACCTGGCAAAAGCAGCTCGACGGATACCAGCTCAACGAACAGATCATGGCGGTCGCCGGGCGAATCGTGGAGCAGTACAGGGCGGAGCTCGAAGCCATCGAGTCACAGGAAGAACCCGATGAGGCGGAACTGGAGGACGCCCAGTACGCACTGGAGGAAGCAGAGTTCATGCTGGAAGGCGCGACGGACGACACATCAGCCGGCCCGGTCCGGCCCTTACTGGATGTGTGGTTCCGGGATGAGCAGGAAGGTTTTGTCACGGGTTCCTACGGGATGTTGCTGCACACCACCGATGGTGGAAAAAATTGGGAACTGGTTTCGGACCGGATGGACAATGCCGAAGCCTATCACCTGAACCAGATAACCCCGGCTCCCGACGGGGCGTTGTTTATCGCGGGCGAAGCGGGATTCGTGTTTCGTTCGATGGATGGGGGCCTGACCTGGGATAGCCTCGAACCCGGCTACGAGGGCTCGTTTTATGGAATCGTGGTGGTTCCCGGCGACAACGGTGGCTATGAATTACTGGCGTATGGCCTGCGCGGAAACCTGTTCGGTTCCACGGATAAAGGGGAAACATGGAGCGCTCTGGATTCCGGGACCACGGTGACATTGATGGGTGGTGCACTGCTTGAGGACGGTACCGTATTCCTCGCAGGGCAGGGAGGAACCATCCTGGTTCGCGGTCCAGGCGCGCAGAAATTCAGCCTGGCCAACAATCCCGACCGCAACCCGATAACCGGAGTGATACAAACGGACCAGGGTAATGTCCTGCTGGTAGGCCTGGGAGGAATCCGAAAGGCCGACACGACCGGTCAACCCCTGGCATCACCACACGAAAATCCATGAGGCGGACACCATGAGCGAGCATAAAAAAGCAGGTTTCGTCGATCGGATCGTCAACGCAATTGAACACTTTTTCCTGGAAGCCGAATCTTCGATCGAAAATATCATTTTCGGCAAGCGGGTCTGGGTTGCCCTGGTATTTCTGCTGATCACGGTTGCGCTGGGCTCGCAGGCCGTCCAGGTCAGGCCTGACGCCAGTTTCGAAAAAATGGTGCCCGTCAAACATCCCTATATTGCGGCATACCTGGAACGCAAGGACGAATTGTCCGGCCTCGGAAACTCGGTGCGGATCGCGGTCGAAACCACCGAGGGTGACATTTTCACCGAGGAATACATGCAGACGCTGCGCGAAATCAGCGATGAAGTCTTCTTTATCCCCGGGGTTGCCCGTTCCGGCGTCAAATCCCTGTGGACACCCAACGTCCGCTGGGGAGAGGTGACCGAAGAGGGGTTTACCGGCGGCACGGTCGTGCCGGACGATTACGATGGATCTCCGGAAAGCCTGCAGCAGGTTCGCGCCAATATCATGAAGTCCGGCCAGGTCGGCTACCTGGTGGCCAACGATTTTACGTCCACGATCATTATTGCACCCCTGATGGAGGTTTACCCGGAAACCGGTGAACCCCTGAACTACGGCGATATATCCAAACAGTTTGAGGAACTGGTCCGCGACAAGTACCAGACCGACAAAATCAGGATTCACATGACCGGCTTTGCAAAAGTCATAGGGGACCTGATTGAAGGCGCCGGGCACGTGGCGTTTTTCTTCGTGCTGGCGATCGTCATCACCCTGATCCTGTTTTACATTTACTCGCGGTGTATCCGGAGTTCGATCATTGTTGTTTTTTGCTCGGTAGTCGCCGTCACCTGGCAAGTAGGATTGTTAAAAATCCTGGGCTTCGGCCTCAATCCTTACTCCATGCTGATTCCATTCCTGGTGTTCGCGATCGGTGTGAGTCACGGCGTGCAGATGATCAACGCAATGATGCACGGCAAATCCGAGGGCAGGGACGATGAAGGAGCGGCGCGGTATGCGTTCCGGTCGTTGTATGTCCCCGGACTGACCGCGCTGGTGTCGGACGGCATCGGTTTTGCGACACTAATGGTCATCGAGATCCAGGTGATCCACGACCTGGCCATTGCCGCCAGCGTCGGGGTGTTGGTTGTCATACTGACCAACCTGATCCTCCTTCCCGTGCTGATGTCGTTCAAGGGAATCGCCGACGCAGCGATCCTCCGGATGAAAAAGTTCGAAAACAGCGGGATCTATCACCGGCTGTGCGAGTTTTCGACGATTTACACCCATACATCGGTAGCGAAGGTCCTGGTGCTCATCGCGGCAGGCGCCTTTGCATTCGGCCTCTGGTACGGACAGGACCTGAAAATCGGCGACCTCGATGCAGGCGCTCCTGAACTGCGGGCGGACTCCCGGTACAACCTGGACAACAAGTTTATCGTGGAAAACTATACATCCAGCACGGATGTTTTCGTCGTAATGGTCATGACCGAGGACATGCAGTGCGTGACCTACGAGACCTACGCGGCGGTGGACATGTTCGAGTGGGTCATGTCGGACGTGCCCGGCGTGCAATCCGCCATTTCCCTGATCGATGTGTCGAAGCGGGCGATCGCCGGAAACAACGAGGGCAATCCGAAATGGGCCACGGTCACGCGCAACCAATGGGTGCTGAACGGTTCGGTTAGCGGCAAGGAAGTTCCACCGGGCCTGATGAACGCCGACTGCAACCTGGTGCCGGTCATGATATTCCTCGAGGACCACAAGGCGGAAACCCTGTTGACCGTTGTCGCGGCCGTAGACCAATTCATCGAACAGTTTGATACCGGAAATGTCCGCTTCGTGATGGCGGCAGGCAATTCCGGTATCGAAGCGGCGACCAATGACGTCGTCAGCAAGGCGCAGTACAAGATGCTGGCCTGGGTCTACGGTGTCGTGTGCTTACTGGTCCTGCTGGCCTTCCGTTCGCTGCGTGCGGTAGTCTGCATCATCCTCCCACTGGTGCTCACTTCAGTCCTTGGCCAGGCCCTGATGACGTTCCTCGGGATTGGTGTAAAGGTCGCCACGTTGCCGGTTATTGCGCTGGGTGTCGGTATCGGTGTGGACTATGGCATCTATATTTTCAGCAAGCTCGAGACCTATCTTTACAGGGGCCTCAAGTTGCGTGACGCTTACTTTGAAACGCTGAAAACCACCGGCAAGGCGGTTTCCTTCACCGGCCTGACCCTGGCCATCGGCGTGGCCACCTGGCTGTGGTCGCCGATCAAGTTCCAGGGCGATATGGGGCTGATGCTGACCTTCATGTTCATCATGAACATGTTTGGCGCCCTGATCCTGCTGCCGGCGCTGGTGCGCCTGCTGATTCCGACCAAGGAATACCAGCAGCACGAGGTCGATGAAGGTCGCCTGAAGCTGGAATCCGGCGAATCCGTTCACTGAGGACAGTAGAAATATGGCGGAACGCATTTGGCAACAAAATTACGTGGAAGGGATTCCTTTTGAGGTTGACCTTTCCGGCTGCCGGTCGATCGTGCAGATGTTCAATGATACGGTCAGGAAGTTCCCCGACCATGTCGCCTTCAGCAGTTTCGGTGCTGAGCTGACGTATGCTGATATAGACAGGCTTTCACGCGATTTCGCAGCCTATTTGCAAAACGGGCTTGGCATAAATAAAGGCGGCCGCGTCGCGATGATGGCGCCGAACACCCTGTCGTTTGCTGTTGGGATGTTTGGCGTTATCCGTGCAGGGGGAGTGCAGGTCAATGTCAATCCACTGTATTCAGCCCATGAACTGGAACACCAGCTGAATGATGCGGATGTAGATACGATCATCATTTTCTCCGGTTCCACGGGTGCCCTTGCCTCAATTATCGATAAGACCCCGATCCGGCACGTCATCGTTTTCAGCCTTGACGACCTGGTCAACCGCGGCCTTCCCTCCCCGCCGGTCGATGCGCGTCTGCAGAACACGATTGCTTTCACCGATGCATTGGCGGCCGGTTCCGGCCAGGAATTCAACGAGCCGGACCTGGACCATGACGACTTGCTGTTCCTGCAATACACTGGCGGTACGACCGGCTTGTCCAAGGGCGCCATGCTGACGCATGGCAACCTGGTGGCCAATATCTGGCAATTCGAAGCGGTCGACTGCAACATGATCGAGGACGGAACCGAGGTCGTCATCACGGCCATTCCGATGTATCACATTTTCGCGTTGACGGTGAACACGCTGGGCTTTTTCAAGCGCGGCGAGAAAAACGTACTGATCACCAACCCAAGGGACATGGAGTCGTTCGTGAAAACCTGGGCGGCTTCGAATCCGAGTATTTTCACCGGTGTGAATACCCTTTTTGTCGGCTTGTTGCATACCCCGGGGTTCAGTGACATTGACTTTTCCAATCTGAAATTCACCATGGGCGGAGGCGCGCCGGTGCAGCAGGCGGTCTCACAACGCTGGAAAGACCTCACCGGCAGTTACATCAAGGAAGGTTACGGCCTTTCAGAAACCTCGCCGGTGCTTACCGTAAACCTGCTGGCTGTGACTGACTACCGGCCGGGAATCGGGATTCCGCTGCCCTCGACCGACATTTCCCTGCGCGATGACGATGGCAACGAAGTCCCCCAGGGCGAGCCCGGGGAACTCTGCGCCAAGGGCCCCCAGGTCATGCCTGGATACTGGCGTCAACCCAAGGCAACGGCTGAAGCCATGACCGCGGACGGGTACTTTAAAACCGGCGATATCGCCGTGATGGAGAAAGACGGCTATTTTCGGATTGTCGACCGCAAGAAGGACATGATCCTGGTTTCAGGTTTCAACGTGTATCCCAACGAAATAGAGGACACCGTTGCCGGCATGGAAGGCGTGGTTGAGTCCGCCTGCGTTGGAACGCCAAGCGAAGCCACCGGCGAGGCAGTCAAACTCTTCGTTGTGAAGAAGGACGATTCGATTACCGAAGAAGACGTTCGCAATTTCTGCCGTGAACGCCTGGCCGGTTACAAAGTGCCGAAGCAGGTCGTGTTCATCGAAGGAACTGCCGAAATCGACGGTCGGAAAAATTTTGCGAAGAGAATTGAAGTAGAGCTGGCCATGACGGCTTCCGATACTGACTGGATGGCCGAAACGCATTGCGTGGAAAACCAGCCGGTTCCGCTTGAAAACTACAATCCGTACCTGCGGGATCCGGCCCTGCGGGAAGCAGTAGAGCGGGAGGGGGCAGGCTGGGCCAACGCTGAACTCACGGAATTTGGCGATCTCACGGGAACGGCGGAGTTCATCGACCTCGGCTTTCAGGCCAACGAAAACCAACCAGGGTTTCAAACCCACGATCGTCACGGCCGCCGGATCAACGAGGTTCGATTTCACCCGTCCTACCACGAACTGATGCGGATCTCCCTTGCTCGTGGTCTTCACGCCTCGCACTGGGCCACCCCGGGTAAAGGGGCCCAGGTTGCCCGGGCTGCCAGGTATTACCTGATGGCACAGGTGGAGGCCGGCCACGGCTGCCCGGTCACGATGACCTCGGCGGTTATTCCTGCGCTGGCGCATCAAGCTGATGTATACGCGCGATATGCGGAAAAGATCCTGAACACCGGCTACGACCCCCGCAATGTGCCTATTGAAGAAAAATCGAGTATCACCATCGGCATGGCCATGACCGAGAAACAAGGGGGATCCGACGTCCGGACCAACACGACCCGGGCGTATCCGGTCGAGAAGCCGGGCCCCGGGCAGGTCTACAGCCTGGTCGGGCACAAGTATTTCGTCTCTGCCCCCATGTGTGATGCTTTCCTGGTGCTGGCCCAGAGTGAGGGCGGGCTTTCCTGCTATTTCATGCCGCGCTGGCGGCCGGATGGCACGTTGAACTCGATGCAGATTCAACAGCTGAAGAACAAGATGGGTAATGTCTCCAACGCTTCCAGTGAAGTGGAGTTACGCGGGGCATACGCCATTATGGTTGGGCAGGAAGGGCGGGGTGTCCGGACGATCATCGACATGGTTGCGATGACGCGTTTTGACTGCATGATTGGTTCTTCGGCAGGCATGCGCCAGGCAGTGGTCCAGGCCATTCATCACTGCAGGCAACGCGAAGCTTTCGGCAAGCTCCTGATCGACCAGCCACTGATGCAAAACGTGCTGGCTGACCTGGCATTGGAAAGTGAAGCGGCAATGGTGCTGACCCTGCGGATTGCCAGGGCCCTGGACAGCCGCGATGATTCCGGGCACGAAAAGCAGATGGTCCGGCTCGGCACGATTACTGGGCAAGTACTGGATCTGTAAACGTTCAGCAGGACATGCGGTCGAAGCTATGGAATGCATTGGCGGCAGCGGTTTGATGGAAGACAGCATCATGCCGCGGCTGTTCCGGGAGTCGCCCGTGAATGCGGTTTGGGAAGGCAGTGGAAACGTCCAGGGCCTGGATTTGCTGCGTGTCATGCAAAAAGAGCCTGAAGTCATCCAGGCCTTTTTCAGCGAATTGAACGGGGCGGCGGGCCGGAACGCTCTTTTTGATGCGGCGGTCAAGGCACTGAAAAACCAGCTGGCAGACGGTCAAGAGCTGGAATTTCGCTGCCGTACGGTTCTTGGAAACATGGCCGTGACACTGCAGGCGGCCCTGCTCATCCAGCATTCCACGGCTGAAACAGCCCATGCATTTTGTGCATCCAGGCTGGGCAGTCCTGCACCTCATTTGTATGGTGAGCTCCCCGCAGGGGTGAATTGCCAGGCAATTATCGACCGGGCTTTTCCGTGTCTTTGAACCGGCAGGTCATGACACCTGATCTCGTTGAAGAATCGGGATTTCTCATTGTCCTATACCACTCTGATCAATTGGTCCAAAACGGAGTCGGGCCGCTCGGCCAAAAGTGCGTGGCCGGAGCCCTCGAGTACCACTCTCTCGGCGTTTGGTAGCGCATCCGCCAGCCGCATCGCTGACCGGACAGGCGTGAGCATGTCACGCTCGCCGAGTATCAGGAGGGCGGGGCACTCTACGGATTTCGCGTGCTCCATCCCGTCCAGATAACCATTACAAGCCACCAGGTCGGCATAAATCACACCCGGCCCGGCTTTCTCCATCAAGCGCAGGCCGCCTCCCAGCATCCAGTTTCCGGGCGTCGCATTGCCGCCCAGTTGGGCCGCCTTGCTGAAACCCCAAAAATTCAGCATTTCGATGGCTTCGTGCCTGTTCTCCTTCGCCTTTTCCAGCAAAACATCCGAAACCGGCATCGGTACGGTGGTGCCAACCAATGCAATCGCCCTGACCCGCAAGGGATGCCGCGCGGCAGCGGCGATTGCCACCAGTGAACCCAGGCTGTGCCCCACCACTGCAGCGGACGAAATCCCGCTGGCATCGAGCACTTCCACCAGCCAGTCCGCCATCGCCTCGACAGTTCTTCAAGGGCGCTCCGCCGGAGCGGCCGTGACCGGGTAGATCCACGGCCAGTACGTTTCGATCATGGCGCACAAAATAACGCGTTGGCAACACCCAAATGCTGTGGTCTTGGCCTGTGCCATGTACGAACAAAACAGTCGGTTTTGCGGGGTCCGGGTCCCGGTTTCCGGTTGCTACGTAGACGTCGTCACCATTGATGGTCAATTGCACTTTCTTTTTCCCTATGCTTTTTGCGAGGCTTTCAGCCCCTGCCCGATATCTTCGAACAGGTCGTCGATGTTTTCGATGCCCACCGATATCCGCACCAGGCCTTCGGAAATGCCGGCAGCCTTCAATGCATCGGCATCCATGCGGTGGTGGGTCGTGCTGGCCGGGTGGATGACCAGGGTCTTGGCGTCGCCGATATTCGCCAGGTGGGAGACCAGTTCCAGGCGCTCGATAAACCGTTGCCCGGCGGCGCGCCCGCCTTTGACCCCGAAGCTGAAGACCGCGCCGCAACCTTTCGGCAGCAATTGTTTCGCCAGTTCATGGTCCGGGTGTCCGGGGAGTTCGGGGTATACAACCCATTCAACGGCTTCGTGACCGTCCAGGTACGCAACCAGTTTGCGCGCATTCTCCACGTGTCTGTCCATTCTCAGGGGCAGGGTTTCCAGCCCCTGCAGGATCAGGAACGAAGTCATAGCGCTCATGCAGGCGCCGAAATCCCGGGCGCCTTCCTTGCGTGCGCGCGTGATGAAAGCCGCCGGCCCGAACTCCTCGGCAAAATCCAGGTCGTGAAACCCTGCGTACGGCTCGGTCAGGGTCGGGAACAGGCCCGAGGCTTCCCAGTCGAAACGCCCGCCATCCACCAGCAGGCCGCCGATGACAACGCCATGACCGCTGAGGAACTTGGTCGCCGAATGCATCACGATGTCGGCGCCCAGGTCGAACGGCCGGCACAACCAGGGCGTGGTAAAGGTCGAATCGACCATCAGCGGCAGACCAGCATCGTGCGCGACGGCTGCGACGCGCGGAATGTCCAGCACTTCCAGTCCGGGATTTCCCAGTGTTTCACCGAACAACAAACGGGTATTCGGGCGGATCGCTTTTCTGAAGGCTTCAGGATCCCGGGGATCGACAAAGGTCGTTTCAATTCCGAAACGGGGCAGGGTGTAGGCCAGCAGGTTGTGCGAGCCTCCGTACAGTGATTGCGAAGACACGATGTGCGCTCCCGCGCCCATCAGCGTCGCGATGCCCAGGTGCATGGCCGCCTGCCCACTGGCTGTCGCGATGGCTCCGACCCCGCCTTCCAGGGCGCTGATGCGCTCTTCCAGGACTGCATTGGTCGGATTGGATATCCGCGAATAGACGTGGCCGGTGCGTTCGATATTGAAAATGGAGGCGGCGTGGTCGGTATCCCTGAACACGTAGGAGGCGGTCTGGTAAATGGGCGTGGCCCGGGCGCCGGTCAGCGGGTCCGGGCGTTGTCCGGCATGCAGGCTCAGTGTTTCCGGTTCGTACGTTTTGATCTTGGCCATTTGTTACCTCCTAACCTTTTCAGCTTTTCCCGATTCCCGCAGGAATGATTTTTTCAGCCGGAAACCACGGCGCTTCGACGACTTTCGCTTCTCGGAGACCCCCCGGGCATGCGACGGCCATGCGTGAACCCGGCGCGGTCATAGCGGCCGGCACGTTGGCCCAGCCGATGTTTCTTCGCAGGCGCGGCGACCAGGCACAGCGGCTGACGTGCCCGGTCTTTTCCCCGTTCGCGAGCACCGGCCAGAAACTTTCGTTGTGACTGATCGGCTCGCCCTCGATTTCGATGCCCACCAACCGGCGGAAATTTCCTTCGGCCCTGATTCTTCGTAACGCTTCGCGGCCGATGAACGGGGCCTTCTTGTCCAGGTGAACCAGGCGGTCCAGGCCGAATGTGAACGGGCTGTCCTCCCGGCGGATATCGGACACATAGGACAGCAGGCCACCTTCGATGCTGCGGATGGTATTGGGCGCGGCGGGCGCGATGTTGTACTCCCTGCCGGCAGCCATCACGGTTTCCCACACTTCGCCGCCGCGGTCAGGGTCTTCCAGGTACAACTCGTAACCCAGTTCACCGCTCCAGCCCGTTCGGCTCAGGGCCATCCTGAGCCCGTTCAATTCGGTCTCCATGACGTGATAATAGCCCAGGTCCAGCGCCGCCTGTCCAAACAGCCGGTAGGCCACGTGTGGTGATTTCGGTCCCTGTAACTGCAAGGGGTAAATGTCGCCTTCGGAAACCCGGACGTCCATCCCGCTCTGGGTCGCTATTCCCTGGGCCCACAGGATCACGTCGCCGTCGCCGGGTGACAGCCAGAACTCGTTTTCACGCATGTGCATCAGTACTGCGTCGTTGACGATGCCGCCGTCCTGGTCAGTCAGTACAACGTACAGGCAACGGTGGGAAGGGCAATTCGAGAGGTCGCGGGGTGTCAGCAATTCCATGAAAGGCCTGGCGTCCGGACCACTGATCACGATCTGTCTCTGGCAGGAAACGTCCCACAAGGTGACGTCCCGCACCAGGCTCCAGTACTCGGCTACCGGATCGCCGTAATGGGTAGGCATGTACATGTGGTTGTACACGGTGAAAGCCTTCGCGCCCCAGCGCAGGGTTGCGTCGAAAAAAGGTGACTTTCCGGACCCGGGGTCCGATGGTGAGCATCGGGCCTGCGGCAGGGGGGCTGTGGTTTTTATCGGTGCTCATGAGATTCCCGTTTGTCGAGGGTGGGACGAAGCCCGGAAGCTTTGATCGAAGCGGTCACGGCCCGGGGGTTGCCCAGTGTCAGAAGGTTGATGCCCGATACGCCGGGTATGTCGGCGATTTCACGCATCAGCTCAGCGCAGATTTCAATGCCTTCCTGTTCGGGGTCTGTCGAGTTTTCCAGCCGTTCAATCAGCGCATCCGGAATCAGCGCTCCCCGGTTGTTTTCAGCCAGCCAGCGGGCCATTTTGGCGGAAGGCAGCGGGGCGAGCGTAACGATTACCGAGTATTTCCAGGTCACTTTGGCCTGCACCAGCCCTTGCAGGTAACGCCGCAGCAGAACCAGGTTGAAGCAGGGCTGGGTCTGCAGGAAACGCGCGCCGGCCATGGCCCTGGCCAGCAGGTAGTCGGCGTTCCAGCCGGGTTCCGGCCCGAAACACGGTGGCGCCCGTGCCGATCACGAATTCGTGCCCGGCGTCACGCCGGCCTTCTTCGTTCATGGCCTGGGCCAGGGCGACGAGTTCGGGGCAGCTCAGGTCAAACACGGGTTTTGCCTTCAGATCATTTCCTTCGGGAAGCGGGCTGCCTTTGACCAGGACCACGCTGCTCACACCCATCGCCCTCAATCCGAGCAGGTCGCTCTGCAAAGCGATACGGTTGCGGTCGCGGCAGGCAAGCCTGGGGATGGGGTCAATGCCCTCCCGGATAAGGAGGCTGGCCAGTGCCAATGGAGCGATCTGGGCCCAGCTGTGGGGGTTATCCGCCACCTGGATGGCATCGACGCAGCCGGCCAGCTGGCCGGCCTGCTCCATTGCTTCGTCAACCGTGGTTCGCCTGGCCAGGAAAAGTTCAGCAGTTATCGGGAAACCGGTGCCCTGAAGCGTTGATCTGAACGATTTGACCGGACGTTTCCATCTTACTACGCCGGGGCGTTACGGGAACGGAGTCTGGTGTGACGATTTCATGCCGCTAGTGTACTGCATCGCAATTAATGACACTTTCAGCGTGACGAGAAGCGGTTAGCTGTAAGGCGCGTCTCGCCGGGAATGGCTGGTCCTTGCCAAGAGACGCAACGCGGCAGATGACGGCTTCTCGCCGCGCCCGAAGGGAGACCCACAAATGACTCAATACGGCGTTGCCGTTCTTGTTAATGGAACAACCATTAACTGCAAACTGCGCCTTGTCTTGAATCATTTGTGGGCCTCTGAATGTGCCATTAATTGCGATGCAGTACACTAGTTTAGCTGCCCCGGCGTTTCATTTCCTGTCCGCCGTTGACCGGTTGAATCTGTTTCCGGACCCGTGCTCACATGCCATTGTTTGGATATCATAAGCATCCATAATTCAGAACAGCGCGGCCATGATTCCATTTGAAACAATCGCGGTTTTTTTCACGGCATCCGTGGCGCTGGCGCTGG
This sequence comes from uncultured Gammaproteobacteria bacterium, assembly GCA_963700705.1. GTDB lineage: Bacteria > Pseudomonadota > Gammaproteobacteria > Xanthomonadales > SZUA-36 > JAHEFT01. The sequence goes on along the minus strand of CAVOYQ010000011.1, from coordinate 13,769 downwards.
CCCCCGGCCCCGACAATATCTTCGTCCTGACCCAGTCAGCGATCCAGGGCCGGGCAGCGGGGCTTTTCGTGACACTGGGATTGTGCACCGGGCTGCTGGTACACACCGCCGCGGTATCGCTCGGCGTGGCCGCCCTGTTTGCAGCATCGGCAGTGGCATTCAACACGCTGAAAATCATTGGCGCGGCTTACCTGGCCTGGCTCGCCTGGCAGGCGTTCCGGGCCGGAACTTCCGATATCCTGGAACGGAGGAACACGGCCATCCGCTCCCATCACCTGTACCTGCGGGGCATCGTCATGAACGTGACCAATCCCAAGGTGGCGATTTTTTTCCTGGCGTTCCTGCCGCAGTTTGCCGATCCGTCCCGCGGCTCACTGCCGTTGCAACTGGTGTTGTTCGGCGCGATTTTTATCGTGGCCGCGCTGCTGGTTTTCAGTGCCATTTCCTGGTTCGCCGGCTTTCTGGGGGAACGGCTGGGCAAGTCCAGGCGGGCGCAAATCGTGTTGAACCGCGTGGCCGGCACCGTTTTCGCGATCCTGGCGCTGAAACTGGCAACCGCATACCGGGACCAGGCGTAGGAGCGAATTCATTCGCGAAATCACTTCGAACCCGGCCCCGACTGGCGTACGGAGCTGATCGCGAACGCGCCGCGGCATTCCGTCAGGGCTTCTTTGCCTGCGGCAAAACCGCCTTGTCACCGTCACCTGGGCCAATTGGTTGACCAGGTCATCATTCCGTAATTCGCCTCTTGCCTGTATGATCAACCCTTCACGGAAGATCACGAGGGACTGCACCAGATGGATGAACGACCCGCACAATCTTCAATCGGCACGTTCTGGTCCGAGTTGAAACGCCGCCGGGTGGTGCGCGTGGTTGTGCTTTACGCCATCGCCGGCTGGTTTGTGATCGAGGTTGCCTCGACGGTATTGCCCAATCTGAACCTCCCTGACTGGGCGGCCACGCTGGTCACGGTTCTCGTTGTGCTGGGGTTTTTCATTGCCGTGGTGCTGGCCTGGGCGTTCGATATCGGGCCGGGCGGCGTCCATCGCGACCCGGGTCCTGCGCAGAACCTGGCCGCCGCTGTTCCCGGTACGGTCACAAAATCCGTGATCGTAAAAGAACCGCGTACCGCCCGCGAATTTCCCGCTGAACTGGACGGCAGGAAATCCATCGCGGTTTTGCCTTTCGTGAACATGAGCGGCGACATTGAGAACGAGTACTTCAGTGACGGCATTTCCGAAGAAATCCTGAACCTGCTGGTCAAATTACCGGAACTGCGGGTGGCATCAAGAACGTCTTCTTTCATTTTCAAGGGCAAGGAAATCAGCATTCCGAACGTGGCGAAAGAACTGCGCGTCGATTCCGTCCTGGAGGGCAGTATTCGCCGGGCCGGGGACCGGGTACGCATCACGGCCCAGTTGATCGACGCCGCCAGCGATTCGCACCTGTGGTCGGAAACCTACGACCGGGAAATGAAAGACGTGTTCGCTATCCAGGATGATATTGCGCAGAGTATCACCGATGCCCTGCAAATCACCCTGAGCCCGAAGGAGCGCAGGGCCATTCAGAACGTCGCCACATCAGACGCAAGGGCTTACGATTTCTACCTGCGTGGCCGCAGTTACATGTACACGATGACTCTGCGCGATTATGAACACGCCATTGGCATGTTCAACGAGGCGATTGCGCTGGACGCCAAATATGCCCTGGCCTATGCCGGGATCGCAGACGCGTATTCGCATATGTTTCGTTACGCGGACGCCAGCCAGGAAAATGCTGAAAAAGCCCTGCGGGCAAGTGAAAAAGCCATTGAACTGGATCCGGATTCAGCGGAAGCACGCGCCTCGCGGGGGCTGGCGATGTTCATCAGCGAACAATACCTGGAGGCTGAACAGGAGTTTGTCAAAGCGATCGAGCTGAATCCGAACCTGTTCGAAGCCTATTACTATTTTGGTCTGGCCAGCTCTTCCCAGGGCAAGTTTGAGCGTGCGGCCGACATGTACCTCAAAGCGATGGAAGTGAGTCCAACCGATTACCAGCCGGCAGTTTTTCTGGGCCAGGCCTATGCTTCGCTGAATCGCAAGCACGACGAAATGAAGGCGCGGCTATTCTCAATCGATTTGATTGACCGCCACCTCAAGATGAATCCCCATGACACACGGGCGCTTTGCATGGCCGCAAACCAGTTGTGCAACGTCGGTGAAATGGAGAAGGGAATGAAGATGGCAGAGGAGGCAATGGCCCGGGGAGAGGACGAGCCGCTGGTGCTCTATAATATCGCCTGCCTGTTCTCCATGGGAGGAGATGCCGATCGCGCACTCGAATTGCTGGAAAGTGCGGTTGAGCGGGGTTGGGGAGACCGGGCATGGCTGGAAATCGACAGCGACCTTGATTCTCTGCGTGAAACCCCCCGGTTCAAGGCTTTAGTGAATCGGATTCATTGAACGTTTCGTATTGTTTTTTGCTCAAAAATCGTGTAACATACTGATTCTTAATAAATTAAACCACTTCGGCAACCACATCCCAGGAGAAGGCGTATTACCATCGGCAAAGGAGATAACGTTCATCATCCCATCCACGGAATCGGTAAGGTCGAGTCAATTCGCAAGCGCAGCTTTTCAGGAGAAAAGGAAACCATTTTTGCCAAGGTGGTTTTTGAACGCGAAGGCCTGGTATTGATGCTCCGGGAAGAGGATCTGGCTGAAACCGTCCGGAAACCGATAAGCGCCAGCGAAGCAAAACAATTGCTCAAGCATCTCGAGGGATGGGACGGCAAGGTCAAAAAAGAGTGGAAAGCCCGTGCCAACGCCAACCAGGTTGCAATGGAAGGTGGCGACCCGTTCGCCTATGCCGATGTCTACAAAGGGTTGAGCAAGCTGGAAGCCGAAGGAACCCTGCGGGCAACAGACCGGGAGCACATGAAAAAGTCACTGGTTCTGCTGGCCGAAGAAGTATCCTGTGCCCTTGGGAAAACCCCTGAGCAGGCCCGGGACCAGATCGCAAGCGACCAGTAAAAGCTGAACGTTCCAGAATTCTGCATTAGAGCTGCACGAGGGTAGACCTGTGATGAGGTTTTTTTGGTTCGCCGTCAGCTTGCTGCTGATGACATCGTCGGCCTGGTCGCAGCAGGTCCCGGATGTTTTCATGCAGGAACCTGTTTCCATGGGCGAGGGCTGGAAAGGCTTTACGGATTTCAGCTTTCTGGCCAATGCACTGGCGACACTGTTGCTGGCGGCGGTTCTGGGCGCCGTAATTGCCTTCCATCCCAAGCACATCCAGACCGCGGATACGCTGCAGGAAATCGAAGCGCCTAAAGTCTTCATCACGTATTCCGTGATCGGGGCGTTGATCGGCATCATGGTCGTCAAGTACGGACTGGTTGTGGGTTTTGTGCTTTTTGGTATTGGCGGACTGATCCGTTTCCGCACGGTTCTTTATTCCCCCAGCCTGACCGGTAGCGTCATTTTCGTCACGCTTATCGGCTTGTCCTGTGGCCTGGACCTGCCGCACGTCGCGGTCCTGGCAACCGTATTCGGCTATGTCTTGATCTTCGTCCTCAACCACCGGATCACGTACCGGATCAACATTGGCGCGCTCCCCCCTGAACGAATTGTCGAAGCCGCTGCAGCCTATCGAAAAGTGCTCGAGCAACAGGGCTGTCTCATCAAGAGCGAAAAGAAAAATCCCGCCAAGGCGAAAATCACCTTCATCTTTCGTGCTGCGGGCAAAGATAGCGTAGGCGACCTTGAAAGCGCGCTTGAGAGTCAGGTGGATGCATCCCTCAAAGGCTATCTCGACTGGGAAATCGAATAGGCAGGCAGCGCATGTCAGGATTCCTGTTCGAGTCTGAACGCCGTGGCGCGTCGCCATAGCCGTCGCTATGGCCGAGGCGGGCTGTGTGCGAGATGCGGCTTTTGCGGCGAAACCCTTACGGGACGGGCCTTTGCGGGCCATCCGCCCCGTTTTGATTCGCTCATTGGGAATCACCCAACCACGCTCACCAAAAGCGGACCGGAGCATCCCGCAAAGACTCCGTCGCGCCCGCGCATAATTGATCAGAGGTTCCTTAAGCTGCCATTAAGGTTACAGGCGTATACTGATAGCGTGCTGCCTGTTCGCCAGGCTACTCATACAGGTCTGCTGACCCATATCCGATAGCCTCCCGAATCCTGGCGGCTGATGTCAAAAAAGATCGTCACTGGCATCTGTACAGGAGGAGGAACCATGACTACCACACGCTTGAGCGAAGGCGCCATCAACGCCTCACTCGATGCTTATCTGCATGGCGCAAGAGAGGGTGATCCCCTCCAGGCGCGGCGCTTACACGAAATGCTGGACTCGATGCTGACCGAGCGCGAGGGCGCTGACGGCCGGTATTGGCTGACCGACCACGGAAAGATGGTGCTGGCCGATATGCACCGGCAACTCAGTCATTGCGAGGGGAGTGTCGAACATATCCGCGATACCGTCCTGGAAGCGGTTAAGTACAAACCGCAAACCGGCCATTGGCACGATACCTGTGATTATTTGCACGACCTGCGAGTTGCGCTCACCGTGGCCAATGAACTGTGCGCGCAACGTGGCGCCGGAAAAGAACCCGACGTCAGCGTCGCCGCGAAATCTGTCGCAGAAAGCGGCGAGTTCGGCTTGCACGAATCACATATCAGCGAAGTGTACGAGAAAATCGCGTCAACAGTGATTGGGTTCCGGGAAATTCCCGGCTGCTGAAGCCGGGAAGGCAATACCGGTTCCGTGATGGGGTAATTCCGCTTTCCCGACGGAGAGCGGAAGTTTTTGGCTGGATACGGTTTCGCGGTAGTAAACACCCCGTTCTTCCAGTCCCTTGCGCATGAACGCAACGCACTCCGGGAATTTTCCGATGTATTCCGGCGGGGAAATTCCCTTGTGCGTGTAAAGCCCCCCGGCAATCATGCGAATGGCCAGCGTGGCCGTGTACCCGGTCGTCCTGGCCATCGAAATGACATCGGATTCGGGGCAGTACTCATCGTACATATCAACGGTGATTCGCAAGTAATCGCCTTCCTTTGTGCCCTCGATCACGGACCGGAAAATGGTCAGGTCGCCCTCGCCCTGTTTCAGTTTCCAGTTGGGAAACAGCACCTGCGCAGTCAGCTCGAGCGGGCTGGTCTTCAGCCCATCGATCATGATGCTCCGTTCCTTGGAAAAAAAGCCCAGTTCGCGCAACACGGTCATTTTCTCGATGTGTCCCGGATACCGCAGTGTCTTTTCTTTCAGATTCCGGGCGTCCAGGGTTTTGGCCAGGGTTCTCAGGCCGTCGGTATTGAATGCTTCCAGGGTTCCCACTTCGGGAAAGAAAACGTATTCCGGATCAGAGAGGGCCGGGCGCACTACCTCGAAGCCATTCTCGATGTAGCGGGCAGGGCGGACATATTCCTCGATCACGTCAATGGGTGAAAAGACGGCTTTGTATTCGCTCGGCCACTCCCTGACTTTCGGCAGTCCGCCCACGTAGGTAAGCACGCTCTCAACCTTGTCCAGTTGTTGCGCCGCGTTCATGATCAAGGCGCTACCCATGCCGGGATAGACGCCACAGTCCATGATCATCGTGACGTTATTGTCCCGGGCCAGTTGATCCAGCTGGAACGGGTCCTCGGCATAAAAAGCGATGCAGGCGCAGCTTTTGCCGGCTTTTATGATGGCCCTGGCGGTCTCAAATCCCATGAACCCGGGCACGGCGTTGACCACCAGGTCGTAGCCGCTCACCAGCGCCGTGACGTCTTCCGGATTCGACAAGTCCTGCTGCAGGACTGAAACTTCCGGGCATTTGGTTTTGAGCCGTCGCAGCGCTTCGATGCTGCAATCGGCAACTGAAACCTCGAAATCCTGCATCCCGGTTCAAATCGATGGCCATTGGCCCGCCAACCAGCCCTGCACCCAATACGATGATTTTCATAACCTATGCTCCAGAAGTTCCGGACACCATTCAGATTCCCGAATGGGTCAGTTAAATGCGTGTGTTCAGGTGGAAATGAAGAAGCGCAGGAGCAGGTTTACAAGCCGCTAAGCCGGTTCTTGTAAGCAACGAGTTCGGTTGTGAGCTTGGATGGCATCGGGTTGATAGTAGGGTTCCTTTATTCCAACAGCATACCAACCGGCCGGCTTTATGAATTGACCGGAGTCATCCACTCTCCGCATAACCCGGTTTTTTACTACAGGTGACCTACTGACGCGGCAAGTACCATCTGGCCACAAAAGTACAGCGGCAAACCCCAGGCGCGATTGACTGAAGCCTGGCGCGATGAAGCGGTCGCGGGCGACGGCCAGGTCCGAAAGCAGAAACAACAGGGCACCCAGTGGAATCAGCCAATTTCCACCACTGGCGTATGCGCCGACAGCCATCGCCATCATCAGGGATATGGCAATCACGTACATCCAGACCGGTCGGCGCATCCCTTTATCCAGGTGTGGCTGCAGCCAGCGTAATATCCTCCAGGCGAAAACGGCCATGACCAGCCCGGCGCCCAGTGCTGCCGGGTAAGACACTCCCCGCGCCGCGAAAGCACCGATGTAGGCGAGGTGGCCGAGCAGGAAGCTGGCCAGCCCCAGCAGAAACAGGCGCCGGTTGTTGTTGGATACCAGCAGCAGGTCACCCATCCAGCAAAACGCCATACCGAGCAGCATAACCTGTCCGTATGGCGAGCCTGCGGCCCCTGCCGACCAGGCCGCAGCGATATATGCGGAGGCCGCCGCCAGTTTGCCCGCCGCGCTGACAAGCCCGATGGAATAGCGCTCGCCGGTCAACGCGATGAATACGCCGACGGCGCAAAGGGTTATCCACATTGGAGGCTCAGTCGATCTTCCAGTTGAGTAATTTCGGGTGGGTGCTGGCGATCAGTTCCGGTGGAACATCGGCCAGTGACATGGCGGATTCACAGGCCACCCGGCCGTCCGGCAGATGGATTTTCCCTTCCGCTTTGCCCAGCCGCCCGCGCAGCCGCACGATCCGGCCGACCACTCGCAAGGGTGTTTCCACGGGGACCGGAAGCCGGTACGAAACCTGCAACTTGACCGACATCATGAAGTGGTGGTGATCGCCGATCATGGAGACCCGGGCCACGACTTCATCCAGCATCGCCGCCAGCACGCCACCGTGAACGATGCCCGGGTAGCCCTGGTAATGTGCCGGTACGGAGTATTCACTGACCACCTCCGCATCGCCATCGTCGTGGAAGTGCATGTAAAGTCCGACCGGGTTGCTGCGGCCGCACACGAAGCACATTTCCGAGTTGGGTTGTTTATTCATGCCCGGGAATCAGCGCTCCAGGAAACGCGGCATCACGTTGGCCAGGTTGCAGGGCCGTGTGCGGGCGTCCAGCTGTGGGCGAATGACTTCCTCCCATGCCGTGCGGCAGGCGTTCGGTGAACCGGGGATGCAGAAAATCACGGTACCGTTGGCCACACCCGCAAAGGCCCTGGACTGGATCGTCGCCGCGCCGATATCCGTGATGGAAACCGCCCGGAACAGTTCGCCAAAACCTTCTATGGCTTTGTCAAACAGGGGCTCCAGCGCTTCCGGCGCTACGTCGCGCCCGGTCAGCCCGGTGCTGCCGGTGCTGATGACAATGCGCACTTCCGGGTCGGCTATCAGGGCGGAAAACTCCGCCCGCAGCACGTATTTATCGTCCTTCACAATCAGCCGTCGAACGATTTTGTGCCCCTCGTTTTCCAGTGACCGGGCCAGGTAGTCGCCCGAATCGTCGTTTTCTTCTGTCCTGGAGTCTGAAATCGTAACTACTGCGACATTCAGAGGAATGAATTTTGCCTCAGCTGAAGTTCTGCTCATGATGATCACCTTGTCGGGATTTGCCAACTTTGCCGGTGTGGATCACGATCTCACAGTGGTTGCCTGACCGGCAAATAATTAGTGTGCCATGCACCGATCGGAGTTGGTACAGCTTTTGCGCCGTGTGGGCTAAACTGGGGTCTGTATCGATCGTCAAAGCCAAGATTCATGATCAGAAAATTGCTTAAAGTCACCGGTGGCCTGGTGGCCAATACGAATATGGGCGAGTTCGCATAATGGAGTCCTATATCCAGGCATTTATCACGATCGTTTCACTGATCAATCCGGTCATGTGCGGGATGATCTTTCAGACCGCCGAGCAGGGCAGGCCGACCGCTGACCGGATGGGCGATGCCAGTAAAGCCGCCATTGCGGTGTTATTGATACTGGTGCTTTCGGCCTTGTTGGGCGTACACATCCTCAACGCTTTCGGCATTTCGCTCGACGTGTTCAGCGTTGCCGGCGGCAGCGTGCTGGTCTGGATGGGCTTTTCGATGCTGCGCGGTACGGTTGCCCAGACGGGAGGTTCCTCACCCCTGACTTCACTGGTTCTGTTCGCAGCCAGCCCCGGCACGATAACGGGAGTCATTTCCATCGCCATCGTGCACTCACGGAACGAATTGCCGGTAACTGCACTGGTCGCGGTGGTGGCCGCTACACTGCTCACCTGGGTCGTCATGGCCGTGTTGGCGACGCGAAAACCGAAGCCCGCCGGCGGAGGCTTCATGCAGGCCACTGTCCAGTCTTTCATGGGATTGATCGTTATGGCGATGGGCCTGCAAATTGGATTCAAGGGCTTGAGCGCCTATTTCCACCTGGCGGGCGGATGACGGACCGGCATGTGGGATTACCTGTTCAATGCGCTGCTGGTTTTGCTGCTGATCCTCGTCTGGGTGGCCGTGCTGGCACGCGCGATTTTACGGCCGCATCGTGAGCCGGCGTCCAGGATCGCATGGGTGGCCGTGATCGGTGCCATGCCGGGCCTGGGAATGCTGGTCTACCTGCTGCTGGGGGAAACCAGCATCGGCCGTAAGCGGGTGGCCAGGAACCGTGCGGTGCTCGACAGCCTGCCGCCCGCAGCGCCTCCGTCTTTCGAGAGCGACCCCCGGTTCAATCCTCCCTATCCGGACCGCTGCGCGCCCCTGTTCCGGCTGGGCGAGTCGGTTAATGGCTACCGGCCGGCAGGAGGTAATTCAGCTGAGCTGATGCGGGACTCCAATGCTGCAATCGACGCAATGGTTGCCGATATGGATGCTGCGCGTGAGCACATCCACCTGATTTTCTATATCTGGCTGGCGGACAATAACGGTTTGAAAGTCGTTGACGCGCTGAAACGCGCGGCCGCGCGCGGTGTCGCCTGCCGCGCGATGGCGGACGGGCTGGGGTCGCGCGCGATGATCCGTTCGCAACACTGGCAGGAAATGAGCGCTGCCGGCGTACACACAGGTGTGGCGCTGCCGATCGGAAATCCCCTGCTGCGCCCGTTCCACGGCCGGATAGATTTGCGCAACCACCGCAAGATCGTGGTGATCGATGACCGGATCACCTATTGCGGCAGCCAGAATTGCGCGGATCCGGAGTTCCGGGTAAAACCAAAATTCGCTCCCTGGGTGGATGCCCTGGTTCGTTTTGAAGGGCCGATCGCACGCCAGAACCAGCACGTTTTTGTCGGTGACTGGATGACCTATGTCCGGGAGGATATCCGTTCGGTATCTGGAGGCCCCGATCCTCGCCGGCGGTGATGGATTTCCGGCGCAGGTCATCGCGACAGGCCCTACCGTGCGCAATTCGGCGATGCCCGAGACGTTTGCAACACTGATGCACTCCGCCCGCGAGCGGCTCGTCATCACGACTCCGTACTTCGTGCCCAACGAGGCCATGCAGGCAGCGCTGTGCGCCGCGGCCCGCCGCGGGGTTCAGACAACGATCATTTTTCCGGCGCGCAACGACTCCTGGCAAGTGTCTGCCGCCAGCCGCAGTTACTACCTCGAGTTGGTCAAAGCCGGGGTCAACATCCACGAGTTCGTTGGTGGCTTGCTGCACACCAAAACCATGACGGTGGACGACGACATCACGCTGATCGGCTCGGCCAACATGGACCGGCGCAGCTTTGACCTGAATTACGAAAACAACATCCTGTTCTGCGACGCAAAACTCACCGCGTCCCTACGCGGGCGGCAGGAGCAATATCTCGCCTCTTCCAACCACGTGCACTTGAGCGATATTGAAGGCTGGTCCGTATGGCGCCGTTTCTGGTACAACCTGCTGGGTATGCTGGGACCGGTGCTGTAAGCGAAAAAATTTAGGAGAACCTGATGAGATTACTGATGTTAGCGCTTCCGGTCGTGTTTGCCGCAGGACTTGCCGGCAGCGCCTGGTCCGGCGACGAAAATATCCTGGGTTATAGCGAGGCCGAAAGTAAAGTCCAGCGTGATGTCGAACGGGTGCTGGATACGAAGGTGGACCCGGTGGAGATGGAGGAATGGATGCGGGTGATGTCTGCAACGCCACACCACCTGGGTTCCCGCGCCGGCAAAGAGAACGCCGCCTATATCGCTCAGCTGCTGCAGTCCTGGGGCTTCGCGGTGGAAATCGCGGAGTACCAGGTGCTGCTGCCAACGCCGCGCACCCGGCTGGTTGAACTGATCGAGCCTTCGCGGTTTGTCGCCTCGCTGACCGAGGACTCCCTGCCGGAGGACCCCAGCACTTCCCGGATTGAAGAATTACTGCCGACGTACAACGCGTTTTCCACGGATGGTGATGTTGAAGCTGAACTGGTGTTCGTGAATTACGGACGGCCTGAAGACTACGAGATCCTGGAGCGTAACGGGATTGACGTCAGTGGAAAAATCGCGATTGCGAAATATGGCAAGTCCTGGCGCGGCATCAAGCCCAAGCTGGCCGGCGAAAAAGGCGCCATCGGCACCATCATTTATTCCGATCCGGCGGACGACGGCTATGGCCCGGGCGATGTGTACCCCGAAGGGCCGTTCAAGAACGACAGCGGCGTGCAACGGGGTTCGGTGATGGACATGCCGACTTATCCGGGTGATGTGCTCACGCCGGGCGTGGGCGCCACCGCAAAAGCCAAACGCCTGGCGCGCGAGGATGCCGTGACGATCACGAAAATCCCGGTGCTTCCCATTTCCTACCGGGACGCGTTGCCGCTGCTGTCCGCGATGGGTGGCGCAGTGGTGCCGGAAGACTGGCGCGGCGCTTTACCGATCACCTACCACTTCGGGCCCGGACCGGCCCGGGTGCACTTGAAGGTTGAATTTGACTGGAACATGGTGACTGCTTACGACGTGATTGCGCGCCTCGAAGGGAGCCGGTATCCGGATGAATGGATCATCCGGGGTAACCACCATGACGGTTGGAACCACGGCGCTTCCGATCCGCTTTCCGGCCTGGTGGCGATGCTGGCCGAGGCCAGGGCCGTCGCCACACTGGCGAGGGAAGGGCATCCACCCCTGCGCACGTTGATTTATGCCGCCTGGGATGGCGAGGAACCGGGATTGATCGGCTCTACCGAATGGGTCGAGCACCACGCGGCGGAGCTGGAAAAAAAGGCCGTAGCCTACCTGAACACCGATGGCAGCAGCCGGGGTTTCATCGACATCGGCGGCAGCCATAGCCTTGAGCGCTTTTTTAACCAGGTCATGGAGGACGTCGGCGACCCCCGGTTTGACGTGTCGGTGAAAGAACGACGGCGCGCCTTTGAGATGATTTATGCGGATAGCGACAAGCTGAAAGCCGAAGCCAAAAACCGTCCGGATCTGCGTATTGACCCGCTGGGTTCCGGTTCCGATTACACGCCCTTTCTCCAGCACCTGGGGATCGCATCGGCCAATATCGGTTTTGGCGGCGAGGCCGATGACGGCAGTTATCACACGCTGTACGATACCTTCGAACACTTCAACAAGTGGCTGGATCCGGGCCTGGTGTACGGCGCCACGCTGGCGCGTGTTACCGGCCGGGCTTCGTTGCGGCTGGCCAATGCGCCCAGGCTGCCGTTCGAATTCCAGGGCTTTGCCGAGAACGTTGCACTGTACGTCAATGAACTCGAAGAGCTGGCCGACACGATGCGTGATCAGACCATCGAGACCAACCGGTTGATCGCCGACGGAGTTTACGGACTCGCGCTGAATCCGGAAAAGACACTCGGGCCTCCGGTGGCGCAACCGCCGGTGCCTTACTTCGATTTCTCGCCACTCAGAAACGCGCTGGAGCGCTTACTGGTCGCGGCCGATTCTTACGCGGAGGCAACGGCGAGCAGCGCCACGACGTCCGGGGAAATCAACCGGCTGTTGTTTACCAGTGAGCGCTTACTGACCCGCGAACCCGGCCTTGACGGCAGGTCCTGGTACAAGCATTTTATTTATGCGCCGGGCTTCTATACCGGCTATGGCGTAAAGACCATTCCGGGTGTGCGCGAAGCCATCGAGCAGCGTGAATTTCAGGCGGTGGATCCACAGATCGAAATCGCCGCCGGTGTGTTGAACCTGATGTCTGCGCGAATTGAAGAGCTGAGCCGGTTGGTCAGCGGCGGGTAGGCACCGCAGCGAGACCCCCGGATGCCGGTGATCAGCGCCCCGTATTCTGCCGGATAAACTCCATCATCTGGCTGCCGATGGGGTTCTCCGGGTGCAGGAAAACCATGTCCTCGACAATCGGCCGGGCGTCTTCGAAACGGCCCAGTTTCAGGTAGTGGTCCGCCAGTCCGTACTGGAAATCCAGGTTCTGCGGTTCCAGTTCCAGGGCCGTGCGAAGCTCACGCTCCGCCTGCGTCAGGTTCTGCAGGAACTGGTACAGCAGCCCCAGGTTGTAATGGATGCGGGCCCGTTCCGGTAGGCCCGCTGATGCCTGCTCCAGGTAAGCCGCGGCTTCATCGTATTTTTGCATTTCAGCCAGCAGCAGGCCCAGGGAATAGGCCAGTTCATATTGTCCAGGTTCGGCGGCCACGACCTCTTTCAGCAGTTGCTCAGCCTTATCGTTCTGCCCGAGCTGGTTATACAGCATGGCCAGGTTGACTTTCGCGGGGTAAAACCGGTTGTCGATCCGGATGGCTTCCCGGTACTGCCTGATCGCGTCTTCGGGACGGTCGAGTGTCGCATACAGGTTGGCCAGGTTGTGCCGGGAGGCGGCGAAGTCGCCCGTGTACAGCATGGCGTTTTCGTACTCCTGCAACACGGTGCTGAACAGGGCTTTCTGGTCCGTGTCCAGCAGTTGACTGGCTTCGCCGGCAAGGCGCCTGGCGGCCTCGATCCGAACCGTCCCGACCGGGTCGTAGAGTACCGGACCCAGCAGTTTCGCCAGCATTTCCAGGGATGCTGCCGGGACCGCAGCCGCCGCCGCATGCCGGATCAGTGCCTCTTCATCCATCATCGCGGCTTCCATTACCTGCTGCGTTTCCGGACCGGGATAGCCCGCCAGCAAACACAGTGCGGTGGCCCGGACATTGACCGGGTACAGCACGTCTGCGGCCAGTTCGCGCAAACCGGCTGCTGCTGCAGGATCAGCAATACGGCCCCGGGCGAGCAGGGAGCCGTAATGGGCCTTGCGGCCTGGCCCGTACCATGCAGTCACCGTCTGCTGCGACCACTGCGAATCCTGGTCAACGTGGCAACGCAGGCAGGCGTCGGGTGAACCAATCGCGGCGTCGAGTGCCGGGTCCGGGATCCGGAAGCTGTGATCCGGGCGGTAGTCCACGCCCATGTAGTAACGGCCGGGCATATGGCACTGGACGCACTGCGCACCGGTTCCGACCTCGAACAGCACTTCACCATCCGCCGATCGTATCGGTTCGCCCGGTTCATTTTCCTGCTTGTGAAAATGGTGGTTGCTGGTGTCGTATTGCGCGGCGCGATGACATTGCAGGCAGAGCGCATTGCCTTCCTGGACCAGTTTGATGGAATGCACGTCGTGGCAGTCGCTGCAGCGTACG
>CAVOYQ010000010.1:0-452020 GCA_963700705.1 uncultured Gammaproteobacteria bacterium | reverse complement strand
GAAGGGGAAATCGCCACATCCTTTCTACATGCGTGCTACCACATTCACTGCCGCAATTCATATCCGAAAGATTATTCTTGGCACCCCAACTGAATCCAAGGCAAGCGAAAACCTCGCACGTCGCTAGAGCGTGCGAGGTCTCTCTGCCCTAATTTCGACCGAAACTAGGGATAAGTGCGGCTCGACCGATGGTCGAGAATCCAGTCCAGTATCGGCTGCCAGACGAGTGTCTCCGCATCGTTAGCGGTGACCAGGTCGGCATGCCCGAAGTCCAGGAAATGAAGCTCATCAGGCAAGAGCTGAACCGTGAATTGCCCGACATCCCGACTCGCGGTAAGCGAGGGGGTGTAAGGCTGTGGCGCCGCCCCGCCCGCTGCACCTATGGCGAGGATGGGAACGGCAATTTCTCCGAGGTGATCGTCGAACGGTACGTCGTCCTCATCGCATCGCACTCTACTGACGTCGATTAAGTGCTTGCCGAGGCACGAAGGGAGGAACGGACCTGAGCAGATCCACCCACAGTCCCGGTTCGGTGAAACTCAGGCCGGTCGGGATACCGTTTTCGTCGAATACGACCCCAACGAAGTGCCACGGGGGTCGTCGATGACGCCCAAGAGGAGTGCGATCTGCCAGTTGGTGAGGCCCGCGAAGGGCGGAAACGGGGTTGGATCATCTGGCGAAAATTCTTCGCCAGTTGTCCAACCAACATCAAGAAAGCCCCGTCATCGTTAGCATGATTGCCTGCATCGACTCGATGCTGACCATTCGCGGCGGCGATACAGATATTCGTGCGCCGAGTCTCGTCGCCGACTTTCAGATCGTAGTCGAGGGAGATGATTCCTTTGACGAGCCTCTGCCCCGGTGGTCGCTGCGTCTCGTTTCCGGCGATAGCATAGGCGATTGGCACACCGTAGCTGAATCCGAGTACGTGCAACCTGGGTTTGCCTTGCCCGGTGGCCACCCGGATCGAGCGAACTACCGCGAGAGCCTGCTCCGCGTAGTCGATATCCCTTTCGAGACCCCAGTCCTGCATGAACCCAAATTCGGTCGTTTCGAGTGGCACCAGGGCCCAGGCGTAATCCATGCCCCAAACATCAACGTTGTTCTTCGCCAGGGCCACGGCAATCGAATGATCCTGGGGTATAGAGCCGGAGATAGAAGGCGGCACAAAAACCGCCTCAAAATAATTGGGCGCGCCAGGGAGCATGAAGATTCCGTCGATGGTTGCTACCGGTTTTCCCGGATGCCGCTCTCTCACCACTCGGTGAAGCCGGATCGTGTCGAACTCTTCTGGCCCGAGATCCACATCGAACGTGTAATGAACGATGTCTTCATGCAGTACGGTCCGTTGGGAGTCGATGATCTCAATGGTTGGAATGGCTTGTGCTGAAGCATCTGGTACTGCAATGACCAGTATCAAGGCAGAAAATAGAGTCACAATAATTAATTTGTTCATATCAATCCCCCAGAGTTAAAGGTTAAGAGTGCAATTGTCACTATTCGACACAATCCAGGCGCGGGCCTTTCATCACTTGTTCCCTGAAGCAATCGTCTTCACATTTGAAGGGCCTGTAAGTCCACCTCCTGATTACATTGAGGTCAACCATCTCGCTCGGGCATTCCCCGGACCTGTCGTAAAGCGTGCCGGAAAGGTTGTATCCCCAAGCAAACCTCCTTCTTTCACCGGTGCCGTAAGCGTCGTTGTCGTTCCATATAGAGTGAAGAATTCCCTCTGCAACGATTGGCCCCGTATCCCAGAATGAACACAATTTCTCCTCAAGAGGCAATATGTCATCGGGAGTTGCTGGGTAATATACGCGAGTAAAATAGTCACCTGAATCGTGGTACTTTATAGTTTCATCAGGCCGAATTACGGCCATAAATTCGGCTTCGAGCAATACGCCCCCAGGCGCGCAATCGAGATTTGAATAAGATGAGTAGATGACCAGTGTCTGGTCACCATCCCATTCAAAGCCCCCGTATTCATAATCGCCTCTTTCAATAAAAGCGCCATTTTGTGCTAATGCAACAAGCGGATAGAAAAGACAGATCAGCGAAAACAATAAAATACTTCTAAACAATTTCATGAACCTTCTCCTCAGTTTGCGAACGGTCGCCGGATGACGACCGTATATCTGCTTCTTCGTCTAGTCCTCATAGAGAATGTTGGTTAAGGCATTGCTCCAGTGTCATAATGAAAACATGAGAAGTCGTGAGAAGTTGTGAGAAGCACGCAACACCGGGGCTTCAAAAGCAATAACGGAGAGAAATGGCCAGGTCACCTCCGGATACCATTAAAGATTTCGCATTTGACGGCTTCACCATAAACGTCGATGCAAGTCTCCTGCTAAAGGCAGGCGAAAAAGTGCCTTTGGGGCCACGGCCTTTCGAGGTGCTGCTCTACCTGATTAAGAAACATGATGTTGTGGTCACTAAACAGGAGTTGTTCGAGCAAATATGGGGCACTGATTTTGTTACCGATTCCGCCCTGACGCAGGTAATCAAGGAAATCCGCCTGGTACTTGGGGACGACGCCCATTCCCCAAGGTACATCCGCACGGTTCACCGCAAGGGCTATCAATTCATCGCGCCACTCACTGACGCGACCCGTACCGCGAAGAGAGGGTTGCGCACGCTTCAATTTGCCTTGGTGATCTCGGCGGTCGGAATCCTCATCTTGGCGATCTCCTTCTGGGTCAAACCAACCGAGCCTCAATACCCTCCCGATTCCATTGCCGTGCTGCCATTTGTGAACATGAGTTCAGACCCGCAACAGGAATACTTCTCCGACGGTATTTCAGAGGAACTGCTGAACCAGCTGGCAAAGATTCCTGAACTGCAGGTGATCTCAAGCTCTTCATCCTTTGCCTTTAAAGGTGAGCAGACTGACATTCCCACGGTGGCAAAAAAACTGAACGTTGCCCATATCCTTGAAGGTTCGGTACGCAAGACTGGCAACCAGGTGCGCATCTCTGCGCAATTGATTGAGACACGCACCGACAAGCACCTTTGGTCAGAAACCTATGACCGGGAACTTGAGAATATCTTTGATGTTCAGGATGAGATTTCGGAGGCCATCGTTGAAGCCTTGAAGGGGAGTCTGAACATTCAACTTGAGACAGCCCCGAAGACGATTACGACGACAAATACCGAGGCCCATGATGCTTACCTGAGGGGCCGGTACCTGGTGGTCCAGCGCACAACAACAACCATTGAGGCTGCGATTCGCGAGTTCGAAAAGGCAATAACGCTTGACCCTGATTACGCGCGTGCCCATGCGGAACTGGCGATGGCGTACCTCTTGCTCTCCAGTTATGGCGATTTGACTACAGCTGAAGCCATCGCCAAATCAATGCCCCATATTGATCGGGCAATGGTCCTGGATTCGAATCTCGCCGAAGCCTACGCTGCCACCGGCCTTCTCTTGAGCGCCCAGGAAAATCCGGAAGATGCCTTTACTTACCACATTCAAGCCATCCGGATAAACCCAAACTATTCCATCGCTCATACGTGGAAGGGAATGACCCTGGCAAGCTACGGGGCGCTATGAAGAGGCCTTTTTAACCAACGAAGCGACACTGCGGCTCGATCCGCTATCAAAGAAGGCCATCGAAAACTACACGCAGGTCTCTGATATTCAGAAACCTGCTGGACAAAGCCGAGCAGGAACTGGAGAAAATAGCGCCCATCTATCCTGCCTTTTACGCGGTACGTCAGGGGTGAATTGTCAGAGGTCGGCGGCAATTGGGCCAACCAGGTGCTGGGTGACCTGGATGGCATGCGGATCAACCCGGATTATGGTCACTATGGTTTGGGTATGGCTTTCGCTCGCATTGGACTTGAACAGGAAGCCCTTTCGACTTCAGAGACCGCACGGTTTCAGAGACCACTTTGGTTTCAGAGACCGCCTCAACACTGAGGATACTGGGCAGGACCGATGATGTGGTGAGGGTTGTGGAAGAACACGTTGCCGATTATACAACGCCTCGCGACCGTCTCCTTTTTGGCCAATTGCTGGGTTCAGCCGGTGACTATGATCGCGCCCGACCCATGTTGGAGGAGGCGTGGCAACGGCATGGGGGACAAGTTACGCAGAAGGTCTTTGAGATTACTCATGCAGCAGCATTGATCGCCATCCGTCGCGATGCGGGTGATGAGAGCGGAGTTGACGAGATCCTGGCTGCGATAAAGGACAATGTCCGTCGTTATCGTGAGACCGGTTACACAAATGGCACATGGTACGTTAGCCCTGATTTTGAAGAGGGGGTTGCCGCCTACCTGGCGGGAGAGCGCGAGCGGGGCCTCGCGCTAATTGCCAAAGCGGCAGATGGTGGTTTTTTCATTCTGCCCAACGAGGCTTATCTGCAAACACTATATGACGATCCTGGGTTTGCTCCGATCATCGCTGGACAGGAGGCCCGGCAGGCCCGCGAGCGTAACCGCTTCCTGTCCATCGTCTGCACCGACAATCCGTACGCGGAAGTCTGGCAACCCGCCGAGGGAACTTGCGAACGATTTGCTGCAAAGCAAAAGAATTGATTCACTGCAATGGCGGCTTCTGGCCGGGAACGGAGCTTGATTGCCCTGGGCGCAAAGTTCCGTTGTGGGTCGGAAGCGGAGATTCTTGGCAGTCACAAGAGTGGTTCCGCTATCAAGCAACCAGCAGAACCTATTCAGCATCCAATTTCACAGGTGATTTGTTCTCAGTGCGGCCAATAGCCGCTATGTGGCGCATAATGTGTGCATGGTTTTCGAGTATCTGACCGTACTGATATCCGTTGTTGTCGGATTGTCCGTGACGTCTTTTCTGACAAACGTCGTTCGTATCATTCACGTTCGGGGTGACGTGACGGTTTCCTGGCTTCAACTGCTGTGGTCAGTCGTAATCTTGATCTGGACGGTGTCCTTCTGGTGGTTCACCTTCGTGCTCGCCGATCAGCAGCAGTGGACATTTCCCCTGTTCGTTTTTTTACTGGCCTATTCGACGCTTCTTTTTTTGCTCATGGCGCTGCTGTTTCCGGAAGGCGTGCCGGCAGACCACGACTACCGGGTGCAATTCATGCGAAACCGGGTTTGGTTTTTCGGTGTGTTGTTGCTGTTGCTCGTTATCGACTTGATCGATTACCTCATCAAGCTGGGAAAAGACGTATCGATTGTCGACCAGTTGGCATATGCCGTATTTGCAGGGCCCCTGATCGCGCTGTCTTGTGTCGCGTTGCGTACCGATAATCTCCTGTTTCATCGTGTTTTTGCAGTGTATACGGTACTGGCTGTGCTGCTATTGAGCATCACAACCCTTACACCGATAACGAACTGAGTGTTGCGGGGAGGAAAGGCCTTCCTGGCAGCCAGGAAGGCCTTGACGTAAATTCCCTTACTTGAAGGTGACAGAACGCATATTGTATTCGCCGACGATCTCGCGAATATCCGGATAGGTTTTGACCAGTTCGTCAGATTTTGCCTGGTTCGCTTCGCCCCATGCTTTCATGAATGCATCGTATTTTTCCTTGTCGGGCTGCAGCGATGCGGAGTCTTTGAAGTCCACACCGAGTACGACATTGAAATCGCCGCTGTTGGGCAACTGGCTGACATGAATCCAATAGCCTTCGATCTGGCCCAGTGATTTGGCTACTTCGTTCGACGTTACCCAGGTCTGGCGCAGGCCTTCCAGGTACTTGTCGATCATGTTGGCGTCAACTTTGACCGTGGTAACGTTGCTGACTCCCACGCTCAATTCGTAATCCTTCCAGGGCTCAAGATCGGCCACGGCAACGCTCATGACGCTGGCCAGAATAATACCCGTAAGCAATTGATGTAATTTCATATCTCAGTCTCCATAATTATATTTGAGTTTATTAGCGAACTTCGCGGTTGTGAAGATTCGCAGCGCATGACCGTACGCGTGTTTTGACAACATAGCAAGAAAAGAGAAAGCGGCGCTTAAGCCTTCGAAGGCGCTATTGGGCTTCTCCCGGCGCCGCCGTCAGCTCCTGTTCGATCGCCTCTGCGTCGGATTCAGTAATGCCCAGGGAGTCGCGCAACCGGATCAGCAATGCGCGTTCTTTCCGGGATATCCCACCTTCCTGCTGCGCCTCGGCAACGGCTGCCTCGTACACCTGCATCTTGCGAAAGGTGACGTATTCCTCGGTGTTTTTCGTGTGGGGCATTGCAACCGCCGCAACCCGTTCGGCAAAACGTTGCAAAGGGGTCAGGAAAAATACGATCAGGGCCGCCGCCACCAATCCGGCCCAGTTTCCCAGTTCTTCCGATAAAAACCGGTCGGCACCCTCGGTCAGCACGAAAATGATGGTCACGATGGTTGCAGCCAGGGTCGATTGCTTGACGGTCCAGCGGATGCGCAAATCGATATCGAAGAGTTGTGTGCGAAGGATCCCGTAGGCGATGAGCGGTACCGCCACGAGCGTTCCGAGCGCATAAAAAATATACGGCGCGCCGGACGCATCGGGTTCGACCACGGCGTAGGCCCCCGACCAGATCATCCATATGGCCGCGCCGTAGACATAGCTCCAGCAAATATCCCGGAATCCGAAAGCCATGGCGAAGGATCCGGCCCGCGCCCGGGTTGCGCCATCTGAAATATGCCATGCGTGAATTGAGGCCACGAGCGCATAGATAAAAAGCAATACCAGCAGCAGGTAAAGCAGTGCGGCTCCGAATTCGAGTGGTGTGAAGAAAACCGCAAAATAAAGGAGGGCCGCTGCAAACATGAGCCCCGTGCGCACTTTTTTGTGGGTGAATGGCCGGGTCAGGGGGGTCGTCAAAGCCGCACCCAGAAACGGGGGATAAAGCGCCAGCATGGCGCAGTCACCCAGGGTATGGACCATTTCTTCGATCTTCAGCCAGGCCGGGTATTCGGGTAGAGACCGGATCTCCGGACCGAGGAACAGGTCGATGTATCCGGTTGAAATAAGCGTCACGCCTTCGACTACCAGCAACAAGCGACAGCCTGCGCGCCATGCTGCCGCGCATACCGGAACGGAAGATCACGACCGCCAGGCTCAGGCACATCACAACAGCGATGAGAGCCAGAAATCCGGTGGCGTTGAATTGGAACATCAGCGGATTTTATCTCAGTGCACGGTGTAAATCCGCTGCGGTCTGTTTAGTCAGTACCCCGGCCGAACCTGGACCGGCCCCGGTACTCTTTTTCAGATAGTTGCACGGGTAATCCCATCCGGGTCTTTGAAGTAGAGTTCAGGCCGGTCCTCGCGAAATAGCGGTGCAAGGATCCGGAATATTCACCGGGTTATACTGTTGCCCATGAGTACTCTGCTTGTCGTTATAACGGCCCTGGCGATGCTACGAGCCAGAACCGGTTCCAGCTGATATCGCCTGGGTGGCGAGCGGTGCGTTTTGCGAGCCCGAGACGGTACTGCCCCTGCCTGATGATACTTTACTGGTTTCCAACGTCTGCGGTTTTCAGGAGCCTGGCAGTGGATTCCTGACCCTGCTCGATGCCGATGGCAGCGTGATTGATTGGCGGATCGTTTCAGCACTCGACGCGCCAACGGGAATGGCCTTACGGAACAACCGGCTTTTCATCGTCGACAAGAATCGTGTGAAAATCTTTACCTGGCCGGAGTATGAGCCGCTGGAGACGATTGATCTCGATACTGAAGTGGCAAACGATATTGCTGTTTCGTGCGCCGGCACGATCTATGTCAGCGATACAGCCGGCGGCAAAGTGATCGAAATAGGGCACGATCGCACGCAATCGGTGCTCACGGCAAAGTCGCAGTTTTCTGGAGCCAATGGGATCCACCTCGATGGCAATATGCTCTACGTCGGTGGCTCACGCCTTTGGCGGGTGGATCTGAGCGACCAATCGGTCACCGCGATCGGACCTGAGTGGTTGACCGACATCGACGGCATTGAGATGGAACCGGACGGGACGCTGCAGCTGACGCCCGTTGGGGGACCTCTGGTTCGTTTCCGCAACAGTGACAGTGTGGAAATCCTGGGCGGTGAGGGTATCAGCAGCGCAAATCACGGCTATGCGGCAAACCTTGGTCTTGCACTTATCCCGACGGGCTTCGACAATACCGTGATTGCCATCAGGGTCAAGGTCACTACCAGGAACCCAATACATTGAGTTCCTGGAATATATAGAGCAACTGCGAAGAAAAAGCGACGATGGCCGCTCCCAGTTGAAATGACCGTCGTTCGGAAATAATGCCGATGATGGCTACAGCGAACGTCACGGCATAGGTGATCAACACCGCCGGACGCAAGCCCCATTCATAACCTTTAAAAAACGTGTCTGCAATGTCGACTACCTGCATGAGCAGCAATGCACCAAAGAACCACTTCCGCCCCTCCATGAAATAGGTATAGCTGTCGGTTACGCCATGCATGCGGTGCGGCACCAGGATCTCTGCAAGCATGAAGAGGATGATTGAGTAGCCGATTACAAAAAGGTAGAGGCCGTACGACCAGTCGATCAGGAGTTCCTGAAACTTGAATTCCCACCACCAGAATGAAACCAGCCAGATCAGAACAAAGCCGATCCACAGAAGGAAAACCGCATCCAGTTTTATCGGTTCGCCGTGCCCCCGAAGTCGCCGGATACCTTCTGCGAGTGCGGTCAGCAAATGTGCGATCGCCAGGGCGATTACGATCGATACCAAAACCATTACATATTCGAATTCACTCATGGCGTTCCTTTGGGGCGCGTAACAGCCTGCCGCATCATATCAATAAAGGACTCGGAGCCCTGTTGTTCGGCAGGCCGAAAGGGTTCTGACCCCTTTTCCGCCTGCCCACCACGCGGTGTTATAATTACGTCGTTTCGAGATCCGCCGGGCCCGCCGGCGGAACTCGGCTGGTGCGGATCGCCTGAGGCGCAGCCGACCGGCTGCTACGGAATCTCAAACCCAACACAGGAGTCCAATTCAATGTCCACCAGTCTAGACCTGTCCAAGCTCAGCCTTATGGACGCCCTCGACCTCGCGATTCTGATCGAGGAGGAAGCGCACCAGCGCTACAAAATGTTCGCCTCGCAGTTCGGCCGCACCGGCCGCAATGATCCCGGGTCCTTCTTCGCCTCGATGGCTGAGAACGAGGCCAAGCACGGAAATGAGCTACTCGAGCGACGCATGGCCCGGTTTGGTAAAGCCCCGATGAAGTTGAAACTGGACGACCTCTACGACGTCGAGGCCCCGGAAATGGGGGCGCCGCGCCGCGGCATGTCCACGGTCCAGGCGTTCGAGCTTGGGCTCGCCGCTGAGAAGAAGGCGTACGACTTCTACGACATGGCCTTGCCCGGCATCACGGATCCCGAGGTCAAAACCCTGTTCACCGAGCTTCGGGACGAGGAGACCGAACACGTCGAGATGCTCAAAAAGGCAATGGCCAAGCTACCCTCAACCGCCAACATTGAGACCGAGAACGACCCCGATGATGCCCCTTATCTGTAGGGCGTGGTTTATCATCCAGGAGTCTTGCCCATAGACCGAATCAAACCACCGACACGCAGGTTTTAAATCCGGGAAAACACGTTCTATGATATTGATATAAAGAAGAAATAATGAAACCTCGAATTGCTTTCCTTGGCACCGGCATCATGGGCGCTCCCATGTGTGGCCACCTGTTGGATGCCGGTTATCCGCTTGCCGCTTCGAACCCGGCGCCAAGGCGGAAATACAATTAAGGAACCTCTGATCAATTATGCACGGAGCGCGTTTCTGCCGCAAAAGCCGCAGATTGTGCGCAGCGGGCCGAGTGACAATAGCTGTCGCTATGGCCGAGGCGGGCTGTGTGCGAGATGCGGCTTTTGCGGCGAAACCCTTACGGGACGGGCCTTTGCGGGCGCTCCGCCCCGTTTTGATTCGCTCATTGGGAATAACCCAACCACGCTCACCAAAAGCGCACCGGAGCATCCCGCAAAGACACCGTCGCGCCCGCGCATAATTGATCAGAGGTTCCTTAAAAGACCTTCGTACTTCGCGCGAGTTGGCCGACTCCCTGGGCCTGGATCTGCCGGTTCTGAAAGTAACCGAGGAGTTGTACCGGGATATGTGCCGCAACGGCCGATCGGAGCTGGACCACAGCGCGCTTTACCTGGAAATCGCCGACCGTGGTAAACGCACATAGGCCCTAGTTACGCGAATACCCACTGATCGCGTATGCCACGAATCCCAGTGCCATGAAAACCAGGCCAGGCAGGATGGCGCCAGGTTGTTCCGAGGCAAGTACGAAGAGAAAGGCCACGGAAAAAACGATGTAGCAGATACAGATAAGGCGAAAAGGGTAAATCCCCAGTTTGAATGGGGAGGCCTGGTAGGCTTCAGCCATTTTTGCAGGTACTTTCAGCAAAGCGAAACCGGTTATCACCTGGACGACCATCAGGCCCATTACCGCGATCTGGGCGTACTGGACAACACCTCCTCCCGCGAGTGCGCCAGCCAGCGACAACGCACCGACCACGATGATCGCCCGGGATGGGGTGCCGAACCGGGGGTGGATACCTGCCAGATAGCGGGGGAATGGGCCAGTTTTGGCGCCCTTGTAAAGATCCCGGCTCATTCCCAGCATGACGCCATTGATCGAGGTCGCTGCGGCGAACAGTGCCCCGACGGCGATCAGGGTTACCACCCATTGCGGCAGAAACAGGCTGGCAGCCGTGACTACCGCCATTCCGCTCATATCGGGCGAATCCCAGCGCAGGACGCTGGTCAGTGCAAACGGCACCAGCACGTAGAGCAGGGCAATCACGATAAAACTGAGGAAAATGGCAAGTGGAATGGTGCGCCCGGGGTTCCTGATCTCTCCCGCGACTTCAGCGATGACGAATACACCAGAATAAGAAAAATAGGCCGTTATCGCGGCCACCATGATTGGGGGCCAGCCATTGGGAAACAACGGGATCATGGTTGAATGTTCGGCGTTGGCAATGCCGCCAATGCCGAAAATCAGCAAAACCAGGATGAAGCCAATAACCATGATGTTCTGCAGGTTGCTGGCAAGCTTCATCCCGAAATAGTTGATTGCGACGAACAAGCCGATAACGGACAGTGCGACCAATTTGTTGTTCAATCCCGGGTAGAAATAGGCGAAATAATTGGCAAATCCGTAAGCGACCAACGGGATGGCCACAACCGCCAAAGCGACCATGAGCCAAATATAGAGAAAGCCCAGCGCAGGGGAGAGCGCATCGCGGATCACCACGTAGATGCTGCCGCTAACCGGAACGGCACTGCCGATCAAAGCCATTACAATACAGGCGAGAACCGCCGGAATAGCAGCCAACAGGTAAGCGAGGTACACCGCTGGACCAGCCTGTGAAGCAAGACTACCGGGGAGGATGAAGATGGTGGCGCCAACGACGTAACCGATAATCAGAAATACCGCACCGGGCAGGTTGATGGTGCGCGATAATTGATCCTGACTCACGACAGTGCAATTCTCGAGGTTCGTGGTGGTGACCGGTCAGAGCTTAGCACAGACTTCACTGATCCCTGTTCCCCACGCAACCACGATCCCGTCCAATCACCTGGCCCGCGTTGGAACGTGCCAACTCACCCTTGCCCAGCCACAACGAATCTTCGAGACCGACCCGCACGTGACCGCGTCTGATTGAACGGGGACAATCGCGTTGACACACTTCTGACGGGTGGTTACCGCCGACGAGCGACCAGGGCACGCGGACTCGCGGTTCGAGGCCGGCAGGATCACTTCACGCCGTGCATCAGGCGCTGGATCAAAGGCGCGATCAGGAACAGCACTGCGCCGGCGCCGACCAGTGCCCAGAAGCCGAAGGTGTAGCCCGAAAGCGCCGAAGTCGTGGTCATGCCGGTCTCGCCGCTGACCGCGCCGGCGAAAATGCCGGAGAGGTTGTTGCCGATGCCGGTGGAAAGGAACCAACCGCCCATACCCAGGCCGACCAGCCGTACCGGGGCCAGCTTGGTCACCATCGACAGGCCGATCGGCGACAAACAAAGCTCGCCGACTACCTGGATGAAGTAGACGGTGATCAGGGTCCAGAACGGAATCTTGCCCTGGTCGCTCACCAGGTTCGTCAGCGCGAACATCAACAACAGGAAAGCCAGGCCATTGAACAGCAAGCCGAGGCCGAACTTGCGCGGAATCGAGGGGTTCAGATTGCGCTTCGCCAACCACACCCAGAGCCAGGCGACAACGGGCGCGAGCAGGATGACCGCAAGCGCTGATACGGACTGAAACCATGCGGTTGGGAAGACGAAGCCACCGAGGACCCGGTTGACAATCTGGTCCGCAAGGAACGTGAACGAGTTGCCGGCCTGTTCGTAGAACATCCAGAACAGGATATTGAAGGCAAAGATGATCAGCATCGCAATGGTCTTGTCGCGGGCCACCGCGCCAGAGCGAATGCCCTCGATCATCAGCATCGTGGCCAGACCGATGAACAACACGGTCAGTATGTACTGGAGCGTTTCGGCGCCAAGCGTCAGCAGCGAGTAGACCAGCGGGATCACACACAGTGCACCGATCATCACGTAGACCACCCGCTGGCGGCCCGGGGCTTCCGCCGGCGGCCGGCCGATGTCCTGCAGTTGGCGCCGGCCGAAGTAGAACCACACCAGGCTGATCAACATGCCGACTCCGGACGCGCCGAATACATACTGGTAGGCGGGCGCGGTGTCAGTGCCAAACAGCGAGGTCGCCAGCCAGCCGGTAATGACCGGTGCGATGAACGCACCCATATTGATGCCCATGTAAAAGATCGTGAAGCCCGAGTCGCGGCGCTCATCGGCAATCGAGTACAGCTTGCCAACCATGGTCGAGATGTTCGGTTTGAACAAGCCGTTGCCGACGATGATCGTGGCGAGACCGAACTTGAACAGCATCGGGTCCGGCAGCATGATCATGAACAGGCCGGCGGCCATGAATACGGCCCCGACCAGAATCGAGCGTTGGTAACCGATGATCTTGTCGGCGATGTAGCCGCCGAAGATCGCGCCGGCATAGACCAGCGCGAGATAGGAGCCGTAGGTGAGGTTGGCGTCGGCCTGTCCGGACTGATCGCCTCCGTAGAACTGCGCCACGATGTAGAGCACCAGTGCCCAGCGGATGCCGTAGAACGCGAAGCGCTCCCAGAATTCTGACATGAACAACATCCAGAGCGGGCGGGGGTGGCCCATGAGCTGACTGAACTCAGGGATCTGGTGCTGGTCTGGTGAGCTCAAGGCTTCGCTCATGCGGTGTCTCCGGGTGGTGTTGGCAAGTGAACGGTCACAGATCTTTTACCATTTTGATCACGACAGCAGGGGCGCCATTGGCGGCAATCCGGGTATTGCGACTGACCTCCCTGTAACCCCTGGCGAGGTAAAATGGTTCTCCGGGAATCGTGGAACCCAGTTCAATGGACCTGAATCCCGCATCGCGTGCCGCCTTCTCTCCCAGGTCGAGCAAAAGGGTTCCGATGCCACGGCGAATCCATGACGGGTGCGTGTACATGGCCCGGATACGCGCGGCATCGACCGCAGGATCGCTGAAGGAGTCGTCTCGCCCCGCGGTGTGATCACCACCGTAAAGCGTCTTTCGCTTGCCCCAACCGCCGGCTCCAACCAGGATCCGTTGGCCGCTCCCGGCAGTCTCGACAAGGAAATATGTTCCGTCTTCTATCAGCGTCCAATCGACGCCCATGGTTTCCCGGGCTGCTTCAATCTCCGCCAGGGAAAGAAAGGACCTCATGTTTTCGGCGATCGACTTCTGCATCAACTCGACTATCGCGGGCGCGTCGGCCGGTTGCGCCAATCGATGGGTGAATTCAGTCAATAATCTCAATCCCGTTGCAGCCTGGTAACTGGTCGTATGCGAAAGTGGAGAATAGCATTCTTTATGGGTGCGCCATATTGCGACAAGCTAGCTGAGGATCATAAGCAGCCGGTCGAATATTGCCAGTCGAAGAGCCGGAACGGGTCATGAGTGGCTATCGGTAACGCTTCCAGGTCATTCGCCGCTTTGAGCCAGAAAGCGGAAGTCCAGCCACACCGATCGTTCAAGGCGCTGAGGGGCTGCTATCGGCCCGGTGTGGAAGTTGTAATTCGCGCAACTACCCCCTGCTGCCCGGCACCCTGACCTGGGCTTTACCGGCCGCCGTGATCGCGGCCACGAACTCGGATCGAAATATTCCCTGTTCGATTTCCGACTCCCACCAGTGCCTGGGAATCGGCAGTTCAATCAGGCCACACGCCCAGGACCGTCTTGCTTCCCATTGTGAAGATTCCAGGAAACCATGCTGGTAAAGATAATATTCCGCTTCAATTTTCTGGAATACGGCGCGATGGACAAAGGCAAGAAGGAGGTGGTCCGAGGGTGAAAGATCCTCCGGTGAGGCTGTCGGGTCATAAAACTTGGAAACAACTTTGGTCAGTCGCAGTTCACCGCCTTGTTGATATACGGAATCCCCGAGCATCGACTGGAATAAAACCTCGTTCAGTTCGGACATGTGCAGGGAAGCGTCGAAACCGGCCGATGCCTTGAGCGCTTTGGTATTGGATTTTACTTCGGAAGCTAAGTAGATCAGTGAGATAATGACCGCTACCGCACTTATCAGCTCTGCAATCGAAACGACGACATTCCAGTCCATTGCTACCTCTTGTCCGGAGCGGGCGAATTGAAAGTATAGATCACATCCGTGCGCTCAGCATGTTCAGAAATGGTGTGAAGTTCCGGAGTGGGTAGAAAACGTCCCCCGCCAGTTCAGACGACATTAGTCCGCTATCCGTCGCAGAGAGGAACCCAGTTAAGACGTAATTTGGGGATCAATCAGTTCGGCAATCGGTCAGGAGCGGTCGCTCTTACGGCCTGAACCTTCGTGCGACGTTGGTTTTACTCTGTCCCTTTACTCTGACCCCAGAAATTGCCAAATTGTGATCCAGCTCCATCACAGGAAAGGCGCCTGCGCTATAGTGCTACCTATCCCAATTCTCCGATAAGCTACTGCATCTGCTATGGCTGAAACGATACCTCAAGGCATAAGCCAGGAAACAGCGTCCGAACGCATGGCTTCTGAGGGCCCCAACGAGATGGGCGTCGATCAGCGCCGCAACCTCTGGGCAATCACAAGTGAAGTTGTGCGAGAGCCCATGTTCCTGCTGCTGTTGATCGCGGGTGGCTATTTACCTTGCCATGGGCGATGCTCATGAGGCCGCCATTCTGCTTGGGTTTGTGGTCATTATCATGACCATCACCATACTGCAGGAACGACGCACCGAGCACGCACTGGAGGCCCTGCGGGATCTTTCCAGTCCGCGGGCGCTGGTCATTCGCGACGGCGTAAAGAGCAGGATTCCGGGGCGTGAGGTGGTGCGTGAAGATATCCTGATTCTGGTGGAAGGTGACAGGGTGCCGGCGGACGGCATCGTCCTGGAGGCCCATGAACTGGCGGTGGACGAGTCCCTGCTCACGGGTGAATCAGAGCCGGTAACGAAATTTCCTGAAAGCAGCCAGGTATTCGCCGGCTCACTGGTTGCCCGCGGCCAGGGCTTGATCCGCGTGACGGCCACAGGTGCACAAACCGAGTTGGGGCGCATTGGCAAATCCCTGCAGGAAATCAGCTCTGAATCCTCCCCTATGCGCAGCGAAATCGGCCTTTTTACCCGGCGACTGGCGATCATAGGAGTCCTATTGTGTATCGCACTGGCAGTGGCCTACTGGATGTTGCGGGGAGGCTGGCTGGATGGTTTGTTGGCCGGAATCACGCTGGCCATGGGAATTTTACCCCAGGAATTCCCGGTGATCATGATTGTATTCTTTGCGATGGGCGCCCGTCGGATAGCGCATCACAAGGTTTTAACGAGGCGGCTGAATGCCATTGAAACCCTGGGTGAAACCACGGTGCTATGCGTTGATAAAACCGGCACCCTGACTGCAGAACAGCATGGCATTGGCAGCGCTATCGGTAGGCGGCCAGGTACTGGAAACCCGCGACATTATCGGCACTGACCTGCCGGAAACGTATCATGAATTACTCGAATACACCGTCCTGGCCAGCGAAATCGACCCGCATGATCCGATGGAAATGGCGTTTACCCGGTTTGCCCGCGACTACCTGGCCAACACGGAGCACCTGCATCCGGATTGGGACCTGGCCAGGGAATATGAGATTTCATCTGACCTGCTGGCCATGTCCCACCTGTGGCGAGGCGATTCAAGCCAGCATCATGAGGTAGCGACCAAGGGAGCGCCTGAAGCGATTGCAGATCTCTGTCATCTGACCGAGCAAGCGCGTCAGCAGGTAACCAGGGATGCCGAGAGCCTGGCCGATCGCGGCTTGCGCGTATTGGGTGTTGCCAAAGCAAGGCATCGCGCGGACATCAATTTACCCGCGATTCAGCATGATTTTGATTTTGAGTTCGTCGGGCTGGTAGGACTGGCCGATCCATTGCGGGCGGAGGTGCCGGAAGCTGTGGCGCTGTGCCACCAGGCGGGGATCAGGGTGGTCATGATCACCGGTGACTACTCCCGCACCGCGCGCGCTATTGCCAAGGAAGCTGGAATCAATAGCGCCACGGTGTTCACCGGCACGGACTTTGAGGAATCCGACCCTGCGGCGCTGGCAAAAGGCATTCGCGAGATAAATATCTTTGCCCGTGTGACACCGCGGCAAAAGCTGGCCATTGTTGAGGCGCTCAAGTCTGGCGGTGAAATCGTCGCCATGACCGGTGATGGCGTGAACGATGCACCCGCGTTAAAAGCCGCGCATATTGGCATTGCAATGGGTAAGCGCGGCACCGACGTTGCCCGCGAAGCGGCATCCCTGGTGCTCCTGGAAGATGATTTTGCGGCCATAGTCACCGCTATAGCTCTGGGGCGACGCATTTTTGCCAACCTGCGTCAGGCGTTGATCTACACAATTGCAGTGCATATCCCGATTATTGGCCTTTCTATTTTACCGCTGCTGTTCGGATTACCCTTGTTACTCGCACCCATTCATATCGCCTTTTTGGAGTTGGTCATCGACCCCGCCTGCTCGGTAGTATTTGAAGCCCAGCCGGGCAAGGCCCGATTGATGCATGTGCCACCCCGTGCCCCATCTGAATCGTTGATCTCAATGCCTTTTGTATTGCTGAGCATAGCGCAGGGCACATTAGTGACTCTCGCTACCATAACCGTTTATACCTGGGCGATTAATAGAGGCATCGCCATCGAAGAAACCCGTGCGCTTGCATTTATTGTCCTGGTGGTTGCAAATGCCGCATTGATCCTTCCTTCGCGCTTACCAGGATCCGGCTGGAGGGAAACATTTACCGGGTTGTCAAAAGTAGGCATCTGGATATTGCTGGGAACCCTGGCCAGCTTGTTCGTGGTGGTGGCTATTCCCGATGTCGCAGCCGCGTTTAAATTTCAACCACCTTCACTCAAACATGGCTCAGCAGCAGCGCTAACAGGCATCGCGATGCTGCTGCTGTTCCAGGCGCTCAAAACCGGTTTTAACTCCGCCTTTGGCCCAGGCAGACGTCACTAATTTCAACACACCCAAGTTTCGCTGTGGGCCGGGAGCTGTCGTTCTTGCGGCCTGAACGCCCGTGCGATGTTGGTTTTACTCTGACTGCAGAACTTGCAAATACTTACGATATCTTGGTGGAGCTACAGGACGGCAAGTTGCTCATCCGGAAATCTGCAAACGATGAAGCTACCGTGTTCAACCGCGAAAATTAAAAACCAATGCCACGACTCGGCACTTTATGCTTGATAGCCGTACTATTTTGTCCAATGGTTGGATGTTTCCTTCTTTCGGCCATGGATGCCGATCTTCTGTAAAACAATAATCTACATATCACCAATGCTATTGCCCGCTTAGAATTTCACATAGCGCAATATTGTCCAGTGCGATACGTTCAATAGGCACTTCACCCTGGAGACCGAGATCTGGTATTTCATAGCCAACGGTACCTGAATTGCAGGAGCTGAACTCGACATAGATCTCACCAATCTCCTCGGAGTGCGGGGCAGGCTCCGGCGAATCAAATACGCCACCAACTGTATTATATAAATACAACACAGCCGTGTTGTCTTCATAGGGTCCCTGTGCGGTCAGCCAGCGATGGCCCGGTTCACCGAGTGTCGCCTCCACATTAGTTGGCGGCCGTTCAGTTTCGTAGGTAAACCAGGCCATGAATATTTCCTGGATGTCCGGGAAAACGATGATAAAGAATCCCTGGCCATTTGTTTCCGGGTTGTACCATGCATCATTCAGGCCGGCACTTATCAGATACGGGTTCGCCGCCAGAACCTCTGCTACCGAGTTGCAGCCAGGTTGGTTATTACTGATGCTCACTACCACTGAGTCAACGAGTTTCAGAGCGCCCTGACAATCCGACAGATTAGTGTTATTCGTGATGATCAGTTGTCCAACCTCTGTCAGGTCATTGAGTCCGTCCAGGTTCGTGAGCGCTGTGTTGCTGAGAATCGCGAGAATACCGATTTCCGAAACCAAACCAGATAAACCCTGAATGCTCACCAGGGAACTGTTCAGTTGAATAAGCAGATCCTGCTCTACAGTATTCAAATTCAAAAATCCATCCAGATTGGTGAGAGAGGAGTTACTGACTATCTCGAGGGAACCCTGAATTCTCTTCAACCCGGTGAATCCATCAAGATTGCTCAGGCTTGTGTTATCCCAAATACGCAAAGTGCCGCCGATATTACTCAGTGCTTCAAGTCCGTGGACATTGTTCAATCTGGGGTTAATGCTAATGTAGAAGCGGGCACCCACGAATTTTAGCGACTCCAACCCCCGAAAGTCGGTCAGGGCATCGTTCCGGAATATGAAAACATTGCCATTGACGGATTGCAGTGAATTGAGGCCGTCAAAGGTTTCAAGGGCATTGTTGGCCTGAAGCGTTAAGTCTTTTCCTACCGTTGAGAGCAAATTTAGGCCGGTTATGGAAGCAAGCAGTGGGCTGTCGCTGATAAATAGATTTCCATCGACGGCGGCGAGTCCCGACAACCCGTCCAAGTTGCTGATGTCATTTCCGACGATCGAAAGATCCCCTGTTACAACGTCACATGGCCCGTAATCCTGCTGAAAATCGTTTACCGACTGCTGTGAAGCCAAGGAAATGTCAGCAGGCATACAATTCTGAGCCAACGCAGGCGCAGAAAGTATGAGCGAAAGTAGTATCGAAAATAGCATCAGGGTGTTGCAGCTGCGTATAGATGGCATGGCCTACGACTCCTGCATAGCCGGCATTTGCACCCGATGTTCTGCGCATCGCTTTCAAAGCACAAGTAATATCTTCCGCAGGCGGCCTGATGGATCAGGGCAGCAATGGGTCGAAAGCGTCCCTTGCCATGTCAAACTACCTGGATTCCGCTGTCCGCCACATAGCGGAACCGAACGAGGCAGTAATCTGGCGATCAATGAGTGCGGCTTCCGGCCAGGAACAGTCCTTCTTGTGGTCTGAATACACGTGCGATGCTGGTTTTACTCTAACCCCATTACTTGCGGCGTCTGCAACGTTTCAGTGCAACCGCCCGAGGCGGCGAAATGCGTTATCAAGCAGTTTCCTGTGCGCAGGTTGTTGAAACTGAAACGCCTGAAGAAATTCCCTCACGCCGTAGCCTGGCCTGGCCTTGAGCAATCGTCCGCAACCGCGTCGCGCCGCCTCCTTGTTGCCGGCGAGCACGTCACAAACCGCGGCCATTGCGACCATATGGTAGTGCGCATTGGGTTGTTGGACCGAGAGCGCCATTAGCCTTGCTGCCTCTTTGTACTTCCCTGTGAGGGCCAAACTGAAGCCGCGCACGCCTATCATCGCGAAGCTCATGGGATCGTAAGGGCTCAGGCGCCGTGCTTTGTCCGCCCTCTCGATACTGTGCACGGTGTCACCGTTTTGCATCAGTGCAAATCCCAGAGTGTACTGACCCACGGCGAAGCTGGGGTTCAAGGTCGTCGAAATCTTCAGTTCCGCGAGGGATTCACTCATGTCGCCACGCAGCAGATACGCCCGACCGAGGGCCCAGTGGCCGAGCGGATCGCGTGGATTGACAGATACGCTTTGCTGGGCCAGTTCGAATGCCTGCTGAGTCTCACCAGTCCGGTCGGGTGAGATCTCGAGAAAGGCCCGCTGCCAATGCACGAAAGAAAGTCCGGCGAACGTTCGTGACGAATTCGGATCGAGCCGAACGGAGAGCTCAAAAAACTTCTGCGCCTGCTCGTAGTCCTCAGGGGTAAAGCGGTACATATGCCAGCAGCCTCGGTGGTAGGCGCTCCACGCGTCCAGGCTCGCCGGGCACTCGAGCAATGCTCGCTGCCGCTCCGCTACCTCGACCTCCGCTGAGATCGCGCCGACAATCAGATCGGCGATCTCTTCCTGGGTCTCGTAAACATACTCGAGCTTGCTATTGAAACTCTCCGCCCAGATTTCCCTGCTCTCGATGCCGTCTGCCAAGGCCACGTTGATCCGCACCTTGGGCCCGCCAAACTGAATATTGCCCTGCACGGCATACCGGACACCGAGCCTGCGCGAGACGTCGCGCACGTCATGCGCACCTGGCGCGTACTGGAAGGCCGTCCCGCGGGCAATCACGAAGAAAGAGCGGGTTCGCGCAATGCGGGTCATGATGTCGTGGGTCAGGCCGCGCGCGAGATTCCGATGATCTGCATCGTCATCGGCGTCGAATGGGAGGATGACGATCGATGGTTGTGCGGGCAACGAAAGATCGATATCACCCGGAATGCCAGAGAAGGTGTCTGCTTCCCCGGATTTTCCTGTGGGCGGTAAAAGCCGCGGCGCCCTCGAACCTCGCCGCACATTGACCGGCGGAATGAGTTGATAGCCCAGGCCGCGAACAACACGCAAATACCGCGGACTACTCGCTTCGTCGCCAAGGGCCTTCCGCAGCAATAGCAGCCGCTGAGCGAGCGTTTCCGGTGTAACCTGCCGCCCTCGCCAAACACGGTCGGACAGTTCATCGTGGGTGAGAAGTCTCGGCGCGGCGTCGACGAGAGCCAGCAGTAGTTCGTAGGTCAGCTTGGGCAGGGGAATGCGCAGGATATCGCGGAAGACGGCACGCTGGCGTGTGTCGAGTATCAGATCGGCAAATTCGAAGATCGCCTGTGAGTAGAGGATCGTTGTTTTCGAGTTAGCCATCGTTCACCTTGAGCGTCGGCCAGGTGTCAACGCATTTTTGAGATTACTGCGCCTTCACCGAATCTTCAAGAAATATTGGGCTGGGCTTCATGCAGGAAGCCGGGGGGTGTGCCAACCTCAAGTTGCGAAAATCCCGTTGATTTTTGAATCAAACAAGACTGGACGATGAAGGCGAAATCAGGCGGCCCGGATGACGGGAAGCGGCGCCAGGCGTTCTGCGGCTGGCCAGGCAGATTGGTCAATAACGTAATTCAGGAGATATACATGCGCACACCTGCTTTTCTTGCCGTTACATTGCTGGCAACTCAAATTGCCTTTGCCGCTGCCACGGTTGATGGCATGCAGCCCGTCAATATGGGCGCTGTGGATCCCGTGCCCAATGCCGTTGCACTGAATGGGCTGTTTTACGACCCTTCTACACCAGGACAGGGTTTCGATGTAAACATACACGAGCAAGGAATGTCGGTGTATTTTTATGGGCACACGAAGAGCGGCGAACGTCTGTGGCTGATCTCCGATCTCTACCAAGGGGACATCGAGTACAACGCTGAAATCACCCTGCAGTTGTTTGAGGTGCGTGCTGGAGTTTTCGGCAACCCGCAGCCTCCGGCATCCGTATGGGGAAACCTGGTCATCCGGTTCCAGAGTTGTGATAATGGCAGTGGTCGCCTGGAAGGAATGGACGGCACCATCGAACTCGAATTCATTCGGCTCGTGGGCCTGACGGGCGTGTCCTGCGACACGACGCAGGATGGGCAGAACATTGCCGTTCAGGCACTAGAGGGACAGCAGTCCCAGGAACCCGGTTTGAACGGCCTGTTTTACGATGCTGCAAACCCGGGCCACGGGTTCGATTTCAACGTACATGCCTTGGGCACGACGATCTTCTATTACGGTCATACCGCCGGTGGAGCAAGGCTGTGGCTGATTTCTGAACTTCACACCGGCGAGTTTCGGCCGGGGGTTCCGGTCGCCGTGGACCTTTTCGAAGTGGTCAACGGTACGTTCGGCAACCCCATCGGGCCGGGGACTTATTGGGGCTGGCTGGAGCTGGAGTTGAACGGTTGTGATGTCGGCTCCGCGAAATTGTACGGTGCCGATGGGAACTTAACCATGAACCTGACCAGGCTGGTAGCCCTACCCGGCTACACATGCGACGCGGGAAAGATCGTGTTCGCGAGCCTTTCGGATCGCCAGATCTACACGGTCAACATCGACGGTAGTGGACGGACGCGCCTGACCAACAGCGCGGTCAACAGCCGTCCGGTCTGGTCTCCGGACGGTCAACGGATCGCGTTCGTGCGACAGGACAGTCAGAGCGACTTCCCCGATATCTACCTGATGAGCGCCGATGGCTCGAACGTCCTGCGACGCACCGTCGACGCCGGCTATGGATCGGTAGCGTGGTCTCCCGATGGGCAGAAGCTTGCCGTCAGTACCGAGGGGCTCTACGAGTCGTCCATGTGGGTCATCAAGGTCACCGATGACGGCTCTGCCCCGTTGCACATCGCCGCCGACGGACGTACTCCGGCGTGGTCTCCCGATGGCCAGAAGATCGCGTTCATCCGTGTTAGCGGCGACGATGGTTATGACGCGCTCGCCACCGTGAATGCTGACGGCACCGGTACGACGCAGATCACCGCGAATTGGGGGGGCCGCGGCGGGCTCTCGTGGTCTCCCGATGGGCGCCGGCTCGCGTCGGGGTGGTGCGTCGCGGGCGTGTGCAATCTGTTCTCGATGAACACCGATGGCTCGAACGTCACCCAGCTGACCACCGTCGGCAACGCCGGGGGTGTGTCGTATTCTGCGGATGGCCAGTGGATCGCCTTCAGCCTGTGGTCGTCCGCCCCGTCGCTCGCCTACGT
Organism: uncultured Gammaproteobacteria bacterium; assembly: GCA_963700705.1. GTDB lineage: Bacteria > Pseudomonadota > Gammaproteobacteria > Xanthomonadales > SZUA-36 > JAHEFT01. Next base: position 429,054 of record CAVOYQ010000010.1, on the reverse strand, counting down.
TTCCGCCCAAGGCGGCGCGCCGGTAGCTATCACGAACGACGGCATGAGCCCGTCGTGGCATCCCTGAGCAACGGGTGAGCTCGATGAACTGATTCGTCGCACACGAGCGCGACTCCAAAGCTAGGGAAGCATGTATTCGGCACAATGGCACAGCATACGCAGTTTGCGAGATGAACTTTGAAGCGCGCAATGGAAAGATAGGTCGAGATTTCATTCATGTTCACCACAAACGGCTGCTATCGAGTCTCAAGAGACAGTACAAAGTGGCTCCGAAGAAGGACCTTGTTCCTGTATGCCCTAACTGCCATGCAATGCTACACCGGCGAACTCCCCCTTACGATAATGAACAGCTTCGAGCGATCATGCGGGATGCCCAACAATGGTTATCATCTGAATGACTGCTTCGGGTCGAAAGCGGCCCTTCACCCTTAAGTCATGTTAATGACCGCTTCCAGGCGGATAGCGGAACTGATTCAGTTTAGGAATCGGTGGTTGTTGAGTTCTCCCATCGGCCAACAGCGGTAATAGTTGGATCACCACTCACAACGAGATTCTATATACTACTTTCGATTAGGTGCTTTTTCGGGTAATGGCGATGAGCCTATTTGAGTTTTTGATGGTCTTGCTATCGATGATAATCGGTCTCGGACTAGCCGAGATATTGGGTGGTATTGCTCGTCATATAAGGAATCGTGACTCTGCGTCTGGTTACTGGGTTCATGCAGTCCTGGTTTGTCTCGTATTTGTTGCACTACTCCAGCAATGGTGGGAAATCTGGGGCTTACAGAATTATTCCGGATGGTCATTTCTGGGTCTACTTATGATGCTAACCGGCCCGATAGGGCTGTTTTTAATTTCTTACCTTCTATTCCCACAACCTGTGAAAGGCGCAAACTATAGAGATTACTACTATGGAACAATGCGTCCCGTTTGGTGGATTGCCGTGCTAACCGTCACGCTGGCGACGCTATTTCGCCCTATCGTTTTTGGCGAAAAGCTATTCGTCATAGGCAATGCTTCGTCATTGTTTGGTTTCGTGGGATTCACTGTTCTGGCTCTTTCCAAGAACCGTGCAGTTCATGCCGTGCTCGTCCCAGCACTCTTCGCCGCGATATTGTGGGACATACTGCTGATGTCCTTTGAAATTTCCTGACAGGTATTGAAACTGGTGCGATTTCTGTTCCGGGTCGTTAGCGGAGGTTTCGGACAACCAGGGAACCAGTTCCGCTATCGAGCAAGTAGCAGAACCAATTAAGCAGGCTAATTCAGGACAGACTTGTTCTCAGTTCGGCCAAAAGCGGCTATTGGAGAGAAAGACGCTCCAATGGTCACAGAGTCCTTCGCGGCAGTTACGTCAATTCGGGCGCTACTGTGGATCGTGCTACTGTTGATCAAGTGATTCACATAACGGCACATTACCGGCCGAAATACGCTGAATGGGAATTTCACCCGAGATGCCAAGCGAGGTGATTGCATAACTCACCATTCCTTGGGTGCAGTCCGCAAACTCGAGTGTCAGGGTCCCATCACCATCCGGGTCGGTTGAAACGACTGGCACGGCAGCATCGAACACACCACCCTCAGTCATGAATATTGTCAAGTTGGCGGTATCCCCTTCGTAGGGTCCTTGTGCAGTTAGCCATCTATGACCAGGCTCCCCCAGCATTGCGGTAACATCCGCCAGCGGGCGTTCCGTATCAAAAGTGAACCAGGCCAGGAACATTTCTTTTCTATCCGGAAAAGCCGTGATGAGAAATCCCTGTCCGTTGGTGGCGGGGTTGTACCAGGCATCATTCAGGCCGGCATTGATCTTAAACTCTTCGCCGTCAAGAACTGCGCCATAGAATCCGTCGTATTGTCCCTTAGCCATTACTTTGTACCCTGCCCAAGTCAGGTGAGAACTGTCATTACGCTGAAATGGCTGCCGGGGGCTTGGCAACTCTGGATTGGGTAACGAAGGGTGACCAGCCGGAATCGGACTGGGCGGGTCATATTGCGTGTAAGTGACTCCGTTGAAGCCATAAGTCACCTGCAAGAGCCCATGCAGATTCAAAAAAGTAAGAGCCGGCTTCCTGTCTGCCAGCATCTGGGCCTTGGCAGCCCATTTATCGTGGACACTGTTGTTTTGCGAAGGCGTACCCATGATGTTGATTTCACCCCAGGGCCTCATGTAATCGTAGCTCTGCAAAAATATTTTTACCGTAGGGCGAATCGACAAAATATGGTCAACTATCGCCTCAGTATCGGACATAATTTCATTGAGAATGTCTTCCTCCTCCTTTGTACCATCCATAGACGGAAGCCACTTCGTAAGACATTCACTGTTCACTAATTTGCAATGCACGTCGTTGTAACCGGTAACTAAATGCACAATGTCTACGTCTGGATGCTGACTCAATACTCCAGTTATGTATTTCAACCCTTCTGGCGACTGAAGGCGATTTGCCAGACCCCAGAATAACGTTGAATAGACTTTAACATCGCTGTGCCCATTTTCAGAAAAAACGGAAACCAAAGCCGGATTCATGGGTTCGGCCCAGCTGTCACCGAAGATCACGATTTCGATCGCGATAGTATTTGGACTGAATAGCACTAATACAAGGGCGCACAATATAGCTCGTACCGTGCCGAATTCTGAGAGCCAGCGTCGGCTTATTGGAATTGGAAAGTTAATACTCAAGATCGCCTTCGCAATGTTTGGAAAACCGAACCATTGAACTAGTGCAGGGTGCCTCGCAAACTCAGTCAATTCTTGACCATAAAATGTTTTGAATCGGTCTGCTAATTACTTCTTGCTCATGTCATGAGTATAGGGCACTAAAATAGGGCGTCAAATTGACTCTCCCGCCAACTTAAATTACCAAGATTACGGAGCGATCCTAAAAAACTCAGGTCCAGGTGAATTGGAGTTCTGCAATGGGTCGTTCTCGGAGTATCTGGCTCTGTAACCTGGAATTTCTGCTATCGGGCGAGTAGCGGAACAGATCTAGCCACCAATTTCAGGGTCGACTTGTTCTCAGTTCGGCCAGAAGCGGACACGCAGGTCTAAAGTGAACTTACTCCTGCGATCCCGAAATTGCTGTAACGCCGAGCCGCGCAGATAGCGCGGACTCGAGTTCTTCCAAATGTTCCTGACGCTGTTCGGTAAACAGGATCATTGATCCGATTCGGCTCAGGTTATCGACATACTCGTTGAGAAACGCCTGGCTTGCTCGCATCTTCTCGCCGTCACAAACAGGGTCCCATCGGAATCCTAAGCTGCTTAGTCTGGTCCAACCCCCGACATGCCCGGCTTCTATTGGCACCCGACCGACTGCTATGAGATCTGGGAATCGGCTGTGTAATCGAAATAGCTCGTTGGTAGCTTCCTCATAGTAAGCGCGTGCGCGCCCGCGAAATAACACGTAATCACGCAAATGCTCTTTGATGTCTTCATCCTGCAACACGTCAAACCGTCCGGTGGATAACATCTCATCAAGAACTGGCAGCTCGTCCGGCGACCGTCTAAAGACGTGTGACGCCGCAATATGATCACACTCCAAGTTGGAAATGACGCGCAATGGCTCCTGCGAAAACAGTACGGGATTGACACCCATCAAAACGCCGGCTCGCTCACTCAGGCCCATCAATTCTTCGCGCTGTGTCTCGAGTAGTTCCAGTACTTCCACATGAAGGCGGCTGAGCAGAACGTGCTCTTCGACGCGTTCTTTGCGTGCTTCATTCCAATCCTGAACCTGTAGGCCCATAAATACGCCGACAACAACGATGATAAATTCAACCGCCACCGCGAACCAATTCTGTGATCTTACGTTTTCTGAGATACGTCGGAGGATCATGCGTTGACCTTTAATAGCTTAGGTAGTGATATTAAGAAATGGATTGATCGAGACGTGAGCGACCGTCCGCTTCGAGTCATGTGCTTTCATTCTATCCTAAAGGATGCGATCTTCCTCTTCGGGTTGAACTTGGAGATCGCCAACTCAAACGATAGAGTTCCGCTCCTACCCAATAAGTTTCGAGTTGGGTCGGAAGTGTCCGCCGTACCCGGGGCATTCCACTCACACAAAAGAGTCTCCGGTAAAGTCGGGGCGGTTCACCAATTCGTCTTCAAGCCCACCGGATGGGTAATTCAAATTGATCAACTGCTTTATCAGCTCCCACAAGGTGCGTGCCGAAGGAGTCTGAACATCGCGGCACTATAGAAGGCAGAATGGGATATTTCCCGCTTTTTTGTTCCGCTCCGGATCGGAAGCGACCTTCAACAGCCTAACCGGGCCAGGCTTGATCTGGTCAACCTGAGAACCCCTTCGAACCCTGCGCTCCCGAGTGCGATGGAGATAGAAGTGTTTTTATCGACCGAATTCGCCGGTACAAGACCATGGCCAGGACCACCGTCAGGATCAACAGAATCGTAAGCAAGAGCTTGCTTGCCATCAGCGCCTCTACTCCTACAACGCCGAGGGCAAAATTGATACCAGCGTGAAACAAGACACATAGCAGCACACTGCCACCGGTTCGGTTGTAGAGCCACGCAAAAAGAACGCCCATGGCACTGATTAATGGAATGTAGTACTCGATTGGCAACTGGCCGGTCACCGAAGGGAAGAACAAGAACATTGGGAGGTGCCATAGACTCCAGATAAATCCGATGGCCAGTCCCGCGAAAGCGGCACCCGTCCGTGCCTGCATCCGGGACTGGGCGTACCCGCGCCAACCAAGTTCTTCAGCTATTGGGCCTCCGGCAAAGATAGTCGTGATGAAGACGAGCGGAGAGATCGCGATGAACAGAAGTGCTTGCTCACTTGGAATTCCAAACCGGGCAGCGATAGCTTCGATTCCCGGAGGCGAGCCTCCCAACAGTACGTTTATGCCGATTGCAAGCAGCAAGAGACCGAGCGTGACAAAGATGGCGAAGACATAGAACCGCACTCCAACGCGCCATTTCAAAAGGCCTCTTAGCAGGTTCTTTACGCCTGAACGACCTTCCGTGAATAATGTGATTAAAAGGGCTGCAAGCGTTGGCGCCCAAGCGCCCGGAAGAGTCAGCGCGGGACTGTCCGGCGCAAATATGCCAACGGGGATCCACACGGACCAGGCAATCAGAAAACACATCGAGAAATAGCTGACGAGAGGATAGCGCCTAACCAGAGAGACCTTATTCACGATTAGCGTTCCCTCCTATCGATTGTACGGACTGCGATGGTCTGCTTGTTCAAAGACGGCATCGATAGTATAGCGTTAACGCCATTCCTTGCGCGATTGCAACGGGGTGATCTCGGAGAATCTCTCAATTCTCAGCGCGGTTCCGTTCTGCGCCCTGAAGCAGAACAGTCTTTGTAGCTGATCAAGTGCTGGCTGAGTACTCAGTTCGGCCAGGAGCGGAGATCACGCACCGCCTGCAGCCAACAAAAACCCCGGGGTGGTTGCCCGCCCCGGGGTTCAGGTTTAATGCATGTCAGCCAGGGCTGATCAGACAAAGCGCCTGACGCCAACCATGCCCATGCCCAGCATCAGCAGGGCCATGAGGGCCAGGCCGTACTGGTTCAGCGTCGGAATGCCTTCAAAGAACAATGTGTTGGTGATCGTGCAACTGTCGCCCTCGCCGGCCGACACTTCCATCGTACCTTCGTTCCAGGAACCGCAGTCACTGGTCACCTCGACCGAACTGTCGACGTCGTCTTCCACCGCGAAGCACTCGGAGGACGGGTAGTCCGGGATAACCTGCACAGTTACCGTGGCCATACCATCGGTGTAGTCGCCTTCACCCAGGTAGAACTTCTTGTACGACCAGTTACCTTTCTCCCAGGTGGAGTCGACAATTTCACCACTGCAGCCGATCTTGATCTCGGCATCGCGGCTGACGTATTCACCACCGGTGTTGCTGACATCCCACACCTTGGTAACAGCCACTTCTGCTGGCAGCGGATCGTTGACGATCAGGCAATAATTGGAATCGCCTTCCTGCACGTCGGACCAGGCACAGGCGTAGTTGTCTTCCGGTACCGTGTAGCCATCTGGCACACACGAGGGATCAGCCGTGCTCAGCTGGTCTGCCGGTGGGCACTTGTATTCCGTGGCATAACCGGCAACCGGTTCTTCCATGACCGTGCAGGTTGCACCTTCGCCATTGACCAGCGCAATCTGCGAGACCACGAAGATGTGCTCGATCATGCCGTAGTCACCCCACGGCTGACCCGCGTCATCCGGATAGACCGTCACGCTCGCGGGAGCATAACTGCCGGTGCTGCACTGCAAATTCAGCGTCACCGGGGTGTCGTTGTTGCCATCCGAGAAACGCTTCTGAATGGCCAGAACCGCGGTGCCCTGCGGCGGTCTTACCGCCAGGATCTGGGCCACGGTATTGCAGCCCGGCAGGTTGTTTGAGAGGAACACATCACCGCCCACGTCCGGGATACCGGCGGCGCCGGGGCCCGGGCCGGGGAGTGCGTCATCCACATCGTCCAGCAGCGGCGCCAGTGCGTAACACACGGCCAGTTGCGGGTTATTTTGTATGGTTACATCGGTTCCCACGCTGATTAATGATGACAGGCCGTCCAGGTTGGTCAAGGCGGTATTGTTGTTGATGTTCAGAAAGTCGCCCAAGCTGGTCAGGGCCGACAGGCCGTCTACGTTTGCCAAGACGGCATTGTTTTGAATAGTCAGATCGTCGCCGAGGCTGGTCAGGGCCGACAGGCCATTCAGGTTGGTCAAGGCGGCATTGTTGTTGATATACAGATAGCCGCCCACGCTGGTCAGAGCCGACAGGCCGTCTACGTTGGTCAAGGCGGCATTGCTTTGAATAGTCAGATCGCTGCCCACGCTGGTCAGGGCCGACAGGCCGTCCAGGTTGGTCAAGACAGCATTGCTGGTGAATGTCATATAGCCACCCACGCTGGTCAGGGCCGACAAGCCGTCAACGTTGGTCATGACGTCATTTTCGGAAATCTCCAGATTACTGCTCACACTGGTCAGGGCCGACAGTCCGTCTACGTCGGTCAAGACGGCATTGCCGGTAACCTTCAGTTCGCCGCCCACGCTGGTCAGGGCCGAGAGGCCGTCTACATTGGTCAAGGTGTCATTGGAGGTGATATGCAGATAGCCACCCACGCTGGTCAGGGCCGACAGGTCGTTTAGGTTGGTCAAGACGGCATTGTTGAGGATAATCAGATTGCGGCCCACGCTGGTCAGGGCCGACAGGCCGTCCAGGTTGGTCAAGGCGGCATTGATGTAGATAGACAGATAGCCGCCCACGCTGGTCAGGGCCGACAGGCCGTTCAGGTTGGTCAAGGCGGCATTGTTGGAGATTTGCAGAGAGTCGCCCACGCTGGTCAGGGCCGACAGGCCGCCTACATTGGCTATATCGGCACCATCTATGGTCAGAACGCCAGTGACCGTGTCGCAGGGTCCATAGGTGAGCTGAAAGTCGTCAATCGCGGCTTGCGAGTTGAGATCAATGTCTGCTGAAGTGCAGTCTACCGCCAGCAAAGGCGAAGTCATCAGCGCCGAGATCAGCAGGATCAGACAAAGAGTCGCCAGCCGATAAAGTCCGCAGAAAGAAAAATTCATGGTAATGCTCCTGTCCAGTTCTTGTTGTCGGGTCGATCCATCACGCAGAGATGCCTTTGAATGCTTTTTTTTCGCTCGCCCATCGAGGGTGGATTTCATCACCCGCATCAGAAGCATCTGCGGCAGTTTAGCCCACAAGGTGAACGCCTGTCACCGATAACTAAAAGGGGCCGGATACATTTTTTGCTGTCTGGCTCTGAAGCTGAGGAAATTCTGTAACCGGTCGAAAGCGCCCCTTAGCGATCTGAGCGGCCAGATTCCGCTATGTGGTGAATAGCGGAAATCTGTCAACCCAGAGTTTCAGCGAAAGTTGGGACGCTATCGGCCAATTGCGGTCGTTTTAGAGTTTACTCTGTCCCTTTACTCTGACCACGGATCTCTGTTGGTGACCTCGATAAAGTGAGGCTGGCAGTGCGAATCGAAGCCAACTAAGTTGATCTGTAAGGCAGTTCCATCGTTGCGGGTTTGGCGGGTTGCTTTTAGCATCAACACCATTGCTTGGCTTGAACAACGAAGTGAGAAATCATAATGAAGATTATTTTTTCAATTACGGTGATTCTTGTCAGTCTGTGGCCGTTATCATCGGTAACCGCAGACGGTCATTTTGGTGCTCAAAAGGCCGTTCTCGTCACTGGCGCAACGACCGGCATCGGCCGGACGACTGCCGAGCATCTTGCCGCGGCGGGCTATTTTATATACGCCGGCGCCCGCGAGGACGCGGATATGAGCGAACTGAACAAGATCAAAAACATAATGGCTGTGCGCATTGATGTGACCAAGCAGGAACAGATAGATGAGACGGTCAGGCTGATAAAGGAACAGGGTCGCGGGCTTTGGGGATTAGTGAATAATGCCGGTGTATTCGTCCAAAAGCCCATCATTGTGGCAACGGAAGCAGACTTCCAATACCAGTTCGACGTCAATGTGTTCGGTGTCTTCCGGGTCACTAAAGCATTTGCACCTATGATCATAGAGTCAAAAGGCCGTATCGTGAATATCAGCTCTATCTCCGGCATCCTGTCCGCCGGCACCGCCGGAGTCTATGCGGGAAGCAAGCACGCGCTTGAGGCGATGACTGATTCGCTCGCTGAAGAACTCCAGGGACTTGGAGTCCACGTTTCCGCGGTAAACCCAGGTGATTTCGCCTCAGAATTGGGATTGACACACTGCAAGCGACTGTTGCAAGACAAGGGAGATGATTGGGGATATTTCGAAGACCGTCGTCAAGAGATACTTGGCAACTGCAAGGAGAAACTGGAACCCGATTTTGAGAATGAGGAAACGCCGCCGGATGCAGTCGCCCGGGCGATTGAACAAGCCTTGTTCGAAGAGAATCCGAGAAGTCGTTATCTGGTGGCGTCTCAGGGTGGGGCGGGAGAGACAATCGCATGGGCTATCAGAGAGATGCTGGCACTCAACATAGGTCATGAGCAAAGCTATACGCGTGACGAAATCGTTCAGTTTATCGATGCGTTGTGGCCATACATGAGCGCCCAAAAATCCTGGGATAGTCCTGAAGAAGAATGGAAGTTCCATGAGGATTGGGCGGAAAGGAGGCTACCCGAGAAGGAATAGTCGCGACCGGCGCTCAAGATTTCGAACGGGACCTTGAGTCAAAGGATGCCTCAAACGAATGTCTGCTCATGACTGTTAGTGGAGGTCACTCGTGAGGCGTCAACAAGTTCAGCTCCGGGTCGGAAGCGGCCCTTCACCCTTAAGTCATGTTAATGACCGCTTCCAGGCGGATAGCGGAACTGATTCAGTTTAGGAATCGGTGGTTGTTGAGTTCTCCTATCGGCCAGGACCGGTCATTGGCAGACGACAGGTCGCGCGAAATAACTCAATTGAAGTCAAAATCCTCGTGAGTCCAGGCAGTGGTGTCGTATAGGCGCGCTACCCGGTTATTGGCAATCAGTAATTTGGTACCGTCTGGATTGAATGCGGCGCCGCAAGTTCGGCCACCACGGGGATTCAGTTTCACGATAATGTCACCGCTGGCGATATCAATAACACGTATTTTTTCCTTTGTAATTCCTGAGTCCACATCCACCACGTATTCCCCCGAAGGTGAGACATCGGTCACGCGAGTGCAAAACCCGTAATCGGGTTCCAGCGAAGATCCACCAATGGGCAGCCCGCCTCCTTGCCCTCCTGCCAATATGGCAAGAAACGTGTAGACCGCAACGGCGGTGCCAACTGTAATGTAGTCACCAGCAAGCGATGGGTTGTTTATTGTTTCCAATTCTTCTTCACTCAAGAACTTCCATAACCCCAACTCGTCGCCAGCTACGAGTAGAGTTTTTTTATCGGCTATCAAATCCAAGTCGTAGACATTTCCATTTACTGGGAGCGAACCAACTTCCTGGAACGACTCGGTACTCCAGATTGGCACGCTGGGATGCACGCCACCTGCAGCGAGCATCTTGCCGTCACGGCTGAATACAATGTCCAGTACCGGACCACTGAGCCCTGGCAATTTTCTTTTTTTATAGCCGCCTGCCGCATTCGGCTGCAGCAACACTACGGCTCCATTTCCTCCGCCTACGGCCAGTGCACCTGTCTCGGCCGAGTGGCTAAGGGAGATGGCATAGCGCCCAAGTTCCGGCAAAGCGATAACGAGAGGATCGGAAAATTGATCCCGAATATTGAAGATATTTACCGCTGCGTGGAAATCTTCCCCGCCCGAATCATCTATTTTTGCGGTGGACGCGATAGAGTTTTCGTTAATGAAAACCAGAGTGTTGTTCGTTCCGAAGCGATAGAAGCCAGAAAAAGACATCAGCTTCTTCATTGAGATGGTATCGAGAATCCAAACAGTATTGAAATTTGCAACAGCAGCCAATTGGCCACTCGGAGAAAATGCTGCGCTACTCAAGCCCAGCCCAAAATCCTCCGGTGTGTAAATCGGTATTGGTTCGACACCAGAACAAGCGACGACAATAACACTAGCAATGAAAGGCAGGGTGACGCGCTGAAACATGACAATTTCCATCCCTGCTATTTATCACAGCACAGAGCAGGCACTCTGAAAAACTTTTTTTCGATTCGGAATGATATAGGGCAAATTCAGAAGTTCAGGATTGGGTCGTAAGCAGCCCAAGTAGCCACCTCAGTCACCAATTCTCCTGTTCAACGTATAGCAGAACTCCCCTGGGCTTGAATCTCAGGGGAGTTCAGTTCTCAGTTCGGCCAAAAGCTGTTTTTGTGAAATCATTCGTTTGAAGTTTGGCTCGACGGAAACAACAAGAGATAGAAGTTTTGCAGACTCACTCCGATACCCAGGGCAAGCCCCAGCAAGAATGTGAACTGATGCCATGGTAGTAACCCCAAAGCGCTACCCAGCGTTCCAAGCAATACAATCACTGTCGCGACAGACCATGCCTTTTGGCTGAATAGGACCGTGTCAGTTGATCCTCTGCGAAGAAATGCGGTAAAGCCCAACACGTGCCCAACGAACACCGCTAAATTAGACGCACGCCAGACTATTTCAGAGTTTTCGGTGATCAGACCGAGGCCAATGGGAACAAATGCGGCGAAAAGAGTCACTATGCTCGGGTCGATCAAGGTCCTTAGCTGAAGTGTTTCTGCTGGGCTCCACTCGCCAGAGCCCTGACGTCCTAATGACGTCACCACGCCGCTAAATCCGATCAGAGTAATTGCGACTCCCGCGATGCCAACCAAAACGTCTTCAGAAAGGTTCATACGGGGCTACAATATCGCTTTAATCATTGAATTGCCCAGCAAGGTACCACCTTGGTTGGAAGTAGTCCAAAGTCCACTTTGGGTCGGAAGCAGAGATTGTAGGCAGTCTGGGGATGGGTTCCGCTATCAAGTGGTTAGCGGAACTTATTTAACACCCAATTTCAGAGGCCATGAGTTCCGAGTTCGGCCAGGAGCGGAAGTCAGGACATTTTCGCGCAAACGTCCGGATCACCGGTGCAGGCCGAAAGCAGAAGGTCGTGTGTTAGAATCTTGACCGTCTGCTACTGACCCGAAGACGACGTTGCTTTTTCTAGCCACCATGGGAGTGCGCGTATGAAACCTGACCTATCCAGCTGTCTTTTCAACGGACTCCTGTTGACTTTGCTGACGGTCGGAGACGCTGCCGCCGAAATTGTGGTGGGCGACACCAGTGTGAGTTGCGCCGCGGACCCGGCCTGCATCAACCGCCTACATCCCGACATCCCGATGGCGGCCAAAGCCGACCCCGGTGAGCGCATCGTATTTCTCGGCCGCGATGCCTTCGACCTGACCCTTGACCCGGACGAGTTCTCAAGCGCCAAGAGCATTCCCCGAGAAGGGCTCGGAATTGTCCATGCACTGACCGGGCCGGTATTCATCAACGGCGCCGAGGCGGGCGACGTGTTGGCGGTGACCATCGAGGCGATGGAGCCTGGGAATGTCGGCTGGACCAAGGCTGGGCCATTTGGATTCGCCGGCGACCAGTTCGGAACCGATGAGCGTTTCATCGTGTGGCGCATCAATGGCGATTATGCCGTCAGCGATGCGCTGCCAGGCGTGCGCATTCCGAACGCGAGTTTTCCCGGTGTCGTGACGACCTTGCCCGGTCAGAAGCTGCTCGCCGATGTGCTGGCGCGAGAGACCGAGCTGCTCGAATCGGGCGGCGCCGTGATGAACCCCGACCCCGACGAGGCAGCGCCGGCGCTGCTTTGTGGAGTGGAAGGGACGAAAGCATTGGAGTGCCTGCGAACGATCCCGCCACGGGAGCACGGTGGCAACATGGACATCCGCTACATCACCACGGGCACTACCGTGTATCTGCCGTGTTTCATCGATGGTTGCGGACTCGCGGTTGGCGACTTCCACTACGCGCAGGGCGACGGAGAGGTGGCGGGCACGGCTATCGAGATGGGCGGCAGGATGACCGTAACCGCCCGTATCGTCGAGGACCCGCCGAATCTGTCTCGCGGCCCTCATTACGAAGGCCCAGCATCCGCGCTGAGGATACCGTCCGAGCGCTTCTATGCCGTCACCGGTTTCCCGCTAAAGGAAAAGGACAGCGTGCCGGCAGACCTTGCTTATCTGGACTCCCCGAAGATTGCGGGCCTGAGCAACCTGTCGGGCGACATCAATCTCGCCGCAAGGAACGCCCTGGCCGCCATGATTGATTACATCGTGTCGGAGTATGGCTATGACCGCACGCAGGCCTACATGATCGCGAGTATTGCCGTCGATATGCGGATCGGTCAGTTGGTCGACGTTCCGAATGTCGGCGTGACCGCGGTACTGCCCCTGGACATTTTTGTCGGGCGCGACTAGCGCTTTCCACGTACCCGGTACGCTCGGAATTTACAGAGTGTATGGGGCCGTCACTGGGCGTTTCTAGAGATCAATAGGCTCTAACTGCCCAGTTCCGAAATGGGTCGGAAACAGAGATTGTTGGCAGTCTGGGGATGGGTTCCGCTATCAAGTGGTTAGCGGAACTTATTTAACACCCAATTTCAGAGGCCATGAGTTCCGAGTTCGGCCAAAAGCAGACAGGCGAATATTAGCGTGGAATAATTCTTGGACGTCTCCTATTCTCATGAGCATCGTTATCATAACTTGGAGCAAAGCTGTGAAGAATTTGAATCTGCAAGGCTGGGCCTCAATCGCAGAGATTATTGGTACCATCGCTGTGGTAATTTCGCTGCTATTCGTTGCATATAGCGTTAATTACAATACTGCCGTACTGCAATCCATGAATGACAATTTGCTTTACGATTACAACAATCTCGCCATCGATGATGTGGTTCGTGATGCCTCGATGGCGGCGATACTGGTCAAGCTTGAAAATGGCGAAGATTTGTCCGACATAGAGTTGATGCGTTTCAATTCATATCAAGAGCGATTTTTGACCATGTGGGAGCTTGCCCATGACCGATACGTCGAGGGTTTGTTTCCCGAGTACAAGTGGCTGGGCTGGAACGACGCTCTCGCCAGAAACATAACGCAGGGGCCGACTCGGTTACCGAAGGAACTGTGGGGAAAAGTCAGAACTCAATACGGGGCGGATTTTGTAAAATTGGTGGACGCCGCCTACTCAAAAACTGAGTAGTCTTGATCCGCACTTTGTTCTTGGATGTATTATGTCGATTGTAACCTCTTGATGTGTCGGCTCATCGCCGAATGAAGAGGTTCTTTGCAAAATGCTGAAAGTTCTCCTCCGGGTCGTTAGCGGAGGTTTCGGACAACCAGGGAACCAGTTCCGCCATCGAGCAAGTAGCAGAGCCAATTAAGCAGGCTATTTCAGGACAGACTTGTTCTCAGTTCGGCCATTTGCCGGCCTCAATCAGGTGATGCCACCCCCCAAGCTCGTTCACTTTGGCGCATTGCTCTGGCCCCAGAAACTTCCCGACCTATCGCTTGCGCTTGCTGGATAGCCTCCGAGAGATATTGATGAACCACAAAGTACCGAGCGATCCAGCCATGAGTAATAACAGCGTCCCGCCACCAATGAGTTGCGTCAGAACTTGGGGAACAGGCCATGGCTCATAGCCCTTTGCCACAAGAAGATCACGGTAGTAGTAAATCTGGAAGGCGGTGCTAATAAACCGAATCGTCATGACCAGTGATGCGATGCCATACAGGAAAGTAATTAGCAAGTAGAGATAGTGGCTAATCCTTTCGGCCGCGATGTAGGTGGCCACCAGGACGGCAAAAGTGACCGTGAGCCAGATTTGCAGTATGGAATCCGCAACTGATAGTACCGAATACAAATTCTGATAGATCAGTTCCTGGGTCATACAGTCCCGCTCCGGTAGTCGCGCTTCATCAAGCCATGAGGTGGGCCATGGCAACTCGTGCCAAGATTTCTTGTGGGTTTGATCCGGTTGTCGCCGTCGGAAGCGAATTTTTGGCGAAGCCGTCTGGCCAGGTTCTGCTTCGGAGCACAGAAGAGAATTGTCCTGGACGCGAATCGCTGGGGAGTCTGGTTCCCAGGTCGGCCAGGAACGGTCGACCAGCGCTGACCCTTGTCACGGAAGTCTCGGTTAATCAACGGAAGCCAGCCATTGTTCGAGCGTGGCCTTCAGTTCCTGAGCCGCACCGCGCATGTTGTAATGCCCCGCCCGCATGTTGATGGTCTGGTACAGGACTTCGCCCGCCGCGATCTTGAGTTCCGGGAATACCCTCAGGGCCGCGATTAGCTCGTCCGCAGAAGGCGGCTCAGTGGCTTCGAGAGCGTCCGAAGTGATACCGTGTCCAAAACTTTCTGGCCGCTGTAACACAGTCAGTCGTTCACCGGGCCCCAAAACGTTCGCAACGCGGGCGTCGTACTGGGCCCAGATCCGATCGCGCATGTCCGCGAGCGGTATGCTGGTCTCCTCCAGCGTCCTGTAATAGGCGGCGATGGCTCTGCGCAGCGCCGGGTCCCTGATCAGGCGAAAATTCCCGGTTGAGCGCAAATCCTCGATCGTGTTTCGAGTGATGGACGGGGAATATTGCCAGCCGGCCGTCTCTACCCAGAGCGCCATGAGGACACCGACCACGATGACGACAAATTCGCCGAGCAAAAAGCGCCAATTTACACGGGTCGACATATTTGTCCGATCCTTAGCTGCCACAGGTGGATAGCACCACAGTATTCATTCTAAGGCATTCTATCCGTGATTGGCGATGTGCCGTTTCCGGCACGCATTTCGCATCGTAAAGTCTTCTTGCCATTTCCCGGTGCCCAGTTCGCAAAAGGGTCGGAAGCCGCTATTCGCTTCACTAACGAGCTAACGACCGCTCTTAAGTGGTAAGCGGCCGCCCTCAGCGGTCGGCTATAAGGCAAGCTCGACGATCATGTCGATTAATTCTTCCTTGGATATCACGTTGTCGTGATTGGTATCAAATTTTCTGAAAATGTCGCTGCTGAAGCCAATTCCCTTTTGATTTAGCAGGCTTTCGACAAGGGCGACGAACTCGCGCCTGGAAATAACGCCATCCTTGTTCTCGTCAAAAACATCAAATAGTTCGGCGACCATCTGTTCAATATTCATTTTCCAAGTGTAACGCAGCCATCATTGAAATTTCCTTAGCTCCACTTATCAACTGATGGCCATTTCTGATCATTGGCGTCAGATCGTTGCTGAGTTCTCCTTCGGGTCGAAAGCGGCCATTGTGGGTAGTGGAGCAGGAATTTCCGCTATCAAGCGATCAGCGGAACTTATTCAGCATCCAATTTCACAGGCGATTTGTTCTCAATTCGGCGTGGTGCCTATACTCACGGATGTTAACCTTTTAGCGATACCGGTCGTCAAATGACGATTGGCTGGGAGAAGGAGTAGTTGATGTTTGCACGGATTGGGTCAGGAAAAAGTCGCAATATACTGGTAGAGCTTGTGTTGATCGTGCTTGGAATCAGCATCGCGTTGTGGTTTGAAGGACTGGCCGAGGATATGCAGGAGCAAGAGATGGCGCGTCAGTATATGAGCGGGTTGAGCGACGACCTGCAAACGGACATCCATTCCCTGGAATCAATGATCCGCAACAATCAGGACCGAATCGCCAGACTCGA
The DNA here is from genome assembly GCA_963700705.1 of uncultured Gammaproteobacteria bacterium. Lineage (GTDB taxonomy): Bacteria > Pseudomonadota > Gammaproteobacteria > Xanthomonadales > SZUA-36 > JAHEFT01. The sequence goes on along the minus strand of CAVOYQ010000010.1, from coordinate 412,985 downwards.
GTCCACTCTGGCGCTGTTACCGAACCTGGCCAATGCGTCACCCGAGACCCAGGCAGAGGTTATTTTTGTACCTTCGAGTTACCACTTTTTTCAACCGGCTAACTTCACCTATATTTCCATGCAGCAGAGCGGGCACTTTCGCTTATTGCCTGATCCTGAAATCAAACGTGACTTGCTGAAACTCATGCAACGTTATCAATCTATTGATGAACTGCAGCAAAATTTTATCCAGGCCCTGGACGATAGCTATATTCCGCTGATGATGGAAAGTTTTGACATTTTGAATGGGCGCCTCACTGACGACTCGTTACCTGAGAGCACCCTGTTTCGCAATTTTTTTGTCTTTGCCCTGCAGGATACGAATCAACGGCTGGCAGTACTGGAAGATGCCCGCTTACAGGCCAGCACTTTACTCGAAAGCATAAGCACAAAGAATCTTGAATAAGGCAAAAACCGGAGCCGCGCCCCGTCGACATCCCCCCGGAACTCCAGGAGATCTTCGCTGCCATCCCGACCTTTCAAAACGCTTCGATAACCCACCCCGGCACACCGCCATGCTCATATCTTGCGGCTTTTCTTGTCCGACAGATGATCTTTGATCATCTTGCCAAATTGTTTGTCCCGGGCTCTTTTTTCTGCCAGCGTCGCGCTGTTGAACGCCTGCTCCCGCATCAGTTTCTGGAAGTTGGCCAGGCGGCGTGCGTCCAGCTCACCCCGGGCAATAGCATCTTGCACCGCACAGCCGGGCTCACTGCCATGGCGGCAATCCGCGAAGCGGCATTGTGCTGACAAGGTTGTTATGTCGGCAAACGTGGTGATCACGCCTTCGTCGCAATCCACCAACTGCAACTCGCGCATACCCGGCATGTCCATGAGCAAGCCACCGGTTGGGATCAGGTGCAGGGATCTGCCCGTGGTAATGTGCCGTCCCTTGCTGTCGTCCTCACGAATTGAGCCGGTGAGCTGAACCGTATGACCGAGAAGGGTGTTCACCAGGGTTGACTTGCCCACCCCCGATGAGCCCATCAAGGCCACGGTTCTTCCGGCCACACACCACGGCAACAGTTTTTGAATGGCGTCCGGATCCAGGCAATTGACGGTTTCCACGGCCAGCAGTGAATCCAGTGCCTGGACCTGGCGCCGTAAACTTTCCGGATCTTCACAGAGGTCTGCCTTGGAAAGGATGACCACGGGCTCTGCACCCGCTTCATTGGCAAGAATCAGATACCGCTCTATGCGGTTCAGATTGAAGTCTTCGTTCAGTGACGTGACGACAAACAGGGTATCCACATTGGCGGCAATGAGTTGTTCGGCCACCTTGGTGCCCGCGGCTTTGCGACGGAACAGGCTGAGCCGTTCCAACAGACGACAGAATTGGCCTTCCGGGGTCAACAATAACCAGTCGCCCACGGTGATTGCCGGCATGCCCGGAAGCAGCTCAAGAGCTGATTTGCCTGCTTCGCCCAACAATTCGAGCCGGTTGCGATACTGGGCGATCACCCGCACAACGGGATATTCCCACTGTTCCAGGCTGATCTGCTGCTGGAAAAACGGGCGCCAACCCAGTTGATCCAGCTTCAGGGTATTGGCCATTGCGTCTGACATGCCAGTAATCAGCGTTGCCCGACCGGGCGGCCACCTAACCCCGCATCGCGGCGAAGCATTCGATCTCCACCCGTGAATTCATCGCCAGGCCGCTAGAGCCCAGCGCGCTGCGGGCCGGCGGGTTGACCGGGAAGTAGGTGGTGTAGACCTCGTTCATTGCGCCCCACTCGGCGATGTCGGCCAGGAACACGGTGCACTTGACGACCTCGCTCATCGAGGAGCCGTGCTTTTCCAGGCTGGCCTTGATGTTTTCCAGCGTCTGCCGGGTTTCGCCCGCGATTCCGCCTTCAGCCAGTTCGCGCGTGCCCGGGATATTGCCGATCTTGCCGGACAGGTAGAGCATGTTGCCGACCCGGACGGCGTCGGAAAACGGCAATTGCATATCCGGCCCAACCGGGTAGTACTCAACCTCGGGACTGCCCGCCCAGGCGGGACCCGTCATGGCGATGATACTACTGGCCAGTACTAAAATAAGTGCTTTCATATTTCTCCTCCTTTGGCAAATTTGGCGATGTGTTCCGACGCCCGGAACGCGAGCGCCTGGATGGTCATGGTGGGTTGGCCGCGGCCGGAAGTGACCAGGCTGGAACCGTCGCAGATAAACAGGTTGGGCACCTGGTGGCTGCGGTGGAAACGATCGACCACCGAAGTTTCAGGGTCATCGCCCATGCGGCAGGTGCCCAGCAGGTGCGCCAGTACGTTCGTTCTTTCGACCGGTTCCCGCCAGACGGTATTGGCGCCTGCGGCCTCCATGATCTCGACCGCGCGGTCCTGCAGGAAAGTCGCCATGGCCAGGTCGTCGGCGTGGTCGCTGTAGGTCATGCGCATGGCCGGCCTGCCAATCGCGTCTTTCAATTCCGGGTCCAGGGTAATGTTGTTGGATGCCTGGGCCAGGGATGTACAACTGCCCAGCACCGACATCCTGCGGGTAAAATTGTGCCTCAGCAGGTCCTTGTGCGCCTTGCCCCAGCGTGGTGAGCCGGGCGGCAGGCCCATTTCGGAAAACAGGATCGGGGATGCCTGGATGAAGCCGCGGCCATCAAGCCCGCCGCCGCCGTAGAAGCCACGGGCCGGATCGCTTTCATAAAAATCGTGCACGATGCGTGTGACCTGCACGCTCTTGTACTCGTTCAGTGGTTGATCGAAGAACGGCCTCGGTCCGCGAATGGGCGTTCGCCATCAGGTATTTGCCGACCAGGCCGGAGCCGTTGGCCAGGCCGTCCGGGAACCGCGCCGACTCCGACATCAATAACAGCCTGGGCGTTTCGCCACCGTTGGCCGCGACGATGACGGCCCTGGCTTTCTGTGCCTGCTGGTTTCCCTGCGCATCGATGTAAGCGACTTCGGTGACCCTACCGGCATCATTGGTTTCGATCCGGAACACCGTGGACAGGGGGCGGATTTCACACCGCCCGGTGGCCTCGGCCAGCGGAATCATCGTGGCCAGGGTCGAAGACTTGGCGTTGGCTTCGCAGCCGAAACCCATGCAGAAACCGCAGTGCATGCAGGAAGGCCGGTTGTTGTGCGGCTTGGAAAGAATCGCCATCGGCGCCGGCTGCGGGTGCAGGCCCAGTTTTTTCGCACCCAGTTCCAGCAGAGCGCCGGAAGACTTCAGCGGCAGGGGCGGCACCGGGTAGGGCCGGGAGCGGGGCGGGTCGAACGGGCCGGGTGCTCCCGAAACGCCGATCTCCCAGTCCACTTTGCTGTAATACGGTTCGAGTTCTTCGTAGCTGATCGGCCAGTCGGCAAAGCCCGTTCCGCGGATTTCCCCGAGCAGGCTGCGTTCCTTGAAATCGACCGGCCGCAGGCGCCAGTAATTGGCGGTAAAGTGCACGCTGCTGCCGCCGACGCCGCGCGCATAAAGCGCCGGTGGCGGGCCGTCCTGCGGCACCGTCGCGGTCTCCGATGCGTCGTAACGGAAAGTCTGGGGATCGCTCCAGCCGGGATGTTGGGTCATCTCGTTGAGGATCATCACCTTCATTTCATCGTGGCTGAAATCTCCCGCGGTCCGGTACGGGCCCTGCTCCAGCACCACGACTTCAAACCCCGCGGTCGAAAGCTCCCTGGCCAGGATGCCACCCGAGGCGCCGGAGCCGATGATGACAAAATCCACTTCCTTGCGCGTGTCGAACACCACGGGCTTTTTATCGTTGTTCATTTCAGTTCCCCGGCGTCAGCCAATGCATCGTAGTAGCCAAACGGCGGCTGCCAGGCGTGCTGGTTATCGAAACCCACCAGGGCCCAGCCGATGCGGTCCCGGTTGCCGCCCCAGGAGGGCAACGCGAACATCCCGCAATGAGTCAGGAAGATCATCGTTTCAAAAAAGGGTGTGGTTTCGATGGCGCCCAGCAGTTCGGTCTGCTGATTGAATTCAAGACCGGCAAATCCCGTGCTGCCGGGAACAGCGGCGACCGCCGCCACATCGAGGTCCGCCAGGCCCTGCATCAGCATTCCGGATGCTTCCGCCATGAAGCCGCCCAACACGTTGTCGATGAAATAGACGACGCCGGCGTCCGACGCGCCCGGCGTGTCGTCCGGCGGGATGATCTGGTCAACCACCGCGGCGAAGGCCGCAGCCTGTTCCGGGGTCATATTGACCCAGCCCGCATGAGCGGCCATCTGCGTTTCAGCGGCGTGCCCGTGTGCCAGCAGCAGGGGCGCATTCACCGCCAGCCACCCTGCGCCTGCGATCTTGCCGGTTTCAGAAAGAAATTTGCGGCGACTCGATTTCGGTTGGTTCATCAGTGAGTTTTCCTCAGGGTCGTCATTCGGCAATCCAGCAGGATTTGGAGTAGCCGCCAAGATTAAGGGTTCCGCTGCCTGTTCGCCAGCGTAAAATCGAAAGACCCGCGCGATTATCCGGGTGCCGGGTGACGGTTAGTCCTCGCTGTTCTGGTAGTCAAACGCTTTGACACACTCGGGAAGGTCGTAGAAGAGTGGCGCACGGTGTCCGGATTGTGCCCCGTAGTCGGCGTAAAAAACCTCGCAGGACTTACGGTCGGGTTGCTCTTTGTTCTTCACGCATTCTTCGATGTATTGTTCCCGCAGCGGCGCCAGCTTCGCTTCACGGGCCTGTTCGCAGGCGGCGTCCAGTTCGGCTTGTTTGGCTTCCCGGTTGCCCGCCGCGGCAGTTCCAAGGAAGAGTGACATGCAGGCCAATGACAGGACTGCTGTTTTCTTTGAACGGCTGACTGTATTCATGGAGCCTCCTTGATGAATCCATTTTTATCCTAAAACAAGGCGAGGGCCTCTGATCCGCTGGACACCGGGTCAATGGCTCCTACTCCAAACCGGTATTCCCTATCGGTACGGCGAAAGCATCAGCGACCAGCGCATTTACATTGTCGCCGGTCAAGGCAGACAGAAACAACAGCAGTTGATTGCTTTCTGCCTCGGTCAGGTCCAGAGGCCGAACCAGCGGGTCCAACAAATCGTTCTCAAAGCCGCCGCCATTGTAGAAAGCGATAACTTCTTCCAGGGTCCCCATTGAACCGTTGTGCATGTAGGGCGCCGTCAGGGCGATGTTGCGCAATGTCGGAGTCCGGTATTTCCAGCGATCAGCCGGATTTTCGGTGATTTCATAGAGCCCGAGGTCGTTGGGTGGTGGTTCCGAAGCTTCTGCTACCACGTCTCCGCGCACGGTAATGTGTTTTCCCGGTGCAATCTGGACCCGGGCATCCGCGGGCGATTTCATCATCGAGCGTTGATAGCCAATTCCGGTGTTGTGCATCTGCATGTCCGTGAACAAGGCCCACTTCGCCGTCAAGCCGGTGACAGTTCGAACAGTTGGCTTTGCCCGTAAACAAGCGGAACCCGGCTTGCTGGTCAGCCGACATCGCTGCCTGGTCACCGCCGTAGTACCAGCGGTCAAAGGGACTGTTGGCGGACACCAACATCCGTTCGTAGCTGGCCAGCGCCATGCCCACGGTTTCCATTGTAACCCCCCGTCCAGGGAATGCGTGGTCGAACCGGGCGCTGTAGGAGGGAAGAGACCTGATCCGGTCGATTACCTGTCCGACCGAGGGGTTGCCCATCTCATTGCGCGCCAGCAACGGGCCCCAGATCTGCTGTTCAAGGGTGTTTTCGCGGCCATCGTGGAACAGGCGCTCAAGGTACGCCACGTTGTAAATGGTCGGCGCATTGCGCCGAACACTGCGGCCTTCTATGCCGACGGCCGTGGCCAGTTCATTGCTGGAGAATCCCTGTTCGGGTATATGGCACATCGCGCAGGAAAACGTGTTGTTGTGCGACAGCCGCCGGTCATAAAACAGCAACCGGCCGAGTTCAATTTTTTCGGCCGTCAGCGGGTTCGCTGCAGGGACAGGCACGGGCGGCAGCCCGAGTGGGGGCGCGTCCATGTAAGCCAGCAGATCGGCCGGTTTTCCGCGGCGCTGATCAAGGCTCTGGGTCCGGGTCCGGTAATCAGGATTTTCGTAACCTTCCTTGAAGTCTCCCGGACCCTGCATAACAGGGCTTTCAGCCGATTCCATCTGCAGTGTCCGGATGTCGTTCAGCATGGTATCTGCATGCAAATACGAGGCCGAGAATATATTCCGAATTTGCAGATTCCGGTCGATCAGAAACACCCTTAACACATGCGAAATACTGCCGGCTTCGCCCTCCTCTGAATCAGGATCCCGCACCACCGCCTGTCCGTAGGATTCGAGGATCGGCTGTAATGCTCCCTGACCGCTGGTGGTCAGGAAACGCCAGTCAAAATCGCCGGATATGTAGGGTCGGCCATAACGTCCCATGGCTTCCGGTGTGTCCTGGACCGGGTCGAAACTCAGGCTGACGAACCGGACGTTGTTTCCGGCTGCCGGGTCCTTCAGCAACTGGTTCTGCAGCCGTTCGAGCACGTGGGTCGCCAGCGGGCACCCGTTGGCATCAGAACAGCTGCTGTAGATAAAGCTCAGGACCACCACCTTGTCGCCCATCAGGCTGTGCAGGCTGATGGTGTTGCCTTCGGTGTCGAGAACTTCGCCGTCTCCAGCCACGCCCATGGGTGGAAGCTGGTAACTGCCCGGTTTCGGCGGCTCGAACTCGAGTTCCGTCCAGCCCGGAGCCAATACCTGGGTCTCGGGCGGTTCAGACCGCGCAGAGGCTGAGCCACCGGGATTGAAAACCAGCCCGGCGAAGAGGATGGCAAACAGGGTTTTCGCCAGAAAGAGATTGGCGCGTCCTGCCCGCGCCAACCCGGCCGCTGGCGGGTACTGTGAAACGAGCCCCACTATCTACCGGCGACGGTCATGTCGCTCTGCGGGGTGCTTTTGCCCACCAGCGGATTGGTCTGTCCATACAGGGCATAGGCGCCAAAGCGCATCTGGTGCGGCAGACCCAGATTCTCCTGCGACGAAATCGATGGTGAACTGATGATTGAGCTTCTCCCCGTCCCAGGTGTAGGCCTTGAAGAATTGCAGGTCTTCACCCTCTGCGCTTCGACCTTGTCCCAGTTGGCGAGCAGGGAAGAAGTGAAATAGATTCGATTGCCGTCCCAGCTCTGGGAAGCCATATTGAGCTGCGCACCGATCTTGGTTTCCTGGATTTGTACCGGCTTGAACGGATCGGAAATGTCGAACAGGCGGGCGGTGCCGTCGTTCCAGGTGTCCACCCATAAAAGGGAGTCATCCGCTGCTATTGAGATATCCACCGGCAGCGGAATTTTGGAGGCGTCGCCAATGTCTGCGACCGCCTTTGCCTGCCATTCCCCCTTGTCGTCCTCGTAAATCAGCCAGATTTTCGAAGTCAGGGCCGTGGTCGTAAAACAGTAATCGTTGTGCGCGCCCCAGGCACAACGGATTTCCAGCGGTGCGCCCGGCACGTCCAGTACTTTTAACGGCTTGCGGCTGTGCAGGTCCCAGATGACCACGGTGTTGCCGAAGCGCTTCATGGCCTCTGAATCGCCCATGAGTTTACCCAGGTTCGCCATGTAGTTGTTCCAGCCGGTGAAAGATGAGGTGATCATCACGTTGCGGCGCGGCAAGGCGCGAACATCGTAGCCGTATCCATCCGCGTAACTGCCCGATTTTACGGCGCCACGCAGGTCCGCAGTCGGTGGGCATCCAGTGGGTGGTCACGTAGTCACCCGCATTGGTGTATTCAACCAACGCCGTGCGGCCGCCATGGTCCTTGTCGTTCGACAGGCCGGTAAGCATGATGCGCCCGGGCAGGGCGTAAGTCGTATGCGGGCCGACTACGCCGCCGCTGGTTGCGACAAGGTTATCTATGGTCTCTGTGCAAAACCGGTTTGGCCGGGTCGCTGTGAATATCAAAGATGTAGATCTTGCTGGTGTCCAGTCCGCCGGCCCAGAGGTAGTGGCGGTCGTCGGTGAGGCCCGAGTGGTGTGCTTCGTTGCGCCCCCCGACAGACAGCGAATTGACGACTTTGCCGTAATTGGGTGAGTGCAGGGTTGACGTCTACGGTGACCAGTTTGTCCTGTTCGTCACCGACGCCTTCCTTGCCGAGTGTCCAGACATAGACAAAATCCTCCTGGCCTACGATTTTCGCCATGTACGGGGACATGCAGGTTTCGTCGGCAAAAAGCTGGGAAGATATTGCCGTGGTCAGAGCCAGGGTCAGGCTGATGCAAAAATACACCCCCATCTTTTGTCGCATATGTGTTTGGGAAAATTGCATGATTGATCTCCTCTTTGGTTTACAGCCGGTGTATTTTTGTTGGTGGCTGGTTAATTAAAAGAATAGCAGAGATGGCACCGGTTTCACCCTTGTGACAAAGTTGCCGGGAATTCGGTTGGTGTACAGGACGGGTTAAATTGGTCGCTGCAGCGTGCTTGAATGCATGCGGCGATGCCGTTGACCCTGTTGTCAGGGTACGGAGTGGCCCGTTGAAGCTTGCCAGATGGAGTACCACTGCTCCCGGTCCAGCCGGATGTTTTCTGCCGGCAAGGCCCGCTTGATCCGCTCGATTTTGCCCGATCCGACAATGGGCAAGGCCTTGCAGGGCAGGCTCAAAAGCCATGCGTAGATGACCTGGTCAAGCGATTCGGCGCCGACCTGGTCGGCAACGTTTCCGAGGGCATTGCGTATGCGTACGCTTCGCGCATCCTTGCCCAGCAGCAGGCGCCCACCGCCCAGGCAACTCCACAACATGGGATTCGCCTGGTGGCGCTGGCATTGATCCAGCACGCCATTCCCGAGTGGTTCCATGCACAGGGGTGAAAATTCCACCTGGTTGGTGACCAGTGGAAAATCGCAGGCCGACTGTAGCAGTTCAAACTGCGATGAAGAAAAATTGGACACACCGAAGAACCGGACCTTGCCCTGGGCTTTCAGGTCCTTGAACGCTGCCGCCAGTTCTTCGGCATTCATCAGGAAGTCCGGCCGGTGCACCAACAGGACATCCAGGTAAGTGGTGTTCAGATCCGACAGGGTCGCCTCGACCGAGCGCTTCAAGTATTCGGGCGAACTGTCATAGTAGTTTGTTTCCTGCGCGCCCAGTTCGCCAAAGCCGGCGGGGCGAATGCCAAACTTGCTGATGATTTCCATGCCTTCGCGCAGCTGCGGCGCCGAGGCCAGAACGCGGCCGAATTGAGATTCACTGCGATAAACGAAAGCGTGATCCATCGTTGTCACACCCAGTTCCAGCAGGCTTTCAATGTATGCCTGCAATTGCGTGTCGCTGAAACCCCAGGCGTTCTGGCGCCAGAATCCGGCGATGAATCGTGATACTTTCAGTTCTTCCACGGTCATGGAAACCCGGCTGACTTGCATTGTTTTTCTCACTCTCAAAAAACTCTACTGGGTATACCCGGGTTTAGCGGCAGGGATCGATTATATAGGCTAGCCGGCTGACGCCCGGATGATTTTTTGATGCAGGCAGTGTAAATTGGAACCGTATTCACAGGTCTTGCGCCATGCCAACTGAAATCGCATTCACACTGAACGGTAAACCGCTCCGAATCGAAGTGGACGGCGACCGGAAACTGCTTTGGATCCTGCGCACTGAACTCAATCTGACCGGCACGAAATTCGGCTGCGGCCACGGCCAATGCAGAAGCTGTACGGTGCTGGTCGATGATCAGCCCTTACCCGCCTGCATGCTCAGTGCCAGCAGTGTCAGCGGCAAGCAGGTGACGACGATCGAGGGTCTCGAGAAAGACGGCCAGCTTCATGCACTGCAGAAGGCCTTCATGGCGAACGACGCCCTGCAGTGCGGTTTCTGCACGCCCGGCATGATCCTGACTGCCTACGGACTGCTCCGTTCAAACCCGAACCCTTCGCGTGAAGAAGTCGTCAACGCCATGGACGGCAACCTGTGCCGCTGCGGCGCACACAAGCGCATCATTACCGCCATCCAGGCAGCGGGTAAGGAAATGCAGGGCGCCGGAGGTTCAACCACATGAAAAAATTTCCCGGTATTACGCCTGACCTCGAGAAGGCCCCCCCGGAACACTTGCCCGGCCGGCGCGAATTCCTGAAGCAGTTCGCCGGGGTCATGGTGTATGTCACCCTGGGTGAAAACCTGCTGGCGCAGGAAACCGTGGACGCGGAGGCGGCTGCAGCCCGCACCGCCGAGGTTGTGCCGTCGGACTTCAACGCGTTCCTGAGCATCGCGGCCGACGGCCGGGTAACCGGGTTCACCGGCAAGATCGAGATGGGCCAGGGTGTGATCACCTCCCTGGCCCAGATGCTGGCCGACGAACTCGATGTCCCCTTTGATTCGGTCGACATGCTGATGGGTGATACCGATCTTTGCCCGTGGGACCGGGGTACCTGGGGCTCGATGACCACCCGTTTCTTTGGCCCGCTGTTGCGGGCCGCCGCCGCCGAAGCCCGCGGCATCCTGCTGGAACTCGGCGCCGAAAAACTGGGGGTACCGGTTGCGCAACTGGAGACACGTGACGGGATGGTTTGCGTCCGGGCGGATCGGCAGCGCTGCGCCAGTTACGGGGAGTTGGCCCAGGGCCGCCGTATCGAGCGGCACCTGATGGTCAAACCCGATTTGAAGGACGTCAGGCAGTTCCAGGTCATGGGCGAACCGATGCTCCGGCGCGACTCGCTGGAAAAGGTCACCGGCCGCGCGAAATACACCGGCGACATGCGCCTGCCCGGCATGCTTTACGCGCGGATTCTCAGGCCACCCGCGCATGGCGCCAAACTGCTGACGGTCGATACGTCCAAAGCAAGCGCGATGGCCGGCGTCCAGGTGGTCGAAGACGGCGATCTGATCGCCGTGTTGCATGCGCTGCCCGACACGGCAGCCGAGGCGCTTGCACTCATCGAAGCCACGTTCGACACCCCGGCTGAAACCGTAACCCCGGAGACCATTTATTCGCACCTGCTCGGTGTGGCGCCGGAAGGCGAGGTCGTTGCGGAAGGCGGCGATCTCGACAGTGGCCGGTCGCAAGCGGCGAAATCGGTCGAGACGACGTTTTACGATGGCTACATAGCCCATGCACCGATTGAAACGCATGCAGCCCTGGCGGTCATCGAGGGCGACAAGGCAACCGTCTGGGCTTCAACCCAAAATCCGTTCGGCGTGCGTGACCAGGTCGCCAAGGCGATCGGTTTTCCGGTCGGGCAAGTCCGGGTCATCACGCCCTACGTGGGTGGCGCCTTTGGCGGCAAGACCAGCAACATCCAGGCGGTCGAAGCCGCCCGGCTGGCCAGGGCCGCCGGAGTGCCGGTCCAGGTGATGCGCACCCGCGAGGAAGAATTCTTTTATGACACGTATCGCCCGGCGGCCGTTGTCCGGATTGGTTCCGGCGTCGACGACTCGGGCAAGTTGACATTCTGGGACTACGAGGTTTTCTACGCCGGCGCACGTGGCGCCGAACAGTTCTATACCGTTCCCAATCACCGGACCGTTGCCCGCCCCAGGGGTTGGGTGGGGCCGCCGGGGTCGCACTTCTTCGCAACCGGCGCCTGGAGGGCGCCCGGGAACAACACCAATGCGTTTGCGCGCGAGTCGCAAATCGACATCATGGCTGCGCTGACCGGGATGGACCCGGTGGAGTTTCGCCTGCGGAACCTGGAAGACCCGCGGATGATCCGTGTGCTCAAGGCCGTCGCCGAAAAGTCCGGCTGGACTCCGGCTGCCGCCCCGTCGGACAGAGGCCTGGGCGTGGCCTGTGGCGAGGACGCCGGCAGCTACGTGGCGATGGTTGCAGAGGTTGCGGTCAACCGGGATACCGGCCAGGTCAAGGTCGAACGGGTGGTATGCGCCCAGGAAATGGGCATCGTGATCAATCCGCAAGGCGCGACGATACAGATGGAAGGCTGTATCACGATGGGCCTGGGCTATGCCCTGTCAGAGGAGCTTGATTTCAGGGGCGGCGAGATATTGACCACGAATTTCAATCAATACCGCATCCCGCTGTTTTCTTCTGTTCCGAAAATCGAAACCACTCATCGTCGAGGCCAACGAGATTCCGCCGCAGGGCGGCGGCGAGCCGGCCATCATTATTGTCGGGGCCGCAATCGCCAATGCCATCCATGATGCCACCGGGGCGCGGCTGAACCGCATGGCGATGACACCGGAGCGGGTTCTCGCCGCTATCAAGGAATCAGGAGTCTAGTGGCCTGTAACAGAGGAAGCGGAAGCAGGATGACGAAGGGATGGTGGTGGTTGGCGCAGGTCTGGAGCGAGGTCGATAGCCGCAGCTATCGGCCGAGTGAAGACCAAGCCAGGCGCCATCAGACCGAGCCAGGCGCTTTCGATTTCTCTGTTACAGGCCACTAATCCGGGTACCAGTGGCGTCCGTCGCGGTCCAGTAACAGCGAGGATGCGGTGGGTCCCCAGGTTCCCGCCACGTACTGCTCCACCTTTTGGTCGGATTCGGTCCAGCCGTCAATGATGTCGTCGATCCAGCGCCAGGCGAATTCAACTTCGTCGCGGCGCATGAACAATGACGGGTTGCCCCGGATCACTTCCATCAGCAGGCGTTCGTAGGCGTCGGGATAGACCGTTACCGAAGGTCTGCTCAAAACTGAGATCCAGCGAAACGGGCCGCAGGCTGAAACCACCCGGCCCCGGATCTTTCGACATCAGGCTGAGCTTTACGCCCTCATCGGGCTGCAGGCGGATACTCAGGCGGTTGGGTCCGTTGGAATCGGTCAGCTCCGGAAACATTGAATGGGGCACCTGCTGGAACTGGATCACGATCTCCGAGTATTTCGTCTTGAGGCGCTTGCCGGTGCGCAGGTAGAAGGGCACGCCCGACCAGCGCCAATTCTCGATCTGCAGTTTCAGGGCGACGAAGGTTTCCGTAACGCTGCCGTCATGCCCCAGTTCATCGAGATAGCCCGGAACGGCTTCTCCATTGATCGCGCCGGCCTGGTATTGGCCCCTGACGGTATAGCGCTTGATATCTTCCCTGGCGATCGGCTTGAGGGCGTGAAGCACTTTCATTTTTTCGTCCCGGACGGCGGCGTGGTCGCGGTTGACCGGTGGTTCCATGGCCGTCAGGCACAGCAACTGCATCATGTGGTTCTGCACCATGTCGCGCAGGGTTCCGACCTGGTCGTAGAATTCGATCCGGCCGCCGACGCCCAGGTCCTCGGCCACCGTGATCTGGACGTGATCGATGTTGCCGCGATTCCACAGCGGTTCGAACAGGGAATTGGCAAAGCGCAGCGCCAGCAGGTTCAGCACGGTTTCCTTGCCGAGGTAATGGTCGATCCGGAAAATCTGGTTTTCGGAAAAGCAGGCGCCGACCTGGTCGTTGATTTTCCGGGCCGACTGGTAGTCAGTGCCCAGCGGTTTTTCCAGCACGATTCGGGCTTCTGCGCTGACCAGGTCATTCTGCTTCAAGCCCTGGGCGATCGGCCCGAACAGCTTCGGCACCGTGGCCAGGTAGAAAACCCGGATGCGGTCTTCGTGCCCTTCCAATGCCTTGGCCAGATCCTGCCACTGGCCGGGTTCGAGCGCATTGGTCTGGATGTACTGGAGCCTGCGGGAAAAAGCCTGCCACAGTTCTTCGGAAAACTCGGAAGCGGCCAGGTGGCTGACAAGCGCTTCCCTGACTTTTTGCAGAAAATCCTGGTGTTCGATCGCCGAACGCCCCAGCGAAATGATCCGGCAGTCGGCCGGCATCTGGCAATCCCGGTCCCGGTGGTAAAGCGCCGGCAGCAACTTGCGCAGGGCGAGATCACCGGCCCCGCCAAAGATCACCAGGTCGAACAGTTCTACAGGGGTGAATTTATTCATGGGTGGTAAGTCCGATGATGTCGTAAAAAACCGGGCGCGGCTGATTGTTACGGTCGAACAGTAGCGGGTAATCGGTTCGGCCTTCCATCGGCCAGTCATTTTTCCAGCTCTGGCCATCGTTAACACCCCAGAACGTGACTCGTTCCACCTGCTCCCGATAGGCCAGCAGAATGCGGAACAGATCCATGTACCGTTCCGACTGGGCAGTGGCGACGGTTTCCGGCAAACCCTCTGCATAGGGATTGTATTGCGCCTGCAACTCCAGGTTCTGGCTGATATCAGCACCCCATTTTTCCCGTTCCGGAAAGGGCAGCACCGAAATATCGAGTTCCGTAATGCTTACCGAAACGCCCAGGCTGGAATACGCGTTGATCGCCGTTTCGAACTGACCCATGTCTTTGGGGTTGACCAGGCCGTAGTGGCCCTGCATGCCGATCCCGTGGATCGCAACGCCTTTTTCCTGCAGGTTCCTGACCAGGCGCATGACCCCTTCGCGTTTTTCCGGAATAAAAAGATTGTAATCGTTGTAGTAAAGTTCCGCGTCCGGGTCAGCCTGGTGGGCAAACTCGAAGGCTTTTTGCAGGTAGTCCTCGCCAATGATGGTATACCAGGGCGATTCGCGCAGGCTGCCGTCTTCGTTCAGCGCTTCGTTGACTACATCCCAGGACTGGACTTTTCCCTTGTAGCGGCCAACCACGGCATTGATGTGTTTTTCAAGTCGTTCCAGCAACAACTCGCGCGTGGCCGGGTTACCGTGGCCGTCTTCAAAGACCCACTCCGGCGTTTGCTGGTGCCAGACCAGCGTGTGACCGGTGATGAACATGTCATTGGCGTTGCCGAATTTCACCAGTGCATCGGGTGCATCCCACTCGAATTGGTTTTCCACGGGCTCGATACGTTCCCACTTCATGACGTTTTCGGGCGTGATCGCATTGAACTGCCGGACGACAAGCTCCATGGCCCCCGGCTCTTCGCCCAGGATCTGTTTCTTGTTCAGGGCGGCGCCGACCAGGAATGCACCGGAGAACGCATCCTTCAGCGAAGGGTCCGATTGATCCGGAATCGCCGGGTTTGCCAACAGGGTGAGAACAGCAGTTAACAGCAGCAGTCGACGTGTCATCAAGATCGGTTTCCAGGAGTAAACGGGTGAATGTTGTCGATATTGCCATATTTTCACCGGGTTTGTGGTGTTACCCACCTCCAGGGTATGCCCAGCCGGGTGTAGGTCGCAGAACGCCACAAACATTCCAGCGGACCATAGTAAAAACGGTTGATCGTCGCACTTGTCACCGGGATTGCGCTGCGTGGGTGGTAAATGACCAATCGAGCTTATAATGTCTGACCAAATGCAACTTTATGCCGTGACCAGGGGTCAATCCCGTATGAAAATAATCCACCGTGCTTTGAATCTCCTGTTTCCCATCCTGCTTTTGACAGCCTGCTCACCCGACGTGGTGTACACCTCCGTGCAGGATTTGAAATTTGAAGACCCATTACTGCAGGAATGCGTTGTCAGCGAAGCGCAAAGAAACGGTTGGAGTTGATGCCGGTCACGTGCTCAAGCTGCATTGCGTCAATCCGGAGGGCGCCAAGATCGCCAGTCTTTCGGGCATACAGAGCCTTACCAATCTCCGCGGACTGGACCTGGCGCATAATGATATTTCTGACATTTCTGTACTGGCGGCCCTTGAAAAGCTGGAGCGCCTCGATCTCGACAACAACCGGATCAATGAAATACCGGACGTACTGTCGCATGTCACCCTTACGCACTTGAGCCTCAATCACAACAGCGTTCATGATCTGAGCTCGATCGGCTTGTTGCAGCACCTGGATACGCTTTCCATGGCATCCAACCAGATCTCCGACCTGTCACTGTTACAACCGATCTCTTCCCTGCAGGTGCTCAACCTGGATGAAAACGAGTTGTCCGACATCAGCACGTTGGGGAAGTTCGAAAATCTCAGGGAACTTGACATCAGCAAGAACCGGATCAGCGACATATCCGGATTGGAGAATTTGCATAAACTCGAACATTTATACCTCGCCGAAAATCACATCGACGACATAATCCCCTTGTCGGAGATGCTGGAGCTTCGCGAGATTGACCTGTCCAACAATGATCTGCGTGACATCGAACCCCTGATGCGGCTGAAGAACGTCTGGCGCCTGTCACTGGATCACAATCAAATCGAAAATATCGAGCCTTTACTGGATTTCGGCGAACTCGAACTGGTCAGCCTAAGGGGTATAAACGGCCTTTCCTGCGGCAGCATCGAGCAATTGATGGACGCCGTGGGCGCCGACGCAGTGATCACGGATCAGGTTTGTTTGTAAACATCCATTGGCCGCAGGTTCGATAAAAGCACGTAGGTAAGACCACCTGCCGCTCCGGCGAGGCCCTGTATCACCAGGCCTGCAGCGGTGCGTGCGGCGGCAACCGGCGTGATGCCGAAGGCCAGGTTGAGAGCCAGGTGCAGACATACCATCGCGGTCGCGCCGGCGATGGTGTAGAGCGGAATTCGCCACTGCCTGAGGTAACGGCAGATCAGCGCCGTTGCCATGAATGCGATCAACAAGCCAAAAGCCACCATGGGCAGGAACATCCCGGCCATGCCCACGAGATCTTTCAGGGTCATGGTCAAGCGCCCGGTGAGATCCACCGGCACACCCATTCCCGCCAGGCTGGATATGACCGATTGCGTGGCCGCCACCGCCGCCAACAGGTAGGTGACCACGACGGCTGACAGGTAGATGGCCAGGCGTGTTCCGAGAAACTTGATGAGGGGTAACCAGTGACTCATTCGTGCTTTCCTTTGCTGACTTGGCTAGCATACCCTAAAGCCCTGGGAATTCGCTGGAGTAACACGATGCTTTCAATCATCCGGGCAGCCTTGCTGACCCTGATCCTCGGTCTGCCGGCCGGCGCCTTCGCGGCGGATTACAAGCTGGAGACCTGGGCCGGAGGACTCGACCTGCCGTGGAGTATTGCTTTTCTTCCGGACGGCTCGGCGCTGGTCACCGAGTTGGGCGGCAAGCTGCTGCATGTCGATGCTTCAGGAAAATCCGCCACGCCGGTTGAGAATGTGCCCCCGGTCTATTTTGCCGGGCAGGGCGGCTTGTTCGATGTCGTGCTGCATCCCCGCTTTGCAGAGAACCAGCTGGTGTATTTATCGTTTGCCGAAGGCAGCAACAAAGACAATGGCACGGCTGTTTTCCGCGGCAGGCTGCAGGGGAATGCGCTGGCAGACACGGAAGTCATCTTCCGCAACTTCACCCGCAAGGACACGCCGGTGCACTATGGCGGCCGCATGGCGTTTCTGCCGGACGGCAGCCTGCTGCTGACGACCGGGGACGGCTTTGACTATCGCGAGGCGGCCCAGGACATCGACAGCGGCCTGGGCAAGGTGCTGCGGATGAATGACGATGGCACGCCGGCCCACGGCAACCCTTTCCCCGGCTCCCCTTATGTTTACAGCTACGGCCACCGCAACCCGCAGGGCCTGGCGGTCAGCCGGTCCGGCACCATCTGGCTGCACGAACACGGTCCCAAGGGCGGCGATGAACTGAACCGCATCGAACCCGGCGTGAACTACGGCTGGCCGGCGATCACCTATGGGCTCGATTACAGCGGCGCGGTTATTTCGCCGTACACGGAGTGGGAAGGGATGGCCCAGCCTGAACATTACTGGGTTCCGTCGATCGCGCCTTCGGGTCTCGCCATTTACGAGGCGGACCTGTTCCCCGAGTGGCGCGGCGACCTGTTCGTGGGTGCGCTGGTCAACCACGAAGTCAGGCGGCTGGATTTCTCCGGCGGCAAGCTGATCGGGGAGAAGCCGGTTTTCAGCGAGATCGCCGCGAGGATTCGCGACGTGCGGACCGGGCCGGAAGGCGCGCTTTACATCCTGACCCCGGACCGTGTTGTGCGGGTCGTACCCGAGGCATTTCCAT
Organism: uncultured Gammaproteobacteria bacterium; assembly: GCA_963700705.1. GTDB lineage: Bacteria > Pseudomonadota > Gammaproteobacteria > Xanthomonadales > SZUA-36 > JAHEFT01. The sequence continues at coordinate 395,262 of CAVOYQ010000010.1, read as the reverse complement.
GACTTCACAACATACCTGCGATATTTCAGTCGCCATCACGGGGTCGGGTGGCGCCGGCTCCATCACGGCGGGCGAGTTGCTGCTGAGCCTGGCGGGAAAAAACGGTTGTTTCGGCATGATGCGGCGCTCTTTTGGCCCGCAGATCCGTGGCGGCGAAGCGGCCGCCCTGGTCCGGATCAGTCACCAGCCGGTGGAATGCATGAACGACGGCTTCGACCTGCTGCTGGCGCTGGACTGGAACAATGCAGACCGTTTTGCCGAGGAGATCGCGTTGCGGCCGGACAGCCTGATCATCGCCGATCCGGCGGCCGGGGAAGTCCCTGACGCATTCCGGGTGCTCGGGCGCGAGATCATCGAAGTCCCGATGAAGGCGCTGGCCACGGACATAGCCTCCGGCCGGCCCAATATGGTCGCGCTGGGTCTGCTTGCGCACTGGCTCGGGTTTTGCGGCGACGAAGCCGGAAAACTGATTGACCAGGTCTTCGGCAGGAAAGGTGATGAAATCCGCAGCGGCTCGCGCATGGCGTTCATCGCCGGTTTCACCGAGCCGTTGATCCACGCGGCCCGCGACGCGCGGCCCCGCCCTGAACGCGGCAAGAGCCTGTTCAACGGGGATCGCTGGCACTTCAACGGCAACCAGGGTTGCGGCCTGGGCGCGATCCGCGGCGGGATACGCTTTGCCGCCGCCTACCCCATCACGCCTGCCAGTGACCTGCTGGAATGGCTCGCGCCGCGGCTGGAACAGCTCGGCGGCAGCCTGGTGCAGGCGGAGGATGAACTGGCCTCGATCAACATGGTGATCGGCGCATCTTTCGGCGGCGTGCCGTCGATGACGGCGACATCCGGCCCCGGCCTGGCGCTGATGACGGAAGCCATGGGCCTGGCGGTGGCCTCGGAGACCCCGGCGGTCGTGATCAACGTGATGCGCGGCGGCCCGTCCACCGGTGTTCCGACCAAGTCCGAGCAGGTTGACCTGAACATGGCCTTGTACGGTCTGCATGGCGATGCGCCCCACCTGGTGCTGGGGGCGCTGGACCACGCCGATTGTATCCTGACCACCGAATGGGCGGTGCGGTTGGCCGAAGCCCTGCAAACCGTCGCGATCGTGCTGAGTGACCAGAACCTGGCGCAGTCCACGGTGCTGATTTCCGAGCCTGAATACCAGTTGCCTGAAATTCCCGGGCGGGCTGTCGCAGAGCCCATGGAAGGATACCTGCGTTATGAAATCACGGAATCCGGGGTGTCAAAGATGGCCATTCCCGGAACCCCCGGCTCGACCTACGTCGCCGACGGGCTGGAGCACACGCGAAAGCGGCAAGCCTTCGACCGCCGCGGCCGACCACCTGGCTCAACTGGATAAACGCGCCCGGAAACTCGAGACCTTCGAATTCGGTGAGCACTGGGCCGACATCAGGGGCGAAGGGCAGACCGCCATTCTCACCTGGGGATCAAGCAGTGCCGTGGCGCGTGAGGCCGCGTCCAGGCTGACGGCCGGTGGTCGTGACGTGAAGGTGATCGCTTTGCGGCTGCTGCTGCCGGCCAGCCCGGATAAACTGGCGCGTGAACTCGAGGGTATCCGCAGGGTCCTGATCGTCGAACAAAGCCATTCGAAACAGTTTTACCGTTTCCTGCGGGCGTATTACGCCATCGATGCTGAAACCCGGGTCCTGGCCCGGCCGGGGCCGTTACCCATCACGCCCGCTGAAATTGTCGAAATGATCGAGAACTGGAGTTGAACATGGACCAGGCCGCCAAACCGATCGCACTCACGCCCAAGGATTTCAAGTCGGCGCTCAAACCCGTCTGGTGCCCGGGTTGCGGAGACTTCGCGGTGCTCAACGCGATGACCAAGGCGCTCGCCTTCATGGGCCTGCCGCGGGAGAACGTGGCGTTGATTTCCGGCATCGGCTGTTCCTCCCGGATTGCCGCTTATACCAGCGTTTACGGGTTTCACGGCGTCCACGGCCGGGCGCTGGCGCTGGCTTCCGGGCTCAAGGCCGCGCGCCCGGATTTGACCGTCCTGGTGGCGGGCGGCGACGGCGACGGGCTGTCCATCGGTGGAAATCACTTTATCCACGCCTGCCGCCGCAACATGGACCTGACCTACATCATCATGGACAACGAAGTCTACGGCATGACCAAGGGGCAGGCCTCTCCAACCACCGCGCCGGACTGGACCAGCAGCAAGCTGACGCCCCGCGGATCCGGCATCCGGCCCTTCCAGCCCGCCGGCCTGGCCTTGACCGCCGGCGCCTCCTTCATCGCGCGCGGTTTCACCGGTGACCCCAACGGCCTGGCTAAAATCCTGGTCGCAGCGATCGAGCACAAGGGTTTTTCCTTCGTCCAGGCGCTCAGCCCCTGTCCGACTTTCCGGCCGGAGCAGATGCAATGGAAATTGCACGTCAGTGCGTTCGATGAGGAAACGAGCAGCGACCCGGTTGAAGCCGCCCAGCGGATCCAGGCCGACGACGGGATGAGCACCGGGATCATTTTCCGCAACGAGTACCCGGTATTTCGCCCGGGAACCGGCGTTGACCGGGGGATGGGAACAATCGAGAGCGAGTTTACGATATGAGCCTGGCAGAAAAGATTACCGACCTCGACACCTTTCTCACCTATTCGGTCGCGCTGGAGGAAGAAGCGGCCGGGCGCCACGATGAACTGGCGGACATGATGGAGGTTCACAACAACCCCGAGGTCGCCGGCACGTTTCGCAAGCTGGCGCACTACAGCCGCTTGCACGCGCAGGAAATCCGGGATCACTCGAAGGGGCACACTCTGCCGGTGATCGCGCCGTGGGATTTTGGCTGGGAAAGCATGGAAGGGCCTGAAACCGCCGACATCAGTGACGTCAACTACATGATGACCACCACCCAGGCGCTGAAGATCGCGATGGGTAACGAACAGCGCGCCCACGATTTCTACCACGAGATCAGCAAGCTCAGCCCGGACGAGGCCGTCAGGGCGCTTGCCGCGGAATTTGCCGACGAGGAAAAAGAGCACCTCGAGTTGCTGGAGAAGTGGCTGGCCAAATATCCCGAATCCGGCGAAGAAATGCCTTTTGATCCCGACCCGGCGCATATGCCGGAATAATTGTAGGAGCGGATTCATCCGCGATATCGAAAATTTTTCCCCGCTTGGTCGCGGATGAATCCGCTCCTACGTTAAAACGGACTCAAACCCCAAACCAGTATGAAGGCGGCCAGCCCGACCGCTGCGCCGCCGGTCAGCAACAGGCCAAGCAGGGTTCCGGCGGGCAAGGCATTCCTGGCCTGCGCGCGAACAGCGGCCCCCAACGTCAACAGGCCGAGTACACCCGCCAGCAATCCCAACCAGGCGCCGTAGATACCCCAGGGCACCATGCCGAAAGCCAGCGTGAGTTTCGAGGCATCCGCCGTGACCGCCGCGGCAGCACCCAGCGTTGCGATCGAGGCAACCGATACAGCTGACGCCAGCCAGGCGATCGGGCGGGCGCCGGCTGTGGCGGCGACCGCCACCGCCTTGCGTCCATCAATCTTCCGGCCGATGGCTGCGAAGGTCAGGTGCAGAAAAGCGATCAGCGAAATCAGGATGGAAAATCCGGCCCAGGCGCCCGGAAGCGCCAGCGCTTTCTTGTCTTCGATCAGCAGGGTCAGGATTTTTGGCGCCAGTTTGGTCAGGAACAGGGGCGCCCAGATAACCGGTTCCTTCATTTCCTCCACGCAGCTCAAATCCGGTTCCGCCTGCGGGTTGTCGTAAAACGCGTTGAGCATGTCACCGGCGCATTCGACGGAACGGGACGGGCCATGGCCGGCATAGGGGAATTCGACATAGGTGCCGTTTTCAAACCCGGGCAGGATGGCCTGGGCATTGGGCGGCGGGGTGATCGGGTCCATGTCGCCTTCGATGAGCAGCGCAGGCAAGCTGGTTTTCACGGCCGAATAGTCTTCCGCCGGGCGTTGCGGCATCCCCATGTCAAGGCACAGGCTCACTCCCGCGTCATACGATTCCGGCGTACCGATCGCAGCACCCAGAACCGGGTACTCCAGGATATCCTTTTTGCCCGCCCTGGCCTGTGCTTCCTCGTCGCCATCCAGGCAGAAAATGGCGTTGTACATACCCTGGCTGATGTCGCCGAAACCGCCGCTGCCGGCCGCTGCCGCCAGGGCCCTGAACAAGGTCTGGTCACGCGTCTCCACCGCTTCAGCCCAGGCGTAAATCATGCCCGGGATGCCGGGGTAATTATCCTGCTCGTAAAAGAACATAAACGGCAGAAAGGCGACCAGATCCTGGAAGAACCAGGCCTTTCCGGACGGGAAGCTCTCGGTGTCCTTCACATCCACTACGATCGGATTGTTCACGACGGAACGGACAGCCTCGCGCAACCGTCCTCCGATGTCCGGGTAATTTTTGGCGCAGGCCGGCTGGGTGTTGCAGATATCCTGCAGCTTCTCGAGATCACGGTTGTACCAATGCGCTACCCGCCAGTAAAGTTCCGATTCGCGAATTTCCAGCGGCATGATGGCGTCGATAACAAATGCGAGAATGCCCTCAGGATCTTCCTTGGCGTAGGCTTGTCCGAGGATGGAGCCGTACGAAATACCCCACACGTTCCACTTTTCAAAGCCCAGTGCGCGTCTCAGTGCCTTGACGTCCCGGGCATTTTCGATGGTGTTGTAGCCGGTCAGGTCGACGCCGGCCGCTTTCGCGTTGGCGGCGCAGTCCGCTTTCCTGGCCAGGGACGCCGCCAGGCTGTTCCTCGAACGTGGCAACGTTGTCGATAGCGGGTTTGCGGCTATCGTAGAACAGACAGAAATCGCCTGAAAAACCGATGCCGCGCTGTTCCAGGATGTACAGGTCGCGGTGATCCAGTATGCCGTGGTCTTTGAAACGCTCAACGTACGTGATTTACCTTTGCCCCCGGCCCGCCGGTCAGGTAGATCACCGGGTCGTCGCGTTTGCCCGGGGCCAGGTTGCTGTCCTTTTTGTCGTCGTTCTTGTCTTCTTCATCATCTTTGCCCCAGCGCGAGTTCAGCTTGACGAAATGCAGTTCGATGAACCGGGAATCGGGGTCTTCGCGGTTTTCCGGCACTTCCAGCAAGCCGCATTCGATGTCGCCGGGTTCGTATTCGATGTCGCCTTTGAACGGGCAGACCACGGGGTCGATGCGAAAGCTGTCGCGCGCCCACAGGTCGGTTATGACTTCCATGGCAGGGGCCGCCGGTGCTTCGGTGCTTTCCTGCGCAATCGCCGGCAAGGCCGGCTCCAACAATACAATGGCCAGGCTTATCCAGAGTGTTCTCATGTCAATTCCCGTTGTCGATTTTTGAAAAGTCGAAGGTCTTCCAATAGTCCGCCAGGGTGTCTTTCATGTCCTTGCGCAAAAGCAGGATGCCGATGATGTTCGGAATGGTCATCAGCGCAATCGCAATTCCGGAAAAGGTCCAGATAATGGTCGTGTCGATGATGGAGGCGGCGAAAAAGCCGAGCACGTAAAGCACGCGGTAGTAGCGCACGTACTCGATCCCCCAGAGGAAGGTGACGGCGCGGTCACCGTAGTAGGACCAGGCGATCGCGGTCGAAAAGGCGAACAGCAGCAGGCTGACCGGGATGATGAAACGGCCCTTGTCGCCGAGCAGGCCGCGGCTGAACGCTTCGGTGGTCAGCGGCGCACTGTGGATCAATGAGCGGCCGGTCAGCTGCAATTCACTGGCGGCGTTGAAAATACGCCCGTCGTTCACCGGAACCACCCCGCTGAAATTCTGCCCGGTCGCGGTGTCGGTCAGCACCACGTTCTCCGCGATGGATCGTGCGTGAATGACCGTGACGTCATCCTGGATCTGGCCGTTTTTCACGTGCAGCGGTCCGTTGAACCGCCGTGCTTTGGATTCCGCCGCGGGGTTCAGGAAATTGAACAGTTCTTCCCTGTGCGCCGGCACGCTCTCATCGTAACGCCCGCTGAGGACGATGATGTCCGCGCGCTGGAACACGTTCTGGTGTTTCTCTTTCCAGACGCCTGAAGACAACAGGACCATGCCGGTCAGCATGCAGATGATGACGGTGTCGATGAAGGGCTCGAGGATCGCCACCATGCCTTCGGAGATCGGGTGATCGGCCTTGGCCGCGGCATGGGCAATCGGCGCGCTGCCCTGGCCGGCTTCATTGGAGAACAAGCCCCGGTTGACCCCCCGGTTGAACGCATAGGCAATGGTTGCGCCGAGGAAGCCCCCGGTGGCCGATGAACCGGTGAACAGATCCCCGGCGATGGCGGCCAGCGAAGGGGCGATGTTTTCGGTGTTGGCAAAAATCACGGACAGGGCGCCGAGGAAGTAAATCACGGCCATCAGCGGAACCAGCCTTGACGTCACCGCGGCAATGCGCTTGATGCCGCCGAGGATGATCATCGCGAGCACGACAGCCAGCACCAGCCCGGTGACTGCCGGGGGCACATTGAAGGCCGAGTGCATCGAACTGGCAATACTGTTGATCTGGGGCATGTTGCCGGTGCCGAACGACGAAACGATGGTCGCCAGGGCGAACAACACCGCCATCCATTTCATGTTCAGCCGGTTCTTCATGTAGTACATCGGCCCGCCGGCGGCCGTGCCGTCTTCAGCGAACTCCCGGTACTTGTGGGACAGGGTGACCTCGACGAATTTCGTGGTCATGCCCACCATCGCGGTGACCAGCATCCAGAACAGGGCAGCGGGTCCGCCGAGGTGAATGGCCAGCGCAACCCCGGCGATATTGCCGGTTCCGACCGTGCCGGATAACGCGGTCGTCAGCGCCCGGAAATGGGAGGTATCGCCTTTTGCCCCCTTTTCATCGTATTTGCCCGACACCATCCGGAAGGCATGGCGGAAATACCGGATTTGCGGGAATTTCAGGTAGAAGGTGAAAAACAGGCCGGTTCCCACCAGCAGGTAAACAAACCAGGCTGAACCACCGATATGGCCGTCGATGGCGGCAAAAATCTCGTTCAATGCGTGCATGATTATTCCTCGTGAGCGCGCTAATCATAACCTGAGTTCCAGAATATTGGTTTCTCTCATTGACCCTCGGCGGCTATTCGCTGAAGATAACTGGTTGGAAGAAGGAGCATAGAAATGACCTGCAAACTGACGATGACACTGATTTCAGAGCACCAGGAAGGCAATTGCGGAAACGACTGGAAATACGATCTGGACGCCAAGGTGTTTCACGAAGGCCTGAAAGGTGAAGGCCGGGTCAGTGTGCCCAAACATACCCTGGACGCCGGGCGCCGTCAAGGAACCCTTCGGCTCACCCGAACCCCAGGTGATCTTTTCCGGAGAATGCCTGACCGAATTGCTGGTCCGGATGCAACTGACGGCGACCGAAGTAGACCTGTTCGTCAATGACGTCGGCAAGGTCAGCAAGGACATCAAGATTGAATGCCCCGGTCCACGCGGCGACAAGGTCACCAAGGAAGTCGATGTCGCTGCCGGGGTGCGGGAATCACCCGCCATCCTGAACAAAGCCTCCGTTTTTACCGTTCGGGTCCGCTTCACGCTGACCTGCGATTAAAGGTTCCTGAAGCGATTAAAGGCCCCCGAATTTGAGACAAAGCGCGTTTTTTTCCCGACAGGGCGGGCCCCGCGAAGCAGCTGTAAAAGCTAGAATGGCGGGATGAAATTCAGGAATCCTGTCAGTGATCAGCGGACGCTGTTCTGGGTGCTGCACCTGGGCGGCTGGTTCGCCTGGGGCCTTATCGGAAAATACGGCCTCACGCGCGCCATGCTGGAGGATACGGCCCCCAATTATTTCCTCTACGTGATGATCATCACGGTGATCGCGATGGTGCTGTCACTGGGGCTGCGCTATCTCTACCGCTACCTGTGGAGCCGGCCGCTGTGGGTCCAGTGCGTAGGGTTTCTGCTCGGCAGTTCGGCCGCCGGGTTCCTGTGGCTGCACTCGCGCACCTATCTTTATGTCAATTGGTTCGAAGGCACCAAGGACATGACCGACTGGCTCGAGAAATTGGGCGCTGCGGCCGAGTTGTACGAAAAAGTCTCTTACATGGAGACTTTCATCTCGGCCTGGACGATGATGCTGGCCTGGAGCATCCTGTATTTCTGCATCAAGTACTACCAGATTTTCCAGGAAGTCCAGAGGAGCGCGCTGAAGTCGGCGGCGATGGCGCACGAGGCCCAGTTGAAGATGCTGCGCTACCAGCTGAACCCGCATTTCCTGTTCAACACGCTGAACGCGATCTCCACGCTGGTCCTGGAGCAGCAAACCGAACTGGCCAATCACATGGTGACCCGGCTTTCCAGTTTTCTGCGCTACTCGCTGGACAACGATCCGATGCAGAAAATCACGCTGGAGCAGGAACTCGCGGCGCTGAAACTCTACCTCGATATCGAGAAGGTACGCTTCGAGGAGCGCCTGAGCCTGGAACTCGATATCGAAGAGGAGGCCTCGCAGGCGTTGATCCCCAGCTTGCTGTTGCAGCCCCTGGTTGAAAACGCGATCAAGTACGGTATCGCCCGTTCGGAAGAGGGTGGCTGCCTGCGGATCGCGGCCCGGGTTTTTGCCGGTGACCTGCTGCTCGAACTCAGCGATGACGGGCCGGGTGTTGAACTGGTCGACGGACTGATACCCGACGCCAATGGCGTGGGCTTGCGCAATACCCAGGAACGGCTGTTTGAACTTTACGGAGCCCGGCACTCTTTCCGCCTCAGCAAGACATCACCGCACGGACTGACGGTCAATATCCGTATACCCTTTGAAACCTCGGTCTGAATCCACCTTGAAATAGTGACCCGGATACACGAAACTGCAAGAATGGCCTGATAGAATCGACGCAGGCAATCTGCATCGCGCTTTTCATTGAAAAAACCATGAGGAACTTCGGATGTCCCAAAAATCTTTAAGACCGGGCGTTGTCACCGGTGAAAGCTACATAGCCCTGGTGAATGCCGCAAAATCGGGCGGGTATGCGCTGCCCGCGGTAAATGTTGTAGGAACCAACAGCATCAACGCGGTCATGGAGGCGGCGGCCAAGGCCAAGTCTGACATCATTATCCAGCTGTCCAACAGCGGCGGCGCATTTTTTGCCGGCGCCGGCATGCAGGACAGTTTCAAGGCGAAAGTGCTCGGGTCGGTATCGGCTGCGCAGCACGCCCACCTGTTGGCGGAACACTATGGTATTTGCGTGGCCATGCACACCGACCACGCCAACCGCGAACTGATTCCCTGGATTGAAGCCCTGCTCGACGAAGGCGAGAAATATTACGAGCAACATGGCAAACCCCTGTTCAGCTCACACATGCTGGACCTGTCCGCCGACCCGCTGGACTTCAACCTCAGTGAATGCGCCCGCCTGCTGGAGCGGATGGCGAAAATCGACATGTCGCTGGAAATCGAACTCGGCGTGACCGGCGGCGAGGAAGACGGCATCGGCAGCGAATTTGATGAAGCGGAAGACAACTCCAAGCTTTACACCCAGCCCGAGGATGTCCTGCGCGCTTACAACCTGCTCAATCCGATTGGACACTTTTCCGTGGCGGCCTCGTTCGGCAACGTTCACGGCGTGTACAAGCCCGGTAACGTCAAGCTGCGCCCGGAAATCCTGCGTAACTCGCAAAGCCTGGTCAAGGACACCCACCATACCGGGGACAACCCCCTGCACCTGGTGTTTCACGGCGGTTCCGGCTCCGAAAAAGCCAAGATCACGGAAGCCGTCGGCTACGGTGTGTTCAAGATGAACATCGACACGGACACGCAGTTTGCGTTTTCCGCGCCGGTCGGCAAGTTTGTCAACGATAATCCAAAAGCTTTTCTTTACCAGGTGGACCCTGAAGACGGAACGCCTTACAAGAAACTCTACGATCCGCGCAAATACCTGCGCGCCGGAGAGCTTGGAATCGTTGCGCGCCTGGAAGAAGCCTGCACCGACCTGGGATCCAGGGGCAGATCCATCGCGGAATCCTGAATTGTTGAAAAGTGGGTCCTGATTAATCAGGGTTAGAATCACCTATGCCCCTGGTTCAACATTCAGATCTGCCGACATTCGCCCGGCTTCGGGAGCAAGGACACGAGGTCCTTTCTCTCGACCGGGCGATGCACCAGGACATACGCGAGTTACACATCGGCTTCCTGAACATGATGCCCGATGCCGCGCTCGGGGCGACCGAGCGCCAGTTCATCCGGCTGGTCGGCGGCTGCAACCGCATCGCCCAGTTCTTTGTGTACCCGTTTTCCCTGCCCGGCCTGGCGCGGGGAGCGGCGACCCTGGAATACATCGAGCGCTACTACAGCAAGTTCGCGGACCTGCAGGAGTCCGGGCTCGATGCGCTGATCATCACCGGCGCCAACGTGTCCAACCCGGCACTGGAAACCGAGGCGTTCTGGAACCCGCTGATGGAAGTGATCACCTGGGCCCAGGAAAACGTCGCCTCCACCCTGTGTTCCTGCCTGGCGACGCACGCGGTTCTGAAGCATTTTCACGGCATCGACCGTCAGCCGCTGCCCGAAAAGCGCTGGGGCGTATACAGCCACCGCACCGCCGAGCCGCTGCACCCCCTGTTGCGGGAAATCAACACGCGTTTTGACGTTCCGCATTCACGTTTTAACGACATCTCCAGGGCGCAACTGGAGAAGGAAAACCTGGCCGTGCTGGTCGAAAGCGACGAGGGCGGCGTGCACATGGCCGTCAGCCCGGATCGATTCCGGACGATCTACTTCCAGGGGCACCCGGAGTACGACACCAACAGCCTGCTGAAAGAATACAAGCGCGAAGTTCTGCGCTACCTGAACGGGGAGTTGCACGCCCCGCCGCCGATGCCTGAACACTATTTCACGGGCAAGGCGGTCCATATTGCAGAGCGTTACATCAAGGCGGCCGAAAAAGCTTTGCGGGAGGACCGGCCGCTGGACGATTTCCTTGAATCGGAAATCGCGCCTGAACTGGACAATACCTGGGGAGACACCGCCAAGGCCATTATCGCCAACTGGCTGGGCCTGGTTTACCAGCTGACCAACCTGGACCGCCACAAGCAATACATGGACGGCGTAAACCCCGATAATCCGCTAAATATTTCATAATCAATCCGAGACTCCCTGGAGGACAATCAATGAAAGACCAGACCCTGGCCATCCACGCCGGATTCAAATCCGACCCCACCACCAAGTCCGTTGCGGTGCCGATCTACCAGACCGTTGCCTACGAGTTCGACGATGCCCAGCACGGGGCCGACCTGTTCAACCTGGCGGTTCCGGGAAACATCTACACGCGCATCATGAACCCGACCACGGCGGTGCTGGAGCAGCGATGCGCTGAACTCGAGGGCGGCATCGCCGGGCTCTGCCTGAGCGCCGGCAGCGCCGCCATCAACTATTCCATTCTCAATATCGCCGAGCAGGGCAACAACATCGTGACCGTTCCGCTGCTGTATGGCGGCACCTATACCTTGTTCAAGCACATGTTGCCAAAACTGGGCATCGAAGTGCGTTTTGCCACCGATGACAGTGCCGGGGCCATGCGGAAACTGATCGATGAAAAAACCACGGCGGTGTTTTGTGAGTCGATCGGCAACCCGGCCGGAAATATCGTCGACCTGGAAGCGCTGGCGACCATGGCGCATGAGCACGGCGTGCCGCTGATCGTTGACAACACCGTCGCGACGCCGGCCCTGATCAAGCCGATCAACTGGGGTGCGGACATCGTGGTCGACTCGCTGACCAAGTACATGGGAGGGCATGGCAACTCACTGGGCGGGGTGATCGTCGACGCCGGCGAATTCCCGTGGGCCGATTACCCCGAGAAATTCCACATGCTCAATGAGCCCGAGTCGTCCTACCACGGCGTGGTCTACACCCAGGCGCTGGGCGCGGCCGCCTACATCGGCCGGGCCCGCACTGTGCCTCTGCGCAACACGGGGTCGGCGCTCAGCCCCATGAACGCGTTCCTGATCCTGCAGGGTATGCAAACCCTGCCGCTGCGCATGCAGCGGCACTGTGAGAATGCGATCGCCGTGGCCAATTATTTGCAAGACCATCCGCGGGTCAGCTGGGTAAATTACGCAGGCCTGCCCGATTCCCCTTACTACGATCTCGCACAAAAATACGCCGGTGGCCGGCCATCGGCCTTGCTGACCTTTGGCATCAAGGGCGGGTTTGACGCCGGCGTGAAGTTCTACGATGCGCTGCAGATGTTTTTGCGCCTGGTGAACATCGGTGACGTGAAATCCCTGGCGGCGCACCCGGCTTCGACCACGCACAGGCAACTGTCCGCCGGGGAGCTGGAATCCGCCGGGGTGACCCCGGACATGATCCGGCTGTGTGTCGGTATTGAAGACATCGAAGACATCATTGCCGACCTTGACCAGGCACTGGATGCAACCGCCTGAGGAGCTTGCGATCAACCCTTTTTTCTATTTCAACGGGTTCAATTCAGCGATCCCCGGGGATTATTCGGATAACCCGAAGATCGTTGCGGTTGACGGGTATGCAAACAGCCGGGGCTATCGATTTGCCCCGGTGTCGGTCTGTTACCGGCGCGCCCGCGATCACGCGGCGAAGTCCTCGCCATGGTCGGGAGAGTCGGCCGAAGTTGCGGTGTTCTGCGGTTCCTCGATGGGGGGCTGGTTCGCCCGGATCGTCCAGTTGATGGCTGGCTAAGGAACGGCCGCAAATCAGGACGGCGGCGATTGCGTTCAACCCCGCCTACGACCTGAGCATGTACGGGCACCTGTTACTGGGAAAGCAGCGCAACCACGTCACTTTCGAGGAATACGAGTGGACCATCGATCACAGCAACCAGTTGCGTGCGCTGGAGAGCGGCGTGCGTTATGGAGCGGCGCTGCCTTTCTTCGTATACATCGACAAGGGCGATGAAGTCATCGGCTGGGAACGGAGTTCACTGAGGCACGCCCCGATCGCCAGCCTGACCCTGTTTGAAGGCGGTTGCCACAGTTTCGATCATTACCACGAGGCTTTGGCCGATTTCGACAAATCCTTCCACGGATGACAGTTTGCCCCCGAATTGATAGGATGGCTGCCCCTTGAACGAAAAAGTATCCAGCCATGGCCATGTTTGACAAGCATAAAATGGGCAAGCAACAGCCCACCGTTTCAGACCAGCCGAAAGCCGGTCCTGCAGCCCCTGCAATGAGTGCGGGTGTCTCCGTTTCCACCACGAAAGTGGCCATGATAGGGCAGGGAATCAGCCTGATGGGCGACGTCAAGGCCGATACCAGCCTGAAAATCGAAGGCCGGATCGAAGGACGCACGGTGCAGTGCACCGAAGAGGTCGAAGTTGCTGAAAGCGGGCAGGTTATTGCGAATATCCTGGCCAAGGTCGTGAAGATTTCCGGAACGGTTTCCGGAGACATCGGGGGCAGCGAGAAGGTGCTCATTACACGTACCGGGCGCGTGCAGGGAAATATCGTTGCGCCCCGGGTACAACTCGAGGACGGCGCGTTGTTCCGCGGCAGCATCGACATGAACCCGGCGCAATCAGCCGGCGCCGACAAAACCGCTGCGTCCAGGCAACCAGCCGGCAGGCTCGATGCCCCGGCAAGCAGTCAGCCGGCAGCAGTAAAAGATCAGCCAGCCGAGGCAGGCACGGCCCGGAAGGAACCCGGCCTGAATCTGAAAAGCGGATAAGCGCCCCGGGGTTGCGGCTGAATTTCTCTTGCCCGGGTCCTGACACTGGGATAAAACGCTTTCGATGAGTTCTCCAGCCAGAAAAATTACAGATTCTGACGGATCTCTGACCACCGGTCCGGTCGTTTCCCGACAGCCCAGCAAGCTGTTTCCGGAATTGTTCAAAACAGTCGATCCGGACCATCAGCTGACCGTCCTGGAGATTGGTTCCGCCTTGTCCGAAACGGTCGATTTTTTCTCTCAATACAATTGCCGGCTGCATTTCGTCGACCTGGTTCACGAACCCTTCGTGCGCGAACAGCAGGCGGGATTGTCCGAAAAAGAACTGAGACATGCATTTGAAGAACAGATGCGCTTTACGGCAGGCAGCAAAATTGATATCTGCCTGTTCTGGGATTTCCTGTGCTACCTCGACGACGTGGCGCTGAGGGCATTCAATTCGGCTCTGCGGCCATGGCTGCATCCCGGCTCCAGGGCACACGGCTTTGGCGTGCACCACCTGGCCATTCGGGTGGAAAACATCCAGTACGGCATCATCAACCAGGAAACCTTCAGTATCCGGAATCGCCAGATCGGCCCGGCTGCCCACTTTCCCGCATGCGCAGACTGAAATGCATGAAATGCTGAACTGCCTGGGTTTTCACAGGGGCCTTCTGTTGCCCGAGGGCAAGCTTGAAATGCTGCTCGTGCCCAGGAACTGAAGGAGTTTTTCGTGGAAAAGTCGACACTGGACCAGTTAAGGATTGAGCGCGCGCCGGAAAGACCGCCGCGGAGCTGGGGTAAATTCGTCGTCGCGGCCGTGGTCCTGGCCGTGCTGGTTGCCGCCGCCTGGTTCTGGTTCGGTAAATCGTCCGCCATCGAGGTGCGCACCGCTGTCGCCAGGGGTTTGAAGAGCGAAGCGGCGTCGACGGTCCTCAATGCTTCGGGCTACGTGACCGCCAGGCGGCAGGCGACCGTCTCTTCAAAATTTACCGGCAAGGTCACCGAGGTGCTGATCGAGGAGGGCATGCTGGTTGATGAGGGCCAGGTGCTGGCGCGCCTGGACGATTCCAATATCCAGGCAAGTTTACGGCTGGCCGAGGCGCAGGTAGTGTCCTCGCAGCGCGGCCTGAACGAGACCAGTACGCTGTTGACCGAGGCGCAACTGAACTTTGACCGGACCCGGCAATTGGTCGACAAGGGCCTGGCGAGCCAATCGGAACTGGACCGGAGCAGGGCGCTGGCGCAATCGCTGTCCGCCCAGTTGGAGCGCAAACGGGCCGACGTCGAGGTGTCTTCCCGCCAGGTCGATATTTACCGTCAGCAGGTCGAAGACACGGTGATCAGGGCGCCCTTCGCAGGGGTCATCGTCGCCAAGAACGCCCAGCCCGGCGAGATGATTTCACCGAACTCCGCCGGTGGCGGATTTACCCGGACGGGAATCGGCACCATCGTCGACATGTCTTCGCTGGAAATCGAAATTGATGTGAACGAGGCATATATCAACCGCGTCGCGCCCGGGCAGGAAGTGGAGGCAACCCTGGATGCCTATCCCGACTGGAAAATTCCCTGCCACGTGATCGCGATTATCCCGACCGCGGATCGCCAGCGCGCCACGGTCGAGGTGCGGGTGGGTTTCGACCGGCTCGATCCACGGATACTGCCCGATATGGGGGTCAAAGTCGCGTTCCAGGAAGCGGCGCCCGGAACCGGTGATGGCGCCAATTCCACCGGTGTTCTGGTCCCGCTCCAAGCCATCCGCGATGGGGGAGATCGTGACTACGTGTTCGTGGTGGTTGAAGGCCGCGTGGAACGGCGCGCCGTGGCCACCGCGGAGCCGCGCGGGTCTGATATGCTGGTTGTCAGCGGCTTGTCGTCCGGGGAGGTGGTGGTCGTGGAAGGCCCGCCCGAGCTGGCGGATGGTGACGCAGTGCAGGAGAAGAGCAGATGACCGAGAGCCAGCCCAACCTGGTCAAAATCAGGAATGTCGACAAGGTGTTCAAGCGCGGCACCGAGCAGGTGCACGTGTTGGGCGGGCTTGACCTGGAAATCCCGGCCGGTGAATTCCTGGCCCTGATGGGGCCCTCCGGTTCCGGTAAATCCACCCTGCTGAACCTGATCGGCGGGCTCGACCGGCCCAGCCAGGGCAGCGTCGAAGTAGGCAATGAACGAATTGACTCGCTGTCCGATCGCCGGCTGGCCGCCTGGCGGGCCCGTCATGTCGGGCTGATTTTCCAGTTTTATAACCTGATGCCGGTGCTGACCGCGCAGAAGAATGTCGAGCTTCCCCTGCTGTTGACCCACCTGTCGCGTTCCGAGCGTAAAAAGAGGGCCGCGATCGCGCTGGATATCGTCGGGCTTTCGCACCGCAATAATCACTACCCCCGCACCCTCTCGGGCGGCGAGCAGCAGCGCGTGGGTATCGCCCGGGCCATCGTGACAGACCCCACCCTGCTGCTGTGCGATGAGCCCACCGGCGACCTGGACCGTAAATCCGGCGATGAAATTCTCGACCTGCTGCAGGCGCTGAACCGCGAACAGAACAAGACCATCGTGATGGTGACACACGATATTCACGCGGCGGCGCGGGCTTCACGGACGCTGTACCTCAATAAGGGCCAGCTTTCATTGGAACCCGAAGAGTAATGGGCCGGTGAGATGAAATACCTGTACCTGGTCTGGAGCAACCTCAAGCGAAAGAAAATTCGCACGATACTGACCCTGTTATCGATCATGGTGGCGTTCATGCTGTTTGGCTACCTGGGCGCCATCCGGCAGGGCTTCAGCCAGGGCATCGACGTGGCCGGCGCCGACCGCTTGATCGTCAGGCACAAGGTCTCGATCATCCAGCTGTTGCCGGAATCCTATGAATCCCGGCTGGAGCAAATCGACGGTGTCGTGGATGCGGTGTACCAGACCTGGTTCGGCGGTATCTACCAGAAGCCGAGTAATTTCTTTGCGCAGATGCCGGTCAATCCGCAGGAATACCTGGAAATGTATCCGGAGTTCCTGCTCTCTGATGAGGAGAAACAAGCCTGGTTCAAGACCCGCAGCGGCGCGATTGCGGGCCGGGCAACTGCCGAACGCTTTGGCTGGAAGATTGGCGACCGGATTCCGATCAACGCGACGGTCTGGACCCGGAAAGGCGGAGAAATTACCTGGGAGTTCGACCTGGTCGGTATTTACGACGGGGCGGAAAAGGGCACCGACCTGACCCAGTTCCTGTTCCGTTACGATTTCTTCGATGAATCCCGCCAGTTCGGGCAGGGGCAGGTAGGCTGGTACACCGTGCGCATCGCGGACCCGGACCACGCGGCCGAAACCGCGGCGGCCATCGATGCCGAATTCGCCAATTCACCGTATGAAACCAAGGCCGAGCCGGAAGGCGCTTTCCTGCAGGGTTTCGCCAACCAGATCGGCGACATCGGTTTCATCATGATGTCCATTGTTGCGGCCGTGTTTTTCACGATACTGCTGGTTGCCGGCAATACCATGGCCTACGCGGTGCGTGAACGAACCAACGAACTGGCGGTACTCAAAGCCATCGGCTTCACCGACGCCGCGGTGCTCGGACTGGTGCTCGGCGAGTCGCTGGTGCTGACGGTCATCGGCGGCTCCATCGGTTTGTCGCTGGCCTGGCTGATGGTGTCAGCCGGTGATCCGACCGGCGGCTCTCTGCCGGTGTTCTTCATCCCGGCCAGGGACCTCGCGATCGGCGTTGTGCTGATTGTTTTGATGGCGCTGATCGCCGGAATCCTGCCGGCCCTGCAGGCCCAGCGGCTCCGCATCGCGGATGCGCTCAGGAGGTAGATGGTGGCGGGACCCCTGAACTGGCTGTCACAGATCGCGTCGGTATCGATCGTTCAACATCCGTTCCCTGCCGCAACGGATCGGCTCGTCATTGACGGCGGTATTCGGAATCGCCGGAGTGGTTGCCGTGATGGTCGGCGTGCTATCGATCGCGCAGGGCATCATGCAGACCATGAACAATTCGGCGTCGGAAGACAACGTCGTCGTGCTGCGCAGCGGTTCCAACAGCGAGATGATGAGTATCCTGCTGGGCGATGATGCGCGGATCGTCAGCGAGGCTCCCGGCCTGGCGCGCAACGACAAGGGGGCGATCACGTCGCCGGAACTGTTTGTCGTCATCAACCTGCTGAAACGATCCACCGGCACCGACGCCAATGTTCCGCTGCGCGGGATCAACCGCAATGCGCTGGAGATCCGCGACGATTTCCGCATCGTTGAAGGCCGCATGTTCGAATGGGGCCTCAACGAAGTCGTCGTCGGCGTTGGCGCGCTGATTGAATTTGAAGACCTCGAAGTGGGTTCGACCATCACCGTGGCCCAGGAAGAGTGGCCGGTCGTGGGAATATTCGAGGCCGGGGGAGGTCTGGCGGAAACCGAAATCTGGGTGGATGCCTCGGTGCTGCAACCGGCCTATCGCCGTGGTAATTCCTTCCAGGCCGTCTATGCCAGGCTCGAATCACCGGAAGCGTTCCAGCAGTTCAAGGACGCCCTGACCAGCGACCCGCGGCTCAATGTAAAACCGATGCGCGAGTCGGAATATTACGCGTCGCAATCCGAGATGCTGTACAACCTGGTCACCGGCCTGGGCACGCTGATTGCCGTCATCATGGGGCTCGGGGCGGTTTTTGGCGCGCTCAACACCATGTACACCGCCGTTTCATCCCGTTCACGGGAAATCGCAACGCTGCGCGCACTGGGGTTTCATTCCAGCCCGGTGATCATTTCCATCCTGCTGGAATCACTGTTGCTTGCCCTGGTGGGCGGAGCAATCGGTGCGCTGGCCGCCTGGTGGGTATTTGACGGTTTCCGCGCGGCGACGCTCAACTTCACCAGTTTCAGCCAGGTGGCGTTCGCGTTCGACGTTTCTCCGTCGCTGCTGGTGCGCGGCATCCTGTTCGCGATGATCATCGGGTTGATTGGCGGGTTGTTTCCGGCCATCCGGGCAGCCCGTCAACCCGTCGCAACCGCCCTGCGGGAACTCTGAGCGTTGCCGGTCTGAATTCGTGGTGCGGAGTTCCTGCGGGCCTGCTTACACCATTTTGAGTCAACAATTCAAAGCCCTGCGCTTGACTTTAAATCCAAATAAGATTATTACAGTACGTACATGATCTACCAGTCATGTGTTTATCGCACGGGAGTGCGATAGCCGTGGAAACGGATTTTCACGGAGTACCTTCAGGATGAGTTCCAAAATATCAACCGCGTCAGAACGCGGCACCAAATTGGGCAAAAGATATGGAATCCTCCAGGCGCTACCTGCTCCAGGCCGAAATTGAGTATTGGCACGAGATGCTGAAACTCAACAAAAACCGGGTGTCCAGGGATCGACAAGAAGAAATGCGTAACTGCTTGAAGCAGGCATTACGGGCACTGAATTCCCAAATAGTTCCGGATTTCAGAGTCGCAGCCTGACGGCTGCCTTTTTTCGACCGCAACAACCCTGTCGGGCTCCTGGCGGAGTACCGGCAAATCCTCCTTTTCGCCCGTGTATAATCGAGCAGTCGAACCTTTATTTCTCACACGGAGCTTTTCACATGACCAGAATACTTGTGCCCCTTTTGTTGCTCGTGGCCGGCATCGCCCAGGCCAGCGATTATTCAGCGGTTGAACCCAAACTGAAAGCCGCGATGGCGGCGGACATCCGCACTGAGGAGGAGGTCGAGCGCGATTCCAACCGCATGCCGGTCGAAACCCTGGAGTTTTTCGGTCTGCGCGATGACATGAAAGTGGTCGAGTTGCTTCCCGGTGGCGGCTGGTACACCAAGCTACTGGCGCCGGTGCTGGCTGAAAACGGCGAATTCTACGTGGCCCTGGGAACCGGACGGGTGCAGGAGTCAGTCCTGAACCAGCCGGGTTTTGAGCAGGTCAAGGTGGTTGCGGCGGATGCAAAAATTTTCCGGCCGGAAGGGTCCCGGACCTACGAGTTGGAAATGGACGGGCTGGGCGTCGATGACGCCGATATGGTGCTCACGTTCCGCAATTATCACAATTTCGGACCCGAGGGGCGCGCCGCAATGAACGAAGCCGTCTTCGCCGCCCTCAAACCGGGTGGTATTTACGCCGTGGTTGATCACACGCGGCGGCACATGGAAGCGGACAATAATGAAAACCGCCGGCGGGTCGATCCGGTCCTGGCCATCCTGGAAATCGAGGCTGCCGGGTTCGAGTTTGTCGGCTATTCCGACCTGCATTTCCGGCCCGACGACACCCTGGTTTTTGAGGTGGGGCGGAAAACAGTCACCGGCAACACGGACCGCTTCAGCCTGAAATTCATGAAACCGCTCGACTGAGCACCATGAATCCAGGGCGTCTACCGCACCAGGTTGCTCCTGGCGGCGGTCTTATTGTTGATTTTTTCAGACGCGCAAGCGCAGCTGAATTTCAATCCGCCGCGTATCGTCGTTTCAAACCGTCCGTTGGACCTGATGCTGATCGACGGGCCGCCCTCGAACGTTCCAATCCAGGGAACCGGACTGGAGTTCGTGGTCAACACCGATCAGGATGTATTCCATGACCGGGCCAATCAGACCTGGTACCTGTTGCGCGAAGGCCACTGGCTGAGAAACAGCATGCTGGCCAGCGGTGACTGGATCAGCACGACGGATTTGCCGGGCGATTTTCTGACCTTGCAGGTCAGCTCCGACTGGCCGCAGGTTGCTGCCGCGATGCCTGCAGTGAAGCCTGCGACCCGCCGATGCCCCTGGTCATCAGCTACGAGCCGACTGAACTGGTACTCATTGACGGCGAAACGAAGCTCGAACCGATCGCCGGAACCGGCCTGCAATTCGTTTCAAACACGGCCGATCAACTGTTCCTGTTTGAAAACCGGTATTACCTGTTGCTGTCAGGCCGCTGGTTCAGCACCAGGGACTTCAAGCGTCAGTGGTCTGCTGTCAGGGAACTGCCCGCCGACTTTGCCGCCATTCCGGCGGATCACCACAAAGCCGGCGTTTTGGCATCCGTACCCGGCACCCCCCAGGCCGAGCAGGCCGTGATTGAGGCGGCCAAACCGAAAATTGCCGTGGCAGGTGCTGACATTGCGAGCGACCTCAAAGTCCCGTACCTCGGAGAACCGGAATTCGTCGCTATCGAAGCGACCGGCCTGTTCCGGGCTGAGAACACACCCTACCAGGTCATCAAGCACAACAATTATTACTACCTGTGTCATGAAGGCGCCTGGTATTCAGCTACCGATCCACTGGGGCCATGGCGCGTGGCGAGGGAAATCCCGGAGGCCATCTACACGATTCCACCGACCGATCCGGCGTACAACGTGACCTTCGTGCGGGTCGATTCATTTGACGACAGCAGCGGCGAGGTCGCCTACAGCAGCACCAGCGGCTACTACAACCGCTACTACACCGGGGCTACCGTGGTCTACGGAACCGGGTGGTATTATCCCGGTTATTACAACCATTCCGCCGCCTATGGTAGGCGCGGGCTCTACCCTATCGTTACAACCGGTCGGAAACTTACGATGTGAATACGCCGGGAAAAGGAGTGGGAATGGGATTAAATGGCAACAAGCGGCGGGTTAGATTAATAATCACGAACTACACTATACCTGTGGTGCTGCCATCTCACGCAAGCCGGTGTGTCCTGGTAATAACTTCCGTCCTACTGGCGGTATCCTTATACCTATGGCTACGGCGCCTGGGGGCCCTCCTACCCCTATCGTTACAACCGGTCGGAAACTTACGATGTGAACACCCGGGAACAGGACTGGGAATGGGATCTGAATGGCAACAAGCGGCGGGTCTACAATTCCACGGTCCCGGGAATTACATCGGTTCGGGGGAATACCGGATGCCGGAAAGCGACAATTACAAAGGTGATGGAAAATGAGGAACGCACTGCGCCGCCAGCCGTTAGATTCAATCAGGGCGGCTGCTTGAACACCGGTTCACCAGCGGTCGCTCACAGGGAAACCGACGGCGGCGGTGAATTCACCATTGGCCGCGACGCCATCATGACCTACCGGAAATCCGGCGAAGACACGATCGTTGTAAACCACACCAAGGTCGCCAAACAGAGCGAAGGCCGGGGGCTGGCCGGGCACCTCTACCGCCACATGGTAGAGTTCGCACGCAAGCGGAAATTGAAGGTCGAGCCAGCTTGCAGCTACGTCGTCGCGATGTTCAAGCGCTTTCCGGAAGACGGGGACGTGTTGGGCTGAGCCCGATCCTGTTTGAACGCGCAACAAGTCCAAGGACAAACAAACATGAAGTGCAAGTCAATTGCCGTATTCATTCTGGCTATGGCCTCCACCGGCAGCGCCGCCGGCGAGGAGGTGGACCTTAGCGTGGTCAACCGCATCAAGGACCAGGCATTCAATCATTCGCAGGTGATGTATTACATGCACCACCTGGCGGATGAGAACGGGCCGCGCCTCGCTGCATCGCCGGCCTATCAGCGCGCCGCGCGCTGGGCCGTGGAGACGCTGAAGGCGAGCGGCATCAGCGACGCCCGGCTGGAACCCTTTGGCGAATTCGGACGCAGCTGGGCCTGGACCGGTATTTCCGTCCAGATGGTCGAGCCGCAAAAGACAACGCTCAACGGCGTGCCGCTGGCATGGAGTTCCGGCACCAACGGCACCATCAACGGGAGTGTCGTGTATGCGCCGCTCTGGGACGACATCACTGATCCGCAACAGGGCGACCTGGTGCGGCTAGCCGAGCGTATCGATTCCTACAAGGCACAATACGCGGGCAAGCTCGGTGGCAAATTCGTGTTGCTGTCGGGGAAGCGCCCGTTCGAGCTTCCATCGGAACCCGAAATACAACGCTGGAGCGAATCAGATCTTGCCGGCATGCGGACCGCCCGCGAACCCGTCATCAGCGATGTCTACGAGTGGCCATTGTTGCGCGTACCGCTTGACGCAGACGAAAAGGCGCTGATGGACGAGATCATTCCGGAGGAAATCCAGGAGGATTATTCGCACCGCAAGCAGCGGATCATGGACCGGCTGATCGCTTTTTTGAATGCCGAACAGGTTGCAGCTGTGCTGATGACCGATACACGCGGTAACGGCGGCGTTATTTTCGCGACGAATTTCGGCTCGTTCCGGAGTTCAGCACCCGTTCCTCCCCCGGCGATCCAGCTCATGCCGGAACATTACAACCGGCTGGTGCGTCTTGTCGAACACGATGAACCGGTCGTGCTCGCCATCAATGTTGAAGCGTCTTTCCCCGAAGACAGCGCGCAAGGTATGAACGTAATTGCAGAACTGCCGGGCGGCAGCAAGCGCGGTGAGATCGTCATGATGGGGGCGCATTTGGATTCATGGCACGCGGGCACCGGCGCCACCGACAACGCCGCGGGCTGTGCCGTGGTGATGGAGGCAATGCGTATCCTGAATGCGCTGGATCTGAAACTTCACAGAACCGTGCGGCTCGGACTCTGGGACGGCGAGGAACAGGGGCACCTGGGGTCGCGGGCCTATGTGCGCATGCACCTGGGCGATCCGCGTACGATGGAGCTGAAACCCGAACAGGAAAAATTCTCGGTTTATTTCAACATCGACACCGGCTCGGGAAAAACTCGCGGCGTGCTCACGCAAGGCAACGACATGGTGAAGCCCATTTTCGAGGGCCTGATGCAACCGTTCATTGAAAACGGCGTTTCCATGCTGGTGCCGCGCAATGACTGGGGAACGGATCACCAGGCTTTCGATGCCATTGGACTGCCGGCTTTTGACCTGTTGCAGGACCAACTCGACTACTGGTCACACACGCACCATTCCAATGTCGATACCGTGGACCACGTATTGCCGCAGGACCTGATGGTTTCGGCCGCCTTCATGGCAACGCTGATGTACGATGCGGCAACGAGAAAAGAAATGATGCCCAGAGAGCCGCTGCCACGGCCTTTACCGGAGCCTTCGCCGTTGCCGGACATTCTCCTGGAATAGCAGCCGCCGGCAACGAAATTTCCGGCCCGGACGCCGCAGATGACCGGGATTAAACCGCCGGGCCACCATCTACACGTATCCCTCCAGTCCATTCGTGATCATGCGCAAGATCGGTATCCGCGGTTACAGTTGGCTTAACTGGATTTATCCGTTCTCGGGATGAAAGTGCGGACTGGTTTCCCGGGCACATTCGCCGTGCATCAACGGCGGGCGATTTTTCCCACTGTCGCCCTGGTCATTGCAGTGACCATCAACGGCGGCTGTTCTCTTGCACCAGCCCCGACACACCCGGAAGTGGTGGAACAGGCGCTGCCGGAAACCCCTATTCCGTCAGGAATGGAAGGCCGATCAATCCCGCAATGTGCCTGGGGCTGTCAACCCGGCCGATGAGGATTCATTCAAGGTCGCCGACGGCTGGCTGAAGTCTTTCAACGATCCCGCGCTGGACGCCATTGTCGCAGAGGCGATCGCCCACAACCTCAACTTGAGAATAGCCGCATCCAACGTCGCCATTGCAAAGCAGGCAGTAGTTATTGCTGGAGCCAGGCTGCTACCCCACGTGGGCGCCCAGCTTGGTGCGCAGACCATTAACGATGCGGGTAGCGGCAGTAATTTCAATTCAAACGCCGCCTATGCGGGCGTGGCCTGGGAACTCGACGTGTGGGGTCGTTTGCGAGCGAAACGAGCCGCGGCAGAAGCGGGTTTTGAGGCCACTGCACTTGACTACGCCTGGGCGAGGCAATCGCTGGCAGCGACCGTGGCCAAAGCATGGACGCTCACAACCGAGACGCGTCAACTGGTGGCCTTGTCCGAAGAGTCAGTCACTGTTTACCAGGACTCTGCTGAACCTGGTCAGCGCCCGGCGCTCGGCGGGCAAGGATTCAGATCTCGACCTGGTTTTTTCACAGGCCAATCTCGAAACGGCGCAAAGCGCGCTCGAATCTGCCCGGCAGGCATACGGCGAAGCCCGGCGCGCACTCGAAGTTTTGCTCGGCCGTTATCCGGCCGCGGAAATCGAAACAGCCACTGGTTTCCTGTCTCTGCCGCCATCTATCGGAGTCGGGTTACCCGCATCGTTGCTCGAAAGGCGACCCGACATCATTGCAGCCGAACGTGCGGTGCTCGCGGCGTTCCGCCAGCAGGAAGCGGCGCAACTGGCGCTTTTACCTGATCTCTCGATTTCGTTACTCGGTGGACGACTGGACGACGGCATCACCTCGCTGCTCGACCTCAATCCCTGGCTGGCATCGGCCGGGATCGGCATGTCCATACCGATTTACCAGGGAGGCGCATTGCGGGCCAACATCAAAATCGCCACGGCGCAGCAAGCGCAGGCCGCAGCGCAATATGGAGCAGTTGCGCTCAACGCATTTCGCGAAGTCGAAAATGCGCTGGCCAACGACGAAATCCTGCTGAAACGTCTTCCGTTTGAACAACGCGCAGTGGCAGAACGTACCCGAGCCGTGGAAATCGCCACGCTGCAATACAAGGCTGGCCGGCAGGACCTGCTCTGGGTGGCAAACCTTCAATCTGATCAACTTGCCGCACAAGCGGTGCTGGTCAAACTGAACGCCCAACAGCGGATCAATCGCATCCAGCTTCACCTGGCCCTTGGCGGCAGTTTCGACGAAACGCCGGCGAACAGCCTGACGCCTGATGTGAATATGCCCTGAACTACTCCCCGTCAGGCTGCTCTTTCCGCATTCGATCGGCAATCTCGAGACCGACCAACCGGGCGATGACGGTGGCCAGGTAAAGCTGCGCCAGCAGACCTTCCAGCACCGCCAGGCTTCTCGCTGGAGGCGCCAGGGGAACGATATCGCCAAAACCGATGGTGGTCATCGCCACGAAACTGAAATAAACGAGGCTGAAGTCGGTCGACGTAGGGCCATAAACCTGCTTGATGGATTCCGGCAGTTCGGGGATCAGAAACGACCCTGGCACCTGCCATTCCAGCATGATATACACAGAACTGAAAGCCAGGCCGAGAAGAATCAGGGCGCAACTCGCCCCCATGACGGCATCATAGGTAATGGCGCGACGACGGAAAATATCGCTGAGAATGACTATGATCAGAAATCCGAAGAAAAGTGCGCGTAAACCCGCCGCGACCGGGTAAGCAGCAGCGACGCCCATTGAATTGCTGAGAATGGCGCTGGCAAATGTCGACAGCCCAAGAACCCAGCCTATACGATAGGCCATTCCCGTGCCATGTGTGACCCTCAGTGCCGCTGCGACAATTCCAAGCATGATGAGATTGAATACCCAAACAAGCGCCTTGTGGGATTCAAGGTACGGGTAGACGATCAGCATGAATACAAGGGCGAGCAACAACGACCCATAGGGGCTGCCAATCGCCGTGATCAGGCGGTCAAAGGGTCTTTTTTTCACTTCTCTCGGGCCTCATCGATTGCTCCGGCTGGCGGGACACCTGATTATCGCCCTCAACAGCCGACCAAGTCATCACCCTGTCATAACGGGAGGTGCGATTCCGGTGTTTCAGGAAATAACCAACTGCCAGGTCCCGCGCCGGCATTCTGAAGGAAGGCGTAAGGTCAAGTGTGGGGCCAAACAGATACCGGGTGAAGGCTGGATGGCTATTGAATTAAAGAAGGTAAACAGGTACCTTGAGCGGACTTTCAACCCCCCCGGAGTACTCGATAGTGAACGTGAAAAATAGTTTTGACAGACGCACTGTACGCAACACCGACCAACACCCTGGGCGTCCTGTCGATGGTTATCCTGATGATTTTCCTGGCCGGATGCATCAGCAGTTCGAGATCTTACAATGCCGGCAAAAACATCGTGTACAACGGGTCCATGTACAATATGTCCAACGTCAAGACCGTCAATTCAAAGGTGGAAGGAACAGCTGCCGAACGGTGACGTCAAGAACATGAAGGGCATGGATAAAAAGTCTGTCGAGGCGCTGCTGAAACAGAGCTCACCGATCATGGTAACCACGGCTCTTGATCTGGACGGCGATGACATGGTATACGAGCGGCGCAGCGTGACCAAGTACTCCGAATACTCGAAAATGATCAAAAATTTCGAAAGTGCGGGAAAAAAGATCACCAAGTTCATGGGCGACAAGAAAGCCACCCAGTTGAAACTTGAAGTAAGCCTACAAGCCCCCTCATCCATTCCGGGCGCAGCTTGACTGCGCCCGGATGCTCCAATGCATCACGCACCGTTTGCAGAAGCCGCGGCTTGTCCCGGTTCAGCGTTGCCCTTGAGCACCAGGTAGTTCGATGCATGGTCGCTTCTGAAGATGGTGTTTTCCAGTTCCAGGGCATCGAGTAACCAGAACATTTCCTGGAACAAACCGGCCTGGTCGAGCGGCTCGAATTCTCCGCCGAATCCCGCCTGGTAGCGATCCACACCGGCCGGAAAACTGACGACCAGTGTGGACAGGTAGTCCGGTTGCGCCTCGTTCATCAGCCGGGCGGAGTTCAGCGCATGTTGTTCGCTGTAGCGCTTGCCGCCCATGCCGTTCAGGATCATCACCGAACTCTTCGATCCAGCCGCCTTGATTTTTTGCAATGCGGCCAGCGATGTCGCAAAATTTTCGCCTTTATTGACCCGCTCCAGCACCAGGTTGTCGCCGGATTCGCAACCCACGTAGAACAGCCTCAGGCCCAGATCCTCGAGTTCGGCCAGTTCGTCAATGGTCTTGTTTTTCAGATTTCTCGGCAGGCAATAGGACGAGACGCGCTGGACGCCGGGAAGGCAGCGGTGGATGGCCAGCAGGATCCCTTTCAGCCGCCGGAAGGAGAGCGCCATCGCGTCTCCGTCCGCCAGGAAGATCCGCCTGACCGGGACTCCCGCTCCGGGCGATCGCTTCCAGTTCCTGCTCGATTTCTTCCTGTGGCTTCAGCCGGAATTTTTTCTGGGGCTGGGTGTACATCTCGCAAAACGTGCACCGGTTCCAGGAACAGCCGTTGGTCACCTGTAAAATCAGGCTGTGTGCTTCCGAAGGCGGCCGGAACACGGGTTCGATGTAGGGCAGGCGGATCATCAGATGATCATAAGGCCTGTGTCGGAGTTTTACACCGCACCAGGTCTCAAAAGTGCTATTTGCCGGGCATAGCGGTCATCAGATCCCGGATCACGGCAAATTCTCCTTGCAACCAGGGCTGCGGTGTAGAATTGTAGAAGCATTGTGAATGTAGGTTCTTCCCGCAGGTGATCAACTGAACCGCGGGCAATTTTGAAAGTCATAATCAGTTGAAGGGCGAAGGAGTGGATTGGGCATGAAAAACTGGATTATTGGCGCGATTCTGGTCGTGGCGGCCGCTGCTGCTTACTACTATTTTGCGGTCTACCAACCGGCCGGCTCCGGGGCGCCGGTTGCGGAGCCGGTGGCGATCGTCGAGCCTGTCAAGGAACCGGTAGAAGCACCCGAAATCACTGACCTGGGCACCGCCCCTGACCTGGTCGACCAACCGGAAATACCCGTGGAAGTCGAGGAGGCGCCCCTTCCCAACCTGGTGGACAGTGACCCGGTTGTGCTGGAATCGCTGGGCGGACTTGTTGAGCGAACCTGCCGTGGCCCGGTACGTTGTCAACGACAACGTGATTTCACGGGTGGTCGCCACCATCGAAATGCTCGGCGGCCGGCAGATACCGGCTGTGGTGCAGGCGCTGGAAGGCCCGGAAGGAAGTTTCCAGGTCACGGCTAATGACAATCCCGAAACCGTGATCAACAACGAAGAAGGGGACCCGATCCCCCAGTTCTTTATCGATCCGTCCAATTACGCCAGGTACACGCCGTACGTGGAAATGCTGGAGGCGGCGGATACCGCAGAAGTGGTTGAGAACTATCGCAGTCTCTATCCCCTGTTCCAGGAGGCCTACCAGCAGATGGGTTACGCCGACGGTGATTTCAACGCGCGCCTCATCGCAATAATTGACGAACTGCTTGCGACTCCCCAGGTCAACGGGCCGGTGGAACTGGTCAAGCCCGAAGCCTATTTCCTGTACACGGATCCCGAGCTTGAATCGCTGTCGGCGGGGCAGAAAATCCTGTTACGCATGGGGAACGATAACGCAACCCGCGTTAAAGCAAAACTGGTGGAAGTCAGGGCAAGTCTTTAGCCACGGGATTCTCGCGGACGCAAGCAACCGCTGCCCCCGGGGGCACGCGCCTTCGGCGCGGTGGGTTCATTTCGTCACCGCTATTCGTAAACCCAGCGTGAATATTCTTTACCGGCGCTGATCACGCTGTGCGGCAGCTTGTCCATGAGCGCCTTGAAGTCTTCGCCCTTCAGATGGATCAGGTGTTCGTGATCACCCGCTTCGATATAAATATCGGACGCGTATTTCAGCTGGTCATCCCAGATCACTTTCAATCCGTAAGCGGTACTCAGCGCGGGCACTGCTCCCGTTGCGCAGTCCTTGAACAATTTCTTCAACTCGGGTTCAGTGGCCAGTTTCAGCTCACGCTGCAGTTCCTCGTTAACCCAGCCCAGGTTGAGGCGGTTATTGGATGGAAGGACACTGACGATATATCCGCTGTCGTCTTCCAGCACGACGGCCTTTGCCAGTTGGTGGGCCGGAACATGGGCGGTTTTCGCGGAATCAACCGCGGATGATGTGTGCGGGTGCTCCACCGTATCGTAGTGGACCTTATGGCCGTCCAGGTAAGCTTTGAGAGTCATTGCAATCGCCATTACTTTATCCTCGGCTATCCAGATACAGAACCAGGCCTGTTGGCCGCGGAGTTCGCTGGAGGCGAAATCCGCTACTACTAGCATAGTCCGATGCGGACTTTTTTTCGCGATTCAGATCAATTTCAGGTGAATTTTCATGAACAGCCCCCATACTGAAAGGCCATGGCGAGTGCATTTTCATGAGTGAGCAGTCCAGCAGCGACCGGCCCCGCGCCAGGTCGCTCAAGCCCCTGCGCACGCTGTGGCCCTTCATTACCCCTTATTACCGTACCCTGCTGGCCGCGTTGGCCGCACTGCTGGTGGCCTCGGCGGCGATGCTGGCGATGCCGGTCGCGCTCAGGTACCTGATCGACAACGGCTTTATTGCACAGGATATGGGAACCGTGAACCGGTACTTCGGTTGGTTCCTGGCCGCAACCGTCGTGTTCAGCCTGTTTGCCGCGATGCGCTATTACCTGGTCACCTGGCTGGGAGAGCGCGTGGTGGCCGATATACGTGATGCGGTATACGCCCGTATCATCCACATGGACCCGGCATTTTTCGAAGTAACCCGAACCGGTGAAGTGCTGTCCCGGCTGACCACCGACACCACGCTGGTGCAAAGCATTTCCGGCACCGGTCTGTCTATTGCACTGAGGTCATTGCTCAGCCTGGTAGGTGGCCTGGTCATGCTGGTTCTGACCAGCCCGCAAATGGCGGCGTATACCCTGGTCGGCATCGTCGTTGTGGTAGTGCCGGTCGTCGTCGTCGGGAAGTACATCCGGAAGCTGTCCCGCCAGTCCCAGGACCGCGTTGCCGATACCAGCGGGCTGGCCGGCGAAACGCTGAACGCGATGCAAACGGTCCAGTCATTCACGCTGGAAGAACTCCAGGTCGGGCGCTATGCCGAAGCCGTGCGGCACAGTTTCAGCACGGCAATCCGCCGGGTCAGGATGAACGCCATACTGATCGGTCTCGCCTTCGTCCTGGTTTTCTGCATGTTGACCCTGTTCCTGTGGGTGGGCTCGCGGGCGGTCATGGCAGGCTCCATGACGGGCGGTCAGCTTGGCCAGTTCCTGATGTATGCGTTTTTCGTGGGGTCCTCGGCAACCGCGTTGAGCAGCCTGTGGGGCGAAATCCAGCGGGCCGCCGGGGCCATGGAACGACTGTCCGAGCTGCTCCATGCCGAGCCGGCCATCAAGGCCCCGGCCGTTCCCGAGTTGTTGCCGCCAAGGGTAACCGGTCATATCCGCTTCGATCATGTCGGATTCAGCTATCCCTCCCGCCCCGACACGCTGGCGCTTGACGATTTCTGCCTCGATATCGAGCCGGGCGACACCGTGGCGGTGGTGGGGCCATCAGGCGCCGGCAAGAGCACGAGCTTCCAGTTGTTGTTGCGTTTTTATGACGTCCTGAGCGGCGCGATCCTGGTCGACGGCAAGGATATTTCCCGCCTGGACCCGCGGGCGCTGCGCCGCCAGATCGGGCTGGTGCCCCAGGAAACGGTATTGTTCGGCGAAAGCGCGTTTGAGAACATCCGCTATGGCCGCCCGGACGCCACCGACACGGAAGTGCACCAGGCTGCCGTGATGGCGGAAGCGGATGAATTCATCCGGAAACTGCCGGATGGCTATGACACGTTCCTGGGCGAACGGGGAACGCGGTTGTCCGGAGGACAGCGCCAGCGCATCGCGATTGCGCGCGCCATTCTGAAGGATCCGCCCATCCTGTTGCTGGACGAAGCGACCAGTTCACTGGATGCGGAGAATGAACGCCTGGTGCAGGCCGCGCTGGAAGGCCTGATGAAGAACCGCACCACGCTGGTCATCGCACACCGGCTGGCCACGGTCAAGAAAGTCGACCGGATCGTCGTGATGAATCATGGCAGAATCGAGGCCGTGGGGACCCACGATGAATTGATCCTGCACAACGAACTGTATGCCCGCCTGGCTCAGTTACAATTTGGCGATTAGAGGGTAACCCGGCCCGCCATCGGCACCTGGCACACGTCCAGCACTTCAGGCGGTTTGTTGTGGAAGAATTTCTGTTTGCGGTTACGCCGGTCTTTCAGCAGTTTCTCGAACTCTTTGCTGTTGGTGTCGATCACCAGGGCGGACAGCCGTTCTCCCTTGGGTATGTCCGAAGCCAGTTTCATGTTGCGAATCCGGCTGCTCAGGGTTTCATCCTGGAAGATGCCGTTCTCGCTGGCCGGCCCGCGACGGATTCTTTGCACGACATCCATGCCGCCGACGACGCGGCCAAAGACATTCATGTTGCGGTCCAGGTAGCGCGGCGCCTGGCCGATCACGATATAGAAATCCGTCCGGCTGGAATCCTTGCTGTCGTTTCGCGCCATCGCAACAACTCCGGGGCAATGGGTCAGCCAGGCCTTTTCCCCGGCTGAGTCCCGACCGACGGCAAAGCCGTCGATAAACCCCGTTTCCGGGGCGAACAGGTCGTCTTTCTGTACCCGGGTGAACCCGGCCTTTTCAGGCATGTCGATTTCAAACTCGGCATCAATCAGCGGCACCAGGCTCAGTTCACCGAGGTCGCTGCCATCCCCGCCCTGGGCCACGAAGCCATCGATGACACGGTAGAAACTGAGGCCGTCATAAAAGTGATCCTGCACCAGTTTCCGGAATTGCCGCACGGTCTCCGGTGCGAACATCGGGTTCAACTCGATGGCGACCTGGCCTTCGTATAATTCCATGAACACCAGGTTTTCGGGGTCGACCTCCCGCCAGATCAGGTCATCCGCCGCGTAGGCAAACAAGGGCAGCAGCGAGACCAGGCAGGCGGCCACCCGGTTGATCCGAATCAGAAGGCGGCGGGAAAGCATTGGCGTGCTCAGCGTAATTGAATTTTGCCGGGAGCCATGCCGCCGCCACCAGCCCCTGGAACGACGATCGATGAAGCCTGCTGGCGCTGCATTTCCCGGAGTTCTTCCATGGTTTTTTCAAATGCGTCGCGGGCCGCAGGGCCAAATGCCTCGGCCGCCTCGGCCAGCGTCCCGGCCTCGATTTCGAATGATAGCGGCAGGGGGCCGGCGGTCGTCATGACCTGGGTCGAGCCGATAAACTGACCGCTGCGGGCCGGGTCGGGTTCTCCGGTCGGGCGTCACCGGCGTCAGGCGGCGCAGCGTGCCGACCGTGTTGTCGGTGAAAACCTCTTCGAGGAAAAGGTTTGCAGCATCCATCCTGATTTCGTTGCCTGTATTGGGATTGTTCATAAGCGTTCCTTGAGTTTTTCAGTTCAAATATCTGGGGACATCATAGCGGAATCACAATACGGCGCCATTGAAGTAAGCTGTTATGCAGTAAACTGCAGGTTTCAAGGCAACACTTCGGGGAGAAAATATCCATGGCAAACATTCAATCGGAAGAGATCAGCTACAGCGCCGGCGGCGTTGAAATGAAAGCTTACGTCGCGTGGGGTTCTGAAATCCGGGGCGAACGCCCCGGCGTGCTGGTGGTGCACGAATGGTGGGGCAACAATCCCTATGCCCGGCGGCGCGCAGATATGCTGGCGGGCCTGGGCTACACCGGGATGGCGCTGGATA
This sequence comes from uncultured Gammaproteobacteria bacterium, assembly GCA_963700705.1. Classification (GTDB taxonomy): domain Bacteria; phylum Pseudomonadota; class Gammaproteobacteria; order Xanthomonadales; family SZUA-36; genus JAHEFT01. The sequence goes on along the minus strand of CAVOYQ010000010.1, from coordinate 362,525 downwards.
TGTACGGTGACGGCCAGGTTGCGGCCAACCCGGACGAAGCCGGGGGATTGATGAACGGCCTGCTGTCAGACCTTGCCAAAGTTCGCAGCCGTTTCAATGCGGCGCTGGAAGCCCTGAAAGCTCACCGGACCACGGATGCCGGCCGTTCGGCCGCAATCGGGTATTGCATGGGTGGCGGAATTGTTCTGCACATGGCGCGCTATGGAGCAGATTTAAAAGCGGTCGCTTCGTTCCACGGCGCCCTGCCGTTGGGTGTCGCGGCGCAAGGCGAAGGCGGGGATGTCACGGCGCGTGTTGCGGTGTACCACGGTGAGGACGATGTGCTGATTCCAGCCGAGGCAGTGGAAGCGTTCAAAGCCGAGATGGTCAAAACCGGCGCGGATTGCCTGTTCGTACCGCTGCCCACGGCCCTGCATGGATTCAGTAACCCGATCGCAACGACCAATGGGCAAAAGTACGGTCTGCCACTCAGGTACGATGAACGGGCTGACAACGCTTCGTGGAACCACATGCAACTGGTGTTGCAGTCGGCGTTTGCCCGTCCGGGCAACTAAACACCGGCGCAGAAACTGCCCGGCGTATCAGGAAATGACGGGTTTACGCAGCAGCCAGTACAAGGCTGTGTAGACCTTGGGGTCCAGCGACTTTCCGGCTGCCAGCTGGCCGGCGAGCCAGTCGTCGACTTCGGACAGGGGAATGACGTGCACCACGATATTCTCACTGGCGTCTCCGCCACCCGGACCTACCCGGGAAAGGCCATCCGCCAATACGAAAGATATGACCTCGTCCGACATCCCGGCCGAACTCGGGCAGTCCATCAGATGTTCCATTTTCGCGGCGACAAACCCGGTCTCCTCTTCCAGTTCCCGTGCCGCGGCGACCAGGATGGACTCGTCGGGGTCATCGAGGTCTCCGACCAGGCCAGCCGGTATTTCGATGACGTGGGCGTCGACCGGCTTGCGGTACTGCTCGACCAGGACAATCTCCCGGGCCGGCGTGACCGCCACCATGGCGACGACGCAGCGGGCATTGCTGCGGCTGACGAATTCCCACCGGTCTCTTTCGAGCAGGCTGAGGTAACGTCCGGAGTAAAGGGTGGCGTCTTGCTTCATGGAGTCAATTTTCCGGCGGCTCTGATAAACTGTTGGGATTGTATCGTGACAGGCGCCGCAAGCACAGGAATTGCCAGCCGGCTTGAACTAAATGGATTGATTTGGTTCAAAAGACGCCAATAAACCAATAAACCCGTTTTCGAGGAACCAACATGCCCGGAATAAAAAGTGCTGCCGTCGCCTTCGCGTTGACGGTACTGACTTTCAGCCTCCCATTGTATGCCCAGTCTGCGCCTGTAGCTGAAAAGGCGGCGCACCCGCCGGAACAGCACGCCCCGGCGGAAAGCCTCCGGGAGAAGGTCGCCGCGCTCGAGGAAAAGTCCCGGCTCGCATTTGAAGAAGAGAAGTGGGTTGCCTGGTATTCCGCGAATATGAAATTGAACCAGTTGGTGCCTTTCCAGACCCGCTACCTGGTCAACGTGGTCCGGGCCTGCGCCTTAATTGATCGCAAGAGCGCAGCCTACAATTCCATGTACTTGTTGCAGCAGCAGGGTTTCACCTACGATTTCGATTCCATCGAGGACACGCTGAAGATTCGTGACACCGAGGCCTACCATTACATCAACAAGTTGCTGGTTGATGCCGGAAAACCGGCCGGTGAAGGCGTCATGGCGTTCAAATTGCCCGGGAATCCGGCCGATTACAGAGCTTTTGCGTGGGACGAAAGCAGGGGCGTTTTCCTGGTGGGCACCATGCGGGAAGGCGCCTTGATGGCGGTTTCAAGCGAAGGGGGGATAACCGAACTTCTGAAGGCTGATGACAAAAACGGCCTCTGGTCAATCACCGGACTGGCGGTTGACACCGACAACAACCGTCTGTGGTTGTCCAGTGCGGCAACACCCTTGTTTGCCGGTAACTCCGTTGCGGAAATGGGGCATGGCGCGGTGTTCGAACTCGACCTGAAAACCCTGGAAGTGCTCGGCCGGTATAACGTGCCCGTGGACGGGCTGAAACACGAGCCCGGGAGCCTGGTCGTTACTGACGACGGCCATATTTACGTGATCGACCGGGTGCTGCCGATTATTTACCAGAAACCTCCCGGGGTGAGCCAGTTGGAGCCTTTCTTCGCCAATCCCGGATTGCTGGGGCTGTCCGACATCGCCATTACGCCGGATAACAGCAGGATTTTCATCTCGGATCCCGCCATGGGAATCATGGTGATTGATCCGATTGCAGGGAATGCGGCCATGCTTTCAGGTCCGGAGACGCTCAACCTGGGTGGCATCGGGAGCGTGAGTTACAACGAGGGAAATCTGTACATCGTACAAGGCGGGTTTGAGCCCCAACGGATCATGCGGCTGACACTCGATGGTACCGGCGGGGTCGTTGAAAAGGTCGTCCCCGATGGTGACTGCGCTTCCCCAATTCGATCATCCCGGGCCGAGCACCATTTGGGGGGAGAGCCTGTTTTACGTGGCAAACACCGGCGCGGATGAAAGCGCCGGCGCCGTCGTGATGAGCACCAGCCTCGACGCGGCATTTGAAGTCGAGCCACCAACCATCGAGGAACTGCAAAAAGCGATCAAGGCACAACCCCAGTGAGCGCGGGCCCGGCAGCCCCGGCCCTGCCCCCGGTTTACCTGGTCGACGCCAGCGTGTACATCTTTCGCGCCTGGTTTTCGATGCCTGATGAATTCGTCAACCTGAAAGGTGAGCCGACCAACGCGGTTTATGGCTTCCTGGGATTTCTGTGCAGTCTGCTTGAACAGACGGGCACGCGGCACGTGGCCGTCGCGTTCGACGAATCCCTGACCACCAGTTACCGCAACGAGATTTATCCACTCTACAAGGCTAACCGGGACCCTGCCCCCGACGACCTCAAGCGCCAGTTCTCCTGGGCGCGATCGGCGGCCGAGGCGATGGGTCTGCAATGCTTCGCCGACAGCCGCTACGAGGCGGACGACGTGATCGGCACGCTGGCTGAACATTGGCGGTCGAAGGGACACCCGATATGCGTGGTGACGGCGGACAAGGACCTGGCCCAGTTGGTGGGTGAGAACGACCACTGGTGGGATTTTTCCCGCAACCAGAAGCTGAACGTCGAAACAATTGACCGAAAAATTCGGCGTGCTGCCGGAGCAGATGGCGGATTACCTCGCGCTGACCGGTGACGCCGTGGACAACATTCCGGGCGTTCCCGGGGTGGGGCCCAAGTCGGCTTCGGCTTTGCTGGGGCATTTCGGTGACCTGGACCAGATCTACCAGCGGCTGGACGAGGTGCCGCACCTGGGTATCCGCGGCGCACTTTCCCTGCAGAAAAAACTCGCTGAACATCGGGCGGCCGCGGAACTGGCCCGAAAACTGACCGTGATTGAAACCGCCGTCGAGTCAACCCTGTTAGCGCCTGACTTGAACCGGCTGGACGTCGACGAGGAACGGCTGAACCAATTGTTCGACGACCTGGCTTTCGGCGGAATGCTGCGGCAGCGCTGTTTGCGGGCTTAATGTAGGAGCGAATTCATTCGCGATTTTGAGAAAATCATTCGCGAATGAATTCGCTCCTACATTACACGGTCAGCAGTTGGCCCTGCTCGGCTCTTTTTCGCAACTGGCTGTTGCGGGGGAAGTGGGCCAGCAGAAAATTCATCTGGTCCGCGAGGATCTTGCGTCCCTGCAGGTAAACGTATTCGGCGTGGGTCGGCGTGAATGGAATGGCGAGCAATTCCATGCCGGCCTGTTCAGGTGTCCGGCCCGCTTTGTAGTTGTTGCAGCGTTTGCAGGCGGTGACGACGTTACCCCAAATATCCTGGCCGCCTTTGCTCAGTGGATTGACGTGGTCACGGGAGAGCAGGGCATTCGGAAACTGCTCCCCGCAGTAAAGACACAGCGACTGGTCCCGCCGGAACAGGGCCTGGTTACTCAGCGGCGGCGTGTAGGAATGGGAAAAAAGGTGGGAGTGGGGATGACGGCCGTGACTGGCGATAATGGCGTTGACGTCGATCACGCTCTGGGTGCCGGTGAGGGCGTTGATGCCGCCGTGGATGCGGTAGACGATGCGCCCCAGGGCGTAGCTGACCTGGTCCAGGGCGATCAGGCGCGCCGCGTCCTGGTAGCCGATCCACTCCAGCGGCATTCCGGCGACATCCGTTCTCAAAACCTGTTGTTGTAAGTCGAACTCCATCATGTTTATGCAGTCACTGCATTTGTATTCAACAACACAACATATAGTGTTGTTGTTTCACTTTCATGGCTATATATCCGGTTCTTAACCAAATGGCAAGCGCTCGTGACAATGAATCGATGCCTGGAACGGGTTAATTGGAGGCTTTTTTGTTATTTTACTTCGCGGGTAGAACCTCCCGGCCGCAGGCCGGTCAAAGATGCCGGGCTTACCGGACAGGAGTGGTTGTGAATCGATCTTTGAATTGGCCATTAAAATTTCTTTCATCGGTTTTTCTGATGATGGTTTCTCAAATGAGCCTGGCGGGTCTGCCCGCGGCGATCGACGGTGAACCGCTTCCCTCACTGGCGCCGGTGCTCGATCGGGTCACGCCTTCAGTGGTCAATGTCTACACCCAAACCCGGGTCCGGGTTCGCAGCCCGCTGATGGACGATCCGTTCTTCCGCCGTTTTTTCAATGTACCCGATACACCCCGGGAAAGGGTTTCGCAAAGCCTGGGATCGGGTGTGATCGTCGATGCGAAAGAAGGCTTCGTACTGACCAATAATCACGTGATCGCCGGCGCGGATGACATTTCGATCACCCTCTCGGACGGCCGCAGTTTCGAAGCCGAGGTAATCGGGACCGATCCGGATAGCGACCTCGCGATGGTACGAATTCCGGCGGAGGACCTGCAGGCCCTTCAGTTCGCGGATTCCAATCAATTGCGAGTCGGGGATTTCGTGGTGGCCGTGGGCAACCCGTTCGGCCTGGGCCAGACCGTCACTTCCGGTATTGTCAGCGCGCTCGGGCGCACCGGGTTCCGGGGCCTGGAATTCCAGAATTTCATCCAGACAGATGCTTCGATCAATCCCGGTAATTCCGGGGGCGCCCTGGTCAACCTGCGTGGTGAACTGGTGGGCATCAACAGCGCAATCTTCACCCCCAGCGGGGGTAATGTCGGCATCGGTTTCGCGATTCCATCCGTGATGGTCCGTTACGTGATGGACCAGCTGAGCCAATTTGGCGAAGTCCGGCGCGGCACCCTGGGTATCTCCGTGCAGGATCTGACGGCGGACCTGGCCGGGGCATTCGGCCTGGAGAAGGGCAAGGGTGTGCTGGTGGCCGAGGTCACCGAAGGGTCTGCGGCGGATAAAGCCGGATTGCGGGCAGGTGATGTGATCAGGACCATCGCGACTTACCCGGTCAGGAACGCCCAGGAATTTCACAACTACGAAGGCCAGTTCCCGGTAGGGGACAAGCTGACCCTGGAGATCGTCCGGGACCAGTCCGAGAAAACCCTGAAGGTCAGGGTGGAAGAACTGAAATCGCTGGACGGCGCCGAGGTGAATGCACGGCTCGCCGGAGTCCGGTTCGAGGAGTTGCCGCAGAAAGCGCGTTCGAGCGGAATCAAGGGTGTGCTCATTTCCCGGCTTGAACCGGACAGCCAGCTTGCAAGGTCCGGATTCAGGTCGGGTGACATCGTCACGGGGTGCAATCGCATGACCACCCATGATCTGGACGAATTTGCGGAAGTGATATCCGCTGTCCGGGGCAGCCTGTTCCTGGAGATTCTTCGGGAAGGCAAAGGTTACGTGGTTCGGGTGGACTGAAAGTGGGAACGTTTGTGCCGTCGAATTGTGTAATGGCCCGGAATTGATTTATCCTCGGGCATTGGTTTTTGACCGGTGATCCGAAACATGTGTTTTCTTTCGAGTAGCGATTTAAAGGACGGCCAGAAAGTCATTCCGTTGGTTCCGCTGTCCCCGGACGGGTTCGAACAATGGAAAAAACAGGCTTCCCGCTCCTGGATCAAGTGGTTGGAGGGTTCTGGATTCAGGGCTTCTCCCGGCCAGTTGTGCGGCGTTCCGGGAGCCGATGGCAGCCCCGAGCTGTGGCTGGCCGGCACCGATGATTCGGGCTTCCTGTATCGCCTTTCTTCAGCTGCATCCGGATTGCCCCAGGGCGTCTATCGCCTCGATTGTGACTGGTTGCGGCGGGAACGGCTGCAGGCCAGCCTCGGGTGGGGACTGGCTTCATACCGTTTTGACCGGTACAAGGCGGACAGCAAGCCAAGGCCAGTCCTGGTGCTGGAAACAGATGTCGATGTCGAAGTGCGTTCCCTGCTGGTTGCGCAAAACCTGGTGCGGGACCTGGTCAACACCCCAACGGAACACATGGGGCCGGCGGAACTCGCCGATGCGGTAACCCGGGAAGCGGACACCTTCAAGGCTGAAACCGAATATGTAACGGGTGATGAGCTGTTAACCCGGAATTTCCCGGCGATCCACGCCGTGGGCCGGGCTTCGCACAGCGAGCCCAGGCTGCTGGAGTTGAACTGGGGCATTGAAGACGCTCCATTGCTGGCGCTGGTCGGCAAAGGTGTGTGTTTCGATACCGGCGGTCTGGACCTGAAGAATGCCGCCGGCATGCAATTGATGAAGAAAGACATGGGCGGCGCCGCCCATGCGCTGGCCCTGGCAAGGCTGGTGATGGAGCATCGTTTGCCGGTGCGCCTGAAACTGTTGATACCGGCAGTGGAGAACTCGGTGTCCGGCAACGCATACCGGCCCGGCGACGTCATCCCGACCCGGCAGGGCCTGACGGTGGAAATCGGCAATACCGATGCAGAAGGCCGGGTGGTGCTGTCAGACGCGCTGGCCTATGCCTGTGAATCAGAACCCGACCTGGTCATTGATTTCGCCACCCTGACGGGTGCGGCCCGCATTGCGCTGGGCGCCGATCTCCCGCCGCTGTTCAGCAACCGGGAAGACGTGGCCCGGGGCATCATGAAAGCAGGCGACGAGGAGGAAGATCCGCTCTGGACCATGCCCCTGTACCAGCCGTACCGCAAACAGATCGAGAGCCCGATTGCCGACCTCAGCAACACCGGCAAGACGTCCTATGGCGGGTGCATCACCGCGGCGCTGTTCCTCGAGTATTTCATCGATCCGGAAACGCCCTGGGTGCACATCGACACGTTTGCGTGGAACCAGACCGACCGGCCGGGCAGGCCGCAGGGCGGCGAAGCCCTCGGTTTGCGGGCGGTGTTCCGTTACCTGCAGTCGCGGTATGGTTAAAAATCCGATTTTGCGGGCAATCAGCCCCGATCCTGGCGTGTTCGCCTGATGGTACGCAGCGGGCTTGCGCCGCACCTTCACGCGATTGGAAAAATATTTCTTGAAAGCAAAAACGCTGCTGCCGTTCTTCATCTGGTTGCTGCTTTTCTATACCGCCTGGCTGGCGTTGGTGATCTTTGGAAACCATCTCGAAACCGTCCTCACCCATTGGCCAATGGCTGTTGCGATGGCTGCCGGTTCCTACGTGGCCGGTTCCACCCCGATGGGTGGCGGGACCGTAGGTTTTCCGGTGCTGGTATTGTTCATGGACCTGCCGGCCACGCTGGGGCGTGATTTCAGTTTTGCGATCCAGTCGGTGGGCATGACCAGCGCCACCATCTATATCCTGTGCAGCCGGCAGGGAGCTCGAATGGCCGATGTTGCGTGCGGCATTGCCCGGTGCGTTGATCGGCACGCCTGTCGGCATTCTCTATGTTGCACCGTTGGCTTCCGACCTGTTCATCAAGCTCCTGTTTGCCGCCATGTGGTGCAGTTTTGGCCTGCTGCACTTACGGCGCATTAACGAGATCACGTCTTATGAAGGAATGACGCCGCACGACAAAGCCTTTGACCGGAAAGTGGGTTTTGCGGTGGGCTTGCTGGGTTCGGTATTCATAGCGAGCATCACCGGCGTGGGAATCGACATGATGATCTACATGGTGCTGGTGTTGTGGTGCCATGCCGATTTGAAGATCGCCATCCCGACTTCCGTCATCCTGATGGCTTTCACATCCCTGGTGGGGATTTCGGCCAAGCTCCTGGTTGGCGACCTGCAGCCGGGTACTTTTGAAAACTGGCTCGCCGCCGCGCCGGTCGTGGCGGTTGGCGCCCCTTTTGGCGCACTGGTGGTGAGCAGGATCGGCCGGCGGCCGACGCTTATCGTGGTGTCCTTTCTCTGCGTAGTGCAGTTCGGCTGGACCCTGGTCCACGAACGTGACGCCCTGACGATCTGGAATCTGTCCGCAGCGCTGCTGGCGGTCGTGGTATTTCTGCTGGTGTTCCAGGACATGTACCGTCACGGTTATCGCCTGGCGCGACGCAGCATTAAACCGGAATAGCGGGGTTATCTCTTGTTGAGCAAAAACCGGGATTACTTGGTATTGGTTTGCCTGTTGGCCATTGCGACCACTGCCTCAGCGGAACCGGAACGTAATTTCCAATGGCCGGAAGGGGCCAGGGCGGCAGTGAATCTTGCCTATGACGATGCACTCGATTCACAGCTGGACAACGCTATCCCCGCTTTGGACCGGTATGGCTTCAAAGGCAGTTTCTATATGACGCTGGCCAGTGATGCCACCCGGTTGCGCCTGGATGAGTGGCGGCTCGCCGCCAGTCATGGACACGAACTCGGAAACCACACTCTGTATCACCCCTGCTCGGGTTCAAAACCCAACAGGGAATGGGTAAAGCCCTGGCATGACCTGGACCGGATTTCGCTGGCAGCGCTGCTTGAAGAAATTGTCCTCGCCAATACGCTGCTGTTTGCGATAGATGGCAGGACGGAGCGGACCTTTACGGCGCCTTGCGGTGATCTGTATGCGGCGGGCGAATATTATGTTGATGCCATCAGGCCCATGTTTGTAGCTGCCAAGGCGCGAATCGGGGGCGTGACGCCGGAGTTGGCGAACCTGGATCCTTACCTGGTTAGTGTTGAAACACCCAGCGATGTGACGGGCGAACAATTGATCGCAATTGTTGAAGCGGCTGGCAGCAAAGGTACGATGGCGAATTTTACTTTTCATGGTGTCGGTGGCGACCATCTTGCCGTGTCCATCCAGGCGCATGAACAGCTGCTGCAGTACCTGGACGCCAATCGCGATATTTACTGGGTGGATACGTTTCTGAACATCATGAAATACGTAAAAAGTAACCCAAATGCCAGTGGTTCTGAGCAAACTTCGCTGGCCGGACAATGGGCTGAAAGAGACGGCGTGCCCCTGTCCCGGGTTGTTTTTGAGAATGAATACGCGCCACGAGTGAATTTTGGCGCCCTGCTTGAGCCCGCGACGGGCATTATCCACGGTGCGGGCCAGGACCCTGAAAGTTACCGGGAGTACTCCGCGCTTTTCGATGCAGCGCACCGGCCGGTGATGCAAATGACCTACATAACAATCACCCGTGGTGAGAAAGAGGTGCGTGATTGGCAGAAAAGAGTCCAGGCATCGCTGGACAGCCTGAATGATCAAGCAACCACGCTGCAAATCGGTTTGAACCTGACCCGGGGTAACGACGATGGCAGCGGCGCCGCCGGGGCTGCTGCCGAAGGGGCTTATGATGACGCCATAAATGCCTTCATTGCCGCCCTCCGCGAGTTCGGTGTCCCGGCCTGGGTTCGAATCGGCTACGAATTCGAGGGCTCCTGGAATGGTTACACACCCGAAGGTTATGTAGCTGCTTACAGGTACATCACCGGGAAAATCCGGGAGGCCGGCGTGCAGGAAGTCGCAACCGTCTGGTGCTCGGCTGGGGGTTCAGCCGGCTTTATTGGCTTCGATGACCTGATGGCATACTACCCGGGTGATGAATATGTTGACTGGTGGGGCGTTGATACGTTTTCCCCGGAAGAACTGACCAATCCGTGGCTCGCAGAATTCTTTGGACTCGCCGACGCTCACAAGAAACCGGTCATGATCGGTGAAGCCACGCCACGATACGTTGGCGCCGATAAGGGTTGGGAAAGCTGGATAAACTGGTACAAGCCGTTCTTTGAGATGGTCCGGATGCACCCGGAAATCAAAGCGATCAGCTACATCAACTGGGATTGGGTCTACTGGTCCGATACCCTGGGTTTCAGCTGGCACGACTGGGAAGATGCCCGTTTGCAAACCAATGACCTGGTCAGGGATTTATACGTGGATGAACTGTCTGCCCCCCTTTGGATTCATGCTCCGGACGCCGGTCGGATCAATCCGGATAGACAGCCAGTTCACTGATCGCGGTATAAAATCTGCGGGCCCCTCCGTTGCGTTCATCCTGCTCGATACCGCCTGCACTGCCGATGATGCGGATGGCGGTGGTCGTTATCGGTGTGATACTCAGCGAGTAATCAATGTAAGAGCCTTTCAACCATTGTGAGTCGTCGAAATTCATTGGAGGGTCGATAGAGAGAAGGTCGGCAGTTTTCCACTGGCCGTTGGCATCCCGGTATTGGACTTCCAGCGAGGTAAACCAGCCGCCCCACTCTTCAGGCAGGCCCGGATTGTAGACAATGGTCGAGACGGTATGCTCCGCGTCCCAGGCATAGCCATACCAATTGACCCTGGGTTCGCCATCTGGCGCCCGGTTGTAAAAGGTGCCGCTTCTTTGTTTACCATCCCTGACCAATTCAATGGCGTCTTTCGTGGGAGATTCGTTGTACAGAATCTCGTTTGCCAGCGGCGCGAGGTTTTGGCCGTGCACCCGGAGGGCAAAATCCTGCTCTCTTTTTTCGCTGCCATGGATGACCCGGACACGGAACGGAAACAGGCCGGTTTCCGTCGGCGTGCCGGACAGGTGGTTTCCCGCCAGGTTCAGGCCTTTGGGGAGCGTGCCGCTCGCCAGTTCACAGGATATCAACCCATCCTCCGTGCCGAAGTAAAACTGAAAAGAAAATTTTCTGCCTGACTCGGCCAACAAGACCGGTGCCGTCACCAGTTCGAACGGTGGATTGAACCGGCGCGGATCCGTTGATCTCGTAATAGTCGACCCCGTCGACGTTCACGATTCGGCCGCCGTTGGCGAGGATGATATTTTCGCCCTGCAAGGCCATGCGCATCGCCATGTCCCTGATGGAAGCGTCAGGCAGATCGTAGCGGCTGACGTTAATATACCGGTCATTGAAGGGCTGGTCCCACAGATCCCTGCCCAGGGGATACAACAGGTTTTCGGGAATGCCTTCGACGCCGTGAACGATGCCCAGTAAACCACTCATGGTTGCCGCCTGGTTGTCCGCGTCAAAGCCCATGCCACTGGCGAAGTCCAGCGTCTGTTGAAAATCCCCCTTACCGTACAACAGCGCGAGGATACCCGCAGCACCGTTCAGGATGGCGTCCACTGCCGGCCAGGCCGCCCGGTTGTAGTCAAATTCACCGTAGTAGTGTTCCGCCAGTTCCCTTCTCGCACTTTGCCAGTCGTCCGGGTACTGGCGATAAAGGCGTTTCATGTGCTCAACGGCTTTGCCAAACCGGCTGTCTTCGGGCAGGGCTGCAGTGCCGATATCCACCAGGCGTTCAATATCCTTCTCAAAAAAAGCCGCGGAATACATGGCGGCATAGTGAATGGTCGGTTCGATGCCGAAGTCATCGCTGGTGATTTTTGCTGCCCAGGCCGATTTTTCCGTCGCGTATTCCAGCATACCCGGCGCGGTCACGGCCCAGATTTCATTGACCAGCTGCGGATCGATCTGGAACCAGTTGGGATTGTAATTCCTGCTGCCGGTCAGGGGCGGGCTGTAACCGGCAAGCATCAGTGTCAATGCAGACCGGTTGGCGACCCAGACCTTGTCCCTGACGTGGTATTTCCACGCTTCGGCCAGTTGCCCGTACGTGGGTTCGCTGCCGTGCTTCTCCATCTGCAGGAGATACATGTACTCGATGTCGGTGTCATCGTCCGAAAACGCACCATTCGCTTCCCTGACCCGATCCAGTGATACCCCGAAGCCATAGGGAAACCTGTCGGGGCCGGGCTCATCAAGAAACCGGAATTCGTAGCTCAGACCATAGATGTTTCCGACGATCTGCCCCAGTAAGGATGCGTAAACCCGGCCCCTGTATTCCGGCACGCTGATCCTTTCTGCCGGGGGTTCTCCCGCGTTCAACAAGGTGGTGAAACAATAAAGTGCAAGAAAGGCGAATAAGCGCACACAACTTCTCCGTGAAGGCGACTTTAGTGTAAGCGCTTCCATCATTCGGGGCAAAATTGCCGATCGTGCTTTGACTCCGGCGTAACAGCGCTTGTTAAAAAATAGTTGACGGCCGTGGCAAACATAAGATAAATTTAAGTAAGCGCTTACATTTTTGGCGATGTAAGCGCTTACATAGTTTTCAATCGCACATTTGTCACAGAGATTCGAGAGGGCACACGAAATTGAAAAATCACGCATATAGGTTGAACCCCTTATCCAGCAGCATCGCGTTGGCGCTGGGTGCAGTGGGAATATCGCCGGTTATGGCGCAGGACACCGATCCCGAAGACTTGAACCTGATGGAAGAGGTGGTAGTCACCGGCATCAAGCGAAGCCTGATTGAATCCGTCGACGTCAAGCGCGATTCGGATGGTGTTGTTGACGCCCTCACAGCAGAGGATATCGGCAAATTCCCGGATACCAACCTGGCCGAGGCGTTGTCGCGCATCACCGGCGTGTCCATTGACCGCCAGGGCCCGGGCGGCCCGGCCGGTGAAGGCCAGCGGGTCACGGTTCGTGGTATCGGCCCTGACTACAACCTCGTGCTCCTGAACGGCCGCCAGATGCCGGCCTCTTCAATCCTCGATACCGGCGCATCGGTGTCGCGCGCCTTCGATTTCGCCAACCTGGCGACGGAAACCGTTTCCTCGCTGGATGTTTACAAGACCAGTATGGCGAACATCCCGACCGGCGGTATTGGTGCGACGATCGACATCCGAACCGCCCGTCCACTGGACCTGCAGGATCGTGTTTTGAGTGTAGGCGCCAAGGCGGTTACCGACACCTCGGCACAGTCCAACAGCTGGACACCCGAGTTTTCCGGCATTTACTCCAACGTTTTTGCGGACGGCACCTTCGGTGTCACGATTTCCGGTATTTACCAGGACCGCAAGTACGGCTACAACCAGGCGGGCACGACCAGTGGTTGGCGGTCCTTCAAGGGTGACACCAATGATTGGGGAACGATTCCTCAGGAAGGTTCTCCCGGTTACGAAAACATCACCAACCGTCCTGGCCCGGACGACACGTACTCCGTACCCCAGAACATTCTGTACAGCATCAATGAAGGTCATCGCGAACGGACCAATGGACAGCTCACGCTGCAATGGCGGCCGGTTGAATCGGTGACGGCAACCCTCGATTACACCTATTCCGAGCTCACCGTGGACACCAAGCGCAACGAGCTCTCCGCCTGGTTCAATTTCGGGCCATCCATTTCTTCGTGGACGGACGGTCCGGTTGCTGCGCCTCTTTATTACGAAGAAACCTATAACGGTTATCCGACTGACGTTGGCGCCGGTGGCGGCCAATACGGCGTCAAAACCACCGGTAACTCGATTGGCTTCAACCTGGAATGGACTGCAACCGATAGCCTGATGTTTGCGCTGGATTATCATTCATCGACCTCCAAGTCCGGAAAAAACAGTCCTTATGGAACGAACTCGGTGCTGGGCGGCGTGGGCTTCTACCGCGGAACGACAGCGGTTGATTTTTCTCAGGATTTCCCGGTATTGATCATGGCCACGCCTGATGGCGGCCTGGATGCATCCAAGATGCTGACCGGTGGCGCCAGCTTCAGAAACAGCTACATGAAGGGCGAGGTCGACCAGTTGAACCTCAGTGGTCTGTTTGACATCAACGACGAGATGTCGCTGGATTTCGGTGTCACCGACACCACGGTAAAAAACCGCTCGGCCTTCTCCAATGTGCAGTATGACGATTGGGGCGGCAAAGGTTCTGCGGATGATTATCCGGACGATGTGTGGCAGCTGAGAGACGTTCGGTCCCTGTTCTCTGGTCTTCCGGGCGCCAATAACCCGGCTCTTTTCAACCAGATGTACACCTGGGATTTTGCAACAGTTGCGAGTTTGGCTGAAACGGCTCGCGGACAAAGCATGGCCGCTTCTGACGACTTCACCACGGATCGCAGGACCACGGAAGATTCTTTCAGCGCTTACCTGCAATATCGCTGGGCGTTCGACCTGGGAACCATGCCTTCCAACCTGAGGGTCGGCATGCGTTACGAGAAGACCGACGTGACCTCGCGTGCACTGGTGCCAATTGCCCAGATGATCCAGTGGGCAGGAACCAACGAGTTCAACGTTGTGTTCGGTGACCCCGACTTTACCGAGTTGAAGGGTGACTATGACTACTGGCTGCCGAACTTCGATTTCAATGTTGAAGTGGTGGAAAATTTCATTCTGCGCGCCAGCTATAGCCACACCATTGGCCGGCCATCCTGGGACAATATCCAGGGTGGACAGACCCTCAACCAGTTGGTGCGTATCGACGGCGGCAACGGAAACTCGGGTGACCCGGGCCTGCTTCCGCTGGAGTCCAAGAACATCGACTTTTCCGCGGAATGGTATTTCAGCGAAGGCAGTTACCTTTCGGCGGGTTATTTCCACAAAACCGTCGACAACTACGTAGGCACCACGCAGATTACCGAAACCCCGTTCAACCTGCCGCACCCGGGGCAAGGCGAGTGGTATAACGAAGCGGTTGCTGCAACCGGATCCACCGATCCACAGGCCATCCGCCAGTGGATTTTTGACACCTATGGCGATGATCCTGCGGTAAACATCACCGGCGTGGGCAGCAACGGTTTCACAACGGGCACCATTGATGGGCGACCGGGCTCGGATCCGGCATCCACGTTTGATATCCTGATCCCGGCTAACCAGGACACGGCCAAAATCGATGGCTGGGAATTGGCCTATCAGCAGATTTTTGGCGACAGCGGGTTCGGTGCGATTCTCAACTATACGATCGTGAATTCAGACCAGAACTACGACAATCTGGCGCTCAACAACCAGTTCGCCATCGAGGGGCTGGGTGATTCCGCCAACGCGGTGCTGTTTTACGAAAAGTACAACTGGCTGGTGCGTGCCGCCTACAACTGGCGCGATCAATTCCTGACGACCAGGTTCGATGCGGGCGGTAACGCCAACCCGCTGTACACGCAAGCCTATGGTCAGATTGACGGTATCGTCAGCTACACCTTCTCCAACGGGATCACGCTGTTCGGCGAAGCATTCAATCTCACGAACGAATACCAGCGTGTCGTTGGCCGGGCTGACGGAGACCTGAACTACATAACCAAGACCGGCCGGAGATACGATATCGGCATCCGCTGGGTGTTCTGATCGCAGGTTTAAAAGCCTGAGCTGGAAAAGCCGCTGGAAACAGCGGCTTTTTCATATGGGAAGGGTATAGTTAATCAATGTCAGAGGTCAGCTTCCAGGTAAATCCCAGGGCATCGCTCCGGGTACTCAGGGTGGGCATGGAAAATACACCGGTTATCATCATCGATGACTTTGCCGATGATAATGCCCGGTTGATAGAGTTTGCCTGCGAATCCGCCGGGTACGGACCCGACAGCACCTCGGCCTATCCGGGCGTCAGGGCAAAGCTTCCCCGTGGCTACGTCGTGGCCGTCCTGAACAGGATCTATACCTTGCTCTTCCAGGTATACAATGTTCCTGCAAGCCTCGGAATGAAGCCTGTGAACACGGTCTACTCGCTGATTTCGATTCCGGAAAACGAGTTATCACTGGCGCAACGGGTACCGCATTTTGACAGTAACCGGCCCTTCTACCTGGCCATTTTGCACTACCTGAATCCGGGGGATTTCTGCGCCACGGGCCTGTTTCGCCACAAACCCACCGGTTTTGAAAAGGTCACGGAATCCCGACGTGGATGAATTTTTCGAATCCAGCAGGGCTTTTATCGAGAGCCATGGAGAGCCACCGGCAGCATACATCAAGGGCAGCGACGATCATTTCGAACTGTATGACCGTATCGACTATAAACCCAACCGCCTGGTTGCTTACCCCGGGAACCTGTTGCATTCAGGGCTGGTGGATCCTGCCGTGGACGTCAACCCCGATCCACGGACCGGCAGGCTGACCGCCAATATTTTCGTGGACTTCAAGTAGGCCGATCCGGATGCGTTTTAATGGATAGTCAGATCAAACGGGTGGTGATTGTCGGTGGCGGGTCCGCCGGGTGGCTGACGGCCGGAATCCTGGCTGCCGGGCATGCAAAAACCGAACTTCGCCGCACTGCAGGTCACGTTGGTGGAATCCCCCGACGTGAACCCCATTGGCGTCGGCGAGGGAACCTGGCCATCGATGCGGGACACACTGCGCAAGATGGGTATTTCAGAAACGGAATTTATCCGGGAATGTGATGCTTCGTTCAAGCAGGCATCCCGGTTTCAACAATGGGTGACCGGCGCTCAGGACGACGCCTATTACCATCCTTTCGCGTTTCCACAAGGCTACGGCGAGATCGACCTTGTGTCAGGATGGGAAACGCTCGCGGCCGGCGAACCTTTCGCCGCGGTTGTCAGCCCCCAGCCGCAACTGTGTGAACAGGGCAAGGCGCCCAAGCAGAAGACCACGCCGGAATGGGCGGCTGTCGCCAACTATGCCTACCACCTGGATGCCGGGAAATTCGGATTGTTCCTGCAGAAATTCTGTACCCGAAATCTCTCTGTCAGGCACATCCTCGACCATGTCCTCGGGGTGCAGTCGGCTGATAATGGCGACATCCTCGCCCTGCATACCGGGTCAAACGGTGCGATAGAAGGTGACCTGTTTATCGATTGCACAGGCTTCTCGTCCATGTTGCTCGGCGGGCACTACAAAATTCCGTTTGTGAGCAGGAACGACACACTGTTTTGCGATACGGCGTTGGCGATCCAGGTTGATTACGAAACCGGCGACAGCCCGATCGCCTCTCACACGATTTCATCGGCCCGGCATGCGGGCTGGATCTGGGACATTGGTTTGCCGACGCGGCGTGGCGTGGGGCACGTGTATTCCAGTGTGCACACGACCGACGAACAGGCGGAGCAGGTGCTGAGCAAGTACCTCATGGAGACGGGCGGAACACCGGGTGGCGGCGCCGGAACGCCACGAAAAATCGCTTTCAATCCGGGCTACCGCGCATCGTTCTGGCACCGCAACTGCGTGGCCGTCGGGATTTCCGCGGGTTTCCTTGAACCGCTGGAAGCGTCGGCCCTTGCGTTGATCGAAATGTCCGCAGCGATGATCCGGGACGAATTACCGTGTAGCCGTGAGGCCATGGCCGTCATCGCCAGGCGCTATAACGAACGATTCCGCTACCGTTGGGAGCGGGCGATTGATTTTCTTAAAATGCACTATGTTTTGAGTCAGCGCACGGACTCGGATTTCTGGCTGGACAACCGGCGGCCGGAAAGCATCCCGGAGCGGCTACAGGAATTGCTGGAACTTTGGCGCTACCGGGCGCCGTCACGACGGGATTTTTACGAGATTGAAGAGATTTTTCCGGCGGCCAGCTATCAGTACGTGTTGTACGGAATGGGCTTCCGGCCACACAAACGTGCTTCGGGCGGGTCAGCCGGGGCCGTGCTTGCGGGCAGGATATTCGAGGAGAACAAGCGGATGGCGGACAAGTATCTTGCCGGGCTACCCTCGAATCGGGAATTGATTGAGTATACCGCCGCTCATGGAATGCAGACTATTTAGCCCCATTTATACGACAACACATCAAGCTTTCGGGAGCCGGCATGGCCAGAATTGAATTACTGAATAATATCGACCACAAAGACCTCAGGGTCATAACAACGCGGTCTGCCGCATTTGGGGACAATATCTGGTACACGCCGACATTTCCGCATGAATTCAGGAACCTGCAGGCGCACTACCCGATTTTTTTCACCAAGAATGTCGATAGCGGGAAATTCCAGGCCGTCGCCGTGTTCGGGTTTGAAAACGGCGAGAACCTGTTTCTGAATGAGAAAGGCTGGGATGCTGCTTACATACCCTTGAGCATCATGCGCCAGCCCTTCCTGATCGGGTTCCAGGACGCAAAACAGGACGGTGTTTCCAGTACGCAAATGGTCATTTCGGTGGATATGGGGAGTCCACGTATCAGTAAGACGGAAGGTGAGCCGGTATTCCTGGAACATGGCGGCAAAAGTGCATACCTCGAACAGGTGAACTCGATTCTCAATGTGATCGACCAGGGTTACCAGCGCAACGCGGCATTCATCGATATGTTGCTGGGAATGGACCTGTTGGAATCGTTTGTGCTCGACGTAGAACTCGATGACGGTTCCGAACATCGCCTGTCCGGGTTCTACACCATAAATGAGAACACCCTGAGAAGCCTCAAAGGCGATGACCTCGTCATTCTGAACAACAATGGGTACCTGGAAGCGATCTACATGGTTATCGCATCCATGTCCAACATCGCGGCGCTTGTAGCGCGTAAAAACAGGCTGACGGCAGCCTGATCCGCGCGTGTTGGGTATCGAAAAATCTGTCAGGGAGTTAACCGGCGTCAAGCCTGGCATCTTGCCTAATGAAATCCTCTCATCGGCCGAACCCCTTTTGCTCAAGGGTATGGTCGCAGACTGGCCGGTGGTCCAGGCCGCTTTGCAGTCACCGGCAGCCGTTGACAACTATCTGCGCCGCTTCTACCGGAACGCGACGGTCGGGGCGTTTTTTGCCGGTCCGGAAATCAAGGGGCGGGTTTTCTACAACGAAGATCTCACCGGCGTAAACTTCCAACCGGTGAAGGTAAAGCTGGATGAAGTACTCGACCGCATCCAGCGGCACCTGGATGATGACGATCCGCCTTGCTTTTATATCGGCTCCACCACGGTAGATACCTGCCTGCCCGGATTCCGGCTTGAAAATGACATTGATTGGGGAGACATCGACCCCCTGGCGAGCATCTGGCTCGGTAACCGGACGCGCATCGCCGCGCACTATGATGTGCCGGACAATATGGCCTGTTGCGCTGCCGGGCGGCGCCGGTTCATCCTTTTCCCTCCCGGCGAGCTGGAAAACCTCTATGTAGGCCCACTGGATTCTACTCCGGCCGGCCAGGCGATCAGCATGGTAGATTTTGAACAACCGGATTTCGAGAAATATCCCAGGTTCCGGAACGCATTGAAGAATGCCCTGGTCGCGGAACTGGAGCCCGGAGACGCCATTTTCATTCCGGGCATGTGGTGGCATCACGTCGAAGGTCTGGACCGGTTCAACGTTTTAATCAATTATTGGTGGCGCCAATCACCCGGCTTCATGGGCTCACCTCAAAACGTTCTCGATCACGCCCTGCTCAGCCTGCGGGACCTGCCGAAAGAGCAGCGCGAGGCCTGGAAAGAAATTTTCAGGTTCTATATTTTTGATTTTGATGAAAGCGCGGTCGCACACATTCCTGAGCAAAGCCGGGGTGTTCTGTCACCGATCGATGAAACGGCGGCAAGGAAATTGCGTGCGGCTTTGCTCAACAAACTGAATCGTTAAACGGAAGAAATCATGGATAATCGAGGCGCGAGTGAATAAGCAAATCAAGAAAGTGGTCATAGCCGGTGGCGGCACCGCCGGCTGGATGGCTGCGGCCACCATTTCAAAAATACTGGGCAAGGTGCTGGATATCACCTTGATCGAGTCGGATGAGATCGGCACGGTTGGCGTCGGGGAGGCAACCATCCCTCCGCTGGTTACGTTTCACAAGCTGCTGGACATCAAGGAGCAGGATTTCATGGCCGCGACCCAGGCTACGTTCAAGCTGGGTATCGCCTTTGAGAACTGGCGAAATGTCGGGGAAAACTACATCCATTCTTTCGGGGAGTCCGGCCGCGACCATTGGACAGCGGGATTTCAGCACTTCTGGTTAAAGGACCGGGAGCGCGGCTCCAAACTGCACTATGGCGACTACTGCCTGGAGCTCAAGGCGGCAAAAGAAAACAAATTTGCGCACTTGCCCAAGGGCGGACTGAATTATGCCTACCACATCGACGCGACCCTTTATGCGAAGTTTCTGCGGAAATTCAGCGAGGGCTTTGGCGCCAGGCGGGTCGAAGGCAAAATCGTCAAGGTGGACACCTGGCCCGAGGACGGTTTCATCAAGTCCCTGACGCTGGATTCCGGGCAGGTCGTGGAAGGCGACCTGTTCATCGACTGCACCGGTTTCCGGGGTTTGCTGATCGAGCAGACGCTGCACACCGGCTATGAGGACTGGTCTCACTGGCTGCCCTGTGACAGTGCGGTCGCAGTCCAGACCGAATCCCTGATCGAGGCGATTCCCTACACCCGTTCAATTGCGCATGAATCGGGCTGGCAGTGGCGCATCCCGCTGCAACACCGGGTCGGAAATGGCATGGTCTACTGCAGCCGCTACATCAGCGACGACCAGGCCCGGCAGACACTGCTGAAAAACATCGCGGGCGGACGCCTGACCGAACCCAGGGTGATCAAGTTCAGAACGGGACGTCGATTGAAGAACTGGAACAAGAACTGTGTCGCGCTGGGACTGGCAAGCGGTTTTCTCGAGCCATTGGAATCGACCAGCATCCACCTGATTCAAAGAGGCATTCTGCGCCTGATGCAGATGTTCCCGATGATGGGGATCCAGCCGTCGGATATCCGCGAATACAACAAGCAGTCGCTTTTTGAAATTGAAAACATCCGTGACTTCATCATTTTGCATTACAAGGTGACGAACCGGCAGGACAGTCCGTTCTGGCGGCACTGCCAATCCATGTCGATTCCCGATTCCCTCGAGCACCGGATCGACCTGTTCAGGGAGACGGCGAGGGTCTTCAAGGTTCCGAACGAACTGTTTGGTGAGAACTCCTGGATCCAGGTCATGCTGGGGCAGGGAATCATGCCGGAGCAATACCACCCGGTTGTCGACGTGATGAGCGACGATGAACTGACCCGGTTCATGCAGGGAATCAAATCGACTGTCGATAAGACGGTTGCCACCCTGCCGGGTCACCAGGCTTACGTGGAGCGGTATTGCAAAGCTACTGAATAGCAGCCTTTTCTTTGTAAATCACCGGGTTTGCAGCTAGAATGTAACCGCTTACATTCGATTGAAACGGATCACCTGTCCCATTACTGTCCTTAGCCCAAAAGTCAATGATGCGCGGATAACTTTACCTGCGGGTTCCGCTATGCGATCCAGGGATTTTGTCTTCGGCGTTGCCACTTCCTCGTTTCAAATCGAAGGCGGTACCGAACATCGCTTAACCAGCATCTGGGACACATTTTGTGCGACACCGGGAAAGATACGCGATCATTCCGATGGCAGGATTGCCTGCGACCACTTTTCAAAGTGGCGCGAAGACATTGACCTGATCTCTGAACTCGGCGTTGACGCATACCGCTTTTCCATTTCATGGCCCCGGGTGATCAGGCAGGATGGTTCCCTCTTTGAGGATGGCGTCGGTTTTTATCTGCGCATCCTCGACCGTTTGAACGACAAAGGCATCAAGCCTTTTGTCACCCTGTACCACTGGGATTTGCCACAGCATTTACAGGATGCCGGTGGCTGGCTGAACCGCGAGACCGCACAGCGCTTCCGTGACTATGTCGACCAGGTAACGCGGGCATTTGACAGCCGTGTGTATTCCTACGCTACACTCAACGAACCTTATTGCAGCGCCTGCCTTGGATATGAGAAAGGAATACACGCTCCCGGATTTGCCAACGTCGCAATGGGCAGGCAGGCGGCACACAACCTGCTGCTGGCGCACGGCATGGCCATGCAGGTGCTGGTTCAGAACAGTCCGGAATCGGAGAACGGAATCGTGCTGAATTTCGCGCCCTGCTATCCGGCAACCGACAGTGATGCGGACAGGGCCGCCGCGGCGGCAGCCGATGCCGAGTTCAACCAATGGTATATTCAGCCGGTCCTGGAAGGCCGTTACCCGGATTTGTTCCATTCCCTCACGGAAGAGGAAACGCCGGAAATACAGGATGGCGACCTGGAACTGATTTCCCATCCCATCGATTTCCTGGGCGTGAATTATTACACCCGGAATATTTACAGGGCAGGGAACAGAAAGCCTTATATCCATGTTGCGCCGGCTGAT
Source organism: uncultured Gammaproteobacteria bacterium (assembly GCA_963700705.1). Classification (GTDB taxonomy): domain Bacteria; phylum Pseudomonadota; class Gammaproteobacteria; order Xanthomonadales; family SZUA-36; genus JAHEFT01. The sequence continues at coordinate 340,429 of CAVOYQ010000010.1, read as the reverse complement.
ATCCCGCTGACGGAAATGGGATGGGAAATTTTCCCGCAAGGGCTGACAGACCTGCTGATTTCACTCGACCGGAAATACGATTTGCCACCGGTTTATATCACCGAAAATGGCGCCGCCATCAGCGACGTGCTGGAACAGGACCGGGTGGAAGACGAAGACCGCATCAGGTATTTGCAGACAACACCTCGGAGCCCTGGATGAGGCTATGCAGCAGGGAGTCGACGTCAGGGGCTATTTCGCCTGGAGCCTGATGGACAATTTCGAATGGGCCGAAGGCTACACCAAGAGGTTCGGACTGGTTTACGTGGACTATGCCACGCAGCGCAGAACGGTAAAGGCCAGCGGAATGATGTTCCGCGAGATGCTGGCGCGGCGACAGCGCGGGGGAGGGTAGGCTCATCGCGACGATTTACGAGGTTTCCAAACTGGCCGGCGTGTCCCTGGCCACGGTTTCGCGCGTGATGAACAACAGCGCCAAGGTCACTCAAAAGACCCGGCAGAAAGTTGAAGCCGCCATGAAAGAACTGGACTACAGGCCGAATGCCACGGCCCAGTCGCTGGCGTCGAATCGTTCCAACAGCGTGGGTGTGCTTGTGCCCATGTTCTATGGCCCCTTCTACGGAGAAATGCTTTCCGGCCTCGAAGAAGAGTTGCGGGCGGAAGGCAAGCACGCGGTAATCACGGCCGGGCACAGTGAAGCGATGGAGGAAAAGTCGGGGATCGAATTTCTGCTCAGCCGGAGTTGTGACGCGTTGATCATTCATGCCGACGAAATTTCAGATTATTACCTGATCGAGCTGAGCAAAGGGGCAGTTCCGATCATCCTGATCAATCGATTCATTCCTGAAATGGCGGACAACTGCATCGTTCTGAACAACGAGCAAGGAGGTTACCTTGCGACCAGGGCGATTCTTGATCTTGGTCACAGGGAACTCGCGTATATCTCCGGACCCCACTGGAAAGCGGATGCAAACGAACGGCTGGCGGGCCACAAACGCGCCCTGGCGGAGTATGGCCTGCCGTTTGATGAGCGGTTGATGGTTGAAGGAAACTACCAGGAATCCGGTGGTATCCGGGGAATGCAGCAGCTTCTGCAGCTGGGTCTTCCGTTTTCGGTGGTCATTTGTGCGAACGATGAAACAGCCGCGGGAGCATCCGGTGTCCTGCGTGAGCAGGGCCTGGCCATCCCGGATGATGTTTCGGTCATGGGATTCGATAATGTATTTTTTGCGCGGTATTTCCGCCCCAAACTCGCGACGGTGAACCATCCGGTGAATGAAATGGGCCGGATGGCCGCGCGGTGCGCCCTCAAAGCTGCTTACAAGCTCGGGCATCTTGAGATTCAAAACCTGTTCGAGCCGAGCCTGGTCATGCGCAATTCGGTTGGCCGTCACACCGGTAACGAGGAAATCAATTGAATTCAAATACGCGATATACGGTCCGTGTAGCGCTCATCGTGGCGCTTGGCGGATTCCTGATGGGTTTCGACGCCTCCGTTATTTCAGGCGTGGTTACATTTATTGAGCCGCAATTCAATCTGACCAACATCCAGGTGGGTTGGGCGGTTGCGTCGCTGACCCTGACAGCAACCCTCGGCATGATGGTGTCCGGTCCGCTGAGTGACCGGTTCGGCCGCCGTCCCGTGCTGAAAGTCGCCGCTTTGCTGTTTTCGGCTTCGGCCATAGCCTCTGCAGTGGCCCCGGACTATCTGTTCCTGGTTGCAGCGCGGATGCTGGGCGGTTTTGGTGTCGGTGTTGCGCTGATCATTGCCCCGATGTATATCGCGGAAATTGCGCCTGCGCATTTGCGCGGCCGGATGGTGTCCTTCAACCAGTTGAATATCGTCATCGGCATTTCCGCGGCGTATTTCAGTAACTACCTGATCCTTGGCCTGGGGCAGTCGGACCTGGCCTGGGCGCAAGCGCTGCACCTGGGTGAATGGAACTGGCGCTGGATGCTGGGCGTTGAGACCTTGCCGGCCATTTTCTATTTCTTTGCTCTTTTCACGGTGCCCGAGAGTCCGCGCTGGCTTGTCATGCGGGGCAAGGATGATGATGCGTTGGCAGTCATGGCGCAGGTGACCGACCGGGCCCGGGCTGAAGCGGAACTCTCTGACATCCATGCTTCCCTGCAGGCCGAGCAGAATGCGGAACGAGCCTCATTCCGTGAGTTATTCACACCGTCCATGAAGCTGGTTTTGACCATCGGACTTTCCGTGGCCGTCCTGCAGCAGATCACCGGTATCAACTCGGTTTTCTTCTACGCGCCGAAGATTTTTGAACAATCCGGAATCGGCACGGACGCAGCGTTCATGCAGGCTGTGCTCGTCGGCCTGATCAATCTCGTATTCACGGTACTGGCGATCGCACTGATCGACAAACTGGGACGCCGTCCCTTGCTCGGATTTGGATTGGCGGGAATTGCGTTTTGCATGTTTCTGCTGGCCTATGGTTTTGGCAGCGCAACTTACGGGGCCAACGGAGAGCTGCTCGACATCAACCCGACCCTGATTCTCATTGGGATCCTGGGTTTTGTAGCCAGTTTTGCAATCTCGCTCGGTCCGGTCATGTGGGTGCTTTTTTCCGAGCTCTTTCCCAATCGGGTCCGGGCCGTCGCGATCTCCTTCGTGGGCCTGGTAAATTCCGCGGTCAGTTTCCTGGTGCAGCTGGTTTTCCCCTGGGAACTCGAGAATTTCGGTAATTCCATGACCTTCCTGATCTACGGCGTGTTCGCGGTATTGGGCCTGGTCATTGTCATGCGGATATTGCCCGAAACCAAGGGAAGAAGCCTGGAAGAACTCGAAGCCGAACTGGTGGGGCATTGATCGTATCAGGAGTGAATCATGAATAAGCCGAGACTCGCCACCCTGGTGGCCATCCTTGCTTGCTACGCGCCCTTCACCCTCGCCGGTGAGATGGCGCCCATTCCGGTTGTGCTTGCAGAGCAGGACGGCCAATACCAGCTGCTTCGTGGTGGCGAGCCCTATGAAATCCGGGGTGCAGGGCTGGAGTTTGCCGACCTGGCTGTTTTCGTTTCCCATGGTGGAAATTCCATCCGTACCTGGCGCACCGACACTCCCGGCTTACCCGGCATGCAGCTTCTTGACGAGGCCTGGAGGCAGGGAGTCACCGTGACACTGTGTATTGAAATTGGCCGGGAACGGCATGGTTTTGATTATGATGATGAGAAGGCGGTCGCGGAGCAGTTTGAGTACGCCCGGGGAGAAGTCCTGAAATACAAGGATCATCCGGCCTTATTGGCCTGGATGATTGGCAATGAACCCAACCTGTTCTTCAAAAATCCGCGGGTGTTTGATGCCATCAATGACATTTCCCTGATGATTCACGAGCTGGATGGCAATCACCCGACAACGACCGCGCTGGCCGGATTCAATGCGGAACTTGCGGGACTGGTGAAAACACGCATGCCGGACCTGGACTTTATCAGCATTCAGATGTACGGCGACATCGTCAATTTACCCCGTTACATCTCTGAGACCGGTTTTGATCAGCCATTCCTGGTAACGGAGTGGGGCGCCGTCGGACATTGGGAAGTCGCCAAAACGTCCTGGGGCGCTCCGATCGAACAAAACAGCAGTGAGAAAGCGGCAAATTACCTGAAGAGTTACCAGGTCGCAATTGCCTCGAATCCGGACCATGTGCTGGGATCCTACGTTTTCTTCTGGGATCAGAAACAGGAGCGCACGCCTACCTGGTATGGCATGTTCCTGGCGGACGGCTCCGAGACGGAAACGATCGATGTCATGCACTATATCTGGACCGGCGAGTTGGCCGGTAAACAGGTCGCCACAAATCATTGAAACCCGGCTGGATTCGAAAACTTCGGCAGAGGACGTTATCGTCGATGCAAACGGCCGCTATCAGGCGAAGGTCGTTGCCCGGGATCCGGATGGCGACACGCTCCGGTACCGCTGGGAAATCATGCTTGAAAGCGAGGCCACACAGGAAGGCGGTGATCGCGAGCAAGTGCCCATGACCCTGGCAGGACTGATTGTCAGTTCAGAATCTGACGAAACAGAGGTCCAGGCCCCGGCAGAGCCCGGCGCTTATCGGCTTTTTGTGTACGTCTACGATGGCCAGGGTCATGCGGGCCACGCCAATATTCCGTTCCTGGTCCGCTAAGCATGAGAGGGGTTTATCTCGGTGACTCGCTGATCAGGCAGGCTACCGGAGACAGCCATGGTGAGCTGGTGTCACTGGGTGGGCGCACCTTTTACAAGATCACCAACTACCATCAAATCCCCGCCTTCTTCATGACGCTGGTGAGCAGCTCCGATCACTGGATGTTTTTGTCCAGCAGTGGTGGCCTGACCTGTGGTCGTGGCAATCCTGACAATGCGCTGTTTCCCTACTACACCGACGATAAGATTCATGACGCGCACTACACGACCGGACCCCAGACATCCCTGTTGATCGAAAAAAGCGGGAGGATTCAACTTTGGAGGCCATTCACCCCGGAGGCGAATGTTTATGAAATCGAGAGGAACCTGTATAAAAACCTGGCGGGAAACAGCCTCATATTCGAAGAAATAAATTTCAGCCTGGGGCTCACTTTTTCATACCGTTGGTCCAGCAGCGACCGGTTCGGATTTGTCAGGAAGTCGACCATTCTGAACCAGGGTGATACCGGCGTGACGGTAGATGTCCTGGACGGATTGCGAAACCTGTTGCCTTACGGAGTGACCCGCAGCCTGCAGGCGAACATGAGCACATTGGTGGATGCCTACAAACAGGCCGAAAAGGTTCCGGACCTGGACGTTGGAATTTATACGCTCAGTTCGATTCTTACGGACCGGGCTGAGCCCTGCGAAGCCCTGCGAGCGACCGTGGCATGGAGCATCGGGCTTGACCGGCCACAGCTTCTGCTTTCCGGGCAACAGGTTGATTCATTCGGTATTGGCGCCGCATTCAATGAAGAACCATTCACAAAAGGCCGGCGTGGAGCATTCCATGTCCGGAGTTCTTTCCCGCTTGCACCCGGCTCGGAAAAGAACTGGTACTTGCTGGCGGATGTCGACCAGGGCCCTTCGGACCTGTCTGCGCTACTGCACGTAATCCGGGAGGGGGTTACGCCGGACCTGGTTGAAACCGATGTCCGGTCGGGCACCCTCAGGCTATTCCAGTTGGCCGGGGAGGCCGATGGGTGCCAGTTATCCTCGGATGTCCTGGTTGCGGCGCGGCATTTTTCCAACACCGTGTTCAATATCATGCGCGGCGGGACGTTTCTGGATGCGTACTCGCTGCCCGTCGTTGATTTGTTGAAGTTTGCGGAGACCTGGAACCAGCCTTTACGCGCCCGTCTGGAACTGGCGCTCGGCCCCGGAAGCCATCCCCTGGCCCCGCGCAACGCCGTGTTGGAAGCCACTCAAAACAGCGGTGATGCGGATTTGGAGCGGATCGCTCTGGAATACCTGCCGCTGACCTTCAGCCGGCGGCACGGTGATCCCAGCCGGCCCTGGAATCACTTCAACATTGATTTAAAAAATCCGGACGGCTCCGACAAACTGTATTTCGAGGGCAACTGGCGCGATATCTTCCAGAACTGGGAGGCGTTGGCCATTTCCTACCCGGAATATATCGAGAGTTTCATCGCCAAATTCGTCAATGCCTCCACGCTGGATGGATACAATCCATACCGGATTACCCGTGGCGGATTCGATTGGGAAGTCCTGGAAGCCGGTGACCCCTGGTCGAATATCGGTTACTGGGGGGATCACCAGGTCAATTATTTGCTGAGGTTGCTTGAATTTTCCTGCAAGTACCACCCGGGCAGAATCGGTGACTATTTGACGCGTGAGATTTTTGTGTACGCCGATGTTCCGTACCGTATCCGATCCTACGATGCGCTGAAACGCGATCCACGCAACAGCGTCGACTTCGACTCCGACCGGGCGGATGCAATCGCAGTCCGGGTATCGGCAACGGGTTGCGACGGCAAACTCGTTCACCTCCAGGATGGTACGATTCTTCGCGTCAGCCTGCTGGAAAAACTCCTGGTTCCGGTCCTCGCCAAGGTACTTAACTTCGTGCCGGGCGGCGGCATCTGGATGAATACCCAGCGGCCCGAGTGGAACGACGCCAACAACGCGCTGGTGGGCTTTGGGCTGTCAATGGTCACGTTGTGCTATTTGCGCCGTTTCCTGCTCGTCTTCAACAGCCTGTTGCTGGAAAGCCCGGTGGCCGCCTTTGCAGTATCACGGGAAGTCGCTGATTATTTCAGAGCTGTCTTCAGGGAGCTGAAAGATTCAAAGCCCGAACTTGAATCGCTGCTTCATCCCTCAAACCGCAAGACCTTTATGGACGGCATGGGCGAACTCGGTGATGTCTATCGAGACGCTGCATACTCGGGGTTTTGCGGAGAAAAGGACTTTGTCGAAAAGTCTGAATTGCTCGAATTTGTGCACCAGGTTTTTGCATACCTGGATCACAGTTTGGCCCGGAACAGGCGGGTCGACGGCCTTTACCATTCGTACAACCTGGTGCGCTTCGATGAGGATGGCTACCACGTCGAGAATCTTTTCGAAATGCTGGAAGGCCAGGTTGCGGTGTTGAGTTCAGCGTACCTGGATCCACGGGAAAGTCTCGCTTTGCTGGACGCTCTGAGGGCCAGCAAGATATACCGACCTGATCAGAACAGTTACATGCTGTATCCCTGCAAAAAGCAGTCACACTTTCTGGACAGGAACGTGCTGGACAGTGAGGTGGTGAAAACAAACGCGTGGATCAGGGCCGAACTGGAGTCAGGGAGAATGGATTACCTGGAGCAGGATATCGATGGCCGGGTGCATTTCAACAGCCGGTTCAGGAATGCCGCCCAATTGCGTGCCGCAATGGATAACGACCCGTCAACGCATGCTGAGGACGCTGCCATGCTTTGTTCGATTTACGAGCAATTGTTCAGGCATCGACAGTTCACCGGCAGATCCGGCACGATGTACAAGTACGAGGGGCAGGGCTGTATTTATTGGCACATGGTTTCCAAGTTGCTGCTCGCGACCAGTGAGGTCATCGAACTGGCCGCTCAGGGCCCGGCAGGCAGTGCATTGCTGGATCCGCTTATCGCCCGTTTTGAGGAAATACAGGAAGGCCTGGGCGTCCACAAATCGCCAGGCGAGTATGGCGCATTTCCAATGGATGCGTATTCGCACACGCCCGGCTTCGCGGGCGTCCAGCAGCCCGGAATGACCGGGCAAGTCAAGGAAGACATCATCGCGCGGTTCAGCGTGTTGGGGGTCAGGGTGGACCATGGCGCAGTCACTTTTGAGCCGGTAATACTTCGGCGTAATGAGTTCATCCCGAAAAATGAAACCTGGCGGTTTTTCGCAGGCAGGGAGGAACGTCAGCTGGAGTTGGAAGAAGGCTCACTCGCATTTACCCTTTGCGGTGTACCCGTGGTATATCGTTTGTCTTCTGATGCTCAAATTACCGTTTTCGCCGATGATTCCAGGCCGGAAGTCATTCACGGCAGCAAACTCTCCCCCGCCTGGAGCCACTCCCTGTTCAACCGCGAAAACCGGATTTCAAAAATCATCGTGGACGTGAAGCGCGCCTCGCTCCGCTAGTCGACGTCCATAAAACCGGGTTCGAAGAAATCACCGGACACCAGGAAGCCGTTCTGCCGGAGTTCTCTGCTGTGTCGTGCCAAATCCATGTCCCGTCTGCTGCTCATTTTTTCACAGCAGTACGAAGCTGAGCAGCGCGACAACTGCCGAAGCCATGGTAAGCAGCACCAGGTAGGAGATTCCGATGCAACTGAATTTGGCGAATGTCATCCACCAGCCTTGTTGGTAAACGCGCTTGAGGGAGACCAGCAGGTACACCGGTATCCAGGTCCAGATAACGATGCTGACCCACATGACCGCCTTGGTGATGGAGCCCTCCTCGGACGGCTCCTGCCAGCCGGCGAAGGTGTTGCCGAGCATGACAATCAACAAAGCGACGAATAAAAACGCGTGGTTGTGCAATGCAAATATAAGATGCTCGACGTAATACTTCTTCGCGAAAAGGTACCAGAACTTGAACAGCAGCGCGACGATGGGCAGTAGCACGAACATGGTTATCGGCAGGACATCAAATACCTTGTCCTTGATCAGGTCAGGGTTCTCTTCGATCTGCCTGCCTTTTGCCGGTGACTCACCGATCTCGTTGTTTACCCAGTCATTGATCCAGTCGGGCGCCAGAGGAATGATGAAGGGATTGGTTTCCCGATCCCACGGTTTACCGTTGAGATTTATTTCGTCGTCATCGATGGTCAAACCCTTTTCGATTTTTTTCCCCTGGGCTTCCGCGATGGTCTGATTGATATCTTCAGCCAGCGCCGGGTCAACATCTTTCAATGCTTTTGCAAGTTTTTCCTGGTCCGCTTCATCAAATTGGACTCCGGCCTCCATGACCACGTCGTCGTCTTTGTTGATATGGATTACATCGGTAGTCAACAGGGCGGCAATGAAGAAAAAGGCGATGCTGGAGAAAACATAGAGGCGCAGAGGCGGGACGTAGCGAAATCGCCGGCCGTCGAGGTAATCGCGGGTCAGTTTTCCCGGTTTGAGCAGCAGGGGTTTGAGCGTTCTCAGGAACCGCGAGTCAAAATCAAACGTGTCCTCGAGCAGCTCGCGCAGCAACGCCGGAAAAAACCGCATCAGGTTCTTGTCCGGTTGTCCGCAGTAGTAGCAAAACGGCCCTTTCAGTTCCGTGCCGCAATTCAGGCACGCCGTGGACCCGGCCAGGCGCTTTGCGGCGATGGTCAGGTGTTTGCCCGGCTGCTGCGCCGGCAGGATGCTTTCCGTTTCCGTGTTCATGACAACAGTCCCTTCCTTTTCATCCAGTCTGCGGTATCTTCGATCAAAGTGCGTATCGGCGTAAACCGGTAATCCAGTTCCCGCTGGGCTTTTCCCGAATCACATTCGACATGCCAGCAGACCATGGCGGCCGATTCCGGCGTAATGTCCGGCGCCCGGCCGGCAAGCCCGGCAAAGGCGGTGTGCACGTGTGCCCAGGCTTTCATGATCCAGGCCGGCGCCGCGTGCTGAGGCACCCGCCGGCCCAACACTTCGCCGGTAATCCTGACGACGTCTGCAAAGGCTGCGTATTCCCCGCCGAGCAGGTATTTCTCTCCGCGCCGCCCCGAGTGGAATGCCTCGATATGCGCCCGGGCGATTTCACGGACATCACCGAAATTACCACTACCGGGCGGCGCGGCAAACAGTTTTCCCTTCTCGACCATGCGGATCATGCGGGACCAGTTGTGCTGGTCTCCCGGGCCAAGGATATGGGCCGGGTTGAGGATCACGGCGTCCAGCGCTGATTTTTCGGCCGCCTCGAGCACGACTTCTTCAGCCAGGTGCTTGCTGCGTACGTAGTTGATCCAGTCCGTTGCCGGGCTGCGCTCACTTTGTTCGTTGATCGCTTTGTTGCCGAAACCCCAGGTCACGAAACTGGACGTATGAATGAAGCGCCGGGCGCCGGCCGCTATTGCGGCCTCGACCATGTTGCCGGTTCCATCGATATTGACGCGATCCTGTGCGGCGTTGTTCCTCGACCAGAAATTGGTGCTTGCCGCGACGTGAAACACCGCATCCGGATTCCCCGGCATGGCTGCCATCACGCTGTCGCGGTCGGTGACATCACCCGTGTGGACCGTGACCGGAAGCCCGCTGATTTCATCCAGTGATGACGTCGGCCTGGCCAGCACGTGAACTTTCCAGTCACGGGTATGCAGCTCTCTGACCAGGTTGGATCCGACAAAGCCGGAGGCCCCGGTGACAAACGCCGTCAGGCTCATGAGGGGTTTACTCTCCTGTACAATGTTCCGCTGGTATGAACAGTATAACCAAAGCCAAAAACCACCCGGCCGAAATCGGCCGCACCATGCGCCTGGCCACCCCGGTGATCATCGGCCAGCTGGCCGTGTTCAGCATGAATTTCGTGGACACGGTCATGGCCGGCCGCCTGCCGGAAAGGGAAATATCCCTGGCCGCACTGGGTATCGGCGGCGCGCTGTGGTCCGCCATGCTGATGTTCATCCTGGGTACACTGATGGTGGTGCAGCCGAGCGTGGCCCAGCTCGATGGCGCGCAAATGAAGTCCGAGGCGGCGCTGCAGACGCGCCAGGCGTTCTGGATCGCGCTCGCCCTGGGCGTTCCTTTCTGGACCATGTGCTATTTCAGCGAACCGTTGCTCAGCGGATTCGGGATCGATCCCCTGATTGTCCCCGAGGCGGCCGGTTATCTGCGTGCGCTTTCCTGGGGTGCGCCGGCGTTGGCCATGGTGTTCCTGTTGCGCTTTTTCAGTGAAGGCACCGGAAATACGACACCCACGATGTTCTATGGCGTGGCTGGCGCCTTGCTCAACGTTCCGCTCAACTACATCCTGATGTTCGGCAAGCTGGGTTTTCCGGCGCTGGGCACCGTGGGTTGCGGCTACGCGACCTCGATCGTTATCTGGCTGCAGTTCCTGCTGCTGGTGCTGTACATCGGCCTGCACCGGCACTATCAACCGTTCGCGCTGCTGTCGCGGCTGGACTTGCCGGACTGGAAAACCATCTGGTCGCTGCTGAAAGTAGGCGTTCCGATCGCGGTGGCGATTTTCGTGGAAGGCAGCCTGTTTGTCGGGGCGGCCCTGCTGATCGGACGGCTCGGGCCGGTGCCCGCCGCCTCTCACCTGATTGCAATCAATTTTTCGGCGCTGATGTTCATGATCCCGGTTGGCCTGTCGAGCGCCGTTTCCATCCGTGTCGGCAACGCCATCGGGCGCAAGGACATGGAGGCGGCGCGTTATGCCGGGCGGATTGGTGTCCTGATCGTACTGGGGTTCCAGACCATCAGCGCTGCGGCCATGTTCCTGTTTCCGGAGCGGATTGTTCATATTTACACGGATGATGCACTGGTTGCGCCGCTGGCGGTCAGCCTGCTCTTTTACGCCGCCATTTTCCAGTACCCGGACGGTCTGCAAATGGTAGCTGCCGGTATCCTGCGGGGATACAAAGACACGCGAATGCCGATGCTGTACATGGTTATTTCATTCTGGATCATCGGTATGACGCTGGGCTATAACCTGACTTTCGGACAGGGCATGGGCCCGGCCGGGATGTGGGTCGGCATGATTGCCGGCCTCACCGTTGCCGCAGTGCTGATGCTGCGACGGTTCCGGCACACCAGCCAGCGGTTTATCCGGGATGGTGCGTAGGAGCGATTTTAATCGCGATCGATTTTAAAGCATTTAAGAAATCGCGATTAAAATCGCTCCTACATCTGATCGCGGCCTTCGAGTTCCCGGAACCGGCGTTCCAGGTCGGCGATCCGTTCGCTGCGGCCTGACAGCTCCGGTGATGCCAGCCCCTCACTGGATTTTGATCGCCCCGGCCACTGGTTTTCATACAGGTTGAAGAACAGCGCCAGGACTGCATAAACCACCACGGCCCAGAATGTTTTCACGAGCAGAAATGCGACGAACAGGGCACGAAGAACCCAGACGTTCCAGTCGAACGTCCGGGCAATTCCGGCACAAACACCGGCAAGGAGTGCTCCTTCAATGCGGGCGGGTCTGAAACTCATGATGATTCGACAGACTCCTCTTCGACCCGGGCTTCTGGCCGCTTGCGGTTCAGCACCTGCGACCTTCTTTTTCAGTTGTTCCAGTTCTTCCTCGATCACCGGATCCATCGTGCCGGCCGCTGATTCACCCCAGGCCGTGGTAACGGTTCCGCCAACTTCGTAGGACCGGACACGGGCTTCCAGGTTGTCCACCTGGGACTGGAGGCGGTCGAACCTGCCCATGGCCCGGCGGATCTTGCGCTCACCCGGGGTCAGCTTTTCATCGGCCTGTGCCGTCACCGCGCGCGGATGCCTGCCGGCTCCCAGGCCTTTGAGCTTGACCTTGGCGTCGGCCAGCTTGGTCTTCAGGGTGACCATGTCCGCTTCCATTTGGGCGACCCGTTCCTTCACCCGCTGTTGCTCATCGCTGACAGCCTGGTGGCGCTGGGCCAGTTCGGCCTTGGCTTTGAGCGCGGCGCGGGCCAGGTCGTCGCGGTTTTGGGCCACTGCCTTTTCCGCCCGCCCCTGCCACTGGGCGGTTTCTTCGGTCAACTGGGTCTCAAGGCGATTGAGCCGTTGCTGTTCCGCCAGCAGTTCGCCGCATGCGGCGCGGGCTTCCTCGCTGGCGTCTTCCATCTCGCGGATCAGTGCGCGTAGCAGTTTTTCGGGGTCTTCGGCTTTTTCGATCAACGAATTGACGTTGGCCGCAATGACATAACGAAGGCGAGAAAAGGCTCCCATGAATATCTCCTGTAATTGAATGGCTATTGGTAGCTTACCTGATGCAGAATTCGTGCCAGTGTTAAAAGTATCCGGAAAACATAAAGATAAGGCTGCCTGAATGCTGCTGTCCAGCAGTTCACGTGGCGGAATTGACAATTTCTTGGCGAGGCCGGACGGTCCGGATGTCGAAGGCGGTACTTTCGGCATTGTGAAGAGACGGGTAAGGCCCATAAAATAGACTCAAATCCACTGGAAAACCCCATGACCCCCAAACGTTCGATTTTTTCGAGATTTTTCCTCGGCATCTGGCATTTCATAGACGGCGCCCGGAAACTCACCCTCAACCTGGTTTTCCTGCTGATCCTGTACTTCGTGCTGATGGCGTTGATCGATACCGAGGAGACGCTGATCATCCAGCCTGATACGGCCCTGGTTCTTCAGCCGTACGGGGACGTGGTCGAGCAGTACAGTGGGACGCCGCTGGACTTTGCCCTGCAACAGGTCACCGAGGGGGAGCGCCCGGAAACGCGCCTGCGGGACCTGACCGAAGCGGTGCGCAGGGCTGCTGACGATGACCGGATCATCAGGCTGGTGATCGACCCGACCAACCTCAGGCGGATCGGGCTGGCTTCCCTGTTCGAACTGGAAGCGGCGATCACCTATTTCCGGGAATCCGGTAAGCCGGTCGTCGCCCTGGCGGACAATCTCGGCCAGCAGCAGTACTTTCTTGCCGCCATGGCTGATGAAATATGGCTTAACCCCAAGGGCATGGTCTGGATTGACGGATTTTCGACCTACCGCCAGTTTTACGCGGAAGGCCTGGATAAACTCGAGGTGGAAGTCAACCTGTTCCGGGTTGGAAAATTCAAATCGGCGATGGAGCCTTACATTCGCAACGACATGTCGCCGGAGGCGAAGGAAGCCAACCTGTTCTGGATCAGCAGCCTGTGGCAACAATACCTGGAAGCCATATCCCGCGAGCGCGGCGTGCCGCTCGAGAACCTGTCCGATTCCATCAACCATTTCGCCGATCGCCTGGAAGCCGTGGACGGTGACTTTGCACGGTTTGCGCTGGACCTCGGCCTGGTCGACAAACTGGTGAGCCGGCCGGAAGCGAACCTGGAGCTGGAAAGCCTGGGCGCGGCAGGTGAAGGCAGTGAGGGTTTCCGGCAACTGGACTTTGAGAAATACCTGGCGCTGACCGACCGGCAGAGCCGCCCGGACAAGGCGCAAAAAGTCGTTATCGTCGTGGCGGAAGGTGAAATTGTCAGCGGGACCCAGCCCCAGGGAACGATCGGCGCCGCGACCCTGTCTGAAAAATTGCGGTCAATCGCGGAAGACAAGAATACCAAGGCGGTCGTTTTACGGATCGACAGTCCCGGCGGCGATGCTTTCGCGTCGGAGAAAATCCGCCGTGAAATCCAGGCCCTGAGAGAGATGGGCAAGACCGTGGTGGTTTCCATGGGGGATGTTGCGGCTTCCGGCGGTTACTGGATCGCCATGAGCGCGGACGAAGTCTGGGCCAGCCCTTCCACGATCACGGGTTCGATCGGCGTTTTCGGCATCCTGCCAACGTTTTCAAAGCCGCTGGAAAAACTGGGGATCCATACGGACGGCGTCGGCACCACGGCGCTGGCCGGCAAACTGCGCCTGGATATGCCGCTCGACCCGGATCTCAAGCGAATTTTTCAGCACGCCACGGAACGCACCTATGATGATTTCATCGCACTGGTGGCGCAATCCCGGCAAATGACGCCGGAGGCCGTCAACAAGGTCGCGCAGGGCCGGGTATGGAGCGGCAGCCAGGCCAAGGACCGCGGCCTGGTCGACCAGACCGGCACCCTGCAGCAGGCGGTGGATGCGGCTGCCCGCATCGCGGGGCTGGGGTCCGATTACCAGGCCGTCTATGACGAGTGGGAACTCAGCGCGTTTGAATCCTTTCTGTTCGAGATGGTGGGCAGCGCCATGGCGCACCTGGGGCCGGGGTTTTCCGGGTTGGGTGGCTTGCACAACACCCTGTTGGAAAACATCGTCAGCGACCTGAATGTGCTGGTCCGCAGCAACGACAGCCTGACCATTGCGGCTCATTGTCTCTGCGATGTCGAGTAATTCACCCTGGCGGCTCGACGGCGCGCGCGCCCTGATCACCGGCGGCAGCAGCGGGATCGGCCTGGCGACGGCCCTTGAACTGGCATCGCTGGGTGCGAGCCTGGTGCTGGTGGCGCGAAATGCCGCCAGGCTGGAAAAAGCCCGGGCAGAAATTACTTTGCAGATTGCCGGGAAGCCTGGTTGAATCAATTCCGGCAGACCTGGCGACCGTGGAAGGCCGGCAACACGTAGTAAACCAGGTGACGGTCGCCGCTCAACATCCTGGTAAACAACTCCGGCACCAATATCCGCAAAAGAATGACCGAACTCAGCCTCGAGGAGTATCGCCATGTGCAGGAAACCAACCTGGTTTCCTGTTTCGAGATGTGCCGCCTGCTGCACCCGCTGTTGCTCGAAGGGGCGCCTTCATGCGTCGTCAATAATGCCTCAGTAGCGGGGCTCACCCATTTGCGAACCGGGGCGCCGTACGGCATGAGCAAGGCGGCGATGATCCAGTTGACCCGAAACCTGGCCGTTGAGTGGGCCAGAGAAGGCATCCGGGTCAATGCGGTCGCCCCCTGGTATATCCGCACGCCGCTTGCCGACCAGGTATTGGCCGATCCGGCCTACCGCAAAGAGGTTCTGGACCGGACACCGATGGGCCGGGTCGGCGAGACCGAAGAATGCGCCCGTGCGATCGCTTTCCTGTGCATGCCGGCATCCGGCTACATCACCGGTGCGTGCCTGCCGGTCGACGGCGGATTCAGCGTTTACGGCTTTTAGTACCGTTGGTGGGGTCGGGCATGCCGCTGTGAAGCAACCAGCAATGACAGGTTTCATGGTAGCGCCACTCCTGTTCCTGGATCACGGTGCGCTCCACCGCCTGCTGGGTATTGAACATTTTGAGTTCCACGGTCTGCAAGACCGTCAAGCCTTCGTTCGCTGAAGCGGCTGACCGCAGTGTGTAAGAGGTCACCCGGAATAGCCGGAGCCGGTCCATTTCCAGGCGGCTGATCGGGTGTTCAGCCATGTATTCAGGCGCTATGAAGTCCGCGGCCGCATCCCATTGGCTCCAACGGACAATGGTTTCGTACTGGTCCAGGGTCTCGCCCTTGCTTTTCTCCATCTGGTTGGGGGGGACGCAGGAAGCAAGTACCAGAACGGCCAGGAAAACGAGTGCGGTGGATTTTCGAACGGGGGTGTTTACGGGCTTCATATCGGATTCTCTAGGTCAGGTTTTGCCAGGCAATGGTAATCCAGCTCAGTCCGATCAGGATCAGGCAGAACAGCACGGCGGCTGACCCCATGTCCTTGGCGCGGGCGGAAAGATGGTGCATTTCACTACCGATACGGTCGACAGCGTTTTCAACCGCCGAGTTCAACAATTCGACAATCAGGATCAGAAACAGCGGGAAAACCAGCAACAACCACTGTTCGACCGAGCGGGCCAGAAAAAATGAAGCGCCGAACAGCACCACCGACAACAACACATCCTGCCGGAACGCCGCCTCGTTTTGCCAGCAGGCCTTGATTCCCTTGATCGAATATCCGGTCGCGTCTATCCAGCGCTGGAGTCCGGTTTTGCTCTTTTTCATGAATCAGCAGGCGACCGCGCGTACAGCCCGTCGAACAATACCGCCCAGGTGCCGCCATCGTCCTTGCTGGCTTCCCACAACTGGCGAACCGTGCCATCGGCATTGGGTGTCCAGCTGATCCGGTGCAGCACCATGCCGCTGCCGTCACGGGCAGGCCGCTGTCCGCTCAGCACCATGGCGCCCTCGACAAGGCCACCGTCCAGCAGCAGCAGCGTTCCGCTGCTGTCTACCCAGGTCTGGTGCCAGTGGCCGGTAGCCTGGTCGTAAATATTGAAACTGGTTCCGCTGATACCACCCTCTCCGGCGCCCTGCCAGTTTTCCTGCAGCGCACAGCCGTTGTGAATCGGGTGGATCGAGTTCGTGCCTGCCGGCTGGCCGCCGGAAGTGACGTCCCAGTCGCCAATCCAGAAATCAAACTGGTGATAACCGGCTGAATGGCACGGGGTTACGGGCGCCGGACCGGTGGAGTCCGGTTCCTGGGCGCCGGCGGCCACCGGCAACATCAGCGCCAGGATGAGTAAAAACTTCATACAGGAGTCCTTTATGGAATTGGCAACCATGCTACCATTCGCGGTTCGATTATGGTTAAGGAACCTCTGATCAATTATGCACGGAGCGCGTTTCTACTGCAAAAGCCGCAGATTGTGCGCAGCGGGCCGAGCGCAGGCAATGAAGGCAGGGCGGTTTTGCCGAAGGCAAAGAAGACCTGCCGGAATGCCGTTGCGCGTCGCCATAGCCATCGCTATGGCCGAGGCGGGCTGTGTGCGAGATGCGGCTTTTGCGGTGAAACCCTTACGGGACGGGCCTTTGCGGGCCCTCCGCCCCGTTTTGATTCGTTCATTGGGAATCACCCAACCACGCTCACCAAAAGCGGACCGGAGTGCCCGCAAAGACACCGTCGCGCCCGCGCATAATTGATCAGAGGTTCCTTGATATTATGAAAGACAATTCCGAAAAGCAAAATCCACTCCTTCACGCCGGGTCATCGACCCGGCTTCCGGACTTTACGGTCATCAAACCGGAGGACGTGATGCCCGCGCTTGAAGAGTTGCTGCAGACTTATCAAGGCGGCATGGAGGCTTTGCTGGAGAGCGGAGCGGGGAAGGGCTGGTCCATGGTCGAGTCAGAAGCGGCCTGGGCTGATGAACTGGGACGCGCCTGGTCGCCCGTATCACACCTCAACTCCGTCGCGGGGAATAAAAAACTCCGTAAAGCGTTCAACGAGGGCCTGGAAAGGTTGACCGAGCACGAAAACTGGCGGCAGCAGCATCCGGGAATTTTCCAGGCTTACCGGGAACTCAGGCAGTCCGCGGACTTTGCGGCCCTGACACCGGTGCAACAGCGGATCGTTGAACTCGAATTACGCGATTTTCACCTCGCCGGGGTCGATCTCCCGGAAAAAGACCAGGAGACCTACCGCGACCTGGTGATGCGCCTCAGCAAACTGGGGTCGAAATTCTCCGAGAACCTGATTGATGCAACGCAAGCCTGGACGCTGCACCTGGAAGAGAACTCACGGTTGAAGGGTTTACCCCGGGCCGAGTTGAACCTGTTGAGAGGTATCGCGAAGCAGCATGATAAAACCGGCTGGCTGGTGGATCTCAGCGCGCCATCGTTCAATGCGGTAATGACGCACGCGGAGGACCGCGAATTGCGGCGCGAAGTCTACACCGCATACGTCACCCGCGCATCGGACCAGGGGCCGATTCCCGGAAAATGGGACAACATGCCGCTGATCGAGGAAATGCTCGCTCTGCGGCACCAACTCGCCCGGCTCCTGGGTTTTGACAACTACGTGGCATATGCCCTGTCGCGCAGAATGGCGGAAACCCCCGGGTCGGTGCTCGACTTCCTGGACAGTCTCGCAGCACAGGCGCGTCCCGCGGCACAAAAGCAATACGCGGAGCTCCAGGAGTTTGCAGGCCGGCAGGGCGCCGTGCTGCCACTCGATGCCTGGGACGTGGCGTACTGGTCCGAGCGGTATCGCCAGGCGGAGCTGCACCTGTCCGATGAAGAATTGAAACCCTATTTTCCGCTCGAACACATGCTGGATGCGCTGTTCTTCACCACCGGGGAGTTATTCGGTATCCGGCTGGTTGCGGATCAGGACATCGCCAGCTGGCACCCGGACGTCCGTTACTACTGGCTCGAGGACCGCGATGGCCGCCGTTTCGCCGGGCTTTACATGGACCTGTTCGCCCGCAAGGACAAGCGCGGCGGCGCCTGGATGGATGTTTGTCTTTCGCGCAGGAAACTTGGCGCCGGTGTCCAGCTCCCGGTTGCTTACCTGACCTGCAATTTTGCACCGCCGGTCGGCGAGCAGCCCTGCCTGATGACGCACGACGACGTTCAGACCCTGTTCCACGAGTTTGGCCACTGCCTGCACCACATGCTGACGGAAATAGAGTGGCCGCAGGTCAACGGTATCAACAGCGTCGAGTGGGATGCGGTGGAACTGCCCAGCCAGTTGCTGGAAAACTGGTGCTGGGAGGAAAAAATACTGTCCCGCTTCGCGCGTCATTACGCTGATGGCAAACCGCTGCCGGCCGACCTCAAGGACCGCCTGTTGCGATCGCGGAATTTTCAGAAAGCCCTGTTCCTGGTCCGCCAGCTGGAATATGCGATTTGTGACTTCCGCCTGCACCTCGATTACGATCCGGAAGATCCGGCCGATCCTCTGGACGTACTGGGCAGGGTTCGCTCGCAGATCTCGGTGGTGCCGGTGCCGGAGTGGAACCGTTTTCTGAACAGCTTCTCCCACATTTTCGGCGGCGGTTATTCGGCGGGCTACTACAGCTACCTGTGGGCCGAGCAGCTGGCGGCCGATGCCTGGGGCCGATTCAACGAGGAAGGCGCGCTGGAACCCGGACCGGGGGATGCACTGCGCAGGGAAATACTGTCAGTCGGCGCTTCGCGGCCCGCGATGGAATCTTTCATCGCATTTCGCGGCCGTCCTCCGGAGCCCGGACCGCTGCTTGAGAGCTATGGATTATTGTGAGCGGCCGATACCGGCCGATTGATGACAGGAGCAACAGCCGATGAAAATCGCTTCGTGGAACGTCAACTCCCTCAATGTCCGCTTACCGCATGTCCTGGCCTGGAGCGAAGTCGCCCGGCCGGACGTGCTGGCCTTGCAGGAAACCAAGTTAACCGACGACAAGTTTCCGGTTGCTGAACTGATGGAGCTCGGTTATCACAGTGTTTTTTCGGGGCAGAAAACCTACAACGGCGTGGCGGTTCTCAGCCGTGAGCAGGCACTGGATCCGGTAACCGATGTTCCGGGGCTGGATGATCCGCAACGGCGCATCCTGGCGGCCACGGTGGGTGGTGTCCGCATCGTGAACCTCTATGTCGTCAACGGCAGCGAAGTAGGTTCCGAGAAGTTCGGGTACAAAATCCATTGGCTGGAAAAGGTTACGGCATGGCTGGCTTCGGAAATGAAACAGCATGAAAAGCTGGTCGTGCTGGGCGATTTCAATATCGCACCCGATGATCGCGATGTTTACGATCCGGAGGAATGGCGTGAAAAAATCCTCTGCAGCACGCCTGAGCGCGATGCATTGGGCAAAATCCTCGATCTTGGGCTGACGGACACCTTCCGGATGTTCGAGCAGGAGGAGCGAACCTGGAGCTGGTGGGATTACCGGATGAACATGTTCCGGCGCAAGCTGGGGTTACGGATTGACCTGGTGCTGGCCTCAGAAGCCATGGCGAAGTGCTGCACGGCCAGCTACATCGATATCGAACCGCGCCGCCAGGAGCGCCCCTCCGACCACGCCCCCGCCATCGCCGAATTCAACCTGTAGGAGCGGCCCACGGCCGCGATTGTGAAAGTCACTCCGAACCACCGGCAGACGGGCTGTTCCCCAGCACCCTTTCTTATCCGGCCCTGCGGGCTTCCCTCGATCAGAGGTTCCCCTGGGCTACGTGCTGTAAGGCCGGCCCGTCAGGATTTTTGCTGCGCGAGGGGAGTCCCGCAGGGACCATTGAGCCGAAGAAGCCGGGACTTGAGCATCTGCGGCTGTGGCACCTTCGCGGCCATGGACCGCTCCCACATGGCCCGTTCCGAAAATTAGTAAGTCGGGACCGAGGGGTCGATTTCCATGGACCAGGCGTGGATGCCGCCGGCCACGTTGCTGACGTTGGTGAAACCCTGCTTGCGGAAGTGCTCGGCCGCGCCCATGCTCGAGTTGCCATGGTGGCAAAGAAAGGCGATCCCGGTGTCCTTGGGCAGCCTTTCGAGTTCTTCCATCGTTTCCCGGTCGAGAAACAGCGAGCCTTCGATAAACGCCCGGCTCCGATCGTGCGCGCCGCGGACGTCCACCAGGGTCACTTCTCCGGCCGCGAGCTTCACGGCCAGTTCCTTGACCGTCATCTGCCGCACCGGTGCCGGCGCCAGCGGCAGTTCAATCGCCAGCCCTTCTCCCTGCACGGTCGAGACCCAGTCGATCACGGCGCCGCGGGCCCGCTGAGCGGTCGCGATGTCCATCAGGACCTTGACGCCATTCGATTCGCTGACGATTTCGTTGCCCTGCGGCGGCGCCAGGTTGAACTGCGCGTCCCAGCTGCCATCGATATTGAAGTGCAGCGCAATGCCTTCATGCCCCTGCATGGCTTCGCGGATTTTCTCCGAGGCTGCAGCGGTGATCGTTACTTCCGGCGGGCGTGCGGTCGGGTTCTTCGAATCCCAGGCTGCGGTGCAGTTCGCCGGAATTCAGCATGTTCAGGATGATGTCGCAGCCGCCGACCAGCTCGCCGTCGATATAAAGCTGGGGAATGGTGGGCCAGTTACCGTAAACCTTGATGCCTTCCCGGATATCGGAATCCTCGAGAACGTTGACCGAGACATAATCGGGAACGACGCTGTTCAACGCGGCGACAGTCTTGGCTGAAAAGCCGCACATCGGCTGCTGCGGGGTGCCTTTCATGAACAAAACCACCCGGTTGTTCAACACGTAGTTTTCAATTTTGCCCTTGACGTCGTCGTTAAGATTCATTGCATTTTCCATTTAATGGGATTCCGTTGATTTCGGTAAGTGCATAAATAGGGCTGAAGTCGGCAATATCAAGATTCATCCCAGCCATAATCAATCGTGATTTCCGCGCCGGGCTCGATATCCGTCAGCGCATAGCAGTTCAATCCATCCATTTCCGCGTTGGGTTCATCGGAATGATTCAGGAAACGCAACTCGTTTTTTCCGTTGTAACCGGTCCAGCTGTTGGCCGTGTCATCCAGTATCCAGAGAACATGCTTGCCGTCTTTGCTTACCTCGGGTCCTTCATACACGCCAATGAGTTGACCTGCCTCGATCGGGCCGGCAGCGAACAGCCCCCGCCCGTGGATGGGCGAGCGGGTGACAAACACGAGCTTGTTGGTTTGATGATGATTCAAGGTCTAATGACGCTTTGAGAAGGTTCCGGCGTCCGGAACCAGCTTGCGGGTTCTTTCACTATGCAGGATCGTGCCCGGGAAAGCCACTGAATGAACTCCGGGGACGTGGGTCCTGATGTGGGCCTGTATGTCATTCAAGCCCCGCGAGCACAGCGGGTAGTAGTTTTCCACGACGTCCCCGTTGCGCACGGTGACGGCGATGGTGCCCAGTTCGCTGTAGCTGTGTTCGGTAATGGTCGCGTCACCCGTGCCGGGTGCGGATTCGCTGATCTCTTTAAAAAACGTTCCTTCCAGCGGGGTGGGGTCTCCCGGGAGATGGAACCGGACATCGAGGCCGTGTGCCTTGAGCGTGGTCAGGTATTGCCGGACTTCCCGGGTCCAGTCGCCGTAGGCGGCCGCCAGGGCCTGGCGTTCCGCCACGATATGGGACCCGCCGCCAGCGGAGGCCCAGCTGTCAAATGTTTCGAAACGGGTGTGAACAACGCCCTGGTCCCACCGGAATTCCCGGCCGCCTGCCGTTTGCACGCGGACCGGACCGGCACTTTCCGACAGCGCCGCGTCCAGCAGTTCCCACAGCGGCAGAAAACCAAAATGATCGAGTTGCATACGCAGCATGGCGTTCAGATCGGTCAGCGTCATCATGCGTGCATGGTTGAGGGAAATGCCAAACGCCGTTTCCAGCCAGGCTGCTGAATGTGCGGAAAGCTGGCCTTCCTCGATGAACCGGTACTCCATGGCCTGTCCCAACTCGCTGACCAGGTCGGCCGGACCCTGGATGACGACCGGTAACAGCTGCAGCAGGCCCAGCGGGATATCCGGCAGCGGCTGTAAATCAGCGGATGGCATCTTGCCGTTCCGGGCCCCGATGCTGACCAGGCCAGGCTTGAAATTTTCCGTCCGGTCGCTGGTCGATACGGCTTCCAATGCCCTGAAGACCGGGTAAGAAGGCCTCAGGACCTGTGTCTGGTCGAACAGGGCGCCTGCTGCGATCAGGCTGCACCGCGAGATTTCCGGTAAAAGGGATTTCAGGTCTGCTGCAATGTGAGCGAGCATTTGCTCCGATTCCGCGGATCCCAGCAGAGCCGGACGGGATGCGTTGGCGCCATAGAACCGGGTCGCATCCGTTTCAATGGCGACCAAAACCCGGTAGAAACCGGCGTCGGCCGGCCCTTTGCTCATCAGAAAAGCGAGAACGGGGATTTGCTGTCCCCGCCGCCTCTTCCTTTGCTACGGCGGCTTCTCATGCGGGAATGCAGCTGCTTGCGGCGCTCTTCGAGCCAGTCCGTGCGCTCCAGCGCCATGGCTTCCTGGCCAAGCCGGCTGGATTCGGCCGCCCGGAAGACACAGAAATCCCGATATGCCTGGATCTCGTGTTTGAGTTCCCGGCTCACCATCTCGATCATGATCGCGTCATCCAGGAAACCCAACCCCGGGACGTCGTCCGGAATCAGGTCCTCGGGTTCCGAGAAATAAGCCAGTGCTTCCAGCACCCTGTTTCTGTCTTCGCTTTCAAGCCCCCAGCCCTTGTCGACAATCATGCCGATCAGTGTTTCGAGCCGGCTCATCCGTTCACGGATAAAATCCGAAGTGTCGGATTCCGAGACCTCAACCAGCAGTGTCCTGGCGTTGGCGATGATATCAGCCTGGTCGATGTCGCCGGCGTTTTTCCGCGCCTTCAACATCACCTGCCTGAAATACTCCAGGTCGGCGTCGCTTAATTCGAAAGTGATTTCCATGGGCATGGTTTTCTCCGGATTAAAGTTTTTCGTCGCGTTGCAGCCCCTGCGCCTGGGTCACAGTCGCGCGGAAATCACCGGGCTTGCCCGGAACGGTATACAGGTAGCCTTTTTGTTCGAAAGACAGGTAGCCGTCTTCAACGGTGCGGACTCTTCCCTTGAGATCAAAAGGCAGGCTTTGGACTTCACCGCTTTCCAGGGAATTGAGCAACGCCTGTCTTTCCTGATCAGGCGGTTTTTCAACCAGGACCCGCTCCGCGGAGTTCGCACCGATGATCAAATCGTAATCGCGGTTCTCCCTGGCGAGTTCAACGCCATTAGTCGTCACGGCGATGTCGATTGCCTCGATCGTCATCGGAATGGCGTTTTGATTCCTGATGTCGAAGGCCACGGCGAGCTTGTTTTCAGCCAGGCTCATGCCGGAAATGCTGATGAAAGGCGCGCGGCCCTTGATCACCTGGGGGCCACACGAGATGCAGCAGGCCGCGATAAGCAACAATAAAAAAAACCGCAAACCTGGTTTCCTGATCATGTTTCTGCAGAACTCCATAAATGACACCTTGCCCGGTGGCTCGGATTTCAACCCGGAATGGCCTTCACCCACGCCGGGTTGTTCACCGATTGTGACTTCAGAAGGCTCAACGGATGAGCATAGCTGAATTTTCTCCCGGCAACGCATATGAAACACGCAGCCCGCCGGTGGAGTCAAGGGGGAGGGTGGTTCGCCGGTGAGCACTTCCGGTCTCGGGTGAGTGGGGTCGGCGACGGGAACAGCAGCGATCAGTGACCGGGTATAAGGATGCGCGGGACGGTCGAACAGGGCACGCGTGCCGGCGCTTTCAACGATTTTTCCGAAGTACATCACGCCAACCGTATCCGCGAGACGACGGATCACTGACAGGTCATGGGAAACGAACAGGAATGCCACGCCCAGTTTCTCGCGCAGTTCGAGAACCAGTTCAACCATCCGGGACTGAACCGGCACATCCAGCGAGGACAGGGGCTCATCGGCGATGATCAGGTCCGGTCCGGATACCAGGGCGCGGGCCAGCGCCACCCTTTGCCGCTGGCCTCCGGACAATTGCTGCGGGTAGCGGTGCCGCAGCCCGGGGTCAAGGCCAACCGCTTGAAGCGCATTTTCGGCTTGTTTCCGCGCGGCTGGCGGGTATGCCGATACCGAAATGATCCATCGGCTCCATCAGCGTTTGCAACACCGTCCGGCGCGGGCTGAGGGACGCCAGCGAATCCTGGAATACGAACTGGATATGCCTGCGCGCCGTTTTCAGCTGCGTGGAATTCATGCCGACGAGGTTCTCGCCGTTAAACAGAACCTGTCCTGCAGCGGGCCGGATCAATTGCACGATTGCCTGCGCCAGGGAGGACTTTCCTGAACCCGATTCGCCCACCAGCCCGTAAATGCCACCGGCGCTGATATCCAGGCTGACGCCATTGACGGCGGTAAACGGCACCCGTGAATGTCCCCTGGCCGGGTAGCGCACCACCAGGTCCCGAACGCTCAACAGGGGCGCGGCGGTGATCGTCATACCGTTCCAGCCTCCGGACCCGATGCCAGCAGGCCCCTGGTGTAGGCGTGCTGCGGCCTGGTGAACAAATCCCGCACCGTTGCTTCCTCTATGGCCCGGCCCTCCAGCATCACCACGGCCCGGTCACAATACTGGGCTACTACACCGGGATCATGCGTGATCAGCAGAATCGAGGTTCCGTATTCCTGTCCAAGGCGGGTCAGCTGGCTGAGTACCTGTGCCTGTGTTGTGACGTCGAGCGCCGTCGTGGGTTCGTCTGCAATCAGCACGCGTGGCCTGCAGGCCATGGCCATCGCAATCATCACGCGCTGCCGCATGCCGCCGGAAAGCTGGTGCGGGTAGCTTTGCATGATATGAGCGGTATCAGCGAAGCCGACGTCCTCGAGCATCGCCAGCGACGACGAGCGCGCCTCGTGGCGGGTCTGACCGCGATGCCGCCGGAAAACGGAACCGAGCTGGTTTCCCACGGTAAACACCGGGTCGAGCGCGGTGAGCGGCTCCTGGAATATCATGGACATCAAGCGCCCCCTGACCTTGCGCATGCCTGCTTCGGTCAGCCCGGACAGGTCTGAGCCGCCCAGTTCGATCACATCCGCCTGCACGCGCCACCCGGTTCGGGGCAAAAGCCCCATGATAGCCTCGGCGGTTTTGGTCTTGCCGCAACCGGAAGCGCCGACGATGGCCAGCACTTCGCCTTCGCGAAGGGTGAAACTGACGCGGTCAACCACGGTTGTTGCCTGGCCGGCCGTGTTGCCTCGAGACCGTCAGGTTTTGCACGGACAGGGTGAACGGGCTCACAGGGCTGACTCCTTCGGGTCAAAGGCGTCCTGCAAAGCGTCGGTGAACAAATTGAAACCCAGCAGCAGGAAGAACAACATCAGCGACGCCGCCAGGAAATTGTTGAAGTGCCCGGCCAGCACTTCCTGCGTGCTCTCGGCCAGCATCAACCCCCAGCTGACGCCATCGTGAACCCCGAGACCGAGAAAACTGAGAATGACCTCGGTCTTGATGGCCGCGATAAATGCGATGCTGGTTTGTATCAACAGGATATGCAGCGTGTTCGGCACCACGTGGCGGGCCAGGATGAGCAGGTCGGGCAGGCCGATTGCCCGGGCCGCCAGCACGAATTCGCGGGATTTGATTTTCATCACTTCCGCCCTGACCAGGCGCCCGGTCGTGGTCCAGAAAGTAGCGATCATGGCTGCCTGCATGGCCCAACCCTCGCCCCGCAAGGCGAAGGCAACCGCCGCGACAAACAGGTAGAAAGGGATCGAATCCAGAACGCCTTTCAGCCACAGGATGACGTAGTCGACCCAACTGTCGCTGTACCAGCCAGCCAGCGCACCGAGGGCGGCGCCCACGGCGGTGGAGAGAATCGATACCACCATGCCGATGGTAAAAGCAGTGCGCACGCTGTAAATGGCGCGCTGGAAAATATCCTGTCCCAGCAAGTTGGTGCCAAACCAGTATTCCGCGCTTGCCGGTTCCCAGCGCCCGCCGCTGGCTTCAGACCAGCCCTGCCCCAGCACTCCGGACCACACGCCGGCCGCCACCAGGAAAAAGGCGGACACGATCAAAAAGCCGGCCAGTCCCGCCTTGTTATTTCGCACGTTTCGCCAAAGCCGCATGCCGGAATCCATCACGCAATCCTCGGGTCGACCAGCTTGTAAACGAAATCGGTCAGAACCTGTATCAGTACAAAGACCACGGCAGTCAGGCCCACCACGGCCTGCAATACGGGTTGATCGCCGCTGGTTATGGCGTCGAAAGTCACCTTGCCCACCCCGGGTATGCCGAAATAGGTTTCGATCAACACACTCCCCGAGATCACGACCAGCGGAATGGAAAACATGACCCGGGTGATGATCGGCACCATGCTGTTCTTCAACACGTGCTTCCACAGGATCGTTGCGTTGGAGGCGCCGAAGGCGCGGGCGGTGCGGATATGGTCTTTGCCGGATTCCTCGACGAAAACAGCGCGGTAGAAACGCGTGTTGTAGCCCAGCGTGACCAGGACCAGGGAAAGCGTGGGCACGGCCACGTACCGAAGGTAGGAACCGGGGTCATTTACCTGCCAGCCCCGCACCGGAAACAGGTTCAGCCCGTATGGCGTGCTCAGCAGAACCTGGAGAAATATGATGATGACCAGGAAACTGAGGCTCATGCCGCTCACTGCAAGACCGTTGATCAGGTGGTCGGCCCAACGGCCTCTTTGTTGCGCCGAGGTCAGGCCCAGGGCAATTCCCAGCAGGTTTCCCAGCACGAACCCCGGTAACATCAGGGCAAGCGTCACCGGGACGGTTTTTTTCAGAATGCGGCTGACCGGTTCGCCGGACGAATTCGACGTGCCGAGATCCAATGTGAACAACTGCGCCAGGTAGCCGGTATAACGCGTGAAAAACGGCTGGTCATACCCCAGTTCGTGCCGGACTTCCGCAATTTGGCCGGCAGTCGCGTTCTTTCCCACCAGGGCATAGGTCTGGTCCGGACCGAACCATACCATCAACAGGAAACTGACCAGGGTCACGCCCGCGACCAGCAACAGGCCGTTGGCCAATCTGCGCAAAGCGTAACGCACGAGTGTCCTGTCGCGCATCATACGCCAGGACACTATTCCGGCGCCTGCCCGGCGCTGCGGGGGGCGACAAAGCGAAAGAAAAATCCTCCTACGAAGGACCGGTCGGGAAGAACGGCCAGGTCGCGGCTCCACAGCAGGATCAGCCTGCGGGAAACGCCGCTGATGGTCACGCAGTTATCGATCACGATCTGGTTCATATCCCGGTACATGGCGGTACGCGCCGGCGATGCCGGCATGCCCGAACTCTCGCGGTACATGCGGTTGAATTCGCTGTTATCGAAATTGGCGTTATTTGAGCCCGGTGAAGCGTTTGGCCCATAAAACAGCTGAATCGTGTTCTCCGCGTCCGGGTAGTCCATGGTCCAGCCGGTGGTGATCAGCATCACTTCGCGGTTCAGATAGGCGCGCGCGTAGTCGCCGTAGGTCGCAAAAGTCAGGGGCTTTATTTTTTCCTGCGGATAGCCGATTTCACCGAGGAAGCTGCGGAATTGTTCAAACATCTGGCGCTCGGTAACGCTGGCGGGGAAGCCGTATTCAAGGACCGGCAGGTTAGCGGCGTTCCAGCCGTGACTGCTGAGCAGGAGCCGGGCGCCCTCGAGGTCGCGCGTGATGGGGGCCAGGTCCTGTTGCGGGTCAAACTCAGGCGCCGCCGGCGGAATGATGCCGGCAAATACGTCACCGATGTCGTAGTAAAAAATCTCGTTTCTTTTCTGCCAGTCAAACGCCTTGATGATGGCGCAGCGAAGGGCCTTGTTGCGCACGTTTTGCTCCGGGTCAGGGTGGTACCCGATGCGTTGGTCATCCATGTTGAAATCCGTGTGAACGAAGCCGGACTCCAGGTTGGCGATGACATGGTAACGGTCTGCAAGTGCGCTGTTCAGGGTGACCGGATCACGGCTTTCCAGGGTCTGGTCAAACTGGCTAACGGGCACTTTTACAAAGTCCAGTTCCCCTGCGATGAAGGAATTCCACCGGGCGGCGTCTTCCGCAATGAACTCTATTTCGATTCGGTCCATGAACGGATAGATCAGCCCTTCCAGTTGTTCCAGGCCGAGATGACCCTGGCTGGCCGGATCGAATCCCTCGGACTCCAGGCTGAAGGTCTCCTCGCCTGAAGCCGGTGTTCCTGATCAATACGGCACTGGCGGTATGGAATGACTGCAGACGGTAAGGTCCCGAGCCTACAGGATGGCCCGCAAACTCCTGGCCATAATGGTTCACGGCATCCACCGGCACGATCGCGGAATAACCCTGGGTCAGCGTGTGCGTCAACTGTGGAAAAGGGGAGACCAGCTGAATTTGCAGGGTGAGATCATCCAGCGCCTTCAGGCCGGCAACCTCCTGGCTGTAATCGGAACCGGCCTCTTTCCACTCGTCCAGGCCTACGATCCGTCCCTGCCAGAGCCACGCGCCCTGTGCGCGGGTAGCCGGATCGAATTGCCGCTTTATCGAATAGACAAAGTCTCCAGCCGTGACTTCACGGCCTTTGCCATCGGGGAATGCCGGGTCATCGATGAAGTGAACCCCGGACTTCAGACGGATGGTGTAGATCAACCCGTCGGCGGATACCTGTGGAAGCTCCTCCGCCAGGTTGGGCTCCAGTTCGTAAGGGCGGGCGAGATACTTGTATCGATAGAGCGTGTCGTAGAGGTTAACGGCCAGAAAGTTCGCGTAGATATTCGAGGCGTGCGCCGGATCAAGGTTGCTGGGCGCGCCATCCATGGCGTGGCGGTACACGTTTACCGGGTGCGCTGGTTCCCCGTTTTCCGGCTGGTTGTCACAGCCAGCCATAAGCAGCAGCGATGTCACGCTCACGCACAACAGGAAAAGATTTTTCAGCAACGGTGTCACGGGGTCCAGCTTACCCCAGCAGGTCAATACTCTTCCAATAATGCGTCGTAATCGGTCTCTGGTGGATCACCGTCATAGATACGGTATTCACGGTTCTGCAGGTAGACGTCCCGCACCAGCACGTACGGATCACTCGCGCTGTCCAGCTCCGCCTGGAAGGGCAGCAGTTCGGCTCGCAGCGCGATCAGGTCTACAACCATTGGTATGTAGTTGTTGTACTCACGGGCGACATAGCTGATCGGGTGAAAGTAGCCATAGAAACTGCGGCCGAGGAAATCACGGGCCGTGTAGGGGCCGAAAACCGGCATCACCAGGTAGCGGCTGTTCTTCCAGCCCCAGACCGCCAGTGTCTGGCCGAAATCTTCGTCGTAATCCGGAATCTCCACCTTGGTGGCCACGTCGACAAAACCCAGCACACCGACGGTGGAGTTCATCAGGAAACGGCCCGTTGCGGTCAGGGCGTCCTCAATTTTGCCTTGCGCCAGTAAATTCAGGAAGGTCACCGGGTAATCGAGGTTTTTGAAAAAATTTCTGATCCCGCGCCTGGGTGCTTCCGGAACAATGGCGTTATAGCCTTTTGCCACCGGCCGGGCGATGGCCTTGTCCAGGGCCATGTTGAAGGAATGAATTTTCCGGTTGTAGGCTTCCCAGGGATCGGCTTCGGGGTCCGTCAGCACCACCTTCTGGCTGACGCAGCCGCCCAGGGCTGACATCAGAACCAGCAGGGTGAACAGGAAAAAAGGCTGTCGCCTGTTCACTGCTGCGAATCCCTGCTGTTCAGGTTCATCACGTCATCAGCCTCGCACAACCGGGCCAGACTGATCAGGCTGGCCGGGGCATCGTTGATTTCCAGTTTTCGGGACGCCGCGCGCTGCATGGCCTGCCATTCGATCAACAAAGCCAGGCCGGCGCTATCGGCGTTTGTTACGTCCGACAGGTCGATCAGCGTAACGGGATGGGGGTCACGGAACAGTTTTTGAGTTTCACCGAACAGGCCGGCCACTGTCTCAAAAGTCAGGGCGCCGGCAAGTGACGCACGGCCGTCTTGCCCGATTTCAATGGAGCAGTCGTCAATCACTGAGCTGGATACTTCCGCTGCGAATTTCTTCCGTCACCTTGTCAATCCCATCCGCCTCGACCCGCGGGGCGATCTGGTTACGAAACGTGATGATGTAAGAGATACCCTCGACGGTCACGTCGAAAGCTTTCCAGCCCGTGTCCGTTTTCCGGAATGCGTAGTCCACCGGGGTAAAACCTCCGTTTTCCAGCGCGATGCGGGTCCGGACCCGGGTCAACTTGTCCGTATTGTTTCCTTTCAACGGCAGCACTTCCACCTGCTTGTCCGAGCGGAATTCCAGCAATCCGTCCGCATAGCGGTTGACCAGGACACTGGCCATGGCCTGGGAAAAAGACTCCAGCTGTTCGGGACTGACCCCTTTGCCCGCTTTGCCCAGGATCAGGCGCGCTGAATAATTCAGGTCAAGCAGTGGCAGAAGGTCTTCGCGCACCACGTCCTGGAGTAATGCCTGGTCTGCGGTAAACTCTTCCCTGCGTTCATCGAGAATCGAAAGGATACTGGCGGTAGTCTCGTCGATGATGGTCAGCGGATCGCGCTGATCCACCGCATAAGCGTCCGCGACGCCGGTTCCGGCGAGCAAAAGCAGGGTTATAGCCAACACGTATTTCATCATTCTTCTTTGCCTGATCCGGTGTTGAACAAATACTTACCGATAATCTGTTCGAGAACAAGGGCCGATTGCGTCATGAACAACTCGTCGCCGTCAGCCAGCATATCCGGGGCTCCGCCCGGCTCCAAACCGATATAGCGATCTCCCAGAACGCCTGACGTCAGCACCGCGGCGCTCGTGTCTGAAGGGATCTCGTCGAACCGGGAAGCCACGTTCATTTTTACCACGGCTTCAAATGAGACAGGATCCAGCGTAATTGATTCAACCATGCCTACCGTGACGCCGCCGATTTTGACCGGGGCGCGGTCGCGCAAGTCGGCGACATTGTCAAAACGCGCACTGATGCTGTATGTTTCCTTGCCAATTTCCTGGCCATAGTCGGTGGCCCGGGTGGCGAGCCAGACCAGGGCGGCAATTCCCAGCAGCAGGAACACCCCGGATGCGAATTCAACTTTGTAGTTCGCACGCATATCGTTACCTCACGTCAGGAATGACGTCATGATGAAGTCAAAAATAAGCACCAGCACGGAACTCAGGACGACCGTATTGGTGGTGGCGGTACCCACGCCGGACCCGGTTGGTTTTGCGGAATAGCCGAAATAAACCGCGATCAGGCTGATCGTTCCGCCAAACACCACGCTCTTATAGAGCCCGCCAAGAAAATCTTTTTCAAAGTAAATACCGGTCTGAAGCTTGCTCCAGAAAATACCGGAATCGAGGTCCATTACGCCGATGGAAAAAACCACGCTGCCCAGGATGGCCAGCGCGTTGAACAGCGCCGTGAGCAACGGCACGGAGATCACGCCGGCTGCGAATCTCGGCAACGCGATACGTTGGATCGGGTCGATCGCCATCAGTTCCATCGCCTCGATCTGGTTGGTGGCTTTCATCAGGCCGATTTCGGCCGTGATCGAAGTGCCGGCCCGTCCCGCGAACAGTAAAGCCGTTAAAACCGGGCCCAGTTCACGGAACAGGGATTTGCCGACCAGCAGGCTGACCTGGTCCGAGGCACCGAATTGTTCCAGTGCGTTGATCGCCTGCAGGGACAGCACCATGCCGACAAAGAACCCGCAAATCATGATGATGACCAGGGACCTCGCCCCGATCAGGTAAGTCTGCTGCAACACTGTCAGAACCTGGGAGCCGCTGAAACGGACACCCGCAAGCATGCGAAACAGGAAAAGCAGGCACTGCCCGGCCTGGGTAACCGGCCCGGTAAATCGGTCAATCAGCGGGATCGATTCCTGCATGTCAGTCCAATAGTCCCCAGGGCGCGCCCGGTGGTTGATAGTGAAAAGGGATCGGGCCTTCGACTTTACCGTTCATGAACTGGTCAACGCCCGGGTCATTGCTGCTGCCCAGTTCAGCCGGAGGACCCTCGCCGGCGATCTTTGCCGAGGCGATGATATAACAATAATCGACCAGCCGGCTCATCTGGTACACGTTGTGCGTCACCACGAGGCTGGTCAGGCCAAGCGCGTCGTTTGTTTCACGCATCAGCGTGCGGATCGTCGAGACCGCGATCGGGTCCAGTCCGGTCATCGGCTCGTCATAGAGCATGATGTCCGGATCGAGAACAACGGCACGGGCAAATGCGACCCTCCTGGCCATCCCGCCGGAAAGCTCGTGCGGCATCCGTTCTTCGATACCGCCCAGGCCGACCGCACTGAGTTTGCACATGACCAGGCGCCGGATCAGGGCTTCGGGAAGATTGGTATGTTCCCGCACGGGCGTTGCGATGTTCTCGAAAACGGTCAGGTCCGTGAACAGGGCGCCGTCCTGCAAAAGCACCCCGATATTCCGGCGGAAATGATGCAATTCCCGGTCAGACATCGATGAAATCAACTGGCCGTTAACCTCGACCGTTCCTTCGTCCGGGCGCAACTGGCCCGATATCAAACGGAGAATCGTGGTCTTGCCTGCGCCACTGGGGCCCATGAAAGCCACGATGGATCCGCGTGGAATGTCCATGTTGATGCCGTCGAGGATGGTTTTTCGGCCACGGCGAAAAACCAGGTCCCGGATCCGGATAACCGGGGCGCTGGAATCGTTATGGCTGGCTGGCAAATCGTTCATCATAGCCCTGAGAATGCGCGGGGGACAATTGTAGTACGAAAAGGAGAAATCTTCAGACAAAAAAAGAGAGGAGGCGTGAGCCTCCTCTCTCGTGTAGAAGTATCGGAACTCCGCTTATGGTGGACTGCAGATCCTCCTAGGCCTTTCCAACTCTGTCCAGTTCCTCGGCTCTCTGCTCCCGGGCTCCGGTCGCGGGACTTCTACTCCCGCCTTATTTATCGACGTCTTTCGGTCTTCCGATTCCACAGGGTTGCGCCCGTATCCTCGTCGGTTTCCGGAACTTGCGTTCTTTCCACCCTTCGACTCTTCCGGCTTGCGCCTTTCGAGTTCCGGATCTGTCGCTGCCTAAGCAGCCTTCGACCCCGGTCGTCCAGAGCCTGAGCTCTCCCGACCTTTCAGACCTTACTTCAGTGTTACCTGTTTCTGGCCTTTTCGACCTGGTGAGGCTTGCACCTCCTGGCGTCTATCTCAAGGGATCGCGTCTCCCTTTCGAGTCACCCTTCTGTGGTACGACCGGCACTTGCAGAGCCCGGCCCAGGTGACGTGTTCAGCACCACGTGAACACTTTATCCGTTGTCTGGTACCCTCCACTGCCTTTCGACGGGTCGGCCGTCCGGCCGGTGGGTTTCGTCTAACGGGAAGTTAAAGCTACTCCTGTGGTTTGGTGATGTCAACGACCCAACTGGATGACTTAGGATGGTTTTCTCAAGAGCAATATCAGGTGCGAATGGCAAGTTGCTGAATAAGCGAATAACGTAGGAAAATTCAATTTTTATTTTTTGCGACGAACCGAATTGAATGATAAAAATGCCGAGCAAGTGTGCACCGCAATGGATAACATCGCATTGAAAACCAAGGGACCGGATAATGGAAAAATTATTCCCATGATCAAAAAACTGACAATTTGCCTGGCGGTGCTGGCGATCTCGGCCTGTGGTGATTCAGCGTCGGGCGGATCCGGAGTGGATCCAGTCAACTCCGGGCTTTCCGCCGAATCAACCCTGACCGATACGGTACCGACCCGGCCTTCGCTCGAGCAAATCCAGGAAGAACTGGGTATCCCGGTTCTTGCAAAGCCCTGGTTCGGTGATCTGGATGAGATGATCGAAAGGCGTATCATCCGGGTTCTGACCGTGTATGGACTGGGCACCTATTTCATAGAAAACGGGCAGGAAGCCGGATTAGCCTATGAAATGTTCAAAATGTTCGAAGACCAGTTAAACAAGGCGTCAGGAAACAAAACAGTACAGGTGCACGTGGTCTTCATCCCCGTGGCACGGGATGAGCTCATCCAGGGACTGTTGGATGGCCGCGGCGATATTGCGGCCGCGGCGTTGACCATTACGCCGGAACGCAGTGAGCTGATCGATTTTACGGATCCGTTAACCCGCGAGTTGTCAGAGGTCCTGGTCACCGGCCCATCGGCGCCTGCGGTTTCATCGATTGAAGGTCTGGCAGGGCGTGAGGTTTACGTCAGGGCTTCCAGCAGTTACCGCGCCAGTCTGGATGCACTTAACCGCCGATTCGCTGAGGCAGGCATTGCGCCTGTCATCATTCAGGATATTTCTGAATTCATGGAAGATGAAGACATCCTCGAGATGGTCAATGCCGGTTCCATTGAATGGGCGGTTGTCGATGACTACAAGGCGCGGATTTTTGCCGATGTATTCGACCAACTGGTCGTGCGTGATGACATTGTGTTCCGCGCAGGCGGCCAAATTGGCTATGCCATTCGTAAAAACAGTCCGCAATTGAAGTCTGCCCTGAATGAGTTTCTGAAGTCGCACCGGCAGGGAACCCTGAAGGGGAACATCCTGATTAACCGTTATATAAAGGACTATGACTGGTCGAAAAATGTAGTGAACAAGGAAGATTACCAGCGCTTCCAGGACGTCGTTGGAATTTTTGAGAAGTATGGCAAACAGTACGGTTTTGATTACCTGATGGTGACTGCCCAGGGCTACCAGGAATCCCGGTTGCAGCAGCACGCCCGCAGCAAGGCCGGTGCGGTCGGGGTCATGCAGCTACTGCCAAGCACCGCATCGGATCCCAATGTTGGTATTCCCGACATCACAACAATTTCGAACAATATTCACGCTGGCGTCAAATACCTGGATTTTATCCGCAGCCGCTATTTCAACGATCCCGACATGGACACCACTAACAAGACACTTTTTGCGTTGGCGGCGTATAATGCGGGCCCTGCACGGATAGCGGGCCTCAGACTGAAAGCTGAAAAGCAGGGCTACAACCCCGACCTCTGGTTCGACAATGTCGAAATCATTGCGGCGCGGGAGATTGGAAGCGAGACCGTGCAGTACGTGGCCAATATTGTTAAATACTACGTGGCATATCGCTTAAGCGTAATTCGTGGTCTGCAGAGAAAGCAGGCGCAGGAATCGCACGCGACCGGATAAACCCTGACTTGATACGGCATATCAGCCGGTGCTGATAGTCTGGCGCCGGCTTTCCTGATGCGGACAATTTGAACATGTCAAAGTGGTTGAGAGAACCGCTGATCCATTTCCTGTTGCTCGGGGGGTTGATATTTGTCGTCTACCATTCAGTCGCCGGCAAGGGCAGTGACGCGGATGAAATATTCATCAGCAAAGGACAGCAGGAAAACCTGCTGAACACGTTTTCCCGCACCTGGCAGAGACCGCCGACACCGGATGAGTTCCAGGGTTTGTTGCAGGATTATATCCGGCAGGAGATCGCGTACCGCGAGAGCAGGAAGATGGGCCTGGACCAGGACGACATCGTGATCCGCAGGCGCCTGCGCCAGAAACTCGAGATGCTGGTGGAAGATGTGGCCGCACTGATGCCGCCGAACGATGAACAGTTACAGGCTTACCTGGACGAACACCATGCTGAGTACATGCTTCAGCCGCAGATTTCCCTGCGCCAGGTTTATTTCAGCACCGATCGCCGCCGTGTTCCTGGCCTGGTTTGTGCTGGGAAAGTTCAGCTGGCCGCAATGGGCATGGCGCGTTCCGGTGTACTTCATCGGGTCGCTGGCAGCCTTCTGGACGATCGACCGGATCACCGGATTTGCTTGACGCACCCACATCAACAGTAAAAGATAGGCCGATCAAAATCAGCCAGGAAACCCTACATGACTGACTCCCGTAATTACACGTTCCTGCTAAAAGCCTTTGGCCTCAGCCTGCTTGTCCTGTTGCTGCCGGCCGCCGCACTGGCCTCGACGCAGGGCGCACTGGAGATCACCAACCTGACCGGCCATTGGGCCGGCATCCTGTCCGTGGTGATTTTCGTCGCCGCCTACTCGCTGGTGATCGGCGAGGAAGTGCTGCACATGCGCAAGTCCAAGCCGGTGATTGTCGCTGCCGGTCTGATCTGGGTGCTGGTCGCCATTGCTTTCGCCCAGTCCGGTGATTCCGATCTGGTCCACGAGGCTT
Organism: uncultured Gammaproteobacteria bacterium; assembly: GCA_963700705.1. Taxonomy (GTDB): domain Bacteria; phylum Pseudomonadota; class Gammaproteobacteria; order Xanthomonadales; family SZUA-36; genus JAHEFT01. The sequence continues at coordinate 304,188 of CAVOYQ010000010.1, read as the reverse complement.
TCCGGCATGACCTGCTGGAGTTCGCTTCGCTGTTCCTGTTCCTGCTGTCTGCGATGACCTACATCAACACCATGGAAGAGCGGGGGATTTTTGACGTCCTGCGTGTGCGCCTGGTTACCCAGGGATATTCGCTGCGCAAGATTTTCTGGATTACCGGCTCACTGGCGTTCGTGATTTCCCCGATTGCCGACAACCTGACCACCGCGATGCTGATGGCTGCAGTTGCGGTTGCAGTGGGCGGTAGTAATACCCGGTTCATTTCCGTCGCCTGCATCAATATCGTCGTCGCAGCGAACGCGGGCGGCGCCTTCAGCCCGTTCGGCGACATCACGACACTGATGGTCTGGCAAAAAGGCATCGTCCAGTTCCAGGACTTTTTTGCCCTGTTTATCCCGTCACTGGCCAATTGGCTGGTTACCGCCGTAATCCTCAGTTTCGCCGTGCGTGAGGGCCAGCCGGAGGCGGTCACCGACAGGGCCGAACTCCAGCATGGTGCCTGGGTCGTTGTGGGCCTGTTCGTCCTGACCATCACGATGGCGGTCTCCTTTCACAATATTCTCCACCTGCCGCCGGTACTCGGAATGATGACGGGCCTGGGATTTCTGAAGCTATTTGGCTATTACCTGCAGCGTCGGGACCTGCGCTTGACGAGCGGGGAGGAATTCAAAATGTCCGCACCATCGCCCCTGGGCGTGGAGGCGGTGCATCAAAGCGATCCGACTCAAAACCGCCAGGTTTTTGATATCTTCCACAATATGCAACGCGCGGAGTGGGATACCCTGATGTTTTTCTACGGCGTGATCATGTGTGTCGGCGGTCTCGGCGCCTTCGGTTATCTCGCGGTGGGCTCTGAGCTGATGTACGAGGGACTGGGCCATACGACCGCCAACGTCATCGTCGGGTTCGCCTCGGCCATCGTCGACAATATCCCGGTCATGTTCGCCGTGCTGGAGATGAATCCGGAGATGTCGATGGGCCAGTGGCTGCTGGTGACCCTGACCGCCGGCGTGGGCGGGTCAATGCTTTCGATCGGATCCGCCGCCGGCGTCGCGGTCATGGGCACGGCACGTGGGAAATACACGTTTTTCGGCCACCTGAAGTGGTCCTGGGCGATCGTGCTGGGATATTTCGCGAGTATTGGAACGCATTTCCTGGTGAACGGTTCATTGTTCCTGTGAGTGATGGGAAGCGCGCGGAATTGACTCAATCCGGGGGACCCGGGCTCAGGAAGGAAATCAGCCAGCTGGGGTTCGGTGCGATCGCGCTCAACGGCACCATCGGCGCCGGCATCTTCGCCCTTCCCGCCATCGCGGTTGCGCGCGCCGGCCTGTTCAGCCCCTGGTTATACGTTGCCTGCGGACTGCTGATCATGGCGATCGTTTTTGTCTTCGCACGGGTGGCGAGCTTCTTCCAGGACACCGGTGGGCCTGTCGTGTACGCCACCGAGGCATTCGGCCCGTTCACCGGCTTTCAGACCGGCTGGCTGTTGACCCTGTCCCGTGCTGCGGCATTCGCGGCCAACGCCCACCTGATGGTGACGTATGCCGGCTGGTTCTGGCCGCCGCTGACCGATGCGACCTGGCACACAATCGGGGTCAGCGTGATCTGTGTCCTGCTGATGGTGGTCAACGTGATCGGCATCCGCCAGGGCATGCTGGCTATTTTTGCCCTGACCGTGCTGAAGCTGCTGCCCTTGATACTGCTGGTCATCCTGGGGCTCAGCCAGACCAACCCGGAAATTTTTACCGCCGCCACGATCCCGCCGCTGGACTCCCTGGGTGAGACCATGCTGATCGTCTTCTATGCATTCGTCGGATTCGAAAGCGCCGTGATTCCCGCAGGCGAGGCGCGTGATGCCCGGCGCGACATTCCATTGGCCCTGGTGCGTACCATTGTTGCCATCACGGTCTTTTACTTCCTGATCCAGGTTGTGACCATCTCGGTGGCGCCAGGCCTGGAGACCAGCAAAACACCGCTGGCTGACGTGGCCGGAATCCTGATGGGCGCAATGGGCGCCGGCATCCTGACCCTGGGTGCGGTGTTTTCGATCAGTGGAAACTGCCTGGCGAGCATGCTCTCGGCGCCGAGGATGCTATACGCGATGGGCCACCTCGGTAGCCTTCCCGCGTGGTTCGGCGAAGTTCACCCCCGGTTTCACACACCCGCAAAATCCATTTACGTATACGCCGTGTTTTCGATCGTGCTGGCCCTGAGCGGGGGGTTTGTCTGGCTGGCCGCGATGAGCACGGTGGTTCGCCTGATGGTTTATGTCTTGTGCATCGCGACGCTGCCGGTATTGCAACGTAAAAAGGGCGAGTATGAAGGGCAGTTCAGGTTGCACGGGGGACTGCTCATCCCGGTCGTGGCGCTGGTTGTCAGCATCTGGCTGACCACCCACGCTTCGATGAAATCCTGGGTGGTCACCGGTGTATTCATGTTGTTGGGCAGCGTTCTGTACCTTGCTACAAAACGCAGGAAACAGTCCGTGTAGGAGCGATTTCAATCGCGAACGCACGACGGCATTCCAACAGGGCTTCTTTGCCTACGGCAAAACCGCCCCGTCTCCGTCGCCTGTGCTAATTCGCTACGTATTCGTCGACCCTAAACCGTCAGGACAATCTTCTGGTACAAGCCGCCGAAGTAGAAGTCACTGCGGATTTGTTCGGGTTTGACGCTCTCCGGCATGAATGCCGGTAGCTCTTCACGCCAGAGGTCCATGGCGAATGGCTCCAGCAGGCTGAGGATGGGCTTCATCACGTAGCGCATCGGGTTGCTGCGTTTCGGGCCGTGATAGTCAACGAAAATTACTTTGCCGCCGGGCCGGGTCACGCGAATGGCTTCTTCAACCGTTTTGCGGCGGGCATATTCCGGCTGTTCGTGGAGCAGGAAAAAGACCACCGTCTGGTCAAAACTCGCAGACGGGAAGGTCATCGAGGTTGAATCCTGGTGGTGGACGCCGACGTTGTGATGGCCGGCGATTTTCTCCTTGATGTTTTCTATCTGGATCGGCGCCACGTCGATGATATCCAGCCGTGAACCGGACTTTCCCAGGTGATCGGCCACCCGGTTGGAAAAATCACCGTAAACGCAGGCCACCTGGAGAACCCGGCTTTGCGGCGTGAGCGACATTTCCTGCAGCACCGACCCGGTCAGCCTTTTCATGTTTCCCCACAGGATCAGGTTAACCACCCACTCCCGTTCAAAGAAATAGAATGACTTCGGGTGGAGGTAGGCCCACCAGTAAGTGTCCTGCAGATATTCCGGGATTTCAGGGATAGAGACTACGGCCTTTGGCCTGGATTCCGGTTCGGAATACCCGCCAACGGCGTAATCAAAACTCTCTGCTACTGCTCTGGCATCATCGTTCATCGTTATTCATATCTTGTATAAATAAAAAGCCGTCATCACGGTGCCGATCAAGGCCACCAGGTAGACGGCATTGGCAACTGCCTTATCCAATCTCACCCCGAAATCGTGAAACACGACACGCAGGCGATGTGCAGCATGCCACAAAGAAAGAGAGATTACGATGAACAAAGCCTGCTTTTCCAACCCAACTCGCCGCAAAAGCGTGAATATTTGCATATTGCAGGCCTTCCGGCACCCTGCCGATTGCCATCAACAGGAACAGGACAATCAGTACCGGAAAGATGAATGCGGAGACCGTGCCACCCGCTGCAAACAGTCCCCAGACAAATGCTTTTTTTGCGATGGCCATTTCAGAAGACTCCTGCCAGCCAGAATCCGAACACGGAAACGATGGCCCAAACCACGTAGTGCGCGATCACGATGAACCGGTCGGGCAACTTTTTCTCGCCGATTTGAACCGCCATGGCCTTGGGAGCCAGTTTGAACCAGTCAAACGTCATGTAAACCAGGAAATACACCAGCACGACGGCATGGAAGCCCGCCATACCCGGCATTTGCTGGGCGTTCAAAAAGGCGTTCCAGCCTTCCGGCCCCGCTGCGAGCGCGGCCAGCCCCCAGATCGCCAGGAAGCTGTACAGCCCGACCAGCAGGCAGGTCACTTCCCTGAGCATGTAGCGCTTGTAACGCCCGTTGCGCATGTACCAGGTGGTTTTGGAGATGGGCCGGACATAGGGTTGGCGGCTCATGATTTTGCCCCCCCAAGTTTTTGCTTCCACCACTCTTTCGCGCCTTCGATTTTCATCTGCTGCACCGCGGCTGCCGGGTCGACACTCTTGGGGCAAACCTCGGAACAGGCGCCGACAAACGAGCACTCCCAGACGCCGTCGTGGTCAGCCAGGAGGTTCAGCCGTTCGGACTTGCCCTGGTCGCGCGAGTCGATGTTGTAACGGTGCGCCAGTGCAAGCACGGCGGGGCCGATGAACGACGAATCGAGAGCATACTGGGGGCAGGCCGCGTAGCAGCACATGCAATTGACACACATGGTGTACTGCTTGAACTTGTATAAAGCTGCGCGCGACTGGATAAATTCGTGATCTTCGGGCGGCGGGTCTTTGCGGATAATGAAAGGCTTCGCCATTCGCAGCTTTTCCATCACGTCATCGAGCACCACGACCAGGTCCCGTTCGATCGGGAAATTGGCCAATGGTTCGATGCGCACCTGGTCGGGCAGGTCGCGGATGAAGGTCTTGCAGGTCAGGCTGGGTTCGCCGTTGACCATCATGCCGCAGCTGCCGCAGACCATCATGTGGCAGGACCACCGGTAAGCCAGCGTGGTGTCGATGTTTTCCTTGACGTAATTGAGCGCATCCAGGATGGCCCAGTCATCGACGCACGGTACCGAATATTTCTGGAAACGTGGCTGTTCGTCCTGCTCCGGGTCGTAGCGCATCACCTCCAGTTCCATCTGCCGCATGCTCATTTGGCCTTACTCCCCGAGTAATCACGCACTCCGGGCTGGGAACGGGTAATGGTCACGTCCAGCCACTCGACGCGTGGCCGGCCATCCGGTTGGCGGAAAACCAGTGAATGTTTCAGGAAGTTCTCGTCATCGCGTTCGGTGTAGTCCAGGCGCTGGTGCGCTCCGCGCGACTCACGGCGCTCCAGCGAGGCCTCGGCGATCGTTTCGGCGACATCCAGCAGGTTGCGCAATTCGAGGGCGCTTTGCAGGTCGGTGTTGAACACGTTGCTCTTGTCGTTTACCTGGATTGCCTTGTACCGTTCCCTCAGCTCGGCCACTTTCAGGCAGGTGTCTTTTGTGCCGGCTTCGTCACGGTAAATCCCGGCGCCTTCTTCCAGTGTATTGCGCATCTCGCGCCGGATCCCGGCGATCGACTCGTCTCCGGCACTTTGCAGAAGAAGCTCCCGGGTCCAGGTGACAATCGCTTCCGACTGGGCGGTGAGACTGAGATCCTCATCACGTTTGCCCGCTTCCTTTGCAAATGCAGACGCCCGCTCCGCGGAGCGCTTTCCCGAAACCAGCAGTTCGGTCAGCGAGTTGGAACCCAGGCGGTTGGCGCCGTGCAGCCCGGAACAGGAGGCTTCACCGATCGCGTAGAGACCGGGCATCGGTGTTTCGCCGTTGATATTACAGTCGATTCCACCCATCATGAAATGAATCACGGGGCGCACCGGAACCGGGTCAGTCACCGGGTCATGGCCTACGTAGGATGCGGCCAGTTCGCGCACCAGCGGCAGTCGTTCGTTGATTTTTTTCTCACCCAGGTGGCGCATATCCAGCAGCACGCAGTCACCCCACGGCGTTTCCACCGTATTACCCTTCTTCTGTTCATGCCAGAAGGCCTGGCTCAGGCGGTCCCGTGGTCCCAGTTCCATGGTTTTGAACACCGGCTGCCCCAGGGGTGTTTCGGGGCCCATGCCGTAGTCCTGCAGGTAACGATAGCCGTCCTTGTTGACCAGGATGCCGCCTTCGCCGCGGCAGCCTTCGGTCAGCAAAATACCGGTCCCGGGCAACCCGGTCGGGTGGTACTGGACAAATTCCATGTCTTTGAGCGGCACGCCTGCGCGATAGGCCATCGCCATGCCATCACCCGTCTTGATCGCCCCATTGGTCGTGAAGGGAAAACATTGCCCGGCGCCGCCCGAGGCCATGATGACAACCGGCGCCTGGAAACTGAAGAAGCGGCCGCTGCGCATTTCCATCGCCACCATGCCCCGGCACTTGCCGTTCTTGTGCAGCAGGTCGATGGCGAAGAATTCGTCGTAGCGTTTGATCGTGGGAAATTGCAGCGAGGTCTGGAACAGCGTGTGCAGGATATGGAAACCGCTTTTGTCCGCGGCATACCAGGTACGTTCTTTCTTCATGCCGCCAAACGGCCGCACGGCGACCGAACCATCGTCTGCGCGGCTCCAGGGGCAGCCCCAGTGCTCGAGCTGGATCAGTTCACGGGACGCCTGGCTGACAAAATATTCGACCACTTCCTGGTCGCACAGCCAGTCACCGCCACTGACGGTGTCGTTGAAATGCATCTCCAGCGAGTCGTCGGCTCCTTTCACGCCGGCCGCACCACCCTCTGCTGCGCAGGTGTGACTGCGCATCGGGTAGACTTTTGAAACCAGGGCGACTTCCAGTTCGGGGTTGGACTGCGCGATTTCGATTGCAGCACGAAGGCCGGCACCGCCGGCGCCGACAATGACGATATCAGCAACGATTGTTTCCACGGTCAGAACCTGTATGTCCAGGACCCGGTGATTAGCCACAGATCATAATTGGCGGCGCTTTCGCCCAGCAGCAGGACATTGGTGAGCGTATCCGGCGCAACGTTGTCAAGCGCCCAGTCCTGGCTTTCGAGCTTGGACAGTTCCGCCGACAGGCGAATGCTGGAACGGGCACCGGTCTGCAGGCTTCCCCAGAATGAGAAGGACTGCATCTTGGCGACCAGGTCGGGCAGGGGCGCCGTATTGGCCGTTGCGGCCGTCACGTCGATGTTGCTGTTCGTGTCTGAGTACGTGTAACCCGTGCCGACGTCAAGGCCTTTCCATCCCATTTCATCGCCGATGTCGGAAAACGTCAGCGCGACATTCCAGGTGTTGACCTTGTCCTTGAAGTTGACCCACCAGTCGTTGTTCGGATTTTCCGAAGCGCCGATGTTGTTGAACGTGCGGCCGGACTGCGCTGAATCATACCTTTCGTTGGTGTAATAGCCGGTCAGGGAAATGTTCTCCTGCGGATTCCAGCCGCCGTCGATGGTCCAGCTTCTGACCTTGGCTGAATTCAAACCAAGGTACTGGTCGTCGTACTTGTCCTTTGCATAACTCATGGAGAAGCCGAAGTTCAGCTCGGGCACGGGCACGAGGTCCGCGCGCAGGCGGTATTCGTCCCGGTCACGGTCGGTCAGGAAATATTTCCGCAGCAACGGGTGGTTTTCCCACTCATCCGGCCCGATCACGCCCGGAATATGGGAAGCGACCAGCGGCACGTTACTGTTGTAGCGCGAAATGTCCCGGGTTGAATTCCGGTAATCGAAGTTGAGCGAGCCCATGCTCCAGCCGCGCAGGGAGATGCCGGCCAACCAGGAAAACTCGCTGGATTTGGCCACTTCCTGGTAATCGCGGTCGATGTCGTGATATTCCACGCCGCCTTTCAGGCGGATGGAATTGGGCAGGCGCCAGGTCAAAATGGCGTCGCCTTCATTGCGGGTATAACTGTAGGGCAGGTTGATCCGGCCTTCGATGTACGGACGCTGGTCCTGGGAATCCGCGCCGATATACGGGATAAACCTCGCGCGGAGTATCGTTGTTGCGATCGTCGTAACGGTAGTTCACCCGCAGACCCAGCGCGCGCGCCAGTTGGCTGGTCAGCCGGATGTTGATCATGGTGGTGTGGACCTTGGCGTCCAGCGACTGCAGCGGAACGGGATCGTTAACCTCCAGGTTCGGATTGACGGACCAGGGCAGCAGCGTGTCGTTCTGCTTCATCACGCCCTGCGAGATATCCGCTGTCAGGTGAGACGAGGGGGTGAGGTTGATGCCGCCGTAGGCCTTGAACTGGATGAAACTGTTATCCGGTTCCAATGCGAACCGGCCCTGTGAACCCGGGTATTCGACGCTGGGAGCCCACTGGCTCTGGTTCCCAAAGGCATTCTGGAAGGTAAAGGTATCCTCGTTGTTGCTGAAGAACGAGGAGTAAACGCCAATGCCAAATTGCGCGGTGCCGCTGGCGTAGCGGAACATCGCTTCAGCCGTATTGGTGGTCCAGTCGACGGGTGCGGGAAGGATCACGCCCCGGGGGTTGCCGCCGGTGTAGCCGAAAATGCTGCCCAGCGTGCGGGTACCCGTCTTGACCTCGTTTTTGAGGTCGATATCCAGCACCCAGTGAGCGCTCAGTTTGCGATCGTAGTCGAGGTCCATCCTGCGGCGGTCGGTAGAGACTTTCAGGTTGACCAGCGATTCGTTCAGGTTGAGAAAGCCCAGGGTATTGCTGCTTCCGGGCCTGACTTCCCAGCCCGGCGCCAGGTTCCACAGACCCTTGTTCTCTTCACGATAAGGCGTCATGCCGTCGCTGAAGCGGTTGTTTGGAATCTGGCGATAATCAAACCGGACTTTCTGGGTGCCCTGTTCGTTATAGTCAAACACCAGCCGGCGTGACTCCAGGCCCAGCCTCCAGCCCTGCAGGCGCCAGCGGACCGTGTCGCCGCTGTTCCAGACCGGGCGTTTCTCCAGCCTGAAATCAGCCAGTGCGTACAAGCCCTTGTCTTTCAGTCCGCTGTACTTGCCATAGCGGTAGGAATCCTGGTCAAGGTAGTAAGCGCCGATCGTGGCTTCGTTGTGGATCAGCGGCAGCTGGTCGTCTTTTTTCGTTGCTGCAGCGTCTTTGGCGTCCGTGTTGTCCTGTGCCCAGGAGTTGCCAGACAGCGTGAACAGGGAACTCACCACGACGCTCAGGATTGTTTTCGATTTGATGTTCATTTTTATTACTCCTTCACCTCATCCAGGCCGGTCAGCGTGTCTGGCGGAGTCCGCCAGGATGATTGGAACCGTGAATCTGTACGTGACAGTTCGCGCATTGCTTGCCCAGCATCTGCTGGGCAGCGCCATCCGGCGGAATTCCGGTTCCGCTGTAAACGCCGCTGGGGTGGAAATTGGCCAGGTGACATTGCTGGCACAGGTAAGGCTGGCGTGAGATCAGCAGGTTTTCATAATTGGAGCCATGGGGATTATGGCAGTTGCTGCAATCCTCCTGGACCGGGGCGTGTTCCCACAGGAATGGCCCGCGCTTTTCAGCGTGGCAGTCATAGCATTGTTCATTGATCGTGTTGCGAATCAGGTTCGCCGGCCCGGCGCCGCCATGCGGATTGTGGCAATCGCTGCACGACATCAGGCCGACATTCGACATGGAGGCCGAAGGCGTGCCGACCGGGTGGCGCGACTGGCGCAGGAATTGCGCGCGCTGTTCTTTGTGGCACTGGTAACAAACTTCCGGCTGGGTTTCCAGCGACAGCACCGGGTCTTCGGGTGAATGCAGGTCGTGGCAGTCGACGCAGGCGTTGCCCTCGAGGTTGTGCACGCTGCCTGGCCAATGGAACCGGCCGGCATCGTTATGGCAATTCATGCAGACGGCATTTTGTTCCGCCACCGGGGTCCGGTCGTCGAAAACAATCGGGGGCGGAAGGCGGCTGCCGTCAGCTTGTTTTTTCAGGTGCTCACTGGCCGGGCCGTGGCAGGCTTCGCAATCGTGGTTGCCGTCAGCAAACGGGGAAGCCGGGTCACCGGTAATTCCCATTTCGGTAAAGAAAATTTCATGCGCAGGCCGTTCTTTGCCTTCTTTGTGGCAGGTCATGCACTGCTTGACGCCCTTGGAGTACTTGGGCTCTGCCTTTTGATCGTCTGTCCCGGCGGCCGTGGCCGACCCGCTCAACATCAGGATCAGAAAAGCCGCCATTACGGCGGTCATTTTCGGAAAAGCATGCCTGGTCTCAGGATGATTGATCATGTTCTTGTTCTCTCTTTGAAGTGTTGTCTCAGGGCCTGTTCACCCTATTTGATTCACAGCTGCCTCAGTTATTTTTTGCGCCCTGGTCGATCCATACCCGGATCGTTTCGATATCGGCTTTGCCTACCGGTTCCATCGCGCCGTGGGGCATGCTGATCGAAGGGTCGGCGCGGCCTTCCATTAATACGATCATATTGCTGCCGAGGCTGTCGCCTGCGACGACCATCGGGCCGGCGTTCGTTCCCCGCATCAGGTCCTCATAAGTCATCATGCTGAAACCGCTGGCTATGAATCCTTCACCGCCTTCCTGGTGGCAGGCAATACAATTCTGGTCAAGGATCGGTCTCACGTCCTGGGAAAAGCTGACGGTCTCCTCGCGTGCGCAACCGGCCAGCACCGAAAGTGCTACGGGCAGCAAGGCGGGGAGAATCCATTTGCCGATGGTTCGCGTCTTGATCATGGCCAACTCTCCAAGGTCTTAAAATAATGTTAAAAATTACGCTGGTGCCGTCAGAATACTCATGATGCATGTCAACTAAACGGAAGGTTTGGACGGCCCCAACCCTAAAAAGGGTAAAATTCCGAATGAATATTATCATTAGTGGTATGACAAAGTGAAAACAGGAGTTGTGGGCGCCGGAATATCCGGACTGGCGACCGCGCAGGCAATCCTTGCGCGTGACCCTGACGCCGAAATCGTGGTCTTTGAAGCGGCGGCGCAAACCGGCGGAAAAGTCATGACCGAAGTCACCCCGCAGGGCTTCCTGTGCGAGTGGGGCGTCAATGCTTTCCTGGACAAGAGTCCCCGGACACTGGAGCTTTGTGCGGATATCGGTCTGACCCCGGTGTCCGCCAATGTCGCGGCCAAAAAGCGTTATGTCTACAGCGAAAGCGAACTGCACCAACTGCCGGAAAGCCCCGCGAGCTTCCTGACTTCAAAACTGTTGAGCGTCCCCGGCCGTCTCAGGGTGATGGGCGAGGTGTTCACCCGCAAGGCGGACAAGGCCGATGAAACGCTGGCGCAGTTCGGTACCCGGCACCTGGGCCGCGAGGCTTTCGAAAAACTGATCGACCCGATGGCCTCCGGCGTGTTCGCCGGAGACGCCCGGAACATGAGCCTGAAAAGCTGCTTTCCCCGCATGCACGAAGTCGAATCCGAATACCGCAGCCTGATACTGGGTTTGATCAAGCTGCAAAAAGCAGCCCGGCGCAGCGGTAAAAAAGACACACCGGGACCGGGGCCGGGCGGACTGCTGACCTCATTCGCCGGCGGCATGTCCGTTCTGACCGATACGCTGACAGCCCGGCTCGGGACGCGGGTCCGGGTCAATTCGCCAACCCGGGGCATCAGCCGCAGCGGCCGGCTGTATACCGTTCACCAGGAAGACGGCTCCAGTGAAGAATTTGACGCCCTGGTGCTGGCGGCTCCCGCCCATGCGCAGGCGAAAATCCTGGGTGACCTGGCGCCGGGTGTAGCGGAATTGCTCAGGGGCATTCCCTACCCGCCGCTGGCCGTGGTTTGCCTCGGCTACAGCAACCGGAAAGCGGGTCACTGCCTGGACGGTTTCGGCTTCCTGGTTCCTTCCCGGGAAAACCGCGGGATCCTGGGCACCGTGGTGGATTCCAATGTTTTTCCCGGCCGCGCACCCGAAGGTTCCGTGCTGTTTCGGGCCATGGTCGGCGGGGCGCGGTCGCCACAACTGGCGGAGCTGCCGGATGAGCAGCTGCTGGACCGGGTGCTGTCGGATCTCGCGGACATCATGGGGCTCAATGCCGAGCCCGATTTTGTCAGCATTTACCGCCATGACCAGGCCATTCCCCAGTACCGGGTGGGCCATGCAGACAGGCTGGCGGCGATTGACCGCCAGCTCGAGGCGCTTCCTGGCCTGGTGTTGACCGGAAACGCGTTTCGCGGGGTAAGCCTGAACGACTGCGTGTTGAATGCGGACAAGACCGCCCGGTCGGTCGCCGGCTTCGCCGGGGGGCCAAAGTCATGACGTGGAGCAGCCTGAGGGTCAAGGTCGGCATTTACCTGGTCGTTGCACTGACCATTGCGGCGTTTTTATTCACCTTCCTGGTGGTGCGAAACAGCCGTGAGGAGCTCCTGAGGGAGGCGATCAGTCACGCCGCGCAGCTTTCGGAAGTCGTGATCAAGAGCACGCGTTTCGCAATGCTGCAGAACCAGCCCGAGCACGTTAACCAGATTATCCAGGACGTGGGTAATCAGAAAGATATCGACCGGGTCAGGATCCTGAGCAAAAACGGCAAAGTCATCCATTCAACCGTAACGGCGGAAATTGGGGAAATGGTTGACCAGGAGGCTGAAGCCTGCCTGGCCTGCCACCAGGACGAAAAATCGAAACTGGCGAGCCCGATGTTTGGCCGGCCGAGGTTTTTCACCACGCCTGACGGAGAACGCATGCTGGGCACCACGGCCGTGATCCGGAATGAGCCGACCTGTTCGAATGCCAGTTGCCATGCACATCCCGCCAATCAGGCCGTTTTGGGCGTATTGGATATTGTTTATCCCCTGAGCCATATCAACAAGATGATCCGGAAAAATACCGTTTCCATCGTGGTGCTGGCGCTGGGTTTCATCAGTTTCGCCGCAATACTCGTCAGCCTGCTGGTTCAGCGGGCCGTTTACCGGCCGCTTGGGGATCTCAAGGATTGTGCCGCCCGGTTGGCGGACGGTGACCTGGACCAACAGATTCCGGTCCGCAGCGGCGACGAATTCGGAAATCTGGCCGAGTCGTTCAACAGAGTGACAAAGGCGCTGCGCAAGTCGCGTGACGAGCTGCAGGAATGGGGCCATACGCTCGAACAAAAAGTGGCGGAAGCCACGCGGGAGCTCCAGTTGGCCCAGGCCGAGGCCGCACGTGGTGAAAAACTGGCGTCGGTCGGCTTGCTGGCGGCCGGTATTGCCCATGAGCTGAACAATCCCCTGACCGGTGTTCTGACCTTTTCTCACCTGGTGCGCAAACAGATGCCGGACGGCAGCCCCGAGGCCGAGGACCTGGACCTGGTCATCCGGGAGACCAAGCGATGTGCGACCATCATCCGGCGCCTGCTGGATTTCGCACGGGAAAAAACACCGGAAAAGAAATATTCCAACCTCAATGTCCTGGTGGAGCAGACCACCGAGTTGATCGGCCAGTCTGCGCAGATCGCGGACATTGAGATCATTCTCGACCTTGATGAGACACTGCCCCCGGTCTGGATCGACGAGGACCTGGTGAAGCAGGTCCTCATGAACCTGCTGGTGAATGCGCAGCACGCCATTGAAACGGACGGCAGCATCACGATACGAACCCGGATTTCTCCCGGAAGCGATGATGGCGATGAAAAATCCGGACCGATGGCCGAAATTACGATCATCGACACCGGTTGCGGAATACCGGAAGAAAACCTTCAGCGAATTTTCGATCCTTTCTTCACGACCAAGAGTGTTGGAAAGGGTACAGGGCTGGGATTGTCCGTCAGTCACGGTACAATTGCGGCGCACGGTGGGACGATCGAGGTGAATAGCACGGTGGGTGTCGGAACGGAATTTCGTATTTACCTTCCTCTTGGAGTAAATACCAACAATATGCCGGGGATTGGTGAATGAAAGGACGGATTCTGATCGTTGATGACGAAGAGATCGTCCTGCGCAGCTGCCTGCGGATACTCAGGGATGACGATTACGAAATCGACACGGCGAGCGATGGCCTTTCGGCGTTGGAGATGGTCAATGAGAATGCCTATGACGTCCTGATCCTGGACATCAAGATGCCAAAAATGGATGGCATCGAGGTGCTGCGCCGCGTGAAAGAAGCGCGTCCGGATATCGACGTCATCATGATCACCGGTCTGCACGACATCGGAACCGCCGTCCAGGCGATGAAACTCGGCGCGCTGGACTACCTGCCCAAACCTTTCGAACCGGACCAGCTGAAGACGCTGGTGGCCAGGGCATTCGACCGGAGAGCCCTGCGCGAAGGAACGCTGGGCCAGGAAAGCGACAACGGCTCCAGCTACCACTTTGAAAACATCATCGGTTCCAGTCCGCCCATGCAGAACATGTACCGGATGATCGCACGGTGCGCTCCGACCAACAGCACCGTGATGATCAGGGGTGAAAGCGGAACCGGCAAGGAACTCATCGCGCGCGCCATTCACTACAACAGCCTGCGCAAGGACCGGCCTTTTGTTCCGGTCGACTGCACTTCCCTCAGTGAAAACCTGCTCGAAAGCGAGTTGTTCGGTCACGTAAAAGGTTCTTTCACCGGGGCGGTTTCCAACAAGAAAGGCCTGTTTGAAACGGCCGATGGTGGAACCCTGTTCCTGGATGAAATCGGCAATATTTCGATGACCACCCAGGCCAAGTTATTGCGCTTCATCGAGGAACGGGAATTCAAGGCGGTCGGGGATACACGTGTCCAGACCGTCGATATCCGGCTGATAACCGCAACCAACAAAGACCTGGAAAGCATGGTCGCCGATGGTGAGTTTCGCGAGGACCTCTACTACCGGATCAATATCTTTCCGATCGAAATTCCGCCGCTGCGTGAGCGGGGGGATGATATCAAGGCGTTGGCGAATCACTTCCTCGCGCATTTCAGCGAAGATATGAACCACAAGGCCACGGAATTTTCAGCCGAGGCGATTAACTTTTTGATGAACCACGACTGGCCGGGAAACGTCCGTGAACTCGAGAACGTCATTCAGCGGGCGGTCATCCTGGCCGGCGGTGATGTCATCCGCCAGGGCCACCTGCTGAACATTATCGATATGGCCCCGCAGGCTGATCTGAATGCGCCGCGGACGTCCGATGAACTCAAGGAAATCAAGAAAATCGCCCGGCAGAAGTCCGTCGAGAACCTGGAAAAACATTTCGTCCTCGGTGCGCTGAAACGCAATCAATGGAACGTTACCCGGGCTGCCGAGGAAACCGGCATGCAACGGACCAATTTCCAGGCCCTGATGAAAAAATACGACATCCGCATCCGCGGCAACGAAACGGATTAAATCAGCGGCATACCCACCGGGGCGGCTGGCGAAGCCAGAGGCCCGGTCAGACAATGTTGTCGAGTGAAGCCGCCTTCGGGCGCGCAGCGACCGGAGCAGGGAAGCGAGACTCAATCATGGGGCTCTTCGTACCCCGTGAACATTTCCTTGTAGTGCGAATGACCACTTGGGCCCCAGCATGCCCATGTAGGCGTGTACGAACATGAACAGCACGAACATGATGAACATCAGCACGTGCACGGTATTGACCACCCGGATGCCGCCGACAGCATTGATCAGGAATTCAAAGCGGTCGACGTCCCACATCATCAGTCCTGACAGGAAGGTGATGGGCACCGTGATGAACATCATGAACTGGTAAGTCAGTTTCTGCATCGGGTTGAATTTGTCGCTCGGCTGCACGTTGTGCGGCCGCTTGTCGCCCTTGAAAATGCCCTGGCCATAGAACTGGGCCTGGCGAAAGAACCGTTCAAAGAAACCTGCGGCATCGAGGTCGGGGTGGTAATTGGTGATTTTGTCTGAAGTCAGGTAATAGAAGAACCACAGAAACCAGTTTGCGATAACCGCAAAGCCAACCCAGTTATGCACGTGGACGGCGGTTTCAAAAGTTATCACGTTGAACAGGTCCACATAGCGGAGCTGGAAACCGGTCAGGATCAGGATCACGAATCCGAGCGCATTCAGCCAGTGCCAGATTCGCACCGGCACCGGGTGAAGATAGACCCTTTCTTGCTGCAACTCGGAATTACCGTGCTTGGCGTCTGGTGTAGTCATCTATTTAACTCCATTCTTTTTTTTCTTGCGCAGGTATTTGCCAAGTGCCCAGTGTCCCACCGGGACGGCCAGGCCAAGCACGAGGGCGAGCACCAGCAGGACGTCGAGCAGCTTGATCCGGGTTCCGCCAGGAGCATAAAAGCCGCCGACGGAGTCCACCGAAATGGGCGAGTTCAACACTTTCCTGTTGGCCTTGTAGGTTTCTTTCCGGCCATCGGGCCGGTTGATCGAGACGGTGACATTCTGAAAGGCTTCGGCGTTGCCCTGGTGACAGTTTTCACACGAACGAATCGCTTCCGTGCTGGAAGCCAGGCGATGCGCGTCTACCCCCGAGGCAACTTCCAGGCGGCCGCGCAGGATGATGTTGCTGGCCGGTTCCTGTTCGTCCACGTGCAGCATCAGTTTCCATAGCTCGACCGGGTCCAGGCCATCGCCATCGGTATCAATTTCCTCGAGCGTTTTCTGTACGGTCGCGTTGCTGACGTTCTGCTTGACCGGCGTCCCCTTCACCCGGTCATACAACTGCAGGTTGACCCGCAATTCCGCTTGTGGCGCATGGCAGACCGCACAGCCCACAGATTTCATGTGCATCGCGGCGTTTGGCAGCCACTGTTCGTGCGCCAGTTTGGCCACCTCGTGGCAGTCAATGCAGACCGGCACCAGGTAGTCCGCATCGGCTACCGCCAATATCCGGTGCGCCTGGTGACAATCTGAACAGACCGGCGCCTTGACGAACTTGCCGCGAATCTCGTTGCCTGCGGTCCTGGCGTGGCCATGCACGCTGGTAGCGTAGGCCTGGTAAATGTCCTCATGGCATTTGCTGCAAGGCTCGCCATTGACCGGTTCAAAGTCTGCGCGCGGCTGGATCGAGTGGGCGCCGTGGCAGTCCGAGCATACCGGTGCATTGATGTTGCCTTGCTCGACCAGGCTGGCGTGGATGCTTGCCTTGTAGTCCGCGTAATGATCCTCGTGGCACTGACTGCAGGTCTCGTTGCGTTCAACGGAGTAGGCGCGCAGGCTTGCAACGGGTTGCTTGGACGGGTGCTTGCCCTTTGGCACGTCCCGGTGGCAGCCGGTGCAGCCGATCACGTTGTGTACGGAATCTGCAAATTCAGCCCCGTCGATGTGCAGCGACATTTTATCGCCGTCTTCGAGGCTTTTCTTGAGGTTCTTGGAGTGACACTTCAGGCATTTCAGATCAGGATTTGCGACTTCTTCCTGGTTTTCAGCAGCGTTTAATGCCGAGGCCATCGCCAGTAAGGCGATGGCCAACAGCAAGGAGCCAACAATCAATCCGGGTTTCATCTATCAGTACCTCAATATCGGAACCCGGTCAGCGTGCCATCAGTTGATGGCGCGTTTTTTCTGCCAGGCTTCCACCGCCAGTTTTGCGAAAGTGTAGAGGCCAACAATTGGCAACGCTATGATATAGCTCAGGGCAATGAAAGGTGCTGCCAGGAACAAAGCGATGTTTCTGACGATGCGAAGCACTTTCCGCCAGCCCTTCAATTCCACCAGCGGTGTTTTGGCCGGAATCACTTCTTCGTTGGCGGCTACCAGCGGCTCGGGCTGATTTTCGAGCGCTTTCAGGGTCACGCTCTCGATCATTTCCGGCGTCAGGGGCTTACGGACAAATCCGTTCACACCCAGCACGGAGGCGCGCGCCTCGTTTTCTTCAGTGCCGTACCCGGTGATTACGACAACCGGCGTCCAGGGGCACTTGGCCTTGATCCGCTCCGCGACTTCGATACCATCGATGCCCGGCATTTTGATGTCGGTGAATACGACATCGTATTCTCTCATGTCCATGTCCTTCAGGCCTTCTTCTCCAGAAAGCGCCGTGTCGACATCATATCCTTTTTCCCTAAGTACGCGTTCAAAACTGCGTCCGACCACTGCGTCATCATCAATGACAAGTACTTGTGTTTTGGTTCTCATGATTTATCTCCTGGCTGTGTTTCAATGGGTAACTGTTTGTTCGCTGCGCATGGCCCAGCGCTTCTGTGTCATGGCTTCGTTGGCTGCCCGGATCACTTCGTCGGGACCAACCGGCTTGGCGATGTAATTGTGTGCGCCAAGCCGCACCGCTTCTTTTGCGGTTTCAATCGTCGGGTATCCGGTGATGACGACCACTTCGCAAGTGGGCCATCTTTGCTTGATGGTTTTCAGGACGTCCATCCCGTCCAGGCCCGGCATCCGGAGGTCCAGCAGTACGACGTCGAATGGCCGTTGCTCCAGGACATGAATAGCCTTGTCGCCGTCTTCAGCCGTCTCGGTGTAGCAGCCTGTTTCCGCCAGGCTCCTGAGATGGCTACGGCGCACCACTTCTTCGTCGTCGACGATGAGAATGCTGGCTTTGTCGTTCATGGTTCACCTCGTTACTTTGTTCTAACTGTATATATGCAATAGTTGTGCCAGTGACAAAGTTGGAAGATAAAAACCATAAAATACAAAAAGATAGGATTTTCTGCCGGCGGAAAAACGGGGCTCAGCGCCTCTCGTGGCAGGCTTCAAGTATGATTTTTCTGTACAGTTCAGGCGAGTTATGAAATAAAATACATATAAATCAATTAGATAGTTTCACATCCAGGCGTATAGTTTTTTTGTACGCCTGTTCATAAAAAATATCAGCCAATAAAAAAGCCCCGGAATCCGGGGCTTTTCCATAAAGCAGGGCGTTTCAATTATTTTGTCGGAGCCTCGTCGTGGCAATTCGTGCAGTCGACTTCGTTGCCGGGAGCATATTCTTCGTGCTCGAGATCCACGATATAGGTATGGCAGTCGACGCATGACCACGTTTCGTGGTCTTCAACGAAGAAACCACCGGCGGGATTGTGCACCTGGGGACGGTCCGGGTTGCTGGGTGGCGCCCGCTCGGTATCTGCGTGGCATTCGAGGCAGGTCTCATCATCACTCAGATCCTGGGCGAACACCGGTGCGCCGAAACCGAAGGTCAGCACTGAAATGAATACTGCGACTGCTGCGGATGTGAAGACTTTTCTTGCAGGAACCATGGCATATCCTCTTCTATCGGTTGGTAACGATCCCGGTCAGAATAAATCTAATCTTTTGAATCAATTCTGATCTGGGTCATAATTGCTGCAACGCCGTGTAAATATAGTCGGCTTTGCTATTATCACCCGAATGCGGGTATCGGTCACATTAAGTTTGCTGTTCACCTCGAGTGTCGGCGCGAAAACAAAAAAGGAATGCACATGATAAAGCCGGGTGGTCCGATGGGAATTCTGCAGACCCTGTTATTGTTGCTGGTTGTCCAGTTCGCGCTGTCTGCCACTGCACTCGCGGAACCCTCCGATCCCAAGCTCAGCAACGACCGCTGTTTGCGGTGCCACGGCAAGGACGGATTCTCCAAGGAGGACCCTTTCGGCCGGGAACGTGACCTGCACGTGGCTGCAGGAGTATTTGCCGACAGCGTACACGGCCAGCAGGACTGCGTGGGCTGCCACGAGGACATCATAAAAGTACCGCATCGCAAGGGAATCGAGCGCAAGGTGGGCTGCGTGCAGTGCCATATGAACGAGTGGGGCAAGGCGCAGGAGAACGGGCAAGCCGCCAACGGTGACAAGTTGCACAAGGTGGTGGACCACATCCAGACGTACATGAATTCCATGCACGCCCGCCCGCGTATCGACGACCAATCGCGCACCAACGCGTCCTGCTACAACTGCCATGGCTCGCATGACATCAAACCGGTGGATCGCGAGGAACGCTCTGAAAATTACCTCAACTTCCCGAACAAGTGCGGAACCTGTCACAGCGATGTGCTGGAGTTATACAAGACATCGGTGCACGGCAAGGAATGGAGCGAGGGCAATACCGCAGCGGCGGTTTGCGCCGACTGTCACTCCAGGCACGGCGTCGGCCCACCGCACTCGGCGGATGGCCGGGTCGAAATTGCGCAAAACTGTGGTAACTGTCACCAGGACATGATGGAGAGCTACCTGGAAACTTACCACGGCAAGATAACCCAACTGGGTTACGGCGAAACCGCCAAGTGTTACGACTGCCACGGTTCACATCAAATCCAGCGCGTGGATAACCCCGCTTCCTCGGTGTATATCGACAACCGCCTGGAGACCTGCCAAGCAGTGCCATGAGGGCGCAACAAAGGGTTTTCTGACCTTTCAGCCACACGGCAATACGCACGATTTCGAGAAATATCCGCAGATGTGGCTGGCCTCGAATTTCATGATCGGGTTGCTGATCGGCACGTTCGCATTTTTCTGGTTACATTCGGCCCTGTGGTTTTACCGCGAGTACAAGGACCGGAAGCAAGGAAAGGACCGGCCGCATGTCTTGACCGAAGCTATTCCGCCGGGTGGCAAAACCCATTTCAGACGATTCACCCGCTGGTGGCGGCTGGCGCACCTGGTGGGCGCCATATCGATCATGACGCTGGCCCTGACCGGTTTGACCGTGTTGTACGCGGAGAGCTCCTGGGCGCCCTATATCATGAAGTTCCTGGGCGGGCCGGAAACCGCGGGCTACATACACCGCGCTGGCGCGATCGGTTTCATGAGTGTGTTCTTCATTCACCTGATTTACTTCGCCATCCATATTGGCCGCAATTGGCGCACTTTCGAGTGGTTCGGTCCCAATTCCCTGGTTCCCAACTGGAACGACCTGGGTGATGCGATCGCCATGTTCCGCTGGTTCTTCGGTCTCGCACCACGCCCGGAACTTGATCGTTACAGCTACTGGGAAAAGTTTGACTACTGGGCGCCGTTCTGGGGTATGACCATCATCGGCTTGAGCGGGCTGGTCATGTGGTTCCCGGTGTTTTTTGCCTCGTTCCTGCCGGGCTGGGCCTTCAACGTCGCATCGATCGTGCATGGTGAGGAAGCTTTCCTGGCGGTGGTGTTCCTGTTCACTGTGCATTTCTTCAACAATCACTTCCGGCCGGACAAGTTCCCGCAGAACACGACCATGTTTACCGGTCGCGTGCCACTGGAGGAATACAAGCACGAGCACCGGCGCGAATATGAACGCCTGCGTGCATCCGGTGAACTCGACAAATACCTGGTTTATGCGCCGACCGAGCCACAGGCCAAGAGCGCCAGTTTGCTGGGCGCCACGTTGATCACCTTTGGATTATTCCTGTTGACGCTGGTGATACTGGGCTTCTTTGGGGTGTAAGCTAATAGAATACGGGTCGCTGTATGTGAGATGGCTATGAAAAATGTCCTGATGGGAATCGTTGGCTTGCTGGTCGTGGCCTCCTGCGGGGGCGAAAATGAGCCGGACGCGGCGGTGATCAACATCGAGTCCGGCAAAGCCATCGTTGAAGCCAACTGCACCGGGTGTCATTCACTGGAGGGCCAGGGCAAGACGGCCAAAATCCCCAACCTCGCCGGCCAACCCGCGGATTACCTGGTCGAGGCCATGCATGAGTACCGGGATGGTAACCGGCGCCATGCAGCGCTGCAGGAATTGATCGGAGGCTTCAGCGAGTCGGACATCCGGAACATCGCCGGCTTTTTTGCCGGACTGCCGCCGGTAGCGCCTGTCCCGGTGAACGAGGTCAGTGAGTCCACTTATCACCAGGGCGCCGAAGTGGCTGTCGTATGCATCGAGTGCCATGGTGATCGAGGCATCAGCACGACGCCCGGCGTCCCCAGCCTGGCAGGCCAGCAACCGGTCTACCTGATCGTGGCGACCCAGGAATATGCGGACGGCAGTCGTGGCCATGTTGAAAAAGAAGAAATGCTGCGCGGCCTGGGTGACGTGGACATCGAGAAAATGGCGATGTATTTCGCTTCCCAGGCGCCTGAGCTGCGTGACCCCCCGCCATTTGGCGACCCCGTTGCCGGTGAGCCGCTGACCGCCATCTGCGGAAGCTGTCATGGCGATCGTGGCGTCAGCCAGGATCCGATGATTCCCAACCTGGCGGGCCAGGAGCCCACCTACCTGGTGAACGCCATCAAGGCCTATCGCGATAACCAACGCAGCCACGAGGACATGGTCACCGACCAGACCGATGAGGAAATCGAGGATATCGCGGCGTTTTATTCCGTGCAGGCAGCCGGTTCAGTTACCGAAACCGATGAGCAGACGACAGCGGTAATCGCCAAGTGTGAGCGCTGCCATGGCCAGCCCGCTGGCCAGTCCACCATGATTGTCCCCGCGCTGAGAGGTCAGAAGCAGGAGTACCTGTTGCGGGTCATGAAGCAGTACCGTGACGGTGAGCGCGGCAGCTCCATGATGCACAAAATGAGCGCCGGCTACAGCGACGAATTGCTCGAGGAAATTTCAGCGTATTACGCCAGTCATCCGTAGGAGCGAATTAGCACAGGTGACGGAAACAGGCCGGTTTTGCCGCAGGCAAAGAAGACCTGTCGGAGTGCCGTCGTGCGTTCGCGATTGTTGTTTGTGCGCGAATATGTTCATGCAAATTTCAATCGCGGATAAATTCGCTCCTACGACGCATCCGGATCATCGCGCCGGTTCCGGACATGCTCCGGAACACGGTAAAACCACATCTGGTACATCGATATTACCCACATCACGGCAAACGACAGGCCGTTCACCGCGCCTGCGATCAATACAACCCAGGCAAACGGCGTGAATACCTTGGTGACATACCAGCCCAGCACATCGGATATCACGCCTAAAAACGGCGCGATGATAATAGCGCTCTTGAGCCAGACCGGCCGCAGGTAAGCGTGGCTGAAAATAAAGCCGACGATAAAAAAGATGAAGGTCAAACCGAACAGGTGGATATGCGACACCCGCACCAGCGTAAACAGGTCGGCGCCGGTATCCTGGGCGACCACTGAGGAGATGTTTTCAAACCCGTCGAGATTGCTCAGGTGGGGATTGCTGCCGTCGTGGCAGGCCAGGCAATTGTCGGAAACAATGGTTTCGATGCCGTCGTTGAAGGTTTTCTTGTCGGCGCCGGCGCGAATCCAGTCCAGCATCGTCGCCAGGTCCTTCTGAGGCAGCATGCCTGACATCGGTCCGCGCAGCGCCTTTTCCAGCGGCGTGACGTCTTTGCTGCCGCTATAGGTGATCTTGATGTCATCCACTGAAAGGCCGGGTTTGCCATCCGCCGCCGAGTGCGCGGCAAAAATATACAGCATGGCGAATATGTAGCCCAGTCCCAGGACCAGCAACGCGCCCGTGAACAGTGTGCGCATGCTGATCGGCAATTCCTGGAAGTGCCGGTACAGGCGGTGGATGGGTTTATCGTTCATCTGGCTTGCCCCTGCGGCCCGGCGCCTTGGCACCGGACCGGGTTAATGCAACGTAATGGTCAGGCGTTTTTACTTTCCGAGGGTCGCGTAGTATGCCGCCAGGTCAGCCATGTCCTGGTCGCTCAGGTCCGTCACGTAATCGGCCATCATTCCGCTCTCGTCTTCACGTTCGCCGGAAGCGTAGCCCTTGAGGGCCGCAATAAATTCAGCCTCTTCCATTCCGGCTATGGCCGGCGTCTCGTCATCGCCCATGCCGTTTTCACCATGGCAATCAGAGCAGTCAACGGACAGAGCCTTGCCATTGGCGGCATCGCCGCCGGCCTGAACCGTACCGGCTGCCAGCAGCAGGACAAACATCATTGCCAATACCAACTTGATTTTCATTACTCGCTCACTCCTGGGTGTGGTTGCGGTCATCTTACTCACTGGCCGGGGTTTCCTCGCAGGGTATCTGCATATAGACCACGGATCTGGGTTCTCTTGAGGCATAGTATTCCACGATTCGCTCAATATCGGATTCGCTCAGTGGACTGGACATCGCATGCATGGTGCTGCTGTTGCGTGTTTTGCCGGCATAGGCCTGCAGGGCCGCGGCCAGGTAAGTCGGATCCTGTCCGGCCAGCATCGGGAATCGCGGGTCCGTGCTGTTGCCGTCAATGCCGTGGCAGCGTTCACAACGGTCGAGCCACTGCTCAGCCGTAAGCGGTGTGCGGACGTTTCTGCGCACCGGTTCCTGCAACGCAAAAAACGTCGCCATGTCCGCCGCCTGGGCATCGCTCAGATTTTCAACGGCTTCAAACATTTTTTCATGCTGTCGCAGGCCTTCCTTGTAGGCATTCATGGCCTTGATAAAGTATCGCGCATCCTGTCCGGCCAGGGTAGGCATGTCGGCCCCGCTGGCGTTGCCGTCGCTGCCGTGGCAGGCGGCACAGGGTTCAGACAACTCGCGGCCAAGGTCGGCATTGCCGTCACCCGTGGTCTGGGTGCGAACCGGTTCCTGCACCGCATAGAACACGGCCATTTTTTCCAGGGTCGCCTGGTCCAGACCGCCGGCCAGCTTCGTCATCAGCTTGTGCGCCCGGTCGCCGTCGATGTAGGCATTCATCGAGGTCAGGAAATAATCAGGCGACTGCGCAGTCAGGTTGGGCATACCTGAAGCCGAGCTGTTGCCGTCCTCACCGTGGCACTTCGTGCATTTCTTTATATCGCTCCGGATCCCTGCGAACGGGTCGCCGCCAGTCGAATCAGTTACTACCGGCAGTTCGTCTTCGGTAAGAACGGGCCCCGCCGGGGTGAGGGAAGCGTAGTAGGTGGAAACGGCCAGCAGCGCTTCATCGTTGAGGAACCCGACCGTATGGTTCATGTCGTCGTTGCGTCGTTCACGCCCCTGGTACTCGCGTAACACGCGGAGCAGGTAAACCGTTCTCTGGCCCGGCCAGGCTGGGGACGCCCGGACCGGTGCTTGCGCCGTCCATGCCATGGCATTTGGCGCACGCGCTGTCAGCAACCGACCGGCCCTGTTCAAGCGTTGCCCGCGAAGGGGACAGCGCCGCACGTTCTGCCGCACTCAGAGGGTCTACGGTAGACACGCCCTGGGCCCATAACGCCGCCGGCAGCACCAGCATGGCGAAACAAACCGCGAGGGTTTTCGGCGACCTTGTCATTCCTCGAATCTCCAGTGGAGAACGACATCATAAAACAATGTCATGGAAAACATCCATGAAAGAAAAACCCCCGCGCGAAATAAAGACTCCCCCGGTCCTTTCGGAACGGGGGCTGTCGGTCTTCGCCAGTACCCGGGGGTCAGTGAACGGCGCGTCTTTCCATTCCGGAAGCTTCCAGCAACTCTTCGTTGGCAACAAAAGCGGTGCCTACAAAAGCTTTTTCGAGGCTTTCCGAACCTGCGTCAAATTTCTTGAAGTACCAATCCACGTAGGCCTGAACCCTTGGATGTTCGACCTCTTCATCGAGTCCGGTTTTGCGTTTGGAAGTCTTTACCTGTTCATACTCAACGCCATCGCTTTTCTGTCCGAAAAGATAGCTGCTGGAATTGATTCGCCGTAAAACCAGGAGTGCACCGCCAAGACAGGCAGCGACAAGCAACAAAAAATAGGTGGTCCCCATTGTGTGAAATCCCCTTAATGATGATTCGGGAAAAAGCCATTCCTCCCGGCCACATCAGTTTAAAAGACTCACAAATCCCTTTGATCCCTGTCCGAAAATACCGGTTGCAACCCCTTGCGCCGGTACGTTGGCGGATTATTCAATAATTTCCGGGTAATTTCAATGGTGGGCGGGAATTTTACGATTCCCGGTTCCGAATCGGTCCCTGGTGTCAACCGTTAACCGGCACATCCCGGCTGCACTTGACCAAGATCAAAAAAAGTACAAAAAAATGAATGAATTCGGGATTTGCGCCGGCGTCGGATGTATATTTACGCGGTGTAAAAGGTTCGTGACCACCCCTCAGGATCGAAGGAGCCAGTAATGAAAGCAATGTTCAAGTCCCCCCCAAACAAACCCGCTCTGCGGGCTATCGCGAGCCTGGCCCTGGGCCTGGTTTTTGCGGCTGTGCCGGTGTTTGTCGCCGCCCAGTACGACGGCGCCGAGTCGTGTGGTTCCAGCGGTTGCCATGAACAGCAGTACCAGGACTGGCTGACTTCCGGGCACAAGCAAATCCTGATGGAGGGCGTGGACGCCGCGAACCGCTCACTGCCACTGCCCGGCTGGTTGATGTGGGATGACATCAGTTACGTCGTGGGTGGGAACCGGACCAAAGCCCTGTACCTGAATGACCAGGGGTATATCATCACCAGTTCAGTCGACAGCCAGGGCCGTCCCGTGGCTGGTCATAACCAGTTCAACCTGCTGACCGGCGAATGGTCCGATTACCATGCGGGTGAAGCTAACCTGGTGTACAACTGCGGCCAATGCCATACAACCGGTTACCAGGCCGGCGGCAGCCCGGCCGGATTGCCAGGAATATCCGGTACTTTTGCCTTGCCCGGTGTCCAGTGCGAACATTGCCATGGACCGGGCGCCAGCATGGAAGCCGGCGATCCCAGCCCGGCCTTTTGTGGTACGTGCCACAACAACGGACCGGCCAATGTCGTTGCAGCGAGCGGCGGCTTCATCAAGTCTGAAGGTCAGTACAACGAATTCCTGGCCGGTGCGCATGCCAGCCAGAGTTGCGTCTCCTGCCATAACCCGCACCAGAATGCGCAATACGGAATCGTAAACGAATGCGCGGATTGCCACGCGAGCAAGGCGAATGCCTATGCGGGCACCGTGATGGACAACGCCGGTGTTGAATGCAAAGACTGCCACATGCCCTATGCGACCCTGTCGGCGCAGGCTCTTGGCCCGCACCAGGGTGACGAGAGAACCCATATTTTCCGTATCAACACCGATCCCATCCGCCCCGATGTTCTCCGCGGATGGCAGCAGCGTGGTCCAGGTGGGCGGCGAAGCCGCGGTTACGCTCGATTTCGCGTGCCAGCGTTGCCATGGCTCTTCTTCAAAAGCAGCGTTGGCCCCGTTTGCCAAGGATTTCCATGAGAACACCGGCAACAATCGTCAACGGCAGCCTGGCGAATTTCGGCCTGGATCCGGGTCTGAGCGGTACCTGGTGGAACCCGGCGAAAGGTGGCGAAGGTTTCCTGCTTGAAGTCGGATATCCGGCTCTACCAAGTTCCTTTATGTTTCTCTCTACACCTACGGTCCCACCGGCGAACAGACCTGGCTGGTTGCAGCGCTCGACTCTCCGCAAGTGGCACTACCGGTGAACGTGACCGTCTACATTCCCGCAGGGTGGTACCTGGGGTGACCCAAGTGCGCGCAGATACTGGTCCATGCCATGGGGAACGGGTAACTTTCAGTTTCCCGACCTGCACGCTGGCAGTTTCACTTCACGCCTAATCAGGCGATGATGGATATGGGTTATACCGCTGTCATACGATCTGCGAGCGGATACTTGCCGAACTGGCATTGCATGCCCGACGTTGGTGAATGGATCTGTATTAAAACGGCAAAAGCGATCAATAACAAGAAGCGCTGGATCTGAGCAGCGTCGTAAAAGAAGAATCAGCCGCCCGCGAGGGCGGCTTTTTTTTACCCATGGAGTCTCTATAATGCCGTGATGAAGGCCTTCTTCAGGGAGTTGAGAAAGCGGCATGTCGTCAAGGTGGCGATTGCTTACCTGGTGGCGGCCTGGGTGGTCCTGCAACTCGCCGATGTCATTTTTCCGGCCCTCGGGTTGCCGGAATGGTCGATCACGCTGGTGCTGGCGCTGCTGGCCGTCGGTTTTCCCGCTGCACTGATTATTTCCTGGGTATTCGACGTCACTCCGGACGGTATCCAGCGGACCGGTGAAATCCCTGTTGATGCAAGCCCGCTGCCGGTAGCGCCCCCGGCGCATGAAAAATCCATTGCGGTCCTGCCTTTTCCGGACATGAGCGCGGAGCAGGACCAGGGACATTTTTGCGACGGCCTGACCGAAGAACTGTTGAACGTGTTTACCACGATCCCGGGCCTGCGGGTTGCATCGAGGACCTCCTGTTTTGCGCTGAAGGGCAAGGACATCGATCTGCCGTCCGCGGCGGCCAGGCTGGGCGTTGCTCATGTGCTGGAGGGCAGCGTGAGAAAGTCCGGCAACAAGGTCCGCGTCACCGCCCAGCTGATCGAGGCTTCAACCGACTCCCATTTGTGGTCAGAAACCTATGACCGCGAACTGGACGATATTTTTGCGATCCAGGACGATATCGCCGCGCGCATCCTGAATGTCCTCAAACTGAAGCTGGGCGACGTTTCGCTGCCCGGTCCGACCACTGACAACGCCCGTGCCTATGAGTATTTCCTGCGAGGACGGGGTTACCTGATGACGTTCAGTCAAAGGGACAATGAACGGGCCATCGAGTTATTCAAGAAGGCTACCGATGCCGACCCCCGGTTTCTGCGGGCCTGGAGCAGCCTGGCTGAAGCCTACGCTTCGAAAGCGATCTTCCTGGGCGGGGGGGATTTCGAACGGCATGCGGCCATGCAAGCCAGTGAGAAGGCCATACAGATCGAACCGGATCATGCCCAAAGCCAACTGGCGCGGGGTTACGCCCATCTTGCCAACAGTCAATTCGAGCAGGCGCACCGGGACTTCCTGCGGGTGGCCGAGCTTGCGCCGCAGAAATTCGAGGCATTTTACCAATTGGGCAGACTGGCTCAGCACCAGGGCGATACAGCCGGGGCGATCGAGAATTTCACCCGGGCCATGGAACTCAATCCGTACGATTATGAAAGTCCGTGCCTGGTGGTCGCCAGTTACCAGAAAGCCGGAGACGAGGCCGCCCTGCATCACTATGCGCAAGTCGGGGTCGATCGCGCCAGGCAGCACCTGGAAGACTATCCGGATAATCCGCGCGCGTACTACCTCGCTGCCACGGCGTTTCTCATCCTCGATCAACCGGCGGAAGGCCTTGAATGGGCGGAGAAGGCGCTGTCACTCGCCCCCGATGATCCCAGCACCCGCTACAACGTGGCCTGTTTTTTTACCCAGGCAGGGGAAATCGATCGAGCCCTGGATTTGCTGGAAAACTCGATCTTTTCGCGCGCCTGGATCGAAAACGATCCCGAACTGGACCCGCTGCGGGATCATCCTCGATACATCGCCCTGATCGAATCGCTGCGTCTCAGGGAACAGCGTGATCAAAACTGAAATACAACGTCACGTTTCCACCATCCAGCAAGGCTCTCCAGCTTTGTTCCCTGGGGTAATCTTGCGCGGTGTCATAAACGGCTTCACCATTCGGGTCGAACAGCATGATTCGAACAGCGTCTCCGCGGGCGTCTGATTTATTTTGCTTCCCGGCAGGCATCCCAAAATCCGTAAAGCGGGCCAGCACAGACCAGCCATCTTCCCGGTTCAATTCTCCATGGGCCCATAGCCTGATATACGTAAAATTCCCAAGTTCCTCAGTTTCCAATGTGTTGACTGAAAATTCACTGAATTCAGTAGCTTCGAACTTGCTCTTGTTTAAACCAGGGTTGCCTGTAACATGAAATTGGAATTGAATTTGGCCTTCAGGTTGACCTTCTCCAACCACGAAAACATCGACGGAAAACGTAATCTTATGCGCGTCCAAGCCGTGCCCGTCCCTGATGACGCCGCCGCCTGTGAAAAAGGCTTCGGTGTCCGCCAGTACCGGACCTGCGCTCAAGGCAAGCAGGGTAATCAATGTGACGAATACTACGGATTTTGTAGATCTGAACATATGACCTCCAAGCTGGCTTCCGCTGCCGGCGCCAAAGTGAATTAGCCTGGTCATCAGGCCAGGTGCACTACCCTATAGGGAGGTTATTGGATTTTTCTTGAGTGCTTGTATGAATAATCTGACGTACAGATAGTATTCCAGAATATGTATGGGTCAGAAAAATTTTCAATGACGTATATCATTGATATATAACACTATTAATTCATTATCGGGGATGAATCATTTGGATGGTCCGGCTATTTTCGGGATGACAGGCAGGAGTTCGGGAAATGAAGTCATTTCCCTTTAATCGAATCACCCGAATAAAATTTTGTATTTCGGCCGCTAGGGATTTACCTGCGGAACCCGAACCGGATCGGCCGGCTGGGTTCGGGATTGCGGCGGGTTGGCTTCAAGCTGCTCCAGCGCAACCTTGATGGCCATTTCAAGCTGCGGATCAATGCCTTTTGCCGTCTCCGCTGTCCATTGTTCCACTTCGATATCCGGGGAGATTCCCTGGTTCTCAACCTCCCACTGGCCATCCAGGTTGAAGTAACCGCTGCGGGGCGCGGTGATGTGCCCCCCATCGACCAGGTTCGGAACGCCCCATATTCCGACGAGTCCGCCCCAGGTGCGCTTTCCCACCAGGGTGCCGATGCCGTAGAAACGGAACATGTGCGGCAGCATGTCGCCCCCCGATCCGGACACTTCATTGATCAGCATTACTTTCGGGCCCCAGATCCCTGAGCCCGGGCTGGTCATCGGGCTTTCCGGGTTCATCTGGTTGTTGAAGTAGCCGTTTCGTTCGCGGCGCAGTATATCGATGATGTATTCCGCGATATAGCCGCCGTGGTTGAACCGCTCATCGACCACTACGCCCTGGCGCTTGCTCTGGGCAAAGAAATAGCGGTTAAAATATTCAAACCCCTGTTCTGCTGTATCCGGAACCCAGACGTAGGCCAGTTTTCCATCGGAAGCTTCATCAACGCGCTTACGGTTGTCTTCCACCCAGGCGTTACGGCGTAGGTTGCGTTCGCTGGCAATCGGTACAACAGTGAGATCGCTGGTGTCGGCAGCCTGTCCGGTTCGGCTGATCGTTAGCCGCGTCTGCTTGCCCTCGGTGCCACGCATGGCCGCATACAGATTGGCGCCCTGGCTGATTGGTCGGCCGTTTACGGCGAGCAGGTAGTCGCCTTCCTGAACCTGCCCGGCGAGCTTGGCCAGGGGCGCGCTTTCCTGGTCATCCGGATACCAGCTCTCACCGCGGAAGATCCGCTTGAAGCGATAGCCTTTGCCGGTCAGTTCCAGGTCGGCGCCGAGCAAACCCACCTTGCCCTCGCCGACATCCGGCAAATCGCCATCATTGGTAAAAGAGTGGCCTACCGAGGTTTCCGCCCCAAGGTTGTCCAGCAGGTAAGTCATGTCTGCGGCGTGCCTGACATAGCGAACCAGGGGCTCGTAGGTCTCGTATACGAAATCCCAGTCTGCGCCATGCAGGTTGGTTACATAGAAGTAATCGCGTTGGAAACGCCACGCTTCGCGAAAAATCTGCTGCCACTCAGCGGCATTGTCGACCAGCTTTGCCAGCGCGATGTTCAGGGTCTTGGCTTCATCACCCAGTGGCTCGGCGGAGCTGAACAACTGCCACGTTTCGCCGGTTTTCGCCAGGATTTGCTCGCCATCGGCACTCAAGCGGTATTGGCTGACATCAGCGGCCAGCGAGGTTGCTTCCCGGTCCTCCAGGGAGTACTTGAAAAGGGCTGTCTTATCATCGATGACTTTCAGGAAAAACAACTCGCCTTCCTTTCCGGTCTTCAGTTCGCTGATGCGCCCGGATTCGCCGAGGGGCAGCACGCGTTGCGGGATATTCCCGAAGGTTATTTTCACTTCGGGTACTGATTTTTCCTTCTTGTCTTTCTTATCTTCCTTTGTGTCTTTCTGGTCATCTTCGGAATCTGCTTCTTCATCGTCGGTTTGAGGCAGCAAGGGCGATTTGACCTCGTCAGTCAGCAAAAAGTAGTAGATACCATAGTGCGGTGTAAAAGCCACGCTGCTCAGATCGAGCCAGGCGGCGTGCGGCCCGAAGTCCGTGCTGACGGCAAAGTAGAGCTTGTCGCCAGACTTGTCCCAAACGGGGGAACGGGCGTCCGCCATACCGTCAGTTATCCGGTGGGTCTTACCGTCCTTGACGCCATAGATCATCAGGCTGCGGAAAAAACTGTCTCCCTGCACCGAGTAGGCCAGGTAGCGGCTGTCCGGCGACCAACTGGGCGCCATGCTCCAGTCAGGGTCAACCACCGGTTGTTTCGCAACTACCTGGGCGCTGCCAGCGGCCAGGTCAGCAAGCCAAAGTTGTTGTTTCTGGTCGCTGAATACCAGGCGGTTATCGTCGGGAGACCACTGGAGTTCACCGTAAAAACCCGTTCCGGCCAGCTCAATCTCTTTATGCTGCTTGCCGTATTGATCAGCCGTCACCAGGCGGTACTCGCCGCTGGCGTCAGAAAACCAGGCGATCCGCTGGCCATCGTTCGACCACGCTGCGGCTACTTCCCGGCTGCCCGAACTATCGGTCAGGTTACGCGCGTCACCATGCTCCACGGGAACGGTAAACACGTCGCCCCGGGCGACGAATACGGCCCGTTTACCCTTGGGGGACACATTCGTGGACTCGATGTCTTTGGAAACGTCTTCCCAGTGCGGGCGGTTCCAGGGAAAGTCCGCATCCAGACTGATGCTGACAGGCCTGGGCTCTCCGCCCAGTGACTTGTGATACAGCCCGCCCCGGTATTCGTAGACCAGGTTGTCTCCGTCAATGCTGAATCCCTTCACGTCGAAATCGCGATGGTCAGTCAGTTGCTCGACGGGACCGCCGTTTTCCGGCACGCGGAACACGTTGTCGACCTGCTCACGGTTGGATAGAAAATAGATGTACTCACCTTGCCATTGGGGTTTCAGGTCGAGCGAGTTAATCCAGGGAAGGTCCCGCTCGGACAGATCTTCGAGGTCGATCAACCGCAACGGTTGGTTCTGCCCTCCGCGATAATTGCGCCAACCGGCATCCCAGAGACCTGAGCGGCGGTAGACCAGGTGTTTGCCATCAGCCGAAAAGGCCCCGTCGAAAGCCCGGTTCATGGGTAACTGTTGCGGCATGCCGCCGTTAACCGAAACGGTAAAAAGTTGCGGCCATGCCCTCGGTGCGTTGCTGCGCCCGGAGCTGAACAACACTGATTGTCCGTCGGGGCTCCACCCGACTACGCTGTCTGCCGCCGGATGGAAGGTAAGCCTCCTGGGCTCACCACCGGAAATTGCGGTCACGTAAACATCCTGGTTACCCTCGTATTCCCCTGTGAACGCGACCCACTGGCCGTCTGGCGAAATACTCGGGTGTGCCTCCTGACCCTGAAAACTGGTGATGCGCGTGACTTCGCCTCCGGCTAGAGAAGTCTTCCAAATGTCCCGCGCGTAGGTGAAAACCAGGGTTTCACCAGACAAGTCGGGTTCGCGCACCAGCTTCACTTCGCTCGCAAACAGGGGCAGGGCATTCAAGCCCGACAGCAACACGATGAGCCAAGATTTAATCTTCACCAGATATCCCTTTTTCAAATTGTTTCCGAAGGGCGACAGAATAGCAGGGACGATTCGTGGATGACAGGTCAGGGTCCGACGGTTAGACTCATTTTCCACCTCAACGAGATCCATCCGAATGAAACGTTTTTTATCCGTCACCGTGACTGCGCTGTTTTTGCTCGTACCCGGCTACGGCTTCGCCGAAGAAGTCGACCTGGACGTGGTCCACCGCATCAAGCAGGAGGCGTTTTATCACTCGAAGGTGATGGACTACATGTCCCTGATCGCGGATCAGAACGGTCCGCGCATGAGCGGTTCACCGGGGTACCGGCAGGCTGCTGATAGAGCGGTGGAAGCTTTCAGGGAAGCGGGAATTACCGACGCCGGGCTGGAGGTGTGGGGCACGTTCGGGCGCGGCTGGGACTGGTCGCGGGTTGCTGTGCAGATGAAGAAGCCGCAGGAAACCACGCTTTCGGCTTACCCGGCTGATTTCAGCCCGGCCACCGGGCAGCCGGTGACCGGGGAAGTCGTGTTCGCACCGGTCTGGGAACAGCAGAGCGATGCGCCCGAAAACGGCGACCTGGAAAAACTGGCGGTACAGATCGAAGCCTGGAAAGACAAGTACCGCGGCCAGTTGCGGGGCAAGATCATCATGCTGGATCATCCAAAAAAATTCGAACTGCCGGAAAAGCCGGAAACGTTCCGCTTCAGCGATGAAGACCTCGCTGATTTCGGTCACTCGGGCTATAACGGACCGGTCGATCCGGGTCCGGTGCCGGTCCTCGAATGGCCGCTGATCGCTTACCCGGTCGACAAGGATGAAGCCTCGCGCATCTGGGAAGTCATGCCGCTCGAATACGCGGCGGACCGCTGGGCCCTGGAATTGAAAATCAATGGCCGGATAGCCGCTTTCCTTGAAGAGGAAGGCGTCGCAGCGGTGCTGGTCACCGGGTGGGCCCGTGGCGCCGGCGTGATCATGAGGAGTGACTATGGCTCGTATATCGAGGGGGATCCGGTACCTCCGCCGTCGGTAGCCTTGATGCCGGAACAATACAACCGCATCCATCGCCTGCTGGAACGGGATATCCCGGTGGAACTGGAAGTGGATGTTGAAGCTTCATTCTATCCGGAGGCCAAGGGCACAAACGTAATCGCTGAAATTCCGGGAACCGCACGGGGCGGTGAGCTGGTGATGCTGGGCGCGCATTTTGATTCGTGGCATGGCGCCACCGGCGCAACGGACAACGCCGCCGGCAGCGCCGTGGTGATGGAGGCCATGCGCATTCTGAAATCCCTGGACCTGCCGATGCGCCGCAGCGTGCGCGCCGCGTTGTGGGACGGCGAAGAGCAGTGTCTGTGCGGCTCACGGGCCTACGTGGCCAACCATTTCGCCGATCCGCTGGATATGAAATTGAAGCCGGAGCATGAAAAACTCTCCGCCTATTTCAATCTCGACAACGGCGGCGGCAAGATTCGCGGCGTCTACCTGCAGCAGAACGACATGGCGCGGCCGATTTTCGACGCCTGGCTGGAACCGTTTGCCGACCTCGGCGTGAGCACGGTCACCATCATCAACACGACCGGCACCGATCACCTGTCCTTCAACGCGGTGGGGCTGCCCGGGTTCAATTTTGTCCAGGATCCGCTGGACTACGATCTGAACACCCACCACTCCAACGTGGACGACGTGGGTCACATCATCCCCGGCGACCTGATGCAGGCGGCCGCGGTCATGGCGACTTCGGTGTACCTTGCCGCGACCCGCGAAGAGATGATGCCGAGAAAACCGCTGCCTGCGGCATTACCGCCAAAAAAGGAACTGCCGGATAGCCTTCAATAATCGATCAAACAAGGACAATCAATGCGTGTTTATCCGATCTTGCTTATCACTGCACTTATGACCCAGGCATCATTTTCCATGGCAGAAGAACTGACCATCGAGCGCCTGGCCGCCAGTCCCTCGCTGTCCGGTCCGGTCGCCCAGGGCGTAAAAATATCTCCGGATGGCACGCGCGTGACATTCCTGCAGGGCAGGGCCGACGACCAGGACCAGCTGGACCTGTGGGAATACAACATTGCCGATGGCGAAAAGCGCCTGCTGGTGGACAGCACGGCATTACTCGGCGGTGAAGAGGAACTGGACGAAGTGGAACTGGCGCGGCGTGAACGGGCGCGGATTCTTCTTCTTCCGGCATCGTTGAGTATGAATGGTCGCCGGACGGCAAGGCATTGCTGTTTCCGCTGGGCGGCGATCTTTATTACCTGGAACTCGGCTCCGAACCACGCCGCTGACGCAAACCGAAGCAACGGAAACCGATGCGAAAATTTCGCCGAAGGGTGGTTACGTATCCTTCGTACGCGAACAGAACCTGTACGTGATCGACCTGGCCACGGGTGTGGAGCGGGCCATAACCACCGGCGGTGGGGGGGCAGTCTCATTCGGCATGGCGGAATTCGTGGCGCAGGAGGAAATGTACCGCACCACCGGCTACTGGTGGGCCAAAGACGATAGCCGGATTGCGTTCACCCGTATCGACGAATCCGGCGTTGAATTGAAAAACCGCTATGAAATCGACACGAACGGGGTGACCACGGTGGCCCAGCGCTACCCGTTTGCCGGTACCGCCAACGCCGTGGTTGAACTGTTTGTCATGGACCTGGCTTCGGGAGAAGTCCGTGAAGTGAATCTGGGCGAGGACAAGGATTTCTACCTGGCCCGCGTCGATTTTTCGCCGGACGGGACACTGGCCGTACAGAAGCAGACCCGCGATCAGAAAACGCTCGACCTGATCTTTATCGATCCGGAAACCATGGAGCAGACCGTGGTGCTGAGAGAGCAGCAACCCAACTGGGTCAACCTGCACAGCGACCTGAACTTCCTGGATGGCGGTGAACGCTTTATCTGGACCTCGGAGCGATCCGGCTTCAATCACATCTACCTGTATCAGAAAGACGGCACCCTGGTTCGCCAGCTGACTTCCGGTGACTGGGCCGTGGCACAAACCGGCCGAAACGGTGGCGGCGTGCGGGCAGTGGATGAAACGGGTGGCTATGTGTGGTTTGCCGGCTCAAAAGAAACGGCCACCGAAAAACACCTGTACCGCGTTCCGCTGGCCGGCGGCGAGGTACAGCAGATGACAGCTCCGGGTGGCTGGTACGAGGCGTCGGTATCCGTGGACGGCAGTTTTTACGTCGAAAACGGCCAGGGACCGTTACGCCCGCCCTATACCGCCATCCGTTCCGCGTCCGGGGAGTTATTGACCTTTATCACCGAAAACCCGCTGGACGAAAGCCACCCTTATTATCCTTACCTGGACGGGCACCGCGAATACACGTTTGGCACGCTCGAAGCCGAAGACGGCACGGTTCTCAATTATCAAATAGCGCTGCCGGCTGGCTTTGATCCGGCAAAGAAATACCCCGCGGTGGTCTATCTATACGGCGGCCCGGGCGCCCAGGTGGTAACCAAAACCTGGCAGATCAACTTCAACCAGGTGCTGGCGCGTAATGGTTACGTGGTGTTCACGCTGGACAACCGCGGCATGTCCGAGCGCGGTAAAGCCTTCGAAGACGTGATCTACCGCGATATGGGCGATGTCGAGGTGCGCGACCAGCTGCGCGGCGCTGGAGTGGCTGAAATCACAGCCCTTCGTCGACGCGGACAACGTGGGTGTCCAGGGCTGGTCCTACGGCGGCTACATGACGCTGATGCTGATGCTGAAAGCGCCGGGCTCATACAAGGCAGGCATCGCCGGCGCGCCGGTTACCAACTGGCGCCTGTACGACACCCACTACACCGAACGGTACATGGGTGACCCCAATGACGGTGATGGCAAATACGAAATCTCGAGTCCGATCACCTATGCGCAAAACCTGGCTGGGCCGCTGCTGATCATTCATGGCATGGCCGATGACAACGTGTTTTTTGACAACACCGTGCAGATGATCGACGCGCTGCAGGAAGCCTCCATTCCGTTTGAAATGATGACGTATCCGGGTAAAAGGCACGGCATCGTTGGCGAGGCGGAAAAAATACATCTGTGGAATATGTGCCTGGATTTTTTTAAACGGAACCTGAAAAATGACTAAACGAACTGCAGCCCTGATTTTGATCGTCGGCCTGTTCGCGTGTTCAGCGGCCCTGGCAGAACCTTTCACGGCGGATGACCTGGTGCGACTGGACCGAGTGGGCGCCCCGGCGCTTTCACCGGATGGCAGCAAGCTGGTTTACAGCGTGCGCACGACCGACATGGCCGCCAACAAGGGCGCTATTCGACCTGTGGTGGACCGGGTTCAGTGATGGGGCTACTCATCACCTGACCACCCATGCCGCAAATGACACAGACCCGGCCTGGTCGGCCGACGGCGAAGAGGTCTATTTCCTCTCGACCCGGAGTGGCGACATCCCAGGTCTGGCGAATTGCGCTCGACGGTGGCGAAGCGACGCAGGTCACGGATTTGCCGGTAGACGTAGGCACCTTCCGGGTGGCGCCGGGCGGCAACCGCCTGGTGCTGTCCGCCAGTGTTTACCTCGATTGTGAAGACCCTGGCCTGCACCGCCAGCCGGGACGAGAAGCAGAAAGAGAGCCCAACCAGCGGTGTGCTCTATGAGCAATTGTTCATGCGGCACTGGGACCATTGGCTGGATGACAAACACTCGCAGCTGTTTGCGCTGACGCTGGATGAAAATGGCGCCGGCGCCGGTGAGCCCGTGCTGCTGAGCAAGGGCGTGCGCGCGGATATACCGTCCCGGGTCTGTGGCGGGGTCGAGGAATACGCGGTGTCACCGGACGGCTCGACGGTCTATTTCGTGGCGCGAATCCGTGATCGCGACGAGCCGACCTCCACCAACTTCGACATCTATTCGGCGCCAATGAACGGTGATGGCGAAGTCAACAACCTGACAACCTCCAACCAGGCCTGGGACACGCAGCCGGTCGTGAGCCCGGATGGCCGTTTGCTGGCCTACCGTGCGATGGCCAGGCCCGGCTTCGAGGCAGACCGTTTCCAGGTCATGATCCGTGACCTCGAGTCGGGCAAGACCCGGGCCCTGGCCGCGGACTGGGACCGTTCGGCCTCTTCCATCGCGTTTTCGGATTCCGGCGACTCCCTGCTGGTCAACGCGGACGACCAGGGTAACGTGGCCCTGTGGGAGATAAACATAAACAGTGGTGAAAAGACGAAACGGGTCAGCCAGGGCAGCGTCAGCGCGTTTGCGTCGGGCCCGCTGGGCGTGGTGTTCGCCATGGACAACCTGAAGTCACCGACCGAGCTTTACGCGATCGATAACGGTAGCGAGAAGGCCCGCCAATTGACCCATTTCTCCACGCCGCAATTGCAGGGTGTGGAAATGGGCGATTTCGAACAGTTTTCGTTCACCGGCGCAAACAATGAGCGCGTGTACGGCTACGTGATGCAGCCCGCCGGTTATAAAAAGGGTCAGAAATACCCGGTCGCCTTCCTGATTCATGGCGGCCCGCAGGGCAGCTTCGGCAACCATTTTCACTACCGCTGGAACCCGCAAACCTATGCCGGCCAGGGATTTGCCGCCGTATTCATCGATTTTCACGGTTCCACCGGCTACGGACAGGCGTTCACCGACAGCATTTCCGGTGACTGGGGCGGTAAGCCGCTCATCGACCTGCAACTCGGGCTCAGCGCCGCGCTGGAGAAATACGATTTCCTGGATGGCGACAAGGTCTGTGCACTGGGCGCTTCCTATGGCGG
Organism: uncultured Gammaproteobacteria bacterium; assembly: GCA_963700705.1. Classification (GTDB taxonomy): domain Bacteria; phylum Pseudomonadota; class Gammaproteobacteria; order Xanthomonadales; family SZUA-36; genus JAHEFT01. The sequence goes on along the minus strand of CAVOYQ010000010.1, from coordinate 265,777 downwards.
CTACATGATCAACTGGATTGCCGGGAACTGGCCGGACCGGTTCAAGTGCCTGGTCAATCACGACGGGATATTCGACCAGCGCATGATGTACTACACCACCGAGGAGTTGTGGTTCCCGGAATGGGAAAATGACGGGCCGTATTTTGAGCAACCCGAAAACTATGAAGAACAAAACCCGGTCAATTACGTGGACCGGTGGCAGACTCCGATGCTGGTCGTTCACGGGCAACTCGACTACCGCGTGCCGGTAACCCAGGGCATCGCCACGTTCACGGCCCTGCAACGGCGCGGCATTCCCAGCAAGTTCCTGTATTTTCCGGATGAAAACCACTGGGTGCTGAAGCCGGAGAATTCCGTGCAGTGGCATAACGAGGTCAACCAGTGGCTGCATGACTACCTGGACTAAGTAGAACGGGATAGTCATCACATGCGCGCCGTATATTACGACGAGTTCCAGGGGCCGGTTTCTGTTCGTCACGTAGCCGACCCCTCACCAACGCCCGGTGGCGTGGTCGTCCGGGTCGAGGCCACCGGCCTGTGCCGCAGCGACTGGCACGGCTGGATGGGGCACGACGCGGACATCCGCCTGCCCCATGTTCCCGGCCACGAACTGGCCGGAGTGATTGAGGCCGTTGGAAGCGGCGTTACCGGGTGGAAGACGGGGGACCGGGTCACCCTGCCGTTTGTCTGCGGCTGCGGCGTTTGCCCGCAGTGTGCATCCGGCAACCAGCAGGTTTGCGACCACCAGTTTCAGCCCGGCTTCACCCACTGGGGCTCATTCGCCGAATACGTCGGCATTCACTATGCGAACGCCAACCTGGTGCGGATTCCGGAACAGGTCAGCTTCGTCACCGCCGCCAGCCTCGGCTGCCGGTTCGCCACGTCCTTCCGGGCGGTAGTCGACCAGGGCAGGCTGGCCGAGGGGCAATGGCTGGCCGTGCACGGCTGTGGCGGTGTGGGCTTGTCAGCGATCATGATCGGCCGCGCGCTTGGCGCCCGCGTGATTGCGGTCGACATCACCGACTCAAAACTGGAATTTGCCCGGGGCATGGGGGCTGATGCCTGCATCAAAGCTACTGGCCCGAACAAGGTGGTGGATGAAATACGGGACATCAGCGGCGGCGGTGCGCATGTATCGATCGACGCGCTGGGCAGCCCGGATACCTGCTTCAACTCGATTGCCTGCCTGCGCAAGCGCGGCCGGCATGTCCAGGTTGGCCTGTTGTCTCCGGAGCAACGTAACGCCAGGGTGCCGACCGGTTTGATCGTTGCGAACGAACTGGAGATCCTCGGCAGTCACGGCATGCAGGCGCACCGCTACCCGCAGATGCTGGAAATGGTCACCAGCGGACGCCTGCATCCGGAACAACTGGTCGGCCGGACCGTCAGCCTCGAGCAGGTGGCCGAAGCCCTGGTCAACATGGACAGCTTCGCTGAAACCGGCGTCGCGGTTATCGATCGATTGGCTTAGCGCTGTTTTTATTCCGGCAAAGTCATTTCCGGCACGCCGGTGAACGGCTCTATGCCGAATTCGGGATAAATCTCGGTCGGGAAATACACCGTGCCGTCCTTGACCACCATCGAGATCGTCTTGATCGCCTTCAGGTCGGTCGTCGGATCGCCCGGCACCAGGAAGAAGTCGGCCAGCTTGCCGGCTTCAATAGAACCCAACTCATCGCTCTGGCCCAGGTATTCGGCCATGTCCCAGGTCGCCCATTTGAGAATTTCCGGCGCCGTCATACCAATGGCCTGGTATAGCTCCAGTTCGCGGTGGTAACTGAACGAGCCGCCGAGGTCGGTGCCGGGAACCATGAAAATCCCCTTCTCGCGCATCACGGCGAGGGCCTCGATGATCTTGTTGTACGCTTGCCAGTAAGCCGCATCGTCCTCGGCTGTCGCGATCTCGGCCAGGGCAGTCCTGGCCTCGCGCTGCACACCCACGGGCATGTGGTCGATGTAATCCACCATGCCCGGGGAAACCGTCCCGTTGCGCGAGCGCAGCAGGGCCTCGTGAATGGCCAGGGTCGGGTCGATGGCAACGCCTTTTTCAGCCATGGCATTGATCGTTGTCATGACCCGGGGACTGTCCACCTGCAAATCGGGCAGGCGCTTTAAAGCCGTCAGTCGCAGCAGCGTGCGGGTGTCTTCACCTTCTTCCAGCACCCAGCCCAGCATGACCTGGTTGATGTGCGTCATCTCATCGTAACCCGCCGCGATCATCGCGTCGGCGTTAGAAAACGCGGGCACATGTCCGGCTACCCTGAGGCCATTGGCATGCGCCTCGGCGATCATCGCCGGCACCCATTCCGGGTTCATGCTGTTGTAAATCTTGATCTGGTAAAAGTCGCCATTGGAATAACGCCGGACTGCTGCCAGGGCTTCTTCCTGGCTTGAGACCAGCTCGCCGTTGTTGGAACTGAACGGGCTTTTACCCTCGATAAAACCGCTGCGGGTAACGCGCGGGCCCGCCAGCCGGCCTGACTCGATGTTTGCGATCAGATCACTCAACACCTCGTTGTCATTGCCCATGTCACGCACCGAGGTGATCCCCGCCGCAATGTTCAGCAATGCACTGTTCTGTCCCAGGTGACCGTGCATTTCATACATGCCCGCGATCAGTGTTCCGCCCCCGCCGTCGATCAGGACATCGGTAACCTCGACAGGCGCGTCCGGCGGCAGGATTTCGGTAATCCGGTTCCCCGTTACCCGCACATCGACGGGTTGGGAACGCTCCATGACGGCCGGGTCGAATACGTGCACGTTCCGGATCCGCACCGGTGTGTCGAAAGATTTTGCCACTTTCTGCTGGATGGCTTCGAACCGGTGGGCGGCGTATTCAGAGGCCAGGTTGCGCAGGCGTTCATCTTCGCCTTCATATCCTTCGCGAAGGATCGCGAAGCGGGGCGACATGGTGGCAAAAAACGCATCGTTCTGATCGAGCAGAAAATAGGTGGGGTTCAGTTCCATGCCGGACAGCGCATAGGCCGTGACCGGAATTTCGCCGGCCGGGCCGTTTACGGTCAAATCTTCTATTTCATCGAGCCGCAGCGTGCCGCCAGGCAATACTTGCCTCTCATGATCTTCATCGGCCAACAGTGCGCGCGCATAGATCCACAGGGCGTAGGGACTGGACTCCTGGGCCACGTACAGCTCATCCTCGGCCGGTGTGGCGGTGCCGGTTCCGGTCGTATCCTTCCAGTCGGCATTGCCATCCACCAGCGAGAATTGTTCATCAATCCCGTTGCCGAAAGTGGTGTGGCCTTCGATGGTCCATTTCTTCGGCAGTCCGCCTTCGCCGAACGTAACCGATTCCCTGATCGAGGGGCCGCGGCCGTTGTTTCTGTATTCATAGTCGACTTGTGTCGACCCTGCCGAGTGGTCCACTTCGAGTTGCCCGATGTCCGTTCCCGAAACCAGCACGGTGAAAGACTCGGCGCCCGCCAATTCCGGGCCGGATGCCGCGGTGGGCGGGGCAACAACAGCTGATTCGTCTGATTTGGAGCAACCGGCGATCGCCAGGCTCAGGGCAAGTAACGACAGGAATAAAAGGGACCGTTTCATAAGCTGCTCCAAAAAATTCTGTGCAGTTTGCCCGACCCCGGGGCATTTAACAATCGACACATTGCGCGGGTAAAGAGCTGCCGCCCTCTACCCGCACGCCGCTTTTGATCAGGGGTTCCCTGACAATCAATTAACCTCGACGGAGTTCCACAGTGTACTGCCGTTGCAGGTTGCGACCTGATTCCAGGCGTCATCTGCCTTGGAGGCTGCTGAGCCTTCATAGCCGCCCATAAAGGCTCCCCAGGATTCGGGATCAGGAGCTACCATGACGAAATTGAATCCGCGTGGGCCCGCGGTTGCAGCCATCGGGGACTCGTTAAACGCCTTCATTTCAGCGCCGCCTTTCATGCCTTTTGCTGCCGCAAGCCATTCCGACGAAACCTTGGCCAGGTCGGCGTCCGATTTGCCATCATTCAGCGTGCAGGTCCAAACCTGGACGACGTCAGCGCTGGCGGCGGAGAACGAACCCAACAGCAAGGGAAGCAACAGCCATTTCGTGATTTTTTTCATATGTACCCTCCGGGTGGCGGAATGCCACTCCTTCGAGTATAGGTGACAGAAAAAATATTGTTTAAATCAGTCCGGGTGGATCAGGGTACCAGGAGGGCTTCGCACAACGCCACGTTGTCCTCGACGATGCGCTGGATCGGGATGACGCCGGAGATTCCAAGCGAGGTGATCTCGTAACTGACAATCGCCTCATTGCAACCGGTAAAATCGATCGTCATGGTGCCGTCACCGTCCAGGTCGGTCTTGGCCGGCGGTTGGGCCGAATCAAAAACGCCGCCCGAGGTCACGAAAATCGTCATCTCGGCTGTATCCCCGTCGTAGGGCCCCTGCGCCGTCAGCCAGCGATGGCCGGGGTCGCCCAGTATCGCGGTAACGTCCTGCGGTCGGGCGTTCGGTGTCATAGGTAAACCAGGCGACGAACATTTGCTTGATATCGGGAAAGGTCGGAAATCAGGAAACCCTGTCCGGTAATGGACGGGTCGAACCAGGCGTCATTGAAGCCGGCGTTGATTTGAAACTCCACTGGCCTGCTCCCGCACGACCACGGCATTGGGCTGTTTCAAGCCACCCGAACCGTTGGGAATAATGTCTTTGACGTAAGTCCCCGCCGGCGTGTACATCCTGACCGAATGCGTGCCGCCGTTACCGATCAGCAGGTTGCCATCGGGCAGAAAGTCCACGCCTTCCGACTGCGACAGGCCGGTGGTGAAATTACCGAGGTAGACGCCCTGGGAATTGAATCGCCTGATCGCGCCGCCATTGAAATCGGAAACCAGCAAGTCGCCATTGTCGGCAAACCAGATGTTGGTTGGCCCCGCCAGGTTGTTGGAAATGAAATTGCCCTGGTCGAGGCCATTGGTATCGTATTTGCGACCAGTTGGCCATCGTACGAAGCCACGTACAGATTTCCTGCGCTGTCCCAATCCAGGCCGATACCCTGGGTCACGCCGGTGTTGGTGAAGGTATCAATCAGGTCGCCAAACCGGTTAAATCGCAGCACCCGTCCGTTCCCGCTCCATTGCAGGACATAAAGCAGGCCTTCGGGGCCGATTTTCATGCGCGTGGGCGCAGCGATGCCGGAGGCGAAAGTGTCTACAAACACTCCGGTTGTCGCATTGTAACGTTCGATTTTTCCGCTGTTGAAATTGGACACCAGCACCGTGTTGTCACTATCCACGAAAACAATATCCTGTGGCCAGGCCAGGTTTTCGTTGATGAAAACCTCGGGGTTTTCGCCATTTTCGTCAAACTTCAGGATCTGCCAGGGGGGCTGGCGTGAAATTACCGGCGTCACTGACGTAAATATCGTAGCCCTGGCCAAGCGCGTTCGAAGCCCAGAGCAGCGTGCATAAAACGGGAATCAGTTGTTTCATGCTGTTATCCTATGACGATCGGCATTGCATGTCATGTGCTGATAAGCCCGCGCGGCTGCATACCCGGGTGTTTCCTGATTCGATTACGATTCCATCATGATCATAGAAACAGAAAGATTAATACTCAGAAAAATCGACCCGGAGCGGGATTTCGACCCCTGGGCGAAAGCCATGGCGGATGAAAACACCGTCCGTTATCTGGGCACACCGCCGATGAACCGGGCACAGGCCTGGCGCAAGCATGGCCATGGTCATCGGGCACTGGGCGATACGCGGTTACGGGTTCTTTTCGCTGGAGCACAAGGAAACCGGGCAATGGGTGGGGCGGGTTGGCCCCTGGTATCCCGAAGGCTGGCCAAGCCCGGAAATCGGCTGGACCATTTCGCCCGATCATTTGCGGCAGGGCTTTGCGATCGAAGCGGCCAGGGCTTCACTGGAATACGTGGTCAAACACCTGGGCTGGCCCAGCGTCATACACGTCATTCTCGAGGGCAACGAGGCCAGCATGGCCGTGGCCCGCAAGCTGGGGTCCGAATTGATCCGGACCCAGCAGGGTCTGCCGGGTGTTACTGATCTGCCCGTCCTGATCTACGGCCAATCATTATCGAGCCCCGGGTAAGCAAAATGCCAGAAGCAGCAGGCAGATTTGATTTCGCGCAGATCGATCAAATGACGACTATACTCATCGGCGTTTACGCACACACGGGAGGATAAAAGACATGTCACCATCAGGTCAGACCAAACACGAGGGGAGCTGCTTTTGCGGCGTAGTCCGGATCGCAGCTACCGGCGCTCCGTTCGCAATGGGCTATTGCCACTGCAAGGATTGCCGGGCGTGGAGCGCTGGTCCGGTCAATGCATTCACGCTGTGGAAGCGCAACGAAGTGAAGGTCATTCACGGGGCTGAGTTCCTCCGCAGCTACCACAAAACAGATGCCAGCCAACGGCAATACTGCAGCAAATGCGGCGGTCATGTCATGACCGATCATCCGGCTGCCGATTTCACGGATGTTTACGCGGCGGTTTTACCCACCCTGGCATTTGAACCGGCGCTTCACGTCAACTATGAATCCGCGGTATTGCGGGTCAGGGACGGCTTGCCGAAGCTAAAGGATTTTCCGGCAGAGATGGGTGGATCGGGGGAGACTCTGCCCGAATAAATTTTTGCATCAGAAGAGCGCATTCCGGTTCAATGGTCAGTCATTGAACCCGGGCTCTGACCGCTCGTCCGGGAAATACGCCTGCTTTAATCGCCCCGTCCTGCACGATGAATACGCCGTTGACCAACACATCCCGCAGTCCGTCCGGCGGCAGCGTGGGCTCACGATAGGTCGCGCGGTCGATGATGGTGTTCGGGTCAAACACGACGATATCGGCATCGGCGCCAACCTGCAGGCGTCCTTTTAAGCGCCATCCCGGGAACGCGACGCTCCATGCGGCGTGCCGGCTCGATGGTGATCTTGCGCAGCGCGTCCATCAGTGTCAGCGTTTGTTGCTCGCGCACGTAGTGACCCAGCAGCCTGGCGAAGCTGCCGGCAACCCGCGGATGCCCCATGCCATCGATCAGGATACCGTCGCTGGCAATCATTGGCAGCGGGTCAGCCACGGCGGCCGTGACGACCTCTTCAGAATTGTTGTAATCAACGATGTATCCACCGATCGCCCGGTAACGGCCGAAGGACTCACGGTTAAGCCGTTCGCCGGTCAGCGCCCATTCGAAGCGCTGGAATTTGCCGTCGGACCAGGACTGCCAGTCATCGTTGTCCGCGGCCTCGATCGGCGACATCGAAGCCGTGTAGGGATAAATCTCGGTCGTGATGTCGAGTCCGCGTGCCCGCGCTCCGCGAATCATGTCCAGGCCGAGCGGTGTGTCTTCTCCCAGGGAACTGTTGATATGGACGATATGCGCGGACGCGCCGGTCACAGCAGATGCGCCAATGATTTCCTCCGTTTCCAGGAAGTAATAGGGCTCGTCCAGGCTGCGCATGTGCACATGGACAACGGCGTCATATTTGGCCGCGACCCGGAATACCTCGAGTATTTCCCAGGGCGTCGCGGCAGGGGTGAACTCAATCAGCATGCCTACGGCAAGGGCGCCGCGCTGCAAACCATAGTCAATCTCCGCGACAATCTCCCGCAACTCCTCGGGCGTGCTGGCGCGCGACTTGGCGGGGCCTGTCGGTAAATCCTTGCCCGGGTCGATGCATCACCTTCATCCGGACGTCACCATACCCGATACTCGCACCGTAATTGATGATAGAAGTGCCGGCGCGCTCGTCGTACCAGCGATCGATGTCCAGGGTGCCGCCTTCCAGTTCAAGCGCAGTGGTCGTTCCGTCAAGCGCCTCCACCCGGTAAGCGGCCGGGTCCTGCGCATGCTGGTGCAAATCGATAAACCCGGGTGCAACCACCATGCCTCGTGCATCCAGTGTTTCGCGGCCTTGCAGCGGCTCTTCACTGATGGCGAGAATGGTGCCGCCCGTGATGCCTACCGCGCGCACCGCATCCAGGCCGGATGCCGGGTCCATCAGGCGCCCGTTCAATATCACCAGGTCGTAAAACGGTTCTTCCGGGCTCGCCGCAAGGTTTTGACTTACAAAAAAGCACAACGCCAGACCGATAGTTCTTAGCCAGTGCATAAGCACCTCATTGTTGAATCCGAAAAGATCGATTTTTGAGTTCAACGAAGTATAGAAGGAATTGGAAAGGCCACAAGACGCGCCTAAAGTTGAGCTTCCTGATGATTACCTGCCGTTTACCCTGCACCAGCTTGATGACCAGGCAGTTTCCCACTGATCCGCCAGGAGCTATCGGAATCGACAGAATAAAGATTCATGAGTTTCCATGAATTTAATATTCTTTCATGTCAATGACTTAGGTCACTTTAGGTCTAATTTGTTGTTCCATAATTAATTGCTATCCCTTCGTCAGGTTTTTCATCTAAGCCTGCAAAAAAGAACCCAAATACCTCCGAACCGATAGCGGTTCAAACCGAATGGCTTTATCAACTGGTCAATTTGGAGGTGTAACTATGAAATACGCAGAAATACGGGGCCGGACGCTTCAGGCCTTGCACGGATTAATATTGCTATTACTGCTAGCGCCGATCCTGGCGCTCGCCGCACCGGCGCAACAAGCCGAAATTGGTCACGGGCCTCCGCCGATGCCCCCCGGGTTGCTGAATATTCAACCGGCGGAAAGGATGGAAGTCACGGGTGACGTCGTCCATTACCGCTACGACCTCCAGGTTGGCCCGGGTGTGCATGACCAGATCCAGGTCCACCGGGTGGTTCGGGAAAAGAAGAACCACCGGCCCATCAAGACCCTTGACGGGATATTTCTGGTTGGGGGAGCGCCTAATTCCTTCGAGAGCATCTTCTTTACACCCTCCGCTTCCGCGGTGCCGGACTGGGATCGCTCGGTTGCCGTCTTTCTCGCCAGGCATGACATTGACGTCTGGGGCATTACCTTTGGTTGGGCCCTGGTACCCATCGAAACCACCGATTTCGGATTCCTGGAGGGATGGGGAATTGATCGCGACGCGCGGGACACCGAGATCGCCCTGACCCTGGCGCGCATGGTGCGTACGCTGACCGGACAGGGGCCGGGCAGGTTGCACCTGCTCGGGTTCAGTTACGGCGTTGGCATTGATGTCGCAGTCGCCGGCGCCGAGTCCCAATGGCCAGCCCGGCTGCGCAACGTCAAGGGGTTGATCCCGGTGGACTCCTGGATCTTGCTTCCGGAAAACGACCAGGAATCCTGCGATTACATCGAAGGAGAAATTCTCCCGAATCTCGAGAACGGCTTGTACCAGGACGACAGGAGCTTCCTGCCCCTGATGGGAGAGTCGGCGAGATCAGATCCCGATGGCGTATCGCTGATCTTCGATTGGCTGAACAACTACGATGCAACGACCTTCCTGGGCATCGTCGGTGGTTTCCTGGCAGGCAACTTTGACCCGTTGACCTTCTACACAAATCCGGACCTCTGGGTCGACCTGTTGAGTATCACGCCACCCTTCTGGACCACGCAGGCGGCCTTCGACTTCAGTGCTTCCGGGTGTGCCGCCTACGATCCGGCTTTTGACGATCACATTGGGGAGATCACGCTTCCGATCCTTTACGTCGGTTCGGTAGGGGGTGCTGGTGATTATGGCTTCTACACCTGGGACCAGACTGCCAGCGAGGATATCACGCACCTGGTGGTTGAGGGCGACCAGGGCGGTTTCGCCCACGCGGACCTCTTCCTGGCGGACAACGCCGCTGAATGGGTCTGGCAGCCGATCCTCGACTGGCTGCTAGATCATCGGTAGCAGCGATGTTGATTTGATAAAAAGCGAAGCCGGCCAGGGATCATCCCTGGCCGGCTTAGCCGGGGAGTCGGGTGATGAGCGCGATGAGGAACTTTCTGAACGAGCTGAGACGCCGACGGGTGTTTCGGATGACGGCGGTGTATATCATTTCCGGCTGGGTGGTTCTGCAGGTTGCCGACCTGTTGTTTCCGGCGCTTGAAATCCGCGACGCAGCGCTGCGTTATGTATGGATTGCCGTTTTGCTCGGCTTTCCGCTCGCGCTGGTGTTTGCCTGGAAATACGATATAACTCGCAGGGCATCAGGCGCACCCCGCCGCGCGCTGAATATGCCGTTCAGGAACTTTCGCTTCACAAAATCCGACTACCTGCTGCTGGCCGGGCTACTGGTGGTCGCCGTATTTGCCGTCACCGGCCTCACCCAGCGCGTGATCCAGGAGCAGGTGGCCATTGATGTCGCGCCGCAAACCCGCAAAATCGACTCCAATACCATCGCCGTTTTACCACTCGAGAACCTTTCGCCTGATCCGGAACAGGCATACTTTGCGGTGGGCATGCACGATTCGCTGATCAACAACCTCAGCAAGGTTACCGGCCTGCAAGTTACCTCCCGTACCTCGGCCAGCCGGGTTGACACGAGTTTGACCATGCCGCTGATTGGTCGCGCGCTCGGTGTGGCAAAGCTGATCGAGGGTTCCATCTACCGTGAGGGCAACCGCGTGCGGGTGACGGTGCGGTTGATCGATGCGGCCTCAGATCAGGATATCTGGGCGGAAACTTATGACAAGGATTTTTCCGATGTGTTATCCCTGCAGGCGGATGTTGCCCGTTCGGTCGCACAGGCTGTCCAGGTCCGTCTGACCCCGCAGGACGAGCAGAGCCTGGAGCGCACGATGCTGATCCGCCCGGAAACCTTTGAATCCTATCTTCAGGCCATGTTCCAGTTTCGCAAGGAGACCTGGAAAGGCTACCGAAGAGGCATTGAAATTCTTGAGGAGGCCCTGGAAAAGGATCCCACCAGCGCGCTGGCCTACGCGGCGATCTCGCAGGGCTACAGTGAGCTGGGGCACAGTCCGGTACCGCCAAAAGGCGCCTCCGCACGCGCCTGGGCGGCAGCGGAAAAGGCGGTCGAACTGGATGACGGCCTGGCCGAGGCCCACCTTGCCCTTGGCATGTACTTGCAGTACTACGGGCGCGACTGGGCCGGAGCGGAAGCCGAATTGAAACGCGCGCTGGAACTGAACCCAAGCCTTACAGATGCCTGGTACCACCTGGCCTGGTTATTCGAACTGCTGGGCCGGGATGACGAAGCCATTGAAGCCGGTGAGCGCACCGTGGAGCTGAGCCCTCTATCTGCCTTCTACGCCAGCTGGCTGGCCGATCAATACCGTGATGCCGGGGAATATGGGCATGCCATCGAGCTGGCTGAAACGGTGCTTGAACTCAATCCGGACTATCCGATCGCCTGGCTGGCGCTGGGAGCTGCGCTGGTCGAGCAGGGCCGGTTCGAGGAAGCTATCGAAGCTCATGCGCACCTCATTGGCAGTTCATTCTGGTCCTGGGTGCCCGCCTGCACCTACGCGATGGCTGGTCAGGAAGACAAGGCTCGCGAGATTCTGGACAGCATCGAACACGAGCCGGGAAACGGCTTCCCCTTGGCATCGATTTATGCCTCGCTCGGCGACACGGAGAATGCGCTTTACTGGATGGATCAGGTGAAAGATGACCCGTGGTATCCGTGGCTGCTGGGATATTCACCACGGTTCAGGAATCTTCATCATGATCCGACGGTCATCGCGCGGGCAGAAGAACTTGGTATTCCAGTGCAGGGTGGCCCGGACTGATCGTCACAGCTTATGAAGTTTGGACCTGAGTAAACCTGATAGGGACAGGTCCGAAAATATGGGAGTCAAAGATGATGGCTCGCTCAAGCTTGGAACAGGGGAGGCTATTTGTACAAATTGCCTTTCTAGCTCTTGCTTGTGGATATTGTTCCAGCCCTTCGGCCCAGGTCGCTTTCTCTCAACCATGCCAAAGTGCCAATACGAACTTCCGGGGTCTGATCGGAAATCAGGGCATTGGCTGGGGTATGGGGAGTGACAGACTCTGGTACGCCGGTGAACGGATCTGGTTCAGCCTCGGCGTGCCATCAGTTGGCGAGCCGAAGAAAATGGCAATTGTTATCAGGGAAACACAAGGTGGCCCGGACATTTTGGTTGCGGAGGCGGAGTTTCCTGGAACCGTATCTTTCACCATTGAATCGCATCGGTACATTTACGAAATATGGGTTTTGGTTGATTGGCCGTCCCTGCTTGCGAAAGCAACATTGAGCGATGCGGGTTGCGATTCCGCTGGTGAGCACCAACCCTTTCCCTGGAATATCGGGGTAAACGATGCCTGGTATGTTCCCAATTTGGACGGGCATGGCGTTTTACTCACCATTTACCCTTCCATAAAGAAAATTTTCCTTGCGTTGTTCACGTTCGATACAGAGCGGCCAGGAGAATCCGCCGGCTCAATTTTCGGCGATGCGGGCCAGCGCTGGATCACCGCGATCGGACCCTACGAGGGAGATACTGCCCACCTGGACATCGACCTGACCATGGGCGGTGTTTTTCTCCAGGCCGAACCGATGCCTGAATGGTCACCCGGTGGAACCATAGACTTGCAGTTGAATCACTGCAATGACATTACCCTGGATTACCACATCCCGTCGATAAACCGGCAAGGCACGCTGCAACTGCAGCGTGTTGCGCAGGATCGCGTCGCCCTATGTGAACTGCTTTCGGTACAGGGAAATGATTAGCTGCCCATTTTTGAATCGCCTCCCCTGCCAGTGCTTGCTGATTCTGATTGCACTGCTCACGACGGCGCCTGTTGTTGCCAGAGAGACCCTGGACGAATTGATTTTTTCTCATTCGTTTGGCTATCGTGGTTCCCTACCCGGCGGTTTTAATGATCCGTTTACAGTAGCGGTCGACAGCCAGGACAGAATCATTATTGCCGACCAATCAAACCATCGCATACAAGTCTGCAACGACACCGGAGAGTGCACCGCTTTCGGTGCCTGGGGCGATGCCCCTGGCCAGTTCAATTATCCAACAGGAGTAGCAATTGATTCAGAGGACCACATTATCGTGGCAGACTATGGAAACGGCCGGGTTCAGATCTGTTCTGCAGGAGGGGTGTGTGACTATCTGAAGGATGAGTTGGGTCAGCCACGACAGTTCGAGTACCCTCTGGATGTCGCGGTAGGCAGCGACAACCGAATCATCATTACTCACTACAAAAGAAACATCTATCACATTTGTTCAGCAGGAGCGGAATGCGCTTCATTCGAAGGGTTTGGTTCGAGCTTTGTTACCGTGGATCGGGAAGACCGGATCCTTTTCATGGATGATGATCGGGTTTGGTTTTGTGACTACCAGGGTCACTGCGAGTGGGCGTTTGGAAAATCCGGAAACAATCCGGGCGAATTCTATTCGGCAAAGGATCTGACAACCGACAGCGACGGACGGATATTCATTGCGGATCAAGGCAATCGCAGAATCCAGATTTGCAGCGATACTGGCGACTGTCACACCTTTGAAATCCATCGTTCTGGATGGGGGCAAATCATGTGGTGGCCCTCGGGAGTCGCCCTGACCGCTGACGGACGGGTGATTGTCTCCGACAGGGAAGGCAACCGGATTCATGTTTATGACCTCATAGAGATAGATAAACCTGCAATTCCCATCAATATTGCCCTCAATGACGCCTGGTATGATCCGGCAACGCCCGGACAGGGATTCTTCATAAACGTGTTTGACGAAGTCGAACAGAAGATGTTTGTCACCTGGTTTACCTATGACATCAAACGTCCCGATGAGTCTGTGCCATCGAACTTTGGCGACGCTGGCCATCGATGGCTGACCGCGCAGGGTATTTATCATACCTACACAGCGACGTTGACGCTTTACAACACGACCGGACCGGTTTTTCTGGATAACGCAGTAGATCCGGAGACCACGTTTTTTGGAGAAATGGTAATCCGGTTTAGCGACTGCGCCAGGGGAACGATTTTTTACAACATGCCTTCCATCAACCGGTCCGGGGAGATTCCGATTTACCGGCTTACCAACGACAGCCGGAATTTCTGCGAGCAGTTGCTCAATTCAGAGTGACGGCAGAACTCAATGCATCTTGTCGCAATTCCAGGGCCCGGACTCGAAACCTTAAGTGGCATCACTCCCGGCTCTGCATCGCCAACTGAGCCAGGTCCGCGTCCATGCGCTCGCCCAGCCACAGCGGCGGCAGGGTCTGGTGGGTGATGTCCAATCCATTTCTTTGGTTTTGAGCGCGGATGGCCTCGACGTTTCCGCGGAAACGTCCATCAGGCGCCGGCGGCAGGACTCTGCCGTCGGGATAGGTGAAACGGATTTCGCCATCTGGACGCGTGCTGACCCCAAAGCCGCCCTCGTGCACCAGCCGGTGGTGCCTCCGGCACAGCAGCACCAGGTTGTCCATGCGGGTTTCGCCGCCATCGGCCCAGTGCCGGACGTGGTGCGCATCGACAAATCGGCTGCAGGTGCAGCCCGGGAAGCGGCAGCCGCCGTCTCTACGCTGCAAGGCGCGCCGGATTGCCGGGGGAATAGTGCGCGATTTACGGCCGATGTTGAGCGGTTCGCCGTCAACCCCTTCCCGCCAGTGCACGACAGAGGCATCACAGGCCATCCGCCGCGACGTTTCCGCGGAAACGTTGCCGCAGTCTTCACATTCCGACTCGGCATCTTCGCCATCTTCGGCCAAAACACCCGGCGCAGTATGGATATTGATCAGGTAACGGTCACCACCCGAACGATCGCCGACCGTTCCGGACAGAAACACTTCCGCCACCCGCTCCAGCGCATCCGCCCGGCGGGTGGCAATGGGATGCGGCCTGGCCACGATCGGGTCGATCCCCTCCGGCGTTTCCGCGGAAACATCCTCAGCCTCGTCACGCTGCTCTTCGAACAGCTCGTTCATCGCGCTTTCCAGCGCATTTTTGATCAGTGCACCCTGTTCACATGTGAACCTTCCCCTTAATACCCACATGCCGTCATCGTCCACGAACCAGCTCAGTTCTCTCTGAACATGGCGACGGTTTTCTGTCTTCAGGGCTTCCAGCCGTTTACCGTGGCGATAATTGCTGACCACTTTCTCCACGTGCGCCGCGCTGCCGTGGCGGGCGACCCCCAGCAGGAACTCCTCGTTCTTCGGTGTGGCGACCCGGGTCATGGCGCGGACCTTGGAGTAACTGATGCGGCCTTCGCTGAAGGATGCTGAAATCTTCGGCAAATCCGCCAGGGCCCGGGCCACCCGGACTTTCTCGCGGGCAGCGCCCATGTTCATGCCGCATTGCCACTGCAGCCAGTGGGCGCAGGAATTTATGCCGTCGAGCTTCCAGCCGTCCAGGCGGTCGAATTCCCGGATCTTCTCCAGTAAGCGAAACATCGCGGCGTGGATGTGGGCGGCCAGTTCGGTGATTTCCTCACCGAGAACTGCTGCGTTCCGGCGGCGCTCCCGGTTGGCCTGGATCACGGGAAGGGTGGACAGGGGCGGGTTTTTCATGGGTTTATCCTGGTCAAGTGAATACTATAATAATATACAGTATTATATCAGGAAAAGCCATAATATATGTAATATAAACATATAGATAAATAGTTTAAAAATAAACGTGTATGGCTGGATGAAAACAAGGAATCATTGCTGCTTTTGCGGGATTGAGAAGCCTGGATTCGTTACACTTTCATCTTCGCAATATTTCTACGGGGAGAAAAATATGGGCGCTTTTCGAATTCTCCTGGTCCTGCTTTTTCTGGGCATTTTGGGTTACACAGCCATAGTTGTAGCTGAACACGGCTTTAATCTGCTGCAGGTCTTCTTCGGCGACATCGTGGAGATGGGCTGGCCCGGACAGTTCAATGTCGACTTTACAAGCTTTCTTACCCTTTCCGCGTACCTCTTCATCGTGAGCTTTGGCGCCAAGGGGGACGTGAATAAACTGCTTCTGGGCAAGGTCAGGGCGAATAGTTGAATTGGCGGCTTTATCCAGGAATATTGCCCGAGCCCCTGGCGGGGCTCCAATAGTTACTTGCGGGTAAAGAAAAAGCCCCGTTTCCGGGGCTTCTTCCTCGTTCCGAACCTGGCGGGCCAGGATTACATTTCAAACGTCGCGCGAAGGTACCAGAACGGGCTTGCGATGGAGTACAAGGTGCCGTCCAGGCTGTTCAGGTCACAGGAAAAACAGATCGGCGGCCTTTCGTTGAACAGGTTGTTGACGCCGGCGGTAAACCGCCATTGACCATTGTTGAAATTCGACGGATTCCAGCTGACCTGCATGTCGGTGTAAAAGACACTTCCCAGCTTGTTGGTATCCGGGCCGTTGGAGCAGAGCTGGGTTTCTTCAAAATCAGCCACCAGGCCGACGCACTGCTCCGTCAAGGAACTCTGGTAGCGGAAACCGAGCCGCACGAACCAGTCGGAGATGTACCATGAGCTGTTCAGCGTGGAGCGGGTTTCCGGATAACCGCGGGTAGGCGAGCCCAATTCGATTCCTTTGCGGTCAAACTTGTCGAAGCCGCCTGCCGAATTGGCAATCAACTCGTCGTAGCTCAGCAGGAACGTGTTCATCCACTGGAAGCGGAAGTAGCCGTGGCCGGTCTCGGCCGTGGTCAGGTCCAGGTTGAAGTCGATGCCGGAAGTGTCGATGCCGCCGATGTTCAGCAATACGCCTTCGATGCTGGTAATGGTGCCGCTCGGATTGCGATTGACCTGGTTGCAGAAAATGTCTTCCAGGGTTTCGATGCAGCCGTCGAGGATATCCTGCCCGCGCGGGGCCTGGATGGCATCGTCAACCTTGATGTCGTAGTAGTTGAATTCGGCCAGGAAGCCCTCGACACCGTTCCAGGAATCAACCGGGATGTCCCAGGTGAATCCGGCGGTCCACGTTTTGGATGTTTCTGACGTCAGGTCCATGATTGCCGCCGGTATCCACCGAAATCTGCGGATTGAGCTGCTGGTAATCGGCCGGGACGCCCAGCGCGGCGCAGTTTGCAGCGTATTCAGGCGTGACGTTGGAGCACTTGTCGGTGATACCCGAGTCGAATCGTGAACCCTGGTTGAACAACTCGCCGATGTTGGGCGCGCGGAATCCTTCCGTGTAGGCCGCGCGGAACATCACGTCCTCGGTCGGCCCCCAGTTCAGGGCAAACTGCCACACCGTATCCCCGTCGACAATGCTGTAATCGGAATAGCGTGCCGCGGCGCTCAGGTTAAGCGTTTTGGCGAAAGCCCGGTCGGCCAGCAGCGGCACAACGACTTCACCATAGATTTCATTGACGTCGTATTTACCCACGGTGGGCGTGGTTGGAACGTCAGCGGTTTCGCCTGCTGCAACCACCGGATCCGGGGTGAAAGCACCTTTTTCCTCACGGTACTCGTAACCGATCGCCCAGCCCAGGCTGCCTGCGGGTAGTTCAAAAGCCGACCCGGTCAGGTTGGCGGTGAAATCGAACATCTTCTGCGCGCTGGTATCGACACCGGTATAGGTCACGAAATCGAGCATGTCCTGGGTCATGGAGTTTTCACCGACGATATTCAGCGGCACGCAACCCGGGGTGGCGGAGCAGACCGACGGGTCACCCAGTGCGATGCTGATGCTGCGGGCATTGAACTGGTTGTACTTGGTCTGCTTGGCGTTGTTCTCCGACCAGATTGCGGTGATGTCCCAGTACATGGGGTTGTCCGAAGCACCAAAATGGCCGTCCAATCCAGCCGGAGACGTACCAGGTGTCCACATCCTGGTCGAAAATTCGTGGCCCGATTTCCACCGGCCGATGGGTCATGAACTGCAGGTTGTCCGGCCCCAGGTCCATGCCAAACGGATTGTAGATCTGGTCCTTGTCCCAGATCACGTTGACCATGTATGGCGTGGAACCGCTGTCCGGACCCCAGAACAGCGGTACCGGGGCCGCCTGGCCCTGTGATTTGCGGTTGTTGTAACTGGCCAGGACCCTGAAGGTGGTTGTTTCGGTCAGGTCGTATTCACCTTTTGCGAACATGTTCAGCCGCTCGTTCGGTGTCACCAGGTGGTTGTACGGCTGGTACGCGAACCGGTCATCCAGGCCGAAGCCGGTGGAAATCACCACCGTCCGGGTTGTTGGGGTCGTACGTGGGATTCAGCATATTGGGAGCGATACTGACGTAATCATCCACGGCGGGTTCAAAAAAGATAAAGCGTCCGGCCGGTGTGGCGGAGCTGATGCCGTAAGGGAACCCTGGCAGGGCATAAACCGATTCACTGCGATCTGAAGTGCTTACGGCCTGCTGCTTGGTGTAGCTGATGTCGACCAGCACCCGGCCGCGTTCGCCTTTCGCGCCCATGCGCACATCGAATTCCGACGACTCACCGTCGCCCTTGCCGTACTGGCCGTAGTAGGCCGAGGCTTTGAAAGACTCGTAATCATCCTGCGTGATGATGTTCAACACGCCGCCGATGGCGTCGCTGCCGTAAATGGCTGAAGCGCCATCCTGCAGGATTTCAATCGACTTGATCGCATTGGTCGGGATGGAGTTCAGATCGACAGCTCCGGAAACGCCGGACCCCGATGAGCCCTTGATCCAGCGGCGGCCGTCAACCAGCACGAGTACGCGCTTGGACTGCAGGAAACGCAAATCAATTTCAGCGGCGCCAGCGCCAATACCGCCGCCATCCGGGGGAAATCCAAGATTACCCGAAGAGTTGTTGGTGGCGTTGATGGCGGAACCCGAAATGGGTAAGCGCTGAATGTAGTCGGCCAGGGAAACCGCGCCGCTGGCGTCGTAATCTTCTTCGGTAAGCGTCAGGACCGGCAAACGCTCGTCCAGCGGATTTTGCCTGATCCTGGAACCGGTAACGATAATTTCTTCGAGTAGCGCTGCTTCGCTCTCGTCATCCTGTGCGAGAGCCGGGGTTATCGTCAGGAAAGAAACAACAAAAGAAACTAAAATCAATAAGATAGCCGAAATTGACGGCTGCCTGGTAAACCAGCCAGATGTTTTCATGAATCGCCTCCAGTGCCCAAAGTTGTTAGTTGATTTAAAAATACTTACTGGCGAACACCTGAAGAATAGTCCAATTTTAAAATTCTGCCACAAAAATTTAACATTTGCGGCGATCGGTACTTTTTCTGCGGCCAAAGGATTCGTGGCGTGAACCGGAGTGCCGGTGTCTCCGGTTTGTTCTGCCCGGCGCTGATTTTGGTCGAATGAACGGGGGTGCAACTGCTAAAATCACCGGCATGAGATACGCACTGGCAGTCCTGATCATCATGCTGGCTGGCGCCCCGTCACTTCTTGGCGCCACTCAAAGCGAAGTTCCCATTGGTGGGATTCTGCGCCAAACCCCGATGCAGGGCCTGACCGGAAGTTCAGCGCTGTTCTCGCAGTACCGCGGCAAACCGCTGATCATCAATGTCTGGGCCAGCTACTGCGGGCCCTGCCTGGCGGAGATGGGTTCGCTGGAACGGCTGTGGCAGCGCTACGGTGACCGGATCAACATCATCGGGATTTCCATCGATGATTACCGGGACCGTGCCGAAATTTTTCTCGCCAGGGCCGGGACGACTTTTCCGCACTACATCGACAACAAGCTGATCCTGGAGAACATGCTTGGCTCCGAGAGTATTCCGCTGACGGTTCTGGTGGATGAGCAGGGCCGCATACTGGAGAAAGTCAGCGGGGCACAGGAGTGGGACAGTCCGGAACTGATCGAGGAGATCGGCCGGACGTACAATATCGACATGTAGTCCCTGCCCGGCGGATCACCGGGTATTGGCTGCTGTCTTAGCCGACCGCCCTTAAACGTGCATTCTGTTCAATCCCCTGGCTCTGCAGGTACTCGTCGTAACTGCCCTTGAAATTGACCACGCCGGCGGCGGTGATTTCGATGATCCGGGTGGCCAGCGAAGAGATGAACTCGCGGTCGTGGCTGACGAAGAACAGCGTTCCCGGGTAGTTGTCCAGCGCCAGGTTGAGCGCTTCGATCGACTCCATGTCCAGGTGGTTGGTGGGTTCGTCCATCATCAGGATATTGGGATTCTGCAGCATCAGTTTGCCGAACAGCATGCGCCCCTGCTCGCCGCCCGAGATGACCTTGACCGACTTGCGGATTTCGTCGTTGCTGAACAGCATCCGGCCGAGCGTGCCGCGAATGACCTGTTCGTCATCGCCCGGCTTGCCCCATTGCGCCATCCACGAGTACAGGTCCAGGTCCTGGTCGAAGTCGGCGGTATGTTCCTGGGCGAAATAGCCGATTTGCGCATTCTCCGACCAGCGGCGGGTTCCGTTATCGGCTTCAAGTTCGCCCATCAGCGTGCGCAGCAGGGTGGTCTTGCCGATCCCGCTGGAGCCGATGATGGCGACGCGTTCACCCACCTCGACCTGCAGGTCGAGGTTCTCGAACACGGCCTTGCCGTTGAAGCCCTTGGCGAGGCCTTCGGTTTCCAGCGCCAGGCGGTACAGCTTCTTGTCCTGGCTGAAACGGATGTAGGGGCTGACGCGGCTGGAGGGTTTTATTTCTTCCAGCTGGATCTTGTCGATCTGGCGCGCCCTGGAGGTGGCCTGCTT
Organism: uncultured Gammaproteobacteria bacterium; assembly: GCA_963700705.1. Lineage (GTDB taxonomy): Bacteria > Pseudomonadota > Gammaproteobacteria > Xanthomonadales > SZUA-36 > JAHEFT01. The sequence continues at coordinate 245,398 of CAVOYQ010000010.1, read as the reverse complement.
GGCCTTCGAAGCGTTGGCGCTGAACCGGCTGACGAAGTTCTGCAACTCGGTGATCTGGGTTTTCTTCTTGGCGTTTTCCGACAACTGGCGCTCCCGCACCGCGGTCGACGCGATCATGTAATCGTCGTAAGTGCCCGGGTAGACGCGCAATTCGCCGAAATCCAGGTCCGCCATGTGCGTGCAGACGCTGTTCAGGAAATGGCGGTCATGGGAAATGATGATCATCGTGCTGCTGCGCTGGTTCAGGATGTCTTCCAGCCAGCGGATGGTGTTGATGTCCAGGTTGTTGGTCGGCTCGTCCAGCAGCAGGATATCCGGATCGGAAAACAGCGCCTGGGCCAGCAGCACGCGCAGTTTCCAGCCGGGTGCGACTTCGCTCATCGGTCCGAAGTGCTGTGATTCCGGGATTTCCAGGCCCAGCAACAGCTCACCGGCACGCGCCTCGGCGCTGTAGCCGTCGAGTTCGGCGAAGTCCACTTCCAGTTCGGCCACTTTCATGCCGTCCGCTTCGCTCATCTCCGGCAGGGAATAGATGCGGTCGCGTTCCTTCTTCACTTCCCACAGTTGCTGGTAGCCCATGATCACGGTATCGATGACGGAGTACTGCTCGAAAGCGAACTGGTCCTGGCGCAGCTTGCCGAGGCGCTCGTCGACATCGACCTTCACGTTGCCGGCCGAGGGTTCCAGGTCACCACCGAGAATTTTCATCAGCGTCGATTTACCGCAGCCGTTGGCGCCGATCAGTCCGTAACGGTTGCCGTTGCCAAACTTGGCCGAGATATTTTCAAACAGCGGCTTGGCGCCGAACTGCATGGTGATGTTCGCAGTAGTGATCACAACGTTTAATCCGTAAAGGTAACGAAAGCAGGGGACTTCAGAGAAGGTTGCGTATGGTAGAGAAAAGCGCGGCTGCGCACAACAGATTATTGCTTGCGAGCGGGCGCAGGTGTAGGAGCGGATTCATCCGCGAACGATCCGGATAATCGCGATTGAAATCGCTCCTACATTAAGAACTACTCCCGCCGGGCGTCCGCCGGGAAGTCCGCGGCGCCGCGGCCGGCCATCTTTTCGTAAACGTCCCAGCGCAGGTGCACGGTTTTTTGTGCAATATCGGCCAGGCGGGCGGCTTCCTCGGGGTTCTCCCGCGCCAGCAGCTTGAAGCGCCCTTCGTGCTTGCGGTATTCGACCAGCGGTATTGAAGGCCGCAGACAATCGAGGGTGAACGGCACACCGCCTTCGTCCCTGACCAGCGGGTTGTAACGGATCAACGGCCAGTGCCCGCTGGAAACCGCACGCTTCTGCTGCCGCATGCCCTGTTCCATGTCGATGCCGTGGGCGATGCAGTGTGAATAGGCGATGATCAGGGACGGGCCGGGGTAGGCTTCGGCTTCGCGCAGCGCCTGCAGCGTTTGCTGCGGGTTAGCGCCCATGGCGATACGCGCCACGTAGACATTGCCGTAGGCAATCGCCTGCTGGGCCACGTCTTTCTTGCCGATCAGCTTGCCGCCGGCGGCGAATTTGGCCACCGCGCCCAGCGGCGTGGACTTGGACATCTGGCCGCCGGTGTTCGAGTACACCTCGGTGTCCATGATCAGGATGTTGATGTCCAGGCCGGACGCCAGTGCGTGGTCGAGGCCGCTGGAGCCGATGTCATAGGCCCAGCCGTCGCCGCCGACGATCCAGATGGAACGCCGGACCAGGTGGTCGGCCAGCGCCTGGAGTTTGCGCGAAGCGGGCGTGTCGATCAGCTTGAGGCGGTACTTCAGTTCCGCGACCCGCTCGCGCTGGTTCTGGATCTGCGTTTCACTTTGCTGCTCGGCATTGACCAAGCGCATCGACGAATTCATCGTCGAGATCCGCGCGCATTCTTTCCAGGGAAACCTTGGCCTGCTTCATATGGTGATCCGCGGACAGGCGGAACCCCATGCCGAACTCGGCATTGTCTTCAAACAGCGAATTCGACCAGGCCGGTCCGCGGCCCGCGGCGTTCTTGGCCCACGGCGTGGTCGGCAGGTTGCCGCCGTATATGGACGAGCAGCCGGTCGCGTTGGCGACCATCATGCGGCCGCCGAACAACTGTGTGACGAGCCTCAGGTAGGGCGTCTCACCACAGCCGGAACAGGCGCCGGAGAATTCAAACAGCGGTTGCAGGAACTGCACGCCGCGCACGTTGGAGAAGTCGATTTCCGCACGCTTGTTCCACTCCAGTTGCTCGAACCACGCGAGGTTTTCGCGCTGTGCTTCGAGAATGGGGTCCTTGGCGACCAGCCTGAGCGCGCGCAGTTCCTCGCCGTTCTCGTCCTGGTCGCGAACCGGGCAGGCGTCGACGCACAGGTTGCAGCCGGTGCAGTCATCCGGGTACACCTGCAGCACATAGCGCATTTCGGGGAAGCCGCGCGCATTGATGGGGGAGGACTGGAAAGCTGTCCGGCGCACCCTGCAGCGCGTCCTCGTGGCAGAACTTGGCCCGGATCGCCGCGTGCGGACACACAAAAGAGCAATTGCCGCACTGGATGCAGTGGTCATCCAGCCATTCGGGTATGAACTGCGCAATACTGCGCTTTTCCCACTGGCTGGTTGCGGTCGGGTAGGTGCCGTCCACCGGGATCTTGGAAACCGGCAGCAGGTCGCCGCGTCCGGCCATCATCTCCGCCGTGACGTCCTGGACAAAAATCGGGGCGATTTTCGGCACGACCAGCCGTTCGCCAATGCCGCTGTGCGCTTTTGCGTCGACGTCAACCTTGAACAGGTGTGCCAGCGCCTGGTCGACCGCGGCATGGTTCTTCCTGACCACTTCCGGGCCCTTTTTGCTGTAGGTTTTCTCGATCGTTTTCTTGATCAGGCCGATCGCCTTGTCCGTGTCCATCACACCGGACAATTTGAAGAAACAGACCTGCATGATGGTATTGATGCGCTGCCCCATTCCGGTTTCCCGGGCCACGGTGTAGGCATCGATCGTGTACAGCCGGATGTTCCTGTCGACGATCTGGCGCTGCATGCGGTCGGGCAGTTTCTGCCATAACTCGTCCGGGCTGTACGGGCTGTTCAGCAACAGCGTGGCGCCTGGTGCGGCGCGCGCCAGCAAATCGGTGCTGAAGACAAAATCGAACTGGTGGCAGCCGATGAAGTTGGCCGATTGCACCAGGTAGGGGGAATCAATCGGCTCCGGGCCAAACCGGAGATGGGAAACGGTCTGCGCCCCGGATTTCTTCGAGTCGTAGACAAAGTAGGCCTGGCCGAAACAGTCGGGGTCACTGCTGATGATCTTGATGCTGTTCTTGTTCGCGCCCACGGTGCCATCCGCGCCGAGTCCGTAAAACATGGCCCGCACGACGTTGTCCTTTTCGATATCGAAAGAATCGTCAACGTCGATGCTGAGGTGCGTGATGTCATCAAGGATGCCGACCGTGAAATGACGCCTGGGCGCGTCTTTGTTCACTTCGTCGAACACGGCCTTGACCATCGCCGGGGTGAATTCCTTCGAAGACAGGCCGTAACGGCCCCCGGTGACCAGCGGCATTTGAGCGATCCGGCCTTCGGAAAGGCCCTGGGCCAGCGCGGTGATCACGTCCTGGTAGAGCGGTTCGCCGTTCGAGCCGGGTTCCTTGGTGCGATCAAGCACGGCAATACGTTTCACCGTGGCCGGCAAGGCGGAGAGCAGGGCTTCTGCGGGGAAGGGCCGGAACAGCCGCACGACCAGCAGTCCATAGCGGGAGCCGGTGTGCCGGTTCAGCCAGGCGACGGTCTCCCGCACCGTGGCGATGCCCGAGCCCATGGCCACGATGACGGTCTCTGCCTCCGGGTGGCCGAAATAATCCACCAGGTGGTATTGCCGCCCGGTTTCCGCCGCCAGTTCGTCCATTTTTCTTTGCACGATGCCCGGAACGGCCTGGTAGTAGGAATTGACGCTCTCACGCCCCTGGAAATAGGTGTCCGGATTTTGCGCGGTACCGCGCATGACGGGGTTGTCCGGGTTCAGCGACCGGTCGTGGTGAGCCAGCACCAGGTCATCGTCGATCAGCTTCTGGATCGTTTCATCCTTCAATTGCACGATCTTGTTGATTTCGTGCGAGGTGCGAAAGCCGTCAAAGAAATGGATGAAGGGTATGCGTGATTCCAGCGTGGATGCGTGCGCAATCAGCGCCAGGTCATGGGCCTCCTGGACGGAACTGGAGGCGAGTAAGGCAAAGCCGGTGGTGCGGGCAGCCATGACGTCCTGGTGGTCGCCGAAAATCGACAGGCCCTGGGCGGCCAGTGACCTGGCCGCGACGTGGAACACCGTCGGGGTCAGTTCCCCGGCAATTTTGTACATATTGGGGAGCATCAGCATCAGGCCCTGCGACGCGGTAAACGTCGTCGACATGGCCCCGGCCTGGAGTGCGCCGTGAACGGCCCCGGCGGCGCCTCCCTCGTGCTGCATTTCGACCACGGTGGGCACGAAACCCCACAGGTTCGGGATCTTTTTGGACGCCCACTCATCCGCCAGTTCGGCCATCGTTGATGACGGCGTGATCGGATAAATAGCGCAAATCCCGCTCAGGCGGTAGGCGACGTGCGCGGCGGCTTCATTGCCGTCGATATTGACCATCGGCGCATTCGTCTTGTTGTTGTTCATGGCCGTCTCTCCGTCTTGACCATTTCGATGGCGTGGCAGGGGCACTGCAGGAAACAGGCCTGGCACCCGGTGCACAGGTCGTAATTGATTTCATAGCGCTTGCCTTTGCCGAGCCTGATGATGGCGTCTTCCGGGCAGGCTCCGAAACAACCGTCGCATTCGAAACAATTACCGCAGGAGTAGCAGCGCGCGGCCTCGTATTGAGCCTCACGGGCGCTCAGACCGGCGGTCACTTCGCGAAAGTCGGCGGTGCGATGTTCGGGCGCCAGGGATGCCTGCTGGCGTTGCTGGGCGTCGGTGTAGTAGTGCAGGTGCAGGTCAGCGAAATCGACCGGGGGTTTTGACGGTTCCTTATGATACGTCGTGCCTTGCAGCCAGGCGTTGATATGCCGGGCGGCTTTCTTGCCGTGACCGGTGGCGATGGTCACGGTCCGTTCGGACGGGACCATGTCCCCGCCGGCGAAAATGCCTTCCGCGCCGGTCATCATGTTGTCGTTTACTTCAACCACGCCGTCCCAGCCCAGGGACACCCCGGGTATGCGTTCCAGCACGCTGGTGTCGACATTCTGCCCCAGCGCCAGCACCAGGCTGTCCGCCTCCAGGGTCTCGATAACGCCGGTGGGTTGCGGTCTGCCGTTCTCATCGACCTCCATGACTTCCACCTGGAACGTCGTGCTGTCGATCTCGCGGATGGTGCGCAGCCAGTTGATCTTGATGCCTTCGGATTCGGCCTCGATGGCTTCGAATTCGTGGGCCGGCATGTGTTCGCGGTCGCGCCGGTAAATGATCATCGTTTCCTCGGCGCCCAGCCGCTTGGCGGTCCGGGCCGCATCCATCGCGGTGTTGCCGCCGCCGTACACCGCAACCCTGCGCCCGAGCTTGGGCTCTTCGCCCCGCTCGACGGACGCCAGGTAACTCACCGCATCCAGGATTCGGCCGGAGTCACGCGCCGGGATGTCGACGTGCTTGCCGAGGTGGGCGCCAATGGCCATGAACACGGCATCGAAACCCTCCGCCTCCTTGGTGGCCATGACATCCTCGACCTTGCTGTTCAGGGATATTTTCACGCCGATTTTCTCGATCCGGGCGACTTCTCCGTCCAGGATATCGCGCGGCATCCGGTAAGCCGGAATGCCAAACCGCATCATGCCCCCGGCCATCGGCCCGGCTTCGCGGATTTCGACCTGGTGGCCCAGCATGGCAAGGTGCCAGGCGGCCGACAGGCCGGACGGCCCGGCCCCGACGATCAGGATTTTTTTGCCGCTGGGCTGCCGGGTGATTTCCGGAACCCAGCCCTTCTCCAGTGCCAGGTCCCCGAGGAAACGCTCCACCGCGTGGATGCTGACGGCGTCGTCCACGTGCTGCCGGTTGCAGGAAGATTCGCAGGGGTGATAGCAGACCCGGCCGTGGATGGCAGGCATCGGGTTATCCCTGACCAGGATCCGCCAGGCGCTCTCGAAATCGCCGGCTTGCGCCTTGTCCAGCCAGGCCTGGATATTTTCCCCGGCCGGGCAGGCGTGGTTGCAGGGCGGGATCGAATCGACGAAGACCGGTTGCTGCAACCGGACAGGGCCGGTGCCGGTGGTTTTTCTCAGGTCAGGTGGTAACGTGATGTCGGTGCGCACAGTGGACATGGGTGTGATGGTTTCCGGAATCTGGTGATTAAGATGGATGGGAAATATAAGATGCGTAAATTCACAACAATTATTGAATTCTAGACTGATTTAATGGCATGGGCGTGAGGCAAGTCAATTAAAAGAAGTTTTAGGGCATTTACCGGGAATCCTCCCCGCCTCGCCACGGCACCCAAAACCCATGTAATATCGGCATTCCAAAGCAAAAAGTGTCCGTGCCGGACAAAAAACCAGGTGATTTATGGCAACAGAGCATATCAGGGAATGGCTGCAGCAAAACCGGATAACCGAGGTGGAATGCCTGGTTCCGGATATGACGGGTAACGCCCGGGGAAAGTTCATTCCCGCCGACAAATTCATAAAAGAAGACAGCCGCCTGCCGGAATCCATCCTGGTGCAGACGGTGACCGGGGAATATACGGAAACCCACGACGAACTGGTGGGCCCGACCGATGGCGACATGATGCTGCAGCCCGATGCCAGCACCATGCGGCTGGTTCCCTGGGCGACTGATCCGACCGGGCAGATCATCCATGACTGTTACACGCGCGAGGGCGAGTTGCACCCGCTGGCGACCCGGAGTCTGCTGAAGCGTGTGTTGAAATTGTACGAAGACGAGGGCTGGAAGCCCATCGTGGCCCCGGAAGTCGAGTTCTACCTGGTCCAGAAGAACACCGACCCGGACTACGAACTGGCGCCGCCGGTCGGGCGTTCCGGCCGGCGCGAAGCCGGCCGCCAGTCCTACAGCATCGACGCGGTCAACGAGTTCGAGCCGATCATCGAAGAAATGTACGACTTTTGCGAAGCCCAGGAACTGGACGTCGACACGCTGATCCACGAGTCCGGCCTGGCCCAGATGGAGGTCAATTTTATCCACGGCGACGCGCTCAACCTGGCCGACCAGGTGTTCGTGTTCAAACGCACCATGCGCGAAACCGCGCTGCGGCATGATATTTACGCCACCTTCATGGCCAAGCCGATGCAGCGCGAACCCGGCAGCGCGCTGCACATTCATCAAAGCGTGGTGGATGCAAAAACCGGGCTGAATATCTTCAGCAAGGAAGATGGCAGCGAGCACGAACGCTTCCGGCACTTTATCGGTGGCCTGCAGCGTTACACGCCGGGCGCCATCGCCTGTTTCGCGCCCAGCGTGAACTCTTACCGGCGTTTTGCCCCGGATATCGCCGCGCCCATCAACGTGCACTGGGGATATGAAAACCGGACCACGGGCATCCGCATACCGGACAGTGGCGCCGAGTCCCGCCGGGTCGAGAACCGGTTCCCGGGCGCGGATGCCAATCCGTATGTCGCCATTGCGGTCTCGCTGGCCTGCGGCTACCTGGGTATGAAACAGAGAATAAAACCTTCTGAACCCCATCGGGGTGATGCCTTCCAGGAGCACATTACCGTGGCCCGGAGCCTGGAAGAGGCCTTGCGGATGCTGGAGGAAGACAGTGACCTTCACAAAGTGTTGGGTTCGAAGTTCGTGAAAGCTTACATTGCCGTGAAAAACGAGGAATTCGAAGCCTTCAACAAGGTCATCAGCTCCTGGGAGCGGGAGTACCTGCTGCTGAACGTTTAGGCTCCTATTGTTCGATCCGGAGCTGATTAATGCCTCACAGACTTGAATTTCCGCCGGAAAAATTCGGCGCCCTGCTGGGTTATGCGCCCGGAGGCGTGGCGATCTACTCTTCTCATTATCCCAGCGTGGATATCAGGGAGTACCCGGACCGTGATTCCTATCACAGCTACCTGGACGGGGTGTACATGGGTTACAAGTGGCAGTGCGTGGAATTCGCCCGCCGCTGGCTTTACCTCAATCATGGCTACGTGTTCGATGACGTGGCCATGGCCTACGACATTTTCTACCTGCATAACGTCGTTCGCCTGCAGGATAATGAACTGCTGCCGCTGCATTCCTTCCTGAACGGCAGCCAGCGTCCGCCGGAACCCGGATGCATGCTCATATGGCAGGAAGGCGGGGAGTTTGAAGTCACCGGGCACGTCGCTATCGTGACCGAGGTGCTGCAGGAGAGGATCCGTTTTGCCGAGCAGAATATTGAGCACAGCGCCTTGCCCGGGAATCAGAACTGGTCCCGTGAATTGAAGTTCACCCGCGGCGAAGATGGTGGCTACACCGTGCATGCCGCTTTCGAGGACTCTCACATCCTGGGGTGGGTTATTCAAACGGCTGACCCGACACATGCTGAACCCCCCAGGAGCAGGAAGCCGGAGCTTTTCAATCTCAATACACAGCTTGCCCCGCAACAGGGGCAGCATGAAAAAGAATGGCTCGATCCGGGAAACAAGGCCGAAGCAGCTTATGTCAAAGCCTTGAATGGCCACCGGCTGACTGAGTCCAGTGACGTCATTGAACAGTACCGTTATTTCCGCATGTCGGAAACTGCCGAAACTGAACTCAGGCGCGCCACCAACGAACTGCACCTGATGTTTCTGCACGCCACCCAGGCGGTGTTACGGGACGATACGCTGCTGGCCCGTTTCAATATTCCCCATGCCCTTTGGCCCCGGCTGAAAACGTCCTGGGAGAACCGCCGCGGGCAAATGATCACCGGCCGTTTTGACTTCAGTTTTTCCGACCGCGGTCTGAAAGTATATGAGTACAATGCCGATTCTGCTTCCTGTCACACCGAAGCAGGGCGTGTCCAGGGAAAATGGGCGAACCATTTTGGCGTGACCGATGGAGAAGATGCGGGCGGCAGCATTTTTGCTGCACTCAGGTCTGCATGGGCTTCAATTGGCGTGGATGGGATCCTGCACATCATGCAGGATAACGAAGCCGAAGAATCCTACCATGCACAGTTCATGAGAGAGACTGCCAGTGCGGCGGGAATATCCAGCAAAGTGATCAAAGGCGTGGAAAACCTCGGGTGGAACGATGAAGGCGAAATCATCGACCCGGATGGTGTGCCGATCCGTTTTGTCTGGAAAACATGGGCGTGGGAAACCGCACTCGACCAGATTCGCGACGAATGCGAAGAAGACGATTGTTTTCCGGTATTGCGCACCGGTTCTGATGCGCACCACTCCCCCCGCCTGGTGGATGTGTTGCTGAGGCCCACGATCCGGGTGTTCGAGCCGTTCTGGACCTTGATCCCCAGCAACAAGGCGATTCTTCCCATCTTGTGGGAGATCTTTCCTGATCACCCGTATTTGCTGAATTCGCAGTTTGAACTGACCGACAGCCTCGCTCAGCGCGGATACGCCAGCAAGCCCATCGTGGGCCGTTGCGGATCGAATATCATGCTTTGCGATAAAAACGATAATGTGCTGAAGGAAACGCAAGGGCAGTTCGACAACCGGGATCACGTATACCAGGAATTGTGGAAGCTCCCGGAAGTCGATGGATACAGGGTGCAGGTCTGCACTTTTACGGCCCTGGGTAAATTCGCCGGCAGCTGCGTTCGCGTGGATAAATCACTGGTGATTACCCAAAAAAGCGACGTGCTGCCCCTGCGCATCGTTGAGGACGATCAACTCGTCGTTGTTGGAGCGAGCCATGCTCGTGATTTCCTGGCCACGCACCGCTCGAACGGGAAAGCTCATGCCAAACGATGAATTTGAACTCTGGGACTTACGCGTTGAAGTAACCGGTAGCGAGCGGGACATGGTGTGCAACCACACCCCGGGCGATTATTTTGAACTGTCGGGTGAAAACCTGAGTTTCCCAACCGGCCGGCCTTTTTCGATCTACGCGCTGGCGGCGATCCTGCCTTTGCTGCCGGCGAAACAGCGCATGACCCACCCCAACGACTGGATGACCACCGACGCAGAGATTGCCTGCCCGGATCCGCACTGCGGGGCGCGGTTCAAAATCACACGCACCGGAAAAACGACTTTCCGCCACAGTGAAACCACGGTAGTACCCCTGCCGCAGGATGAGCCCCAGGGTAGTGATGACTGAGTTGGCCCGGGTCCGGCTTGCGCCGGGTTACTCCATCGCCCCGGTGATCAACGGCTGCTGGCAGCTGACACCGGACCATGGCGGCGGGCCTGCTACTGAAGCGGAAACTTTGCGTATCTTCGCGGAGCTGGTGGCGCAGGGTTTCACGACCTTTGACTGTGCGGATATCTACACCGGGGTCGAGAGCCTGCTCGGGCGCTTCCGCCGCAGCCTGCCCGACCCGGAACTCATCCAGGTGCACACCAAGTTAGTGCCCGACAAGACGACGCTGCATCAATTGACGGCGGACCGGGTAGATGCGGTCATCGACCGTTCGCGGAAACGGCTGGGCATGGAGCGGCTCGACCTGGTCCAGTTTCACTGGTGGGATTACCGCGTGAGAGGCCTGGACATGCTGACGGACCGGCTGTTGAAGGCGCAACAGGACGGGAAAATCCGGCTGCTGGGAGCGACCAATTTCGACAGCGGGCACATCCGGCAACTGGTGACGCAGGGCATACCGCTGGTCAGCCTGCAGGCGCAGTATTCACTGCTCGACCGGCGGCCGGAGAAGCAGATGACCGGCTTGTCCGCCGACAGCGGAGTCGGCCTGCTGCCCTACGGCGTACTGGCCGGCGGTTTCCTGAGCGGAAAATACCTGGGCGCGCCGCCACCCGGCCCCGGGAACCGTTCACTGACCAAGTACCGCCTGATCATCGATGAGGCCGGTGGTTGGGAAACCTTCCAGGGCCTTCTGCGGGTTTTGTCCTCAATTGCCGGCAAACACCATGTGCCTTTGGAACTGGTGGCCGCACGCTGGGTGCTGGACCGGCCGGCCGTCCGCGCGATCATACTGGGCACGGGCAGCAAATCCAGGGCTGCGCAGAACAGGGCCCTGGCTAACCTCGGGCTGGATTCTGAAGACCGGGAAAAAATCCGCTTGCAGCTGGAGCGCCTGGAGATTCCGGCCGGTGACATGTATGACCTCGAGCGGGACGAAAGCAGCGTGCACGCCGGCATCATCAGGACCGACCTGCAGCGGGTAGATGCGTGACCGTCCCGGCCAACCGGAAATGGTCTTCGCACCTGGTTTTTTTGGCCGCGGCAATCGGCAGCGCGGTCGGTATTTCGAATGTCTGGAAGTTCACCTACGTCGCCGGTGAAAACGGCGGTGGCGCCTTTGTGCTGGTTTACGTGGGCGCCATCGCCCTGGTGGCGCTGCCGGCCCTGATCGCGGAATTCCTGGTGGGTCGGCGCGGCGGCGCAAGCGTGGTCAAGAGCATGGAATACCTGGCCGAGCGCGACGGTATCCACCCGGCCTGGCGCTATTACGGCCAGATGGCCGCACTGGGGGCTTTCATCGCCCTGAGTTTCTACGCCGTAGTGGCCGGCTGGACCGTCGACTATTTTTTCCAGGCGGTGCGCGGTGGCTTTAACGGCATCAGCGCCGAGGGGGCCGGCGCGGCGCTCGATGAACTGATGGCCAGCCCCGGCCGGATGATTTTTTCGCAGCTGATTTTCCTCGGCCTGACCGCGGCCACGGTGGCGGCCGGAATCCGCGGGGGGCTGGAACGGGTGCTGCGCTGGCTGACTCCGGCCCTGTTCCTGATCCTGGTCATCCTGCTGATTTACGCCATCTTCGCCGGCGATTTCGCGGCGGGCGCCCGGTTCCTGTTCGTGCCGGACTTTTCCCGGCTGAACGGGCAAACGGTCTTGCTGGCCATTGGCCAGGCCTTCTTTTCCCTGGGCATCGGCCTGGGCGTCCTGTTCACGATTGGCGCCTACATGGACCGCAAGTCGTCCATCGTGCGGGCCAGCATCGTGGTCGCGGCGGCCGATGGCGGTGTCGCATTGCTGGCCGGCCTGGCCATTTTCCCGATCGTTTTCGCCCATGGCCTTTCGCCCGCCGAGGGACCGGGGCTGATTTTCGCCACTCTGCCGGTGGCCTTTGGAGAGATGCCGGGTGGCGCGGTGCTGGGAGCCCTGTTTTTCGTGCTGATGGCCATTGCGGCGTTGACCTCTGCCATCACCATCCTCGAAACCGTGGTCGCGACCGTTGAAGACTACAGCGGGATGTCGCGCCACGCGATCGTGCTTTGGCTGACATTATTGCTGTTCATAGCCGGTCTGGGTACGGTGTTTTCTTTCTCTTCCCTGGCCGATTTCCATCCGTTGGGATTCATTCCGGCTTTCGAATCCCGTAATATCTTCGAATCCCTGGACTATATCGTGTCCAATTTCATGATGCCGGCCGGCGGTGTGCTGATTGCGATGCTGGCGGGGTGGGGATTGAGCAGAAGCGCTGTGCTGGAAGAAATGAATGTGGCGGATTCTGCCCTGTTCAGGGTGTGGCGGCTGTTGGTAAGGATCCTGGTGCCGGTGGCTATCGTGGCGGTCTTCCTGGTCAATCTGTAACAGGCGGAAACGGGAGAGAATTTTATGCCCCTCGAAATCACCAAAGGCTACCGGCAACTGGTGTCGGAAGCGGAAAAGGAGATTGAAACCATCAGCGTCAATGACGCGCTCGTGCTGCATGGCAGCGAGGACTTGGTTTTTGTCGATCTTCGAGACGTGCGCGAATTATGGCGGGAAGGATTCATCCCGGATTCGTTTCATTGCCCGCGGGGGATGCTGGAATTCTGGATCGACCCCGAATGCATCTATTTCAAGGATATTTTCGCCAGTGGAAAGAAATTCCTTTTTTACTGCAACCTGGGATGGCGCTCGGCGCTGGCGGCCCAGGTGTCACAACGCATGGGCCTCACGCCCGTGGCTCATATCGGCGGCGGCTTCGACGCCTGGAAAAAGGCCGGCGGCACGGTAGCGTACAAGGAAGGCAAGGCCTAAGCGCAGAACACCAAGCGCCCGGTACCGGCGTTTCTCAACGCAGGCCCTCCAGGAAGCGGTCAATGGCCCCCCGCGACTCCGGCTCATCAAGTAACGGCGCATGGCCGCGATTGGGTACGTGCACAACCTGCAGGTCCGGTTTGACGCCTTGCATGCGCGCCGCGGTTTCCATCGTCAGGACATCGGAAAGTTCACCGTGCAGGAGCAAGGCCGGCATGGTCAGCGCATCAAACAGCTCCCAGGGGTCGATCGGGATGCCGCGCACCCGCCTGAGCAGGCCGAAACGCCGCAGCCAGCTTAGTACCTTCATCGCGCCGTGCGCTTTGCGCAGCGCATCACCGATGGCCGGGTCCATGTCCGGCACTACCCTGTCCGGGCCATCTTCTTTCCAGTAATTCGGCACATGGCGTTCCCAGAATTCGTAAGACAGGTCGGGAAACGCCGGGCCGTAGTTCCGCTGGGCTTCCCGGGCGGCGGCCGCCCAGCTCTCGGCGGCTGGCAGCCGGCCGACGTATTGCAGAATCCTGGCAACCGCTGCCGGTGGCACGTCCGGCCCCATGTCGTTGATGACAACGCCCCGCAGCCGCTCCGGCTGCTGGTTGGCCATGATGATCGAAATCAGCCCGCCCAGCGAGGTGCCGATCAAAGCGGTTCGCCGGATACCGAGTTCGTCGAGCAGGCGCCAGGTATCGGAGGCATAGGTGACCGCGTTGTAGTTGGCCGGTTTCGGATCGTAGTCGGACCGGCCGCGGCCGCGCAGGTCCGGCGTGAGCACGCGCCAGCGTCCAGCCAGGTGCCCACTCAGATGGTTGGCCAGGTCTTCGAAATCCTTGCAGTTGCGTGTCAGGCCCGGCAGGCAGACAACCACGTCTTCGCCGGAGCCGTAACTGCGGTAATACAGGCTCAGCCCGTCATGCGAAGCGTAGTGGTGTTCGGTGTAGGTCATGAGCCTTCTTCAAATCAACAGGTAATCAAGGCGAAGGTTACAGCGTGGGCCACGCCAGGAAAATCATTTTTTAACGTGAATCCACCGGGCCATTTGCCATGACAAGCTGTTACTATTTTCACGCCTGTTCGAAACCGCCCCGCGGGGCCCACGGAGTTGTCCGGATGAATAAAGTTTTGTGTTTTGCCCTGATGGTGTTGTTGATGGCACAAGGCTGCACTCCAGCCGCGCCTTCCAACGTCGAGCAATTGCAGCGGCTGTCGGCTCAATATGTGGATGAACGCCGGCCCGGCGCGTCCAGGGCGGGCCGGACCGATTACTCGGCGGCAGCGTTCGAGCAGGAGATTGAAGACCAGCGGCAGACGCTGGAGCAATTGCTGGCGATTGACCCGGAAGGACTCAGCCTGGAACAGGACATCGACCGCCGCCTGCTGATCGGCATCGCCCGATCGGATATCGACACCGCGGAGAAACAGCGCCGCTGGGAAAATGACGCCGCACTGTACATCCCCAGCGAGGAGTTGGGCGCACTGTTCGAACCGGAGTTTCCCGGCAGCCCCGCGCAGCGGATGGAACAACTGTCAGGCCTGTTGGCCGCGTTGCCCGAACGCCTGGAACAGGGCATACAAAACCTGAAAAGACCCCCGTTGCGGTTCACCAATGCCGCGATATTCCAGGCCCAGGGCAGTCTCAAAACGCTGAAGGAAGGCCGAAACACGCTGCCGGAACCCGGCGGGGAAGATGCAGCGGTTTACGAGCAGGCCACCGCCGCCCTGAACGACTACCTGGATTTTCTCCAGCAGGACCTGCTGGCGCGATCCGACGGTGACTGGGCCCTGGGCCGCGAGGCTTACGACTTTATCCTGCGGAACCGCTGGCACATGGACATCGATGCGGAGCAGATTCTGCAACGCGGATTGACCGCATTTGAGGAAACCGAGGCGCTGGCCCAGGAAGTGGCTTCACGGATGCAGCCCGGCAAGCACTGGACCGAGGTCTACGAGACCCTGAAGGACGACCATCCGGCGGCCGCGGACATCAAGCAGGCCTATCAGCAGCAAATGGATGCTTGCGCAGGCCTTCGTGAGGGAACATTCCGTCGTCACGCTGCCGGAGGGCGAACACGTGATCACGATCGATACACCGCCGGCGATGCGGCGCTCGTCGCCGTTCGGGACGTTTCAGACCGTCAGCCCGTTTGAAGGCGGGCTGGAAGGCCGGCTGATCCTGACCCCGATCGAGGAACTGGATGCCGCCGGAGCAACAGGCCCAACGGTTGCGCTCCCACCACACGGCATGGATACCGGTGATCGCCGTGCACGAAGCCTATCCCGGCCATCATGCCCAGGCCCTGATCGTCAACGAAAATCCCAACCTGCTGCGGCGCGTGATCAGCGAACCCATTTTCTCCGAGGGCTGGGGGCTGTTTACCGAAGAACTGATGTTCGAACTCGGATTCCTGCAGGGGGACGACGTGCGCCTGACCCAGTTGCGCAATCGCCTGTGGCGCGCCGCACGGGTCATCCTGGATGTCAGCCTGCACACGGGCCGCATGGATTTCGACGAAGCCGTCGCCTTCCTGGTCGAGAAAGTGAGGTTTGAGCCCTATGCCGCGGAACTGGAAGTGGGCATGTACGTCGAACGGCCGACGTACGTGCTGGGCTACCTGATCGGCATGCAGGAGATCGGGTCGATCCGGGCTGAATACATCGCCCTGCATGGCGAACCCGACCTGCCCAGTGAGTTTTACGACCGGTTGTTGCGGATCGGTTCGATCCCGCCCGCCTTGCTGCGGGAGGAATTGCTGGGCCCGAAACTACCGGTCTCAGTAACGGCTTGGAACGTACAGCTCCGGCGGCAGCACGGCACGCTCATAGTTTTCGTTGAATTCGCGGTCGGGAAGGCTGACTTCCTCGTGCGGAACGTCTTCGTACGGGACCTGGTCCAGCAGGTGGTGGATGCAGTTCAGGCGGGCGCGTTTCTTGTCGTTGGCCGGGACGATGAACCAGGGCGATTCCGGAAAGTTGGTGCGCCGGAACGTCTCTTCCTTGGCCTTGGTGTATTTTTCCCAGCGCACCCGTGACTGCAGGTCCATCGGGCTCAGTTTCCATTGCTTGAGCGGATCATGGATCCGCATCAGGAAACGCAGTTGCTGCTCCTCGTCGCGTGATCGAGAACCAGTACTTGATCAGCCGTATCCCGGACCGGACCAGCATTTTCTCGAATTCGGGCACGTCCTGGAAAAACTGCTCGACCTGTGCCGGCGAGGCGAAGCCCATGACCTTTTCCACGCCGGAACGGTTGTACCAGGAACGGTCAAACAGCACGATTTCACCTGCGGCAGGCAAGTGCGGCACATAACGCTGGAAATACCATTGTGTCATTTCGCGTTCACTGGGTTTTTGCAAGGCGACCACCCGGCAAACCCGCGGGTTCAGGCGCTGGGTGATGCGCTTGATCACGCCGCCTTTACCCGCGGCGTCACGGCCTTCGAAAATCACGGCGATTTTCGCACCGGTGTGTTGCACCCAGTCGTGCATTTTGATCAATTCCGACTGCAGCCAGATCAGGGACTTGAAATAGTGAACGCGGTCGATCGTGTCCGGATGCCTGCGGTTGTAGATCCGGCGCAATTCCAGCGACAGGGCCGGCTCGGACATTTCCAGTTCGTAGTCCTCGTCCAGGGTGTCCGCCAGCTCCGCTTCCAGCCAGTCGTTGTGTGTTGAACTGTGTCTTCTGTATCTCTCATGGAATGCGCCTTGTTACCGCCTTTCAGGGAACGCCAGCATAAGTCGGGAAACCGCAGCGGGCAACCTACCCGCGATTGGCGGCCAGTTCCAGCTTGCGCAGCATCGAGCGCTTTTTCGCATGGTGTCCCTGCATGCGCTGCAGGATATTGTCGAGCACGCGCACCGCGCGCGACATGTGGGGCCCCTTGTTGAGCATCACGCATTCCGCCGCCTGGCCCATCGCGGCGTCCGTGATTTCGGCGCGGGTGGCGTGGCCGCGCTTGGTCAGCGCCTCGAGTACCTGGGTGGCCCAGATCACGGGCACGTGCGCCGACTCGGCCACCCACAGGATCTCCTCCTGCACCTCGGCCATTCGCTCGAAACCGGTTTCAACGGCCAGGTCGCCGCGGGCGATCATGACCCCGCAGGCCGGAAACTTCAGGGCCTCCATCAGGATCGCGGGAAGATTGCCAAAGCCGCGCTTGGTCTCGATCTTGGCGACTACCGACACGTGCTCCCCGCCCCTGGCGCACAGTTCTTCACGTAATCTGCGCACGTCTTCCGGCCCGTTGGTGAAGGACAGGCCGACCATATCGGCATGGCGGGCGGCAAAATCGAGGTCCTCCAGGTCCTTGGCGCTGAGCGCCGGCAAGTCCAGGCGGGTGTCCGGAAAATTGATGCCCTTGTCGCTGCCCAGACGTTCCACCGGGTTACGCGTGTGCGTGATGCGCACGCGCAATTGTTCGGCGTTGACCGCTTCTATCATGCCGGCGATACGCGGCCGTCGTCGAAAAACACCGACTCGCCCGGACAGCAGTCGCGATAAATTTCCGGGATCGGCAGCGAGACGATTCCCGGGTTGAGCAATGAGCCGTCCTTGTCCCGCAGTGTCGGGCGGCCGGGTTTTTTGCTGCTGTTGAGCATCAACGTGTCGCCGTTGCGCAGCTCGATGACGCCATCCTGCGCCGGCAGATTGTCGATCACGGTCCGGGCTTCCGGGTCCTTTCCGGCGCTCGCCAGGGACAACTCGACGCCGTTCATGATGTAAGCGGTTTTGCGCGCCTCCACCCAGCAGCCGTCGGTGCCGACGTCACGCACCCGCCAGGTTCGAGTGGAGCCGCGTGCATCCTTGAAACCTATGCGGTCGCCGGGTTTCAGACGGCCAAGCCAGCCGGCGTCCACCGCCAGGACGGCATCGGCGGCGATCGGCTTCGCTCGCCGCCGCCGAGCTGGCGCACAACCACACGCGGGCAGGTCGCAAAACCTTGCCTTCGCGGGTCCGAACAGGCCGCACTTTCAAAACACCGGGGATCTGCTTCATCGGGCCGGTGCGGAGCTTGGGCCCGCCGAGATCCATCAGCACCGGCAGTTCCGGCCGGTCGTGCGCTCGGCATAGCGCAGGTTACGAATCATCCGGACCCAGGTTTCCGGATCGTCGTGGGCGCAGTTGATGCGCATGCAGTCCATGCCGCTGTCCAGCAAACCATGCACTACCAGGTAATCGTGGGCCGCTTCAGTCGGCATCGTGACCATGATGTACACGCGCCGGGCGCCCGGGTGGGGCCCCAGCAGGGCGATCGTGTTGTGTTGCAAGCGGTCGGTGCAGGTGTCACAGGCAGCGTAAACCTCGTCTGGATCCGGTCCTTCGGCGTTTTTCACCCAGCAAATGTTGCAGGTTGTGCAGCACCGCTTCAATGGTCGGCAGCACGTGCGCTTCCAAACGGCCCAGCGACGAGAGTCCAAGCCGCACCAGTTGCTCCTGCTGGGTGCGCAAGTCGCGGCTGCGCAGGACCAGGTAGTGCAGCATGTTAATCGCGCTCTGTT
This sequence comes from uncultured Gammaproteobacteria bacterium, assembly GCA_963700705.1. Lineage (GTDB taxonomy): Bacteria > Pseudomonadota > Gammaproteobacteria > Xanthomonadales > SZUA-36 > JAHEFT01. Next base: position 226,899 of record CAVOYQ010000010.1, on the reverse strand, counting down.
GAGCGTCGTCCGGTAACCCGGCCAGCAACTCGGCGTTGAGCCTCCGGTTGGGCCAACATTTCAGAGCGCAGTGAATCCAGTTGCTGCAACAGGCTGCGGCAAACCTCGACGACCGCGGATTTATGGGATTTCGGGGCCATTACCCATCAGTATATGACGCCTTGCGTGTCGAACATGTGACATGGGGCAAGCGAGTGATGAGATTCACCAGGCAGAAAAAATGCCGGCGTGACTGTATCCCGCTAACCGGTTACGCTGCTACCCGGTGGCAATGCGGGGAGAAACAGCCAGATGAAAACCGCCGCTGGAACTTTTCGGGCAGGCAGAACGGTGCTTGTTTCAGCCGTCCTGGTGATACTGATTGCCTTCAGCGGCGTTGTCGAACGCACCGATCTCTGGTGGTTCGATTCCCTGCAGGCCATTGGCGCCAACCGCGCTCCCGTGCCGCAAAACACCGCGCTGGTGCTGATCGATGAACAATCACTGACTGCCCTGGGCAACCCCCCGTTCGCCATGCGCTGGCCCTGGCCGCGCGCCGCTTTTGCCGCCCTGCTGGCCGGTCTCGAGGCGGCAGGAGCAGAAAGAATCGCGGTCGACCTGGTCTTTTTTGAATCCTCCGCCGCGGCGGAACAGGATCTGCTGCTGGGTGCTGTCGCGGCGGGTTTGCCCGGCGTGGTCCTGGCGACCGTGCCCGGACGGCTGCCTGCCGTCTGGCCGGATGAGTTTCGCAGCGACAACCCGGAGCTTTTTGACGGCAGCAACAGGTGGGGATTCGTGCGATCCCTGGCCGATGCCGACTCCGTCATTCGGCGATACATTCCGCGCGGTTCACTGGCTGCAGCGGCGCTGCTGCCAACCGCGCCGCAGAGCGACTTGCCGGACACGCCGGTGCTGTTGCGCTGGCGTGGAAACCTGGAACAACTTCGCGCCCGTGGAGTCCCGGTTTTATCCGCTGCGCCGTACGTGGTGGCGGGTTGGGAAATCCTCGATCACGCCACGCAGGAAGTTCCCGACCTTGACCCCGCCGGGTTGGCAACAGCCATCGGGGCCGCGCCGTTGACGCCAGGCCCGGACTTTTCCGGCGTGCGGGGAAAGACCGTGTTTGTCGGCGCCAACGCCGCAGCGACATTTGATGCGATTGCCACCCCGCTGGGTGCGCCGGAACCGGGTGTCATCCTGCAATGGAACGCCTATGCAAATCTCCAGGCGGGTGATTTCATCCGGGCCGGCTGGGACGCCACTGAGCTGGATCATGGCCCTGCTGGCGCTGGTGCTGCTGGCCCTGGCCGGGAGAAAAGGCCTCAGCCTGGCCAGGCCGGCGATCGCCACGGCGGCAATCCTGTCAGCAGTTGCCATGGCCAGTGCCGGGTTGTTCCTTGCGGGCATCTGGATTGCCCCGGGACTGACCATGGCGGCGGCGCTGATCGGGTTTACCCTGGTCGCTGCCGAAAACTTCCGGGTGGAACATGCCCGCAAGCAGGAAATCCAGGGATGGTTCGGCGCCTACGTGTCGCCGGCCGTGGTCGGCCGGCTGCTGGCCAATCCGGACGCCATCAATCTCGGCGGCGAACAGCGGGAACTCACCATCATGTTCTCCGACATTGCCGGTTTCACGACCATCAGCGAGCGTTTGCAGCCGGCGGAACTGGTGACACTGATCAATCGTTTCCTGGAAGGCCAGACCGAGCGCATCATCGATTGCGGCGGCTATCTCGACAAGTACATTGGTGACGCGGTCATGGCCGTTTTCGGCAGCCCCGAGCCCCTCGAGAATCATGCCCTCGCAGCATGCCAGGCAGCGCTCGCCTGCCGGGTGGCGCTGGAAGAACTGAATGACGAGATCGAAGAGAAATACGGAATACGGCTGGGCATGCGCACGGGCATCAATACCGGACCTGTCGTGGTGGGTAACGTCGGGTCCACGCGCAAGAGAAATTACACGGTGCTGGGTGATGCCGTGAACCTGGCTTCGCGACTCGAAGGGGCCAACAAGCAGACCGGTACCGCCATCCTGCTGGGGCCGCAGACAGCGGCGGATGTGGCCGGGGCCATGGTGCTGCGCCCGGTCGCCCGTTTGCAGGTGAAAGGCAAAACCCAGGCCGTCGAAGTCTTCGAATTGCTGGGAGAACCCGGTAACTGTGATGCGGACACCATGGAATTCGCCGCAGAGTTTACCCGGGCTTTCGCCGCATACTGTGAACGGGATTTTGCCGCGGCCGCGGAACGGTTTGCCGGCGCTGCGGTGTTAAGACCGGGTGATGCGCTGACCGCTGCGTATCTGCAGGAATCCCGGATATTCGAACAGGAACCACCGGAACCGGATTGGCACGCTATACTCAAGCTGGAGACAAAATGAAACCATTAACGGAATTGATCCCTTACTTCAGCCGGGCCGCCTTGCTCATCCTGGCGTGCCTGCTGTCGTTTCCGGCGCATGCGGCTGAATTCAGGAAGGGCCAGAAGGTCTGGTCCAAGAATTACGAGACGCCTCTGCGGGCCGAGCCGGGGCCGCTTGCCGCGGTGGTTGTCAACGTAGGTTTTGCCGAGAAACTGACCGTGCGTGAACTGCAGGGCGCCTGGATGCGGGTCAAATCCGGCGAGGGTGAAGGCTGGGTGTTCCAGGGCAATGTCGCAGACGAAAAACCTGCCCTGGCGCCAGGGGCTGGCTGGACCACGATCGAAGCGTCGCAAACCGATACCGTGGCCGCAGCCCGGCCGCTGGAACCTGCCGCCAAGGGCTACGCACAACGGCATGGCGCAGAGGACGCCGAGGCGGATATCGAATGGCTCGATGCCCAGGCGGCGTTGATCACCGAACAGGACCTGGTTGCCATCATGAGCGAGGAAAAATTGGGGGAATACCAGGAATGAAGCGCGCAACCCTGCTGGTGTTGGCCCTTGGCCTGGTTTACCCGGTCTTCGCACAAGCCCAGTTGCCCAGCCTGGGTGACCTGACCAACGCCATTCAAAAGGTGAAGAAAACCGCGGACGACACTTCCCGGGTTGCGAAGGGCGCATCGGGCCTGTCGCTGGCCGAGGAAGTCGCAATCGGTGATGCGGTCGCCGTCGCCATTGTCTCGCGATACGGTGGAATCTGGAGAGACGAAGCGGCCACCCGCCGGGTTAACCTGGTTGGCCGGATATTGGCGCAATACGCCTTGCGCCAGGACCTCCAGTGGCGATTCGGCCTGCTGGATTCGGAGGCGATCAATGCGTTTTCGGCGCCCGGCGGACGCGTATTCATCACCCGTGGTCTGTACCAGTTGCCCCTCAGTGATGCCGAACTGGCCGGCGTCCTGGCCCATGAAATCATCCACATCGACCAGCGCCATGCCATCGGCATCATCGCCCGGGGCGAGTTCTGGGGCGGCGTGACCGACCTGGTGGCGGACAACAACGCCAATTACGCCGCGTTCGAGGCCGCCGTGGGGGATACGGAAAACCTGATCCTGAACGAAGGTTTCGATGCGGGCAAGGAGTACGAAGCCGACGCCGGCGGCCGTGAGCTTGCAGCTGGTTACCGGTTATCCTCCGGGCGGACTGCGGGCTGTTTTGATAACCATCGACGGCACGCAGGGCGAGTCCGAAGAGGTTTTTTCCACCCATCCTTCAACCGAAAAGCGTCTCAAGCGTCTTCCCGGGGACTCCGGCTTCCCTGATCGCGGACGCGTGACGGCACTCGATGTAGGAGCGATTTTAATCGCGAATGAATTCGCTCCTACGGCCTGATCGCGGATGAATCCGCTCCTACGGCTTGATCGCGAATGAATTCGCTCCTACGGCCTGATCGCGGACGACATCCGGCTTCTTTGCCTGCAGCAAAACCGCCCCTCCTCCATTGCCTGCGCTAATCCGCTCCTACGGAATATCAAATACTTGACCTATCGCATATGGGCGTTGCCAGTCGGGTGGTAACTTCAACTGTGACCCAAACCCAGTAAAATTCAGGGGCACGTTGATGAACGGATGTGTACTGCCTGATCCATCCGGGTTTTTCGAAATCCGGTTCGAGTCCATCGGTGGCCTGGGCGCCCATGCGGCAGGCCAGATACTGGCGCGCGCCGCCGTACTTAAAATGAATCTGAACGGCTCCCATTTCTCCTCGTATGGTTCTGAGAAGAAGGGTTCCGTCGTGCGCTCGTATATTCGCCTGAGCGCCGCGGACAAACCGATTCGCACCAGTGCGCCGATTGATTCGCCTAATGCGTTGGTGGTTTTTCACGGCGCGCTGCTGCAACAGGACATCACGATTTCCGGGATGAAAAATTCCGGGATCCTGATCTACAACGGCAGCGAGGGAGAGGTTCCTGCGCTGCTGGAAAAAGTTCCGGCAGGCGCCCGTATTGTCCGGATCGATGCGACCAACATCGCGATCGAGGAGTTGTCGCGTCCGAATGCCGTGCTGATGGGGACGCTGACGGCCCTGGCGCCCTTCCTGGACGCCGCTATCGTGCTTGAAACCCTGACCGAAAAATTTGCGCGCCGGAATCCACAGGCCGCGGCCGCCAACGGCCGCGCTTTTGCCCGGGGCGCCAGCGAATTCGAAATTCTCGATGGAGTGGGCAAGGGCAGCGACGACCTCCCCGCGATGCGGCCAAGCCCCGTGCTGGGATACATGACCGCGCCGATCGGTGGAGTCATCCCCTACGCGGGCAACATGATTTCCAACGACCTGTCCGCGTCCCGGACCGGTTGGATGCCGTTGTTCACGGATAAAGAGTGCGTCCACTGCGGGCTCTGCGCCACGGTTTGCCCGGACTTTTGCCTGGTCTGGACGCACGAACAAGTCAACGGAGACGTGCCAAAAGTACGGTTGAAGGGCATCGATTACCAGTACTGCAAAGGTTGCATGCGGTGCATCGAAACCTGCCCGACCGAAGCCATGACGCGCGTCACGGAAACGCCGGGGCTGGCAGACCAGCTTCGTGTACCACTATTTTCGCAGGGTGCTCCAGCCCACGAGGTGAGTTAAGGGAGAAGAAAATGGCCACTGAAATCCATGCGGTTCTGCAGGATCCCACCGAAGGTGGCGCACACAGGCGGAATTGTGCGCCAATCCAGGGATTTCCTGAGCGGAAACGAGGCGGCTGCCCGGGCGGCAAGGGATATTGGATTTCACGTGATGGGCTATTTCCCGATCACGCCGTCCACTGAAGTTGCTGAAACCCTTTCCAAGATGCAGGCCAATGGCGAGCATGACATCGTCATGATCCCGGCCGATGGTGAGCACGGGGCCGCCGGAATTTGCTACGGCGCCGCGCTGGGCGGCGGACGGGTGCTCAACGCGACGTCTTCCCAGGGCTTGCTGTACGCATTGGAACAACTCCCGGTGCAGTCATCCACCCGCGTCCCGATGGTGCTTGAACGTCGCCACCCGGGCGATTTCCGGGCCGCTGGACATCCGCTGCGACCATTCGGATATCTATTTTGCGCTCAACACCGGCTGGATCATCCTGATGGCCCGGGAGCCACAGGCCGTTTATGACATGAACCTCGCGGCGATCCGGATCGGTGAGCACGCGGAGGTCCGCCTGCCGGTGCTGGTCGCCTACGACGGGTTTTTCACCAGCCACCAGAAGCGCCGGGTGGAGGTGATCGAGGACAGGGAAGCCCTGGCGAAATTCCTGGGCACGCCGGTAACACCCTATACCGCGCTCGACCCGCGGCACCCGGTCACGTTTGGTCCGTACATGAACGATCCGGACCTGATCAACAACAAGAAACAGCATTCGCTGGCGATGGAAGCTGCGCGCCGGGTGATACCGGAGGTATTCGAAGAACTCGCGGCGCTGACCGGGCGTCACTGGCCGGTGCTGGACAGCTACCGGATGGATGACGCGGAAGTGGCGGTCGTCATGCTCAATTCCGCCGCCGAGACCGCCAAGGAAGTGGCTGACCGCTTACGCGGCGAAGGCAAGAAAGTCGGGCGTACTGTCACTCAACGTCCTGCGCCCGTTCCCCGCTGAACTGATCCGCAAGGCCCTGGCGGGCGTCAAGGCCATCGTGGTCGGCGACCGCGCCGACTCGTACGGCGCCGACGGCGGCAACCTGTCGCTGGAAGTTCGCGCGGCCATCCAGGTCGACCCGGACAATCGCACCCGGGTGTTGAGCCGGATTTACGGGCTGGGCGGCAAGGATTTCGATGACTCCGACGCCGAGGAGTTTTTCCGGGAAGCGCTGGAAACAGCCGAAACCGGGCAGGTGAAGGAAGTCTTCGCCTACCACGGGACCTATGCCGGCGACCCTTCGATGGAAAGTGGCCCACGGCTTGCCTGCGATTGAAACGGCCGAAGTATCCCGCGGCATGGCGACGGTGACGGAAGATCCGGCCACCGGCAAGCTCCAGGTTGAGCTGAAACCCCTTTGGGCCATGGCCGAAGTCCCCGGCCGGATCTCGCCGGGACACGGCGCCTGCCCGGGTTGCGGAGCCTTCCCGGTTCTGCACCAGGTGTTCAGCGTGCTCGAAGGCGATATCGTCGTGCTGTTCCAGACCGGTTGCGCGATGGTGGTCACCACCGGTTATCCGAAAACCGCGCACCGCATCACCTACATCCACAACCTGTTCCAGAACGGTGCGGCCACCCTGTCGGGCCTGGTCGAGATGTACCATGAACTGCTGCGGCGCGGCGAACTGCCGAATTCACCCGACATCACCTTTGTGATGGTGACCGGCGACGGCGGCATGGATATCGGCATGGGACCGGCCCTCGGCGCCGCGCACCGCAATCATCACATGATGATCCTGGAATACGACAACCAGGGCTACATGAATACCGGCGCGCAGCTGTCCTATTCGACCCCGCTGGGTCACCGCACTTCGACCAGTGAAGTCGGGGCCGCCAGGAAAGGCAAGGTCACCCACCACAAGGACACGGCGCAGATTTTCGCCGCGACGCACATCCCCTACGTGTTCACGGCCAGCGAAGGCTATCCGGAAGACCTGATGCGCAAGGCCGCCAAAGCCCAGTGGTATGCGAAACACGAGGGTATGACGTACGGAAAAATCCTGTCGTTCTGCCCGCTCAACTGGACTACCAAGGACGATGCCGCCGAATCGATTCTGCAGGTGGCCATCGATTCCTGCTTTTTCCCGATCTACGAAGTGGAGCGGGGCAAGACCAACATCACCTACGACCCCGAATTGCTCGGGCGGCGCCGCAAGATCACCGACTGGCTGGGGCAGATGGGTAAAACCAGGCATTTGATGGCCAAGGGTAACGAAGAGCGCCTGGCGTCCATCGAGGCGGAAGCCGAGCGCCGCTGGCGGCGTCTCAAGGCGATGCACGATCATCCGGAGCTGTGACCCATGGTTAAAATAGTCGAGAAACGCCAACTCACACCGATTACCAAGCTGTATCGCGTCAGGGCGCCGCTGATCGCCAAAGCCGCGAGCGCAGGGCAATTCGTCATCGTCCGTGTACGCGAGGGCGGCGAGCGCATTCCCTTAACGATCACCGATTACGACCGCGAAAGCGGGTTGCTGACCATTGTCGTGCAGGAAGTGGGCGCCACGACACGCCGTCTCGGAGAACTGGGGGTCGGTGATGAAATCCTGGATATGGTCGGCCCGCTGGGCGAAGCGCCGGATATTCCCCGCGGCGGGCACATCGTCGGAGTGGGTGGCGGCTATGGTTCCGCGGCACTGCTGTGCCTGATGCGCGAACTGAAAGACCGGGGCGAGCAAACCACCATCATCATGGGTGCGCGCGACAAGGACCTGTTGATCCTTTCCGACGAACTCGGTGAGATTTGCGATCACGTGGAAATCTGCACCGATGACGGTTCGGCCGGATTCAAGGGTTTCGTAACCGAACGGCTGCAACAGATGATCGACGGTGGACCTCCCGGACGCCCGGATTTCGTGATTGCCATCGGCCCGATGCCAATGATGCGGGCTGTGGAAAAAACCACCCGTGCGGCCGGAATCGCCAACACGGCCTCGCTGGACCCGCTGATGATCGACGGCACCGGGATGTGCGGTGGCTGCCGCGTCACGGTTGGCGGCGAAGTACGGTTCGCCTGCGTGGACGGACCGTTTTTCGACGCGCACGAAGTCGACTTCGACGAAGCGGTCTCGCGCAGCAAGATGTACGTGAAGCAAGAGCAAAAGGCGGCCGCTTGCCAGCGGACCGCTACCGGAGCAGCCTGATGCCTGTAAAACGCGCTGACAAAACCCCGATGCCGGTTCGTGACCCCGGATTACGGGCCCACGATTTCGAAGAGGTCAACGAAGGCTATTGTTTCTCGCACGCGATGTTCGAGGCGGAACGGTGCCTGCGTTGCCAGGATCCCGTTCTGTATCGATGGCTGCCCGGTCCGGGTGCCGATCGCGGACTTCATGCACGCCATTGCCGCCGGGGACATGCCCAAGGCGGCTGAAATTTTACGCACCGCCAATCCGCTGGCGGCCATCTGCGGCCGCGTGTGCCCGCAGGAAGCCCAGTGCGAATTGAAATGCCATATGACCAAGCGCTTTGGCCCGGTGGCTATTGGGCACCTCGAGCGCTATGTATCCGATTGGGAAATGGCGCAACCGCTGAACGGTGAGGCGGCCAAGCCCTGGCGGGAGGAAAAAATCGCGATCGTCGGCTCCGGGCCTTCGGGCCTGGTGTGCGCAGGTGAACTGGCTCGCATGGGCTACCGGGTCACGGTTTTCGAAGCGCTGCATGCGCCGGGTGGCGTGCTGCGTTACGGCATCCCCGAGTTCCGTCTGCCCAACTCGATTCTGGACTGGGAAATCGCATCGCTGGAGCGCCTGGGCGTCGAATTCGTCAATAATGTCATCATCGGCAAGACCCTGAAAATGGAACAGCTGTTTGGCGAAATGGGCTACTCAGCGGTATTTATCGGCACCGGGGCCGGCCTTCCCAAGTTCATGGGTATCCCCGGTGAGAGCCTGAACGGCGTTTACTCGGCCAACGAGTTTCTGACCCGGATCAACCTGATGCAGGCCTTCGAGTTCCCGCGAGCGGAGACACCGCTGAGTGTCGGCAAGCGCGTTGCCGTGATCGGCTCGGGCAACACGGCCATGGACGCCGTTCGCTCGGCTTTGCGGCTGGGCGCCGAACAGGCCATGGTGGTTTACCGGCGCAGCGAGAACGAAATGACCGCGCGCATTGAAGAATATCACCACGCGATCGAGGAAGGTGTCGAGTTCCACTGGCTGACCAACCCGATCGAGGTGCTGGGCGAAGATGGGTGGGTTACCGGGCTCAAATGCCTGCGCATGAAACTGGGAGAACCCGACGAGTCAGGCCGGGCGCGCCCGGTGCCGATCGAAGGGTCCGAGTTCGTGTTCCCGGTGGACAATGTGGTCCTGTCCATTGGCACGCGACCGAATCCCCTGCTGTCCAGGGCAACCCCGGAACTCAAAACTCATTCCTGGGGCGGTCTGCTGGTCGATGAACGCCAGATCGAAACCACGGTGCACCGAGTCTATGCCGGCGGTGACGCCGTGACCGGTGCAGCAACGGTGATCCTGGCGGCCGGCGCCGGAAAACGCGCCGCCGAAGCCATCCACGCCGACCTTTCTGCAGATCGCGCGTAGGAGCGAATTCGTTCGCGATAGCTGCCGGTGCCGGCCTTGCCGGCGATGTTGAAACGACTACTGGCCGCGATTAGCCCCGGGCCCGCTGAGCCAGGCTATCCGGTTGCCTGCAACAAATCATCCAGACGATAAAAGGTCAGCGGCTGATGCTCACAGGTCATGGCCAAAATGCCGGAAGCTTCGTCTATATCAATGCCTTTCGGGCCACCCTCTTCAACGTTGTAGCGGCCCCGTTGAAAAGTCTCCTCGTCCAGAACCTGCAGCACCCTGTCCGGCTGGTAAGTACCGTTCCAGCCTTCAACTCCGCAGGTGTACACGCACATCGTGGGGTCTGCCGAATCCACCACGATGATTTTGCGATCCCCGTCAGTGAAACGAACGCCGTGCGGGCAATCCATGCCGTGTAACTCGGCCACGGGGTCGGAGGAAACCCCAAGGTCCGGCGTGTTCCTGTACACGAACAGCGTTCCGGACACATGGTTGCTGACCGCTATCCATTGCCGATTGGCGCTGAAACAGATTCCGTCCGGTATCTGCAGCCCTTTTCGCAGCAGTGTGCGGTGTCTGCGCACCGAACAGGCCCCGTTGAGCCGGACCTCAGCTTCGGTCACCACATGCGCGTAATTATTGCAGATCAGCAATCGATACCGGTCCTCACTGGTTTTGTAGGTATCCAGCGATCCCGGTGAGTGGATCCTGTTAAAAAACCTGCCGCCCAGCACGTGTACAGGCTTCAAATTAAAGCTTTTCTGTTTTCCACCCATGGGGGGAATCCTGGAAAAAACTTACCTTGCCGGTGCGATTGGCAATGGCCATCGTGCGTTCATCAAAAAAGACCATGCCATGCGGATGGCTCAGGGCGGGCGAGGTAAACTGAACATAGTCAGTCAATTGGATTTTGGGTGATCCGGCCGAGGCCTCCAGGTGCAGTTTGAACACGATGATCCGGTCACTGCAGAACCCGGTGATAGCCAGCAGGCCCCGGGCCGGAGACAGTTGCAAGTCCTCCGTGCGCCCGAGTTGGGACAGCATGAGCCGAACTTCGGGTGTGGCTTGATATTCAAGACTGGGTTGAATCATGTTCTGGACTGCAGTGGATATATGATGGGATTGCAATTATACACCGCTGAAGAATCGGGAATTGCCGTGCTGCTGGCCTGGCGGCAGCCAGCCGAAATGCCAATCGCGAATGAATTCGCTCCTACGTTAGAATGGCGGCTTGAAAACCAGGCCTGAACATTTCCTGATCCTGCTCGGCGTGGCGGCCACGCTGGCGTTTTCCGTCTGGAACGCGCTGCTGAACAACTTTGCCATCGAGCAGGCCGCGTTCACCGGCCGGGAAATCGGGATATTGCAGAGCCTGCGGGAAGTCCCCGGGTTCCTGGCCTTCACCACCGTGTTCGTGCTGCTGATCCTGCGTGAACAGACGTTTGCGCTGCTGTCGCTGGGGATGCTGGGCGCGGGCGTGGCATTGACCGGCTTTCTTCCGTCCGAGTACGGCCTCTATTTCACCACGGTGCTGATGTCCACCGGGTTTCATTACCTTTATACCGTGCAGCAATCGCTGACTTTGCAGTGGATCGAAAAAGAACGGGCGCCGGAAGTGATGGGGCGCCTGTCGGCCACCTCTTCCATCGCCGCGCTGCTGGCGTTCGCGGTGGTCTGGCTCGGCATGGAATACCTGGATGTCGGATACAAGGCGCTGTACCTGGTGGCGGGAGGCGTCGCCGTGCTGATCACCGTGGCCGCGGTGTTCCTGTTTCCCCGGTTTCCCCAGGATGTGCCCCAGCGCAAGCACCTGTTGATGCGCCGCCGCTACTGGCTGTTCTACGCCCTGACCTTCATGAGTGGCGCGCGGCGGCAGATTTTTATCGTGTTCGCCGGCTTCCTGATGGTTGAAAAGTTCGGCTTTTCGGCGGCCAATATCGCCTTGCTGTTCCTGTTCAACCACGTGGTCAATGCCTACCTGGCGCCAAAAATCGGGCGGCTGATCATCCGCTTCGGCGAGCGCGCCGCCCTGACGCTGGAATACCTCGGGCTGGTGTTGATTTTCACCGCCTATGCCTTCGTCGAGGTGGCCTGGATGGCCGTGGTCCTGTACGTGCTGGATCACCTGCTGTTCGCGATGGCGATCGCGATCAAGAGTTATTTCCAGAAGATTGCCGACCCGGCCGACATGGCGTCCACCGCCGGAGTTTCATTCACGATCAACCACATTGCGGCCGTGGTTATCCCGGTTTCCTTCGGCATCATCTGGCTGTATTCGCCGGCCGTGGTATTCCTGGCGGGGGCGGCGATGGCCGCCATGTCGCTGCTGCTCTCACGGATGGTGCCCAGGAACCCCTGCGATGGAAACGAGGTCCGGCCGCCCCTGCGGTCCCTGCGCTACCGTTTCACGTAACGGTAGGTCTCGCTCAGGTGCCGCAGACAGCTGTCAAAGGTCCGGCTGATCTGGGTGGTATTCCGGATCCGCTCGATTTTCGGCCAGGTCGCACGGCGCCCTTCCATCATCAAGGATTCCAGTTCTTCCGGCCCGAGGTTGTTAAACAGCTTCGTCAGGCTGAAGATGCTCCGCTCGGGATAAATCGTGATATCGCCGCTGTAGTTCTGGCGGGCTACCGCGTGGGCTTTCTTGATCACTGAACCCAGGCCCGGCACGTGGAAATGTTGCTGGACCAGTTCCAGCAAGTGTTCGATCTGGTGGATCGGCGCCTTGATCAGGACATCCTGGATAAACGGAAGCAGGCCCGTTTCTTCCATTTCCTCGCTGAGGAACGGAACGATGTGCGGGTTGGTCTGGCTGACGATGTAGTGGTTGATGTTGTGCAGGCGGTTGACCTTCTCTTTCGGAATGTCGTCGTGCACCGAGCCGTCGATCCAGTGGTTTTGGGGCATGTAGGCGACGGATTTTCCGGCAAAATTCTTTGCCCGCAGCTGCACCGGCGGGAAAATCCCGGGGATTGCCGCCGACGCCAGCGCGGCCCGGCGAATCAGCACATTCGGCGCCGTCAGGTAATTGAGCAGGCGCGGAAACTGGTGGGAGTCGGCCGGTGAAATCGAGATGTTCAGGATCCGGCTGGTATGCTCATAGGCTTCCAGAAAGGTCATGTCCGGAATGTGCAGGTCGATGGCCTTCTGCAACAACTTCTGGTCCAGAATGGCCCCCTGCTTCAACATGTCGTTGGCATTAAACCGCCGCACCCATTCGAACTTCCACTCCCTGCCGCTGAGCAGGGCTTCCATTTCATCATCCGTATGGGTAGCCAGCACGCCGGCAATGATCGACCCGGCGCTGGACCCGGTGATGACCCGGGGCAGGATGCCCTGCCTCTCCAGCTCCTGGATCACGCCGAGGTGAAACATCCCGAGTGCGGCGCCGCCGCTCAGCAGCAGGGCGGAGCGCCCGAAGCTGCGTGCGGAGCGTTTCAGGAACCGGCGTTTTCGCATCGGTGGAAGGGTTTTCACGTTGCTTTCGGTCAGCAGGGTCACCGCGGCGCAAACCTCGTCCAGGTACTGGTTGACCAGTTTCTTGGTGCCGGTCCTGGCATGCTGGTACATGGCCGGATTGGCCATGTTACCGAGGTTTCCGTGTAATTCTTCGCGCAGGCGGAAGATGATCAGGTCGAAATTTCGATCCTTTCTCAATTTGCGCAGCAGCCTGACCCGCGATGCGATCAGCCGGTGGTCGTATTCCTCTGATGCATCTTCATCCCGCCACTGATCCAGCTGGTCCAGTTTGTCCAGCTCCAGTGCAGCTACGTACCATTCGTCGTAGCTGGTGGCTGAGGCCAGGGCTTTTTCATACTTGGCTTTGACTTTGGCTCGGCTCATTTTTTGACAATATCAGCAGGAAAAAGAAAACTTCGTGCGCCGGGTCATGAGTCTTGCATAAAATGGGTGGAATCGAGCCAAAACTGTTGACCTGGAGACGACAAGAATGACAAGCAGAAGAGAGTTTCTCACCCTTTCAGCCGCCGCGCTGGCCCTGCAGGCGAGCGGCCTGGCCGCCGTGCTGCCCGCAACCCGGCCGCTCAGTATCCTGGTCCTGGGCGGAACCGGCTTCCTCGGGCCGCACGAGATCAACTACGCGCTGGCCAGGGGCCACCAGGTCACCATGTTCAACCGCGGATCGAATCCCGGGATGTACGGTGACCAGGTGGAGGAACTGATCGGAAATCGCGATCCTGACGTGGATGGCGGGCTGGCCGTGCTGCAGGGAGACCGCACCTGGGATGTCGTGATCGACAATTCCGGCTATGTTCCACGGCACGTGCGCGCCAGCGCGGAACTGCTCAAGGGGCGCTGCAAGCGTTTTATCTACGTCTCGACCGTTTCCGTCTATGACTTTGATGCCGGAGTAACCGTATTTCCGGAGTCGGCAAAACTGGCGGATCTCGAAGACCCGTCGGTCGAAGAGGTCACCGGAGAAACGTACGGGCCGCTGAAGGCGGAGTGTGACCGGATCGTCCGCAGCGTGCTCGGCGATACCTGCACGGTGGTGCGGCCGACCTACGTGGTCGGGCCCGGAGACCATACGGACCGCTTCACCTATTACGTGGACCGGGTTCACCGTGGCGGTGATGTGCTGGCTCCGGGCGACCCCGAATCCGAAGCACAGTGGGTGGACGCCAGGGACCTGTGCCCGTGGATCGTGACCCTGGCCGAGAACGATACACCCGGGATATTCAACGCGGCCGGGCCGGCGTCACCGGTTGACCGCTCGGGACTGATGTGGGGCCTGCGGGCGATGACCGCAGCGCCGGTTACCTTCTACTGGCCCGACCAGGAATTGCTGGAGGAACTCGGCATCGATATGCCGATGATGTCGCCGGGAGATGAGCACTTCGTGAACACGGCCTCGATGGAAGCCGGTCTCGTCTACCGCTCCCTGGCGGATACGGCCACGGGCACATTGGAGTGGTGGCAGGCGCAGGATGCCGAGCGCCGCAACAATCCGCGCCGCTGGCCCACGGCGGAGCAGGAGGCGGCAGCCATTTCGCGGCTGAAAGAAGGCAAGGCCACCGGTTAAAGGGCATGAGTTGTCGCCATCAGCAAATTCTGCAAGCGGCGATCCGGGCCGGTTACCTCGGCGAAGACGTTCCGCTGGCCGCGTTCGTGGATACGACCGCCGTGGCCGGAACCATTTCTGCTCTTCGCCAGGCATTTCCCCGGACTTTTATCCATGCTTTCGCCGCCAAGGCGAACACCATGAGCCGGGCGCTGGCGCTGGTGAAAGAACAGGGCATGGCCTGCGAAGTGGCCAGCCCGGGTGAACTGGAGCAGGCGTTGCGCGCCGGTTTCGAGCCGGAGAAAATTGTCTATGACGAACCGGCCAAGACCCGGGGCGTGCTGGAGAAAGTGCTTGGTCTCGGCGTTGGCCTGAACATCGATAATTTCCAGGAGTTCGAGCGGGTCCGGGTGATGGTCGGCCAGAAGTCGAGCCGGTCGCGGATCGGTTTCCGTATCAATCCCCAGGTCGGCGCCGGCAGTATTTCCGCGATGAGCACGGCGACGGTTACTTCCAAGTTCGGTGTTGCGATTGACGACCCCGGGAATCGCGAAGCCCTCATCGACGCCTACCGCGGCAATCCCTGGCTGACTTCCGTGCACACCCACGTGGGTTCCCAGGGTTGCAGCCTGGAATTGATGTCGTCCGGAATCCGCAAGGTGGTGGATCTTGCCGAAGCCATCAATGCCGCGGCCGGCCGTCAGCAGCTTGAAGTGATCGACATCGGCGGCGGTTTGCCGGTGAACTTCGAAAGCGAGGAGGTGCGCCCGACTTTCCAGGAATACGCCGCCGTGTTGCGTGAATCGGTGCCGGAGCTTTTCAACGGAAAGTACACCGGAAAGACGGAGTTCGGGCGTTCCATCTTTGCCAAGAACGGTTTCATTGCCAGCCGCATTGAATACACGAAAAAGTCGGGTGGCCGGCGCATAGCCACCTCTCATGCCGGCGCGCAAATCGCTACCCGTACCGTGTTCATGCCCGACCACTGGAAAATCCGGGTGTCCGTCTTTGACGCCGCCGGTGCGGCGAAATCCGGCAACGAGCAATTACAGGATATCGCCGGGCCACTGTGCTTTGCCGGCGACATGGTCGGAACCGGCCGCATGCTTCCGCTGATCGAGCCCGGCGACTATGTCGTGCTCCACGATACCGGCGCATACTATTTTTCAAACCCTTTTTATTACAATGCGTTATGCGCGCCGGCTGTCTATGGCGCAAATGGGCGTGATTCCGGACCTGTTGAACTCTCGACCTGGAGAAAGCAGCAGACCGTTGATGAAATGCTGGCGGTGATCGGCTGACCCATGCAATCAAGTTCAAAAACATCGAAAGCACAGCAGGCGGCCCTGATCTATGCACCCCTGATCAGCTTGTCGCTGATCCTGTTCGCTGACCTGGCCCCCGATAATCCCAAAATCACCTACACCTTGGCGATCGCAATATTGATGGCCATATGGTGGATTACCGAGGCCATTCCGATTGCGGCGACGGCGTTGCTGCCGGTCGCGCTTTTTCCCTTATTTGGCATCGTTGATGGAAAAACGGTTTCAGCGATGTATTTCAACCACCTGATCTTCCTTTTTCTGGGCGGGTTCCTGATGGCATTGGCGATGGAGCGCTGGAATCTGCACAAACGGATCGCAATCAAAATCCTGATATTTTTTGGAATCAGCCCCGGAAGAATACTGATGGGCTTCATGTTTGCGACAGCTTTCCTGTCGATGTGGATGTCGAATACGGCCACGACCATGATGATGATTCCAATAGCCCTTTCGATCATTTACAAACTGGAAGAGACCCTGGGTAAAGCGCAGCTGGGCAGTTACTCCACCGGCTTGTTGCTGGGCATTGCGTACTCGGCGTCCATCGGTGGATTGGCTACACTCGTGGGCACACCTCCCAACCTGTCGTTCGCGCGAATCGTGAATATCATTTTCCCCGCGGTGCCGGAGATATCATTCGCCAACTGGCTCCTTTTTGCCTTTTGGATAACGCTGTTGATGTTCATAATCGCCTGGCTCCTGCTGTTTGTAATGTATAAGCCCGCGACACCCTGGGATGGACTGGATAAGGAAGATTTCAGAAAGGAGTACCAACTGCTTGGAAAGACACAGCCGGAGGAGAAAATCGTATTTGTCCTGTTTATATTAATGGCGCTGCTTTGGATCTTCAGGTCCGGCTTTAATTTCGGATCAGTCAACATCCCCGGATGGTCACAGATATTCAATAGTCCGGACTATATAAACGACGGTACGGTGGCTATTTTCATCGCCGTCATTCTGTTCGTTATTCCCTCAAAATCAAGAAAAGGGGAAAGACTGATGGACTGGGAAACAGCTAACCGTCTTCCCTGGCACATTGTGCTGCTTTTTGGCGGTGGTTTTGCCCTGGCCAAAGGATTCATCGATTCCGGCTTATCCGTCTGGTTTGGCGAGCAGATGTCCGGATTGGCGGGCATTCACCCCATGGTGCTCACGTCGGTTATCGTGACAATGATGTCTTTTCTGACCGAGTTGACCTCCAATACCGCAACCACCGAAATGATCCTCCCCATCATGGCGGGCCTGGCGGTAAGTATTCAGATCAATCCCCTGTTGCTGATGATACCGGCTACTCTGGCCGCCTCGCTCGCGTTTATGCTGCCGGTGGCCACTCCGCCCAATGCGATCGTGTTCGGAACCGGGTACTTGCGGATCATGGATATGGCCAGGACCGGCTTCCTGCTGAACCTGGCGGGTATCGTAATAGCCACGCTGGTGACTTATTTCTGGGGAACTTTCGTTTTTGATATCGACGTAGGCAGCTTCCCCGATTGGGCAGCCACAATGACCGGAGGCCAACGGTAGCTGCCGGCGCTGCTCTGAAACTCAATCCAGTATCGACGTGTGGTCATCGGGCCCGGGCGGCCACGGTTGGCAATGGTTCACAATCTGTTCTGACCTGAGTTCGCCGGATTCCAGGACTTCGAAGAATTCATCCAGGAACTTCCGGATGGACTTTTGGCTTTTCCGGTCGATCTGCGGCAGCGCCCGGGCCATCGCCAGCAGTGCCTTGCGTTTGGCAAGATAAAACCCGAACAGCGCATCCATATCGACGCCGGGGCTGCAAAAGCCCAGGTAGTATCGTTCGCGGACATCGTCGATCGGCAGCGATGGAGGAGGGCCGGCGTATTGCGCGTCGACCAGGCCGCTCATGTCGAAATCATAGGGCAGCGGCACCTGGGAACCATCGGGTTTCTGCAACAGGACGATGTTTCGTTCCCTGACGATCGACCAGTCGGTATTGCCAATCATGAATTGGAACAGGGCGAGTCGCTCCGCGGCATACCGGTCAAGCTTCGTATAATCAAAGCTGCCGCGTGGCAACACTTCGGCGCCGGTCCGGGCGGCGACCGACTCGAAATGCTCGGTGAAAAATGCGTAATTGACGATCTTCCGGTCCGGTTTTTCCGGGTTCGGATAGGTCATTCTGACCAGCCGGGCATCCAGGCTGACCAGGGTAATGACGTTGTACAGGCGATGGACCAGGTATTCTTTCAGCAGGTTTTGCTCCCAGTCTGACCGGTATTGCCGGTAGCGCGATGCCTCGATCGAAAGGCCCTGTCCGCAATGCGTGGTCAGGGGCAGCACCGTCTGGTTCTGGAAGGGGGTATCGACGGTTTCCTTCGGGTCGAAGCGGATAAACAACAAGGGCGCCGAACAATTCCGGGTCAGGGAGCGCCAGCCCCCGCGGATCTTGATTTCAATCGGCAGCGACTGCTTTTTACCGTGTTCGTCGACGTATTCAAGCACGGTCGGGGTGTAATCGCAGTCCGGCGTTTCCCGCGGCCGGCACAGGGTCTTGAAGTCGATGGGCAGGGAAAGTTCCAGCACGGCGTGGCTTTTGAACAGCGGCGTGTCCGCGCGTGCCGGACTTGATGCAAAGACGACGCAGAGGCACAGGCAAGCCAGCCAGGCGGAAGCACGGCTGCCGGATGAAAGCCCGGACTGTGGGCCGCTGATCAAGCGGAATACCGTGCTTTGGCCTCGATCCGGCGTCGATGCAGCAACGGCTCGGTGTAACCACTGGGTTGTTCGCGACCCAGGAATACCAGGTCGCAGGCGGCCTGGAACGCAATGCTGTCATCGAAATCAGGCGCCATGTCGATGTACAACGGGTCGCCGGCGTTTTGCCGGTCCACCACTTCCGCCATCCGGCGCAGGGTTTCCATGACCTGTTCCTTGGTGCAGATACCGTGGTGCAGCCAGTTACAGATATGCTGGCTGGAGATGCGCAGCGTGGCGCGGTCTTCCATCAGGCCGACGTGGTTGATGTCCGGGACTTTCGAACAGCCCACGCCCTGCTCGATCCAGCGCACCACGTAGCCGAGTATCCCTTGCGCATTGTTGTCCAGTTCCGACTGGATTTCGCGTGCGGACAACGGCCGGTCGCCCAGCAGCGGCGGTGTCAGTATGTCATCCAGGCTCGCCCGGTCGCGCGACATCAGTTCCTGCTGGCGCTGGCTGACGTTGTAGCGCAGGTAATGCGTGGCGTGCAGGGTGGCGGCGGTGGGCGAGGGCACCCAGGCGCAATTGGCGCCGGCTTTCAGGTGCGCGATCTTGGTTTCGACCATCGCTTTCATTTCATCGGGCATGGCCCACATGCCCTTGCCGATCTGGGCCTTGCCGCGGAAACCGCATTCCAGCCCGATATCCACGTTCTGGTCTTCGTAAGCCAGGATCCAGGGCTGGGTCTTGATCATCGTCCTTGGGCAGCACCGGGCCGGCTTCCATGCTGGTATGGATTTCGTCGCCGGTGCGGTCCAGGAAACCGGTATTGATGAAGACGATCCTGCCGCTGACCGCGCGGATGCATTCCTTCAGGTTCACCGTCGTGCGGCGTTCCTCGTCCATCACGCCGATCTTGATCGTGTGCCGCTCCAGGCCGAGGCAATCCTCGATCCGGTCAAACAATTCGTTGGCGAAAGCCACTTCTTCCGGGCCGTGCATCTTGGGTTTGACGATGTAGATGCTGCCCGAACGGCTGTTGGTCATCGCGGTATTGCCGCGCAGGTTATTCACTGCGCACAAGGTGGTGACCATGCCGTCCAGGAAACCCTCGGGGACTTCGCAGCCTTCGCTGTCCAGCACGGCGCTGGTGGTCATCAGGTGGCCGACGTTGCGCACCAGCATCATGCTGCGGCCATGCAGCGTCAGCGTCGATCCGCCGGGCGCCGTGTACACCCGGTCGGGCGCCAGGCGGCGGGTGATCATTTTTCCGCCTTTCTCGAACGTGTCGACCAGGTCGCCCTTCATCAGCCCCAGCCAGTTGCGGTAAACATTGACCTTGTCGGCGGCGTCGACCGCGGCCACCGAGTCTTCGCAGTCCTGGATGGTGGTCATGGCCGATTCGAGGATGATGTCCTTCAAGCCGGCAGCCGACATCCGGCCCACCGGGTGCTGCCGGTCGACCTGCAGTTCGACATGCAGGCCATTGCTGACGAGCAGTATCCGCTCGGTACCGCCGTCCTGGGCGAAACCGGCAAACTGTTCCGGCCGCGCCAGCGCCGTGCGGCTTCCGTCCGCCAGGACCACGGCCAGGCCGGCGGCGGGATGGCCGGAACGGTCAACCTCGTAGGCCGTGACCTCCAGGTGCCGGCCCTGGGCGAGTGGTGCGATTTCGTCGAGCAATTGTGCGGCCCGCTCAATCACCTTTTGACCGCGCACCGGGTTGAACCGGCTGCCTTTTTCGCAACCGCCGTCTTCCGGAATCAGGTCCGTTCCGTACAGGGCGTCGTACAGGCTGCCCCAGCGGGCGTTGGCGGCATTCAGCGCATACCGGGCATTGCTGACCGGCACGACCAGCTGCGGTCCGGCAATTTCCGCCAGTTCCGGGTCGACACCGGAGGTGGTGATGGCAAAATCATCGCCCTCGGGGACCAGGTAGCCGATGTCCGACAGGAATTGCTTGTAGGCCGGAAAATCAATCGCTCCCGGATGGTCGCGATGCCACTGGTTGATCTGTTCGCGCAAGCGGTCGCGCTTTTCCAGCAGGAGCCTGTTTTTTGGCCCCAGGTCAGCGACGATGCGGGCAAATCCCGCCCAGAAATCGTCCGCGCTGACGCCCGTGCCGGGGATGATGTCATTGTTTACCAGGTCGTAGAGTTCCCCGGCGATGGACAGACCGCTGCATTCAATCCTGCTGACTGGCATAAAAACTCAAAATCTGGTTGATCGTTTCGTCGGTGAAATCGGTGACCTTCTTTTCCATCACGTGCGGCACCAGGTGCTCGCCGGTCGGTACAAACTTCAGGGTGGCTTTGAGATAAGCGGTCCATTGGCCGGCCAGCCTGGGGCCACGGCCGCCCACACCCTTGCCGCCTTCTTCATGGCAGGATTCGCAGTGCTCTGCCTGCGCGGCAGCGCCGGCCTCGACCTGGGTGGCGTCAAACTCCTGCCTGGCGGGGACGAAAGGTAAACCGCTGTAGTAGACACTCAGATCGGCAAAGTCTTCGTTTGACAGGCCGGCGGTAATTTTGCACATGTCCGTTCTTGGCCGCGACGTATCGCCGAACCGGTACTTGCTCTTGATGCAGGGGCGACCCCAATCCTGGAACGATTTGAGGGTTTCCAGGATATAGTTTTCGGATTGCCCGCCGATGATGGGCATGTCGCTCTGTGACGAGGCCCCCCCGGGGCCGTGACAACTGTCGCACTGGGCGGCCAGTTCGGCAATTTCCCCGGCAAACGCCGCGCCGGACATGCCAAGCACGGTGGTCAGGAAACTGATAGTGAGGGCTTTTATGAAGTCATGCATGGTTCTGTCGCTCCGCGATATCCCATCGCTCTGAATATAGGCCGGGGGCGGGACAGACACATTGACGCATATCACCATCCCCGGGCCATTATCAGGGAAAATGGCCCGGGAATGAAATCGTGCTTGATTGATCTGACGGCTTAACCGCCGAAGTCGAGCGTCCAGAAAGCGTGGATAGGTATAGCCGTTGTGTGTAATCGTACCCGGCGCCTATACCGGCGTGGGTGAAAGCCGAGTCGCATGATCAGCTTGCAATGTCCCGGGGCTGTTCAGCCAGAGATCAACCACGCGCTGTCTGACAGGTTGTTAGACGAAGCGGCGATGTTCTCCCCGACCGTGTTGCCCGACCAATAAGAGAAGACGCGGGTGCCCATTGAGGACCCGCCCATCGTATCGTGGCTGAAATAACCCTCGCCTGGCCATGTCCATGGAATGCAACATCGCAATTTCGGCCAGCGAACTGCTCCAGGTGAACGGGGGCTGGGCGGGGAAGCACGCGGACCACCAGCTTCGCACTGGCGCGCCTGGCCGCGGGCCGCATTGATGGCGGACAAGCATCGAAGATAGGGTCGTGCCGGTCGTATCGTCATCGGCGGTGGAGGTGGCGGTGGAGGCGGAGGTGGTGGTGGATCGCCACCACCGGATTCATCCACCGTGATGATCACTTCATCCGAGTCGCTGGCGCCGTCGTTATCCGTGACGGTCAGGCGGATCCTGATGTCGCCCGCCGTGTTGGGCGCGGTGAAGCTGGCGTTCTGGCTGTTTGAGTTGGAAATGCTGACCGACGTGCCGGAAACGCGCTGCCATTTCCAGCTGACAATCGTCCCGTCGGGATCAAAGCCGTCGCCGTTCAGGTTCACCGTGTCGCCCTGCTGGACCGAGCGGCTGGTACCCGCATTGGCGGTCGGTGATTGATTTGGCGGCGGTGGTTGTGCCACCGTGACCGTGACGTCATCGGAACCGCTCGCGCCGTCGTCATCGGTTACCGTCAACCGCAGCACCATGGTTCCGGCCGTGTCGGGCCCGGTGAAAGTCACCCGGTTGGTATTGGCGTTCAACAGCGTGACGGCCGGGCCGGAAACCTGTTCCCAGCTCCAGGCAACGATGGTTCCATCGCTGTCGCTGGCCAGTCCGGTCACGTTCACCGTTTGGCCGGTATCCATCGTGAAGTTATAGCCGGCATTGGCGACCGGGGCCTTGTTGGGTGTGGGATCCGGCTCGGGTGTGGGCACCACTACTGCAATCACCGTGTCGTCCTGGCCGTGCGCACCGGCGTCGTCCATGACATCGAGGCGCAGGCGGATGCTTCCGGCCTCCGTTGGAGCGACAAACTGCACAACCGCCTGGTCGGCATTGATCAGCTCAACTTCGCTTCCGGAAACCTGGCTCCAGGTGTAGCTCACGATGTGTCCGTCCGGATCGGAGGCGTCGCCTTCAACGACGATAAACGTGCCCGCTTCGACATTGCGGTTGGGTCCGGCATTCGCCTTGGGCGCCTGGTTTTGGGCCGGTGGTTCTTCTTCGCGGATGATTTTCGAGATCTGGAATTGTTGCGACGCGGTATCCCAAAGCAGTTCCACATCCACCATCTCGCCGTCGATTTCAGCGCCGGAAAGCAGGATCAGGCCCTCTTCGGGAGTCGTGATGACCGCGCCCATCGTCTTGATGCGCGTCCGGTCGGAGATGAACTGGGATTTGAACGAGGTGGTGGTAAATACCACGTCCTTGCTGAGTTGGCCGCCTTGCAAATCGGTGACGATGATCGTGACAACGTGCTCGCCCGGCTCCAGCAGCGAGTAGTTCCATTTCATCGACCAGCCGGAAAACTCGGAGTCCGGAAAATCCGGAAATTGCGCTGCAACGTCCTGGCGCGTGCCGCCGTAGGGCACCAGCCCGAGGCTGACCCCGTCAATCAGGGCTTCTACCGAAACGATTTCAACATCACTGACCGCCCAGCCGGATATCTGTCCAATACCGGACTTGGTGGAATCGGCGGCGGGTTCCCCTATTGCGAATTTCATTTCAGCGAACGCGGGCGTTGCACAGAACGCCAGCGCAAGAAGCGCTGAAAGCAGTTTGAACCTGATCATTTTCCATCCTCCCTGATGGTGTACGCGCCCATCCGTGGCGCATGATCTCAGAGTGTTTATACCATTTCCCCGGTGTTCAATACACCGGCGGCCGATCAACGGGCTGGTAAAGGCGACGTACGGTGCCGATAATGCCTTTTTGGCGCCTGCGCTCGCGCCCGGAAATCATATATGAAGTTATCGGTGTTCGGAACAAAATTCGCCGGCGATTCCGGCATCGTCAGGCTGATGGACGACCTGGGAACGGCCCTGCTGGAAAACCCCGGCATGATCATGATGGGTGGCGGCAACCCGGGGCGTTTGCCGGAGGCGGAAGCCGCGTTCCGGAGGCACCTGGAGGCCATCCTGGCGGACCCGGAAAAACGCCACCGGCTGTTCGGGCGCTACCAGTCGCCCCACGGCGACCACGAGTTCCGCGTTGAACTCGCTTCCTACCTGAAAAACCGTTTCGGCTGGAAGCTGACCGAGCGCAACATCGCGATATCCAACGGCAGCCAGTCGGCCTTTTTCGTGCTGCTCAACATGTTCGCGGGCGAGATGCCGGACGGCAGCCGGAAATCGATCCACCTGCCGCTGACGCCCGAGTACCTGGGCTATGCCGACAGCGGGCTGAGCGAGGGTTTTTTCAGCGCAACCCGCCCCGGAGATCGAACTGCTGGACGACCACCTGTTCAAGTACCGCGTGGACTTTTCACGGCTGGAAGTGGGCGACCAGGCCGGCGCCCTGTGTGTCTCCCGGCCCACCAACCCGACCGGTAACGTGCTGACCGACGCAGAAGTCGCCCACCTGGATGAAATCGCACGGGAACGGGACATTCCGCTGATTCTCGACGGCGCCTACGGCCTGCCTTTTCCGAATATCCTGTTTACCGACGCGACCCCGCACTGGAACGACAACACCATCCTGACCCTGAGCCTGTCCAAGCTGGGCATGCCGGGCGTGCGCACCGGTATCGTCGTGGCGCGGGAAGAGATCATCAACGCTTATGCCAACGCCAACGGCATCGTCAACCTGGCCTGCGGCAACATCGGCCCGGCGATCGCCACGGAACTGTTCCGCAGCGGTGAAATCGACGCGCTGACGTCCGGCCATGTGACCCCGTTTTACCTGGACCGCGCGACCAAGACGGTCAACGCGTTCCGCGCAGGCGCTGGGCGACCTGCCGTACCGCATCCACAAGCCGGAAGGCGCGTTCTTCCTGTGGCTGTGGTTCGAAGGCCTGCCCATCAGCAGCCAGGTGTTGTACGAACGGCTGAAACAGCGCGGCGTGCTGATCGTGCCGGGCCACCACTGCTTCTTCGGCCTGAAAGAAGACTGGCCGCACCGCCACGAGTGCATCCGCGTTTCCTACGTGCAGGACCAGGAGCAGGTGCGCCAGGGGGATTGCGATTATTGCGGACGAGGTCAGGAAGGCCTGGTCATAGCGGGTCGTCACTCGCGCTGTAACAAGCCCAAAACAGCCAACTGGTGGTCCATTTGCTCGCCGTACCAGCGGGGTACGGGTGTTGATCCGAGGTGATATCCAGGCCCAATTCCCGGTTTCTGACTTTCAGCGCCACGACGTTCCCGCGGGAACGTGGGTCGGGGCCGGGCGGGATGATGGTTCCATCGGGCAGGGTGAAATGACTCGCGCCGAATGGGCCTGCCTGCACCCCGAATCCTTCCTCGTGCACCAGCCGGTGGTGCCGGCGGCACAGCAGGACCAGGTTGTTCATCGAAGTCTCGCCGCCATCGGCCCAGTGCCGGATGTGGTGGGCGTCGACAAACCGCGTGCTGCTGCAGCCCGGGAAGCGGCAGCCTCCATCACGTCGCTTCAACGCACGCCGGATGGCGGGTGGAATGGAACGGGTTTTGCGCCCGATATTGAGCGGTTCTCCTGCATCATTTTCATGCCAATGAACTACCGAGCTATCGCAGGCCATCCGCCGGGACGTTTCCGCGGAAACGTGGCCGCGGTCTTCGATCTCTGATTCGGCGCTTTCTCCATCGGCCCTCAATGTGTCCGCCCGGGTGTGGATATGGACCAGGTAACGGTCGCCGCCGGAGGAGTCATTGTTCGCTCCGGCCAGAAAATTCTCCGACACCCGGACCAGCGCGTCGGCACGGCGTGCGGTGAACGGGCTCCCGATCCAGGCCTTCTTCGGCCGGCGGATCGTTTTCTTCGAATAATTCGTCCTTGGCGGCTTCCAGCGCCTTCGAGATCAAGCCCCCTGTTCCGGCGTGAAACGCGCCCGTAATACCCAGAAACCATCGTCGTCCTGGTACAGGTTCAGTTCCCGTTTTTCATGGCGCTTGTTTTCCTGCTCCAGAGCTTCGATGCGCTTGACCTTGCGGTACAGGCGCACCTGGGTTTCGACATGGGCGGCGGTGCCATGCAGGGCCACGTTGAGCAGCACGTCCTCGTTACGGGCGGTGGCCACCCGGGTCATGGCCCGCACCTTGGAGTAGCTGACCCGGCCCTGACGAAAAGCGGCCAGGATCTTCGGCAGTTCCGGCAAGGCGCGCGCCACGCGGACCTGCTCACGGGCGGCGCCGATACTCGTTCCACACCTCCAGTTCAGCCAGTGTGCACAGGAATTGATGCCCGAGCCCTGCCAGCCGCCTTCTTCATCGAACACCTGGATCAATTCCAGTAACTGGCAGGTTCCGGCGGTCAGGTGAGCGGACATCTCGGTGATCTCGTCGCCCAGGCGGGACAGGTCTTCGAAATGTTGGGGGTCGGGGAAATGGTGAAAGCTGGGTGGCGTGTCCGGCTGGCGGCGCGGGGTGGGATTGGACATGGTGGGTTCCTCAGTTAATACTGTAATATTATACAGTATTTATTGATATAAAACCACGTATAAACAATAAGATAGAAATTTTATTGCAGCGAAAAACGCTTAGTTGTGATCGTTTGAAAACGTCGCCGGCATGATGATCTCATCGATCCGGGCCAGCTGATCCTTGCTGAGCTTGATGCCGCTCGCTTTGCTGTTTTCTTCGATCTGTTCGGGCCGGGTGGCGCCGGTAATGCAGGACGTGATGCCTTCCGTCGCCAATATCCAGGCCAGCGACAACTGGCTGAGCGTGCAGCCGACCTCTTCCGCCACGGGGTGCAGGTTGTCGATGCACTGCAGCGTGTTCTGATCCGAGGCGCGGTCCTTGATCCACTGGTTCTGCCGCTCGTCACTGGCGCGGCTGTTTTCCGGTAGTGGCTGGCCCGGCTTGTACTTGCCGGTCAGCAGGCCCTGCTCCAGCGGGCAAAACACCACCTGGCCGATACCGTGTTCACGGCAGGCCGGCAGATACTTCCTTTCCAGGTCACGCATCAGCATGTTGTAGTGCGGCTGGCTGGAGACCGGGGCGTACAGGCGGTCGCCGCACAGTTCCATCGTCCGGCGGATCTCGGCGGCCGGCCAGCAGGAAAACCCCCAGTAGAGGATCTTGCCCTGGTGCACCAGGTCGTCCATCGCGCGGAGGGTTTCCTCCAGCGGGGTTGAAGCATCGAAGCGGTGGCACTGGTACAGGTCGATGTAATCGGTGTTCAGCCGTTTCAGGCTGGCCTCGCACTGTTCCATGATGTGCTTGCGCGACAGGCCCTGGTCGTTCGGGCCGTCGCCCATCGGGAAATAGACCTTGGTCGCCAGCACGTAGGATGAGCGGGCGTATTCGCCCAGCAACTCGCCCCACATCTTTTCGCATTCGCCTGCTGCGTAGACATTGGCCGTGTCGAAAAAATTGATGCCGCACTCCGATGCAGCAGCGATCAGTTCGCGGCCCGTGTGCTTGTTGGCCACGTTGCCAAACGTGAGCCAGCCGCCGAGGCCGATTTCGGAGAGTTTGATGCCGGAGTTGCCGAGGTTGCGGTAGTTCATATTTTCCCAATGGTTGGTTGCCTGTTGAATCACAGATTAACAGTGTTTTATTACTTGAGTTTCGCTACTTGGTCTGGGTTACTGGACGAGAATTGATTTAAGTCAAAAGGTTGTCAATCGCCTGGTGAATAAAATGACCTGTTGGTTAGCTGACCTGCATTTGTTTGCTGGTCGCAAAAAAACCATTGCTTAGCGTCAATGTCAGCACGCGGTCTAGGGGATATCTCGATTAAAAGGAATTTTCGCTGAACATCTGGCGAGAAGTGCATTTGGTTTACTGCCAAGGGGTTGAATCTTTTGATTTGACAGAAACTCACTTCCGAAATGGTGACTGATATGAATCGAAAATTAATGATCCTTGTAATATCAAGCTTGCTGCTTCTGCCGCTCATATCAGGCTCGGTTTTTGCTGGCAACAAAGGCAAAATCAATGTGAACGTTCTTCTTAACGCCCAGGTAAACAAAGCACTCCTTGCCGATTTGGGCAAATACGGAAAAGTAAGGGAAGTATTCTATGAAATTGATGCCCTCACAATGCAGACAAGTTTCGAAGACCTGGATGCAATCAAGAACCTTCCTTATGTCGCTGCCGCGAATCCGGATGCAGCGCGTCTGGGTGCTCCTGTCGATACCGTGGCAGTTGAGGATTTTGCCGACGGCCTTTCTACATGGGACCTGGATGTCATTAACGTGACCCTGGAACCTGGTTTTGACGACAGGGACGTGGATTTCGATGGAACTGGCGTGTATGTGGCTGTCCTTGATACCGGGCTTGTGGACTCCTGGCGTCAATTTTTTCCCGAAGAACGCATAGCAACTGAATATGCCGCGTCATTTGCGGGAGGAGGAGCGCAGGGCAGCAATGTTTCGATGCAACCAAACAAGTGGGAGCATGATCAGGATTCGCACGGTACCCATGTGACGAGCACAATATTGGGTTACAACCTTCGTGGAACTCCGGTGAATGGAGTTGCGCCATTCGCGAAAGTCATCCCGGTGAAGGTTCTGAACCAGAATGGGTCTGGCTGGTCTTCAGTCATCGCCCAGGGAATCATGTACGTAGCTCATTTGAAAGAAGGCCCCCTGGCAGATGATCCGGTTGTAATCAACATGTCGCTTGGCGGTCCGGTTCTGGACGCGGTTGAACAGGCAGCTATCGATTATGCCATCGAAGCAGGTGTGGTTATTGTCGCTTCAGCTGGTAATAACGGGCTGCTGGGTATGGGTTACCCGGGCGGATACGCGCCGGTGATTTCGGTTGCTGCTTCAGGTTGGTTGGGAGAATGGGCCATTCCTGGTTGGTGGAATGCTCTGGATGATCCTGATCCAAATGAAACTGACCTTTATTACATTGCCGATTTCTCTAGTCGGGAGTTACCCGGTCAGGAACTGGATGTAGCTGCTCCGGGTTCCTGGGTCGTAGGTCCTTATAAGCTCAACAGCAACAACCAACCCAGCTACTACTACCTCGGAGGCACCAGTATGGCCTCACCTCATGTTGCCGGCGTGGCTGCTTTGATGTTGCAGAAGGATCCAACTTTGAGCCAGTCAGAGGTGGAAAGCGTGCTTAAAACTACGGCTTTACCCCTTGGTCCGGGATGCCGCGAAGTATTTAGTATTTGCAGGCGCACTTGAAGAGGTTTGTTGGGGGGCGGATGCTACCGGTGCCGGAATTGTCCTGGCTGACGAAGCGCTTGACGCGGCTACCGTAGTAATTACAGCTGCTCAGCAGCACCGCACGTAAAAATCGGATCCGCAGCATGATGTTGCGGATCCATTTTCTGTTTGCGGACTAGTTGCCCATTAGTCAGGCAAGTGCTTTGGGTTGTGGCCGTCAAGACCGATTTCGGAGAGCTTGATGCCGGCGGTGCCGAGGTTGCGGTAGTTCATGGTGCCACCTGAATATAGAATTTTTGATGATACCAAGGGTATCGGTGTTTCTTCACGTTTGGTTTTGCTATGATGCCGCCATGAAAAAATTCCTGACATTAATAACACTCTTTTGGGCCTTCAACGCTCCTCTCCTGGCCCAGGATCCTGAGCCGGGACAGACTCCTGATGTGGTGCGGGAGCCTAAACCGGGTGAAATTGAAGCGCTGAACCAGGATTTCAAATTACCGCCCAATCCAAATCCCATGGATCCCAAGGAAAGGCACTCTTTCAAAATGCTTACGATGGGAAACTTGCAGAAGTCAAGGCTCTTATTACCAAGGGAGTCTCTGTAAATTTGGTGGATAAGAAAGGGCGCACGCCGTTAATCATGGCTGCTCATAATGGGCACACTGCCGTGGTGGAATTTCTTTTTGGCAAAGGCGCCGATATCAATGCCAAAGACAACGATGGCCAGACCGCGTTGATGTATGCGACCAAACGTTCATTTGTCGAGACAGTGGCGTTTCTGCTGAAGAATGGCGCGGATGTTAATGTTCAAAGCAAGAAAAGGGGCGTTACTGCGCTTATGATCGCCTCAGCATCGGGTAATGTGGAATTGGTTCGCATGCTGATCGAACATGGAGCAAATTCAAACCTGACGGATGCATTTGGAAGAACTGCAAAGGTTCTTGCGCAGAAAAAGGGTAATTCGGCGGTGGTTGATCTGTTGCCGGATCCAACATCGCCAGTAAGTGTGGAATAGAAAAACGCTCGACATTTCTCTAAAAGCATATCGAGCCTGCGTTATGTGGTTTGTTTATCAAAAAATGCCCCAGCTCAAGTAAAGAACCAAAAAACCACCTTTTCGTGGACATTTTTCATTTTTCTTTTTATAGTTGAGCGGAGGGATAAGAACAGACACGGATGTAAGGGGAAATATCCTGGCTGCCAAATTGTAGTTATCGACATCCCCCCACTGATCCCTGCATTTACCAAATTAAAGAACGGAGCGCCAAAGCGTGATCGTCTGCGAGTGATTCGTTGCAACTTTTGGAACGAAGGTTGCTATGTCGACACGGCCTCGGTGTAATTCGTCAACAACGGCAAAACGAGTGAGTAAATTAATTTTGTCTCAATTATGATCGATAGACTCAAAACGCTACTTTCTCCCTCAAAGGAAACGAATGAAGGGTTCGTTGACTTCCATAACTCTAATTGTGAGGTAATTTCAATGCGCAATAAACAATCGAACCGATTTGGCAGACATAGTCTGCTGATAAAGTTATCGGGCATCCCGCTGACGTTGTTACTTTGTGGCTCCGTCTTGGCACAGCCTGCGCCCACAAATGACGACTGTGGCTAAGCAACCGTCGTTCCATCTTCAGCTCCATTCCCTCCTTACAGTGACAGCGTTGATGTTACCAATGCCACGCTCGATCCTAACGATCCTTTGCTGTCTTGTAACGCCGCCGGGGACGATGACGGAAACCAAACTGTCTGGTGGGTATACACTCCTGATGCCGATGGAGTAGTTGCATTTGATACCGCAGGTAGCTTAACGGCAGGCGGAGCTGAGCTTGATACGGCGATTGGTGCGTTCACCGGAAGCTGTGGTGGTGCCATGGTTCCAGTTGGCTGTGTAGACTCGGGGTTGGCTGATGCCCTAAACCTGGAAGTGGAGGCAGGAACCACTTATTACATTAAGGTGGGTCAATATCAAGGCGGTAACGATGCTGGAACAGTTGATTTTGCGGTTGCGGAAGGTACTCTGCCGCTGGAGCCGGCTAAACTGGTTATCGAATCTTCGGCCAATAACACGTCCACCGTGCCTGTTAGAGACATCGTCGCGGCATTAGAAGCGAGGCATCCTCCGCCGCATTCGCGGGAAATGGGCGTGATGCTGCTCTTGAGGTTCCGAGCTTTATGGCACCCGCTAGTACGACTTCCAAAAACCAAGCGGGTATTGTCGGTTCAGAATGTACCAGGCGGGGGCCTCGTGAAATGGAATGGGCCGGCCGATCTTCTGCAGGTTTTCGAAGGTCCTGACAACGATAGCAACTTTAGTGACATATGGGTTCGCGATTACGCCGCCTGACACGGTTGGCGATGTAGGAAGAGACCACTACGTGCAGATGATCAATCTGCTAACAACAATTTTCGATAAAGAGGGTAACTCTGTTCTCGGACCATTTCCAACCAGCGCTTTCTTTGCCGGACTGGGTGGTAATTGCGAAATCAGTGATGACGGAGACCCAATCGTACTTTATGACGAAGAATCCGATCGTTGGATGGTTTCGCAGTTCCTGGCTAGCTTCCAGGATGGTCTCTGTATAGCCATTTCGACATCTGGCGACCCGACAGGTACCTGGAATCAGTATGAATTCGATTTCACCGGTATCGGTTTCCCGGATTATCCGAAGTTCGGCTTCGCAACCGGTGCCCTCAACGTGATGGTCAACCTGTTCGACCCCTTCCAGGGCTCTGCTCTGGGTGCGATCGACAAGGCTGAAATGTTGGCTGGCGATCCGGCGACGATGGTGCTCTTCACCGGAGGTGAAAACTACGAATTATTCTTTGGATGGATTCCCGGTGACAACGACGGACCGGTTTTCGATAATACGCTTCCGACCTTCTTCACCCATCTTGGCGCATTTTTTGGCGGGGGCGATTTTGTCG
Source organism: uncultured Gammaproteobacteria bacterium (assembly GCA_963700705.1). Taxonomy (GTDB): domain Bacteria; phylum Pseudomonadota; class Gammaproteobacteria; order Xanthomonadales; family SZUA-36; genus JAHEFT01. Next base: position 195,056 of record CAVOYQ010000010.1, on the reverse strand, counting down.
TATACAAGGAAATTACACCAGACTGGATCGATCCGGAAAATTCCGAGCTCTCCCGGTTCGGGATAATCCGCGGTTTCGCCATTTGACAGCGGCTTGTGTAACCGGAGCCGCGGCGCCTGTGTTCCCCAGCCTGGTTCGGGTACATTTGAAGGTGCTGATCCCAATTGGCCCCCGGGTGATGAAGGTCAATGGGTGGAAAACCAACGTATCGCCTTCCTGGAGGGGATCGCAGACCGCATGATGCATCGCGGTCAAATGCCGTGACTTTGGCGGCAGCAAAGTGGCCATGCTCAGCCAGACTGTTGATGCTGATGGATCAGGCAAAGCCGGCGTGCGCTGGTACGAAATGGAGAACAAGAAGGACCGTGGCTGGACGCTGAAGAAGGAAGAAACCTTCTCACCCGATGGCGACAGTCGTTGGATGCCCAGTATCGCGATGACCGCTTCCGGCAGCACTTGCCTGGGATACAGTATCTCCAGTTTTAGCACTTACCCGAGCATTGGTATAACTGGCCGCAAAGGCACATCAAACCACATGAATATTAAGGAAGTGGTGGCGTTTGACGGCAACGTTGCTGAGAACGTTATGAGAGGCGCTGCCAGATGGGGCGATTACAGCGCAATGTCCATCGACCCGGTTGATGACACCTGTTGGTACACGCAGGAGTTTGCGAAACCAATGACATCCGTTAGTCCCAGTCGCGGTGTTCCCTATGGTGAGTTTTTAGGTTGGGGAACGCAGATTATTCAGTACGACGTGAATTAGTAATCGTTAGTAAGTTTCAAGAAGTTAGAGGGGAGGGTCTCATCGAGGCCCTCCTTTTTTGTTAGGAGGTGTTTGCTATGGGTGCCCGGATTCACAATGCTTTTCCATGCCTGCTGGCGGCAGTCTGCCTGGCCAGTGGGCTATTCGCAGCGATGCCGGCTAGGGCTGCTGAGACTGGCGTCAGGGGGACCGTCCTTAGGGGGCCGGTCAAGCCCGGGCCGACCAGAGATGGGCAAAGTGACGAGGCGCCCTTCGGTGCAACTTTTATCGTGTATGTTGCTGAGCGCGAAGTGGCTCGAGTTCAAATCTGACAAGAAGGGTAATTTCGAGGTGCGACTACCCGCGGGCGACTATTCGATCGTACCGGACAGATCGACGCCTATCTTTGCCCCCCAACGCCAGGCAAAGTCAGTGACCGTGCCGGCTGATGGTTTTGTCGAAGTGACCCTCAGGTTCGATACGGGCATGAGATGAACCAGCATGAAAAGCAGACTTATCATGCCGTGCCTCGTTTTCCTGCTTTCCGGCTGTGAAATCGGGCAGGATGAAAAACCGGTGCAAACAGTCCCGGAGCCCGGTCAGCAACTGACTGAGGCCATCCGTGATCTTTCCGGCCGCCTGGGTGTCCCGCCCGGTGGAATCGAGGTCGTCAAGGAAACCAGCGTCACCTGGCGCGACGGCAGCCTGGGCTGCCCGAAAGAGGGCATGATGTACACGCAGGCCCTGGTTGAAGGAACGTTGATCGTTCTGCGGGTGGATGGCAAGGACTACGCGTATCACTCGGGCAAAGGACGCCCGCCTTTCTACTGCGAAAACCCGGAAAAGCCGCTGCCTAAGTCTTCCCTGGACTGATCTTACCTTCGCTGCAAAACCGCTCCACCCACTCCCCTTTCGGCCGCAAGCCAATAAAGCCGTTCACCTGCTCCAGCAGCTGATCTTCCTTGCTGCCCAGCGCGCTGGCGCTGCCCATGCCTTCCACCAGGCGTTGCATCTGGTAGGCCATGCGGGCTTTCTTGTCTTCGGGCGGCGAGTCGACGCCGGCCAGGATCTCGATACCGATGCAGGCTTGACGAACGTCGTCCTCGGATAGTTTTTCATCCGGGCCTTGTTCCCACCAGGCTTGCAGGGCGCCGGCGTCGATGCCTTTGGGGAGTTCGCCTTCTTTCTCCCATAACTCCGCGGCCCCGGCTTCATCTGTCGCCTTCAGGGCGCAGGCCTGCATTTTTTCCAGCAGGGTGGGCCAGCGTTGCTGCTCTTTCAGCGCGCGTTGTTTGGCGGCCTCGGCTTGCTCTGCTTTAGCAGCCTTGTATTGTTCCTGTTGTTGGTTTTTCGCCGCGTTTTGCTGTTTGCGCTCGGCGTCGAGCCTCCCGAACACGGCGTCGCAGGCTTTGCGGAAGTCGTTCCAAAGCTTGCGATCCACCTGCCGGGGTGTCAGGCCAACGTTTTTCCACTCAGCCTGGAGGCTCTTGGCGCCGTTGATGGCCTCCCTGAGGTCTTCCATCTCCACCAGGGCCTGCGCCCGGCTGACCAGTTCTGTCTTGCTGGCGATGTTGCGCTCGTACTCGTCCTTGATATGCCCGTAAATCTTGTCGCAGATTTTCTGCAGCGCCTTGCGGCTCTTGCGTTCACCCTGGACGCTGACCGGGCCGATGGCGTTGAAGGCCGCCCGCGCGGTATCCAGGGTTTTCTGCACCAGTCGCCAGTCGGGGGCGGCCGCATCCGGGGTCTATCGTTTTCAGCGCCCGGCCAGGCCATGCGCTGGTCGTAATCTTTCAGCTGGGCGACCAGTTCCATGCGTTGCTTCAGGAGTTCCTTGTGCACGTCGGCCTGTTGTTCAAACGCCAGCTTGCAGGGTGCGTAGGCCTCTTCGGCCGCGGCATGAAATTTCTTCCACAGGGCCTGGTCACGGCGCGGCGACAAGGGGCCGAGCGCTTTCCATTCTTTTTGCAGGGCCTTGATCCGCTTGGCCAGGATGTCGGGATCGTCCGGGCTTCCCACCAGCGCCGTCATCCGTTCAATCAACTCGATTTTTTTCGGCTCGATGGCGAACCCCTGCCAGTCGTGAATTTCGCCCAGCTTGGCCGTCAGCGGCCGCAGTTCCTGGTAGAAATGATCCTGGCGGCCGGGGCTCAGATGCCGGAGCAGGTTCCTGAGCCGGTTGTGCACGCGGTCGGCGTTCTTGAAATGGTTTTCGCCCAGTTCCTTGCGCAGTTCCTCGAACGCTGTTTCAACCTGCTTGGCGGTTTCCTGTTCCTGGGATTTCAGTTTTTCGAGTTGTTCCTGCGAGTTGCCCCTTCAGTTCCGCAGACCGGTGATCGGCGCTGGCGTCAGTGCGCGGTGGGAATCGGGCCAGGTCAGCTTCGTCAACTGCTTGTCGATCTTGTTCGAGCAGTTTTTGCAGCGCCATGAAGTCCGACTTGTCTACACTGCCGGCCTCGCTGGTGCAATTTTTCCAGGTCTTTTTGCCGGTCCAGCACGCGCAGTGAAGACTGCACCACTTCCCGCCACTGGTTCAGCAGGTCCTTGCAGGACTGGGTCTGTTCATCGGAAGGCTGGGCTATCAGCATGGCCGCGACCCAGCGTTCCTCGATGTCGTCCAGCGATCTTGCCAAATTCCTTGACCGCTGCGGTTTCACTCAGCACCACGGTTGCCGGTTCGATGGCTTCCAACTCCGCCAGCAAGGTGCCGAAACTCTGTTGCGCCTCCTGCACCTGCTCCTGTTGCTGTTGTTCCGCTTCCCTGGCTTTCGCCCATTCGGCCAGCCGCCTGGCGCAGATTTCAAGGTCGGTCTCGACCTGTTGCTTCTGCTCGGCACTGGCATGCGCCAGCAGCGGTTGCCAACGGTCCTTGAGCAACAGGTAACGGGCCCTGAATTCGGGTGACTCCGCGGCCGTGGCCAGGTTGCCGGTGTCCTCGACCAGTTGCTGCAGCTGTTTGGCTTTTTCGGCGGCCTCCCGTTCAGCGGCGTGGTGTTGATCCACCAGTTCCTTGCAGTGGCGAAAAACCGACTTGTCCTTGTTTTTCGACAGCTGCATCAACTCTTTGAGCTTGTCGATGTCATCGATACCGTGCGCAGCGCACAGCCGGACTTTCGCCAACGGATGGCTGGCAGCCAGCTCCATGCGCGTTTGCAGGCTCTGGACCCGCCCGATGGCCGCGGCAACCAGGTCATGGTCGTCACACAGGCCGGCGATCCGGACCAGGGCCGCATCGTCGCTGATCGAAGCCAGTTGGGCCGGGTCGGGCAACAACTGGCCCAGGCGCTGGGCCCTGGCCTGGTTTTGCAGAGGCGGCGCCAGCGATTCGCAGAGCTGATCCAGGATTTCGCTGGTGGTTACCCGGGAAAGCGCATGGGCCCTGACTTCAGGCGCCGGGTCGTTGTGAACCAGTTCAACGAGAATGGACTCGTCGTCGAGTTCATCGATCGCGGCTTTACGCACCTCGGGCTTGGGGTGTTGCCACCCCGGCTTGGTAAACGATTCGAACATGGGCATTCCCTGGAGTCAGTGTGCACAGTTTACCGCGTGATGCTCCTCAACAATAAGAAATTCAATACCTCATCCCTGGAGTGGTCAACTCAAGGCTATATAACTGCTTAACGGGTTGACCATATAACGTCATGGAGATAAGATAATGTGTATGACTGAATCTACCCAAAAAAGAGCCACTGTCTATTTTGATCCGCTCTTGCATAGAGCGCTCCGCATCAAAGCTGCTGAGACTGACACAAGCGTTTCCGACCTGGTTAACGAGGCAGTCAGAGCAGCACTGGCCGAGGATGCCGACGATATCGAAGCTTTCGAAGTTCGCGAAAAAGAGCCGGATTACGCCTTCGAGGACGTCGTCAAGGACCTGAAACGGCGTGGCAAGATATAGCGTCCGGATCAGAAAACCGCCCGTAAAGAGCTCGAAGCGGTTGCCACGAAAGCAGACCGGCGAAGGATCGTAGAGCGCATAGAATCTCTCGCCGAGAATCCCCGTCCGATCGGCTCCCGCAAATTATCCGGTCGTGAGCGCTTCCGGAACCGGCAGGGTCAGTACCGTATTTTGTATACGATCGAAAACTACGTGCTGATCATCCACGTGATCAAAATCGGTCATCGCAAAGATGTATACCGGTCCGGCTGAAATTCACGTCCTTGACAGCGAGTTCGCTGCGCCAGCACCATTCAGGTCATGACCGCATTTTTTGATTATCCCCACACGGTGGCCGACCGAGGACATCGACGAGCTGGGCCACGCCGGCAATTACCATTACATCAAGTGGATGCAGGCCGCCGCCATCGCGCATTCGACGGCCAATGGCTGGCCCGAACAGCGGTACTACGACCTGGGTGCGGGATGGGTGGTGCGTTCCCACAACATCACCTACATCAAACCGGCCTACCTGGGCGATGAACTGGTGATCAAGACCTGGGTCGAAAGCGCGCGGCCGGCGGTGTCCCTCAGAAAGTACGAGATCCGCAAGGCCAGCGGTGAATTGCTGGCGCGGGCAGGCACCGAGTGGGCTTTCGTCAATTACCAGACGCAGAGACCGACCCGGATTCCCCCTGAAGTCGCCTGCTGTTTCGAACTGGTTCCAGCCCCGTAAAAGCCGAAGCAGGAAAGCCGTTCCCGGCTTGCAGAATTTTTATTTTCTCCTATGGTTAAACAGATAAAACACCCGTTTTATCGATTTGGAGAGGATCAAATGAAGAGAAGAGAATTTTGCCGAAATTCACTGGCTGCCGGTGTCGTGGCCGCCTACCCGTTCATGATCAACGCCGCGCTGGCCCAGGGCAACGTCGCCGCGGTCTCGCTGGACGGCGCTGCGATTGAACTTCGAACAGGCCGATGTCACGGCCCTGGCGAAACAACTCGAAGGCGCACTGCTGATGCAGGGCGATATGCAATACGACCAGTCGCGCCGCATCTGGAACGGGATGTGGGACAAGCACCCGGCACTGATCGCCCGCTGCGCCAACAGCGACGACGTTCGCCACGCGGTGACCTTTGCGGCGGAACACCAAATGCTGACCGCCGTGCGCGGCGGCGGGCACAGCTGGCCGGGCAAGTCGGTCTGCGACGGCGGGATGATGATCGACCTCGCGGACATGAACAAAGTCACGGCCAACCCGACAACCAGACGTGCATTCGCCCAGGGCGGGTCCCTGCTGGGCGGTCTCGACGCCGCCTCGCTGCAGTACGGCCTGGTGACCACGGCCGGCGTGGTTTCCCATACCGGGGTGGGCGGTTTCACACTGGGCGGCGGTTTCGGGCGCCTCAACCGCAAGTACGGCCTGGCCATCGATAACCTGGTTTCGGCGGAACTGGTCACCGCCGACGGGCAGATCCGGAGGGTCAGCGCGGAACAGGAGCCGGACCTGTTCTGGGCCATTCGCGGCGGCGGCGGCAATTTCGGCGTTGCGACCGAATTTGAATTCCAGCTGCACCCGTTTGACCGCAACGTGCTGTCCGGCCTGATCATGTGGCCGATCGACCAGGCCCGCGTGGTGCTCGATTTTTACCAACAGTGGTATTCGGGCCTGTCCGATGACCTGTACGTGGGGCCGGTCATGCTGACGACTCCGGACGGGGCATCGCTGGTCGTGATGGAAGTCGTATACGCTGGTGATCCGGCGGCTGGAGAGAAAGAACTCGAACCACTGCGGCGGATCGGCAAGCCGGTGGAGGACGGCGTCAAAATCCAGGATTACATGGTCTTGCAGACCCACGAGGACGGCACCTGGGCGCACGGCGTGCGGTCTTACGCCAAGAACGGCATGGCCAGCGAGTTCTCACCCGAACTGGTCGATGCCCTGATCGAATCCTTCGTTCCGGACCCGCGCCTGGCGTTCTTCACTCACACCGCCGGCGGCGCGGTCAGCAGGATTCCGGAATTGGCGACGGCGTTTCCGCACCGCAATGCCCAGACCATGATCGCCGTGGGCGGCGGCTGGATGGACCCGGCGATGGACGACGAAGTCATCGCGATCGCGCGCCAGTGGTTTAGCCAGCTGGAGCCTTTTACCGGCGGCTATTACTCGAATATCGATTTCGACGGAGCCAATTCAAAAGGTGAAAATTACGGACCGGCTTATGAACGTCTGGCCAAAATCAAGGGTAAATACGACCCGGGCAACCTGTTCCGCCTGAACCGGAATATCCAGCCGGCCGTTTAAAGCATAAAACCGGGGCCGGGCTCTACCCCCAGCGGCGGTGGATCCACAGCCATTGCTCGGGGTATTCCCGGACCCAGCCTTCGATCACGTTCGTGATGAGTTCGGTGGTGCCCCGGATATCGATATCGCCATCTTTGTCCCGGGGCAATACCAATTCATCGGTTATCTCAAGCCGGAAGCGGCCGTTGGGCAGGCGTATGCAACGGGCGCCATGCACCGGGCAGTCATACCGCCGTGCCAGCTTGGCCAGCAAGGTGTTGGTGGGTGCATCGTGGCCGAAAAACGGCACCTGGATCCCGCGGCGGAACTTCTGGTCCACCAGCACACCGACATGGGCGCCGCGATCAAGAGCGCTCATCAACTGGAAGGAAGCACCCTTTCCGGAAGCAACCAGGCTTGGCGCAGCCTGTTTTCGCGCATCGGCAATTTTCGCAGCGGCATACTTGTTGTTGGGTGCGCGGAACAAGGCCTGAAGGTCGAGGCCGAATTGTGCAGCGCCCATCGGCAGCAGCTCAAAATTCCCCAGGTGCCCGGCAAAAATGATCGCCGGCAGACCGTCGTCGCGCAGCTTGTAGAACGTTTCCACGTTCTTGATTTCTATCCGGCCGGTATCCAGGTTGTTTTCGTCGATGTCGAGAATTGTGTCCAGGTAACCGTATTCAACAATACCCCGGGCTATTTGCGCCCAGCTGTCGCTGGCGATTTTTTCACGCTCTTCGAGACTCTTCTCCGGAAACGCCAGGGCCAGGTTGGCCATCGCCACTTTATGACGGCTCAACTTCGGTCCCAGCCAGCGCGCAGAGCGCTCGAAAATCCTGATCGCGGTATCCATTGGAATCAACCGCAGAAGCTTCAATGACAGAAAAATGAACTGGGCAACGAGCCAATCGCGAAAATCAGTTAGCGACTGCAAAATCCGGTATCGCCAGGGTATGCGCATTTGGAATCCTGATTGAGGTTGGATAAACTGCTCAGCTTAGCCCAGAGTAGTGAATTCCAATCATGCCACAGATGCGGCCGTTTTTTGAGGACGTCCAGTCACACTACGACCTGTCCGATGAATTTTTCGAGCTTTTCCTGGATCCGACCCGGACGTACAGCTGTGCCTGGTTCAAGGACCCGGATGCGACGCTGGAAGAAGCCCAGTTGGCCAAGATCGACCTGTCGCTGGGCAAGTGCAAGTTGAGCCCCGGGATGACACTGCTGGATATCGGCTGCGGCTGGGGCGCCACGGCCATGCGGGCCGCCAGGCAATACGGCGTGAACGTGATTGGTCTGACGCTGAGTCAAAACCAGTTTGAGCATGCATCGAAAAAGGCCGCTGAGCTGACCCGGCCGGACGCGGTTGAATTTCGCCTGCAGGGATGGGAAGAGTTTGAGGGCTCAGCCGACAGGATCGTCAGCATCGGCGCGTTTGAACATTTCAGGAAAGAACGGCACGAAGCGTTTTTCAGGAAGTGCAAAGAGATCCTGCCTGCCGGCGGCGTCATGATGCTGCACTCCATCGTCACGCCTTCGCTCGGGGAACTGCGCGAAAAGGGTGTTGAGTTCACCCAGCAGGACGTGCGGTTCGCCCGGTTCATCCGGGATGAGATCTTTCCCGGTGGCCAGCTTTGCCCGCCGGAAAGAATCGAATCGCTGGCGCACGCCGCCGGGTTCGACGTGTATCACGTCCAGTCCCTGGGGCTGGATTATGCCCGGACCCTGGATTGCTGGGCCGAACGGCTGGCCGAGGCAAAAGAAAAGGCGCTGGCGCTCACCTCGCAGACTGTTTACGACCGTTACCAGAAATACCTGACCGGCTGCGCGGATCAGTTCCGCAAGGGAACCATCGACGTCAGGCAGTTCTGCATGCGCGCCTAAGGTTTCCGCGCCGGCAATGTGCCAAAAACCCGGTCCCAGAAGGCCGACGACACGCCGAAACCCAGGGTGGAATCGCGAAAGTGGTGATCCAGGTGGGATTTCCACACATCCCGGAGCCACTTCACCTGCGGGGGCTTGAAGTGGTGGATGCTGTAATGCGTCATGTCATACGCCAGGTAGCCCAGGGTGAACCCGGCTGAATAGGCCCACACCCGCTCGCCGAACACCGGCAGGGACAAGCGCAAACAGCAAGACTCCGATCGATACGCTCATCACCAGTGGCATCACCAGCCGTTTCTTGTCATTCGGGTACTGGTGGTGAACGCCGTGAAACAGGAAACTGACGCGCTGCTGGAACGCGCCCCGCGGCGTGAAGTGAAAAATGTAGCGGTGGAAGAAATACTCAAACAGGGTCCAGACCGCGAGCCCCATCAGAAACAGGACAATAAAGGATCCGGCAGAAACACCCACGGCAAAGCTTTTCCAGGCAAAAAACAGGGCGAGAGGCAGGTAGATCGCCAGCACGGTTAGCGGCGAGATTTTGCTCAGCCTTTCCAGCAAGGGATTATCAAACAGCCGGACCGCGCCTTTCTGGGGCGCCATGTGATCCGGTATTCTTTCCGCGCGGGTCGTTGTCACTGTTGCTTGTATCCTGTAGTTCAGCGAATAAATTCGCTCCTACGTTATGGCAATACGGAGCGTATTATCACCGATTTCGGGGTGCCTGGGCCGGAAAACCGCAATTTTATCTGGACTATTACGGCAAAATGGCGAACTATGCGGTTAATGATTGAATCCTCGCTGCCGCGTCCCGAAGGGACGCAACCTTTAAGAATTCTGTGGCCTTACCTGATCGTGCTGACCTCGGTACACCTGGTCAGTCTTCTTGCCGTCATTCCGTGGTTTTTTACCTGGTCGGGGCTGGTTGTGGCCATTCTTGGGCATTTTATTTTCGGTATGTTCGGGATCACGATCGGCTACCACCGGCTGCTGACCCACCGCGGATTTGCCTGCCCGAAATGGTTCGAGCACACGCTGGCGACCATGGGCATGTTCAATTTGCAGGACAGCCCCGCGCGCTGGGTGGCCATTCACCGCCTGCACCACCGGCACAGTGACCAGCAGATGGACCCGCATACGCCGCTCGCCGGTTTCTGGTGGAGTCATGTCGGCTGGGTCGTCTGCCGGCACAAGGACACCGATCGCACCATTCGTTACGGGCGCTATGTGCCCGACCTGTTGCGCGACCGGTATTATCGCCGCCTGGAGCGCAACCATGGGATGGCTCCTGGTCTTCCTGGTCCATGCCGTCGTGCTCATTACAGATCGGTGCGGCAGTTGGATATTTCACCGGCGGCGGCGGTGAAGCACTCCGTTACGCGGCAAGCTGGGCGGTCTGGGGCGTCGCCGTTCGCACGGTATTTGTACTTCATGGAACCTGGTCGGTGAACTCACTGGCCCACGTGTTCGGTTACCGCAATTATGAAACCCGCGAACACAGCACCAACAACTGGCTGGTAGCACTTATTGCCCACGGAGAGGGCTGGCACAACAACCATCACGCCGATCCGCGTTCCGCTGCGCACGGCCACCTGTGGTGGGAGTTTGATCTGTCCTGGCTGGTCATCCGGATGCTCGGACTGTTCGGCCTGGCCAGCAACATCGTGGGGCCAAGGGTCGGGGGATCGACGGAGGAGGCCCCGACTTAGCAGGTCCCGGCTCAGGCGGTCAGGGATTTGTGATACATCCGGTAGCGCTTGGTGATTTTGCCGCCGAATTTTTCGATGATGTTCCGGGTCGGTTTGTTGCTGTCCAGGATCCAGGACATTTCAACCGTTTCGCCCTTTCTGGTCATGCCGGGATTGATCACTGATTCGACCAGCATGTAGGCCATCGTCGGTCCGAATATGGTTTTCTGGCATTTCTTCCGCACGCCCATCAACGGTATTCTGCAGGCTTTCGGGAAACGCACTTTCAGGCGCCACAGCAACTTTGCCCATCCGAAGGGCAGCAGGCGCCCGTCCAGGTCGGCGGCGGCCTCGTTGATGTCGGGCAGCATGACAATAAAGGCCGACGCCACGCCATCGAGTTCCGCGATCTGGATGAACTCGGCCGGCACGACCATCAGCAATTCCTTGCCAACCGCCTGGAATTCTTCCCGGGTAAACGGCACGAAATTCCAATTGTCCTGCCAGGCGTCGTTGAAGATATCCCGCATCATTTCCAGGTCGGCTTCCTTGTTCTTCGGATCCAGAGGCCTGACCTTCACCCTGTCGGCATTCCGGGCGGTTACTTCATCCATGGACGCAGGCCTGACGTACGTGTGAATGTCCAGTTCGTAGGCCAGCATGTCCTGCGCCGGTTCGTAGCCGCAGTTCTCGATGGCGGCGCCGTAATAGCGTGGCGAATGGGTGGTCATGACCCGCGGCGGGGTATCAAATCCGTCCACCAGGATGCCAACCTCCTGGTTGATGCCCAGGTTGAAGGGCCCGATGACCTGCTGCATGTCCTTCTCACGCAACCAGTGTTCGGCAGTTGCGAACAACGCCTGGAATGTTTCACCGTCATCCGGCGCTTCGATCAGGCCGAAAAACCCGGTTTTATTGCCATACCGTTGCTGGTGCAGCTGGTCAATTTGCGCTGAAATGCGCCCGACGACCTTGCCTTCCCGGCAGGCGATCCAGGCCTGCCATTCGGCGTGCCGGAAGAAAGGATTTTTACTCGACAGTGCGTCCTTGCGCTCCTGCAGCAGCGGGGGGATCCAGTTGCGGTCGTTTTTATAGATATCCCAGGGCACCCGGATAAACGCCTTGAGCGCCTTCTTGTCTTTGACTTCCCTGATTTCCAGGGACTTTCCGGAATGACTGTTCATCTTTTTTGACCGAAAACAGGCCGGTAAGCCGTTCTCATACCGTGACGATGATCTTACCGAACACCTGGCGATTTTCGAGCCGTTCAAGGCCCTTGTCGATCTGCTCCAGCGGAATTTCAAGGTCTACAATCGGCCGCACCTGGCCGGCGGCCAGCTTCTCCAATGAAGTTACGATATTCCTCATATTGCAGCCAAAACTACCGATCAGCCGCAATTGTCGCTGAAAAAGCTGGAACAGGTTGATGGAAGCCTTGACCCCGGTGGTGGAGCCACAGGTCACCAGGCGGCCACCGATTTTCATCGAAAACATGCTGCCTTCCCAGGTGTCGACGCCCACGTGTTCAAACACCACGTCAACGCCCTGCTTCCTGGTCAGCTTGCGCAGGCGGCCCTCAAACCGGTCGGTCTGGTAATTGATCGCGTAATCCGCTCCGAGGTCCAGTGCCTGCTGCGCCTTTTCATCGTTGCCGACCGTGGTGTAGACGGTGCAGCCGATCGCCTTGGCCAGCTGGATCGCCGCGGTGCCGATTCCGCTGCCGCCGGCGTGAACCAGGATGCTCTCGCCGGGCTGCAATTTGGCGTTGTCGAACAACATGTGCTCGACCGTGCCGAAAGTGATCGGGGTACAGGCCACGGCAATCGGGTCCATCCCCTCCGGGGCGGGTACAAACAGGCGGGCAGGGAAGTTCATCTTCTCCTGCGCGAAGCCGTCGATGTGAAAGCCGAAGATGCCGTTGACGTTTTCACAGAAATTATCGCGGCCTTCCAGGCAGGGTTTGCAGGTGCCGCAGGTGTTGGCCCCGTAGAGCGCCCCGAGTTGGCCCACTTTCAAACCCGTGACGTTTTTCCCGACCGCGATGATTTCACCGGAGGCCTCGGCGCCAACGGTAATCGGCAGTTCGCGCTTGGCAAAGGCCATGCCGCGCCAGCCCCACACGTCGATGTGGTTCAGCGCCACGGCGCGGATGCGTACCTGGATTTCATCGTCACCCGGCGCGGCCGGGTCATCGACTTCGACGATCCTCAGATCGCGTTCGGCAAAATTTCTAAGTGCTCGCATGGTTTTGTCTTCCGGTCTTTGCGCTTGCGGGTTTTCAGCGTTGTATGGATAGTCCGGCGGAAACCCCGCCATCGATTGGAATGTTGGCGCCGGTGATGTAGCCGGCCAGGGGCGAAAACAGGAAACTGACCAGTGCGCCGACTTCTTCGGACTGGCCGAATCGCCGCAGGGGTATCTGTTGTTCGACCTTGTCGCGATAATCAGCATAGGGCGCCATCAGGTCGGTATCGATGTAGCCCGGCGAAAGGTAGTTGGCCGTGACGCCCTTGCGGGCCAGTTCGATGGCCAGTGTTCTCAGGTAACTGAGCATGGCACCCTTTGATGCGGCGTATATCGAATTGCCGGACACGCCCATTTGAGCGGTAATCGACCCGACGGCGACGATCCGGCCCGATTTGGCGCGCATCAGCGGCCGGGCGGCGGCGCCTGCCAGACGGGTCAACGCCCAGAAATTGAGTTGGAAAAGCGCCTCGGCGCGATCCTGGTCGACCAGCGCCGCCAGTGTGTCGTACGAACCGCCGGCGTTGTAGGCGAGTCCGTACAATCCCTCGGTCTCGCTGATCAGTGTCGCGAATGCATCCACCTGTCCGCGGTCGCTCATGTCGACCGGGTGACTGTTGAACGTCTGCTCCGGATAGCGTTCCTGTAGCCCGTCTCTCAGTGCTTCAGCCTGGTCGACCGAGGAACGATACGAGAATGAAACGTTGTACCCGTCCGCCGCCAGCGCGCTGACGATGCCCTGTCCGATGCCCCGGGCGCCGCCCGTGACAAAAACCGTTTTTCCGTTGGCAGCTGTGGTCATCTACCTGTGCTCAGGCCGGCTCGGCGGAAAAAATCAGGCAAACGTTCTGGCCGCCAAAGCCGAAGGAGTTGGACATGACAGCGTTGACCGCCTGCTCGCGTTTCACGTTGGGCACGACGTCCATCAGGATGTTCGGATCCTGCTCACGGCAATTGATGGTCGGCGGTATGACCCCCGCATGGATGGTCAACAGGGAGATGGCCGCTTCGATCGTGCCGGCGGCGCTCAGCGTGTGGCCGATCATCGACTTGTTGGAGCTGATGGGCGTGTTCGCCAGGTGGCTGCCCAATGCCGCGGAAAGCGCCAGGTACTCCATCTTGTCGTTTTCCGGCGTGCTGGTTCCGTGGGCATTGATGTAGTCGATTTCTTCCGGTTGCATCCCCGCATCCGCCAGCGAGCGCGTGATCGTATCGATGATGGCGGAGCCGTCCGGCGTGGAACGGGTGCGGTGGAAAGTGTCCGCCCGTTCGCCGGTGCCGCGCACCACGCCCAGGATCTTTGCCCCGCGCGCTTTCGCGGAATCGTAGGACTCCAGCACCAGGGTTGCGGAACCCTCTGCCATGACGAAACCGTCGCGGGTCTTGGAAAAAGGCTTGGAAGCGCCCCGGGGGTCCTCGTTCTGGGTTGAAAGCGCGGACAGCAGCGTGAACCGGACCACCATCTCTTCGCAGATTTCACCGTCGGTGCCGATGCACAGGGCGGCGTCGGTGTCGCCGCGACGGATGGCTTCAACACCCAGTTGAATGGACGTGGCGCCGGATGCGCAGGCCGTGGTCAGCGAGATCGGCTGGCCCCTGGGGCCAAATTCATCCGCCAGGTGCTCGACGATACTGCCAAACTGGAACAGCGAGTAGTAGTGATAATAATCACCCGCGACCGCGTTCCTGATCAGGCGCCGATAACCGGTGCTGTCACTGCCGTTTTGCGCGCGATACATCTCCATGCGCTGGTCCCACTTGGTTTCCGCCGGGGAAACGGCGAGAAACATCGGGCCGGGAAAAGACCCGCGGGAACCGATATTTGCCTGTGCGATGGCCTCCAAAGCGGATTTCCTGGCCAGCGAAAGCGAGTGCAGCGGCGAGCAATAGGGATCATCGCTTTCCCAGTCGATCAGTCCGGCGATCTGCGTTCGCAAACCGTCCGTTGGAAAGCGGTCGATTTTACGCACACCGGATACGCCGGCGGTCAGGTTGCGCCAGTTGTCTTCCTTGCCCTGGCCCAGCGAGGTGACGACACCGATCCCGGTGACGACGACGACCGGGCGGCCCAGGTGATCCCGCGTAGACTGGCTCATGGCTTGGTCCCCTCTCTCAAGGCCATGTCCGGCTTGCTGACCAGCGCCAGGGCTTTCACCGCGCCAGTGACCCCAGTTGCTGATCAGGACGTGTTCCGGTTGCCCGGGGTATTCCTGCTCGACACCCGAGTCATCGAACGGGTCAAAAAAGCCGCCCTTCGAAACGGCCAGGGAAGCCAGCGCGACATTAACCGGAAACTGGGCTTCCAGCGCGTTCCCGATAACCGAGGTGACCCCGCGAATGGCCGGGCTGACGCCACGGCTTGTGAGGCTTTGCAGGAATTCACGTTCTTCCGTGAGTTGGGGTTGGATCCCGCAACATCCGGACAGCACCGGCAGGGCTCCGGTGGGCAGTTGATCTGCAAGCCGTTCCAGCAAACCGTCGGCAACCCTGCGGGCCGCTCCCGGTTGCCGGTTGCAGCGGTCTGAAACGACCTTGTCGATCCGTGCGTAGGGCTTTACACCGCGCGCCTGCGCGTGTTCGCGTGATTCGAGGATCAGGAAGGCGCTGGCGCTGCCCATGATCATGCCGCCGTCACCTTCCTCGCGCGCCCAGACCGGAAGGTGCCCTCCCTGGTGCAGCGCTTTGCCCATCGCCATCAGCAGGGTCATGTCGGCGCGTTCCGAAATGTAAGCGCCGCCCACCAGGAAAATTTCGCCCTGGCCGTTCTGGATCTGCGCGACCGCGGTCTCGACCGCCATCACGCCGGCCATTTCCTCGCCCATGAAGGTGCGCGAAGAGTCGGTGACCCCGTGAACAATGGATATATTGCCGGCCATCAGGTTGGAAAGCTGCGCCAGGAACAGCGTGGGGCGCAAATCGCTCATCAGCGAGGCATTCAGTTCCGGACCCGGATTGTCGGACGTCAGCAAGGACTCCATGATGGCGGTGTCGACTTCCAGGTCCCGTTCCCCGCCACCGGCGGCGACGATCATGTTGGTGGCCGCCAGCAGTTCCGCGTTGCGGGCGATGCCGGCATCGTCCAGCGCCAGGCCGGCGGTGTAGGTGCCCAGCTGCTGCCACAGACCCATCTGGCGCTGGTCGCTGCGCTTGGGGATCTGCTTTTCCATGTCGAATTCGACAATCGGATGCACCGGATACGGCGCCTGGCTGGATGTGTCGACCGAAGGCGCGGGTATGCCGCCCGAGGCCAGTTGCGCCCAGTGGGTTTCAAGACCTTCGCCCAGGGAACTCACCAGGCCGATCCCGGTCACCCAAACTTCGGATTTGTCTGCTTTCAAAATGTCACTCTGCTTTTAACAGGCCAATCTGGCCGAACCGGTCCAGCATATTGCTTTTCAGCGTTTCATTCGGGAACGGCATGATTCGAAACATCAGGCGGCAGTCGCAGATCTTTTTGCCATCGCTCACGATATTCGCCCGGGTTTTTGCAAAACCGGAGCCGTCGTGCTCCAGTTCCGCTTCGACACGAAGAATGGCTCCGGGTTCAACGAATGTGCGCATCTTGGCGTCGGCTACGTTGGCCAGGAACGGCATCTTTTCGAATTTGAGACGGGAAAGGAGCATGAAGCCCGATGCCTGGGCCATGGTTTCGATCAGCAACACGCCCGGCACCAGCGGCGATCCGGGAAAATGCCCCTCGAATACGGGGCTTTCCATCGGGACGTTCGCCCGCGCGACGATGCGGCCGGCGTCCGGATCAAGCTCCTCGACGCCGTCGATCATCTGGAAGTACTCAAGGAGCATTAGCGGGTTTCAGTTCAGGCGTTTTTATTCGCGATGACTTCGTCGATCCGGGCGCACAATTTGCTCAAAACGAAGTATTCATCGACCAGGGCATTGTTTTCATTCAGCTCTTCGGTCCACTGCTCCAGCGGGATCTTGATACCGAAGTGCTTGTCGATGGCGAAAGCGATGTCCAGGAAATCCAGGCTGTCGATGCCAAGATCGGTGAAAGCGTTCTTCTCCGGCGTAATTTCTTCCAGTGGAATGTCACTGGTTTCGGAAATGATCTGTGCTACGGCTTCGAAAGTCGTCGTCATGATGGCTACCTGTAATTGGAGGATAATATCCGGACAATGATAACGCGGTGTCCGGTGGCACATCAATGTTTCAATCCGCAGCTGCCGTGGATTATGAAGCTGCCTTTTGCGCCAGGAAATTGGCGGCTGCCTGAACAGCCTCGGCGCGCGTTGCCAATCAGTTCGGACTCGCGGATCCGGTTCAGAGCTCCCAGCCGTCCCAGCAGCCGGGCGACCGGAAAGGTCATGCCGACAATGATCACGTGCCTGCCCTGGTCGACAGCCATGTCGATCACCTGTTCCAGCGCCAGCGCCGCCGAACCGTCGACGTGCGGAACGTCCAGCAGGTCGATGATCAGCACTTCGTATTCACTCATCGTGGTAAACCGGCGCACCAGGTTGTTGGCCGCGCCGAAACTGATCAATCCGGACAGGTGCAGGAACATCAGCTTTTCGCGGTGCTGCCGGTAGAGATTCGCCGTGGCTTCATCGAACAGGCGTTCATGGTCCGGATCGCTGATGGTGCGGATCGCGTTGACCTGGACTTCGGCCATTTCCTTGACAAACACCAGGCTGGCCAGAACGACGCCGACGCCTACCGCCGTGATGACGTTTACGAATATGGTCAGCAGCAGGACCACCAGCATCAGGACCAGGTCGATCCTCGGCGCCCGGTGCATGCGCTTGATGTAGCGCCAGTCAATCACATCGACGCCGACCTTGATCAGGATACCCGCCAGCGCCGCGGTGGGAATGTGGGCGACCAGCGGACTCATGCCCAGCACGACCGCGAGCAGGACCAGCGGCGTGGATCACTCCGGACAGCGGTGTGCGGCCCCCGGCCTGCACGTTGGCCAATGTGCGAATGGTGGCGCCGGCGCCGGGAATACCGCCGGCGAACCCGGCCAGCAGGTTGCCCAGGCCCTGTCCGACCAACTCCTTGTCGGAATCGTGGAACACGCGCGTCGTGTTGTCCGCCACCAATGACGTCAGCAGGCTGTCGATGGAACCGAGCGCTGCCAGGACGGCCGAGAAGATCAGCATTTCATTGAGCACGGCAAAGTCAATCACCGGCAATTGCCACTGGGGTAAACCGCTGGGGATGCTGCCCAGGACCGGCGCCCCGGACAGCAACAGGGCCAGCAGCGTGCACACGACCAGGGCCAGCAGGGGCGTCGGCACGATACGGTGAATGCTCCTGGGTACCAGCGTCACCATGGCGAATGCCAACAACCCGATAAACAGCGCCTGCAGATTGGGGTCGGCAAGGTCCGAAGGCAAAACCGTCAGCGCATTGGTTACGGTTTGCTGACCCGGAAAACCCAGCAGTAAATCAAACTGCATGATGATCAGGATGCAACCGACGCCGGTCAGAAAACCCGAGATCACCGGGTAGGGCATCAGGTTCACGTAGCGGCCGAGTTTCAGGTACCCGAACAGGATCTGGAAGCCGCCGGTGAGCATAACGACCGTGAAGGCCAGCGCAGGGCGATCGCCAAACTGGGTAAAAACCGAGGCCGAGACAATCGTCATCGGGCCCGTCGGCCCGGATATCTGTGCCGGGGTGCCGCCGAACAAGGCGGCCAGCAGGCCGACGCAAATCGCGCCGTACAATCCGGCAATCGGGACCGGCGCCGGATGCCATGCCGAATGCCAGGGCCAGCGGCAGGGCGATCACCGCTGCGGTCAAACCGCCGGCCAGGTCACCGCGGAAATTCTTGAGACTGATTGCGTTTGGGCGAAAAACCGCCAGGTTTTTTAGCATGTACCTTTGCCCCCAAGCTGGATTGACGACGATTCTATGTTCAATCGTCCCTGAATCAGCATAAAATGGCTACAGCCATGATTTTCTCACATTCAGCCCGTTTTCCCATTGTTCATTTTTGCGCGGTGTTTTTACTGTGCCTGCTGGCCTTGCCGGTTCCGGCACAGGTGCTGCCGAGTGTGCAAACCAAGGAAACTCCCGCGGCCCAACCCTGGCAGCCACCGGAGATCACCGGATTGCCGCTGACCTGGTGGTCGAGTCTTGACCCGCGCTCCCCGGACGAATTCCAGAAAAGAATGCAGCTGTTCGAAGAGGCCACGCAGCAGAAATTCCAGGGTCTCGACGGGGCAGACCTGGTCGAAGCACAAAACCTGCTGAAAAGGATCAACGAACAAGTGGGTTTGCTGGTGCTGGCGCTTCGTGGCCAGGAATCGTTTCCCTTTGCGCCGATCCAGACCAAGGACGTCTACACGCTGGATGAACTGCTCGACTTGCGGGAACAGTGGCGGGATATCGAGGCTCAGCAGGAAGTACCCACGCTCCGGATAGAAGAGTTGAAAAGCCAGTCTACTTTACTGGGGCAGCGGCGCGACAACCTGCTCAGTCAATACAATGCCGCCGACGCCAACTCGCCGGCGCGCATCCTGCTGGGATTGCAGCGTGTTTCCGCCCGCGTGGACTATGCGCTCAACGACCAGGGCCTGAAGTACCATGAGAACAGCCTCAAAGAACTTCAAAAACAGGATCAGTTGCTCAAGGACCAGTTGGAATTTGCGCGTGCCAGGCTGAGCAGCGGGGAGACCGACTGGCAGGCCATAGAAAGCGAGGTTGCCGCCTCCCGCGCCGAAGCCGATTCCTCGGAATCCAGGTTGTCCTCGCTGCAGCATCAATTGCTGGAAGTGCTGTCTGCTGAAAACCCGAAACCCAGCCTCGAACTGTTGCGCAAACAGCAGTTGATCAGGGAGTCGGCCAGCCGGTCGTTGCTGCAGATCAGCACCAGCCTGGGCACGGCCCGGGCTAACTGGTACCGGTTTCACTCCGGAACGCTGGATCCCGGGTTTGATATCGGTGCTTCGCTCAATGAGTCCAGAAAGCTTCTGGAAACCACCAGGCAGCAAGTTCAGATCTGGACCGCTGCAAGCCAGACCACGCTGATCAGCCCACAGTCCGAAGCCGATCTGAACGCCAGGAAAAACGTTGAACTGGCTCACACCGCGGCGCAGGAGACGCTGGCGATCATCAAGGAAATTGAGAGCGATAGTGACGATCTCGAACTCGTGCAGCAGATTCTCGCAACCGACCTGGTGCATTCAGAAGGTGTTTTCAGCAGCCTGGGGACCCGCATGACACTGCTTACAGGAAGTGTCTGGAAGAGCATGCAAGGCGTGCTGAATTACGACCTGTTCCACATCGGGGATGCTCCCGTGACCCCCGGCAGCATCGTCACGATGTTGCTGATCATGTTGTTCGGTTACCTGCTTTCATGGGTCATAAGGTACTTGCTGGAGCGGCTTAAAAACCGGCGCAACTATGCAAAGAGTTCCGCCGTGTACACTCTGGGGCGGGTTCTGCATTACATCATCATCATCACGGCGGTCTTCGCCGCCCTGGGCACCATCGGCCTGGATTTTTCCAATTTTGCACTGATTGCCGGCGCCCTTTCGGTCGGTATCGGTTTTGGCCTGCAGTCGATCGTGAACAATTTCGTCTCCGGACTGATCCTGTTGTTCGAGGGTCCCCTGAGGGTCGGAGATTTCATCGAACTGGACAGCGGGTTGAGAGGAACGGTCAAGGAAATCAACACCCGCGCAACCGTGATCACCACCAATGACAGCGTAGACGTGGTCGTCCCGAACTCGGAATTTGTCAGCACCCGGCTCACCAACTGGACGCTGAGGGAGTCCGTGGGGCGGTTGCGCATCAGTTTCGGTGTCGCCTACGGCTCGGACAAGGATGTGGTCAAAGAAGCGGCGTTCGAAGCTGCGGCCGAAGTCGAGAACGTTTTACTGCACACCCCGGGACGCGAGCCACAGTTACGGCTGGTCGGATTCGGCGACAGCAGCCTGGATTTCGAACTGCTGGTCTGGGTTTCCAAGGCCAGTGTGCGGCGGCCGGGGCGGACACGTGCAGAGGTTTTCTGGGCTCTGGATACGAAACTGAAGGAGCGGGGGATCGAAATCCCCTTCCCGCAACGGGAATTGCGCCTGCGCAGCGGTTTTGAAAAGCTTCGGGTTGAAATGGCGGCATCAAGCCCGGCGGGCAATGATGAGGCGTAAAAAGCGGTCAAAGGCATGGCTGCTCAGCTTTATGGTTTTTTTCCTCGGCGTGGCGGCCTTCGTCGTCACTTCGAATCATGTCGACAAACAACTTGCGGCGCGTTCCTGGGCAGGCGTTTACGATGACTGCTACAAAATATGGGCTACCCGGGGCCTGGTGCTGGAAGGTCCGCGAATTTCGCCCGACGGCACGCAGAACTCGATCGAAAGCATCCGGCTCGCTTTTGACAGCGGCGCCCGGGGCACCGAAGTTGACGTGCTTTTCGACACGGACATGGGACAGTTTATCGTTTCCCATGATCTTCCCTACAACCTGAAGAATGGCAAGTTACTGACGCTCGAAGAGTTGTTCGAGAATACCGCGGGTGAAAATTATTTCTGGATCGATTTCAAAAAAATACGCAAGCTCAGCGACCGCGAACTGGATGACTCGGTTGCCGAGATGGAAAGGCTGGCAAACCGGTTCGACATCAAGAAATGGATTTATGTCGAAGGAGAAGCTCCATTCAGTCTCGCGGCTTACCGCGATGCCGGTTTCAACACGATATACGACATCCATCCCCGCTCGGACCGCAACCTGTTCACGCCGGCCATCATCGCGTTGTACAAGATGGTCTTTTACTTCGGTGACTTCACCGTGATGGCGATGAACTACGGGCCCATGGATAATCCGAAGTACGGCCCACGCACACAGGCATTGCTGGGTGACATCCCGCTGTTTATCTACCATATCGAGGACGACAGGAACGAGCTGGAAAGGCTGTTGCGGATCAGGGGGGTCAGGGTCATCCTGGTCAGGGATCACAGCCTTGACCGTTACCGGCTGAACGCCTGTCCGGACTGATTTCCCGGATGATATGATCATGCAGTGTGCTGCTTTGCCCAAGGAATAATCGATGAAGTCAATCAGGAAATTTGTCCAACTGGTGTTGGTGGTTGCAGGGTGTGGGTTATTGGCGGCCTGCAATGCGCCGGACCAGGAAACGCCGGTTGCTGTTGCACCTGCGCCTTATGACGTCGTGTCTGCGCGGTGGCACGATCTACGACGGCAGTGGCGACCCTCCGTATGTTGGTGATGTCGCGTTCAAAGGCGACCTGATCGCAGCGATCGGTGACCTGGGCGATGCCACCGGGATGGTAGATCTCGACGTTCACGGGTTTGCGGTTGCTCCCGGCTTCGTCAACATGATGTGCTGGTCGAACGAATCACTGATCGAAGACGGCCGGTCGCAAAGCGACATCCGCCAGGGCGTCACGCTGGAAATCATGGGCGAAGGGGACTCCATGGGTCCGCTGAACGACGCCATGAAGGACGAAATGCTGCGCCTGCAGGGCGACATCAAGTACGACATCGAATGGACCACGCTGGCCGAATACCTCGAGTACCTCGAACAGCGCGGCGTCGCGCCCAACGTGGCCTCGTTCATCGGCGCCGCCACGCCGCGCACCTACGTGATGGCCTATGAAGACCGGGATCCCACGCCGGAAGAACTGGACCAGATGCGCGCCCTGGTGCGCCAGGCCATGGAAGAAGGCGCCCTGGGCGTGGCGTCCTCGCTGATTTACCCGCCGGGCAGTTTTGCCAAGACCGATGAGTTGATCGAACTGTCGAAAGTGGCGGCTGAATACAACGGCATGTACATATCCCACATGCGGGACGAGGGCGCCGGCCTGCTGGAAGCGGTTGACGAGTTGATCACGATTGCCCGCGACGCCGGCATCCGGGCCGAGATTTACCATTTCAAGGCTTCCGGCCAGGCCAATTGGCCCTTGTTTGACGAGGCGGTAAACAGGGTCGAGGCGGCGCGGGAAGAGGGCCTGGAGATCACCGCCGATGTATACACCTACCCGGCGGGCGCCACCGGGCTGAATGCGTCCATCCCGCCCTGGGTCCAGGAAGGCGGGTTTGAAGCATCGGTTGAACGGATGAAAGACCCGGCGCTGCGCGACAGGATCGCGGCGGAGATGTCTGAACCTTCCGATGAATGGGAGAACATGTACCTGGGAGCGGGTACGCCGGACAATATCCTGCTGGTGGGATTCAAGACCGAGGAGCTCAAGCCGCTGACCGGGAAAACACTGAAGGAAGTCGCCGAAATGCGCGGAACCGATCCACGCTATACCGCGCTGGACCTGATCATAGAAGACGGGAGCCGTGTTGACACCGTGTATTTCAGCCAGTCCGAAGACGTGGTCCGCAAGGCCGTCGGCCTGCCCTGGGTGAGCTTCAACTCGGATGCCGCCTCGATGGCGCCGGAAGGCGTTTTTCTGAAAAGCAGTGCGCATCCCCGGGCCTATGGCAGTTTCGCCCGCGTGTTGGGCAAATACACGCGCGATGAACACGTGCTTTCCCTGCAAGAGGCCGTGCGCAAGCTGGCCGCTTTGCCGGCCCAAAACTTGCGGATTGACCGCCGCGGTGAATTGAAGGAAGGCTACTACGCCGATGTCGTCGTGTTCGACCCCGACACCATCCAGGACCACGCGACCTTTGTCGACCCGCACCAGTACGCGACCGGCATGGTCCATGTGTTCGTCAATGGGGTGCAGGTTTTGAAGGATGGGGAACACACCGGCGCCACGCCCGGCAGGTTTGTGCGCGGCCCGGGTTGGAAAGGAGACTAGCCGGGAGAGGCGATTTGCATGAATTCCGAACAGAGAATAGTCATTTCGGGGATGGGGGCGATTTCCTCCGTCGGTTTGACGTCCCAGGAGACTTTTGACAGCCTCATCGCGGGGAAATCCGGCATCTCCAGGGTCAGTCTTTTCGATCCGTCAAACATCGAATGCCAGGTTGCCGGCGAGGTGAAGGGATTTGACCCGGCCGCATACATGGACCACAAGATGGCCAGGAGAATCGGGCGCTACGCCCAGCTTTCCATCGCAGCCACGCAGGAAGCGCTGGCCCAGTCGGGGCTGGACCTGGAAAACGAGGACAAGAGCCGGATTTCATGCATTGTTTCTTCCGCGATCGGTGATTTTCCCATGCTGGAAGAGCAGATGTTCAACTGGTTCGCGGGTAAAAGACGCATTATCAGTCCGTTCACCGTTCCCCGTGTCAGCACGAGCATGGCCGCAGGCAATATCGCGCTGGAGTACGGTTTGACCGGCGTCTCCTTTGGTCTTTCTTCGGCCTGCGCCACCGGCAGCCATTCGCTGGCGACCGCCATGATGCTGCTTAAATCCGGCCAGGCTGACGTGGTGTTGGCCGGCGGAGCTGAAGCGGCCATTTGCGAAACATTCCTGCAATCCTATGTCGTCATGCGCGCGCTCTCGACGCGAAATGACGAACCCGAGCGCGCCAGCCGGCCATTCGACCGTGACCGGGATGGCTTTGTCATTGCCGAGGGTTGTGGTGTCATGGTTCTTGAAACCCTGGAACATGCGCAGCGGCGGGGCGCCCTGGTCCTCGCCGAACTGGCCGGCGCAGGCATGACCTGCGACGCATTCCACATTACTTCGGCCCATCCAGATGGTATTGGTGCCGCCCAGGCGATGACGGCCGCCATGAAGTCCGCAGGCGTCACCCCGGACCAGGTGGACTACATTAACGCCCACGGCACGTCCACACCGGTAAATGACCCGATCGAAACCCGGGCCATCAAGTTGGCCATGGGTGAGAGCGCTCGCCGGATCCCGGTCAGTTCGACCAAGTCGATGACCGGGCACGCGATCGGAGCGGCGGGCGCGCTGGAGGCGATCATTTGCGTCAAGGCCCTGCAGGCCGGTGTCGTACCCCCTACCATCAACCTGGATAACCCCGATCCGGAATGTGACCTCGACTATGTTCCGCACCAGGCGCGGTCAAAAAAACTGGATGTCGTGATGTCCAACTCGTTTGCGTTCGGCGGGCAGAACTGCGTGTTGGTGTTCAGGAAGTTTTAATCCCGCAGCGCGGCCAGCTCCATGTCACCGTAACGAAGGCGCCGGGCCAGCACCCCGGCGATCGCCTCGAACAGGTTCTGCGTCAGCCGCTTGTGCTGATCGCCCAGCTTGTCAAATGATTCGCGGCGCAACACGAACAGTTCCGTATCGGTCTGCGCGATGGCTTCGTTGCCCCGCGGCTGGCCGTCGAGAAACGACAGGCCGCCGAAAAAGTCTCCGCGGCCGTAGGTTGCCAGGTGAAAACCTTCCTGCCCTTCCGACGGCAGCATCATGCGCACCGTCCCGCGCCGGATCAGGAACAGGCGGTCGCCCGGATCGCCCTCCGAGTAGATGGTCTCGCCAGCCTTGCAGGAACGCGGTTCCAGGCAGGCTTCCAGGGCGGACAAAGCATCTTCCTTGCGTCCCTTGAACAATTCCATCTCGTGCAATTCAAGCAGGGGCTGCTCGAGGACGGCCCGGTTATCGATGCCAAGGATCTGTTCTTCCACCCAGACCTGCGCGTCATCGAGGCTGGAAAAGACTTTGACATGATCCCCGGCCGTGATGATTTTCATCTGTCTGAAGAATTTTTCGATATTGCGGCCGTTTGGCAAACGCTGCGGCAGATCAGAAAACACCAGGTACCCCTTGCGCTCGGCGATGGATTCCTGGAGTTGATTCAGCACCTGGGCGACCGAGATGTCCACACCCTGGACCCGGCGCATGTCGAGAATGAAATAGGTGCATCTGGATAACTCGGGTTCCAGTGCGCTGTACAGCTGATCCTTGGTGCCAAAGAAAAGACTGCCCTGCAGTTCCAGGATGACCGCCTGGTCGCCATGCTCTTCGAGCAGGTCCATCTCCTCCCTGGAACGGCGCCGCCTGGCGAAGACCTGGTGACCGTGACTCTTGCGCCGGATCACCGTGCTGGCCAGTTGTTCGCGGATGAACAACAGCATAGCCAGTGCAATGCCGATACCCGAAGCCGCGATCAGGCTGACCGTCACCGCGGTCACCACCACCACGGCAATGACCAGGAAATCGAAATAGGTGAAGCGGGATTTCAGCAGGCTCAGGCTGTCCCGGTCGATCATGCGTACGCCCACGATAATCAGGATGCCGGCCAGCGCGGCCACCGGGATCCAGGCGACCAGCGAGCCGAGCAAGACGAACGCGATCAGGGCCAGCACGCCTTCGAACACACCGGACATGCGGGTCTGCCCCCCGCTTGCCATGTTGACCATGGTGGCGCCCATTTGCCCGGCGCCCGGCATGCCGCCGATGCAGGCGGACGCGATGTTCCCGGCGCCCTGGGCGAGCAGTTCCCGGTTCGAGTCGTGCCGGCTGCGGGTCAGTGTGTCCAGTACGACACAGGTCTTCAGGGTATCGATGGACAATAAAACAGCCAATGTCAGCGCCGGGAGCAGCAGGCTGGCGACCTGGCTCAGTTTCAATTCGCCGATTTCCTGCCAGCGCCCGGTGATGGCTTCGAACAGGCCATGCGCTTCGGCCGGCAGTTGGCCGATGATGGCGGGATTGCCGGTCACCGACAACAGGGAGCGGTCGAACAGGGCGATACAGAAATACGCGAGAACACCGGCCAGCAGGCCGATGATAGCGGCCGGCACCGCCTTGATGAATCGGGGCGCCAGCAACATGACACCCATCGTGACCACGCCAACCACCAGGGCATGCCATTGCCACAATCCGGGGGTGCTCAGAGACACCCACAGGCCGGCGGTTTCAGGCGCGCCGAGAAGCCGGGGCAGCTGGCTGCCGATGATGATCAGGCCGACGCCGCTCAGGTAGCCGCTGACCACAGGGTACGGAATGTACTTGATGAAACTGCCCACGCGCATGCGTCCGAGAAAGATCTGGATGACGCCCGTGAGTAATCCCAGCACGGTCAGCAGCAGCACGATGACCACGGCGGGAATGCCCTGTTGCACCGATTCGATCGCAAAAGCCGCGAGCACGGCTGCTGCCGGGGCGCAGGGTGCGGTGATCAGGCGGTTGGTGCCGCCCAGTGCGGGCGCAAACAGGCCCAGTGCGGTGGCGCCCAGGATGCCGGCGATGGCCCCCAGGCTGGCATAGGAAGGCCCGATGGCCGAGTAGATGGTCACGCCGAAGGCGATCGCGGAAGGAAGCGCGACCAGCATGGCGGCCAGACCGCCCCAAAAGTCGCCCATCAGTTTGTCTTTCCGCAGTAATTGCTGCAAAGATTTACCGAAGCTGTCCGGGTTCATTCCAGGGAACCTTCTGATCCATTATGCGCAGGCGCCAGCGGATATTGTTGCCTGCTGGAAGCCCTGATTGTCAACCCGATCAGCCACAGGGCGCTGACCAGCAGGTAAACCAGCAATACCCTCGCGAACGTTGGGGACAGTGGAAGCCACGGGAGCAGCACGAGCGTAAAAGCGAGTTTCAGCCACTCCATCCATGGCGCGAGGCGGCGCCCTTCTGTCCACAAACCCTGTACGTAATAGCTGAGAAAAATCAGGCCGGTCGCCAGTGAAAGGGAAGCGGGCGGCCATTGGCTGCCGACAACCAGGAGTCCGGTGGCGGCTAGCGTGGCGCAGAAAAACTGGAAAAACGCATAGAGCTTCACCGCCGCGGGGGTCCCGGGCTCGTATTTGCTGAAATCCTGCAGTGAAATGCGTTCCACCGGGTAGGCTTCATCCAGTCCTGGCGGCCGCCAGCCCGGTCCCCTGAACCAGATACCGAGCTTGTCGCGCCAGCGTTTGGCATGCCAGGAATCCAGCAGGACCGACCAGTAGACCTGTACATTGGCCCAGAACGGGTTGTAGCTTTTCAGCGGCTTCCGAATGCCGTAAATACAGGGCTCGTCCGGCAGTTCTTCCTGGAAGCTGCCAAACAGCCGGTCCCAGAAAATGAAGATGCCGCCGTAGTTGCGGTCGATATAAATCCGGTTCTGGGCATGGTGGACACGGTGGTTCGAAGCCGTGACGAACACGTACTCCAATGGCCCCAGCTTCGGGACATGCTGGGTGTGCACCCAGAACTGGTAAACCAGGTTGATCGCGCCGCTGGCGAACAGGATTTCGGCCGGGATGCCGATGTACAGCCAGGGCAGGTAGAAAACAAAATCGAACAGGCCGCTGCCCGACTGGCGCAAAGCAGTGCCCAGGTTGTAGTCCTCGCTCTGGTGATGGACCACGTGGGCCGCCCAGAACAGGTTCACTTCGTGGCTGATCCGGTGAAACCAGTAGTAGGAAAAATCGTAGGCCAGCAAGGCGAATATCCAGATGGCAGGCCCCCGGTCGGGAAGATCAAGCAAGTGGTAGCCACCGGCCGCCTTTTCGTAAAACCAGGCCCCCAGGCCGAGAAACAGGAGATTGCGCAGGCGGCTGATGCTGCCCAGGGAGATGCTGCTGATCGTGTCAGCGACCCGGTAGGTATTGCGCCCCCTTGCCAGCCCGTAAAGCCACTCCACCAGGATCAGGAAAATAAACCCGGGAATCGCATACAAGACTATGTTCATGCAGTTTCCAAATGCGCTCTTTACGGCTGCGGACCTTTGGCAAACGGTCCCGACCGGCATTATAACCCCTGGCCTCGAAGTGGGGGCCTCGATCACGGGTCATTGAAAAATAAAAGGAGCGTTGACTCGCTTATAATGCGAGGGCCCGATGCCATTTATGGAACACAAAGTCATGACCGTACGCAGCCACGCTGGCCAGCACCCACGGATTGCCAAAAATGTATATGTTGACCCGGATTCGGTAGTGATCGGGGATGTCAGCATAGGCGAGGGCAGCTCGGTTTGGCCGATGACCGTCATCCGTGGAGACATACATCGCATTCGCATCGGTGAAAGAACCAGCGTGCAGGATGGGAGTGTTTTACATGTCACGCATGCCGGCCCTTACAACCCGGATGGATTTCCACTGATCATCGGTGATGACGTCACCATTGGTCACAAGGTCATGTTGCATGGTTGTACGATTGGTAACCGTATTTTGATTGGCATGGCGGCGGTGATCATGGACGGGGCGGTGGTTCATGACCGGGTGGTCATAGCCGCCGGCGCACTTGTCCCCCCTGGCAAGGTTCTTGAAAGCGGCTACCTCTACAAGGGCAACCCGGTGCGACAGGCCAGGCCCTTAAGCGACAAAGAATTGAATTTTTTCGACTACACTTCGAAACGATACGTGGAATTGGCTGCCCGGTATCTCGAAGAAGCCTGAACCGGGCCGGGCGTTTACTGTTGAGCAGCCGTAAGCGGCATCAGATGGTTGACCATCAGACCGCTAATTCATTGAAGGGAAATATCAAACAACCTATAGTCACTGCAAACAAGGAATTTGCATGGCTGTGGGATTGGAAAACGCCGTCGAAATTGTTTGCTGTCATGCCGAGGGCGAGGTCGGCGACGTCATCATTGGCGGGGTGGAGCCGCCTCCGGGCGAAACGATCTGGGAACAGGCGCAGTGGATCGCGCAGGACCAGGCGTTGCGCAATTTTGTATTGAACGAGCCTCGCGGCGGGGTGTTCCGCCACGTCAACCTGCTGGTGCCGGCGAAAGATCCGCGGGCCGTAACGGGCTGGATCATCATGGAGCCGGAAGACACGCCACCGATGTCCGGCTCCAATTCGATCTGTGTTTCCACCGTGTTGCTGGAAACCGGGATGGTTCCGATGCAGGAGCCGGAAACCCGGTTCACACTGGAAGCCCCGGGTGGGCTGGTCGAGGTTAGTGCGCATTGCCGCGACGGTAAAGCGCAGCGAATTACCGTGAAAAACGTGCCGTCCTTCGCCGACCGGTTGGACACCAGCCTGGAAGTGAGCGGCCTGGGAACCCTCAGGGTGGATACGGCCTATGGCGGGGATACCTTCGTTATTGTCGACGCGGCAGATGCGGGTTTCGAAATCACGCCGGATGAAGCTCGTGATATTTGCGAAGCCGGGGTGAAAATAACCGCGGCGGCCAACGAGCAACTCGGGTTCCGGCACCCGGGCAACACGGCAATCAACCGTATTTCCTTTTGCCAGTTTGCCCGGCCTGTTTTCGAGGAAGACGGCCAAAGCATTGGAAAAAACACCGTGGTGATACGCCCGGGAAAACTCGACCGCTCGCCGACCGGCACCGGCTTGTCGGCCCGGCTGGCGGTATTGCACGCGAAGGGGCAGATGACGGTCGGCGACACCCTGCTGGCCCGCTCGATCATCGATTCCGTGTTCCTGGGGCGGATCGAGGAAGAAGTGCTGATCGGAACCAAAAAAGCCATCCGGCCTTCCATCACCGGTCGTGCCTGGATCACCGGCAGGAGCCAGTTGACCCTCGACCCGGATGACCCCTGGCCCGGCGGCTACCGGCTCAGTGATACATGGCCAAGGTTGATGTAAACCGGTCCATGAGCAGCCTTCCATTCATCCGGGCCGATGAGGTCGAACACCTGCTGAGCTGGAAAGGCGCGTGCGACGCGCTGACTGCCGGCCACCGCCTGGTGCGCGCCGATATCGACGACATCCTGTTCCGGAACGGCGAAAATACCATGCTCAACCGTGCTGCCTGGATCAGCGGACTGGGGATCGGCGTCAAGACCGCGACCATCTTTCCGGGTAATGCGAAGCGGTCGCCACCGGTTCCCAGCGTCCATACCGTGTTTGTTCTTTTCGATGATCAAACCGGGGCGCCGGTGACCCTGATGGAAGGCAACATGGTGACCCGATGGAAGACCGCGGCGGATTCCGTGTTGGGCGCCCGCCTGCTGGCCCGCCCGGAAAGCAAAATACTGTTGATCATCGGCGCAGGCGCCGTTGCCGCTTCCCTGGTCGAGGCCTATTCAGCCCTTTTTCCGGACCTCGAACAGGTCCTGATCTGGAACCGCAATTACAGCAAGGCAAGCGAACTGGCATCCCGTTTTGGCAATGACGGACCGCAGGTACGCAGTATCGCGGACCTGGCCGCGGGGGTTGCCCGGGCCGATATCATCGCATCGGCAACGATGTCGGTTGAACCGGTACTGAAAGGGGAATGGGTCAGGCCCGGCACGCATGTCGACCTGATCGGGGCTTACCGCCCGGACATGCGCGAAGCCGATGACGCGCTGATACAAAAAGCCGAACTGTTTGTTGATTCGCGCGAGACGGCCATCCATGACATCGGCGAATTGGCCATTCCGATACGGACCGGAATAATCAACGAGGGGGACGTCCGCGGGGATTTATACGATCTGTGCAACGGTGCCCCGGGCA
Organism: uncultured Gammaproteobacteria bacterium; assembly: GCA_963700705.1. GTDB lineage: Bacteria > Pseudomonadota > Gammaproteobacteria > Xanthomonadales > SZUA-36 > JAHEFT01. Next base: position 164,133 of record CAVOYQ010000010.1, on the reverse strand, counting down.
GGACGTGCGCACAGGCCATCACCCTTTACAAGAACGGTGGCGGCGCGCACCTGGACCTGATGACGGCAAGGTACATATTCGCCACCCGCGCCTGATTCCCGCTCAAGGGGACAGGTTTCCGTGCTGTTTCTCAAATTTGTGCACTACGGCCGGTTGCCACTTCCGCACGGAATTGACCAGGAAAACATCGTCCGCGGTCCACAGGTCGTCGACCAGGACAAGGCCCTCTTCAACTTCACCGCTGTTGAGCAGGTATTCGCGGAAGACCCCGGCCAGCAGGCCGCATCCGACCGGCGGGGTAATCAGCTTTCCATCTTTACGAACCACCACGTTGGCTCGGCAACTTTCCGTCACCTCGCCCCGTTCATTCCACAGGATGACGTCGTCGCAATCCGGAAAGTCTGCTTTGGCCTCGTCGTAGACAGAACGGTGGGTTGTTTTGTGAAACAGGAAGACATCCTGTGAATCGACCGGCTTTTTTGCCACCGCAACGGCAATGGGTTCAGCCGGCTGCGAATCCAGCGGGGCACACTGAATTTCAAACCCGCCGTCCCGGGACAGCAACAGGCGGATCTTGTGCGGCGCTGGTTCGAGGTTTCCGAGCGCGCGATTGAGCGCTTCGTGGATCGCGGCAGCATCGAGCGGAACATCGAAATAAGCCGCCGAATGGCCCAGCCGCCTGAAATGGCCATCGCGCAGAAAAATACCCGACGCCGGTTCCCACAGCAGGGTTTCCAGTAACTGGAAATGCGGGCGTGGCTGGGTCAGGACCCGTGCCTTGGTCAGGGTTTCCTCGTATTCGGAATCCGCGTCGGAATCCCATACGATGCCGCCACCCAGGCCATATTCCAGCGTGCCTGCTTTCCGGTCGATCAGCGCGGTGCGAATCGCCACGTTGAAACAGGCGCCGCCCTCAGGAGCCAGGAAGCCGACGCTTCCCGTGTAGATTTTCCGGGGGCGGTCTTCCAGTCCCCGGATCAGTTCCATGGTCTTGGCTTTCGGCGCGCCGGTGATCGAGGCGCAGGGAAAAAGGGCTTTGAGAATTTCAGACAACGGGGCAGTGGTCCGGCCGGAAACCGTCGATGTCATCTGCCAGGCCGTCGGGTATTTCTCGATGTCGAAAAAACTTTCCGTCCGGATACTGCCCGGTTGGGCGATACGCCCGATGTCGTTCCGGATCATGTCCACGATCATGATGTTTTCCGCGCGGTCTTTATCCGAATGGCGCAAGGCCTCCGCCCGTGCCAGGTCCTCGAGCTGCGTCCGTCCGCGCCGCGCGGTGCCCTTCATCGGACGTGAAGTGATCCTGCCCTTGTCCAGGCTGAAGAACAGTTCCGGCGATGCGGAACAGATCACGAGGTCATCCACTTCCACGTAGGCCGCGTGGTCCGTTTTCTGATCCTTGACCAGCGCGTGGAAAAAAGCCCAGGCATCGCCGGAAAAACCGGCATTCAGCCGGTAGGTATAGTTGACCTGGTAGGTCGCGCCTTCCGCAATCTTTTCCTTGATCCTCCCGATGTCCGCGACAAACCGGTCCCTGGACACGGAAGGGGACAGGGATCCGATTTCGTAATGCGCATCCGGTTTCCCTTCTATTTCTCCAAGGATTTCGGGGGCGGTAAAAAGTCCCAGGCAAAGCAGGGGAAACCCCTCGCTGGAATGCGTGCCCAGGGCTCCATCGAAAGCCGCCGCGGCCTCGTAGGCAATAAAACCGGCGACAAACAACCCCGAGGTTTCCGCTTCCCGGATCATCGGCATCACCTGTTCAACCCGGTCGGCCCGCAAAATACGCTGCGGCTGACTGAAGCTGAGCCAATGATCCGAATGTTTGAGTACGACTTTCATTGCGGCCTTGTTTCCACCCGGGGGGCGCTCGATTATAGTGTCAGAAACCATAGAGAACGAGGTTCCTTTAATGAAACTGGTTATCGCCAACAGGAATTATTCAAGCTGGTCATTGCGGCCGTGGTTGCTGCTGAGTGAATTCGGGCTGGAATTTGAACTCATCGAAGAATCATTGGGTGGAAACGACCTGAAACAACGCCTGCGCCGGCACTCCCCTTCGTGCAAAGTCCCGGTTCTGATCGACGGGGAATTGACTGTTTGGGATTCATTGGCGATCTGCGAGTACCTGTCTGAACAGTACCTGGGCGGAAAAGGGTGGCCGGAGTCAGCGGCGTCCAGGGCCGAGGCCCGCTCGATCAGCGCGGAAATGCATTCGGGTTTCATGGGTTTGCGCTCCGAAATGCCGATGAATATCCGGGCGAAACGGACCGTCACTCCGTCACAATCCGCGTTGCGGGATATTCGACGGATCGACGAAATCTGGTCGGATTGCAGGGCGCAACACGCGAGCGAGGGCGACTGGCTTTTCGGCAAATTTTCCATAGCAGACTGCATGTACGCGCCGGTCGTGATGCGATTTGTGACCTACGGAACCCGGCTTTCCGATACCGGCCGGCAATACATGGAGACCGTGCTGGGTAATTCCAGCGTGAAGACCTGGATAGCGGCGGCATTGCAAGAGACGGAATTCATCCCGGAAGACGAAGCCGGAGAACCACGGACCTGAAAACTGCAGTTTCCGGCGCCCTGGCCCGTTTCTAGGAGTTGGCCCCCGGCCAGTCCGCCCACCACTGCCGGAACAGTTCCCATTGGGTCCGCAGGAATTCACGCTGGCTCGCGCTCAGCGCGTCGGAGGCGTTGAAGTGCAGTGCATATTCCGGGTTGCCTTCCAGTTCCATCAGGTACTTGTAATACAGCACCAGGTCCGGGCCTTCGTCATAGGTAGAAAGCACCGCGAGGGCTTCCTGCAGTTCCAGCGCCAGCCTGCGGGCATCGGCGTCACCTGCCGCCGCTTTTTCGCACAAGGCGACGTAACGCAGGATTTCCCTCGGCAGCGCGTTACCCACGCCGGTAATGGCGCCGGCTGCGCCGCAATGGACGAAACCGTGAAACACCTGGGTATCGACCCCGACCATCAGCGTCAGTTCAGGGTCGCCGCTGGTGATGAATTCCGCGGCATAGGTCAGCGCGTCCGCCCCGCCGAACTCCTTGAAGCCAACCAGGTTCGGGTGATCGCGGCGCAGGTCAAAGAAAAGATCGGCGCGGGTCTCGAAGCCGTAATAGGGACTGTTATAGATCACCGCCGGCAAGTCACTGGCCGCGTTCAGAATCCCGGCAAAATGGGCCCGCTGCGCCGCCGGTGACGAGCCGCGCGAAAGCACCCTGGGGATCACCATCAGGCCGGCGGCGCCAACCGCGCTGGCATGAGCCGCATGGTCAGCGGCGAGTTTCGGGTTCTGCGCCCCGGTGCCCACCACGACGGGAACGCCGGCCTCGACCAGGCGCCGCACGCCTTCCTGCCGCTGGGCGTCCGACAGCAGGGGCCAGTCGCCCATGGAACCGCAATACACCACGCCGCGCATGCCAAGATCAACCAGTTCAACGCCCTTGGCGACCAGGGCATCGAAATCCGGCTTTCCATCGGCCTGGCAGGGTGTCATCAGTGCGGGGATGCAACCCCTGAAAATGTTCTGCTCGTCAGTCATTGTCTTCAGTCCTTTATTTTTTATGGATACGCCGCGCCCGGGGCGCAGGCAGAGTATACGAGAAGCTGCCGTCCATATAGAAATACAAACCTCACGATCAGGGCAGCAGCCATTTGGGCACTCCATTCACGTCGTGCCGTCTGATATTATCCGGTTTGAGTCACGTTCAGGAATTGCCGCATGCGGACCAAAGTCACATTTCCGGTGCTGCCCGAATTATCGACCATTGATTTTTCGGACACCTCTGAAGTCCGCAACCTGGTCGCGGAGCGCTGCAGTCATATGTTTGGTCAGCAGGACGCTGGCTACATCGATGAGTACATGGATGCGATCGATGGCCTTTTTACCGGGACCTACCCGGAATACCAGGCCATGGATACGGCATACCACGACATCAGGCACACCCTGCAGGCTACCCTGTGCCTGGTTGAATTGCTGCACAACCGCCACTTTACCGAAGCCGTACCGAAGATCAGTGAAAAGGATTTCAGGCTCGCGCTGTTCGCAGTCCTGTTTCACGACATCGGTTACCTGAAGAAGGCAGGGGACGTCGAGGGCAGCGGCGCCAAGTACACGCATCTGCATGAAAAGCGTTCCTGCGAGTTTGCGCGGGAATTCCTGCAGCAACAGGCGTGGCCGGAAGGCGACATACGGTTCGTCGAAAACCTGATCGGCTCCACCGGGCCGTCGGCCGATGTGTTGCGGATCGGATTCCAGTCAGAAGTCGAGCGCGTCCTTGGCCAGACGGTCTGCACGGCGGACTATATCGGGCAAATGAGCGACCCGCAATACCCGGATAAACTCGAAGTGTTGTTTGGTGAATTCAGGGAGAGTTACCGGTACCAGGGTATCCCGGAGAGCGAGTGGCCTTTTGCCGACTACCAGACGCTGCTATGCGGCACGCCGGGCTTCTGGAACACATTCGTGCAACATAAACTGGAAGTCGAGTGTGCCGGGATATCGAAGTATCTCGAGCACCCGGTCAGCGGCGAAAACCCGTACAAGGAGTCCATTGAACGGAACCTGGAGGAGATCGGGCAGAGGATCAGGAAAATTTCCGGCTGACAATCCCGGTTACCATCACGGCCGCATGGGACGTAAATGAACCTCGAGGTTCGTATCGACGCGCCACGAAGTGGTTCTGCGGCACGGGGGTCCACTCATCCGCTTCGTCATTGAGTTTTTCCGAGGCAATCAGCACCGCTTTTACACCCTCTTCTTCCTGGATCATCCGGCTGACGCCGTCGACACATTGAAAACGGCTTCCGCTGGCGTAATAGAGCGTCCGGGTGCCTCGTTCGGGGTGCGAACTGTAACGCGTGCCGACAATCCGTTCGCCGTCGGTAGCCATGATGTTGAACGTCGAGACTTCATGGCCGATGCCGGCGTCTTCCTTGAGCTGCTGCACGGTGTCGAAGGTATCCTGGAAACCTTGCTGCAAATGGTCAAGCGTCATTTCAGGAGCGGTTTTTCTCATTTCGTACAGGTTTTGCATCAGCAGCGCGAAAACGTGCTCCGAGTCCGTCTGGCCCTGTATCCATTCAAACAGGTCATCGTTCAGAAGCGTCAGCAGTTTCCTCCTGATCCGGTGAAACCGGGGCACCTCTCCGTTGTGCATCATCAGGAAGCGCCGGTGATGAAACGGATGCGTGTTGGCCTCCGACACCCGGCCCCCGGTTGCGGATCGCACGTGCGCAAAAACACAATTGGTCTGGATGAGGGCCGCGTTGTACAGCAGGTTCTTGTTGTTCCATGCGGGAATGATCGAACGGAATAAACCCGGGCGCACATCGATGTCGCGGACATACCAGCCCAGCCCGAAGCCATCGCCGTTCAGCGGTTTATCCATTTCACCCGCGCCGTAACTCTGGTGAACCAGCGAATTGGCCGGTTTTACCAGCAGTTCATCGACAATGATGGGCCGGCCCAGGTAGGCAATGAATCGGCACATGGTTTAACGGTCTCCGTTCGTTAACAGGGTCAGGATCTTGAAACATCATCTTACCAAATTAGTGGCGGGATCCGTTCCGGAAACTGGACAGGAAGCCGCTGCTGTCTCAATATCCCCTGGTCGGGACCGGCGCGATCGGGGAGAGAAACCTGGAAAAGCAAACCTGCAAACCACGTGATGTCGAAGATACCGCATCACCTGAAGAGCCCGGGGAGTATGCCTCGCCGCCTTGCCAGCGCCACGAAATCGATCCCTCGTACCTCGAAGGTGGGGCCGGATCAGGACAGGAGTCTTGCCATGAGCGTTAAGAGTTTGGATGACCTGGTTTTTTTCGCTGAACACGAACCGGAATTCGAAGAATATCTGACCGCGAAGGAAAAATGTATCCGGGGCCAGCCCATGCAGCGAACCTGGCATCACTTCACCAGCGGGGACGGTAAGTTCTTTGCCGGAATCTGGGAGGCGGAACCCGGTTGCTGGACAGTCGATTACACCGAAAACGAGTTCTGCCAGATCCTCGCCGGCCGCTCGATCCTGCGCGATGAAACCGGCCGCGAGCGAGTTTTGCAGACCGGGGATAACTTCACCATCCCGGCCGGATTCAAGGGGCAATGGGAGGTGTTGGAAACCACCCGCAAGATCTACGTGATCTACCAGCCTTGAGTCGGGCTTATGCCGCCATGCGGGCATCGCCTATAATCGCACCCTGTTGCATCCGGGATAAGAAAAATGCCAAGAGCCAGTGAATTGAAAAAAGGTTCAGTCGTCGAAATCGATGGCGGGGTGTACGTTGCCCGTGATATCGAAATCCGCAACCCTTCCGCCCGCGGCGCATCGACCCTTTACAAGGTCCGCTTTTTCAACGTCCGGGACGGCAGAAAGCTGGAGCAGACACTGAAAGGTGACGATTTCGTCAAGGACGGTAACCTGTCCCGGCATTCGGTCCAGTTCTCCTACCGCGAGGGCGACATGATAACCTTCATGGACGTGGAAAATTACAGCCAATACACGCTGAGCGCCGACGCCCTCGAAGATCAGATTGACTACATGACGGAAGATCTTGCAAGGGATGATCGCGTTGCTGGTCGATGGCGAGATCGTCGGGCGTCGAATTACCGGCCAACGTGACCCTGGAAATCGTCGAAACGGCGCCTGGAATCAAAGGCTCCAGCGCCACCGCCCGAACCAAGGCGGCGAAGCTCTCCACCGGCCTGGAAGTCCAGGTCCCCGAATACCTGGAAACCGGTGAATTGATCAAGGTGAGTACGACCAGCGGAAGATTTGTTTCCCGGGCATGATCAGCCGCCGTTGCGTGACGGTCGACGGGCGGCCCGGCGGAATACCGTGGCGCGTGAGACCCCTTACTTGCCACAGGTCATATAGAACGCAGAAAACCACCCGCGACTGAAACTTTCAGTAGGCCGACACGGTAAAATTACGTGTTACCCCTGGGAATGAAGCAAAGGAAGGTTATCCATGAAAACCACGTTATCGCTGGCGCTTTACGCAGCGTTCGCATTGGCCGTCGCCGGTTGTTCCAGAACAGATACCGAACAGCTCGCAGAATCAGCCCCCAAAGCCTCAAGTGACGCCGCAAGTGAAGCCGTAATGACAACAAATCCTGCCGCAGACAATCCGTTTTTCGTTGAAAGCCCGTTGTATTTGCACTATCCGCAATTCGATAAAATCAGGAATTCGGACTATGTGCCGGCGTTCGAGCGGGGAATGGCGGATCAACTGGCGGAAATCGAAGCCATAGCCAGCCAGCCCGAAGCGCCCACGCTCGACAATACGCTGATCCCGATGGAACGTTCGGGCCAACTCCTCAACCGGGTTGCAACGGTGTTCTTCGCCATGGCGGGCGCCAATACCAATGATGAACTGGAAAAAATCCGCACTGAAATGGCGCCAAAACTTTCAGCGCACAATGACCAGATCCGGCTAAACAGCGACCTGTTTGCCCGCATCCAGGCACTTTATGAACAACGCGATGCGATTGAACTGGATCCGGAATCCTACCGGCTGATCGAAGAAAACTACAAAGACTTCGTTCGGGCAGGCGCGCTGCTCTCTGATGCCGACAAGGAAAAGCTCAGGGCCATGAACTCCGAGCTGGCCAGCCTGCAGACCACCTTCAGCCAGAATGTACTGAACGAAGTCAATGCTTCCGCCGTGCTGGTTGACAGTCGCGAAGAACTCGCAGGAATGCCGGAATCCAATATTGAAGCGGCAGCCGAAGCGGCGAAATCGAAGGATATGGAAGGCAAGTATCTGATCGCGCTGATCAACACTTCCCAACAACCTCCACTGGCCACGCTGGAAGACCGTGCGCTGCGTCAACGCATCATGGAGGCTTCGCTGGCACGCGGAAGTCGACGGTGGAGAATTTGACAACCGTGAAATACTGTCTCGCATCGCGACAATTCGTGCCGAGAGAGCGCAGCTGATGGGTTACCCGAACCATGCGGCCTACGGTCTTGAAAACCAGACTGCACAGACCCCCGAAGCGGTTAACGAGTTGCTCGCCAGCCTGGCGCCACCTGCCGTTGCCAATGCAGAACGAGAGGCCGCAGAAATGCAGGCCATCATTGACGCCGAAGGCGGCGACTTTCAGCTGGCCTCCTGGGACTGGGATTTTTATGCCGAGAAAGTTCGCAAGCAACAGTACGATTTTGACGAAGCTCAACTGCGCCCTTACTTTGAAATGAACAACGTATTACAAAAAGGCGTTTTCTTTGCCGCCGGTCAGTTGTATGGCATCACGTTCAAGGAGCGGCACGATCTGCCGGTTTACCAGGAAGACGTCCGGGTCTTCGAGGTTATTGACGCCGATGGTTCAACGCTGGGCCTGTTCCTGCTGGATCCCTACGCCCGTCCTTCCAAGCGGGGTGGCGCCTGGATGAATTCCTATGTCGATCAATCCAACCTGCTGGGCTACAAGCCCATCGTCGCCAACCACCTGAATATCACCAAGCCGGCATCGCCGGATGAGCCCGTGCTGATGTCGTTAGATGAAGTCACAACGATGTTCCACGAATTTGGCCATGGGCTTCACGGCATGTTCTCCAATGTCAAATACCCGCAATTTTCCGGCACTTCGGTACCCCGGGACTTCGTGGAATTTCCATCGCAGGGTAACGAGATGTGGTCTGTCTGGCCGGAGGTGATCGAGAATTACGCCGTGCATTACCAGACCGGCGAACCCATACCCCGGGAACTGCTGGACAAGCTGCTGGAAACGCAGAAGTTCAACCAGGGTTACAAGACGACGGAATACCTCGCAGCGTCTTTGCTGGACCAGAAATGGCACCAGTTAACACCCGAGGAAGTGCCGAATGCTGACGGCGTACTGGATTTCGAAGCCAGGACTCTGCAGGATGCAGGCGTGGCGCTGGACACCGTGCCGCCACGTTATCGCAGCACCTACTTCTCGCACATCATCGGTGGCTATTCAGCCGGTTACTACGCTTATATCTGGGCTGAAGTGCTGGATGCGGCCACGGTTAATTGGTTCAAGGAGAACGGCGGCCTGACGCGCGAAAACGGTGACCGTTTGCGCCTCGCGGTGCTGTCCCGCGGCGGCTCCGAAGACGCCATGGTCCTGTACCGGAATTTCAGCGGGTCGGATCCTGATATCGGGCCGCTGCTGGAACGGCGGGGCCTGAACTGAAAGAACCAGGCCTGGCGGTTACCGCCAGGCCTGGACTGGAATTACTCGGCCGGCGGCGGCCCGGGAAACACTACGACGGGCGTGGAAGCCTGCTGGCCGGGCGGTACATAATCCGGCGCCGGTTCACCCAGTGGTTGAAGCTGCCGCACAAAGGCGTAAACCGCGCGTAAATCGTCCCCGGTCATGAGGTTAAGGCCAAAAGAGGGCATCGGTGGCCGGGACTGAAGGTTGTGGGCAAAAGCGACCCACTCGTCTTCCGTTAAACGCGCCAGGCGCAACCGCAGGTTGGGTGCATAGGTCGTGCCCCATGGGCCCTGCCATCCCAGGGCATCGCCCTGCAGCCATTCGGATTCCGGCACCTGGCCGTTCAGCTGGGCATAGCCGGCCGTGTGGCAGTCGTTGCAGCCGGTAATCTGCACCAGGTAACGGCCCCGGTCCACGGATGCTGAAGACACTGATTCATCACCCTGTGCCCATGAAGGGCCAAGGAGTGCACTGAATGAAACAAGCAGTGCACAGCCAACGTAACGATTCATCCGGTCAGAGTTCCATGTGGGAAGGGAGACAAAGTCTGGCATATTACCCTCCGCGTGGAAATAGGCCGGAAGTTGGTGAACAAGGGAAAGCCGGTAGCCTGTACTGAAGTGTATTGTCCATAAAAAATGGGAGCCCGGATGAACCGTGTCAGCCCCCAGAGATTCGTGCACATCGTGTACCGGACCCGCCGCTGAATGACATCTCATTGGTTTTGTGTCAATGTCTGGTCCTACCTGAACCGTGGAACTGCCATGACGAACGACAAAGCAGAAAGTCGATGCCGTCTCACCGCATCATTTTTGGCAGTGTTGTGCCTGATCATTCGTATGGCTTCCTGCCAAAATTTATGCGGCAGATTGTTCCCAGACTCACATTGATCTGAATACGCAGGCGCAAGTTGATAGTTTCCAGGCGACCTATGGCTCTGGGGTAACTTGTGACACAGTATCTGGCAATCTCCGAATAGAAGGGGACGATATTGTGGATTTGGCCCCCTTGGCTGACGTTGTCAGCCTAGGAGGATTGTTCTTGCAAAGAAATCCACTGTTGACCAACCTTGATGGCCTGGACGGCCTTTCATCAATAACAAGCGCAGGCAGTTGGCTGTCGATAAACACGAACCCATTGCTAGCGAACATAGACGGTCTTTCATCAGTAACAAGCGTGGCTGGATCATTATTTTTTGGTTCAAATGCTTCGCTGACCAACGTGGATGGCCTCTCAGGAATTACCAGCTTTGCCGGAGATTTTGAGATTGTTGATAATCCCATGCTGGTAAACCTCAACGGATTGAGCGGACTGGAGTCTGTTCACCTTGAAGGCAGGCTGATTATAGTCCGCAATGATGCGCTAACTACTCTGAATGGCCTGAGCGGCATTATCAGCGTCGGCGATTATTTTTTGGATCAGGGTTCCGGCGGCGGTTTAGTTATAGCTGGTAATGTTTCTTTGAATAGTCTTGATGGGCTGTCGAACATAACCTCCGTCGATGGAGATCTCCGAATTGTCGGTACTGCGCTGCAGAACCTCGATGCCCTTTCCAATCTGACTGCGCTTGGGAAGGATGTGAAAATCAGTGACAACGCCGGACTCGCCGACTGCGTGGGCATCAGCGCCCTTTTAGATGATGTAGACAACGATGATCCCGGCCCAGGCCCGGGCCCTGCGGGAATCCCGGATGTCGCCGGCAGCGTATACTTCGAGAACAATGGCGACGGTTGCAATACCCTCGCGGAAATCCTTGGAATTCAAATCAATGCCGGGCTCAACGATGCCTGGTACAGCCCCCTTACCGATGGACAAGGGTTCCTGATCGCCGTGTTTCCTGACATTCGGCAGATGTTCCTGGCCTGGTTTACTTATGACACTGAACGACCGCCAGAGGAAGTCACGGCGATGCTGGGAGAGCCCGGTCACCGCTGGTTGACTGCGCAGGGGCCTTACGAGGGGGATACGGCGAACCTGACTATTTTCGTCACTGAAGGTGGCGTATTCGACGCCGCTGAACCAGAAGCAACCACAGACCCCGCCGGCGATGGCACCATGACAATCGAGTTTGCGGATTGTGCCAATGGCCTGGTGAATTATGAAATTACTTCGCTGGGCATATCAGGTGAAATTCCCATTCAGCGTATTGCTCCGGACAACATTGCATTGTGCGAAACGCTTGGCGGGGAATAATTTATTAGTGGAGCGGTTTACTGCAAGTTTTGCTTCTGGCCGAACTGAGAACAAGTCTGCCCTGAAGTAGCACGTTGAATTGGTTCCGCTACTCGCCAGAAAGCGGAAATTCCAGGCTACAGAGCCAGATATTCCGAGATCGACCCAGACTGTGTGAAAACTCTCACCGGATATAATCTACTTTCCCGCAGAGGGATCGTCGGATGAGCGGATTTATTAAAGGCGAAGATCGCATCAAGCCACCTTATTTCCTGAACGTCTCGATGACTACATCGCCGAAGACAGCGCGGTTCGCGTGATCGATGTCTTCCTGGATGATCTGGATTTATCCGGTCTGGGCTTCAAGACTGAGCCGAACGATACCGGCCGACCGGCCTACCACCCATCAACGATGCTGAAGATCTATGTCTACGGTTATCTCAACCGGGTGCAGTCGAGCCGCCGCCTGGAACGCGAAGCACAACGCAACATTGAGCTGATGTGGCTGACCGAACGCCTGGCCCCGGACTTCAAGACCATCGCAGACTTTCGCAAGGACAATGGCGAAGCGATCCGCCTGGTGTGTCGCGAGTTCGTGATGTTGTGCCGCAAGCTCGACCTGTTTGCCAACGCCTTCGTGGCCATTGACGGCAGCAAGTTCAAGGCGGTCAACAATCGCGATCGTAACTTTACCAAGGCGAAGATGAAGCGCCGGTTGCAACAGATCGATGAGAGTATCGAGAGGTATCTGGGTCAGATGGCCAGTGCGGACCGACAGGAGTCGAGCGAAGACAAGAGCCAACGACTGGAAGAGAAGATCGCCCGCTTGAAGAAGGAGATGGCGCGCCTAAAAAAGCTCGAAGTCCGGATGCATGAGGCACCGGACCAGCAGATCTCACTGACCGACCCTGATGCCCGCTCCATGGCCACCAGCGGCAGGGGCACCGGGATGGTGGGCTACAACGTGCAAACCGCAGTGGATGCCAAACACCATCTGATTGTTGCCCACGAAGTCACCAACGTGGGCCATGATCGGACCCAACTGGCGAATATGGCGCAGCAGGCCAAAGCAGCCATGGCGACGGATGAACTGAGCGTGGTGGCCGACCGCGGTTACTTCAAAGGGGAAGAGATCCTGGCCTGTGATGAGGCGGGGATCACGACCTATCTGCCTAAGCCACAGACCTCGGGCAGCCTGTCCAAGGGTCTGTTTGGCAAGCGTGACTTCATCTATATTCCAGAAGATGATGAATATCGATGTCCAGCAGGATGAGCGATTGATTTATCGCTTGCAGCACAGACGAGAAAGGCCAGACGATCCGTCGTTACTGGAGTTCAATGTGCCCAAGTTGTCCGATCAAATCCAAATGTACAACCGGTAAATACCGGCGTGTCAGGCGATGGGAACATGAAGCGGTGGTTGAAGCGGTGCAGACTCGATTGGATCGTGAGCCGGATCGGATGCGGGCCCGCCGCGAGACGGCAGAGCATCCCTTTGGCACCATCAAATCCTGGATGGGATCGACGCACTTCCTGACTCGAAGCGCTGCCGACGGTGAGTACCGAGATGAGCTTGCATGTGCTGGCGTACAACCTGAAACGAATGATGAACATCCTTGGTGTTAAACCGTTAATCGAGGCAATGCAGGCCTAACGGCCAGCATTTTTGCCGTTATTAGACGTATTCCAAGGTCCCCGGAGCCATTCTCAGGCAATCAGCTTTGTGATGAATGTTCTCGGCAAGAATTATTGCGCACCCAAAAACGAGGCCCCAAAACCACTGAAAAGCCCAATGACAGCTCCAAGCGACGACTTAAACCTGAAATATCGAGTTATCACACAGTCTGGACCCGTCGCGGAATAGGTAATCAAAAACGGTTCGCCCATTTATACTTATCGCTACGCATTTCTGACGAGAGTCGACAACAGGTTTGGCAGTGGTCGATACCATGATTTTCGTGCTGCCTTCGGCATAGCCCGGTAAACGAGGTGCACTCTGATTTGGTGGTGGATGAGTCAACCGAGCATCCAGGAACTTTCTGAAGCACCTCAATTGCACTTATTGTTACATGCAAGCTTGTTACAACAAGGTGTACACTTGGTCATGAGGAGGTTCAGGTGACCTAGTTATGTGGCCTGTCAGCTTTGTGAAGGAACTGAGGCGCCGCCGCGTGTTCCGCATGACGGCCTGGTACATCCTTGCGAGCTGGGTTCTGATACAGGTTGCCAGCGAAGCGCTTCCTGCGCTGAATCTCGATGAACGAATCATCCGTTACGTCTGGCTGGCCGTACTCGGCGGTTTTCCCTTTGCGGTTATTTTCAGTTGGCGTTTCGACGTCACGACCCAGGGCATCCGGCGAACCGCAACCGGGGTTGAATCCACGGCCGACGAGTTGCGCCTGGGACGCACCGACTACTTGCTGCTTTTGGTGCTGGCTGCGCTGGCCTCTATCGGCATTTTCGATCTGTCGCAACAGGCGCTGAAAGAGGTCGCGGTGCTGCAGGTGACGCCGGAGATCCGTGATATCAATCCCCATTCGATCGCCGTGCTGCCGCTGGAAAACCTTTCCCCGGATACCACGGAGCAGTATTTCGTCTCCGGAATGTACGACTCGCTGATCAGCAATCTGGGCAAGATCAATGCCCTGCAGGTGACTTCGCGCACATCGGCCAGCCGGGTCAACACCAGCCAGGGGCTGCCGTACATCGGACGCAAACTCGGCGTGGCCAATATCATCGAGGGCGCCGTGTTCCGGGAAGGTAACATGGTCCGTATCTCGGTAAAGCTGATCGATGCGGCCTCGGACCAGCACATCTGGTCGGAAACCTACGAACGCCCGTTCGATGATGTCATGGCGATCCAGAACAGCGTGGCCCGCACGGTTGCCCGCATCGTGCAGGCCAATCTGACCGCCCAGGATGAAGATCAGCTGGCGCGGGTGCTGGAAATCCGGCCGCAAACGTTTGAATCCTATTTGCGGGCCATGTTCCAGTACCGGAAAGAAACCCAGGAGGGCTACCAGGCCGGAATCGAGATTCTCGAAGAGGCCCTGGCCAACGATCCCACCAGTGCCCTGGCTTACGCCGCCCTGGGCCAGGGCTACATGGAGTTGGTGCACAGCATACTACCCCGGATGGAAGCCGTGAAACGCGCGCGGGCAGCCGTCGACAAAGCCATCGAACTCGATCCCACGCTGGCGGAAGCACACATGGCCCTGGGATTGCACCAGATGTACGGTGATTGGGACTTCGAAGCCGCGAAAGTCAGCCTGAACCGGTCCATGGAACTGAATCCCAGCCTGGCCGATGCCTGGTATCACTGGGCCTGGTGGCTGGAATTGATGGGGGATGACGAGGAGGCGATCGCCGCCGGTGAGAAGACGGTTGAACTGAGCCCGCTTCATTCCTTTTACTTGTCCTGGCTTGCCGACCAGTACCGTGACGCCGGTGACTACGAAAAGGCCATCGAACTGGCGGAGTCTGTGATTGCTCTGGATCCCCAATTTCCGATAGCCTGGTTGGCCTTGGGCAATACGTACCTGGAGCAGGGCCGCTTTGACGAGGCGATCGCGGCCCATCAGCACCTTGCCCACTTACCATTGTGGGCGTATGCGCTGGGGCAGACCTATGCCTGGGCGGGCCAACCGGAGAAAGCGCTGGAAATTGCTCAAGAATACGAGCAAAAGCCAGGCAGAGGAATCGCATTGGTCATCATTTATGCCGCACTGGGTGACGTTGAAAAAACGCTCTACTGGTCAGAACAGGCTCGTGAAAAGAAATTACCCTGGTCACTTGGCTTTTTCAGCTATTTCACTGCAACCCGTTCCTTGCTTGAAGATCCGCGCATCCAGGCCGAGGCCGCGCGGTACCCGACACCGCTGGTGCCTTACCCGAAAAGCCAGACACGCTAGTCTGGGGAGCGCTCAATTGAACAGGTTTGTTGTCCGCTGGATCAATTCAGGGCGGTTATGGATTGGGACCGCTCCTGGCCAAAAGTCGAACTGAATGATCCGCAATTAACTGCCTGGTTGGGTTCCGCCATTTGGCGGACAGTGGAATCGAGCTAGCTGTAACGTCAGGGTACACTTTCGACCCATTGCACCCCTCGATAAGGTCAAGGGGTTATTGCGCATCGCGGTGGTTTACATCCTGAGTTGTTCTAGAATATCCGAGTCATGATCATTAGGTTCAAACATGAGTTTTCCCTTCCGGTGGAAGAAGTGTATTCCTACTTTCAAACACCGGCCGATTGGGTTCGACTTTTCGGACTGGCCAACAATGTAAAAGATCTGGGTAGTGGCTGGTACGCAGTTCCATTGAAGCGGTTTCCATTCCCGCTCGTAGCGAGAAATACAACGCAGAAAGACAATGAACTCGTAAGATGGGTGTTCAGGGGATTTTGGCGCGGCCGAGGAGAGGTCCGGTTCGAAGGTCGTCCCAATGGAGTAATCGTTGAAGGCTTTGAGGAGATCGCCATCCGATGGCTTTTCTTCTTGTCGCCGATAATTGAGAATCTTTTTCTTGAACGATCCTTCCGGTCGATTTGGCAAGTTGGCTGGCATCGCCTGCACAAGCAGGAGTCAGTAAGGGATTTGTAGTTCCGTTCCTGGCTGCGGTTTCAACCGGTCGATGCAACCCATTGCAGAACTCCAATTCACCTGGACCTGAGTTTTTTAGGATCGCTCCGTAATCTTAGTAATTCAAGTTGGCGGGAGAATCAATTTGACGCCCTATTTTGGCGCCCTATACTCATGACATGAGCAAGAAGTAATTAGCAGACCGATTCGAAACATTTTATGGTCAAGAATTGACTGAGTTTGCGAGGCACCCTGCACTAGTTCAATGGTTCGGTTTTCCAAACATTGCGATGGCGATCTTGAGTATGAACTTTCCAATTGCAATAGGCCGACGCTGGCTCTCAGAATTCGGCACGGTACGAGCTATATTGTGCGCCCTTGTATTAGTGCTATTCAGTCCAAATACTATCGCGATCGAAATCGTGATCTTCGGTGACAGCTGGGCCGAACCCATGAATCCGGCTTTGGTTTCCGTTTTTTCTGAAAATGGGCACAGCGATGTTAAAGTCTATTCAACGTTATTCTGGGGTCTGGCAAATCGCCTTCAGTCGCCAGAAGGGTTGAAATACATAACTGGAGTATTGAGTCAGCATCCAGACGTAGACATTGTGCATTTAGTTACCGGTTACAACGACGTGCATTGCAAATTAGTGAACAGTGAATGTCTTACGAAGTGGCTTCCGTCTATGGATGGTACAAAGGAGGAGGAAGACATTCTCAATGAAATTGTGTCCGATACTGAGGCGATAGTTGACCATATTTTGTCGATTCGCCCTACGGTAAAAATATTTTTGCAGAGCTACGATTACATGAGGCCCTGGGGTGAAATCAACATCATGGGTACGCCTTCGCAAAACAACAGTGTCCACGATAAATGGGCTGCCAAGGCCCAGATGCTGGCAGACAGGAAGCCGGCTCTTACTTTTTTGAATCTGCATGGGCTCTTGCAGGTGACTTATGGCTTCAACGGAGTCACTTACACGCAATATGACCCGCCCAGTCCGATTCCGGCTGGTCACCCTTCGTTACCCAATCCAGAGTTGCCAAGCCCCCGGCAGCCATTTCAGCGTAATGACAGTTCTCACCTGACTTGGGCAGGGTACAAAGTAATGGCTAAGGGACAATACGACGGATTCTATGGCGCAGTTCTTGACGGCGAAGAGTTTAAGATCAATGCCGGCCTGAATGATGCCTGGTACAACCCCGCCACCAACGGACAGGGATTTCTCATCACGGCTTTTCCGGATAGAAAAGAAATGTTCCTGGCCTGGTTCACTTTTGATACGGAACGACCACCAGAGGACGTGGGCGCACTTCTGGGCGAACCTGGACATCGCTGGTTGACAGCTCAGGGGCCATATATCGGCGATACAGCCAACCTAACGATTTTTGTGACTGAAGGTGGTGTCTTTGACGCTGCGGAACCGGCCACCACCACAGACCCAACTGGTGATGGCACTATGACGCTTGAGTTTTCTGATTGTGCCAATGGCCTGCTGAATTATGAAATCACCTCACTTGGCATATCAGGTGAAATTCCCATTCAGCGTATTACTCCGGACAACATTGCATTGTGCGAAACGCTTGGCGGGCAATAATCTATAAACTCCATCGCTGAATCAACGTGCCAATTATCTCATTGATCAGTAATTGGACGGAGTTTTTCAACACAAAAGACCCGAAGCGGAACTGCGCCCACTCCAGTTGCAACGTTATCTATTTTTGATTGTGCGACGTTCGAAACCAGCGCAGACTGACGTTTCGTTTCCAAACCGGGAAGTGCTCAAACGTTATGGACCATGAATCCATCCCTGTGGTTGGTGTCGCCTTTGGGATTCTCCTGTCTTTCGTGATCCTTCACTCGATACCGGGCATGGCACAGGACTGCACCCTGGCCGACATCGAGTTGCACAGTCAGATCGAGGTCGATGCTTTCCAGGCCAACTATGGGCCGTGCGACCGCGCAACGAACCTGCTCATTCAAGGCGCTGATATCGTCAACTTTGATGGCCTGGCAGAACTCGTTTCGGTCAGCGGAAGGCTCAGCATCTATAGCAATTCGCAGCTGAACAACGTCGACGGGTTTCCGCTCCTTGAACATGTCGGCAAGCTGGACATCGTGAACAATGAGTCGCTGGTCGCAATCGACGGTTTCAACGCGCTGACTGCCACCGATTCATACTTGATCATCCGGATCAATTACGAACTGGCCAGCGTCCGCGGGCTGACCAGCCTTCGATCTGTAGGGGAAAATCTATTTATCTCGGGCTCGTGGAAACTGGCTGACATGGGTGGTCTTTCAGCACTTACCCACGTGGCTGGTGACTTGATCATCGCAGATACGATCCTGGAAAACCTCGACAGCCTGTCTGGACTCACAGAGGTCGGAGGCAGCGTCAACATCCAGAGGAATTCCTACCTGTACCATTGCAACGGACTCACGCGGTTGCTCAACGGGAATGACGACGGCGAACCGGGGCCCGGCCCCGGCAGTGCAGGCGTGCAGGATGTCGGCGACGTGGTGTTTCTGTACCAGAACGGAGTGGGTTGCAACTCGATCCGCCAGATTCTGCTGGGCATTAATCGGTTCAAGATCAACCCGGGCCTCAATGACGCTTGGTTCGATCCGGAGACCCCCGGCCAGGGCTTCCTCTTGACCATTCTCCCGGAAGCAGCAACGCTGTTTCTGGCCTGGTTCACTTTCGACACCGAGCGCCCGCTCGAAGGCAGCAGCGCCCACCTCGGCGAGGCTGGCCACCGTTGGTTGACCGCGCAGGGCCCTTATGACCCAAACAGGACTGAGGTCTGGCTGGATGTGTTTCTGACGCAGGGCGGTCTATTTGATAGCGCAGAGCCGGCACCTGAGACGGGCGAGCCCATAGGCTACATTTGGATCTGGTGGGACGAATGCGAAAATGCCACGCTGAGCTACAACATAGCCGGCCTGGATCTGAGCGGCGCGATGTTCATTCGCCGGATCGTGGCGGACAATGTGCCGTTGTGCGAGGCGCTTTCCGCTGATGATTAAGTCAGAATATTCCGGTTCTTCGACTTCTGCTCCTAACCGAACTGAGAATTAAACTCACCTGTGATCCACAAGCAAAAGAGTTCTGCTATCGGCTAAACACCGGAATTGGCTACTGAACAGGCAACTTGGGTCGCTTCCGACCCGAAGCAGTTATTTCAAGTTTTTCAAGGCAGTTCGCGATTGTAGTACTGAGCAAAAGAGAAGACACTCGAGCAAAACCTCTACCGGGGACATGCGGCCAATTATGAACTTCCTGAACCGAGGTAATTTCCTGCTACTGGCAGCAGCCCTGCAATTGTTCGTGTTGACTTTACCTGCGCTGGCGTTTGCCCAGGACTGCACGCCACAGGAGATTGAGCTTACCAGCCAGTTGGAAGTAGATCAGTTTCAGGCCAAGCATGGCCCCTGCGACCGGGTTCTGCAGAACCTCTTTATCAGGGGAGAAGACATTGTCAGCTTTGATGGGCTGTCGGATCTCGCTGCTGTGCTTGGTGATTTGAAGATAGAAAACAATCCTTCATTGAAGACGATTGACGGTTTGGTAAATCTTCAACGCGCGGGTAGTCTGAGCATTTCAAATAACCTGCTTTTGGTGGCAGTGGACGGACTGTCAGGTCTCACCACAATAGATAAATGGTTGCACATCCGGTTCAACGATAGTTTGCAAAGCGTAAGCGGGTTGAACGAGCTAACTTTTGTGGGTGACAACCTGTTTATCTGGCTAAATGGGCAACTGACAAACCTCGAGGGCTTTTCAAAACTGAGCCATGTAGCTGGTGAGCTGTCTTTTCGTGCGCCCCTATTGCTATCTGATTTAGACGGATTTTCGAGCCTGACAAGCGTAGGTGGATTGTCTATCTCGGGCGGAGGCTTCCTGACAAACCTTGACGGCTTGTCCAACCTCACCGATGTGACCGGCGATTTGAGCATTCAAAGCACCGCCGCCCTGACCTCCATCGAGGGTTTGTCGGGCATTGCCCGCGTCGGCGGCGATCTTTGGTTGTGGCAAAATACTGATCTCTCCCGCTGCATGGGGATCGCACAGCTGGTCGATCCGTTCGATGACGCCGACCCCGGACCTGGAACCGGTTTCTCCCCTGATGTGGGCGGCAAGATTGTGATCGAGCAAAATGCGAACGGGTGCAATTCGGTTGAAGAGATATTGGCTGAAGAACCGTTGGTGCAGATGAATGCAGGTTTGAATGATGCCTGGTTCAATTCACGGACCGATGGCCAGGGGTTTTTCGTCATCGTGTACCCGCAAATCGAACAAATCTTTTTGGCCTGGTTTACCTACGATATCGCGCGCCCCCCGATGGATGTGACTGCATCAGTTGGTGAACCCGGGCACCGGTGGCTAACCGCGCAGGGGCCTTTCGTCGGCAATCGTGCATCGCTGAACCTTTACAACACCACTGGCGGCATCTTTGACTCTGCGGAACCGGCGCCAACTTCCCAACCCGACGGCAACGTCGTTCTCGAGTTCAGCAGTTGTGGTCGTGGCACCGTCAAATATGACATTCACTCGATCGACTGGCAGAACACGATTCCGATTGAAAGAATCGCGCTGGACAATACTCCTCTTTGCGAAGCCCTCAATAGCCAGTAGACCGGAGCGGACATTGTTGGTCATTGACCGCCCATTGGTGGCATCTCAATTGGGTATCTGAGAACGACCAGGCAAGTCCCCCAGGTCCTCCCCGAAGCCTTCAGGAATCAAGCAACATCGGCCCTGTGCTAGTAATGCAACCCTGGAGGGCGCATGATTCGAACAAAACACAAACCGTAGAAGTGCAACTAATGACACCTGCTCTCAACCAATACTTCCGCCGCATTCTTCCAATAGCGTGTCTGGCAATGGCCACTATGCCCCTGATGGGGGCAACAGCGCAGGCTCAACTCGAGCAGCAGGCCTATGTCAAGGCATCAAATTCCGGTGATGAAGCGCGCTTCGGGTGGGCCACCGCCCTGGATGGAGACACCATGGTGGTCGCGGCTATGGGTGAGAAAAGCAATGCAACGGGCATCGATGGCAATCAGAACGACGCCTCGCTAAACTTCGCCGGGGCCGTTTACGTGTACACCCGGAACAGCAATATCTGGGGACAGCAAGCTTATATTAAGGCCTCGAACACGGAATCTGACGACCAATTCGGGTGGTCGGCAGATATTTCCGGCGATACCCTCGTCGTAGGCGCACCTGCGGAAGACAGCGCCGCCGCGGGCGTGAATGGCGACCAGAGTGACAACGCAGCTCCTTCTGCGGGCGCAGCCTACGTTTTCGTAAGGGAAGGAAATACATGGCGCCAACAGGCCTATCTGAAGGCCTCCAATCCGGACAATCCTGACCGCTTTGGTACATCAGTTGCGATTCATGGCGATACTGTTGTCGTCGGCGCTCCGCAGGAAGCCAGCAACGCTCAAGGTATTGACGGAGACCAAATCGACAACTCGTCGCTGGAGGCCGGTGCCGTCTATGTATTCAAGCGGGCTGGCGAATCCTGGACGCAACAGGCTTATATCAAAGCGTCCAACACTGACTCGGCCGATTTTGGTTACGCGCAGGACTCCTTTGGGCACTCCGTTGACATTTATAAAGACACGATCGTTGTCGGTGCTTACGGCGAAGCCAGCGCAGCCACCGGCATCAACGGCGACCAGGAAGATGAATCTGCCCCCCATGCCGGCGCTGTTTACGTGTTTGTCCAGCAGGCGGGACAATGGAGCCAGCAGGCTTATATCAAGGCCTCCAACGCCGGTGGCGGAGATGGTTTTGGCTATTCGGTGTCGATCCATCAGGATCAATTGGTGGTCGGTGCATACATGGAGCCAGGCAGCGGAGTTGGCGTTGACGCGGACCAGTCAGACGATTCTTACACTGGGGCCGGAGCAGCATACGCATTCAGCCGGCACGGCGAGGTCTGGACTCAGGATGCATACCTCAAGGCTTCGAACACCGGGGTGTGGGACTATTTCGGCCAGTCCGTCGCAACCTATGGAAACGCGATTATGGTCGGCGCCTGGAACGAGGACAGCAGTGCGACGGGCATTGACGGTAACCAGGATGACGATCTGGTTGAAAAATCATTTTTCGATGCCGGTGCGGCTTACCTGTTCCGCAAGAGTGGAAATGATTGGCGCCAGGACGCCTACATCAAGGCGTCGAATACCGGATGGAGTGACGCGTTTGGACAATCGGTAGCCATTTACGGTAACACGCTGGCCGTGGGCGCCCAACTGGAGCACAGCGACGCAGACGGGGTCAACGGTGACCAATCCGATGACTCCATTACCAATGCTGGCGCTGTTTACGTTTTGGTGGATCCAACGCTAAACATACCCTCCGTGATTAATCCTGGCTTCAACGACGCCTGGTACAATCCGGCCACCAACGGACAGGGTTTTCTCATCACGGTTTTCCCCGAGATCAAGCAGATATTTCTGGCGTGGTTTACTTTCGAAACGGAGCGCCCGCCGGGAGATGTAACCGCGGTGCTAGGAGAGCCCGGACATCGATGGTTGACCGCACAAGGGTCTTACGAAGGAGATACCGCCCAGCTGACCATTTTCGTTACAAAAGGCGGCGTCTTCGACTCCACACAGCCGGTCGCCACCACAGACCCAGCCGGTGATGGCACGATGACGCTTGAGTTTTCTGGTTGTGCCAATGGCCTGGTGAGTTATGAAATTACTTCGCTGGGCATATCAGGTGAAATTCCCATTCAGCGTATTACTCCGGACAACATTGCATTGTGCGAAACGCTTCGCGGGCAATCCGATTGACCACCATGTTCATTATTGGCCAGCCGCGGATTTCCAGTTTCTATCTTGTATTACTTTTCACCCTCTTACTGTTACCCCAAACAATACGGGCTGAAGAATTCACCGTCATCCTGCCTTGGGGTGTCCCCATGACCCTTGTCGAAGTTCCGGCGGGGACTTTCCAGATGGGTTCGCCACAAGGCGAACGGGGAAATATTTTGGGCAATGAAACGCAGCATCAGGTGACTCTGACACGGGATTACTATCTCGCAAAAACTGAGATCACTGGGCGTCAGTGGTGGGCGGTCATGGGAACGCTGCCAACCAGCTGTAATAGTGGTACAAACGGTGTAAATGATGATCCGGTGTCTTGCGTGAGCTGGGACCAAATCGCCGGGCCCGGCGGGTTTGTGGAAAAACTGAACCAGCACCTTGAAACAACAGGATTCCGTTTGCCGACGGAGGCGGAATGGGAGCGGGCGGCACGCGCAGGCACAACGACAAGATTTGCGCATGGCGATGCACTTGAGTGTGACGATGAATGTGAGTATTGCGAGGGGCACTGGGCTACACATGTGGTATTGCGGTATGAAAGTCCTTAACTGTGTAGAGATTGATCTGCTACCGGCGCGTGCGTTCGATTTATGGCTTTCCCAACGATGAGGAAGGTTGGGGTGACCGTGCCAAACCCGTTCGGACTCTACGATATGCATGGGAATGTCTGGGAGTGGGTTCAGGACCGCTACGGGGATTACTCCCCCGAGGACGTCACCGACCCAACCGGGCCTGCGGTCGGCTCTGATCGCGTCATTCGCGGCGGGAGTTGGCTCGGCGAAGCACGATTAGCCCGCTCAGCATCCCGTGCCGGCGCAGATCCTGAATCCATCGGAACCGACACGAACCCTGACTTTATGGTGGGCACAGACGGGTTCGGCTTCCGGATCGCCATATCCTCGGTTGAGGGTCTTGGAATTCAAATCAATGCCGGCCTCAACGACGCCTGGTACAACCCGCTAACCAATGGTCAGGGATTCCTGATCACCGTGTTCCCCGATATAAAGCAGATGTTCCTGGCCTGGTTCACTTATGACACGGAACGTCCGCCAGGGGATGTCACGGCGATGCTGGGAGAACCGGGTCACCGCTGGTTGACTGCGCAGGGGCCTTACGAGGGGGATACGGCGAATCTGACTATTTTCGTTACTGAAGGCGGGGTCTTTGATGCAGCAGAACCCGCTGCTGCGACAGACCCGGCCGGCGATGGCACCCTGACAATCGAGTTTGCGGATTGCGCCAATGGCCTGGTGAGTTATGAAATTACTTCGCTTGGCATATCAGGTGAAATTCCCATTCAGCGTATTGCTCCGGACAACGTTTCATTGTGCGAAACGCTTGGCGGGCAATAATTTGCCTGTTACCAGATTCTAAAACAGGTCAGGTCCGTTCAGCCAAACCCCTCTCCGTTTTCAGCCAGTCGCTGCAGCAGCGGCGCCGGCTGCCAGTCGTCCGCCCTCAGCGTGTCCCTGAATTCGCAAATCTTCCGGTAAACCCTGTCCAGGCCAACCGTGTCGGCGTAGAACATCGGTCCGCCGCGGTGCGCCGGAAAGCCATAGCCGTATAAATAAACAATATCAATATCCCCCGGGCGTTGCGCGATACCCTCTTCGAGGATTCGCGCGCCTTCGTTGACCAGGGGATAAATGACCCGCTCGACAATTTCCTCGTCGCTGAACCGGCGCGCAGGGATTCCCAGCGCCGCGGCTTCGCTGCCGGATCATCGCTTCCACTTCGGGGGCGTCCAGCCGTTGCCGGGTTTCAGGATCGTAGTTATAAAAACCGGCGCCGGATTTCTGGCCCAGCCGGCCTTTTTCCACCAGTTGATCCGTCACGTGGTAGGACGGGTGGTCCGGCAGGTCGGGCAGCGCCTGGCGGGCCTTGTAGCCCACATCCAGGCCCGCCAGGTCGATCACCGCCAACGGGCCCATGGCCATGCCGAAGCGCTGCAATGCGCCGTCCACCTGCGCCGGGGTCGCGCCCTCGAGCAGCAGCATCTGCGCTTCGCGCATGTATCCTTCCAGCATGCGGTTGCCGATAAATCCATAGCAAACCCGGGAAAGAACGGCGACTTTGCGAATGGTTTTCGCCAGGTTCATGACCGTCGCCAGCACGTCATCCGCCGTTTTTGCCCCGCGGACCACTTCCAGCAGTTTCATGACGTTGGCCGGGCTGAAGAAATGCATGCCCAGCACATCCTGCGGCCGGGAGGTCACCGCGGCGATCGCGTCGATATCCTGGTAGGAGGTATTGCTGGCCAGGATTGCGCCCGGCTTGCACACGGCGTCCAGTTTGCGGAACACCTCGTACTTGATCTCCGGGCTTTCGAACACCGCTTCGATCACCAGGTCTGCATCGCCCAGGTCGGCATAGGAAGTGGTTCCGCTGATCAGGCCCATGAAATGGTCCATTTGCGCGGCCGTGAAGCGGCCTTTATCCACCGAGCGCTGGTAGTTTTTGCGGCACACGCCGATTCCGCGGTCCAGCGCTTCCTGGTTGATTTCCAGCAGGGTGACCGGGATGCCGGCATTGGCGAAATTCATCGCGATGCCGCCACCCATCGTGCCCGCGCCGATAATGCCGACCGACTTGATCGTTCGCAGCGGCAGGTCCCTTGCCAGGCCCTCGATCTTCGAAGCCTGCCGTTCGGCAAAAAAGGCGTGGCGCAGGCCGGCCGATTCCGGCGACATCATCAGTTCCATGAACAGCTTTTGCTCGATGGCCGATCCGGCGGCGAAGTCCATCGTGGTGGCGGCCTCCACGCAGTCGATGATGCGCTGCGGCGCGGGCAGGCCACGGGTTTTCCGGCCGATCGCGGTCCGCATGCTGTCAAAGTAATCCGCGGACAGATGCGAGGATTCAACCGGCAGATCGGAGGTGCGCCTGGGGCCCGCGCCGGAACTGATCAGCTCGCGCGCGTAGTCCACCGCGGCTTCCTGCAGGTTTTCTTCAACGATCCGGTCGACCAGTCCGGCTTCCAGTGCCTGC
The DNA here is from genome assembly GCA_963700705.1 of uncultured Gammaproteobacteria bacterium. Classification (GTDB taxonomy): domain Bacteria; phylum Pseudomonadota; class Gammaproteobacteria; order Xanthomonadales; family SZUA-36; genus JAHEFT01. The sequence goes on along the minus strand of CAVOYQ010000010.1, from coordinate 138,356 downwards.
GGCCGCACCGATCGGCTTGCCGCTGGTCATCAGGTCCAGTGCGGCCTCAACACCGATCAGGCGAGGCGCCCACTGGGTCCCGCCCGCACCCGGCAACAGGCCCAGGGAGACTTCCGGCAGGCCCAGTTTCGCCGAAGCCAGGGCAATGCGGTAATGACAGGCCATGGCCGTTTCCAGTCCGCCGCCCAGGGCGGTTCCATGAATGGCCGCAATGACCGGGACCGGGCTGGACTCGATCCGGGCCAACACCTCGGGCAACCAGGGGTCGGCGGGTGGTTTTCCGAACTCGCTGATGTCGGCGCCGGCGATGAAGGTTCGCCCGGCGCAGATCAGCACGATAGCCTGGTTTTTTCCATCCAGCGCCTGCTCCATGGCGGCCAGCAGTCCTGCCCTGACAGGCTGGGACAGGGCGTTCACGGGGGGATTGTCTACCGTGATCAACGCCACGGCGCCATGCTGCGAAAGGTTGACGGAAGAGGTCATTGCTTGTCTCCGGGGGAAAACACCAGTATGCCATGACCCGATTTGAATTTACCCCGGGCCACGGTGGGCTTTTCCGGCTCCGTTGATTCAAATCAAGAACAGGGAAGCAGGCCCAGCAGAAGCGTTCGCATCCAGATGCTGGCCTGGTCCTGGTCGGCGCTTTTGTGCCAGTAGAGGTACTGGTCCAGCGTCTCCACGTTGAAGGGCATTTCGAAAACTTTCATCGGGTACATGGCGGCCAGGTTTCTCGGCAGCGTCAGCGCCAGGTCGGTGGTCGAAACGACTTGCGGCCCGGCCATGTAGTTTTTCATCCGCAGCTTGATGTTCCTGGTCCGGCCGAGCATTTCCAGCGCGATGTCGACGTGGCCGATGCCTTTGCGCCGGCCCGACACGTGGATGTGTTCCAGTTCGAGGTAGCGTTCCAGGGTCAGATTCAGGCCCGCTACCGGGTGATCCGGTCGCACCATGCAGACATAACGCTCGGTGGCGAGTCGCTGGCGGCAAAGCTGGGGTGCGGAGAACAGCGGCACGTCCAGCGCGAAATCCAGGCTGCCGGAGGTCAGTTCGCTTTCCAGGTCCTTGCGCGGCACGGCGTAACACTCGATCGAAACGCCCGGCGCCAGCACGGCGAGTTGTTGCATCAATTTCGGAACCAGGATGGCCTCGTCATAGTCGTGAACGCTGAACCTGAAGGTTTTGCCGGATGAACCCGGAACAAACACTTCGCCTTCGTTCAGGCTGGTGTTGAGCAGGTGCAGCGCTGCCTTGATTGCTCCGGAAATATTGTCGGCCACGGGTGTGGGCGTCATCCCGTGGGGTGTGCGCACAAAAAGCGGGTCATTGAATACCTGGCGTAATCGCTTGAGCGCGTTGCTGACAGCCGGTTGGGTAACAAAAAGCACACGTGATGCGCGCGTGAGGTTGCGTTCGGTGTAAATCGCATCGAAGACCAGAAACAGGTTCAGATCAACACTCGGGAGGCGCAATTCGATCACCAGATATAAGTTATGTGAATAATACCTCATTTATATAATAAATTGGATAAATATCAAGCAGGAGCTTATTCTGAGAATTGCATCAAAACGCGAGTATACATGTCAGAACTCTTCCTGGTCCGCCACGCACAGGCTTCCTTCGGCGAAGACGACTACGACCGGCTGTCGCCCCTGGGCCATCAGCAGGCGCGTTGGCTGGGCGAGTATTTCAAGTTCCGCAAACTGCGTTTCGACCACGTCATCTGCGGTGAAATGACCCGTCACCGCGAAACCCTGGAAGGCATCTGTTCGGGTATGGAACTGGACTCTCCTTCCCACGGCGACACACGCCCAATGGAATGAGTTTGATTTCGAGGCCTTGATTACCGCGTATCTCGCGGAAAATCCGGACGAGAAGCCTGAAGAAGGAGCTGCGCCATCGGCATTTACCCAGGTTTTGCACAACACCCTGCAAGCCTGGGCGAACGGTCGCATCGCGAGCGATATTCCGGAAACCTGGGCTGAATTTGAACAGCGTGTCCGCTCCGGGATGGCGAGAGCAACCGGCCTGGCTGGGCGCAGCAGCAAAATCCTGGTGGTCAGTTCCGGCGGCGCCATTTCAATGGCCCTGAGGCAGGTCCTGGCGGCGCCGCCCGGCGCGATGATCCAGATGAATTTGCAGACCCGGAACAGCAGTTACAGCCACCTTTATTTCAATGACGACAACATGCAGTTGGCCGGTTTCAACCACGTCCCGCACCTGGACCACCCTGACCGCAGCAACGCCGTGACCTACTACTGAACAGCGGAGGTTTTACACCATGAATTTCGAGTACAGCGACAAAGTCAAAGACCTGGTACAGCAGGTCCGGGACTTCATGGACGAACACATTTACCCGAACGAAGCCCTGTTCGAGAAACAGGTTGCTTTGAAGCCCTGGGAAACGGCGGAGATCGTCACGGAACTGAAGAAAAAAGCCAAGGCGGCCGGCCTGTGGAACCTGTTCCTGCCGGTGGCCTATGGCAAATACAGCGCCGGCCTGACCAATATGGAATATGCCCCCCTGGCGGAGGAAATGGGCCGTGTTTTGTGGGCTTCCGAAGTGTTCAACTGTTCCGCCCCCGACACCGGCAACATGGAAGTGCTGGCGAAGTACGGCAACGAGGAGCAGAAGAAACAATGGCTGGAACCCCTGCTGAATGGTGAAATCCGCTCGGCCTTCGCCATGACCGAACCCGACGTTGCCTCCAGCGACGCCACCAATATCCAGACCTCGATGGTCCGCGATGGCGATGAATACGTCATCAACGGGAAGAAATTCTATGCCTCGGGCGCCTGCCGCAAACAGTGCAAAGTCCTGATCGTCATGGGTAAAACCGACCCGGATAACGCCAACCGTTACATCCAGCAATCGCAGATTCTCGTGCCGGTCAACACGCCGGGCGTGACCGTGACCCGGCCCATGCACGTGCTGGGCTATGACGATGGGCCGGAGGGGCACGCCGAGATCATTTTCGACAACGTGCGTGTGCCCGCCGCCAACCTGGTGTTCGGCGAGGGCCGCGGATTTGAAATTGCCCAGGGCCGGCTCGGGCCGGGGCGCATTCACCATTGCATGCGCATGATCGGCGCCGCCCAGCGCGCCTTCGAGTTCATGCTGGACCGCGCCAACACGCGCATCGCGTTCGGCCGCCCGCTGATCAAGCAGCAATCGGTGCGCGAAGACATCGCCCGTTCCGCCTGCCAGATAGAACAGGCGCGCCTGCTGACCCTGAAGGCCGCCCAGAAAATGGACACCGAGGGCAACAAGGGCGCCAAAGACCTGATCGCGATGATCAAGATCACCGCTCCCAACATGGCCCTGGACGTGATCGATCGCGCCATTCAATTGCACGGCGCCGTCGGGCTCAGCCAGGATACGCCGCTGGCCCACATGCTCGCCTATGCCCGCACCTGCGGATGGCGGATGGTCCGGACCAGGTGCACATGATGCAATTGGGCCGGGACCTGGCGCGGCGCCGGGAAGCCGCGGCCTGAAGCCGTGACGGTGAGTCAATCGTGGAAAACCGGTCGAAGGCCGACTTATTGTCCTACCTGGAACAAAATGTCGCCGGTTTCAAGGGCCCGGCCCGGATGGAAAAGTTTGCCGGCGGGCAATCCAACCCGACGTTCAAACTGACCGCGGCGTCCGGGCAATACGTACTGCGCCGGCAGCCACCCGGCAAGCTGCTGAAATCCGCCCACGCGGTGGACCGGGAATTCCGCGTCCAGCGTGCTCTGCAGGGACAGCAAGGTGCCGGTCGCGCGGGTTTACCACCTGTGCGAGGACCCGGAGGTCATCGGCTCCCTGTTCTACATCATGGATTTTTGCGACGGCCGGATTTTCTGGAAAGCCGCTTTGCCGGAGCTGGACAGCCCGGCCGGAGCGCGGCGCCATTTACGCCGAGATGAACCGGGTCCTCGGCGAACTGCACCGGGTCGACCTGGAAGCCGTCGGGACTGTCCGGATTACGGCAAGCCCGGCAATTACTTCTCCCGTCAGCTCACCCGCTGGACGGGCCAGTACCGCGCCTCCGAGCTGCAAACCATTTCCGCGATGGAAGACCTGATCACCTGGCTGTCGGAAAACCAGCCGGCCGACGACGGCAAGGTGGCCCTGGTGCATGGTGACTATCGCCTGGACAACCTGGTTTTTCATCACGACCGGCCTGAGATCATCGCCGTGCTGGACTGGGAGTTGTCCACGCTGGGGCACCCGTACGCAGACCTGGCCTACCAGTGCATGCAAATGCGCATGCCCTACCGGGAGAAGGGCATGTCCGGACTGGCAGGGCGCCGACCGGGGTGAACTGGGCATTCCGACTGGAGCGGGAATACGTTGCCGCTTACTGCCGGCGCATGAACATCGACGGCATCGACCACTGGGCGTTTTACCTGGCGTTCAGTTTTTTCCGACTGGCCGCCATCGTCCAGGGCGTTGCGAAACGGGCGGTCATGGGCAATGCATCCAATGAAAAGGCGGCGGCCATGGGGCAATGGGTGGAGCCCCTGGCCCAAATGGCGCTGGCAGTCATCAGCGAGAAACTCCATCCTGACAGGAGCAAACAATTGGGAACGAAACTTTTTGATCTGAACGGAAAAACGGCGCTGGTGACCGGCGCCAGTCGCGGTATCGGGCAGGCGATTGCCGAATTGCTGGCCGAGCAGGGCGCGCACGTCATCATTTCCAGCCGCCGGCAGGAAGACTGTGAACAGGTCGCCCGGGCGATCGTCGATGCCGGCGGCAGCGCCGAGGCGATGGCCTGCCACATCGGCGATCTGCAGCAGATCACGGATATTTTCAGCAAAATCCGGGAACGGCACGGCAAGCTCGACATCCTGGTCAACAACGCCGCAACCAACCCGTATTTCGGACACATCCTGGATACCGACCCGGCGGCTTTTCAGAAAACCGTCGACGTCAATATCCGCGGTTACTTTTTCATGTCGGTCGAGGCCGGCAAACTGATGCGTGAAAACGGCGGCGGCTGCATCGTCAACACGGCCTCGATCACCGCACTGATGCCGATGCAGATGCAGGGCATCTACTCCATCACCAAGGCCGCGGTGGTGAACATGACGCGGGCTTTTGCCAAGGAATGCGCGCAGTTCAATATCCGCTGCAACGCCTTGTTGCCGGGGCTGACCAAGACGAAGTTTGCCGGCGCCCTGTTCGACAACGAAAAATTCTACCAGCATGCGGTCTCGAACATCCCGATGAAGCGGCATGCGGAACCGGCTGAAATGGCCGGCGCCGTGCTGTACCTGGTATCCGACGCCAGCAGTTTCACCACCGGCGAGATCCTGGTGGTAGACGGCGGCATGACGGTTTAACAGGAGCAGTCATAAACATGGAATCCTTCAGACAAGAAGTCCGCGACTGGCTGGAGGCCAACTGCCCCGAATCGATGCGGCATCCGATCCTTACCGAGGCCGATATCTGTTGGGGCGGCCGTGATTACACGTTCCAGAGCGAAGACCAGCGGCTTTGGCTGGAACGCATGGCCGGCAAGGGCTGGACCGTGCCGACCTGGCCGAAGGAGTATGGTGGCGGCGGACTGGGCCGCGAGGAGGCCAAGATTCTCAAAGAGGAACTGGACCGGATTCACGCCCGTTCCCCGTTGTTCAGTTTCGGTATTTCCATGCTGGGCCCGGCCCTGCTGAAGTTCGGCTCCGAAGAACTCAAACAGCAGCACCTGCCGCCGATCGCGCGGGGTGAAATCCGCTGGGTCCAGGGCTACAGCGAACCGAACGCCGGATCCGACCTGGCCAGCCTGCAGGCCCGGGCCGAAGACCTGGGGGATCATTTCATTCTGAACGGCTCCAAGGTCTGGACCTCTTACGGTGACCTGGGCGACTGGATGTTCTGCCTGGTGCGCACCGACCCCGCGGCGAAAAAGCACGAAGGCATCAGCTTTGTCCTGTTTGACATGGCGACGCCCGGTGTTTCAACCCGGCCGATCAGGCTGATCAGCGGCAAATCTCCCTTCACCGAAACTTTTTTTGACAAACGTCCGGGTGGAGAAGAACCAGGTGATCGGCGAGTTGAACCAGGGCTGGACGGTGGCCAAGTATCTGCTGACCCATGAACGTGAAATGATCGCCGGAACCGGGGTTTCCAAAGTCGGCAGCACGCCGGTCAGCAAGATCGCCATCCAGGCGCTGGGCACCGAAAACGGCATCCTGCGCAACACCATGCTGCGCACGGACATCGCGCGTTTCGAAATCGACAAGCTGTGCCTGGAGTACACCATCGAGCGGGCCCGCGACGAGGTCAAAGCCGGGGTCAGCCTGGGTGCTGCGTCCTCCATGTTCAAGTACTACGGCACCGAACTGAACATGCGGCGTTACGAGTTGCTGATGAGCATCGGCGGCACCGATGCGCTGGTCTGGGAAGGCGGTGAAAACCACGACGGGGACCTGCCCAAATCCTGGTTGCGCACCAAGGGCAACTCGATCGAGGGCGGCACCTCGGAAATTCAACTGAACATCGTGGCCAAGCGCATTCTTGGCCTGCCCGGTTGAAGGGAACGAACATGGCACTGGTACTGAACGAAGAACAGGTGATGCTGAAAGACGCGGCCCGGGATTTTCTGCGGGAACGCGCACCGGTCAGCCATCTCAGGGAACTGCGCGACAGCGGCAACAGCGGAAGGTTTTTCGCGCGAACTGTGGGCTGAAATGGCCGACATGGGCTGGCCGGCGATCCTCGTTCCCGAAGAGCACGGCGGCCTGGGATACGGCTACACCGGTATCGGCATCGTACTGGAGGAAAGCGGACGAACGCTGACTCCCAGCCCGCTGCTGAGCACCGCCCTGGCCGGTGTCACGGCGCTGACGGCAGCCGGCACGAGCGAACAATGCGCGGCGCTGCTGCCCGGGGTGGCGACCGGTGAAACCCTGCTGGCGCTGGCCTGTGATGAGCATTCCAATCATCAACCGGAACGCGTCTGAAACCCAGGCCGAAGCGCTCGGACGACGGTTTCCGTCTCAACGGCCGCAAGACGGCGGTCCTCGATGGTCACGTTGCGGATACGTTTATCGTCAGTGCATGGACCGGTTCCGGCCTGTCGCTGTTCCTGGTGCCGGCGATCCGCCGGAAGGCGTCACCGTGGAACGCTACCCGGTCCTGGATACGCATGCGGCGGCCAATGTCACGTTCGACCGGGTTTTGCTTGCCGGCCGACAGCCTGCTGGGAGCACTGCATGGCGGCCAGGCCGTGTTGGACCAGGTCCTGGATGCGGCCCGGATCGGGGCTTCGGCCGAATTGCTGGGCCTGGCCCAGGAAGTCTTCGAGAGAACCCTCGGATACCTGAAGGAGCGCAAGCAGTTTGGCGTTCCCATCGGCAGTTTCCAGGCGCTGCAGCACCGTGCGGCCCACCTGTTCGGCGAAATAGAAATGTGCAAATCACTGGTGCTCAAGGCCCTGCAAGTCCTGGACGAGGCCAGCGGGATAGACCCCCAACTGGCCAGCATGACCAAGGCGAAGCTCAGTGAAACGGCGCACAAGGCGGCGACCGAGGCCATCCAGATGCACGGTGGAATCGGCATGACCGATGAGTTCGATATCGGTTTCTTCCTCAAACGCTGCCGGATACTGGAATCCATTTACGGGGACAGGTATTTCCACCTGGACCGCTTTGCCCGTCAGCGGGGCTACTGATCAGAGCCCGAAGGGAGTAAATCATGCGCGAAGCCGTCATTGTCTCAACCGCCCGCACGCCGATCGGCCGGGCCTATCGTGGTGCGTTCAACAATACCGACGGCCCGACCCTCGGCGGCCACGCGATCCGGCACGCCGTGATGCGTGCCGGCCTCGACCCGGCCGAAGTGGAAGACGTGAACTGGGGCTGCGCCCTGACCCAGGGTTCACAGGCGCCCAATATTGCACGGCTCGCCGCGCTGGCCGGGGGGCTGCCGGTCACCGTCGGCGGCATGACCGTCGACCGGCAATGCTCGTCCGGCATGATGGCCATTGCGGCCGCCGCGAAGACCATCATGTTCGACGGCGTGGACATCATGGTCGGCGGCGGCCAGGACTCCATCAGCATCGTGCAGAACGAACACATGAACACGGTACCGTACGTCCGATCCCGGGTTGGTGGCCCTGCACGAAAACATCTACATGCCGATGCTGGATACGGCCGAAGTCGTGGCGCGCCGGTACGGCGTCAGCCGGGAGGCCCAGGACGAATACGCGCTGCAAAGCCAGCAGCGCACGGCTGCCGCGCAGGCTGCCGGGAAACTGGATGATGAAATCGTCCCACTGCCGTCCCTCGATGGGCGTGATGGACCGGGAAACGAAGGAAATCAGTTTTCGCGACGTGATGTTGGAAAAGGACGAGGGCAACCGCCCCGACACGACACTCGACGGGCTCTCGAGCCTGAAAACCGTCCGTGAAAACGGCTTCATCACCGCGGGAAACGCCAGCCAGTTGTCCGATGGCGCATCCGCTGCGGTCGTGATGGAGGCCGGGCTGGCCGAAAAACGCGGCCTGGAACCGCTGGGTTATTACCGCGGCACGGCCGTTGCCGGTTGTGAGCCGGATGAGATGGGCATCGGGCCGGTATTCGCCGTTCCCCGGCTGCTGGAACGCAATGGCCTGGGGATGGATGATATCGGCCTGTGGGAACTCAACGAGGCATTTGCCGTGCAGGTGGTTTACTGCCGCGACCGGCTGGGCATTCCCAACGAGATTCTGAACGTCAACGGCGGCGCGATTTCCATCGGCCACCCGTACGGAATGTCCGGGGCGCGGATGGTCGGGCATGCCCTGATCGAAGGCAAACGCCGGGGCGTCAGATACGTTGTATGCACCATGTGCATCGGCGGCGGCCAGGGCGCTGCATCGCTGTTTGAAATTGCCTGAGTGGATCCATCCCTCGTAAATGCCATAACGTGGGGACCATGCTCAAACCCATTCTGATTTCGAAAGCGTTCACCGTCCGCTGTGTCGTTAAACTGTTCGTAGTCATCCTGAGCATGGCGGTGAGCTTTCCCGCCATCGCATCTGAACCCGTTTATGCTCACGCGAACGAGCCCATCGGCACGGTCCGCGAGGTCTATGACGGAAAGCTGTATCCCGATATCCAGGTCAACACCTTTCGCAACATAGACCGGTTGTTTCCGACCCGGACGGTGCACCGCGGTGAAACCACCCAAACCCTGCCGGTCAGCGACCAGCCATTCCCGGAGTTCTCTTATTCCGTGGACGGCCAGACCTATGACCTCTATGACGTGCTGTCCCTGAACCGGGTCAGCGGCATACTGATCATCAAAGACGGTGAAATCCTGTTTGAAAAGTACCTGCTGGGCAATGACGAGCACACACGCTGGATGTCGATGTCGGTGGTCAAGTCGATGACCGCGACGCTGATAGGCGCCGCGATACAGGATGGCTACATTGACAGCATCGACGACCCGATCGTCAATTACCTGCCGCGTTTCAAAGGCACGGCCTATGACGGTGTGACCGTGAAAAACCTGTTGCAAATGACGTCCGGCGTGGCCTGGAACGAAACCTACACCGATCCGTCTTCAGACCGCCGGCGCATGCTGGAAGCGCAGATCGGGCAGCAGCCGGGCGCGATACTCGACCTGATGGCGGCCTTGCCACGAGCGGCCGAACCGGGCACCCGGTGGAACTACAGCACCGGGGAAACCCAGGTTGCCGGCGCCCTGGTGGCGGCCGCCACCGGCAAGCCGGTCGCCGACTACCTGTCCGAGAAGATCTGGTCGCGGGTGGGAATGGAGTCCGACGCGACCTGGTGGCTGGAGTCTCCGGATGGCCTGGAAGTAGGGGGCAGCGGTTTGTCGGCAACGCTGCGCGACTATGCGCGATTCGGATTGTTCCTGCTCAACGACGGCGTGATCGATGGTCAGCGGGTGCTGCCCGAGGGCTGGGTGCAGGAAGCCAGCACGCCAAAAATCGTCGCAGGTGAAACGGTCGACTACGGCTACATGTTGTGGCCGCTGCACGGCAACAGTTACGCAGCGATTGGAATTTTCGGCCAGTTCGTGTTCGTCGATCCCGATAAGAACCTGGTAGTGGCGATGTGGAGCGCGCAACCGAAACCGGTGGGCAGGGAAGGCCTGGATGAATATGTATTTTTGGAGGCGCTTTCCGACTTTTTTGAATAGGGGCGGTTACTGATCTTGTCCGTTTGGAAAAGTTTTGGTGTTGGTGTATACTTTTGTATATACAGAATGCTTGGTGAATCAGAACATGAATGAATTGAAGATTCGAAAAGTTGGAAACTCGCTGACAGTTACCGTTCCAGTGAGCGTGGCTGCCCGGATGAACGTTGCCGAGGGAGATGCGGTCTACCTGACCGAACTTCCCGGGGGCGGTTATCGAATCACGCCTCATGATCCGGATCTGGTCGAGCAAATGAAAGTCATTGAAGGATTGACCAGGCGTTACCGCAATACCCTCAAAGTTCTCGGTGAATGAACCCACCTGGTTGCTGGACGCAGCCGTCCTCATCGCGCACGAGATGTCATTGGCCAATTTTGGTGGCCAAGAGGGCCTTCGGGATAGCCACTTGTTGGCCTCTGCCCTGGCGCGCCCCAAAAACCTGTTTGCCTACGGGAGTCCCGACCTTCGCGACCTTGCCGCGGCCTATACTTTTGGTATTGTAAAAAACCACCCCTTCATGGATGGTAACAAGCGCGCCGGTTTTCTGGCCGGGGCGGCTTTTCTGGAATTGAACGGGGAAAAATTGATCGCTACTGAGCCAGAGGCAACACGAATTATCCTTGGCGTCGCATCGGGTGTTATTAACGAAAGGCAACTTGCTGACTGGTTTCGCGAAAACTCTGGCCCCGGTGGTTCAGGGTAGCTGCATTCGTTGATACTGGAAGGCGACTTGAATTGTGGATTCCTGTTCCCATGTTTAAATATGACTCGCCCCGAGGTGACTGACCTTAGTTTCCAAAGGGCGATTTTTTTTGAACCCATTCAGGAGATATCGATGAGCCAGGCAACAGCAGGAAAAACGGTAAAAATTCACTATACGGGCACACTGGAGAACGGCAGTCAATTCGACAGTTCCGAAGGACGGGATCCACTGGAGTTCCAGCTGGGATCAGGCCAGGTGATACCGGGTTTTGACAAAGCCGTTGAAGGCATGGCCGTTGGTGAAAGTAAAACCGTCTCCATCGCTCCCGAAGACGCCTACGGGCACCGCAACGAGCAGGCCATCCAGGAAGTGCCAAAAAGCGCCTTGCCGGACGACCTGGTGCCGGTGGAAGGCATGATGCTGCAGGCCCAGAATCAGAACCAGCAGCCTGTGCAGTTGACCGTGACAGCAGTCGGGGATGAAACGATTACCGTGGACGCCAACCATCCCCTGGCGGGTAAAACCCTGAACTTCGAAATCAGCCTGGTCGAAATTGCCTGAGTCGTTGATGTAACCATCCGCGAAAATTGCCCCGGCGGGATTTCGGAATACCTGAAAGTCAAATTCCGGCAAGCAATGTCTTGACATGTCATGACATTGCTTGCTAGTCTCGGAATATGGCAAAAATCAAGATCAGTTCCAAAGTCGAGCAGTCCGAATGGGAAGCTCTGCAGTCGATAGCAATTGAATCTCAGCAGAGTATTTCCGGTCTGCTCTCCGAGGCCGTTGCCGATTACGTGAGAAAACGACGCCTCCGGCCAGTCGTGCTGTCACACCTTGAAGACTCGATAAACGAAAACGAAGAATTGGGTCAACTTCTTGCCAAATAGTGGCGTTCAGTTTCTGTCTGTCGACGAAACGATCGCCATTCACCAGCGCGTGATTGAAAAATTTGGTGGTACCGCGAGCATTCGGGATAAAGGTTTACTGGAAAGCGCTTTATTTCGTCCTCGGACCGGCTACTACGAAGACCTTGCGCAGATGGCATCCGCGTTGTTCGAGTCATTGATCAGCAATCATGCTTTTGTCGATGGCAACAAGCGAGTCGCCTTTTTCAGCACTGATATTTTTCTACGCCTCAACGGTTGGAAGCTCAAAGTCGATCCTGACAGCGGCTATTCGTTCATCATTGGTTCACTTGAACGGGGTCAATGTGACTACGATCACCTACTGCCCTGGATTCGGCAACACCTGGAAAAACTTTAGTTTTAGGCGGTTAAACGGCGGATGGGGTAGCGGGAAGTGTGCGCAACGAGTTTTCCGAACCCAACAAGCCCAGAAGCGTTAAATTTTCATGACTTCATGATCTGAAAATAAATAGCCTCAAGAGTACGAGCAGGATATTCAAAATCGAATCAAAGGTGTTTTCCGCAGCGGGCGTTCTCTCGCCTGAACCCGAGGGGAAAAGCGCATTATTTCCAACGGGTGCAGACAGGAATTTGCCAGCCCTTGCCAACAGGTCCGGATTACTTCCGCCGAGACGCGCTTGCAGCATCCGCTTGATATCTTCGTTCAGCTTGATGTCCTCGGGCGATTTTTCCCTGGGGCGCATCAATTTCTGGCGGGCTTCCTGGTATTGGGTAAACACACCCCGGTTCAACCAGAATCCCTGGCATTTCGGGCAACGCGTTAAAATAATTTCCCTTGGAAATTTGGGGTCTTCGAATTGAACCAGCTTCGTCCGGTCTCGCGGGCACAGCAGGCTTGGATGATCAATATCGGAAAGTGTCCGTCAAGCTGTCTGAATCGACGGCTTCCACGGATACCGCTTCGCCCTGCTTTACCTTGTAGAGTTCAAAGGCGTCAAACCAGATTCCCCCGCAACTTCCGCACTGGTCGATGATGACCTGCTGACCGTAATGCGATGGGACGGTAGCCTGGTGCATCGGGGCTTGTCGTTTGGACAAAACATGGTTCTTCCAGTCCTTTATGCCCAAATATTTCAGCAGATCCAGTTGATTATGGATCAGCACGATGCATTGCGAGGCAAACAGCATTCTGGGTCCCAGGCTGATCTTTTGCGCGCCCAGGCGTTCCAGGCTGCTGAAACTTTTTTTCGGCATGGGGATGTGGTCGGTGAGCAGGAAACAGGGGTTTTTGGCAATGGCCAGTTCACGGATGCTGACACCTTTTTTAGCCATGATATAGAGCTGATGGTTTTCCGCCAGTTGTTGGACCAGCTTTTCAAAACTCAGCGTGCGCACGGTGATGCCCGGTTCCACCGGCCGCTCCGTATCCTTGCCCATGCCCCGGGATACATCCAGCGCCAGGGCCACCTTGTCCAGCAATGCCCGTTCGTGAAAACCGTCGAGATCGCGTAGTTCATTGGCGACGATGGTAACGGTGCGGGAGTAATCCGGGGTGCTTTCCAACACCAGGTGAACCACGACATCCGCGCGGTGTGACTGCGCCACGAACATGGCGTTCATCAGGCTGTGCGCCAGGATCTCTGTGTGTGCATCGCCACCAACACCTGCCAGCAGGCGTTGGCTGTCGGTGGGTGCGGCCCGGGCTCGAAGGACAAAAGTGCGCATACCTGGTTGCCCCTTTACTTACACGTGGTCGCGGGGAATCGCTTTTGTCCAGGATTTGGTAAACACCCGGCCATCCCCCTCGTAGGCGTCCATGTGGTTGGAAAGGTGAAAATGGGTTGCATCCGCTGTCATCAGGCTGTCGGTCTCCACGCGCACGCGCCAGTCATCGCGCTGGAATTCAATCACGGTACGAAAGTGCTGGCTGACGGACAGTGGGTCGCCCTCGCGCACCTTGAACGTTTCCGTGCTGCAATGATCCGTTTCCAGGCCATTGTCCAGGAAACGCATACGGCCTTCGTCATTGACCACGGTCATCGTGATCCAGCCATCCACCTGGTCATGGGTCACCGTATGCTCGCGCCGGGACGTGCGGATGCGGGCGGTGGCCAGGGGTGGCGATATTTCGGCGGGGGGAAATTCAGGAAGATTACCGTCAGCGCTTTGCGTGGGCACGAACGGGCAAGCGCAACCGGCAGCCGGCTCCGGTAAACAAACTCAGTTGCACCGTTTCCGGCGAGGGCCAGGCGTGCCGGGTGAAGGTCGGCGAAACGCCAAGCCGCCAGCGGTGACCGGCCGCCAGTTGGTAGCCCATCATGCGTAACTGCACCGTCACGCGGTAGCGCCGGCCCGGCTCCAGCGGCGCAGGTTGCTCATGGCTGTCGCGGTGCGTCAGGTTCAGCAGCCCCCAGGTGACCAGCACGGATGAGCCATCGGGAGCGACATCGCACAGGCGCACGGCAACCAGCGCGTCAGGCTTGTCCACCGCCAGTTCGAGGTCCACTTCGGGATTACCCAGGAAGGTACAGGGTTCGGTCACCGGCGCCGAGGTGAAGCTGAGGCATTCGCCATCCGCCGCGCGTTGATCCGGCGGAAACTCACCCTTGGAGCCGAAGTTACCCCACTCGCCGCACTGGAAGCCGTGGCTCAGGGGAGCGTTGAGGGTCAGGGTGCTGGATGAGGCGGGCGATTCCTGCAGCACGTTCGCTGCGCCGTCACTGTTCAGATAAAGCACGGCTTCACCGACATGGGGCGACGGCCACGACGGGTCGCCAACCCAGTGGCCTTTGCGTTCAGCGTAAAACGTCGCCGGCGGCTCGCTCTCCAGGATCCAGGAACGCAGCATGGGTTCGTCCATCAAGCCGGTGTCCTTGCCCTTAAGCCAGTGATCCCACCAGCGCAGGCTTTCCTGGGTGAAGCCCATATTGGGTCCGGGAACACCTTCTTCCGGGTAGTTGTGCGACCAGGCGCCGATCAGCCCCTTGCAGGGCACGGACAGTCCGGCCAGGATGCGCGGAATCGAGTTGTTATAGGCATCACCCCAGCCACCCACCGCGTAGACGGGCACGTCGATCGCGCTGTAATCCTCCCGGACCGAGCCGTGTTTCCAGAACGCATCGCGCCGTTGATGCTGCAGCCAGGTCTCGACATAAGGTGGCGTTTTCTCCATGCGTTCCAGCCACATTTCGCGCCATTTATCACCTACCCAGCGCGGATCGGGCGGCTGCGCGTTGTAGCCGAACATGACCGTCGCCCAGGCCAGCATCTGCGACGCCAGCACGCAACCGCCCATGTAATGCACGTCGTCATGGTAACGGTCGTCGGTGAAGCCGATGGTGATCAGGGCTTTCAGTTGCGGCGGGCGTCGCGCGGCAACCTGCAGGCTGTTGAAGCCGCCCCAGGATTTGCCGAACATGCCAATTTTCCCGTCACACCAGGGCTGTGCGGCGATCCATTCCATCACCTCCAGGCAGTCGTCCTGTTCCTGCTTGAGGTATTCATCGTAGAGGATGCCGTCGGACTCACCGCTGCCGCGGATGTCCACCCGCACGCAGGCGTAACCGTGACCGGCCAGGTAGGGATGGCGAATGGCGTCACGGATGGCCGTCCCGTCGTTCTTGCGGTAAGGGATGTATTCCAGCAGGGCAGGGAAAGGCTGCGTGTCCGCCTCGACCGGAAGCCAGATCCGGGCGGCCAGCCGGGTGCCGTCACGTCAGCGGAATCCAGGTGTGTTCGATTTCGCGGATCGCGTAGGGGAAATCGGTTTTGATCTGCTGCATGGAAAGTCGGTCCCTGGAGAGTGCTGACAGCGTAATGCAGTGCAGATCCGGATTCCAGATCAAATACCATTTGACTTGCCCGCAGGTGTCAACAATAGTTGGGCGCAATGAGCAAGAAAGTGAATCCGAGACTGCCAAACCCCTCCCGCCGTGAGTTTCTGTTCAATTCGTCCCTGGCCCTGATCGGCCTGGCGGGTGCTGGCTTTCCGGGTATCTGCAGGGCCGGCGGCGGCCAGGTGTTGCACATCCGCAATTACATGGATGTCTCCTCGCTCGACCCGGTGAGCACCGTTTCCACTGCCGAAGGATTGATCCGTCGGTGCGATTTTTCAGAACCTTCTGCAGTTCAGGCCGGGCAGCGTTTGGGGTACTCAGCTCGACGCCGCCGAATCCGTTGAACAAACGGATCCAACTCACTACACTTTCGCCTCAAACCCGGCCAGATGTTCACCAACGGCTACGGTGAAATGACGGCCGACGACGTCAAGTTCTCGTTTGAGCGTATCGTCGATCCGGCGATGAATGCCATCAACGGGCCGGACATGGGTCCCCTGAGCCACGTCGAGGTCCACGACCGCTATTCCGGCACGTTTGTGCTGCGAACGCCTTACGCGGCATTTACCTCGATCGCGCTGGCCGGGCCCACCGGCGCGATCCTTTCGCGCGCGGCGGTCACGGCCGTTGGCGGACGCTTCACCACACCACCACCCTGCGGTTCCGGCCCCTACTGCCTTCAAGTCCTGGCAGGCCCAGCGCAAAACCGTGCTGGAACGGAATCCGCTGTGGCCGGCCGGCAGCGCCCCTTTTGAAGAAATTCACATCTACGCGATGACCGATGACAAGGCCGCGCGAGATGGCGTTCGAAGCCGGGCAACTGGATTGCGCGCAGATTTCAGTCGAGACGGTCGGTCCCGTTTGAACGGGACATGCCGCCCGACAGTTCCATACTGGTGTTGCCTTCCGGGCGGAATTTCTGGCTGGGCATGAACCAGGAAAACCCGGCGCTCGCCGACATCCGGATCCGCCGGGCGATCCAGTATGCCATCGACGTCGAAGCGGTGGTGGAAGCCGCCTGGTTCGGATTGGCCGAGGTCTCCACCGGGCCCATCCCCGAAGGCATGACCGGTCACCGCGACAAAGCCCTGATCCCGCCAAGGGGGGATCCGGAACGAGCCCGGGCCCTGCTCAAGAAGCAGGGGTTGCTTTACCCCTGCGACTGCGGCTCGATGTCACCAACAAGGCGCGGGATGTCACCGCGGTGCAGGTGATCCAATGGTCGCTCGGGAAGGTCGGCATCGAAGTCGAAATCCATGCGCAGGACAGCGGCACATTTCTCACCATCGGCAGGCAGGACCTGGGGGATCAATGGCGCGATATTCAATTGTTCATGCAGGACTTTGTCGGCATGGCGGATCCGTACTATTCCATGACCTGGTTCATTTCCGAACAGATGGGGTTGTGGAACTGGGAGCGGTTCAACAACGAAGAGTTCGATCGCCTGAACGACCTGGCCCTGGCGACCAGTGATGAAGCCGAACGCGAGCCGGATGTACCGGCGCATGCAGGACCTGATGGAAGAGTCCGGCTGCTACCGGTTTCGTGACCAACGGCGTCATGCCGAATATTATTCGCAACACGCATTGAGCCGGCTTTCGGCCTGATGGCTATCCGCTGTACCGCGAATTCCGGCCATCAAGGGCTGCATGACGGCGATGCCTGACGACCGATGATTAAATTCATCATCCGGCGCGGGCTGGCCTCGCTGCTGATCCTGTGGCTGGCGGTAAGCCTGTTGTTCGGCATGATCCACATGGTGCCCGGCGATCCGGCCAGCGTCATACTGGGGCCCAAGGCGACGCCGGAGCTCAAGGCGGAACTCGCCCGGCGCATTGGGCCTGGACCAGCCACTGATCGTCCAGTTTGGCAGGTTCTATGCAGGCCTCGTCCGCGGTGACCTCGGGCGTTGACCCGTTTTCCAACCGGCAGGTTACCCGACATCGTCTTGGAGCAACTGCCCTACACGCTGGTGCTGGTGCTGGCTGCCATCGGCGGAGCCAGCCTGCTGGGCATTCCGCTGGGCTGTTTTTCCGCCATCCGGCGAAACTCCCTGCTGGACCGCCTGACGGCCGTGATGTCGGTGGCATTCATTGCCATTCCCTCGTTCGTGGTGGCCCTGTACCTGCTGCTGTGGCTGGCGGTCAAGTGGCGCTGGTTTCCGGCCATGGGTGCCGGTGAAGCCGGGGACTATGACCGGACCAGGCTCGTCACCTGGTGCTGCCGGCCATTGCGCTTGGCCTGGGCTGGGTGGGCTATATCGCCCGCCTGGTGCGTGCGTCGATGCTGGAAGTCATGGAGGAAAACCACATCCGCACCGCGCGGGCTTTCGGGCTGCCCGAGCGCACCATCATCGTCCACTACGCCCTGCGCATCGCGCTACTGCCGACCGTCACCATCCTGGGCCTGGGCATCGGCAGCATGCTGTCCGGCGCCCTGTTTGCCGAAATCGTGTTTTCGCGCCCCGGCATCGGCAAGTTGCTGTACGAGGCGGTCCTGTCGAGGAACTACCCGGTGGTCATGGGCTCGGTGCTGGTCACCACCGGATTTTTCGTGCTCAGCACGCTGGTCTCGGACATCATCAACGCCGTGCTTGACCCGCGCTTGCGCGAGCAGCAGGGCGACTGAACATGGCAAAGCCCAGGGGCGTCGTTTTCCAAACCTTTGCAGCCTTGAGAAAGGACCCGCTGGGCATGGCCGGCTTTGTACTGGTCAGTCTGATCCTGTTGCTCACGGTATTTGCCGCCTGGCTTGCGCCGTATGACCCGCTCGAAGTCGATGTCTACGATCGCCTGAGCAGTCCGTCCGCCGCGCACTGGCTGGGCACGGACCAACTGGGCCGGGACGTCCTGTCGCGCGTGTTGTTTGGCGGCCAGGTCGCCCTCAAGGTTTCACTGGTCGCGATCTCCGCTTCCATGGCCGTCGGCCTGGTGCTGGGCATGCTGGCCGGTTTCGGTCCGCGCTGGCTGGACCGCATCCTGGTCGTATCTTTCGACACGGTGCGCTCCTTTCCCACCATCATGTTCGCCCTGGCCATCGTGGCGCTGACCGGGCCGTCGCTGAACACGGTGATCGGGGTGATCATCATCACCTCGATCCCGGTCTATGCACGCGTGGTCCGCACCCAGACCCAGGCGCTGCGTGAGCGCGACTTCATCCTGGCCGAGCGCGCCATGGGCGCCTCGACCGCCCGCATCCTGCGCCATCACGTGCTGCCCAATATTGCGGCGCCGCTGTTGATCCTGGCCTCGATGGATGTGCCGGCCGTCGTGGGCATGGAAGCCGGGCTGAGTTTCCTGGGTCTCGGCGTCAGCCCGCCGACCCCCAGTTGGGGCAGCTATCCTCAACGACGGCTATTCCTACCTGCGGAACTCGCCCTGGCCGATCATCGCCGGCGGTCTGCCGCTGATCGCCGTGACGCTGGGATTCACCTTCTTCGGTGAGTCGCTGCGGGACATTTTCGATCCCAAGCTGCGCGGGAAGGACTCAATGACCGCGCCGGTGCTGAATATCCGGGACCTGTCGGTCAGCTACCAGACCGAACAGGGCCCGTTGCAGGCGCTGCGGGATGTCAATCTGGTCGATCCCGGAAGGAAAAATCATCGGCATCGTCGGCGAAAGCGGCTGCGGCAAATCCACCCTGATCTCGGCGATCATCCGTTTGCTCGCACCGAATGCGCGGGTCGTCCGGGGAACGATCGTGTTCAAAGGCAACGACCTGTTCAGCCTGTCGCCGGAGCAGATGCGCGGCCTGCGCGGTAACGAAATTTCCATGGTGTTCCAGGACCCGATGACCAGCCTGAACCCGGTGCTGACCATTGGCCGGCAGATGGCCGATGTTCAGCATCGCAGCACTTCCAGCCGTGCCGAAAAGAAGGCGCGCTCGCTGATGATGCTGGAGCGCGTCGGTATTCCCGACCCCGCGACCCAGCTGGAACGATACCCGCATCACCTTTCCGGCGGCATGCGCCAGCGGGTCGCGATCGCCATGGCCCTGATGACCGAACCCTCCCTGTTGATTGCCGACGAACCCACCACGGCGCTGGACGCCACGCTCGAAGTGCAGATCATTCACCGCCTGCGGGAACTGCAACGCGATTTCGGCTGCTCCATCCTGTTCATCTCGCACCACCTCGGCGTGATCGCCGAACTGTGCGATGAGGTCGTCGTGATGTACGCCGGCGAAGTGGTCGAAAGCGGCGCCAGTGCGGGATGTGTTCTCGGAATCCGCGACATCCCTATACGCAAAAATTGCTGGAATGTGATCCGGCCCGGATCGTCGCAACGCACGCGGCGACCTGCCGGTCATCGAGGGCAGCCTGCCCAACCTGGTCGAACCTGCCGGGCGGCTGCATATTCAGGGAGCGCTGCGCACACAGCCTGCCGCGTTGCAGCACGGAACGACCCGACTCTGGCCGGCGGCGCTCACCAGGCCGCCTGTCACCTGCTGGAGCCTGGGGGCATTCCATGAGCGCCCTGCTGAGCGTGCGCGATCTGCAGGTGCGCTATCCGCTGGACGGCGGCCTGCTGTCGATCGGGCGGCAGACAAACCGTCCTTTGTCGACGTGGTGCACGGTGTATCGCTGGACATCGATCCTGGCGAAACCGTGGCCATCGTGGGCGAAAGCGGTTCGGGTAAAACCACCCTGGCCATGGCCCTGTGCGGACTGGCGCCGGTGGTTGCAGGCGAAGTCCGCTTCAAGGGAGAAAAACTGGAGCGTGACGGAAACAAACGGCTGCGCCCGGACCGCAAACGCGTGGCCCTGATGTTCCAGGACCCGGTGGGCTCGCTCAGCCCGCAGGATGACCGTCAGGAAGGCCCTGGCCGAACCTTTCCTGATTCACCAGGTAGACTCGGCCGACCCGGACCGGGAAGCGCTTGCGCCTGCTGTCCCTGGTTGGTCTGGGCGCGGATTTCGCCGACCGCTACCCGCACCAGCTGAGCGGCGGCCAGGCCCGACGGGTGGGGGTTGCCCGCGCATTGGCGCTGCGCCCGGACATCCTGATCGCCGATGAACCCACGGCCGGGCTGGATGTGTCGATCCAGGGTGAAATCCTCAACCTGCTGTCAGGCCTGCAACGGGAAATGGGCCTGGGCATCCTGTTCATCACCCACAACCTGAACGTGGTGCGGCATGTCGCTGACCGGATGGCCATCATGTACCTGGGGCGGTTCGTCGAGCAGGGTGATTCCCGGGTGATCTTCGACCAGCCGCGCCATCCTTACACCGCTGCGCTGCTTTCAGCCAATCCCAGTCCCGATCCGGACGCGCAAACCGACCGGATCGAATTGATCGGGGAAGTTCCCAGCCTGCTGCACAGGCCATCTGGATGCGAATTCCGAACCCGCTGCCCGCGCGCCCGGCCGCAGTGTGAAAGCGCCTTTCCGGGACTGACCACCGGCAAGAACAATCGCGTGTTCAATTGCTTTTTTCCGATGGGTTAGTGCTTCCGTGAGGACCGTGTGCCGGGATTATTGAGCAGTCCTTACCCAGGGCTTTGTTTTGTAGACAGAATCAAGAAGCAGGTCAGCGATTGCTGTCGCCGACCTGCCTCATTTTCTTTCCGCTTTCGCTGCTTTTTGCAGTGATTTTAGTGGTCCTCAATCGCTATTTTGGCTTCTTCAGCGATAATGCTGTGGCCTTTTGTAGTCGGGTGCTGAGCATCCCAGAACAGGTAACGATCCCGGTTCGAACAATAAGCCTGGCCCTGGGTTTCCGGAACAATACAGGCGTGATCCACGGTCTCCAGACCATAAGTCTCAGGATTGGCAGAAATATCGTTCAAAACGCTGAATACATCCAGGTGGATAACATCCATATCGGAAAGTATGGACTGCAGATACGCCAGGTTGCCTGCTAATGCCTGATTGTATCCAACTGAAGCCATGCTGATGTTTTGCAGCAGGAATTGCTGGACAGGGACCGGATAGCCGGAAACCATATTCAGAACCCGGGGTGTCAAAGCAAAATCAGGCATGTTGAGGATCAGGAAATCACGCGCGCCATGTACATAGAGTCGCTGAATTTGAGCAAGCGTGTTCTGCACTGCCGCGCCTATGATTTCAGCCGGATTGGTTGCGAAGAGGGCATCGGCGACATCGTTGGATCCAATCCAGATGATGTACAGTGCCTCGCCCGGCGCCTGGTCATTTTCATCGGCAAGAAAGCTGTCTACCTGCCGTGGTCAGATTAACTTCACTGAATACGCCATCGAGCAATACGTCCCTTGCTCTGGATCTGCCCACCGAATAATTTCTGAATATCCCGGGAGCCACCATGGAGGGCGAGCCGCTGTTTGGAATATGCAGTTTCCGGGTCAGTGTTTCGACCCAGGTTGCACCATTGGTGAAGTGGTGCCCACCGATGGCGTAGGGTTTGCTGGGAACATTCTCCGCTTCATAGGGTTGCATGGATTTGCCGCCGAACTGGACGAAGTAATTTCCCGAGTCTGACAAACTGTCACCAAAAACAATGGCTTCACTGTAGCTGGCAGCTTCGCACCAACCCGCCACCAACAAACCAAGGCACAAGATACTTGATTTAGCTAATTTCCCGTTCATATCGATTCACTCCCATCAGGTTTACTCAACTGCGGTGGAAATCCATTCCGCAGTGAGGAGAGTGAATTTTTTTTGGCCAGGTAACCTGATGGAAACCAAATGGTTTTCAGAAGTATTATTTGGAAAGTTTACGAGGGCAGGTAAGGTGCTGATTAAATTAAGCAAATCGTGGCAAACAATGTGACTCGAGCGGGGTTCAGGGCTCAACTGTTTAGATCATGGCGATATACGGGCCGACCGCCGTCATTATCTTCAAGCGCCCATATTGCTCCCGCCGCCCCTTCTTTCTCCTTTGTCCGCAGTGGAGCCCAATAACTCACGAAAATCTGCCCCGGCAGGGTTCTGGAACACGCGCAAATCAAACTGGGGCACAACCGCCAGGATATGGTCGAAAATATCCGCCTGGATGGACTCGTAATTGGCCCAGACCTTGTCTTTGCAAAATACGTATATCTCGACCGGCAAGCCGTTTTCCGTTGGCGGTAGCTGCCTGACAATGAAGGTCATATCCCGGTTGACCTGCGGGTGATTCCACAGATAGGCCTTGACGTAGGCTCTGAATGTCCCGATGTTGGTCATTCTCCTGCCATTGGCCAGGCTGGTGTTGTCTGCTTTTATCGACTGGTTGAACGCCTCCAGCTCAAGTTTTTTCTTTTCGATGTACTCCGAGATGTACTGTATTTTGGCAAAGCGCTTGAGCATTTCTTCATCACAAAACCTGATGGTGCTCATATCAATATTTACCGCGCGCTTTATTCGCCGCCCTCCTGACTCCGACATCCCGCGCCAGTTCTTGAACGATTCACTGATCAGGGCATAAGTCGGGATGGTGGTGATGGTCTTGTCCCAGTTCTGCACTTTCACCGTGGCCAGCGTGACTTCCATGACCTCGCCATCAGCCCCGTATTTCGGCATTTCAATCCAGTCACCCTGGGCTACCATGTTGTTTGCAGCCAGTTGTATGCCGGCAACGAAGCCCAGAATGGCATCGCGGAAAATCAACATCAGCACCGCGGTCAGCGCACCGAGGCCGCTGATCAGATAAAGCGGTGTTTTGTTGAGCAGAATTGAAATGACCAGGATGCCGGTGAGGAAGTACAGCACCAGCTTGGTCACCTGGACAAACCCCCTGATCGGAACTCCCCTGGTGCTCTCCCGGCTCCGGTATATGTCCACCACGACTTCGAGGGCGGCGTCCAGCGCCAGCACAACCACGATGATCATGTAAATCTGGACGACATTAAGAATGAAATCGATCGCCGGCTGCATTCCTTCCAGCGCAAAAGGCGCGAGCAAATAGATGACCAGGGCCGGGGCCAGCTGAGCCAGCCGGTCGACGATACCGCGGCGCACGGCAAAGTCATCCCAGGTGGCGCTGCTCTTGTCGATTACCGATTTGAGGAGGGAAACCAGGAAATGCCTGGTCACCCAATTGACCAGCAGGCTTAGCAGTAATACAACCGAGAAACTTCCAGCACGCACCAGGTAAAAAGCCCAGTCGGCATTTACCCCGAGACCCAGCAACGTGTTTTTCAGATACTCCAGCATAAATTCAAACCTCAAACGGTTTCGGTGACGGGTCTACAAAAGTGCGGAAGGCCAATGCAACTGCACAACGGTGGATTATACCGACCAGGAGCTCTAGCTAATCGCCAAGACGTTTCTTCATCCGGTTCGATTTTTCTCATCAGAAGTCGAAAACCCGCCGGGCAGTCGCCATCGAATTCCAGTTCGGTCACCGCCCGGACCCGCGCCATTGGCGGCCCCGTGTGCAGCCACTCGAACAGGCGGTCGAGCGCTTCCGCTTCACCACAAGCGAGAACCTCGACAGTCCCGTCCGTGCAATTCCGTGCATAGCCGCTGATGCCTGCTTTTATCGCCTGCTGGCGGGTCGATTCGCGGAACCAGACTCCCTGGACCCGCCCCTCTATGGAGAATTTCCGGCAGTCAGTCATGCATTTTCCTCTTCCGAAATGTGCCCGGCTTTGCAGGATCTTATTATCGCGGAGTGCCTGCCAAGCCTGTTACCTTGACTTGTCAATCATCTGAATGGTTTTGGTCTCGACTTCATTGGCGACTTCCAGGCCTTTGCTGCGAAGGGTTTTCCCCAGGTCGTGGATATGCAGCACGCCAAATCCCAAATTCTTTACTTCGGTTTCAAGGTCAGTGGAAGCCTGTTCAAAAGACTTATCTGTTTTCACAACATAGTACATTCGAAACCTCCGGGTTTGATTTTTGCGTTTGAGTTCACCTCAGTCGATCGCCTAAAAAAGCTAGTCAACATTCATGCGGCGTGAGTGCGTACTTCCCGCTCTAATCTGTCGCCCAGTTTATTTCGTGCCTCTTCCAGATCGTAGTCTGCCTGGAGCCCCATCCAGAACTCTTCAGAGGTTCCAAAGTAGCGTGCAAGCCGCAGTGCCGTGTCTGCGGTTACTGCCCGTTTTCCATGAACAATTTCATTTATCCGCCTTGGTGGCACGCCCATTTCGCGGGCGATCAGGTTCTGGCTGATACCCATGGGAACCAGGAATTCCTCGAAAAGAATCTCTCCAGGATGAATGTTTTTCAGTTTCGTCATTATCAATACCTCATTCAATGGTAATCAACGATTTCAACATCAAGAGCGTCACCTTCGCTCCAATGGAAACAGATTCGCCATTGATCGTTGATCCGGATGCTGTGCTGTCCTTTTCGGCTTCCCCGCAGCGCCTCCAGTCGGTTCGCGGGTGGCACGCGCAGGTCGTTTAATGATCGAACATTGTTCAGCATTCGGAGTTTGCGCCGGGCGATTTGTTGAATGTTCTGTGGCAAACGCTTCGAAAGATACCCATTCCAGATTTTCTCTGTTTCGCTGGAACGAAAGCTCTTGATCATGGATCGAGTATAACGTCAGGCGTTATATAACGCAATGCGTTATGATTTGGGTGTGGTTTCGATACGAAATTTCGGCGGCTTGAATGATTGGAAGACGGCGTTCAATGCTGCTCACCCGCCGGGCACGCGTTGAAGCCCGATTACGCGAAGGTCGCGCGGCAGTTGCACGGCAAGTGGATCCAGCCGGAGCTTGTCGAGCAGTTATTGGATGGCCTGCGCAAGGCAGGTCTCGAGATCGCCGGGGATGAAGAACCTGCCTGACCCTGCTGCGCGGACGTTGGGACAGGTATTAGCGAAGTGCGGTAACACCGCACTACTTTCATCGCCTGCACTTGCGGTGTTTGGCCAATGCTAATGTGACAGTAAACACCAGTAATATCGTTTACAAGCCAGAAAACGTAGCACAAAAATGACACCAAGATTTATCCGCTAATACCCAGGAAGCGGAACTAAAAGCCACCTGAATTTCATCGGTAGCGATCTCTGCCTTCGTCCAGAAGGCGGAAGTCAGGCGCACGATCCAATTCCCTGAATGAAAAACCCCGCGAGAGTTACCTGCCGCGGGGTTTGGTTTAACCAGGGTCAGAGTAAAAGTTCACTCTGACCCCTTGTTACTGCCGGTCAGACAAAGCGCCTGAAGCCGACCATGCCGATACCCAGCATCAGCAGGGCCATGATGGCCAGGCCGTACTGGTTCAGCGTCGGTATGCCTTCGAAGAACACCGTGTTGGTGATCATGCAGGCAGCATCCTGGCCAAGTTCGATATCCACGGACTCGCAACCATTGTCTACCTCTACAGAGCTTTCTACATTAGGCTCCTCGACCCAGCATGTTGAACCATCAAAGACCGGATATACATTAACCGTCACCGTCGCATCGCCAACGATGTACTGCTGATAGTACCAGTCGCCATCATCAGGGTAGCCGCCTACGATTTCTGAGTCGCAATAAATTACAATTTCTGTTGCCAGGTTGACGGCATCACCGCCACCTGCATCGCTGACAGCCCATACCTTGGAAACAGCCAGTTCAACCGGCGCCGGATCGTTGAAGATTCCGCACAGGTTGGAATCGCCTGCCGCCACGTCCAGCCAGCCGCAAGCTGTGGTACCCGGGGTGAAATCGGCAAAACCGTTGCACAGCGTGTCGTCAACCGTACTGGTCGAACCGTTCTGTCCGCAAATATAGGTCGCGTCGTAGCCAGCCACCGGTTCTTCAACCACGGTGCAGGCATTAGCCGCACCCGATGGGATGTCGGTGACGACGAAAATGTGCTCAAACGCCGAGCCCGGCGCGAATTCATCCGGATTCACTACGACCGTTGCCGGTGCGTAGCTACCCGTGGTGCATTCCAGGGTGAGCGTTACCGGCGTTTCATCGTTGCCGTCGGTGAAGAACTTCTGCACCGCGATCAGGGCCGTGCCGTCAGCAGGCACTGCCACGACAACGCGCGTCTGTGCTTCGGCCTGTACCGCAGACTCCTCAGGCGTGGTGTTGGTGGAGCAGGCCGGATCGGTGCATTCCACCCTGGCGATATTGGTGATCGTTGTCCCCAGCGGGAAATCGTCCGGAATATCCATTTCCAGGGTGAAGCTGTAGGAATCACCCGCCGCCACCGGTCCGGGTAGCGCACAGGTCACCGTACCCGACGTTCCGTCGCAGATATCGAGCGGGTCCATCGCCGTGACCGTCAGGCCCGCCGGCAGGGTTTCCGTCACGAACAGATCACTGGCATCGGACGGTCCGCCGTTGCTCACCTCGATGGTGTAGGTCTGGGTCCCGCCTTGCGCGACCAGCGGGCTCGGATCCGCCGTCTTGGTGATCGAAATGGCGGATTCGCGAATCACGTCGGTGAGCATGATTCCGTCTGGTTGTCCGATCTCATCGGGGTCATAGGAATCTGAAGAGACGTTGGCGGTATTGCTAATTTGCGATCCAGGTTCTCTGTCAGGATCGACTTTGACCGTGAATGTCATGAACCTCGATTCGCCACTCGCAACGGATGGCCAGGTACAGGTAACTTCTCCGGTGGCGCCTAAAACTGGCCAAGTGCAACTGCTAAGACCTGGAGAATTATCATCAAGGTCCACCATCGTAGTGCCTGTGGGCGTAAAGTCGCTAATAGTCACATTTGTGGCCTCATTTGGGCCATTATTGGTTGCGGTGACGGTGTACACCAGGTTGGTTCCAGCCACCACGGTAGCCGGTATGCCTGCTTTGCTTATTTCGAGATCGGCAGGAAATATTTCGGCCACTGAATTACAGCCTGGCAGGTTGTTTGAGAGGGTCACATTGCCGCCCACGTCCGGGATACCGGCGGCGCCGGGGCCGGGACCGGGAGGGCCGTCATCCACATCGTCCAGCAGTGGCGCCAATCCGGAACACATGGCCAGTTGCGGGTTAGATTGTATGGCTACATTTGTTCCCACGCTGATTAATGATGACAAGCCGTCCAGGTTGGTCAAGGCGGTATTGTTGATGATGTTCAGAAAGTCGCCCACGCTGGCCAGGGCCGACAGGCCGTCTACGTTGGTCAAAGCGGGATTGAGTTGAATAATCAGAGCGCTGCCCACGCTGGTCAGGGCCGACAGGCCGTCTACGTTGGTCAAGGCGTCATTGTTGCTGATTGTCATTTGGCCGCCCACGCTGGTCAGGGCCGACAGGCCGTCTACATTGGTCAAGGCGGCATTGCTTTGAATAACCAGAAGGCTGCCCACGCTGGTCAGGGCCGACAGGCCGTCTACGTTGGTCAGGACGGCATTGTTTAGAATACCCAGAAGGCCGCCTACGCTGGTCAGGGCCGACAGGCCGTCTACGTTGGTCAGGACGGCATTGTTTTGAATATACAGATTGTCGCCCACAGTGGTCAGGGCCGACAGGCCGTCTACGTTGGTCAGGACGGCATTGTTTGTAATATACAGATTGTCGCCCACAGTGGTCAGGGCCGACAGGCCGTCTACGTTGGTCAGGACGGCATTGTTTTGAATAGCCAGAAGGCCGCCCACGCTGGTCAGGGCCGACAGGCCGTCTACGTTGGTTATATCTGCACTTGCATGTATATTCAAACTGCCAGTGACCGTGTCACAGGGCGGAGTAGCGCCACCGTAGTTGGTCTGAAAGTCGTCAACCGCGGCTTGCGGTGCTGAGCACAATGGTTGCTGAACTGCAGTTTGCCGCCAGCAAAGGCGAAGTCATCAGCGCCGAGGTCAGCAGGACCAGACAAAGAGCCGCCAGCCGATAACTTCCGCGAAAAATAAAATTCATGGTAATGCTCCTGTCCTGTTCTTGTTGTCGGCTCAATTCATCAAGCAGTGATGCCTTTGAATGCTTTTTTCGCTTGCCCATCGAGGGTTAATTTCATCACCCGCATCAGAAGGATCTGCGGCAGTTTAGCCCGAGAGGTAAATGCCTGTCACCCAGATTGTTTACCGGTTTGGGCCTCGATGCCGTAGTCAAGGGGCCTGACCGGTCTATTTCCACAGTCAGTTCGGCTTTCGGCCGAGGCTGTGTGAAAACTCTTCACCGGATATAATTTGGTTTTCCAGTAGAGGGATCATTGGATGAGCGGATTTATTCAGGGTGAGGATCGCTCCCAGGCCACCTTATTTCCCGAACGCCTCGATGATTACGTTACTGAAGACAGCTCGGTTCGCGTGATCGATGTCTTTATTGATGAACTCGACTTGTCTGGCCTGGGCTTCAAGACGCAACCGAATGATACGGGTCGTCCGGCCTACCACGCTTCGACCATGCTCAAGTTGTTCGTTTACGGTTACCTCAACCGGGTGCATTCCAGCCGCCGGCTGGAACGTGAAGCGCAGCGTAACGTAGAACTGATGTGGCTAACCGGGCGTCTGGCGCCTGACTTCAAGACCATCGCTGACTTTCGCAAGGACAATGGCGTATCCATACCCCTTCGGCGCCAAGCACTCTTCTGATTTCTCCGGCCAGAGAAGGTTCGCCCGCACAGGGATATTCAACCTCATAGGATTCAGGTGGGAATCCATAGTAATCATGGATCAATGGAGGGTTTGACCCGGAAGTGATCGTCGGAACGGGCTCTTCCCAATGTGCACTCACCACAACAATCGCATCGGGCCTTGGTATCGCCGAAGCAATGCGCTTCAGGCATGTCAGCATCTCAGCGTGTTCAGCGTGACCGAGCAGCGGCAGCGGTCCTCCACCATGGGAAATGAACAGGGACTTGGGCATTTTTTTCACTGGGATCTCACGCTGAGTGTTAACGTCCCGGGTTGAAAAGTCTACTTTTTGGCTGATGCGATGTCGACCCCCAAAACTCTTGTACTGCCAGGTAACGCAATCCTGGTGCGCCAATACAGTATAGAGACCTAACGGATGCATGCGCAGTCAGTGCGCCGATATATTCATTTCCAGGGCGAGCGTTATCCCGCGACCCGGGGCAAGAAAGCGATTGAACCCTTCTGAAGCAATACCTCTCGACGGCCCAAACGGAACTGATGTGCGGACGTTGGAACCGACGTTAGCGAAGTGCGGTTTTGCCGCAGGCAAAGAAGCGCTGAGCGGTCGAAGGAGTGGTGCCCAGGGGCGGAATCGAACCACCATCAACTGGGTCGGTTTCATAAAAGATTGTACCCGCGACGCGCCAGGTCTCTGGAGAAATCTCGGTCAACGTGAAATTTTCGACAACGGCTTCCTGCCAGCGATTCAGGGCTGGGCTTCCAAGAGACCGAACCTTTGGACGATCAATGATTTCTCCGGTTTGGGAGATGAAACTGACAAGGAATTGCTCTGGGTTTGCAGGAGTAATAAACAGATTGAAATTCGTGTAGATGCTCAGCGTTGAAGTTGAAAGAGAAGCGGTACGATTCTCCACGACAATATCAGCGGCAAATTTTTTCTACGTTTCATTGCTGCAAACGGCTAACATAACTGGAGAGAGTGGGCCGTTTGGAAGAACAATCCTTATTATCAATCCTGATATTTGACGGACTTTGGGATATTTTACTATTTAAATATAGGCAGGTATCTTCAACTCAATTCCGGAGCAAATGCAATTGGCGACCTACGAATGTAAAAAATGTGGCATGGGCGTAAACGCAACGTGTTCAAAATGCAACGCACTTCTTGTTGATGACGGCATCAAGCTCAACGATAGGACTCTGGTGCAGGTTTCGAAATGTCCCAATGGTCACGGTAAGATCAAATAGCCAGTGCCCAGGCCTGTGCAAGCGAGCGTAGAGATGTCCGTTCATCAGTTCGCCGTCTGTTTTGGCAAAGCGTGACTATTTGAGCGTATACGCAATTTTTTGAGGCGGCAGTGATAGAAAACAACATCATCCAAAAAGAACAACAACAACTGATCTTTCTATATCAACAGGGACAACACCGGAATGCCTTGACCAAGGCAAGGGCCTTATGGCGTGATAATCCTGGGGTTCCTTTTTTTCCTAATTTTATCGGCGTGGTCAGCGCGTCTCTTGGCCTATTCGATGAGGCGGTTGGAAGTTACCGGGAGGCGATCCGGCTTAAACCAGATGATGCTGGTGTCTATAACAACCTCGGCTATGCTTTGGGTGTTTTGGGCAGGACCCAGGAGGCAATCGACTGCCTGAGGCAGGCAATTAAGCTCAATCCTTCTCTGGCCGAAGCACACTGCAATCTTGGCACAGCTTTGCGGCTTCAAGGAAGGCTTCAGGATGCGGTAGCGAGCTTAAGGCAGTCGATCCAGCTCAAACCGAATTATCCTGTGGCCCACTATAACCTTGGTAACGCGCTGAATGCTCTCGGCAATTCTGAAGCGGCCATCACCAGCCTCAGACAGGCAATAGCCTTTAATCCGAACTATGCCAAGCCCTATAACGATCTGGGGGTGATTTATTATGATCGGGGCCAACCTGAGGAGGCGATCGCCTGTTATCGGAAGGCGATCGCTCTCAAACCGGATTATGCCGAACCCTACAATAATCTTGGCATTGTCTTAAATGATCAGGGAAACATGAGTGAGGCGATCAGCAGTTATCAAAAGGCACTTGCTATCAAGCCCGATTATCCCAGCTGCTACCGGAATTTGAGTCTGGCAAAAAAGTATACTCCCGGGGACCCACAAATTTCCGAACTCTGTAAGCGGTATGAGGAGTCGCGGCACGATGCTGATAAAATTCAAATCAGCTTCGCTTTGGGGAAGATATTTGAAGACCTGGGAGAGTTTGACCGGGCCTTTGCCCATTACTCAGAAGCCAACGCCTTACGGAAATGCGAGCTTGGCTATCAAATCGATCTCGATCACAAATTGTTTCAGAAAATCAAGACTCTCTTCACCCGCCATCTGGAGGTCATTTCAATCCCCGTCTCAAGCCCCCTCCCGATTCTCATCGTCGGTATGCCAAGGTCAGGGACCAGCCTGGTCGAACAGATTCTGGCGTCGCATAGCACCGTTTATGGAGGCGGGGAATTAGACCATTTATCGTCGTTGGCCCAGCAGCACCTGCTCATGGCCCAGGCAAACAAGGACTTTGACATTGCTGACGCCTGCCGGCAGGTTGCCTCTGAGTATCTCCGCTGCTTATCCTCCAGCAACCGGGAAAAGCCTGTAATCACCGATAAGATGCCGGTCAATTTTCTCTGGATCGGCTGTCTGTTGTCAGCTATGCCGCAAATCAGGATTGTCAACGTGGTAAGAGATCCGCGGGCGGTCTGTTGGTCGCTTTTTAAACATTATTTTCCGGCAAAATGGATGGGGTTTGCCAATGACCTGGGGGACCTTGCTGAGTATTTTCAGGAATATGAGGAACTTATGCAGTTCTGGAAAAAGCTGTTTCCCAACCGGATTTACGATCTATGCTATGAGCGGCTTACCGAGAACCAGGAGCAGGAAACTCGTAACCTTCTGAATTACTGCGATTTGGCCTGGGAAGATCGATGCCTGGAATTTCACAAAACCGCCAGGGTTGTTCGTACCGCAAGCGCCGCCCAGGTGCGTAAACCGATGTACCGTAGCAGCTCGGAGGCGTGGCGTAATTTCGAAAAACATCTAGAGCCGCTGTCGCATCGGCTGGGACTTTCTTCATAAGTCGAATCCGGTTCTGCCATCAGCATAGCTCCAGCGCCATCTTCCTGGCACCAGCCAAGTCCTTTCGGCAGCGCAGGCAAATACTTCCTGCACCTTGTTCCAGCCAGGCATTAAGCGCAGCAAGATCGCTGTAGCCAGGTGCATCCTGCCAGATGCGCTGGCGGGTATCACGCACGTTCTTCTCTACCTGGCCTTTCGCCCCACCGGCCGCCGGGTTGCAGAAGTCTGACTCAAACAGAAAGTGACTGACCATGGCGCGAAAGCGCGCATTGACCTGGCGCAGCTTGCCGCTGCCCACTTTGTCCACAGCGGTCTTCATGTTGTCGTAGATGCCGCGTCGCGGAATGCCGCCCAGTGCCGCCAGGCAGTG
Organism: uncultured Gammaproteobacteria bacterium; assembly: GCA_963700705.1. GTDB lineage: Bacteria > Pseudomonadota > Gammaproteobacteria > Xanthomonadales > SZUA-36 > JAHEFT01. Next base: position 105,953 of record CAVOYQ010000010.1, on the reverse strand, counting down.
GTTATGCGCATCAAACAGCATCTCATGGGTCTGCAGCGGGTAGGCTCTGAGCATGAACGCCCGGCTGTGACACAGCTTGAAGTGTGCAACCTGCAACTTCATCTGGCGTGGGCCGACCCGAGCCCAATCCTCGCTCCAGTCGAACTGAAAGGCTTCACCGGGAGCAAAAATCAGCGGCACATAGGTGCCACGACTGGCCCGGTTATCCGCTTCGCGTTGCCGTTGGCGCCAGTCACGAGCAAAGGCAGCCACCCGGTCATAGGATCCGGCGTAACCCAGTGTCACCAGGCCGTGCAACGGCATCATCGGGAATCGTGGTTTTGTAGCCTTTGCCCCGCTTCACGCCTTGCAATCCAAGTTTATGCATCAGCCGCTCTACGGTGGATTTTGCAACTTTGATTTGCTCCCGGTTCAGTTGCCGCCAGATCTTGCGAACACCATAAACCCGGAAGTTTTCCTCCCACACCCGGCGGATCTCGATCTCCAGCCATGCATCTCGTTGATGGCGTGCGGGCAGTCGCCCTGGGTCGGCTTCTCGCGCCTTGCATTCGTGATAGGTTGACGGGGCGATCGGCAACTCCGTGCAGATCGGGTCGATCCCGTAGGTGTCCCGGTGCGCGTCGATGAACGTCACCATTTCTTGAGTGGGCGGTCGAGCTCCGCCTGGGCGAAAAACGCTGATGCCTTACGTAGAATCTCATTAGCACGCTTGAGTTCGCGGTTTTCACGCTCCAGCTGCTTTAGCCGATCACGGTCAGCGGAGGTCACGCCAGCACGTGTGCCTTGGTCATATTCTGTTTGTCGAACCCACCGTCGTAGCGTTTCGTTCGTACAACCGAGCTTGGATGCTATCGACTGGATTGCGGCCCACTGGGAACTGTGTTCTTTTTGCTGTTCCAGTACCATCCGCACCGCGCGTTCCCGTACTTCCGGGGAATATCTTCTTGATGTATTCATAACTCCATCCTCTCAAAGGTTGGAGTCTCCGGTAAAGTCGGGGCGGTTCAGGATACATTTTTCAATAAATCGAGACTTCAGATCGTCTCAGAACCGATTCAAAGCTGGAACCGCCTTTATAGAAGAACTATTTCGGAAAGAGAGGGTGCCCAGGGGGCGTTGCGTGTCGAAAAACGCCGCAGGAAGTGGGCCTGCCAGCCAAAACCGCCGAAAAAGCCTGCCGTACCGCACCCGTTCTAGGGCGCAGCGCTACAGCCTCTTTTAGAGGCTGGAGTTGGCACGCTCGGATAATCGTATATATACGATTATAAATACTTATTTAATCCATATATATACGAATAATATGTTGACTAAAAACCGTATATATACGATTATTTATCTAGATTTTAATCGCAAACAGGCTATCCAATGCGCGCACAAGACCGGGCGACAGCCCGCAGACAACTCGATAAACGGCTCAACAAGCTGCGAAGCGCCAGTTTCGCGCGGCCCCCGCGCGGCTGGATCAAGGCCATCCGCGAGGCTCTGGGGATGACGATAGCGCAGCTTGCCCGGCGCATTGGTGTTGGTCCATCCCGCGCGTTTGATATCGAAAAAGCCGAAATCACCGGCTCGATCACGCTGGATTCTCTTGAGCGCGCGGCGCGCGCGCTGGATTGTGAACTGGTTTACGCCCTGGTGCCGCGAAACTCCCTTGAAGAAATGGTCGCGCAGCGCGCGTGTGCTCTGGCAATAGAGAGCGTCAAAGCAACGCGCCATACGATGGCGCTTGAAGACCAAAGCGTTGATGAAGAAGACGAGCGCGAGCAGGTCAGACAGCTTGCCAGGCAGATCGCAGAAAAATCGGGCTCCAAATTATGGGAGTGGGAGTAATCGACCTGTTTGACGAACGGGGCGACGGACGAACGCCGCTCAGCGCTGAGGAGCGCGAAGGGCTGATCCCTTCTTACATCACGACGCGCAGTGAGATCAACGAAGCAGAGCAAGCCAATATTCTTGAAGCGCAAGCCTGGGCCTTTGGCAGGAAGCGCGATGTTCTTGATGCGCGGTTTCTGGATAGTCTGCACAAACGCATGTTCGGCAATGTCTGGCGCTGGGCCGGTAAGCACCGCCGCTCGGGCAAAAATGTAGGCGTTGATGCTTATCGTATTTCGCAAGAGGTACAGCAATTAATTGACGATTGCCGTTACTGGATCGAACACAGCACATATGAAGCGGATGAAATTGCCGCCCGGTTTCATCACCGGATGGTGTGGATTCACCCCTATCCGAATGGGAATGGCCGCCATGCCCGGCTCGCGACCGATCTGTTGCTCGCGTCACTTGGCCGCGAACGCTTTAGCTGGGGGAGCCAGAACCTGGTCGATGTCGGTGAAACGCGAGAGCGCTATATCGCTGCGCTGCACGAAGCCGACAAGCACAATATGAAGCCCTTGCTTGAATTTGTGCGAACGTAGTGGAAAAAATACTAAAAAATGGTGCCCAGGGGGCGTTGCGTGTCGCTATACACGCAAATCAAGATGTCGCGAAGCGACGCATTAGGCAGTTCGAACCCGGATTGGCGGCCCACATGAAACAAGAAGCCGAGATCGCCCAAACGGAACTGATGCGCAGACGTTGGGACAAATATTAGCGAAGTGCGGTTTTGCCGCAGGCAAAGAAGCGCTGAGCGGTCGAAGGAGTGGTGCCCAGGGGCGGAATCGAACCCGGATTGGCGGTTTGCAGTTAAGAATCAAGAAGAAATTAACCCAATCCGAAGCCCTGGATTAAAAGACACTCGTGAGGTTAGCGCGTGGTGTTCCCCCGTGGGCGCCATCCATAAAAAAAGCCCCGTTCAGGGGCATTTTTAAGATGGTGCCCAGGGGCGGAATCGAACCACCGACACGTGGATTTTCAATCCACTGCTCTACCGACTGAGCTACCTGGGCATGGTATTGGGTGAGGCGCAGTATTAAACCTGTAAGGGCTGTCAAAGTCAACCCAGTGCCCTGTCCCGCAATTAACTACCCTTTCAGCATGGCGAGAAGCGGCCAGCCGCAAGGCGTGCGAGCGCAGGACTGGTTGCGCCAATTCAAGCGAGCACAACACCGCAGATGGCTGCTTCTCGGCATGCCCGGAGGGAGTCCCGCATTTGCACCAATACGGCCTTGCAGTTCTTGGCAAGGGCATGCCATTCCCTGCGAACTGCGCCTTGTCTTGGCACAAATGCGGGGCTCTGAAAGGGTAGTTAATTGCGGGACAGGGCACTACATCAGGCCGAAAACCACGCCGTAAATCGTAAACTGCACGCTGTGGTAGCCCGCGTTGATCAGCCACAGCTTCAGGCTTTTCTGTTCGAACAGGTAATTCACCCCGAACGAAGTCGCGACCCAGGCCAGGCCGACGCCGATGCCGGAATGCAGGGCCATGAAGGTGCTGGGCTCCGGTCCAATTACGGCTGAAAAGGCGGCGGCGGCGATCAGGCAGAGGACGAAAGAAACACCGAAGATCATGGCCTTGTTCGAGGCGGCGATCTGATCGTCGCTGAGCCCGGCTTCCCGTTGCCAGGCTTTTCCGAACAGCAGGGGCGAGTACCACAGGCCACCGACCACGAATGCGGATATTGCTGCGATCAGCGCCGGCAGCCACTCGATTGGCCTCATTCCTTTTTGCCTTCTTCAGGCGGCACATAGCCTTCCGGTGCTTCGGTGACACCTTCGAACAGGTATTTCACCATCTCGCCTTCGAGGTACTTGCGGTGATCCGGGTTAATTGGTGACAGGCGGTTTTCGTTGATCAGCATGGTCTGGTGGGCCATCCATTTCTGCCAGGCCTGTTGCGAGATGTTTTCATATATTTTCCTGCCCAGTTCGCCGGGATAGGGCTGGAAGGCCAGTCCATCCAGTTCTTCACCAAGGGCCAGGCATTTCACTTTTCGGGTCATGCAAATTCTCCATTGTTCAGTCTCATCAACAGGTCGGTGACCGGCTTGGGCAGGCCGAGGTTTTCCTGCTGAGTGCGGTCAAACCAGCCAATCTGCCGTTCACATTTTACCTGCCCGGCATCAAGGGCGGTGGCCAACGCCGGAATGATGCGCATCCGGATATGGCTGAGCCGATGTTCGACCGGCGTCAGCGTGATCATTCCGGAGCAGGATACACCCAGGGCCGCGCTGACGGCTTCGATGCTTTCGCCTTCGGGCAGGCACCACAGGCCGCCCCAGATGCCCGCCGGCGCCCGCTTCTCCAGCAGCACGCGATTTTGACCGTCCCGCAGGATCAGCATGTGCAGGGTCCTGTCACTGACCCGCGTGGCGGGTTTCCGCGACGGAAAATCCTGCACCCGCCCCAAGGCCAGCGCCCGGCAATCGGAGTTTACCGGGCACTGTTCACAGCCGGGGGCTGAACGGGTGCACAGCATTGCGCCGAGGTCCATGATGGCCTGGGTGTAGTCGGCGCCGCGGCTTTCCGGCAAGCGGGTTTCGGCTTCTTGCCAGAGCCGCTTCTGAACCGGCGCCTTACCGGTCCAGCCCTCCACCGCGGCATGCCGGGCCAGCACCCGGCGCACGTTGCCATCGAGGACAGGCGCGGGTTGACCGGTGGACTGCGAGACGATGGCATTCGCCGTGCTTTGGCCGATGCCGGGCAGGGCCGCCAGGTTTTGGGCGCCCTGCGGGAGCTGCCCGCCGTGCCGTTCCATGCACAACAGTGCGGCCTTGTGCAGGTTGCGTGCGCGCGCGTAGTAGCCCAGGCCGGACCAGTGCGACAGTACTTCGTCCAGCGGCGCCGCAGCCAGCGCGGGAAGATCGGGAAATGACTTCATCCAGCGCTCGAAATACGGGATGACGGTCGCGACCTGGGTCTGCTGCAGCATGATCTCGGAAACCCACACGCGATAGGGCGTGCGCGGATGCTGCCAGGGCAAGTCCTTGCGGCCGTGTTTATCCCACCATTGAAGCAGCCGTTCGGAAAAAGGGGATAGCCTGGTTACGGCCACGGTTCAGTCGATCGGCAGGATCGCGTTGACGAAGGATCCGGCGTCAAACGGCCGCAAATCCTTGGCCGCTTCGCCGACGCCGATAAAGCGGATGGGCACGCCCAGTTCATGCGCGATACCGAACAGCACGCCGCCCCGGGCAGTGCCGTCCAGCTTGGTGATGGTGATGCCGGTCACGCCAATCGCCTGTTTGAATTCACGGGCCTGGTTGAGGGCGTTCTGCCCGGTGCCCGCATCCACGACCAGCATGATCTCGTGTGGCGCCGACGGGTCGATCCGGCTCATCACGCGGTGGATCTTTTTCAGCTCTTCCATCAGGTTGTGCTGTGTATGCAGGCGCCCGGCGGTATCGGCGATCAGGACATCAATGCCGCGGGATTTTGCCGATTGCAGCGCATCGAAGATAACCGCGGCCGAATCCGCGCCGCTGCCCTGGGAAACAACCGGAACCTGGTTGCGCTCGCCCCAGGATTTCAGCTGTTCGACGGCAGCCGCCCGGAAGGTGTCCCCGGCGGCCAGCATCACCTTGAGCCCGTCTTCCTTGTAACGCTGGGCCAGCTTGCCGATGGTGGTGGTCTTACCCGCGCCGTTCACGCCCACCATCAGGATGACAAAAGGCTTTTTGGTCTCGTCGATTGCCAGGAACTGCTCACAGGGCTCGATCAACTCGAACAGTTCCGCCTGGACCGCGGGCAGGACCTGCCCGGGCTCGGTGATCACCCGGTTGGCGATTCCGGCGCGCAGGTTTTCCACGATTTCAAGGGCGGCGTTAACCCCGATGTCGGAGGTGATCAACGTGGTTTCGATTTCATCCAGCAGGTCTTCATCGATCGAACTGCGGTTGGTCAGCAAGGCTCCGAGTCTTTTTCCGAGCTGCCTGCGTGTATCTTCCAGGCGCAGCTCCAGCGCATCCTGGCCGGAAGCCTCGGCGGGCCGCAGCTGGACATCCTGCACGGCGCCGGGTTTGTTCTTGTTTTTTCGGAAAATGCGCAGCATTGAAAGTGACCTTGGTTGGTGACCGGGCGTAATTCCGGGGAGTCTCTGAGTATAATTGATCAGCGGTTCCATAGTTTTGGGGCCAAAGAGTCCGTGTTCAAGGACCGGGCTCCCGGATGATGCCTGATCTGGCCATGAGTAAGACAATGACAAAGAAACAACCGGGGACAGTTCGAATCATCGGCGGAAAATGGCGGGGCACGCGCTTGCGCGTGCGGGATCTTCCCGGCCTGCGGCCTTCCGGCGACCGCGGCCGTGAAACCCTGTTCAACTGGTTGCAGATGCATCTCCGGGGTGCCCGGTGTGCTGATCTGTTCGCCGGCAGTGGTGTATTGGGCCTGGAAGCCGCTTCGCGCGGCGCCGCCCGGGTCACCCTGCTGGAAAAGTCCAGGCCGGCAGCCGCCGAAATACGGGAAAGCCTCGCCCGGTTGAAGGCGGAACAGGTTGAACTGATCGAGGGTGACGCAATCGCCTGGCTGGCCCAATGTGAGCCGCTGATCCCTGGATATCGTGTTTATCGATCCGCCCTTCGGGGCAGGCCTGGAAACCCGCGCACTGGAGTTGCTGGCCGCCAGGAACAGTGTTCGAGAGGGGGGCTTTGTTTACCTGGAGACGGCCCTTGATTCGCCGGCTTTTGCACCAGGTCCAGGCTGGGAAATTGCCAGGGAACAGGTCATGGGTGATGTGCGTATGCGGCTGCTGAAAAAAAATTAGCAAAGCGGGTACAATGCTGGTTTGCTGAAATCGTGGAATGACGCCTAAATGAAGCCAAACCGGATCGCGGTCTATCCAGGCACGTTCGACCCCATTACCAACGGTCACACCGACCTGGTATCCCGGGCGGCGCGCGTGTTTTCGAAGGTGGTCATCGCAATCGCGGAGAGTCCGCACAAGAAGCCGCTGTTCAGCCTGGAAGAGCGGATTGCGCTGGTAGAACACGAGATGGCCGGCCTGGAAAACGTCGAAGTCGTGGGTTTCAGCAACCTGCTGGTGGAGTTCGTCCAGCAAATCGGCGCATCCGTCATTATTCGCGGCCTGCGCGCTGTTTCGGACTTCGAATACGAGTTTCAGCTGGCCAGTATGAACCGGCACATTGCGCCCAATGTGGAGACGATGTTCCTGACGCCCGATGAGGATTACAGTTTCATTTCCTCGTCCCTGGTCAAGGAAGTGGCCCGCCTGGACGGCGACGTTTCCGAGTTTGTGTGCAAGGAAGTTCAGCAGGCGATGCGGGCGCGCTTCAGGGAATTGGGGTAGGTCCTTGTCGCTCAAGATCACTGAAGAGTGCATCAATTGCGATGTCTGCGAGCCTGAATGCCCCAATGAGGCCATCTACCAGGGCCTCGAATTTTACGAGATCGATCCCATGAAATGCACCGAATGCGTCGGGCATTTCGATACACCGCAATGCGTCGAGGTCTGCCCGGTGGAATGCATCCCGAAAGACCCTGACAACGAAGAAACCGAGGAAAAACTGTGGGAAAAATATCGACGCCTGACGTCTGTGTAAGCGCTCTGATGAAGAAAATAGTGTCACTGGCTTTGTTTTGCCTGGTTCTGCCATGGACCCATGCTGTTCTTGCCGCTGACCGGGTTCCGGGCAAAGCCGCCATTGCGAGCGCGCACTACCTGGCGACCGAAGCGGGGCACGAAATCCTGGCCCAGGGCGGAAATGCATTCGACGCGGCGATCGCGGTAAGCGCGACCCTGGCGGTGGTTGAGCCGACCAGTTCCGGCATCGGCGGCGGCGCATTCTGGCTGATCCACCGCGCCGGGGACGGCTTTGAAACCATGATCGACGCCCGCGAAATGGCGCCGGGCGCCGCCAGCAAGGATATGTACCTGGATGCAGAAGGGAACGTGGTGCGCGACCTGGCGGTAAACGGGCCGCTAGCCGGTGCGATACCCGGTGAGATCGCCGGGCTGCAACACCTGGCCGATCACTATGGCCGCCTGCCGTTGGCGACCAGCCTGCAGCCGGCCATCCGGATCGCCCGTGAAGGCTTCCCGGTGGATGACAAATTCAACGAACTCGTGGGTTACCGGATAAAGACCATGAAACGCTGGCCGGCCGCAACTGAGGCCTACCTGGCTGATGGCGAAATACCGCCCGTTGGCTACATCATCAAGTCACCTGACCTGGCCTGGGTGCTGGAAAACGTGGCTGAACATGGCGCTGCGGGATTTTATACCGGGCCGGTGGCGGAGCGGATCATCAAGGGCGTGCGCGAAGCCGGCGGGATCTGGACCATGGAAGACCTGGCGGGCTACGTGTTAAAGGAACGTGATCCCATTCGCACCCTGTACGGTGACTACGAGTTGGTCACCGCGCCGCCTCCGTCTTCCGGCGGGGTGGCGATCGCCGAAATTCTGAACATCCTGGAACCTTACCCGATCAACGACCTGGACCCGGTGCTACGCACGCACCTTATCGTGGAAGCCATGCGCAGGGCCTACCGTGACCGGGCGATTTACCTGGGCGACCCGGATTTCGTGGAAATCCCGGTGGACATGCTCACCAGCCAGTACTATGCCGATGGTTTGCGGGCATCGATCCGCCCGGATCGCGCCACTCCCAGCAGCATGCTGGCCGGAAACGACCAGATTCCCGGCGGCACGGACACCACCCATTTCTCGATCATCGACGCCGAAGGCAACATGGTCGCCGCCACGCTGACCGTGAATACGCCCTTCGGCTCGACCTTCATGCCGCCCGGGACCGGGTTCGTGGTGAACAATGAAATGGACGACTTTTCCGCCAAGGCAGGCGAGCCCAACGCCTATGGCCTGATCGGTTTTGTGGCCAACGAAATCCAGCCGTACAAACGGCCGTTGTCGAGCATGACGCCAACCTTCATGATCGGCGAAGACAAGAGAGCGGTGATCGGCACTCCGGGCGGCAGCCGGATCATCACGATGGTGCTGTTGGGCATCCTGGACTTCATGCAAGGCCACGAACCGGAGTCCTGGGTGTCCCTGCCGCGCTTTCATCACCAGTATGAGCCTGACCGGATATCGGCAGAGCCCAATGCTTTCACCGTGGAGCAGGTCGAAGCCCTTGAAGCCATGGGGCACGAGGTCGAAGTGCGCGACGGCACCTGGGGCAATATGCATGGCGTCATGTGGAACCTGGAGACCGGAAAGGTCAGCGCCGGTTCCGATCCGCGCGAGTCATCGGGCCGGGCGATTGTAAGGTAGGAGCGAATTCATTCGCGATGCGCAAAACCCAATCGCGATTGAAATCGCTCCTACGAAAAAAACGAGGAAATGATGATGAAAATTAAATGGCTACTAGCTCTTCTTTTGATTCCGGTCACGTCACATGCCCAGGTAACCCCCGACCAGATTGACCGGCTCGCCTCCGAGGCGCAGTCCCAGGTGGTTGAATGGCGGCGCTGGTTCCACCAGAACCCGGAACTGAGCAACCGCGAATTCAACACGGCTGAAAAAATCGCCGCGGCTTTGCGCGAGATGGGGCTGGAACCGGTCACCGGAATCGCGCACACGGGCGTGGTCGCGATTATCGAGGGCGGCAAACCCGGTCCGCTGGTGGCGATCCGCACCGACATGGACGCCCTGCCGGTCACCGAGCAAACCGGGCTTCCATTCGCCTCAACGGCCACTGATCAATACAACGGCGAGCAGACAGGCGTGATGCATGCCTGCGGGCACGACAACCACATGGCCATGTTGCTCGGTTCGGCCTGGGTGCTCAATTCCGTCAAAGACCAGTTGCCAGGTTCCGTCATGTTGATTTTCCAGCCCGCCGAAGAGGGTCCGCCGGGGGATGAAGAAGGCGGCGCCAGCCTGATGCTGAAAGAAGGCATTTTTGAAGAACGCAAGCCCGACGCGGTTTTCGGCATCCACGTTGGCATCAGCACGCCAGGCGGTGAGATCGCGGTGCGCCCGGGTCCGCTGATGGCGGCGGCCGACAGCTTCAAAATGACAGTCAAAGGCCGGCAGACCCACGGGGCGATGCCCTGGAAGGGCGTGGATCCGATTGTCCTGGCGGCCCAGATCGTCATGGCTTTTCAGACGATCGAGAGCCGCCAGGTGGACGTAACGCTGGCGCCATCCATTATCAGCGTCGGGCACATTGCCGGCGGCATTCGCGGTAACGTGATCCCCGATGAGGTCGTGATGGAAGGCACCACTCGCACCTTTGACGAAGCCATGCGGCGGGACATCCATGTGCGCATGGAACGGACCGCCCGGGCCATTGCCGAGGCTGCCGGGGGCGAAATCGAATTCGAAGTGGGCCTGGGGACGCCTGCGGTAATCAACGATCCGGAACTGCTGACCCGGATGTTGCCGACGCTGCAGCGGGTCACCACGGTGCATGACATCACGCCGCAGACCGTGGCCGAGGACTTCTCCATCTATGCCCAGCAGACCCCCGGATTGTTCCTGTTCCTGGGTAACGGTCCGCCGGACGTGGACCCGGCGACGCTGGCCGCCAACCACTCACCGTTTTTCGACATGTACGAACCCAACCTCGAAGTCGGTGTGCGGATTTTCAGCAACCTGGTGGTGGATTACCTGAACGGAGAGTAGGAGCGATTTCAATCGCGATTGTTTTAAATTTTACACTCGCGATGGGCTATTTCAAATATACACCCATCGCGATTGAAATCGCTCCTACGGTTTTATATAAGCCCGCGGCATCGCCGGGTTTTCCGGCAGGTAGCGGTCGCGTAACAGGGTCTGGCGTGAAACCATCTCGATGGGTTCGCCCCTGATGACTACCTGGTCCGCGACCGAGGTCACTTCAAGCGGGTCACCGCTCCAGATGACCAGGTCGGCGACGCTGCCGGCCTCGAGGCTGCCGTATTCACTGTCCAGGGAAAAGATGATGGCCGGGTTGATGGTCATGGCCGCCAGCCCGGATTCATAAGGCAGGCCGTGGGCTACGGCATTTCCGGCGACTTGCCGGAGTTTGCGGGCCTGCTGGGTGCCGGCGCCGTAAAACGCAATATTCACCCCGGCCGCATTCAGGATCGCCGCGTTATCCAGACGCGCGCCGATCTTGTCGAAGTTTTCGGGCAGGTTCGACAAGGCGTCAATCAACACCGGCACCCCTGCCTCCGCCAGCTGGTCTGCGACCATCCACGCTTCGGCGCCGCCACTGATCACGGAATTGAGGCCGTGGCGGGAAGAAAATTCAATGACCTGCAGGATGTCGCTGGCGCGGTCCACGTTGAACACCACGATTCCGCTGTCCCGGTACGCAGCCAGTGCGCCCCGCCCGGCGACCGTCAGCAGCGGGTCTGGCGACCAGAGCACCTCCGTTGCAGATTCGGCCATCGCCTGCTCCAGCAGCATCCATTGCCCGGCGCGCGATTCGCCGCTATTACCCGAGGCATCAGCCCCGACGTCGATGAACAGAACACGGTTGCCCATGAATGACCGGTATGCGCCGTCGAGCGACACCGCGCGTCCCTGGCCGCCAATGATGCTGCCGGAGCGGTCTGCGCCCAGCATGCTCCAGGTGTAACCCTCGATCCGGGTTACCGGTATTGAAGCGGAATGCGGGTTATACGCGGTCGTCACGTCAAATTCGGGCCTCAGGGCCGCGACCGCCAGGCCGCTGTCGACAGAAGAATCCACGGCGGATATCTCATCCAGGCCCAGTTCGGTAATACCGGCGAAAAACCCCGGTGTGACAGGTCGTCCCCGTGCTTCGATCACGGTGGCGCCCGCTGGAGGGGTCAGGCCGACGGCAACCGCCTCGATGCGGCCATCGCGAATCAGTATGTCGCCGTCCTGCAATGGCACCACACTGCTCATGCTGTAAACCGTGGCGTCGTTGATGAACAGGGTGCCTGCCAGGGCATTGACGGCGCTGAACAGACCGAGCAGCAGCGCAATGACTCGGCTCGTGTACCTGGATTTATCATTCCGGCGAATCATTCTGCTGCTCCCGGTAGTTGGCCAAGTTCAAAATCGGACACCGGCTGGCGTTGCGGATCGTGGCGGTCGTACAGCAGGGCGCCGTCGATGAAGACCTGGTCAGCCATGGCGTAAACGCTGAACGGATTGCCGTTCCAGATGACGACATCGGCCATTTTCCCGGCCTCGAGGGTTCCGGTCTGATCCAGGATACCCATCGCCCTGGCCGGGTTGGCTGTAATCCAGCCGATGGCGCGTTCTTCCGGAATGTCCATGCCGGCCAGGCGGCCGCGTGTCATGGCCTTGGCCGCTTCCTGGTTCAGGCGCTGGATGCCCTCGGACGAGTCCGAGTGGACGATGGCGCAACTGCCTTCGGGTCGGTCGACCAGCGCGATATTTTCCTGGATGCCGTCGTAGGCTTCCGCCTTGAAGCCCCACCAATCTGCCCACAATGCTCCGCAAACGCCGTTTTCAGCCAGCAGGTCGGCAATCTTGTAGGCCTCTACGCCATGGTGGAATGCGCTGACGTGATAACCAAACTCATCCGCCATGTCGAGAATCGTGGCCATTTCGTCCGCGCGGTAGCAATGCATGTGCACCAGGATCTCTCCCTTGAGCACAGCCGCCAGTGTTTCCAGCCTCAGGTCGCGAATCGGTGCCTTGAGGGGTTCGCTTTTCCTGGATTTCTTGTCGCTCTTGTCACTTTTTGGGGTCGTGGCTTTCTCATATTCCGCCCAGTCCTTGATGTATCGTTGCGCTTCGATCCACTGGGCCCGGTAACCTGCCATGTTGCCCATGCGAGTCGACGGCGCCAGTCCCTTCTCACCGTAGACCCGCTTGGGATTTTCACCGCACGCCATTTTCAATCCGTAAGGCGCTGCCGGAAACTTCATGCCCTGGTACGTGATTGACGGCACGTTTTTCAGCGTCACTCCGCGGCCGCCAATCAGGTTGGCGGAACCCGGCAATACCTGCAGCGAGGTCACGCCACCGGCAAGCGCGCGGCTGAACCCGGGGTCCTGGGGCCAGATGCTGTGCTCGGCCCAAACCTGCGCCGTGACCGGAGCAGTCGCCTCGTTGCCATCCGAGTGCGCCTCGATGGATGGGCTGGCGTAAACGCCGAGGTGGGAGTGGATATCGATCAGGCCGGGTGTAACCCAGCGCCCGCCCGCGTCAATGACCTCGGCCGAACCCGCCTTGACGACGATTTCATTACGCTGCACCCGCTCGATCCGTCCGCCTGACATCAGCAGGCTGCCATTTTCGATTCGTTCCCCGGTACCGGTCAGGATGGTTGCGTTGATAATGAGCACCGGCCCGGAGGGCAACCGCTGGTACGTTGAAGGGTAGGGCTCGGCTGCCGCCGTAGTGCCGGCGGCCAATACAAATGCGATCGCGCTCGAGGCGAATATTGTGAAATTCATGGTGGTCCCTGGTGTTATGATTTCCGGCTATCAGATTGACGCGCCCGTGCATAATAAGTCAGAGGTTCTTTAGACCACAAATGATTAAGCTGATCAATCAGCCGGAATTCCGGAATTGGATCGAACGCAGCCTGGAAAGGCGTGAAAATATCCTGGCGGTCAGCAACCAGGGCACCCTGCTGGGTTACCAGGCCGATGGTTTGCACGTGGTTGTAAAAACCGCAATGGGCCGGGGACTGCTCCGCCGGTTGCGGGAACGAACCCTGTTGCGCGAGTACCAGGCCTATCAACGGATGGACGGCCTGGCGGGCATTCCGCGATGCTACGGAATGATCGACGGCCGGCACCTGGTGATTGAATACGTCCAGGCCAGGCCCTATCGCGATGCAACCTGGACCGACAGGGAACGCTGGTTTGCAGAACTCCTGCTGGTCCTGCGTTCGTTTCACCAACGTGGCGTGAGCCATGGAGACCTCAAGTCCAAGTCGAATATCCTGGTTACCGAAGATGAAAAACCCTGCGTGATCGATTTTGGTACAGCCTTCATCCAGAAACCGGGGTTTCACCCGGTCAACAACCGCCTGTTCGAACATGGCCGCCGGATGGATATCAATGCCTGGGTCAAGCATAAATATCACGGGCGCTATGACAGGATTGCCGGGGCCGACCTGGAATTGCTCGACTACAGCCACATTGAGTATTACGTGCGAAAAATCCGCGGACGACCGATGGCCGGAGTCCCCCGGAAACGAAGGTGATCGTACGCATGCAGATTATCTGAGAAAGAAAAAACCCGGCCGGGGCCGGGTTTGAATGACGTTCCCGCATCGATCGTTCCTAATGCGGCTTCGGGGTAAGTTTCCTTTCTTGGCGAAAAAATACCCACTGATCTCTGGTCAGCTTGCAGGTGGCGATAATTCATCAAATTCTGCAAAGGGCGGGAGATTCGAGGCCCCGGTCGGGCTAACGAGTCACGGGACCTCGATTCTTCCCTTCAGCTGCTACCACACAGCTGGTTACTACAAGTTTATATATGCAAAATACGAGCCAAAAAGTCGATTCTGATTAATAAACGATAAATCAGACAGTTATAAAGATTTATCCCGGCTTTTCTGCCAAAGAGTTCCTTGAGCCAGCCCAAATATGTCAGAAATATTGCCGTTTATTGTCAGTTGCTTGACGGACGTCATACGTTATTCCGGTGCAAAGTGCTTCAATGTATCGGGGCCGTCTACATCGTGGAGGAACGGAAATGATCAGGACTGCCGTAACATTCACACTCGCAGTCGTTTTGACCGCAAGCGCCGGCCTTGCTTTTGCCTGCGAGTATAAAAAGGGCGAAACGAAATACGCGGACTATGCAGCCTGTGTCTATGGTAATGACGCCGTCATGGTAGTTGATCTGCCCGAGGGATCCAGTTGGGATCAGTGCGTCTACCTCGCAGAAGCCTGGAAGCCGCCAAAACTCCTGGCCATAACCAAGGACAAAAATGGCACGGAACAAGCCAGCATCAATGATCGCGGGCAAATCGGAAATCCCTGCTACCTGACAAAACAGGCCTGTGACAAGGCGTTCAAAGCCGTCCAGAAATAGCGGTCACAGCCCCTGCTGCTGCAGGCGCCGTAAGCCCTCTTTGATACTGATGGTTGGCACGTAACCAAAATCCCGCCTGGCAGCGCTGGTATTGAACCAGTGCGTTGTAGCCAGTTGTTCAACCGAAAACCGCGTCACCGGCGGTTCTGATTTCAATCCGAATGCCGACCAGGTCAATTCGCAGATGGCGCCGGCTGTTTTAGCCAGGACAACCGGGACGGCACGAATCCTGACTTCGATTCCAATGGCCGCCAGCAACCGCTTGATGATCTCGCCCTGCGGCATCGGTTCGTTGTTGGTCACGAAGTAAGCCTTTCCGGCGCAACGGGCGGCCGAGGAAAGTTCTTCCAATGCTTTCACATGCGCCAATGCGGCGTTTTCAACGTAAATCGTATCGACCAGCTTGTCCGGCCCGGGCAGGGCCAGTATTCCGTTTTTCACTTTTGCCGCCAGCCTGGGCAGTATATGCGGATCACCCGGACCCCAGATCAGGTGCGGGCGCAAGGCCGTGGTCTTGAGCGCCGTGCAATTGGCTGCAATCACCGCGCGTTCGGCTGCTGCTTTGCTGGCCGGGTAGGGCGCGGAGAGGTTGCCGGCTATCGGCAGGGATTCATCCGCGCCACTGATATCCCCGCCTGAATGTACGATACTGGGTGAGCTGGTGTGAATGAGGATCGGAATCGCGTTTTTCCGGCAGGCTTCGATAACGTTGGCAGTGCCGGTGACGTTTACCCGGTGGTATTCCGCAGGGTCGCCCCATATCCCGGCCTTACCGGCCGTATGGATGATGGCCTCACAACCACGTGTTGCGGCAAACAGTGATTCTGAATCGCCGATATCACCGGAAACAGAAAGCACACCGGCGGACGCCAGCTGCGGGGCCGGGCTGCGCTGAAAGGCGATGACTTCATGACCGAGTTCGGACAACTGGCGGCAAACATAACTTCCGAGAAATCCACCGCCGCCGGTGACCAGTATTTTCAATTTGACCGGCTCCCAGCCTAGCTCTGCATCTTCTGCTCGGCCCACGCGGCCAGCTCTTCACGTCCGATCTTGGAGTTGTGGCGGATGTCCACTGGAAATCCGGGGTGGAAGAGAACCGAACGGATACTGCGGGTGATTGAATGGGCCTGGGCGAGTTGCAGGAGATCGAAATGTACCCGCTCGGATTCCACCGGTGACAACTTGCCGTTCACCTCGATGCACAGGACGGGAGTCTGCCGTCCTTTGGTTCCAATCCCGACTACAGCGGAACGGACCAGGTCGGGGTGCTGGTTGAAAATGGCTTCGCATTGATCGGCAAAAAGGGTTTCCTTGCCGGTTTCGATGCGTTGCGAAACCCGGCCGCAGTACCAGAGGCGTCCCTGGCCGTCCATGATGCCCGACGTCACCCATGCGGTGCCAGGTTTCGCCGTTTTCCCCGGTGAATTTCGACATCATCGTATCGGTTTCACGGTTCCAGTAGCTGTCCGTGCAACTTGGTCCTGAAACGACGATTTCGCCCGGCATGCCTCGCGGCATCTCGGTGGTTTCACTGATGTCGTTAAATGACATTTCGCTGATCCTGATGATCCGGACCTTGTTCGGTTCCACCGGGAGACCGACACAGACGCCGTCTCCCGACTCGATCTTGTCGACCATCCGGTCATCCAGCTGCGCCGCGCTGATGCTGCTGACCGGGAGACACTCGGTTGCTCCGTAAGGCGTATGGATCGCGGCATCCCGGTAAAGCGCATTCTCCATCCGGCGGATGATGCGCACCGGCACGGCGGCGCCGGCGGAAATGACCCGGGTAACGGATTCCATCCGAATTTGATGGTCCACGCAATACCGGCTCAGGGTGTCGAGCAGGGCCGGGGAGCCGAAAATATTGGTGACTTTGAACCGGTTGATCGTGCGCACCAGTTTTTCAGGATCCGCTTCCGCGGGACGGGTCGGATCCATGTCGGGAACAACGGTGGTCACGCCCAGCGCCGGGTCAAACAGGGCGAACGGCGGAAAGGTCGGCAGGCTGACTTCGCCCGGTTCGATCCGGAAAGCCTCCTTGAGCATCTTGACCTGGGCGTTGAAGTGCCGGTGACGATACACCACGCCCTTCGGAGCGCCGGTGCTTCCCGAAGTGAACAGGATGGCCGCCATGTCGTCCGGCTTGGCCTCGTAGATGACGTCGCCGGACGCCGGGCCGCCCATTTCCCTGAGCTTTTTCAGGGAGATGCCGCCAAGGCCCAGCGTGGGTCCGGCGCTGACCAGCAATTCGCAGCTTTCCTTGGCCCAGCCCAGGATCTTACGCGCGAAATGGGCTTTCGTTACGCCGATAAAGGCCTTTGGGCCGGCTTCGGCGAGGCACTGTTTCAGTGGCTTCATGCCCATGCCGGGATCGATCAGCACCGGGACGGCGCCGGCCTTGAACAGGGCGAAAAACACCGCGAAAAAATCCAGGCCGGGCGTCAGCATCAGTGCCGTGAGCGTACCCGGGGTGATGCCGTATTGGTGCAGGCCGCGCGCGTAGCAATCACTGAGTTCGTTCAGTTCGCGGTAGGTGCAGGATTCGTAATGGTCTTTCTTGAAGGTGCTGCTTTTCGGATAGTGAATCGCAATGGCGTTGGGCTGCCGCCTGGCTTGCCAGGTCAGTGCGCCGGCGACATTGCTGAATTCATCCGTGTTCCAGGTTTTTTCCACTGGCATGTCCATGATTCGAATCTTCCCTGATTCCCATAAAATTGGCGATGATATCAATCAGCGCCGGTCCGCCGTCCTCGAGCACGTAGTGGCCACAGTCCGGAAAACGATGAATTTCAGCGTCCGGAAAGTAGTCAATCCACTGGTTGAGGAAAGGTGCGTCGAATACGAAATCCTTTTCTCCCCATGCGATCAGACAGGGCTTTTCCCGCAACAAGTGTAATCGTTTCGCGGTATTTATCAAAATGTCATAACCGGGGTCTTTTTCGCTCAGCGGAATATCCTGTACGAATTTGAGCGTGGCGATCCGGTTGCGGGGAGAATCATAAGGCAAGGTGTATGCCTTCCGGACCGCCCGGGAAACGGGTTTCTTGAACGCGACCCGGGCAGCGATCGCTGAAAACGCATTGAAACGCCGGACCAGGAAAGCGCCAAAAGCGCTGTCGCGAACCAGGCTCAGTGCAACCGGCATTTTTTTGGCTGCCGGCAGCGGAAAAGCCGCCGTATTCAGCACCACCAGGTTTTTTATTCTCGCGGGATTTTCAACCGCCCAGGCAAACCCGATCATGCCGCCCCAGTCGTGGACGACCAGGGTCAGCGGCGCTTCGAGATCAAGGTGTTTGACCAGGGCGTCCACGTCCCCGATGCGGCTTTTCAGGCGGTAGTCATAGTGGCTGTCGTCGGGCTTGTCGGACAACCCGCAACCCAGGTGATCGGGAACGATGCAGCGGAAGCGGTCGCGCAGGGCCATGACCAGGTTGCGATAATAAAACGACCAGGTCGGGTTACCATGCAGCATCAGCACCGGCGGCGCATCCCGTGGACCCTCGTCCAGGTAATGCAGCCGTTGGCCGTGCACCTCCAGGTAGTGACTGGAAAAAGGGTAGAGCGCGTCTGGCGGCCTGTTGATGGGGCTGTTCTCCGAACCGGGCTGGTCTTACCAGACGACTTCCGCCATCGCGCAATTCAGGCCGGAGCCTATGCCCAGCAGAGCGACGCGGTCGCCTTTCCGGATCCTGCCCAGTTCCACGGCCTTGGCCAGCACGATCGGCACCGAGGCGGGCCCGATATTCCCCATCTCCGGGTAGATGGCATGAACTTTCTCAGGGTCCAGGCCCAGCAGGTTCACCAGCGAATCGGTATGCACTTTACTGACCTGGTGGATGATGAACTGGTCCAGTTCACTGGCTACCCACCCCAGCGTGATCCGGGCGGCATGGAATGTTTTTGCGGCCAGTTTGAGGCCTTCACTCAGCAGAATCCGGGTGTCGGTCTTCATCTGGTCCATTTGGCCGCGGCACAGGTGGCTGAACTCGGTGGCCGCCCTGGAAACGCTCCCCAGGTAGGGATGGCCTTCCGGAGCCAGTTCCCTGCGCGCGAGCACCATGGCGGCAGCGCCGGAACCCAGCGTCAGCGAGGCAAATTCCGACCTGAACTGTTCTGCCGAGATATCCGGGGACAGCATGCGCTCTATCGTCGCCTCGGTAATTGGCCGGCTGGATTCACCATCGACGATCAGGGCGTATTCGACTTCCGCCCGTTCAATCATCCGGGCGGCGATATCCATGCCATTCATGAACGCAAGGCAGGCGTTGCCGACATCGAAATTGAGGCAGTTTTCATTCAATCCGAGGTTGCCGTGAACGATGCAGGCGGTTGAAGGCTCCAGGTAGTCCCGGCAAACCGAGGTATTGATGATCACCCCGATCTTCTGGCGGTCTATGCCGGACTGATCCAGCGCCTTTTCCGCCGCCAGTGTGGCGGCGTCGGACGGGGAGGTTCCATTCTCCCAGAAGCGCCGGGCGCCGATACCGGACACCTCCTCCAGCAGATCGTCACGAATCCCGAGCCGGTCCAGCGTGGGTTTGAGTTTCTGCTCAATTTCCTTCGAGGTGACACGTATCGGTGGTTCAACTGCCGCAAGGGATTGAATGACAACATTCTTGAATTTCATCAGGTTCGCCGGAGGGAAGGTTCAAATGTACAAGTATAGGCTATTCATCGGCCCTTCAAGGCCTGGATTCATCGCCGTGAATTGCGTAGCGCGCAATAGCTCCTTATGCGGCTGCGTGTAGTTAACCCGGGGCTCCTTGGGATAAACTGGCGGTATCATGATGGAAGGAAACGAAACCGGGCTTCTGGCCGGCGAGCAGGATTTTGAATCCTGCACGATCCCTTTGCCCACGCTGAAGGCGCCAGTGCCGGGCGAAGTGCACCTCTGGTTCCTGGACCTGGGGGGGCTGGCCGACTCATTGCGGGACGCGCTCGGGGGTAACGCCGAATTGACCAGGGGCCAATTGCGTTTTGCCCGCCGTTTCTACCTGCGGCTTCTGCTCGGGGCCTATCTCGGCTTGCCGGGAAAATCGGTGCACATCAACCGCAAACAGCGCGGCAAGCCGGTGCTCGATGCTTCCGTCCATGACAGCCAGTTGCATTTCAGCATGGCGAAAAGTGAGGACAGGCTGCTGATCGGCCTTTCGACGACAAGCCACATCGGCGTGGACCTGGAGCCGGCCGGGCGCCGGGCTCACGACGCCCTGGGGGTGGCCCGCCGTTATTTCAGCCCGGCTGAAGCAGATGCGCTGTCCGCCCTGCCGGCTGCTGAAATCGACGCGGCTTTTCTGCGCGTGTGGGCCTGCAAGGAAGCCGTGGTCAAGGCCTCGGGTCTTGGAATCGCCAACCAGTTTGCCCGCTTCGCGGTGGAAACCGACATGAGCCGTCCCGCTGCGCTGCTGGAATTTGAAGACGAGTCGCCCGGGGACTGGATGCTGGGCCTGGTGCGGCCGGACCGCAATTTCCTCGGTGCGGTCGCCGTCCGGGACAAGGTTACCGGAGTCAGGGCTTTCCGCCTGCTGGCGGCCGGACGGTCCGGCGACTGAAGGTGGCGCGTAACCTTCTTTTCACATTGCTCACCCTGTTGTTTCTGTCGGGTTGTTCCCTGTCGGCCAAAAAAGTCCGGGAAGTGGACAGGCGCGTGACGAATCACCAGGAAACCGGGCTGACCTGTTTTCCGCGCGATATCGACCGTTGCGCCGTGCCGTCGCCGGTCCTCGAGCGGGCAAGAGAGGTCAGCCGGGACGGCCGCTATCAGCTTACCCTGGTCGAATACGGTGAGGATGCCCTGAAACTCCGGATTCACCTGATCCGCGCCGCGCAACGCTACATTGACCTGCAGAATTTCATCCTGCGCAAGGACGACACCGGCCAGTTGGTCCTGCACGAACTGCTGGACGCGGCCCGGCGCGGGGTCAAGGTGCGCCTGTTGCTGGACCAGATGTTTTCATTTTCGGATGTGCAGTACCTGCTGCGCCTGGCCATGGCGCACAACAATTTTGAAATCCGCTTTTACAACCCGTCGTTTTACAAGGCGAAGATGGCCAACCACGACTGGATCAACGGCATGGCTTGTTGTTTCCGGAGGGTCAATCAGCGCATGCATAACAAGCTGCTGGTGGTTGATGACCTCGCCGGATTGATCGGGGGGCGCAATATCGCAGACCGGTATTTCGACTATGACCCGAACTATGATTTCAAGGACCGGGACGTGCTGGTTTTCGGCAGCACGGCGCGCGAGATGCGCCAGTCGTTCGACTGGTTCTGGTTTGGCAGGAAGACCATCCCGGTGCAGCACTTGCGTGATGTAGCGGCCGAACTTGTTCAAGGGCGATCCCGGCGAGCTCAAGCCCTACCGGCCGGCGGAACGGTTGCTTCCCCTGTTGGCGCAGGTTGAAGACGGGCAGCGGATCAGAGAGCTGTTCGTCGAACCGGCGATTGACGTGGAGCGCCTGGCGTACTTCTCGGACCGGCCGCGCAAGCACGAAATGGAAGACGAGGACGTGCCCGAAGACATCACCCGCCAGTTATACGACGTGATCCTGTCGGCCAGGCAATCGGTGGTCATCCAGTCCCCTTACATGGTGCTTTCCAGGCGGGCCCGGAACGTTTTCGAGAAACTGCGCAAACAAAATCCGGCGATCGAGCTCGTTTTTTCCACCAACTCCCTGGCATCGACCGATGCCGATACGGTCTACGCCAACACCCATCGTCACAAGAAGCGCTATGTGAAGACACTGGGATTTCACATGTACGAGTTCAAGCCGTTTCCGATCGATGCGCCGGAATTTTTTCCTCGCTGGTCTGCGCTGATCGACGAGAACAAGCAGGGCATGGTCAGCGAATCCGTGGTTTCCGGTGACAATTCGGTGATCCCGATGCCGGCTCCCCGCGTGGGCTTGCATTCCAAATCGTTCGTCGTCGATGGACAGGTGGCGATGATCGGATCGCACAATTTCGACCCGCGTTCCGAAGGGTTCAATACCGAGAATGGACTGATCGTCTGGGATGAAAAATTTGCCCGCACGCTGGAGCAATTGATCCGCCGCGACGTGAAGCCGGAAAACAGCTGGGTCGTTGCCATGAAGCCGGATAAGGAACAGGAAAAAACAGCGTTGGCGCCGGTGCCAAAGACGGTTCCCCAGTTCAAACCGTGGTCATCCGGTTCCACCTCGGTCTACGAGTTGGCGCCGGGCAAGCAGGCGGTGCCGCCCGGCTCACCCGATTTTTACCGCAACTACTATTCGGTCGGCAGTTTTCCGGATGTGGTCAGGACCCGCAGGCAGGTCAATGTTGAGTTCCTGAGTTCCTTCTTTTTCTTCCTCGAACCCGTGTTGTAGGCGAGGACCGCAGCCGTGCATATCCTGGTCATTCTGATCGCGCTACTGGCACTTGCCATCGTTCCGGGTCTCTGGGTCAAACGGGTCATGGCGCGCTACCATTCCCCCGCGGATCGCTATGGACACAGCGGTGGCGAAACGGCCCGGAAACTGCTGGACTCGCTCAGCCTCGGGCATGTAGGCGTTGAGGTCACCGAAAAAGGCGACCACTATGATCCGCTGGAAAAGGTAGTGCGCCTGGGCCAGCAGAATTTTGAAGGCAAGTCCCTGACCGCGATCACCATTGCTGCGCACGAAGTCGGACACGCCTTGCAGGACGCACAGGAATTTGCTCCCCTGAAATTGCGCACCCGCCTTGTGCGCTGGGTTGGCCCGGTGGAAAAAACCGGCGCGGCGCTGATGATGGCAACCCCGTTGATCATCGGTGTCACCCGCTTGCCTGTCGCGGGGCTCCTGATGGCGGTTGGCGGCTTGCTGACGCTGGGTTCCGCCGTCGTGATTCATCTGCTGACCCTGCCCACCGAACTTGACGCCAGCTTCGGACGGGCGATGCCTTTATTGAAAGCGCAGGATGTTCTCTATCCAGGCGATGAGCAACATGCGCGCCGCCTGCTCAGGGCGGCGGCGCTGACCTATGTTGCAGCGTCCCTGATGAGCCTGCTCAACGTGGCGCGCTGGTGGGCCATCTTGCGAAGATAGCTGCGGCTATCCAGGCCGCCACCAGCGCAACAGCGACGATGGCAATTTCTATGGCCACTTTATCGCTCCATACAGCCAGCAGGGGCAGGGCGAAACCCGTGGCCAGGCTCAGCCCGATCGTGGCTTTTTCCGAGTCCAGCGCCAGTCCGAAGAACAGGAATCCGGATGTCCAGAGCGCTGCCTGCAGGTAAACGACCAGGTCCGGCATGGTGACCAGCCAGGCAGCGCCCACGATCAAGGCCAGGGCCGGAGCCAGGGCCAGGATGACCCTGCTCACCAGGCGCGTGGCGCTGTTCAGGTTGTCTGCCGGGTTGACGGTGGCAGGATTTTTCGGGCTCTCCAGACCGTTCCATCCGATTGCGTGTGTTTTCATCTCTCTTCTCCATAATACTTACTGATAAGTAAGTTCAACAAACAAATTTTTTTAGCCGCTTATACCTGCGCCGCCTCTGACTGCGGGCAGCCCAAATCGATACGAATCTGCTGGAAAATTTTCTCGAGGTAGTCCAGGCCATGTATCCGCGCCAATTGCCGGGCGCCCTGGATCATCGCCAGGATCGATACCGCCTTGGACATGGCGTCCCCGCCAAAATGGAACTCTTCCTGTTTCCGGCCAACCTCCATTACCCGGGTCAGCCAATTCACCGAATCTTTCATGAAACGGTTGTTGGCGGCCTTGAGTTCATCACTGAGTTCGTCGTAATCAATAGCCAACGCGCCTACCATGCAGATGGGCCGCCCGCAGTTGCACTGGTTCATGGTGAACGCGAACAAACCTTCCAACTGCGTCCTGGCTTTACCGCCATAGGCCATGAATTCCGAGGTCGAGCGGCGTAAAAGCTGGTGGTTCTCGTCAATCAGGGCCTTGATCAGATCGGTCTTGTTCGGGAAATGATAGTGAATGGCGGCATTTTTCACCCCGAGCGGCTTGGCTATATCGCGGTAGCTGAAGCCGTTCATGCCACGCTGCAACATCAGCTGAAACGCCTTGTCGATGATCTGTTCTCTTGTGCTGTTGACCTGGCTCATGCCAATTCTCTGACTTACTTATAGGTAAGTATAATGATGAAGATCGAAAAAAGCAAGCGAGAACCTTTAAACTGGGTTCTGCGAACCTTATTCCACAAAAGGAGATGCCCAAATGCGCCGATCGATGATGCTGCCCGTTCTGTTCCTGGGTTTGATCGTGCTAGCCGCTTGCGAGGAAAAAGCGCCACCGTCCGATGTCGATACTGCAGGCGCTGCGCCAGGCGGTCATGCAAGCAAACCGAGCGGCTCTACTGGATCCACCTGAAGCTCGATTCCGCTTCTACTGCGGTTACCGAAGCTGAAATGAAAGCGCGCAACGACGATTGCTCGGACGCCGAGTACATGGCGGCCGAAGCCTACCGCAACCTGGAGCAGGCGGACGAGGCCTTGCTGGAGCTTGGGGCGCGACCTCCAGGAGTTGTTTAACCTGGATATGGAAGTGTCCGATTGCGTAGGAGCGAATTTATTCGCGAAAAAACATCGCGGATAAATCCGCTCCTACGGCCCTCTAGCGGGCGTTCGCCCGCCACAGCAGCCAGGCGCCGATGGCCATGGACACCAGCCCGGGCGTGGAAGCGTCCAGCAGGTAAAAAGGACCCACGTTGAGCCCGGTCAGCACCGCGCCGCTGAAAAACAGCGCCGACCCGGAGATGGCTTTCAGCATGCGCCGGCTGGACGCTTCCGCGTCGGCTCTGAGCCGGGCCTGGTCACGCGGATCCGTCCGGGTGACCAGTTTTCCTTCGGTAGCCAGTTTCAGGTAGTCATGCAGCAGCCCGGGCATGTCCGGCGCCTTGCTGAGCCACCCGGGAAGCTTCTCGCGCAGGTCTTTTGCGGCCTGGTCGATGCCGTGTTTTTCCTTGCAGGATGGCCTCGAGTACAGGTTTGGAAGCGGCCATCACATCCAGCTCCGGATACAACTCGCGGCCCAGTCCTTCGATGTTCAGCAGGGTTTTCTGCAACATGATCAGCTGGGGTTGAATATCCAGCTTGAAACGGTACGCCACCTGGAACAGCTTGAGCATCACGTTTCCGAATGAAATCTCGTTCAGCGGCCGCGAGAAGCTGGGTTCGCCCACGGCCCGTATCGAGGCCTCCAATTCGTCCACGCGCGTGTCGTGCGGCACCCAGCCGGCATCGATGTGCAGCTGGGCCACCCTGAAGTAGTCCCGGTTGAACAGGGCCTGGAAGTTTTCTGAAATGTAATAAAGATCCGGTGGAGTCAGGCTCGCGACGATCCCGAAATCCAACGCGATGTAACTGGCGTTCTCCGGGTCACGCACGTCCACCAGGATGTTTCCGGGGTGCATATCGGCGTGAAACAGGTTGTCCCGGAAGACCTGCGTATAGAAAACGCGGATACCCATCTTGGCGAGCCTTTCGAGGTTGACGCCGGCGTCTTTCAGGCCCTTGATGTCGCTGATCGGAATGCCCGATACGCGTTCCATCACCAGGACCTGTTGTTCGCAGTACGGCCAGTATATTTCCGGGATGTACAGTTCCCTGGAGCCGGTGAAATTGTTCCGCAGCGCCGATGCGTTGGAGGCTTCCCGGGTCATGTCGAGTTCGTCGAAAATGAAGGTTTCAAATTCCCGCACGAACTCGGTCGGCCTCACCCTTGAACCGGTTTCCCAGTATTTTTCCGCCAGGCCGGCGATCGCCATCAACAGGTCGATGTCGCGCCGGATCAGCCGGCTGATACCCGGACGCACGACCTTGACCACGACCTCCCGGCCGTCGGGGAGGGTGGCTGCATGTACCTGGGCGATGGAAGCAGAGGCCAGCGGTTCCAACTCGAACGCGCCGAACAATTCCGACACCGGCTTTTTCAAAGCAGCCTCGATGATCGACTGGGCCTCGGCGCCGGGAAACGGGGGGACCTGGTCCTGCAGCTGGGCCAGTTCATCGGCGATGTCCGGGGCCACCAGGTCGCGCCTGGTTGAAATGATCTGGCCAAACTTGACATAAATCGGACCCATCTCGGTCAGCGCCAGCCGCAATCTTTCTCCACGTGGTTTGTCGGACAGGCCGGTTCTGCCCCATGGCGTGACAAGGCGCAGCAGCCGCATCGGCCGGTACAGGTGGGTCGCTTCCAGGAACTCGTCGAGCTGGTAGCGCGAGAGGATCGCGCTGATCTTCAGCATGCGGGCAAACTGGCGCAGGGAATGGATCATTTTTCCGGGTTTTCCATGCGGCTTATCCGGGATTCCAGCAATTCAATCGATTGCCGTGTTTCGTCGACGACTGCCGCGAAGTCTTCAAACTCTTCGCTGCGGATCACCGGGGCCTGGTTCTGTTCCAGGTATTCGGAGAGCATGCTGTTGGCGTTTTCGGCGGTATTGCGGGCCTGTTCAGCTCCCGCTTTCAAACTCGAGGCAATCTGGTGACCCCAGACGTCTCCGAAAATGCGGGAAATCCGTCCCTCCCAGTCCGGGTCCAGTTGTGAAAACAGGCGTTCCAGGTCGCGCGCCAGGTTGGCGTCCCCGGTGATGGTCACGCGGGATTCGGCAGAACCCCACTTGCCGATTTCATCCGGTGCAGCCATGACGAACAGGGCCGTGGGTGATCCGCTGATCACGGTGTCCGGCACATAGGATGAGCGCGTGCCCACTTCCACCCGGTAGCCGTTGAAGGCGAAAAACAGCGTGATCCCGATGCCCTCGATATCCAGCTGAAGCATGCGCCCTTCCAGGCGTTCCTGGCGGGAGCGTGAGCCATCGTCCAATTGAAGCAGGCGGTTGACCGCCGATTCCAGCATGGCGGCGAAAATACCGGGGAGCGGCGTCTTGTACTCGGGCATGATCAGGCGTGCACTCCGCTATGGACCGCCACGATTCCGCCGGTCAGGTTGCGAAAACGCACATCGTCGAAACCGGCGTCCTCCATCATCCGGGCCAGTTCTTCCTGCGGCGGATGTTTCCGGATACTCTCCGCCAGGTAGCGGTAACTGTCTTCATCGTCGGCGATCAGCTTGCCCAGAACCGGAAGGGCGCCGAAGGACCAGGCATCATAAATTGCTTTCAGCGGCTCATGCTGAACCGCGGAAAACTCCAGGATCAGCAGCTTGCCCCCGGGGCGCAGCACCCGGTGCATTTCTTTCAGGGCCGCATCCTTGTCTGTCACGTTGCGCAGGCCGAATGCTATGGTCACCGCGTCAAACTCGCCGCTTTCAAACGGCAGTTGTTCCGCATTGGCAATCGCGTAACGCACGTTGCCGACAATACCCTGGTCTTCAAGCCGCTGCCGCCCCACGCTGAGCATGGCTTCATTGATGTCACTCAATATCACGCGGCCGTTGGCCCCGACTTTCCTGCTCAGCAAGGCGGCGATGTCGCCGGTGCCGCCCGCCAGGTCCAGGACCCGGTCACCGGGACCGATGCCACTGCCGGAGGTAAAGTCGCGTTTCCAGATGCGATGCACGCCGAGCGACATCAGGTCATTCATCAGGTCATAATTGCCGGCGACGGAATCGAACACTCCGCGCACCAGGCCGGCCTTCTCTTCAACCGCTACTTCACGGTAGCCGAAATGTGTGGTTTTCTCTTCTTTCATCGCCATATTGTATCCTTGCAGCCATATCCGGGGGAGTCTTTCCTGATTCTTCCGGAGCACTGAAGCCAGACCCGGATCGTGTTGAGGAGCCCGTCATGAAAAAAATGCTTACCCTTCTGATCGTTTTACTCCTGCTGGCCGGCGGGGCAGCCTGGTACTTCATCAACTTCCGCATGGACTCCATGATAGAAGAACGCATCGAAACCCTGGGCTCCGTGTCACTGGGATCGGCGGTGAGCGTTGGCGAAGTCACAACCAGTATCAAGGACGGCTCGCTGAACATATCCAATGTCACCGTGGCCAATCCACCCGGCTTCAAAAACAGCAACGCGTTGAGCCTGAACGGAATCGAAGCAGCGGTCGACTATGGCAGCCTGGACATCAGGCGGCTGGTGATCGAAAGCCCGGAAATCGTCATCGAGGAAATGGGCGGGGAAACGAATTTCTCCATGATGATGGCTGCGCTGGAGCAGGAGGGTTCAGGCACCGCGCCGCCTCCCGTAACAGGCGGAAAGCCGGAGCCGGTAATCGTGATCCGTCACTTCCGCATGAACGGATCCCGGGCGGCTTTCGAATCGGAATCTCTGGACCGCTACACCGATCTGAAGATCGACGCCATCGAAATGACCGATCTGAAAGGCACACCCACCGAGTTGTCGAGGGTGATCGCCGCCAGGATACTCAAGGAAATCTCCCGCGAGGCGGCGACCGAAATACTGAAGGCGCAGACCAAAAAGAAATTCAAGGACACCAAGGTGAAAGTCCGCGAAAAGCTCAAGGATCTGTTGGGCAGCGACGACGAGGAATCGGAAAATCCGTAGGAGCGGATTTATCCGCGAACAGGGCATGCCGCCCCCGATTGGGCTACAGGGTGTGCTCTCGTGAGCTTGATCGCGGACGCACGACGGCATTCCAACAGGCCTTCTTTGCCGACGGCAAAACCGTCCTGTCTCCATCGCCTGATGCGTAATCCGCTCCTACGGTAGGAGCGGCTTTAGCCGCGATGAATGCCCGGCTGCTGAAAAATCGCGAATGAATTCGCTCCTACGTCAGAAGGTATCCAATACGTCGCCAACTAGAAATAAAGGTCCCGGTCACCCGACTCCAGAATCGCATTTTGCCCAAACGCCGGCGCGGGCTTTTTCTTGCCGGGCACCGGGTTGATCTCCTTCAGGGTGTTGAATGGCTGCCAGCCGGGGTCTTTTTCCGCGGTGTCCTGGTTGATGGTGGTGACCACGCAGCGTTCGCAGGGGTGACAGAAGTTCAAACGGAAGGTGTCCGAATACAGCCCGCCCAGCTTGTGTTCAACGAAAGGTTCAAGACCACGGACCACGATGTTTGGCCGGAAACGGTTCATCGGCACCTGTTCGTGGCCGCGTGATGCGAGTTCCCGGTTCAGCGCTTCCAGGGAAGTCTCGCTGGCGACCAGGAAAGGTGCGGCGTCGGCGAACAGGGTGTGTGTGTTTTCACCCAGTTGGTCCGGCTTCCCCTGGGGACGAACAAATCCCGGCGCCATGCGCACCAGCTTCAGGGTCGCCTGGCTTTCGAGCGCGGAAGTGAGCCAGCGGGAAATTTCTTCGCCTTCATCCCGGGCCTCGCAGGGAACGCCCCAGACTTTCGTCTGCACGGGATCACCGCCTGCCGAGAGGAAAGGAACGGTGGTTTTGCCATGACCTGTTCAGCTCAAGCGTTACCCCCAGGTCATCCAGGCTTGTGTGGACCAGGGCCAGGCGCGGCAAGTCCCGCTGGGTGACGAACTTGCCGTTGGATCGCACCACCATCCAGCGGCGATCGTTCAACAACCCTTCCGGTGTCAGCGTCGCCTGGTCAAGCGCGATGCCCTTCAGGGATTTTACCGGGTAGATTTTCAGACGGGTGATTTCAACGGTCATGATGGTTCTGTGCATTGGCTCTCAACTCGCCGGGTGTTCCTGCTTCGAGAGTTCCCGCCCGATTCGGATGACTTCGTGCACCAGCAGGTCAAAATCCTCGAAACGACTGCGGTGGTTGGAGATCGCAACGCGCAGGCAGTACCTGCCTTTCAGAGTCGTGTATGACGGAGCGGCCACACCGCTTTCCTGCAACTTGACCAGCACGGCCTTGTTCAAGCGGTTCAGTGGTTCCGTGTCCATCCCGCCGGGATTGTACTGGAAGCAGACAATGTCCAGCCCGACCGGGGCCGTCAGTTCGAGATTGTCGGTCCGCCCGATCAATTCCCCCAGGTAACGCGCCTGTTCCACGTTGCGCGCCATCATGCGGCCAAAACGATGCAGGCCATGTTCCTTGATGGACATCCACACTTTCAGGGCGCGAAACTGGCGGCTCAGCTGCAGGCCATAGTCGCTGAACCACAGGCTGCCGGAAGCCAGTCCGCCGTCATCCGCCGCGCGCTGGAGATACTCCGGCACCAGCGCGAAGGAATCGTAGTGCGCAGCTGCGTCACGCACCAGGACACAACCGGCTTCAAACGGAATGTGCATCCACTTGTGCAGGTCCAGCGCAACCGAATCGGCCCGCTCGATTCCTTGAGTTGGTCGCGCACGTTGTCCGCCAGCACCGCGACAGCGCCGATGCAGCCGTCAACATGGAACCACAGGCCTTCGTTTGCACAGAAATCGGCGATCGCGTTCAGGTCATCGATCGCGCCGGTATTGATGGTTCCCGCCGTAGCAACGACGCAGAAAGGGATCATGCCGGATTCACGGTCTGCCATGACCTGGCGGGAGAGGGCGGCGAGGTCGATGGTGTAGTCATCGTTGACGTCAATCTTGCGCAGTCCGGCTGAACCCAGCCCCAGGGTTTCAATGGCTTTCTGGTGACAGCTGTGGACTTCCTTACTGGCATAAACGGTCAGTGGTCCGGCCGCCGCACGCACACCTTCGCGCCTGACGTCACAGCCGGCGCTGGTGTTCCTGGCCACTGCCAGGGCAGTGAAATTTGCCATGGAACCACCGCTGGTCAGCAGGCCGCTGGCGGTTCCGGGAAAGCCCATCATGTCACGCACCCAGCCGAGCACCTGTTTCTCAACCAGTGGCGCTGCGTGGTTGCCGCCGCCAAGGTTAGGGTTGAGCGTGGCTGCCAACAGTTCCCCCAGCGCGCCAAAAACCGTTCCGCTCCCCATGTACCAGGACCAGAACCGGGGGTGTGCCGTGTGCATCGTGTAAGGCTGTATCAGTTCCCGGTATTCGTCGTAGACCGCGGCGGGGCTGGTTGGCTCACCGGGTGCCGGTGATTCCAGGCGTTTGGCGACCTCGCCCGGAACGGCTTGCCAGGCCGGACGATCCCTCGGTGGACTGGATGTAGTCCAGGGCATCGTCAACCATGCGGTGCGCCAGTTGGCGCATTTCGTCCCAGTTTTCCGGGTCCAGGGTTTCAAATGGTTTTGTGTTGGCCATGGTGTGCAATTGGAACACTTTTTTGCCATCCGGCAAACCATTAAACCTGCTTTTGCCTCGGCTGATCCCTTTGCCTGTTTCAATTGTCCGGACATTTTTGTAGCGTGTGTGAAGATATCAACAAGGCAATCCGGAAGCAGGAACATGCATGATCACGTTCAAGGTAAATAACCGGGAAGTTTCGTTCGCGGGTGCAGAAGATACGCCATTACTCTGGGTGCTGCGGGATCAGCTGGATCTGAAGGGTACCAAGTACGGTTGCGGGATCGGTCGATGTGGCGCCTGCACCGTGCTGATCGACGGCAAGGCAAAAAGAACCTGTATGACCCGGATTTCCACCGTGGCTGGCCGGCAGATTACAACGATTGAGGGACTGGCGCCGTCGGCAACGGACCTGCATCCGGTGCAGCAGGCCTGGATTGAAGAAGACGTGCCGCAATGCGGTTACTGCCAGGCCGGTATGATCATGGCCGCGGTCGATTTGTTGCAGGATAACGCCCGTCCCAGCGACGATGATATTGCGAGGGAAATGACCAACCTGTGCCGTTGCGGAACGTATGTGCGGGTCAGAAAAGCCATTCACCGCGCCGCGGACCTGCTGGCCAGTGAGCCGACTCATGAATGAGCTCACAGCGTCCCGGGCGGGATCCGGTCGACCTGGGCAGGCGACGTTTGCTGGTGGCGGGCCTGACAGCCGGCGGCGGATTCTTGCTGGGCCTGCCGGTGTTGACCCTGCAGGCGGCGAAAGAGGCCGGGCAGACCGGCGGCGAAATCGGCTTTTTCGTCGAAATCCGGCCGGACAACCAGGTCATTATCGGCTGCGCCCAGCCGGAGATCGGCCAGGGCGTGCGCACGTCCATGCCAATGCTCGTAGCCGAGGAACTGGATGTCGAGTGGTCCGCGGTGACCGTCCGGCAAATGCCCCTCGGCCTGCTCAAAACGGCAGATGGCTATACCTGGAAATACGGCGGCCAGGGCGCTGGCGGCAGCACATCCGTAACAGACAACTGGGAATTTCTGCGCGAAGTCGGCGCCTCGGCGCGGTTGATGCTGATGGAGGCCGCGGCCCGGCGCTGGGGTGTCCCGGTGGCTGAATGCCGCACCGAACCGGGTGTCGTCATGTGTGACCGGCCGGCCAACCGGCTCAGCTATGCCGAACTGGCCGCCGAGGCTGCGCAATTGCCGGTCGCCGCCGGAAAAGCCGCAACTCAAGGACCCCTCCCTGTACCGGATCATAGGAAAGCCGGCCAGGGTTGTGGATGCGCGCGAAATTGTCACCGGCGCAGCCCGCTACGGCATCGACACGGAAGTGCCGGGGATGCGTTATGCCGTGATCCAGCGCTGTCCATTCCTTGATGGAAGCGTAAAGTCGATTGACGACAGCGAAACGCGCCGTGTTCCGGGCGTTCTGGATGTTTTCACCATCGATGGGCCGCAGCCCGGAGAGCCCTATGCTGATCCTGGCCGGCGGCGTCGCCGTGGTGGCCACATCCACCTGGGCGGCCCTGCAGGGCCGAAAAGCGCTCAGGGTCGAGTGGTCAAAGGGCCCCCACGCATCGGAAAGCACCGGCTCTTTCTGGCGGCAGACCGGGGAGTTGCTGGCAGGCAGCGGACAGGTGGTTCGAAACGACGGTGATTTCGACCTGGCTTTGGAATCCGCGAAGCAAGGTAGTCACGGCGCGTTACCAGGTTCCCTTCGTCAACCATGCACCGATGGAGCCGCAAAACTGTTTTGCCGACGTGCGAAGTGACTCGGCGCTGATCATTGCCCCGACGCAGATGCCCTCGGGCGCCAATCGCGCGGTTGCTGCCGTGACCGGTTTGCCCCGTGAAAGTATCCAGGTCGAAATGACGCGGGTGGGAGGCGGGTTCGGACGCAGGCTGACCAACGATTATGTCGCCGAAGCAGCCATGATCTCGCAAAAAATCCGCGCGCCCGTGAAACTGCAATGGAGCCGGGAAGACGATGTCAGGCATGATTTCTACCGCCCATCCGGCATGCACGAGATGAAAGCGGGGCTGGATGCCGAAGGAAAGGTCGTTGCCTGGACCCAGCGGCTGGCCAGCGCCGGCAAGTACTACCGCCGGGAAGGCGTGAAACCGGATGAGCAGTTTTCCGCTGAACTGTACATCGATGATTTTCCTGCGAACATCATTTCCAATCTCCGTATCGAGTGGTTTGAAGTTCAGTCCGGCGTGCCGCGAGGCTCGTGGCGGGCGCCGGCGCATACGGCAAATGCCTGGGTGATCCAGTCCTTCCTGGATGAAATTGCCCATGCTTCCGGCCAGGACCCCCTGGCGCTGCGGCTGGAGCTTTACGGTAACAACCGGGAGTTGCCTTATGGTCAGCACGGCGGGCCGGTATTCAATCCCTGGCGGCTGTCGCGCCTGCTGCAACACGTTGCCGGGCGGATCGATTATGGCCGGGAGCGTCCGGCCGGCCGGGCGGTCGGCATCGCCTCGCATTTCACCTTTGGCGGTTACGCCGCGCATGCTGTCGAGGTTTCGGTAGACAAAGAGGGGGCACTGACCATTGAGCGTATCGTGGCGGCTGCGGATTGCGGAGTCGTGGTCAACCCCCTGGGTGTGCAGGCCCAATTGGAAGGCGGCACCATCGACGGCCTCAGTACAGCCCTGAACCTTGAAATCACGCTGGAGGAGGGGCAGGTACAGCAAAGCAACTTCAATAACTATCGCCTGCTCGGGCTCAAAGACGTCCCGGTGGATTTTGAAACCCATATCCTGCCCTTTGGCGACAAGCCTCTGGGTATGGGTGAGATTGGCCTGCCCAGCCTGGCGCCGGCGCTGACCAATGCAATATTTAATGCTTCCGGAATTCGAATTCGTAAATTACCGATCAAAGACCAGCTGAGGAACGCGTTCAGCCAACGCCAGCCCACTGATCCTGTCTAAAGGGTTATCATAATCGCCATTTTCCAAGAGGGCTAAATGGTGCATTTGGGGATACCCGCACTACTGGATTTTTATCACGAACACCGGCAGGACGACGCGCTGGTGCTCGCGACCATCATCGCCACCGAGGGTTCGACCTACCGCAAGCCCGGAGCCATGATGCTGATCAGCGCCGATGGCCGTTTCGAAGGCATGATCTCGGGCGGCTGCCTGGAGGGTGACCTGCTGCACCATGCGGCAAACGTATTTACCAGCGGGGAACCCGGGTTTGTCACTTATGACATGCATGCCGGCGAGGACCTTGTCTGGAGCCTTGGACTCGGTTGCGATGGCGTGATCCACCTGATGCTGCAGCGGCTCGACCGGCAGGACGGATTCGGATTTCTCGCCTGGTTGGATGCTGCTCAGCAGTCACGTAAAGCCTGCCTGGTGGCATTGACCTTGCAGTCGGCACCGGACTTACCCTGCGGGGCTCTGGCATTACTTGATGATTCTGATATATCAGAAGGTGACCCGTTTTTGCAACAGAATTTGCGTGCATTGGCGCGCCCCTGGCCGCAATGGAGAACCCAAACGGTTGCGCTCGATTACCGGGAGGGCACGGTGCGCGCGATACTGGTGAATATTCCCGCCAGGACGAGGGTGTTGATCTGCGGCGCGGGGCCTGATGCCGTTCCGCTTGCGCAGGCGCTGTGTCAACTCGACTGGGAGGTGCTGGTGGTCGACCATCGGCCGGCCTTTGCAAAAGCAGAGCGATTCCCTGCTGGCTGCACCGTCACTCAGTGCCGTCCGGCACAATTGTCCGAATCCACCGATCTTGCCGAAGTGGATGCCGTGGTCATCATGAGTCACCACCTGGAAAACGACAGCACGTACCTCGGCCAGGTTGCAGGGTTGGATATTCCGTATATCGCCGTGCTGGGGCCGGCGGCCCGGCGGGACCGCCTGCGAACCATGGCCGGTTGTGAAGCGCTCGATTTAAAGGGTCCGGCCGGCCTGGACATCGGCGCCGAACTGCCCGCTGCCGTGGCGCTGTCGATCGCGGCCGAGGTCCATGCGGTTCTCAACAGTCGCGATGGTCAGTCCCTGACGCTGAAAACCCGTGAAAAGGGCTGAAAGGCCAAAACTGGCTGCGGTGCTGCTGGCTGCGGGCGGCTCCCGTCGTCTCGGTCAGCCCAAGCAACTGGTAAAACGGGATGGCGAAAGCCTGGTCAGGCGTGCCGCCGGCCTGTTATTGAGCCTTGGCGCCGACCCTGTCGTGGTGGTCACGGGATTCCGTTCGGAAGAGGTTTCCAGCCAGTTACGCGGCCTGAACCTCGTGGTCGTGAACAATCCTGACTGGGAGCTCGGTATGGGCGGTTCGATCGCTTGCGGCGTGCGCAATGTTCCGGCCGATGCGGATGGTGTGCTGGTCATGCCGTGCGACCAGTGGCGCCTGACCGTGGAGGATCTTTTCGTACTCCTGTCGGCCTGGAAATCTGATATATCAAGAATAATCGAATCCTCCTGGAATGACGAAAAGTCTTATTATTCAGGCCCTCCGGTTATATTTCCAGGTGAATTAATGCATGAATTATCATTCGTGAATGGAAAGAGAGGTGCAAGGTCCGTGATTGATCGTCACAGGGAAATTGTACGCACGGTTGAACTGGAAAATGCGGCTTACGATGTCGATGAGCCGCAGGATCTGGACCAATTTGACGAGTAGAGGCTGATGGCGACGCTCTCAGATCGACGCAGAGCGGTTCTTATAGTGTAGGAGCGGCCCATGGCCGCGATTGCTTTTAATAACCATCGACAACTCGTACAATCGCGGCCTTGGGCCGCTCCTACGATAGCCCGTTCCGCAGTTCCCTGGCGGAGCGGGTATCAATCGATGCGCATAACCCCAATACCGCGGCCCGAGTCTGCGTGTCTCAGAACATACTTACCCATCATGTTCCGCGTGATGGTGACGGCTGAATCGCTGCCGTCGTAGAGCATTTTGCCATCCTGGCGTTGCTGCCAAACCTGGCCGTTATCGAGCCTGAAAATGGTTTTTCCGGTCCAGCCCCTGAATGCCGGCACGACCTTGGCCACGATTTCAGCTTCCCTTTCTTTCTTGTCCTCGACCTTTTCTTCTTCGGTCATCTGTGACTGTCGTTTGTGCACTTCCGGCCCGATGACAGCGCCTTCGCGATACCTTTCAACCCACTCGCTGAGGTGTTCGCGCTCGGCATCGGTTAGTTTATCCAGGCCCGACTCTGCGTAGTCTTCCGGGGTCATCAATGACTTGACGTTGGGGGGATTGTCCTGGTCTGCTGCAAAAGCTGTCGTGGAAACCAGAACCATCAGAATCAGTGTCAGCGCTTTCAAATCGTTTACCTGCTTTTAATGTGAAAAGGGGCGTTCAAAATGTTGGAAATATTTTACCAGTTTACACGTAACGGGCACTGCCCCAATAGTTGAAACAAGCCGGCTTCCAGCCCGGGATATACATGGTTTGCAAATCGTCGGATTTGAAACCCGAGTCCTGGAGGAGACGCGGAACAGGCCGGTTCAGATTACAACCGCCTCCCAGTTTGTTCCAGATCGGATTCAACCGGTTCTGCCAACGGCGCACTCCGGGATCAGGGGCCTCCCCGTGTTCGCAGAAAAGCAATTTTCCGCCGGGTTTCAACACGCGCCGGATTTCCTGCAGTGCGGCCGGTACGCCGGGAATCGTGCACATTGTGTAGGTCATCACGACCGTATCAACGGAATTATCGTCGAGCGGGATGGATTCCGCGCCGGATTCGATAAACTCGGCATCCAGGTGGTGTTCGCGGGCATTTTTACCCGCAATAGCCCACATTTCCCGGGACGGATCGATCCCCCACAGATGATCGACTTTTTCAGGATCGTAAAAGGGAATGTTCAGGCCGGAGCCGATTCCAATTTCGAGCACCCGGCCTTCCGCCAGCGGGACGAC
Organism: uncultured Gammaproteobacteria bacterium; assembly: GCA_963700705.1. Lineage (GTDB taxonomy): Bacteria > Pseudomonadota > Gammaproteobacteria > Xanthomonadales > SZUA-36 > JAHEFT01. The sequence continues at coordinate 69,231 of CAVOYQ010000010.1, read as the reverse complement.
TTTTTGACGCTGTTTCATGGCCGGTTTCTGGCCGCAGACGTGATGGACCAGTTTCGGCAGCAGGTAGGTGTCGTAGAAGCCCATGATGGGCCGAGTTTAGCATGGGGAAGAAGACAAACCGTCCTGTGAATCGCATTTGCAGGTTTGTCCCGTCTAGCGGGCAGGGTATCGCAAGCGGGACTTTGAGCACTGTATCCAAGGTGCGAACGCAGTAGAATAATCAGGGTCGTATTAAGTACAGGGTTCGATACCCCCCAATTGAATTCATTTGGAGGAACAGTAATGATGAAGCATATTTGCTCAGCCACGGCGGTTTTGGTTGGAATGTTGCTGACAATCCCGATCGTTGCATTAGGGGACGCCACCGTGCCTGAGCCATTCCAGCGCTACGATCCCGCATCCAGGTACACGATCAACTACGCCGATCTGAACACCGTGCTGAAAAAGGTGGTGGTCGATGTCGGGCGCTCAGACCGGGAGAAAGCCGATCCCGTCCAGGCAAAAACCGGGACCCGGATGAAAGCCAATGTGAAGCGATCCACCATCAATGAAGGTAACCGGTTCTACTACGAGATTTTTGGCGGCGACCCCGAATCCGCCCAGGTGCTGCTGGATATCCAGAAAAACCTCGAAGGTTTACCGGCCGAGGCGCCGCTCGAGTATTTTTCACGGGATGAACAACTGGCTTATTGGCTCAACCTGTACAACGTCACGCTTGATCAACGAGATCATCAAGGTCTATCCCGAGCGCAAACTGAAGAAACTGCTGACCGGAAAGAATTCGATCCTGGAGAAAAAGCTGCTGAAGGTAGCCGGGGTTCCGCTGAGCCTGAACGACATCGAATTCACCATTCTGAGACAGAACTACAACAATAACCCGCTGGTCATGTACGGGCTCTACCAGGGCATTATCGGAGGGCCGAATATCCGCAAATCAGCCTATACCGGCGCCAACGTGCAGAACCACCTCGAAGACAATGCCAGTGAATTCATCAATTCCAATCGCGGCACTTATCCCAAGGATGAGAAGACATTCCGGGCTTCCAGCCTGTACGACCGCAACCGGGAATTTTTCCCCAATTTCCAGGCGGATCTGAAAAAGCATCTGCTGGTTTACCTGGTGGGATCGGAGAAAGGAGAACTTGCAGCCTCCTCGGTCATAAAGCCGGATATCGATGACTGGACAGTGACCGACCTCTACGGCTCCTATCCTGAAATTGGTGGAAGCCTTGCAGATAACAGCGCCGCATTGCTGGATGCTACATCTACCACAACCAACGACGGTGATGGCGGTCAAGTTGCCGGCCCGGGTTTTGCCAACAGCGCCCGCATTATGGCCAAGTCTTCGCCGGTCAGCTATGTCAGTCCGGAACTGATCGTCTATCTGAAGGAAGTCAAGGCCAAGCAGGATCTGACTAACCAGGACAAGGCGACCGTCACGGTCGAGGAACTGGGCGAAGTCCCGGTCGAGAAATCGGACGAGATCCCGTTTGAAGTGCCGGCTGAAGAGCAAGCCATTTCCGACGAGGAGGAGAATGAATAAACCCGGGCTTGCGAGGCAAGTCAAAACAGTTTGTTCAGCCCTCATGCTGGTGATGATGGCGGTTTCCTGCGCCAGCACCGGCAACAAACAGGTGGTCAGTGCAGAACCGATAAGCCCTGAAGACATCCTGGCCAGGAGCCCCCTGGCCGAGGGTGTCACGGCTGAAGATATCGCGCAGGGAGACATCCTCGCCGTCAGTCCCGAAATGTCCGCCTTTCTGGATGAGAATGTCGACCGCGACGGTGACCAGAACAAGAAGCTGGCGCAACTGGTGTTCGCCGTGATTGGCGAGGGCCGGTTCCTGCTGTCCTACGATGACTCGACGCGCACCGCGGCGGGCACGTTCAGAGACCGCCGGGGCAACTGCATTTCTTTCACGAATATGTTCGTCGCGATGGGCCGTGACGTCGGTCTCAAAGTCAATTACCAGGAGGTCGACATTCCACCGGACTGGTCCATGACGGGCGAGACCTACCTGCTCAGCCAGCACGTCAATGCACTGGTGGACATGCACAGCGCCCTGTCCCGGGTGGTCGATTTCAATACCCTGGAATACAACACGCAAAATGAAAGCCGGACGATCTCGGATCAAAGAGCGCGTGCGCATTATTTCAACAATATCGGCGTGGAGCACATGTTGGCGGGTGATACGCCCCGGGCTTTCGCAAATCTGCGGCAGAGCCTGCAGGAGGACCCGACATTCAGCCCCGCCTGGGTCAACCTGGGTATCCTGCACCGCCGGGAAGGTTATCCGGGATACGCCGAAGCGGCTTACCTGGAAGCCCTGGAATACGACAAACTCAATTTGATGGCTATGAGCAACCTGGCCAACCTGTACGAAGAGCAGGGCAATTCGACGGCGGCCAGGGAGTACGAAGACAAAGTCAAGTCTCACCGAATGAACAACCCGTACTATCGCTACCAGGTTGCCAATACCGCCTTCACTGAAGGGGACTACAAGACGGCTATCGACAACCTGAAAATGGCCATTCGCAAGAGAAAGGACGATGACCGCCTTTATTTTCTTCTGAGTCTCAGTTACCTGATGAGTGGTGACAAGGATGAGGCTGAACGTTGGATGAAAAAAGCGGAAGAAGTCGCGCAGGTCAGCGAAGATCAGAAAAAATACCACCACAAGCTTGATCTGATGATGAACCGGGATAGTGGGTTCTAGGAGCCAAAACCGGCGCCAAAAACCTCCTTGAAGTATGACTGGTAATTTTTCCAGCGACCGATTGATCTCGAATGCAAGGGTTCCCTGACCTGCCAGACACTGGCAGTTTTTACCGCGTTGCCCAGTTTGTCGAAGGCAAGGCAGCGATCGTCCCAGGCCTCGCCCAGTTGGTGCAGAATATGGCCGATGGTTTCCTCGGGCTGGCTCACCAAATCTTCGTAGCGAACGCGCACCAGGTCATCACCCAAAATCGATTCCCAGTGGTCAACCAATTTCCTCTGCAGCCCAATATAGTGGCGGATATCCGCAAGATCGGTCGAGTAGGTCTGTGTGACCCCCAGCCGGGTTGAGAATATCGAAAGTGCGACATCCCGCCAGTCCCGTTCGGTCACCACGAATTCAGCTGAGGGCAGGATTGCCTTGATCAGCCCGAGATACAGAAAATTGTCCGGCCGCTTGTCCGTGAGCCTGGTTGCCCCTCCGGTCATCCGGTTCGAGTGGTTTTCAGCGCCTTCTCTCCACGTGTGAATCTCATCGGGTGTGATCGTATCGAGTCCTTCCGGGTAATCATGAAACTCCCTCGCAATCAACCGGGGAAAAAATTCACTTTCTCCTCCAGCGGTAAAAGCGGGGTGGGCGGCAAGGATTTGCTCCAGCAGCGTGGATCCGGTGCGGAACATGCCACAGATGAAAACCGGTTTGCTGGAAACCCCCTGGATCCGGGTAAACCATTCACGTCCGCTCAGTGACATGATCCGGTTGAAATAAGCTTCTGTTTTGTCCCGGTCGTAGGGGGGTAGAGATTTTTTGTCCAGGGCATTGGCGTTCCGGAAATGCCGCCAGGCCAGATCAAATTTCGCCAGTTGGTTATAGGCTGCGCCCAGGGCGAAATGAAGGTCACTGTTGTTGCTGGCCTGTGCGGCCGTCAAAAGCCGGGTCAGCAATGGGTCATCGTCATGCACAAACCGGTGAGTTTCCGCCAGTCGCGCCAGTGCTGATTCGTTCCCCGGATCAATTTCCAGGCACTTCTCAAAGCAGGCCGCCGCCTGGTCCCGGTCACCCAGCTGTTCCGCCAGGTTTCCCAGGTTGTGGAGTGCGCTCACATAACGGGGATTGATCGCCAGCGCCTGCTGCAACTCGTCGCGCGCCATGTCATTGGCACGAAGGTGATCCATGTAAATATTGGCGATATTCAGATGCACCTCCTCAGGCTTTTCGATGCCAAGTTCAAGCGCTCGCCGGTATTGGCGGACCGCGGATTCAAATTGTCCGTCCCTGGCCAGATACCAGGCAAAATTGAACGCGGCACTCGCAGAGGCCGGCTGGGACACCAGGTAATTCTGAAAAGCCTCCAGGGCTCTTTCCAGCGGATAGGATTTTTGTTGCAGTAACATCGCCACCCGGTTGATCGCGGGCAGGCTTTTCCCGTTTTCTCGCAAGAAGGAATGGAGCCGGTCCAACTCCGCCTTTTTTTCAGGGCTCATCTTCATCAGGATACGAACAGCTTTTCAGGAATTGCGGTGAGAATAACTTTTAAGCCATCCAAAAGAAAGCGGGCCTTGCGGCCCGCTTTCAATCTTACAAACTTCTAAAACGCAGTGTTACCAGCGCAGGGTCACGTTTGCATAGAAGTAACGCCCCAGGGCTTCGTAAAAACCTACCTGCGTATTACCGTTCGCAGAAATGGTGTTACCCATCAACGGTGGATCTTTATCGAACACATTGTTCACACCAAACACTACGTCGTTCGTATCCATGAACCGGACTACGGCGTTCAGATCGAAGTAGTTTTGCGCCGTTGTTTGGTCGGCAACGATCTGGTCACGCGTCAGAGGCTGGCCGGTTGTGGGATTGGTATAGTCAACCTTGCCGATGTAACGCCATCTGGCTGTCGCCGCCCACCAGCTGTTTGAATCGTAGGTAGCTGTGGCCGTAGAGCGCCATTTCGCGTTGGGGTAGCACTCCGGGCTGATACGTCCGGCGCAGTCATATTGTGATTCCGGTACTTCCGGAATCGGTGTGGTTTCCCGCTTGATCGTATAAGTGCCGATCAGGTCGAAATTCCAGTTGGTGCCTAAACCCCAGGCCCAAGCCACGTCGATACCGGAAAAGTTCTGGTCGCCAATATTTTGCTGAAGGGAATATATAAAGCCCGTTTGACCCAACCAGAGTTGTCCGCCGACGCCACGGTTGACGTTTTCACAACCCACGCCATTGAGAGCACACTGCGTGAGGGTGGTTGTGGGGGAAATATTTCGTATCGTATCGGCGATCTTGATGTCCCAGTAATCCACTGAGAACTGCATCGTGTCCATCGGGTTAACGACGATACCGAAGGTAAAGGTATCGGCCGTTTCAACGTCGAGGGTCGGAGTACCGCCGTAGAGAGCATTGTACTGGCCGGCAGGGCTGGAAGAGATCGTGCCATACTGCCCGGGCAGAACGCCGGTTAATGCACACTGTGCCTCGGTGTATGTCGGATCTGCAGTGGCGCAGGGGTCGCTACCACTCCACAGGCCAAGAGCCTGCGGTGAGTACAGTTCGGTGATACTCGGGGCGCGCACAGCCCGGTTGAAGCCGGTACGTACACGGAACATGTCGACGATCTGCCAGTCGAGACCTGCGCGATAGGTGCTGTTGGCGCCGGTGGTGTTGTAGTCCGACCAACGGTAGGCCAGGTCAAGGCTGAGGTTCTGGGCAAAAGGCTCGTCAGCGAGCAGAGGAATGTTGCCTTCCACGAAGAGCTGGTTGGCCCTGATCGTGCCGGCTGTATCAAGCCGTGGTCCGCCCTGTCCATACAACTGGCCTGACGCGTAAACTTCATCAAATACGCTGTCGAAGCTGGTCTGAATCCACTGGTAACCACCGGCCATCATGATGTTGCCTGCCGCCAAACCAAAACCGGTGTCGCCGGTGACAAACGCCTCAACAATATCCAGGGTGGTTCTGTTCTGCCCAGACGCTGTTGCTGCAACCGTGGCAGCTGCTGCCGGGGTTATACCATTGTAGGTGAACAGTTCGTAAGGCAAACAACCCGCGTTTGGATCGCATGCTTGAGCGCCAATAGCGCCGGTAGCTCTTTGGACGTATGGTCCATACAAGTCGTTGAAATAGGTTGAACTTGAATTCGACTGGCTGTGCAGGTAAGAAGCATCGTAATCCCAGTCTTCGTTGATGATGCCCTTGATGCCAGTCACGACACGGAAACTGCTGTAGGTCAGCGCATCGGCACGCGGACCGCCTTCAACGTTGCGCTTGCCGGGATAGATGATAAGCCGGTCTTCGCCTGGGAAATAGTCCGCCAAAGAAGCCTGGAAAGTGGCCGGCATTTGCGGATTGTTCACATAGTAGCCATTGGGGTTGAAGAAAGTGCCGGAATAGGCGATCTGGCCCCGGGTATCGTTGTTGGCCAGCATGATTTCCGCGTAGACGACCGCGCTTTCGTTGATCTCGTAATCAGCAAAGGCACCGGCGGTCCAGCTGGTCTGCGGACGCATGTAGTAGTTGGTCGGATTAAAGTTAAAGGTGTTTGAGCCATCGTAGTCTGCCAGCGAACTGTCAGGCTGCAGTGTCACAGTAACACCGCTACTGGGATTGATGCTGTTGGGCGGAAAAGGCAGACCGGTAACCGGATCGACGGTGCCTTCCGGATAATATGAGTAAATAGAATAATTGGGAATAGGCGCGGTGGCGGAACCAGAGCAGCTCGTTCCCGTAGCGCCCAATGCGCAACTTGAATAATCACGCGCGTCCTGCAACAGGGAGGCGTTCTGACGCCATGTGATAAACGCGCTTGCGTTGCCTTTACCATCAGCGAAATCACTGCCCATCGCAATATCAATGTTGTAGGCGCTGCCGTCGAAGCCGGTGCCGCCCGTGGGATACGGGTAGCCTTTTGCGTCCATCAGGCCCTGCATGTACTTGTTGTTATTGTCGTGCTGGTAAGCACTGATGCCTGCGCTGACTTCAACGCCGTTGATGCGGCGCATGATAAAGTTCACGACACCCGCTACAGCGTCAGCACCATAGGTGGCTGATGCGCCACCGGTCAGAACTTCGACCCGTTCGATCATCGTGGTCGGGATCTGGTTGACGTCAACAGCTTCGGTGTTGATGCCACCGGGGTGCATGCGGCGGCCGTTCAGCAGCACCAGGGTGCGATTTGTGCCAAGACCGCGCAAGTCGATGGAAGCGGTACCTGTTGCGCCGTTGGAATCGAATGCAACGTTGGAAGCTTCGATCTGGGGCAGATTGTTCAGTACGTCTTCAACGCGGGTGAGGCCATAAGAACTGATGTCGTCCATACCGACGACGGTTACCGGACTGGTTTGTCCAAAACCGTCTTCGCTGATAAGGCGCGAACCGGTGACGATTACTTCTTCAAGCATTTCGCCGCCTTCTTCATCAACTAACTGATCCTGTGCCATTGCCTGGCCGGGGATCATCATAAACGTCGAAAGCCCAAGTGCGGTAGAAACCGCAAGACTAAGGTGCTTTTTGCGATACATGGTTAATCTCCTGTTTGTGCTATATTTTTTTAAAACGCCAGTGCAAATTGCAGCCTTATTTAGTGGCTTTAACAACACAGCACCAGCGATTCAAGAGGACTGTTACCCAATTACATTGTTGTCCAGTCGTTAAATTTACATTAAATCAAAAGAAAAAGCACTATTTTTATATGTCATAAGTCATGGGCAAGGAAATGACTTTACCTGGCAGACTTTCAACTTGGCGGGGCCGACCTTATGATTCGTGGAGGGAATCAGGGCACTGCCCGTTTGTTAATCGCTGGTTTCCGCAGGGAATGGCTTCAACGCAGGAGAAATGGGATGCTGAAACAGGGGCCGGAATGGCTGGTTTTATTACTGGTGCTTTGGCTTGGCCCCTGCCTGGGTGACGGAAAGCTCGAAGGCCCGGTCCGGATCCACAGCTCGGTGCTGGGATATGATCTGCAGTACTGGGTTTACCTGCCGGAAAACGCCGTCAAACCTCTCCCCGAGCTATACATTACCGATGGACAGAGCTATCTGGGCTCCGGAAACATGGTGAAAGTCCTGGATCGCGAGATCGAAGAAGGCACTATCGTGCCCATCGCGGCGATCTTTATCGACAGCCGTGACCCGGATTACCAGGAAGAGACCCGACGCAACAGCCAATTCATGTGCAATGTCAACTTCGGCAAGTTTTTCATCGGCGAGTTGATGCCGCAGGTATCGTCCATTTGGACCGGCGCTGACAGTTCCACGCGCCGGGGTCTGATGGGCGTTTCGTTCGGCGGCATCAATGCCGCCTGTTTCGGAATGATGATGCCGGGTGTGTTCCAGGTGCTGATCCTGCATTCACCGGCCAGCGCCGAGCACCTGGACGTCGTCAATAACCTGTACAGGGAGAAACCTGCGCATTCTTCGGCCTTCTTCGTTTCGCATGGCAGTGAAGTGGACAATGCCGCGGCTGCCGAAAGATTTGTGGCGACCCTCCGGGAGAAAGGCTACCCGGTCCGGCTTGTCACTAACGACGGAGGACACGACTGGGATAACTGGGCTCCACTGATCGACGACAGCCTGCGCGCCTTTGCCGGAACCCATGAAGAAGATGAAATCCAATGACGCGTAGGAGCGATTTCAATCGCGAATAGGAATGTCGCGATTGAAATCGCTCCTACGGGTTAACGAGGCCCCATGAATGAGCAACAAGAAAAGAAAAGGCCCACGCAAAATTCAAAAAACGGCGAAACCCAGGCAGGCCATCACCAGTCAGCAAGCCCTGCGTCTGCAGCAGGCCACCCAGGCCCAGGTCGCGGGCAACCTGGCGTATGCCGAGCCGGCGTATCGCGCATTGATAGCCGAAAACGTAAGGGTTCCGGAGCTTTTCAACAACCTGGGCTTGATTTGTGACGGGTCGGATCGCGTGGGCGAAGCCCGGGCCCTGTGGAAAAAGGCGTTGGCCTTAGATCCCCGCTTTCCTGATGCCAGGATGCACCTGGCCGCTGCTGACGAGCGATCGGGCAACATCGAACTGGCGGTGAGCGCTTATCAGCGAATTTTGACTGATCACCCGCAAATGTTCGTGTCCAGGTATCGGCTGGCCAACCTGTTGAAAGCCCAGGGCAAACTGTCAGAGGCCGTTGCCCTGTATGAACAGATCATGCGCGAGCAGCCGCGTTACACTCAAGCCCATTTTACCTATTCGGGTTTGCACAAATACCGAGACAGCAATGACCCCCACATTGGTTCGATGCTCGGGCTGTATCAGAGAAAAAACCTGGCAACTGAGAACAGGATCCACCTTGCGTTTGCACTGGCCAAGGCGTTTGAAGACACCGGGGATTATCCGCAGGCTTTCAAATACCTGGAAGAAGGCAACCACCTGAGGTTTGCGACATTCAATTACAGCATCGAAAGCGACGAATCGATGATCAACAATATCATCCAGACTTTTTCCTCCGAAGCCCTGTCGCGGGTGCGGATCAGCGCCGAGAAGTCAAACAGGCCCATTTTCATCGTCGGAATGCCGCGCTCCGGGACTTCACTGGTGGAAAAAATCCTCGCCAGTCATTCCGATGTGTACGGCGCCGGGGAACTGGATTACTTTTTTGCACTGGGGGTCAATGATTTTCTGGATGAATCCAATCACCGTTTTTTCAGACCTCTCGACGCCTATTCAACAGACAAATTTGAAGCGGTGGGAAGAGACTATCTTGAAAAAATTAACCGGTTAAACGGTCAAGCCAGTCGCATCACCGACAAATTGCCGTTCAACTTCATGATGATCGGGCTGATTAAGATCGCGCTGCCGAACGCCAGGATCATTCACTGCGTGCGCGACGCGAGGGATACTTGCCTGTCCATCTATAAGCAGAATTTCAACACCGGAAACTACCGTTTTGCCTATGACCTGAAAACCGTGGCGCAATTCCACAATCTCTACCGCCGCTTGATGGACCACTGGCGTCAAGTGATGCCAGGCGCGATCTACGACATTGAATACGAAACTCTGGCGCAAAACCCGGAACCTGAAATTCGCAAACTATTATCGGCTTGCGGTCTGGAATGGCAGGATGAATGCCTGCACTTTGACAAAAGTGAAGGCCTGGTTAGAACCGCCAGCTTTTACCAGGTGCGCCAACCCATGTATACGAGCTCGGTGCAACTGTGGGAACGCTACCGGGAGTTTCTCGGGCCGATGCTGGAAGAGTTGGAAAAACCGTAGGAGCGGATTTATCCGCGAATGTCTCCATAGGTTCAGACATTCGCGGATAAATCCGCTCCTACGTCTTTTACAGAATATAGCGGCTCAGGTCGTCGTTGCCGGCCAACTCATCCAGGTGTTCATTCACGTAGTCGGCGTCAATCAGGTAGGAGTCGCCTGAGCGGTCCGGCGCCTCGAAGGAAATCGTTTCCAGCAGCCGTTCCAGCACCGTGTGAAGCCGGCGGGCGCCGATGTTCTCGGTCGATTCATTGACCTTCCAGGAGATTTCGGCAATCCGGCGGACCCCGTCTTCGCTGAAACCCAGTTTTACACCCTCGGTCAGCATCAGGGCCGAATACTGCTCGGTCAGAGACGCCTGCGGCTCGGTGAGAATCCGTGTGAAGTCTTCCACTTCCAGTGCGCGAAGTTCGACCCGGATCGGCAGGCGGCCCTGCAGTTCAGGGATCAGGTCAGAGGGCCGGCACAGGTGGAATGCGCCGGATGCGATGAACAGGATGTGATCGGTCTTGACCATGCCGTAGCGGGTGGAAACCGTGCAACCCTCGACCAGCGGCAGCAGGTCGCGCTGCACCCCTTCGCGGGAAACGTCCGCGCCGGCGTATTCCGAACGCCGTGCGACCTTGTCGAGCTCGTCGATGAACACGATGCCGTTCTGTTCGGCGTTGTCCAGCGCCTGCTGTTTGATCTCTTCGTCGTTCACCATCCGGGCGGCTTCTTCTTCGACCAGTAATGGAAAGGCGTCGCGGATCTTCATCTTGCGTTTCTGGGTTTTTTGACTGCCCAGGTTCTGGAACATGCCCTGCAGCTGGCTGGCCATTTCCTCCATGCCGGGCGGTGTCATGATTTCGACCCCGGTTTGCATGGAAACATCGAACTCGATTTCCCGGTCGTCCAGTTCACCGTGCACCAGCTTGTAACGCATTTTCTGCCGGGTCTTGCCGTCGCCCGGCTCATCGGGTTCCGGTTCGTTGGCAAAGCCGATTCCCTGGGTTCCCTGCGGCCGCGGCAACAGGATGCTGACAATCCGGTCGTAAGCCGCATCCTCGGCCAGCGAACGGACCCTGGCCATGGCCTGTTCACGGGTCATTTTCACCGAGGTGTCGACCAGGTCGCGGATAATGGATTCAACGTCCTTCCCGACATAGCCCACTTCAGTGAACTTGGTAGCTTCCACCTTGATGAACGGCGCGTTCGCCAGGTGCGCCAGCCGGCGGGCGATCTCGGTTTTGCCCACCCCGGTCGGGCCGATCATCAGGATATTCTTCGGCGTGATCTCGGCGCGCAAGCCTTCTTCCACCTGCATCCGCCGCCAGCGGTTACGCAGAGCGATAGCCACTGCGCGCTTGGCGCCGGACTGCCCGATGATGTGTTTGTCCAGTTCCTGGACAATTTCGCGGGGGGTCATTTGGGACATGGTTGGTTGATCTCAAGGGTCTCGATGGTCAGGTTCGAATTGGTATAGATGCAGATGTCAGCCGCGATTCCCAGCGCCTGGCGGGTGATTTGCTCGGCGTCGAGTTCGGTGTTCTTTATCAGCGCCATGGCGGCCGCCTGGGCAAACGGGCCGCCTGAGCCGATTGCAATCAGGCCGTGTTCCGGCTGGATCACGTCGCCGGTTCCGGAGATCAGTAGCGAATCGTTTTCATCGGCGATGGCCAGCAGGGCTTCGAGGCGCCGCAGCGTCCGGTCCGTGCGCCAGTCCTTGGCCATTTCAACCGCGGCGCGAACCAGGTGACCGGAGTGCTTCTCCAGTTTTCCCTCGAACCGCTCGAACAGCGTAAAGGCGTCTGCGGTAGCGCCGGCAAACCCGGCGATCACGCGGTCCTTGTACAGTCTGCGCACCTTGCGGGCGTTTGCTTTCATGACGGTGTTGCCCAGCGTGACCTGGCCGTCGCCGCCCATGACGACGAGGTTACCCCGGCGGACGGAACAAATGGTGGTGCCGCGAAAATTTTCCACTTTTGGCTCCTTGATCTGCATCGGGGAAAGTTGGGGATAAGGGCGCACGATTGCAAGCGGGCGATCACGAATGCCGATACCGGTTTGGCAATTTCTTTTATACTGCTGGCGTCGAAAACCGAACAACTGGCCGGGTGGCAGCAAGCGCGTGATCTCCGAAATTTTCATTGCACTGATCAAGGTGGGCCTCCCGGTGGGTTTGACCAGCTATGGCCTGGTCTGGTGGGCGTTGAAGAAAAACTATATCAGCGAAGTCGGCAGTGTTAAGAGTTTTGAGCTGGCCGTAAAAAATAGGAAAAAGGACAAGGCGCTGAAAAAAGAAGGTGACCCGTTTCACAGGAAATGGCTCGCATTCGGCGGCGGCTTTTACGGGGTAGTAGGCCTGTTGACCTATGCAGTGGTTGAAATCGCGGAAATACGTGATTTCATCTTCCAGATCGGCGGATTTATAGAGATGATCAAGAACTTCTCACTTGCTTTCGTCATCAACCTGCTGGTCGGCGCGATAAAGAATTTTGTAGCGGCAATCGCCTGGCCCGCCTACTGGCTGAGTGAAATCCAGAGTGAACGCATCTGGATCTGGTTCATCGTGGCCTACGGCGGTTATTGGGCGGGAACCCGGCTGGCGCTGCGAAAATGGGGTCAGAGCCCTGTTTAGTTGAAAAAGGGCTCTGACCCCTTTTTTACTTTTTTACATTTTTCTAGAGCAGACTATGAGGGAGAGATCAAATGTCACTTGCAAAAAAATCGGTTGCTGAATTTATCGGAACGTTCTGGCTGGTGCTTGGTGGTTGTGGTGCGGCGGTTATTTCCGCCGGGTTTCCGGAGCTGGGCATCGGCTTTGTCGGGGTTGCGCTGGCCTTCGGCCTGACTGTTCTGACCATGGCTTACGGCATCGGGCATATTTCCGGTTGCCATCTGAACCCCGCGGTTTCCGTGGGGCTGGCGGTTGCCGGCCGGTTCAAATTCTCCGAACTTCCGGCTTACGTGATCGCCCAGGTCCTCGGAGCGACCCTGGCGGCAGCGTTGCTGGCCTGGATCGCCAGCGGCGCGCCTGGCTTCGACCTGGCCGGTGGCCTCGCGTCGAACGGTTTCGGTGATCATTCTCCAGGGGGGTACTCCATGGAGTCGGGGTTCATTACCGAGGTCGTGATGACCCTGATGTTCCTGATCATCATCCTGGGCGCGACCGATGGGCGGGCGCCGGTCGGGTTTGCACCGATCGCCATTGGTCTCGGCCTGACCCTGATCCACCTGATCAGCATTCCGGTGACCAACACTTCGGTGAATCCGGCTCGCAGCACCGGGCCCGCGCTGATCGTGGGCGGCTGGGCCGTGGCCCAGTTGTGGATGTTCTGGGTAGCGCCCATCATCGGGGCAGCGATCGCCGGGCTGTTGTACCGCTGGTTCGAGAAAGAGTAGGAGCGGATTCATCCGCGAGTCGAACTGCGAACCCGGTGACGAGCCGGGTTTGCCGGAGTCAGAATCGCGGCAATGGGCCGCTCCTGCGTTCGCGAATAAATTCGCTCCTACGTCTTTTTCTTGGCTCTCGGGTGGGCCTTGTCGTAGACGCTGGCGAGGTGTTGGAAATCGAGGTGGGTGTAGACCTGGGTGGTTGAAATGTCGGCGTGTCCGAGGAGTTCCTGGACCGCTCGCAAGTCGCCGGAAGACTCGAGCATATGGCTGGCAAAACTGTGCCTCAGCAGGTGCGGATACACCTGTTGGGGCAGTCCCTGCCGGCGCGCCCAGTAACGCACCCTGGCTTGGATCGTCCGGTTTGAAATGGGTGTTCCCCGGTTGCTGACAAAAACGTGCGGTTCTTCGAAACCGGCGAAATTACCCCGGGCCTTTCGCCATTTTTCCAGCGCTGCAGCAGCATAGCTGCCCACCGGCACCACGCGGGTCTTGTTGCCTTTGCCGGTTACCGTGACCAGTCCGGAAGCCACATCGATCTGGTTCCACTTGAGGCTGGCCAGTTCCGAAAGACGCAATCCGGAAGAGTAAAACAACTCGAGGATGGCCTTGTCCCGGATGGCCAGCGGTGTGTCGTCCCGGATGTCCAGCAAGCGCGTCACCGCGTCGGCGTCCAGCGTCGAAGGCAGTTTTTTCTGTGTTTTCGGCGCTTTTACGGCAGTTGCCGGGTTGTGGTCGGCCAGGCCTTCTTTCATCAGCCAGCGGTAATAACTCCGGATGGCGGACAGGACCCTTTGCAGGCTGCGTGAACCCAGGCCCTGCCGGTGTAACCGGGCGACCAGTCCACGAACCTGGTGTTCGTTGATTTTTTTTGGATCCGTGACCCCGAGCCGTTCCAGTTCTTCCGCAAAGAGCCCGAGATCGCGCTGGTACGCTGACCGGGTCCGTGGTGACAGGCCGCGCTCATGGCCGAGGTACTCGAGGAATCTTTGCCGGCTATGCATGATTCCCGAAGGATACACCGGTTTCAGGCTGAGCGGCGACGCGCCCCGGGTTCTTCCCTTGCCAGCGTGGTGGAAATCACATTCGCCAGTAAATCCAGGAACAAGGTACCCATGCCGGGGTAGAAGCGTGCCGGATTGCTGCTGCCGATGGCCATCATGCCGTCAGCACCTTTCTCTCCCAGCGGGATCAATGCAGTGGATTGCACCCAGCGCGCCTTGCTCCCGAACAGGAAGTTCAGCTTGCTTTCACTCAGCCTTCCGCAAACCGTGCGGTCTTTTTCCAGCAGCGCCTGGAATTGCTCCACGGCCGGGTCGTCGGCCCGGATGCCGATAACGTCCTCTCCCGCCAGTGCGGCGGTTTCCTGGTCAAACAGGCAGATCTGCAGAATATCGGCGTTGAAATCATTCAGAAGACTGTTACCCAAATGGGTAAAAAACTCTTTCCTGGAGCCGATCAACATGAGTTCGAGCGTGAGTGCGTGCAGGCGCGACATGAGTTTTTCGTTTTCAGAAGCGACCTGGATCAGGCGTTTGAGTTGCCTGTTCATATCTTCGTTGCTGGCCCGCAGCTGCTCAACCTGGCGTTCAATCATCGAAACGGCCGGCCCGCTCTGGTGACTGAGCTCCAGGACTTCCAGTACGTCCGGGTTGTTGTCGAGAAAGTCCGGGTGTTTTCGCAGATAACTTGCGACAACTTTCTTCAAGGATGTTTTGTCGTCACTCATTCAAGGTCCCTCTGAATACGTGTTCGGCCGGCCCCTTCATGACCATGGGCTGCTGGTTTCCGGGCCACTTTATCACAAGATGTCCGCCCGGAAGGAAGACATCCACTTCATCGTCAACCCGGCCGGAGCGCCTCAGGATGGCCACGGCGGCACAGGCGCCGGAACCGCAGGCCAGGGTTTCCCCGGCGCCGCGTTCAACTACCCGCAAATGGATTGTTGAGGGTCCGGCCAATTGCGCAAAACCGGCGTTACAGCCATCCGGAAAGACTTCGTGCTTGCTGATGAAATCGCCGATGGCCGGAATTTCCGGGCTGTCGATATCCCGGGTCAGCAACAGGGCATGCGGATTGCCCATGGATGCCGCTCCGAATTCGAGCAGGCCCCAGGGCGAATCCAGTTGGTACATACCGTCCTTGCCCTGCAGGCGAATCGGGATGGCCGCGGCTTCGAAGGAGGGCACGCCCATCTTTATTTCGAACTCGCCATCGTCGCAGCGCTTCATCGCGACCACCCCGGCGGGACTTTCGACGGTAAATGGGGCGTTTCCGGTCTCGCCGTTCATTTCGAGAAACAGGCCGATGCAACGCGCCCCGTTTCCACACTGGCTGGCCGGGCTGCCGTCGGAATTCCAGATTTCGTAGCGTGCCACATGTTCCGGCTGTTCGGAGCTGCGCAGAACCAGGATTTGATCGCAACCGATACCGCGATGACGGTCGGCCAGACGGGACGCGATTTCCGGGTTCACGGCAAATTCCCGGTTGCGCGCATCAATCAGCACGAAGTCGTTGCCTGCTCCGTGCATCTTGTGAAAATTCAGTTCCATCGAGTGAAGGGGTGCTCAGCGATTGTTGTCATTCTCCTCGATCTCCTGCTCGGCGGTCTGCTCTGAAACGGGCGGCGTCTCCCCTGCCACCGCTTGATCTTCCTTGTCCGGAAGGTACAAGGGGCCGGTCTGCCCGCAGGCGGCCAGCGACAGTATCACGCAGCAACAGGGAATCAGGGCCAGGTAAAGCTTTCCGGTTGTTTTCATCGGCAGGTTGAACATTGCAAGGGCTGGTACACTATACGCCATGAATACTCAGGAATCAGCCACCGCAATTGAAGTTGACCGGCTCTGGGCGCCAGCCCTGCAAGCGGTCGAATTATCCACCGGGCCCGCGCCGACGGTTGCGGTCATCTGGCTGCACGGCCTGGGCGCCGATGGCCACGATTTTGAACCGATCGTTCCTCACCTGCTGTGGCCGGGCGCCCCGGAAATCCGCTTTGTATTTCCGCACGCGCCGGTGAGACCGGTCACCATCAATGGCGGCATGAAAATGCGCGCGTGGTATGACATCGTCGACCTGTCCATGGGCCGGGACCACGATCAGCAAGGTATCGCGCAAAGCGTCAACCAGGCAGCCGGCTTGATCGCCCGTGAACGCGAGCGGGGGATTGCTTCCGGGCGCATCATCGTGGCCGGGTTTTCACAGGGCGGAGCCATCGCGTTGCAACTGGCGCTCAGGTACCCGGAAACATTGGCCGGCCTGGCCGCCCTTTCGACCTACCTGTTGATGGATGAACAACTCGGAAACGAAAGGCACGCAGCCAACAGGTCTCTCCCGGTTTTTGTCGGGCATGGTTTGTCGGACCCGATGGTGCCCTGTTTTCTCGGGCAGCAGGTCGCCGACCGTCTGCGTGGCTGGGGTCAGGATGTCGAATGGCACAGCTACCCGATGCAGCATGCGGTTTGTCCGCAGGAAATCGCCGATTTGTCCGCCTGGATGCGAAAGTGCCTGCCCTGACACGAATACATGAAACGCTGGACATCGATTCCGGGGAGGTATCGCCCGGAGTTTATCCACCTTCATTTTGCAATTGGCGCCTGTTGCTGGCGGTGATCGTCATCACCGAGGTGTCGGTAGTCCTGGTCGGGCTGGGCCAGGGCGGCATACCGGATTGGCAATGGCTGGCGATGGCCAGCGTCTATTCCCAGTGGATGGCGTTGTTCTGCGCGGCGGGAATATGCCTGACCAGCGGTTGGACCGGGCGCTTGTCCTCGCGCGGAGCCTGGCTCGGCAGCTGGCTGGTCAGCGCCTGTCTTGCAGGGATTTTCAGCTACGCCGCCTGGCGCGCGGATTCGGTCTCGGATCCGGGATTCATCACGGACCCGGCGGTCATATTCATGTGGAAAAGTGTTTTTGCGGTTGGCCTGGTCAGCGTGGTGTTTTTCCGCTACCTGGAAATCAGGGCCCGCTGGCGCTCGCAGCTCATCGCACAGGCGGAGGCCAGGGTGCAGGCCCTGCAAGCCAGGATCCACCCGCACTTTTTGTTCAACAGCCTGAACACCATCGCCAGCCTGATTCCGGAAGACCCGGTGAACGCGGAAGCGGCCACACTCGACCTTGCCGACATTTTCCGCGGCAGCATGCAAAGGGCCGACAAACTCATTTCACTGGCCGACGAGCTTCACGTCGCCCGGCAATACCTGGACATGGAGCGACGCCGCCTGGGCGACCGCTTGACCGTGGACTGGCGGGTCGGAGAACTGCCCGCCGGCGCCGCGGTGCTTCCGTTGACTTTGCAGCCTTTGCTGGAGAACGCCGTGTCGCACGGTATCCAGGCCCTCGAGAAAGGGTGGAAAACTGTCTGTTTACGGCCGCGCGGAAGGCGACCAGGTCGTTATCACGATCAGTAACCCGCTGGCGCCGGAGGGGTCCGTGACGAAGGGCCACGGGATGGCAATCAGGAATATTCGTGAGCGGCTCTCGCTCGCTTTCGGCGCGCGCGCCAGTCTGCTGACCAACCAGGATAAAGAACGGTTCTATGCCGTATTGAGTTTGCCCTATGTTAAGTATTCTGATCATTGACGATGAACAACCGGCACGCGACCGGCTGCGCCGCCTGCTCGGCAACGTGCCCAGGTTCGAGGTAGCGGGCGAGGCTGCCAGCAGTAACGAGGCCCTGGAGCGGATACGGGAGTTGAGTCCGGACATCCTGCTGCTGGATATATCGATGCCGGGCATGGACGGGATGTCACTCGCGCGGGTCCTGCAGCAGGGCGGCGCGTCGCCCGCGATCATTTTTTGCACGGCTTACCAGGACCAGGCCCTGAAAGCCTTTGAAGTTGAAGCCGTCGATTACCTGGTGAAACCGGTGCGCGAGGAACGGCTGGAAAAAGCCCTGGAAAAAGCGCGCCGGATGCTGGGCAAGGAAGACGTGCACGAGCAGGATCACTACGTGCGCTCGACGGTCGGCGGAAAAGTCGTCCTGACCCCGATCCACCGGGTGATTTGCATGATTTCAGAAGACAAGTACACGACCGTGATCCATGAAAAAGGCACCACGGTGATAGACGAATCCCTGATGGACCTGGAGCAGAAGTTTCCTTCGTTTTTTTTCAGGATACATCGCAACGCGCTGGTGTCCCGCAAGCATTTGCGGGGGCTGGCGAGGACCCGGGAAGGCCAGACCCAGGCGTTGTTGAGCGGTACCGACCGGCAACCGGAGGTAAGCCGCCGTAAAGTGGCTGCATTACGAAAATTACTGAGCGACATTTCATGACCGAAACCCTGAAAATAGCAACCCGAAAAAGTGAGCTCGCCTTGTGGCAGGCCAATCATGTTGCCGCTTTGTTGCAGCTACGGTACCCCGGCCACAGGGTGGAACTGCTGCCGATGGTGACCCGCGGCGACATCATCCTGGACCGGCCCCTGGCAGAGATTGGCGGCAAGGGTCTTTTTCTGAAGGAACTCGAAAGGGCCCTGCTCAACGGCGATGCGGATATCGCGGTGCACTCGATGAAGGACGTGCCGGTGGAGCCGGTTCCCGGCCTGACGGTTGAGGTGATGCTGGAACGTGCGAATCCGTTTGATGCATTGCTCAGCCGCGAGGGATTGACCCTCTCCGGCCTGGCGCCCGGGGCGCGCGTCGGCACCAGCAGTCTGCGCCGTCAATGCCAGCTGCGGGCGCTTCGTCCGGACCTTGTTGTCGGGGATCTCAGGGGTAATGTGAACACCCGGGTGCGTAAGCTGCAGGAAGGCGAATACGACGCCATTATCCTGGCCTGTGCCGGGCTGGAGCGTCTCGGCATGGATCATCTCATCACGGAAACGCTGGAGCCGCCCCGGTGGCTGCCCGCAGGAACCCAGGGGACCATCGGAATTCAGTGCCGGGTGGAAGACCGCGCGGTCAGTGACCTGATCGAGCCATTGAAAGACCCGGATGCCGTGCTGCGCACCCGGGCCGAACGGGCCGTGGCCACTGCCTTGCACGGTAGCTGCCAGGTACCACTGGCGGTGTTTGCGGACCTCGATGGCGATCAGTTGCGGATCAGCGCCATGGTTGGAATGCCGGACGGCAGTAAACTGGTGCGCGCGGAAACATCGGGCCCATCCGAAGACGTCGACCGGCTCGCAGCTGCCGTCGCCGGTGAATTGATCAGCCAGGGCGCTGACAGGATCATCGCGGCAGCGGGAGCCTCCCGGGCTTGACATGAACTGCTGCGGAAAATCCGGCAGGCGCCAGGGATGACCTTCACGCACGTCTTCATCACCAGGCCGCGCGAGGAATCCGTGGAACTGGCCGCGATGCTGAAACCGCTGGGCCTGCAAACGGTAGTGCAGCCGGCCTTCAATTACTTCCCCGAGGACATCCGGGTCTCACAGGCGGAAATTTTTACCGAGATGCGGACAGCCGGTGCCGGCGCATTACTGGTCTTTACCAGTCCGCGGGCAGTTTCTCACGGGCTTCCCCAGTTGCCTGACAGTGTTCGCTTCCACGCCCGGATTGCAGCGATCGGGCCGGCCACAGCCAGGGCCCTTGGTGACGCAGGAATCCGGGTGAATATCACCCCGGCAACCGGTTACACCAGCGAGGCGTTGCTGGAAACACTCTCCCGGGAGAGCCCGCAGCCAGGCAGGGAGCGTCCTTTTGCATTCATTATCTCGGCTCCCGGAGGCCGCCAAACGCTGTTCGAGAGCCTGGGAGAGAATGGCTGGAGGGCACGCCTGGTCATGGCCTACCGGCCTGAGCCGGCTGAACTCGACAAGCAGGAACTGGGCAAGCTGGCGGAAGCTTCCGGGGTGCTCAGTGTCTGGACCAGCGCCAACGCCATGAAGGCATTGTCCCAGCGGCTGCAGCCGTCAGCCTGGTTCCCGTTATGCCAGGGTGACTGGCTGGTCATTTCGGACCGGCTCAGACGGCTCGCCCGGGCCTACGGGCCGGCCCGTATTCACCTCTCGACCGGCCCCGGTAACAAGGAGCTGTTTTCGGCTATCCGGAACCTGGTTTGACCGGAAAGCGTTGGAGCGGCCCTCCGGATTGACCGATACGGCAATAAAAGGTGAACTGTCAGGCTCTTTTGGTTAGCATCAATATTCCTTCCTACAAATCACAGGACCAGATGGGTGAGCACCGAAATCTCCGGGATTGAATCCGAAACACCTGAGTCTCCAGTGGAAGAAAACGCAGCCGGGAAAAGCCCGCCGGGAGAAGGCAAGCCATCGCGAAGTGGCGTTGTCCTGGCATTTTTTGCTTTTCTTTTTGCCGCCGCTGCACTGGCGGGCACGGCCTGGATGTGGTGGCAGGGCCAGGCATCCCTGGGCCGGGATGAGCAACGCGTCACGGCGGAACTGTCGCGACTTGAAAACAACGAAAACAAGTTCTCGCTTGAATTGAAGCAGGTCCGCGACCAGGTCGAGGCACTGTCCGCCGGTGACGCCGGGGCGGAGCTAACGGCCGTGCAACAGGGCCTGGAGGCAGACCGCTCGAAGTTGGACCGGGTCGAAAACACGCTCAGGGAACAGGCTTCGGTTACGCGTTCCTTGCAGGCCGCGGCCGAATCCCTGCATGGGCGGCTGACGGCAACTGAAGCGGCATTGACCGGAATATCCACCCGGGAGCTGAACGCCGCCGGCGAACTGGATCTTGAAGAAGTGGACTACCTGCTCAGGCTGGCCAACGAGCGGCTGAAACTCTTCTCCGACCCGGTGGCGGCAGACCAGGCGCTCGAGGTGGCCGACATGCACCTGGCCGCGCTGGACAACCCGGTGTACCTGGGGGTGCGGCAGGATATCGCCACCGCCCGGCGGGCGCTGGCATCTGTCAGCATGCCGGATTTACCCGGCATTTCCGGACGACTGGATTCCATCCAGCAGGACATCGCGACACTGCCGTTCAAACAGGACGCGCCGTCGATAGACCGTCCGGGGCAGTCGGCGGGAGACGGCTGGTGGGATAAAGTGAAAAGTGTTTTTTCCAACCTGGTCACCGTCAGGCGCAGCACCGAAGAGGAAAACCAGAGAATGACTTTGCTGGACAAGGACTTCATCCGGCAGAGCGCCTGGCTGCAGCTGGAAGTGGCGCAACTTGCGCTGATGCGCCGGGACCAGCAGGCGTTCCGGGCATCGTTACAGCGCGTGAAGGAGTCGCTGGAAGGCTGGTTCGATACGGGCGACAAACAGTACCGCGCCATTGTGCAAAGCGTCGATGAACTGGCCGCGATCACCATCCAGGTCGAAGTGCCCGATATTACCGCGCCCTGGTCCACGCTGCGATTGCTCAGGGCCGGAAACCCCCGGCCACAGGCCATTCCGGAAGCAGCGCAACCCACCGCACCGGCAGAGTCAACGGAGGAGGCTGAGCAAGGATGAAAAACTCCTTCCTCATCCTGGTCGCCGTAGTTCTGGCGCTGCTGGCGGCCGCGATCGCCCCGTTGTTCAAGACCGACCCCGGCATGGTGCAGATCCGGTTCTGGGGCTGGACCGTCGAGACCAGCGTATTGGTTCTGATTATCGGGGTGCTGGCGTTATGGCTGCTGGTCTGGGTGATTGTCCGGCTCTGGAAGACACCGGCCGAAGCGGCCCGCCGGATCCGCGAACGGAGGTCGCTGGCGCAACTGGAAAAGGGTCTGCTGGCGCTGACCGAAGGCGACTGGAGCACGGCCGAAAGGGCGTTGCAAAAATCCGCCAGTTCCCATGGCCGCACCACGGCGCGTTACCTTGCGGCCGCCGAGGCGGCTGACGGCCAGGACGCCGGCGATCGCGCCGAGTGGTACCTGGAGCAGGCGGATACCCGGAATCGCAAGCAAAAATTCCTGGTGGACCTGACCCGGGCGCGCATCCTGACCCAGAACGGCAACTATGCCGAGGCAAAAAACATCCTGGAGGCGCTTTACAAGCGCCGGCGCAAACACCCCCAGGTGCTGGAAATGCTGGGGCGCTGTTATCGTGAAACGGGTGAGTGGGATGCGCTTCTCAGGCTTTTACCCGCGATGCAGAAGGCCAAGCTGATCGATGAGGAAAAGGCGGTCGAACTGCGCCATGTCGCAGCGATTGGGGAAATTCAGCGTTGCGGGAACAGGGATGACATCGAGGCTGCCTGGCGGGCGCTGCCCAAAGCCATGCAAAAGGCGCCGGAGGTCATCAGGGCCTTTGCCGAGCGCGCCGTTCAGAAGGGCTGGCCGGAACTGACCGAGGACGTTATCCGGTCCAGCCTCAAGAATGAATGGACCCCGGCCCTGTTGATTCCCTATGGCGAGCCCGGTCCGGATGATGCTTCGAAGCGGCTCAGGCAATGTGAGAAGTGGCTGCTGATGCACCCCGAAGATCCCCTGCTGCACCTGACGCTGGGTCGCTTGTGCGCCAGGGAGGAATTATGGGGGAAAGCCCGGCATCACATGATTCGCAGCCTGGAAATTGAACCGACGGTTGCCGGTTACGACTCGCTCGGCCAACTGCTGGAGCGAAAAGGGGAGCTTGAAATCGCCATGGCCTGTTTCCGCAATGCGCTGCGCATGAGCCAGGGCAAGGATCCTCTGCCGCTGCCTGGTGACCATGCCAAGCTGGAAGCGCCGTTGTCGTAGGAGCGAATTTATTCGCGATGTGGGAGCGATTTCAATCGCGAAAATAAACCGCCAATTAATCGCGAATAAATCCGCTCCTACGCTAGTGCGGACGCGCCAGCACCTTTACCGGAACATCCAGCCCGAATTCAAATGAATCGTAAAACAGGCGATCTTCCTGAACCCCGTGTTCGATGAATTGACGCTTGGCCACTTCAATCATGGCGGGCGGACCGCTCATGTAGACATCGAAACCCGAGAGGTCGGCATGGTCGGCGATCACGGCCTCGTGGACCATCCCCCTGAAACAACTCCCGGCATCACCGCCAACCGGCTCTGAAATCGCCTTGCGGTAATGGAGATGGTCATGTTCAAGCGCCCAACTTGCGGGCAGCTCATCGAGATACAGCTCTGACGGTTTCCTCGCGCCCCAGTAAAGGTGAATGGTGCGGCGGTCGTCCTGCTCAATCAGGTTTTCGATCATGGACTTCAGCGGAGCAAACCCGGTGCCGCCTCCCATCATGATCATCGGCCGGTCGGGCCGGTCATTTCGCACGAAAAAATTGCCCTGCGGGCCTTCCAGACGCAGGATGTCACGCTCTTTCAATTCGTTGAAAACATGACCCGTGAAATCCCCGCCCTCGACGTGCCGGATATGCAATTCGATTTCATTTTCCAGGGAAGGGCAGCTTGCAATGGAGAATGCACGGCGTTTTCCACCGGAAAGCAACACGTCGACGTATTGTCCCGCGAGGAATTGCAGTCTCTGGCCGGTTGGCAGCTTCAAGCGGAGGCGGACCACGTTTTCGGCGAGTTGTGTTTTTTCGAGCACGCGGGCCGGCAGCATCCGGACCTGGATGTCCCGCACGGCCTCGATTTCGCGGACCCGGATGACCAGGTCCGAGGTGGGTTCAGCCTGGCACAGCAAGGCAAAACCTTCCGCATAGTCCGTTTTTTCCAGCGCCAGCGGCGGATGGAACGGGTAGTGGACCTCACCGGACTCCAATTGGCCCTTGCAACTGCCACAGGTGCCGTTTTTACAGGAATAGGGCAGCATCACGCCCTGTCGGAGGGCCGCGACCAGGATGTTTTCCCCTTCCCTGACCAGGAAGGTTTTTCCGTTTCCGGCTATGGTAACTTCGAATGACTTCACATTTTTCTCCGTCCGGGGGCGGACATTTTCCCTGATTACGCGGTGCTGTGGTAGGCTTGCGCCGGTTTCTTTTTGCACGCGGGCGATTGTTTGAACAACTACATCAGCCAGGCGCCGGTGAGCCTGGTTCAAATGAATCATCGGATGCGGGTTGGGATTGAGCGGGTTCTTGGTATCCGGATTACGGCCGTGGGCCCTGATTTTATCTGCGGCGAGATGCCGGTGGATGAGCGCACGCAACAGCCATTCGGCGTGCTGCATGGCGGCGCCTCGATTGTGCTGGCCGAAACGCTGGGCAGTTACGCCTCCTACCTGGTGTGCAGTGACGACCCCGCGGCACGTGTGGCGGGAATCGAAGTGAGTGGCAGCCATGTTTGGTCCGTCCGTTCCGGCACCGTGACCGGCATCGCCCGCCCGGTCCGGCTGGGTCGCAGCCTGCACTTCTGGCGTATCGATGTTCGTGACCAGCACAACAACCTGTGCTGTTCCGCGAAACTGACGGTCAAGGTAGGACGCAACGGTGAGCCGGACGACGACAGGGACCGGCCGTGATGAATTTGCCGGGAATATTTCGGCTGACCTACCGTTTGCTCTTTTTATTGGTGCACCTGATCGTGGGCACCCCGGTGACCGTGCTTTGCCAGGGCCCCAGGTCAAGATCCATTCAACTGGCCGGCCAGCCACTGGCCGAGATCCTGTCGTGCTGGTGGTCCGGGGTCATTTGCCGGATATTCGGCATCAGCCGCCACCTTTCCGGCGAATTCCGGCCCGGTGCGCAGTTGGTCGTTGCCAACCACATTTCCTGGATTGATATCGCCCTGCTCCACAGCTTCACCGCCATGGGGTTCGTGGCCAAGGCGGAAATCGACGGCTGGCCGTTATTGGGAACCCTGGCCAGGGCCGGTGGCTCGGTGTTCCATCATCGCGGCAGCCATGATTCGGCCAACGGCGTGGCGGAACAAATGATCGGCCGATTGCGGGAAAATCGCCGGGTGGCGATTTTTCCGGAAGGCGGTATCCTTCCCGGCGAAGGCGTCAAGCTGTTCCATGCCCGGTTGTTTGCCGCGCCGATCGAAGCCGGTGTTCCGGTGCAACCGGTCATGCTGCGCTATCTCCGTGACGGCGCCCGCTACGATGACATCACCTTTCTCCCGGGTGAAAATTTCATGGTCAACTTCATCCGCTTGCTGATGCAGAAACGCTGCGTCGCGGATGTGCACGTTCTGCCGCTGATCGAGACCACCGGCAAGCAGCGCCGGCAATTGGCCGGGGAGGCGGAAAAGGCGGTCAGGGAGGCTTTTGAGTCGGAAATTCCCCGGTGACCCGGGATTTCTCAAAGTTCGTTCCGCCCCCGGGTTTGCGCAGCGGTCATGTGCAGTCGCTGCTCAGCAGCAGCGGCGTGCGCAGGCGTGCGGTCCTGGGGCGCTCCCGGGCAGTTCGGCAGGCCGGAGAAGTCTGGACGCTGGATGGCGGAGAGGGTATCCGCTTGCAGGGGCTGTATTCACCGCAAGCGGGGGAGAGCAGGGGCCTCGTGGTTCTGCTGCATGGCTGGGAAGGCAGCGTCAACTCCAATTACGTACTGGGCAACGCCGCCCGGCTTTATGCTTCCGGCTTCGATATTTTCAGGCTGAATTTCAGGGATCACGGCGACACGCACCACCTGAATAACGGGATATTCCATTCCTGCCGTCTGGATGAGGTCATCTGCGCATTGCGTGATTTGCAGGATCGCCTGGCCGCGCAAAATTGGTGCCTGGCCGGTTATTCGCTGGGCGGCAATTTTTCCATGCGGGTCGGTTTGAATGCCGGTCGGGCCGGCCTGGACATTCGCCGCATCGTTGCGGTCTGCCCGGTGATCAATCCGGCCAACGCGATGATGTCGATGGAACAGGGCATCCACTTCTACGAGTGGTATTTCGAACGCAAGTGGTCACGCTCCCTGCGGATCAAGCAGGCGGCTTTCCCCGAATTGTACGCCGCGGAAACCTGGCACGACATCAAGGGACTCCGGGCCAGGACGCACTACCTGGCCACTCGTCATGCCGGCTTCGAAAGCGCGGAGGAGTATTTCAAAGGTTATTCGATCGCCGATGACCGCCTGGCGCCCCTGGCGGTGCCTTCCACCATCCTGACGAGCGCAGACGACCCGGTTGTGCCGGTGGCGGACTTTCAGCACCTGCCGGAAAATCCCTGCCTGGAACTGGTTATCTCGCAATACGGCGGCCATTGCGGTTTCCTGAAAAACTGGAAGCTGGAAAGCATGGCGGAGGACCTGATCGTCGAAAAATTCCTGGATACGGTCTGAGCCCCGCAACAGGCAGCGCTTGCGTGTAATTGATCAGGGGTTGTTTCAAGGATTGGCGCGGATGTATTTCTTGTTCAGGCTCATGGCGAAGGCGCTGAGGCCAATCAACAGAAAGCCCATCAGGATCAGTCCGAATGCATTGGCCAGGCTGTCACGGAAGAAATAGCCGGTAAAGCCCATTAGCGCCAGGACGCTGGAAAACAGCAGAATGCGGCTGCGGACAACGGTGCCGAGGTACATGAAACCGGCGGCAACGCCAAAGTAAATGACTTCGATGGCGGATCCTTCCAGCACATCGAACGCCCCGTAAAGGAAGAAAACCGATCCGGCCAGGTACCAGAACGGCGTGATCGCCTGGTGCACGGATTTGTCGATGACATAGGAAATACTGGTCAGGCCGATGCCGAGGGCCAGGGCCGTAATTTCGAAATCGATATCCAGAATTTCACACAGTGTCCCGAAACCGGCAGCGCCGAAAAACAGCGATGTGAACAGCAAAACCGTGCGCTTTTTCGCCAGGAAGGTCAGGAACTGTTGCACCAGCATGACTGCGCACATGAACAGCAAACCGTGTTCCGGATCGCCGCCGCGCGAGTATTCATTCAGCATGACCACGATGCCGGTGGGTTGTAACAGCGCGGCAATCAGGAACATCGGGGTAGTGACCCGGGAAAAGCGCTCATCTTTCATGGTAATCAGTGCAAACAGGAAGATGGCAAAGCCGACGCCAAGCGTGACCAGCACGCGAACGGCGGAATTGAAAATGTCCCATTGCACGCCGATGAAGATGGCGATGCCTGCCAGTACGAACACGCCTCCCAGGTAGGCCATGATTTTTGCCAGGATCCCGGTGGAGCGCTGTGCCTGGTTCTGCTGCGGCGCCTTGTTCAGCGCGCCGATGATTTCGCTGGTTTGAAGCTGATGCCGGGCCGCGATTTCAGCGATCTGAAGCAAAGCCTCCTCACGCGTGCTCATTGGGCCGGCCCATCTTCGATCACCCAACCCATGAATTGCAGGTCATACTGATAGGTGGCGTGGTCGGACGAAGGATTCGGCAGGTCGAACCAGGCCTCGTCCTTTTTGAGAATATAGGTGCTTTCATAGTTGCGGCGCATGCCGAAAAGCTCACCCAGCAAGCCACCCCGCCCTTGGTAGCCGACAAACTCGAACTGGTATCCATCAGGCGATTTGATGCGCTTGTCGAGCGTCAGTTTGCCGGTCTCGCCCAACTGGATCGGGATGGGCTCTTCAATGCTTTCCAGTTCCCGGGGCAATTCGTAGACGATCTCGTCAAATGTGTTTTCTTTTACGTCATAACGGAAAATGCGCGCTTTCTGTTGATTGTTGCCCGCATTGTTTTCATCCCTGGGAACGGCGCGGCCGATCAAATGCCCGTCCCGCACTTCGAAGTTCAGGTAGTAGTCATTCGGGTGCTGGTAATCGTAGTTGTAGCCAACCAGAATGAAATCAAACCTGGGAGGGTCTGCCAGTACCCTGGGCGCCTTGCTGAGAAGAAAGAAGCCGCCAACCAGCAGTACCGGCAACAGGATGCCGCTGAGCAATACCAGGTTTTCCTTGATCCATTTGCCCATTTTGGTCTGCCGAAAAAACTCGAAGCCGATGGCTTGCGTTCTTTGAACCGCCGGGTGCAGTCAAGTATAGGATATATTCAGGGAATAGACGCCAATTGGGTGCTGGAGCGGGTGAAGGGAATCGAACCCTCGTCTCTAGCTTGGGAAGCTAGGGTAATGCCATTATACGACACCCGCGATACGCTGCTGTTGCCAGGCCTGGGTGTTCTGAACAAACTGTGCGCTTTTGCGCACTACCTTTAGCCTCGCATACTTCTTGCTATTTTAGCCCAATTCAGTCGTGATTATTCATAATTTCTTGAAGCGTCTTCACCGGGATCCAGATGTTATCCGGAACACTTTTTACTACGATTCAACCTCGTATCCAAATTCCCGGATGAACGGTTCCAGTATTGGAAGCAGCGGAGTAAACGGTTCGCGATAGTTTTTCCACCGGCCAATGGCACGGGTATGGACGGGCTCAGTCACCGCGACATAACTTGGCGTGGAAATGACCTGTTCCACCGCACGCTGATGAAACTGCAAAATGCGAGGCTTCCATTCAAGACCCAGGAAATCAATCAGCCGTTTTGCCTCGAATTCAAAATTCTGAACGGTATCCTCATACCGGACCGTGATATGCGGCAGCGTAACCATCTCGCGAAAATGCAACCACGCACCCATCACATGCGCGTAAAAACGAACAGACCGTTCGAGTGAAAGAAAATGAATCATTGCGCTATTGAGCTCGAAGTCCTGCATGAAGCAACTCAGCGTGCAATCTCGCGGATCCCTGAGCGCAACGATGATTTTCGCTTCAGGGAAAATGAGATTGATAAACCCGATATTGATAAGATTCAAAGGCACTTTATCGATAACCACCTTAGAACCTACCGGTTGCTTTTGATCTGCTTCCACTTTCTCACGGTACATTTTGCGCAATCGCAGGATAATTCCGGCATCGAGTTGATCCACCATCTGTCCAAGATCCGGTTTCGCGCCGACAATTTGTGCCCACTCAAGACGTAAATTATCCAGATAGGGCAGTTCGCTTAATGTTTCTACACCGCTGTGGGCAGCAAGGATCTGCTCGGTCATCGTGGTGCCTGAACGGGGAAAACCTACCAGGAATACCGGAGTCCATGAATGGTCATCAAAGTCACCAGGCTTCCACCTGCTGAGCCTCTCTTTGGTCAACCCATTGACATACGAATTGATAATGCTTGGTCTGTGCTCAAGTTTGAATCTCTGTGCCTTGGGGGTGCGGGAAGTTTCAAGACCACTTTGCACAAAAGCCTCGTATGCCTGGTCATAGTCACGCAGGCTGTCGAGCACCCGGCCTAATTCACTGAAGGCCTGCCCCCTCAACTCGGCTTCCAATCCAGGCACACCGACAGTGGTTCTCAAAATATCCTTTGCCCGTTCAAAGTCGCCATTTCTGGCAAGCAGTTTGGCTTCCTGGAGTTTGAGCCAGTAATTTTGCGGGTTGTCAATTTGTGCCAGCCTGTTTGCCGCCAGCGCCTCTTTGATTCGATGCGACCTTTCATAACAGTTGGCGACAATCGTGTTTGCGCTGGCGCCATGAGGCCCCAGTTTTACAGCTCGCTTGGCCCATTTGAGTGAGTCTTCCACTTCCCCGAGGTTATAGAGCATCAATGCAAGCTCGATGATGCTGATCAGCCCGTCAGGGTCGAGTTCAACTGCCCGTTTCGCCTCCTCCAAACCGCGTTCCCGCTGTCCAAGCTGAACCAGGCAGTAGCCCAGGCTCGAAATGGCCCGGACTTCTTCGGGCCAGATTCGAAGAATCTCTTCATATTTCTCTTTTGCCGCCTGGATCTGCCCTGAACTACGCAACACCATTGCCTCTTCATACATCTGCTCCGCAAGCGATGCTGATGTTGACCCTGCGCCGGAAGCCGTGCCGAATAGATGTGGAGGTTGCTGTCCAACGGGCGCCTTTGGATATATGACACTTCCCTGGTTGCGAAGCCCCGTAGCCGGATTAAAATCAGAAGAATGGATGTTGCTCCCGCAACACTTTTTATACCTCAGTCCACTGCCGCAGGGGCAAGGGGCATTGCGTGAAATATGTTCTCCAGATGACATTCTGTGTTACCTGCCAGTTATGGCTCTTGTATTTGGTTATTGTATCCCGAACCATAGTAAACTTAAGCCGCGAAGCTGAAATTACCACCAAGATTTTTCCTGGACGATATATTGCCTTGACCATCAAACTGAAATCCGCGTAATGAATCCACTCAAAAAAGTAAATCTTGGAAGGAAGTTGCTTTCTCTCGGGCAGGTGCAGGAGGCGTCGCAATTGTGTTCGCAACTGCTGACCAAAGCTTCCGGTTCCGCCGAAGTGCATGCTTTCGCCTGCGACGTGGCACTGGCCCAGAACCAGGTCGAACGGGCGCTGGATCATATCAGCCGGGCCGTAGAAATTGACGGCGGTCAGACCGAGCTACAATTCATAAAAGCCAACGTGGAAATGATCAACAGGCAAGGGTTGAAAGCCCAGGAAAGTGCGTCTGCAGTCGCAGCACGCTTTCCCGACAACCCGCAAATTCAGCTGGAAGCAGCGCGCATTTTTGGTCAGTGCGGGAATCATGCCGGGGCAGAGGCCTTTCTTCTTAAGGCCGGGGCGAAGGAGACAAAGAATCCGGAAATTCTT
Source organism: uncultured Gammaproteobacteria bacterium (assembly GCA_963700705.1). Classification (GTDB taxonomy): domain Bacteria; phylum Pseudomonadota; class Gammaproteobacteria; order Xanthomonadales; family SZUA-36; genus JAHEFT01. The sequence goes on along the minus strand of CAVOYQ010000010.1, from coordinate 38,679 downwards.
TTTGAATTTTCAACCAACCAATTTTTCCTGGGTAAAAACGAAGAGGCGGAAGAGTCCATTTCAAGGTACCTGGACCTTGAGCTGCCGACCAAAGGACGGAAATTGCTGCTGAGGTCGCAGCTCCGGAAACAGACCCAGAGTCAAAATCATGTTGAAATGCTGAGAAATTACCTTGCCCGACCCCTGACAAAAAGGGAATCGGTCAACAGCTATTTTGCTCTGGCCAAGGAATTGGAAGACCTGGGCGAATATGCCGAATCATTCAGCGCGATAAAATCCGGAGCCGCGATCCAGCGCCAACTCGTCAAATTCGACCTGGCTGACGAATTGGACAAAATGCAGGGTCTGATCAGCACTTTTCAACCCTCCAGCTTCGCCGGGATTCCCGATTCCGCTTCGCAAGAGTCGCCTGTTTTCATCGTCGGTATGCCGCGCACCGGCACAACGCTGGTAGAGCGCATCATCGAACAGGGCGAAGGGATCAAGTCCGGAGAGGAAACCTACGACTTCACGCTGGCTTTCAGTTCCGTTATCAACACTTACATAGCGAACAACCCGGGCAAAAATCTCAACCCCTTAAGCGCCGCGCTCGAAGTGGATTACAGTGAAATCGCCGGCAAGTATCTGGATAACATGCGAGGAATGTTTGGCAAGGCTGATCGTTACCTTGATAAGACGCCTTTCAATTTTCTCTACTGTGGTTTGATCAAGAAGGCGTTTCCAGAAGCCCGGATTCTGCACCTGGTTCGGGATCCATTGGATACGTGCTACGCGGTTTTCAAAATCCTTTTCGCCAATGCCTATTTCTTTTCCTACGACCTGGACGAACTGGCGGATTATTACATTGCCTACCGTCGACTGATGGATCACTGGCACCAATTGATGCCTGGTGCGATCCTTGATGTACGCTATGAAGACCTGGTGTCCAATCCGCTGGAAGTCTCGAGGCAGATTGCCGAATACGTAGGGTTTACCTGGTCAAGCGAGTTGATCGAAGTGCAGAACATCACCGGGCAGAGTTCAACGGCCAGCGCTGCGCAGGTGAGGGAGCCGATTTACACCAGCTCAGTCAGTCGCTGGCGTCATTTCGAGGCAGAGCTTGAACCGGTGAGGCGAAAGCTTGTTGCGGCGGGTATTGTCGATGCCGGCGGTAACTCCCTGATCTGAGGAACCCCGGGTTTTTTAACCGGTCAGGGCCGTGACGTGGGCAGACGATGCGCTGGCGAGTGCGTCGAGGTCGTACCCGCCCTCAAGGGTTGAGATTACCCTGGCGCCGCATTCAGCCTGCGCCAGGGCGCAAATTTCACGGGTTATCCAGCCGAAGTCCTCGTCCTGCAGTTCGAGTTGGGCCAACGGATCACGGATGTGCGCGTCGAATCCTGCAGAAATGATGATCAACTCCGGTTTGAAACGTTCTACTGCCGGCAGGCCGGATGATGACCAGGCGGAACGGAACTCCCGGCTGCCTGACCCTGCGAAAAGGGGAAGATTCAGGATATTGCCGCTGCCGGTTTCACCGCTTTGGCCGGTGCCCGGGTACAAGGGCATCTGGTGGCTCGAGACATAGAGCACGTCCGGCGATTGTTCGAATATCGCCTGTGTTCCATTACCGTGGTGGACGTCGAAATCCAGGATCGCGACCCGTTCGATGCCATGAACATCCTGAGCGTGCCGGGCAGCCACCGCCGCGTGGTTCAGCAGGCAAAACCCCATGGCAACCGCGGCCTCGGCGTGGTGCCCGGGAGGTCGCGTAACGCAAAAAGCGTTTTTCGCCATGCCGGAAAACACCTGGTCTATCGCGAAGCAGGCGGCGCCGCTGGCCCGCAGTGTTGCGTCGATGGATCCGGTCGACAGGAACGTGTCCGGGTCCAGCGCTACCTGGTTGTCCCCGGCTTCCTGCGGGGGTTCCAGATCGACCAGCCGCTCCCAGTATTCAGAGGCATGTACGCGCCGCAGTTGTTCGATCGACGCCAGCGGCGCAGGCAAAATTTCGATCCCGGGCAAATTCATCACGCCGTTCATGACGGCGGCAACCCTTGCCGGAGCCTCGGCGTGGCGCCGGCCGGGGTCGTGTCTAAGGCAATCCTCGTGATGCATGATCAAGGTTTTCATGGCGCTTTATAGCACAGGCAATGCAGTGGATTCCTTTACTTCTTCCATGACCACGTAACTGCGTGAATCACTTACGCCGGGCAGGGCGAGTATTTTTTCCCCCAGCAGAACCCGGTATTCCTGCATATCCCTGACCCTGGCCTTCAAAAGGTAATCGAAGTTTCCCGAAACCAGGTGGCATTCGAGCAGCTCCGGTAACTTCGTTGCTTCCCGGCGGAAATCCCGGAACGCATCAGGGGAAGTTCTAAGCAGGTCTATCTCCACAAACACCAGTAGTCCGGCACCGACCAGTGCCGGTTCGAGCAAAGCGGTGTATCCCCGGATATAGCCGTGCTTTTCGAGGCGCCGGACGCGCTCATGGCAAGGCGTCGCCGAAAGATTGACTTTCCTGGCCAGCGATACATTCGAGATTCGGCCATCCTCCTGAAGATACTTGAGGATCAGCCGGTCTGTCCGGTCGAGTTCGTGGGTTTTTCCTGTATTCATCTCAAACTACAGAATAAAACACTATATTAGCCTGTTTTACAGCATAAAAAACCAGGTAATTACCTTTAAACTTGGTGCAATTATCAACATAGGAACCAGGTCATGAAAATCGGTGTGCCAAAGGAAATCAAAAATCATGAATACCGTGTCGGACTGGTCCCTTCGTCCGTGCGCGAACTGACCCATCGCGGGCACCAGGTTTTCGTCCAGGCCACGGCCGGTGCCGGCATCGGCATGGATGACAGCCGTTACGAGGCGGCAGGCGCGACCATTCTGCCGGACGCAGAATCCGTGTTCGGGGTGGCCGAGATGATCGTCAAGGTCAAGGAACCGCAGGCCGTCGAACGCGCCATGCTGCGGGAAGACCAGACATTGTTCACCTACCTTCACCTCGCGCCGGACGCGCCGCAAACCGAAGACCTGGTCAAAGGCGGAGCGACCTGCATCGCCTATGAGACGGTTACGGACGACCATGGACACCTGCCCCTGCTGGCCCCGATGTCCGAGGTGGCCGGCCGTCTTTCAATCCAGGCCGGCGCCTGGTGCCTGGAAAAGGCCCGCGGAGGTTCCGGCGTCCTGCTGGGTGGCGTACCCGGCGTGGAGCCCGCAAAAATTGTGATCATCGGCGGCGGCACGGTTGGCTTCAATGCAGCCCAGATGGCGGTTGGCATGGGCGCACGGGTCGTCATCATGGACCGTAACCTGGAAGTGCTTCGTTTCCTCGACGCCAATTTCGGCAGCCAGGTCGAAACAGTTTTTTCCAATGTGGACTCGATTGAAAAGCACATCCGTGATGCGGACCTGGTCATTGGCGGCGTGCTGATCCCCGGTGCGGCAGCGCCCAAGCTGGTGACCCGCAAGCACCTGGCGACCATGCGTCCCGGTTCGGTGCTGGTTGACGTGGCGATCGACCAGGGCGGTTGTTTTGAAACATCGAAGCCGACCACCCATGCGGAACCCACCTACATCGTGGACGGTATCGTGCACTACTGCGTTGCCAACATGCCCGGCGCGGTTCCCCGCACGTCCGCATTTGCACTGAACAATGCCACCCTGCCGTTTACGCTGGCCCTGGCGGACAAAGGCGCAAAGCAGGCCATGCTGGATGACCCGCACCTGTTGAACGGTCTGAACGTGCATCGCGGCAAAGTTACCTATGAAGATGTGGCGCGTGACCTGGGATATGAATATGTCCCGGCGCGGGAGGCGCTGAACTCGTAATAATCGTAGGAGCGGATTCATCCGCGATTTAGGTCTCTACACGGCCTTGCTCGCGGATGAATCCGCTCCTACGGGAATCTGCCGTTCATTGTTACTGGACAGTTACGGCGCTACTTTCTACTATTACCCTGTTCATTTTTATTAACACTAATCGGAAAGGGTATGGAAGTAGGAAAGCAACTGCGCGCCGTGCGTACCGCTTTTGGCCTGAGCCAGCGCGAACTCGCCAAGCGGGCCGGCGTCACCAATGGCATGGTGTCCCTGATCGAGCAGGACCGGGTGAGTCCTTCGGTGGGATCCCTGCAGAAAATCCTGGCTGCATTTCCGATGACCATGGCGGAATTTTTCACGCGTGACATGGAAGTGGGCGGCGATGTCGTATTCCGGGCCGGGAAATTGCCGGATGTCGGTACCGGTGATATCCAGTACCGCCTGGTCGCCGCTTCAAGGCGCGACCGGAAAATGTCGATTCTCTGGGAAACCTACGCACCGGAAGCCGATACCGGCGACGACCTGTTGACCCATTCCGGAGAGGAGGGCGGCGTGGTGGTCGCCGGGGAACTGGAACTCACCGTGGCTGGAAAGACCTGGGTGCTGGGGCCGGGAGACGCCTATTATTTCGACAGCCACCTGCCGCACCGTTTCAGGAACACCGGGAAGGAACCAGCCCGGATCGTCAGCGCGAATACGCCGCCTACCATTTAAGAAAAAAGGCAAAAAAAGAAAAAACGGGGCCGGGTTCAATTTATAAGTGCCAAATTGAACCCGGCCCCATTTTTTTCCATTTTTTTGGGCCTAAAAATCAAAATTCTTTTTCACGGTAAACACGAGGTTGGTGTCTGACTTTCCACCCAGCAGCGTGGCGTCACTGTAGATAACCGAGAACGCGTAGTCGAACCAGTCTGTATCCTGGATGGTCAGCGTATTGCCGTACCCGCCTTCCAGGTAGGTTCCCTCGAAGTCATCGGCAAACCAACCGACTCTCCCGAAGAAGCCGTTATATTCGCCGGTCACCGAATAAAACTGGTAGTGCAGTGTGGGCCCGGCGAAATTGTCGTAACTGCCGATGGCGGCGTCGAAGGTGAACCACTTCCAGCCGGCCTTCAGGTTGACTTCCTGGTAGGTGTCGTCAAAATCACTGGTGTAGGTGTAAAGGGTTCCTCCAACCCCGAAGTTGAAGTCACCTACCTCGAAACCGTATCCACCGTAGTAGTCGATTTCGAGGCCTTCGCCCACGTCGGCTGCCCAGGTGCCAAGGTAGAAACCGCCCGCACCAAGATCGAGGCCGCCAAAAGCGGATGAATTCTTCTGTGGAATACCGCGAAAGATGTACTGCGAGTTGTAACCGATGTTTGCAGAAAGGTCTACGGCCATGGCCGGGGTAGTGACGGATGCCAGCACCGCGGCCAGGCTGATGATTGCGATTTTGCGTTTCATTTTCATGCTCTCCTGATAGCCAAGTAAAAAGTCTGGAAAGTGCCGGACCGGTTCTTTCCGATTCACCCGGTACATTGCAGGATTTGTGCCATCTGGCTTTTTGTTCGGATAACATGAAGTTACGAGGTTGCCGGCAGGGTTTTCCGGCTTTCGGCGCATCAGACCGGAGCACAGATCAACCGCAGCGCATCAATAGCGTGCATAATTTATTTTGTTTATTATAATAGACACTTCTGTTTCAACTGCTCTCAAAGGTATCCGCACATGACCACCAGTTCCTCAGCGATTGAATCCTACTGGATGCCGTTCACGGCCAACCGCGACTTCAAAGAACGGCCCCGGATTATTGTCGGTGCCGAGGGCCACTACTATCGCACCGAGGACGGCCGCAAGATTTACGATGCTTTCTCGGGCCTGTGGACCAGCGGACTCGGTCACTGTCATCCGCGGATCGTGGAGGCGGTGCAAAAGCAGGTTGCTACCCTGGACTACTCCCTGGGGTTCCAGGCGGGTTCCGACAAAGTGTTTGCGTTGGCTGAAAAAGTGACTTCGATGGCGCCCGAGGGATATTCAAAAGTATTCTTCACGAATTCGGGGTCCGAATCCGCTGATACGTCGCTGAAAATTGCGCTGGGATTTCACCGCGCCAGGGGCGAAGGTCACCGCACACGCCTGATCGGACGTGAGAAGGGTTACCACGGTGTGAATTTCGGCGGCATGTCGGTTGGTGGCATGACGCCCAACCGGAAAGCATTCGGCGCCAGCCTGTTGCCCTGCGTCGATCACCTGCCGCACACCTGGAACCTGGAACACAACGCCTTCAGCCGCGGACAACCGCAATGGGGCGCGCAACTGGCGGATGACCTGGAGCGCCTGGCGGCACTTCATGACGGTGGCAACATAGCAGCAGTCATCGTGGAACCGGTGTCGGGTTCCGCCGGTATTCTGCCGCCGCCGGTGGGCTACCTGGAACGCCTGCGTGAGATTTGCACCAAGTATGGCATCCTGCTGATTTTCGACGAAGTGATCACGGCTTTCGGGCGTATCGGCGAGGGCTTCGCGGCGCAGCGTTTCGGCGTTATGCCGGACATAATCAACATGGCCAAGGGCCTGACCAACGGCGTGATTCCGATGGGAGCCGTCATGGTCCGGGATGAAATTTACAACACGTTCATGCACGGTCCGAAGCAGGCCATCGAGCTGTTTCACGGTTATACCTATTCGGGCCACCCGGTGGCCGCAGCGGCGGGTATTGCCGCATTGGAAGCCTATGTCGAAGAGGATACCTTTGCGCAATCCCGTGCACTTGAAAAGCATTTTGAAAATGAACTGCATTCCCTGGCAGACCATCCCCTGGTCACGGATATCCGCAATTTCGGATTGATGGGCGGAGTGGACCTGGTCAGCCGGCCGGATGCGTTGGGCGCACGTGGGCTGGAAGCGCACAAGAAGTGCTTCTGGGACGAAGATATCATGGTCCGGAATGGCGGCGATATGCTGCAGTTTTCCCCGTTCCTGAACTCACGACCCGAGGACATCACGATGACCTTTGCAAAAGTTCGAAAGGTCCTGGACAGCATTGACTGAAAAGCACATTGGGGATTGAACATGGTGAGCAGCAAAAACGTCGGGCATTTCATTAACGGCCGGATCGTTGAAGACACCGGGCGTACGCAGGATGTTTTCAACCCGGCTACCGGCCGGGCGGTTCGCCGGGTGGCCCTGGCCTCAAAGGCCACGGTAGAAAAAGCCATCGCCGCGGCACAGGCGGCGTTTCCGGAATGGCGCAATACACCGCCATTGAAACGGGCACGCATCATGTTCCGGTTCAAGGAATTGCTGGAACAGAACCAGGACCAGGTCGCCGCATTGATTACCGATGAGCACGGCAAGGTCCTGCATGACGCCCTCGGTGAATTCCAGCGTGGCATTGAAGTGGTTGAGTACGCTTGTGGCGCGCCCGAATTTCTGAAGGGTGAGCACAGCAAGAACGTCGGGCCGGCGATCGACAGCTGGAGCGAATTCCAGCCGCTGGGTGTAGTTGCCGGAATCACCCCGTTCAACTTCCCCGCAATGGTGCCGATGTGGATGTACCCGATGGCCATTGTGTGCGGTAACACGTTTGTGCTGAAACCCTCTGAAAGAGATCCGTCGGCGCCGATGCTGATCGCCGAACTGTTCAGCCAGGCCGGCCTTCCCGACGGCGTATTCAACGTGGTCAACGGCGACAAGGAAGCCGTGGACACGCTGTTGTCGGACGCCCGCGTGCAGGCTGTATCCTTCGTCGGGTCAACCCCGGTTGCCGAGTATATTTATCGCACCGGCAGCGCCAATGGAAAACGCGTGCAAGCCCTGGGTGGAGCCAAGAACCATGCCATCGTGATGCCCGATGCGGATATGGACAACACGGTTTCCGCACTGATGGGTGCGGCATACGGGTCCTGTGGTGAGCGCTGCATGGCCATTTCCGTCGTGGTCGCGGTAGGCAATGACACCGCAGACACGCTGGTCGGCAAACTGAAAGAAGAGCTGGCAGGTTTGCGCGTGGGTAACGGCTGCGATAATTCCAACAACATGGGTCCGCTGATTACCGGCCCGCACCGCGACAAGGTTCGTGGCTACATCGACCTCGGGGTGGAAGAAGGTGCGACCCTGGTGGCCGATGGCCGGGGGTTGAAAGTGGCAAGGCCATGAAAACGGCTTTTTCCTGGGCGGCACCCTGTTCGATCACGTGACCCCCGCGATGAAGATTTACCAGGACGAAATTTTCGGCCCCGTGCTGTGCGTCGTGCGCGCCCACAATATGCAGGAAGCCATGGACCTGATCGACAACCATGAATACGGCAACGGCACCTGCATTTTTACCCGCGACGGCGAAGCGGCGCGTTATTTCAGCGACAACATCAAGGTCGGAATGGTGGGGGTCAATGTGCCTTTACCGGTGCCCGTGGCCTACCACAGTTTCGGCGGCTGGAAACGTTCCCTGTTCGGAGACCTTTACGCTTACGGTCCCGACGCGGTGCGGTTTTACACGCGGCGCAAGACCATCACGCAACGCTGGCCCTCCGGTGGCGTGCGGGAAAAAGCGCAGTACACCTTTCCCGCCACCTCGTAGGAGCGGATTCATCCGCGATACGGCACGTTCGCGGATCAATCCGCTCCTACAGCACAATCGCGGATGAATCCGCTCCTACGTGCGTTTGTCGCCGTGCACCCAGAGAACTTCGGAGCCGCCGTCGTGGCGGGCCAGTACACGTGAAATGACGAACAGCAGGTCGGACAGGCGGTTCAGGTAGCGGATGCTGGCCTCGTTGACCGGTTCATTGTGCGAGAGGCTGATCACGCGGCGCTCCGCACGACGCGCGATGGTGCGTGCGAGGTGGCAGCGGGCGGCCGCCTCGGACCCGCCCGGCAGGATGAAATCTTTCAACGGCGGCAGGTCCTTGTTGAATGCATCGAGGACTTTTTCAAGGCCATCGATATAAGCGTCGGGCACCAGTGTGAAGCCCGGCATGCAGAGCTCTCCTCCCAGGTCGAACAATTCATGCTGGGTTCGAGTCAGGCAGGTGCGAACCTCCTGCGGCAATTTGGCCGCCAGCACCAGGCCAACGGCGCTGTTCAATTCGTCGACGGTTCCAAAGGCTTCCACCCTCAGGCTATCTTTGTCCACGCGCGATCCGTCACCCAGGCCGGTCGTGCCCTTGTCACCCGTGCGGGTGTAGATTTTCGATAAGCGATTTCCCATCGGCGCATTCTGACATTTTTTTGCCGCAAAATCCTTCTGCAATAACTCAAGTCAAAGAGATCAGAAGTCCCTGAGCCCGTTTATGAAGTAAACTTATAGTCCGTAGCGGAGAAATCTTGAAAAACCTTTGGACTTGCGGACAGGAAGAAAGGGGTAAGCCACTATGAATTTTCTGGAAATATTTCGTGATTGGAAGGACACGGTAGAATTCCCGCCCAATACCGTGGTTTACCGGGAGGGCGACCCGGCCGATGTGCTCTATGTCATTCTCGCGGGCGAGATTGAACTGACGCTGCGCGGTGAGTTGCTGGGCACCGAGCAGGCCGGTGGCATCATTGGCGAAATGGCTTTAATCGACTCCGCCACCTGCAGCGCCACGGCAAAGTCGCTATCTGGTTCCAGGCTGGCGCGCCTGGATCGTCATGAACTGGCCAGGCTCAGTCGCCAGAGTTCCGAATTTGCAATGCATGTCATGGCTGTGCTGGCCAAGCGCCTGCGGTCCGTTGATCGCTATATTTCGGCCCGAATGTAGGATTGCCGGGATGGACTTGCTGGAGATTTTCAAAGACTCGAAGGACTTCGTCGCGTTCCCTGCCGGAGCTGTGATCATCAAGGAGGGCAAGGAAGGGAGCCACATGTATGTCGTCATGAAAGGGTGTGCCGACATCTCGCTGAAAGGCAAGGTGATAGCGACTGCGTCAGAAGGCGATATCGTCGGTGAAATGGCCCTGATCAATCCGGATATTCGAAGTGCGACAGTAACGGCGAACAGTGATTGCACCCTGGCGGTAATTGACCAGGCCAGCTTCCAGTCTCTTTTGCGCCACGTGCCGGATTTTTCCATACACGTGATGAATGTGTTGGCTGAGCGTTTGAAACACGCTTACAACATGATCAGCGAGTAGTGGCTGTTACAGGCCGCCAGATCCCTCTGAAGTCAGGTGGAAGGCCTGGGCGTGTTCCATCGCGAGCAGGTATTCCTTGCGCCAAATACCTCCGCCGTAGCCGGTGAGCTCACCGGATGATCCCACCACCCGGTGGCAGGGAATCATCAGGGAGATTCGATTGTCCCCGTTGGCCCGGCCCACGGCCCGAACCGCATCCGGGTGTGAAATCTTGCTGGCGATGTCGGCATAACTGCGCATTTCGCCGTATGGAATTTCCCTCAGGGCATTCCATACGGATTCCTGGAACGCGGTTCCGGGCGCTTGCAGGGGAACGGAAAACTCGCGCAGGCTGCCTTCAAAATAGGCATTGAGTTCCATCTTGACCTTTTGCATCAGGGGATGATCACCCGGCAGGAATACTCTTCCCATGCGTTGCCGCAGGCGCTTGAGCTGGGTGTCCAGCATGCGGCGTTCGGCAAACTCGAGCAGGCAGAGCCCCTGGTCTGAAACCCCCATGATCATTGATCCCAGGGGCGTGGCCACGCGGTTGATCCAGATGGAGAACTCCCGGTCCACTGCCGATGGCGGGGTGCCGAAAACCTGGGCGAAAGAGTCCCGGAACCCGCTTTCAGAATCATAGCCCTGGGCGACGACGGCCTCGTTGACGGGCTTCCCGTGCTGGATTTGCCGCAACGCCTGCCCCAGGCGCCTGAGCCGGGCGTAGGCATGGAAGGTGAAACCGTGGTTTACAACAAACCAGCGCCGGACTTCGCTGGCGTCCAGGCCCATGCTGTTTAGGTCATGGTCGCGCCAGTGCCGGGTGGGGTCGGAATCGACCCGGGTCATCAATGGTTCGATCCAGGGCGGATCAGCCAGCCCCGCTTTCAGGGGCTGACAGGTTTTACAGGGCCGGAAACCGGCTGCAAGCGCTTCAAGTGTCGTGTCGAACCAGGTGGAGCGCCGCTCGGTTTTGGCGGCAGCCGCGCAACCCGGCTGGCAGAACGTGCCATTGGATTTGTTCGCTGTAAATTTCACACGGCCCGCAGATACCATTGGTAGTCCTTGGTCGGGATTTCCGCATTGTAGTTCGCTTCCTCTTCGCGGCGGCACCTGGAGAATAGCCGGTGATAGGATTCCCCCATATAGTGAGGCAGGATTTTACCGGCGTCGAAGGCATCCAGCGCCTGCGTCCAGCGTACCGGAATCTCCACGGCATATTCAAACTCGGTACTCTCCGGGGTCATGGCGCGGGGCTCGCAGCGGGTGCTGATACCGTGGTGAATACCCGCAAGCAGGGCAGCAACTACCAGGTAAGGATTGGCATCCGCGCCGGCGACACGGTGCTCGAATCGCCGGTTGGCCGGTGCCGACAGGGGTATGCGCAGTGCAACGCCGCGATGGTTCGGTCCCCAGTCCGGTGAGGCTGGCACGAAATTACCCGGAGAATGCCGGCGGTATGAATTGGCATTGGGTGCGAATACCGCCATGCTTTCCGACATGATTTCTCCCAGGCCGCCAATGGCGTAGCGAAGCTGATCGGAAAAATCTCCGTCTTTGCTTTCCCCGGCAAAAATATTATTGCCGTCCCGGTCCAGCACGCTGACGTGGACGTGCAGGCCGCTGCCGGCGCTTTCTGCAAACGGCTTGGCCATGAAAGTAGCTGCCAGTCCGTTCTTGGCCGCCGCTGCCTTGACTGCGCGTTTCAACAATACGGCATGGTCGCAGGCCAGGGCCGGGTCATCCACGTGATGCAGGTTGATCTCGAACTGTCCGGGAGCAAACTCAGACAGCGCGGCCCCGGCCGGGATGTTCTGTGCAAGGCAAAAAGCGTCCAGGTCGGCCAGGAAATCATCGACCTCGTACAAGTCTTCCATCATGGAGTATTGCGAGCCACCCTGGGGCAGGCCGGATCCGGGAATGCGCGGCATCCGCGGCTGAAAGCGGTCGCCGTCGTGCTCGACCAGGTAGAATTCCAGTTCCAGCGCCATCACCGGTTTCAGTCCGAGCTCGGAAAGCGGTTGCATGGCCCGGCGCAGAACGTTTCTCGGGTCGTTTTCGTACGGCGAGCCGTCGAGGTTGATCATCTCCAGCAGGACCTGCGCCGTCGGTTGCGACGCCCAGGGCACCGGAGCCAGGCTTCCCGGGACAGCCGTTGCCTTGACGTCCGGATCTCCGTCCCGGAGCCCGTTGGGTACGGTGCTGAAGGTACTGCCCAGCGTATCGAGAACCACCGTGGCCGCACACACGTTTACGCCGTTCCCGAAAGCCTTTCCCATGTCTTCCAGGCCCATCCGCTTGCCACGCATGATGCCGTTCATATCGGTCAGTAATGGTTCGATAAAACGGGTTTCCGGTCGGGCCGCCAGGTAGTCATCCAGTTGTTTTTTCAGATTATCCGTTGTCATGTCGTTGTACCTGGCCGGCTGAACCCACCTGGCTGTCGCGCCAGCTGATCGCAGCCTTGGCTCCCTCCGTTCGCAGAATTTCGTTGAATTTCCGTGACTCGTCTGTTTCGGTTGTTTCGATCAAAACGTCCAGTTCCAGCGCATGCCTGAGCGCATCGCGCATCCGGCCTATCTCGTATGTAGCGTGGATGGCCTGCTTGGTGATGCGGACGGCATGCTGGTCGTTGCGCGCGATTTCCATCGCCACTGCGCGCGCTTCTTCGACCAGGGTTTCCGCGCTCACCACGCGATTGACCAGTCCCCAGTTTTCCGCCTGCTCGGAGCTGATCCGGTCGTTTCCCGTCAGCAGCATTTCCTTCGCGCGCTTCGGTCCGATCGCGTAAGGCAACAGCATGGCGACAATGCCGCTGCCGAATTTGACTTCCGGTTCCCCGAACCGGCAACCGGTTGCGGCAATCGTTATATCGCAGGCAACGGCCAGTTCCAGCGCTCCCCCGAGGCAGAACGTGTGCACCGCGGCTATGGTCGGCTTCGGGCTGTCCCAAAAGCTCATGATCAGGTCGAAGTCCCGGGCCAGTTCATCCTTGATGTCGCTGTCTGCATCGTACTCAAGGTCAAAGCCGGCCGAAAATGCGCGGCCTTCACCCCTGATCAGGATGACGCGTATATCGTCATCGCCCTGGGCCTGCTCCATCGCGTGTTTCAGCTCCGCCACCATGCGCTTGCTGATGGCGTTGAGCTTTTCGGGACGGTTTAACGTGATCCAGGCCAGCGGGCCTTCGGTTTCGTACTTGATGGTTTCGAATTTCATCGGATTTACGGGGTGTCGACCGGTTCAGGATACCCTATCATGGCGCAGATTCTGAGGCACGGCCAACCACCAGTGCATCGACCGCGATGCAACCTTCCGGGTGCACGATAACCGGATTGACATCGATTTCATCCAGTGTATCGCCGAGGGCTGCCACCATGATCGAAAACTGCTGCGCAGCCGTACAGAATGCCTCGATGTCGACGGCCGGCCGGTTCCGCAACCCGTCCAGCAGGGGCCGCAGTTTCAGCGAGTCCACCAGCCGCCGCGCGGTCTGGCGGCCGAACGGTGGCAAAGCGCAGGCGACGTCGCGAATGGTTTCCACGTTGATGCCGCCGAATCCCAGCATGACCAACGGCCCGAATTGTTCATCGCGCACCATGCCCAGCACCATCTCGACGCCACTGGTGTTCAGCATCGGTGAAACCATGACGCAGGGCCCGAGACGGGCCGACAGGTCCGCGTAAGCGGCTTGCAGCCCGGCTTCATCCGCGATGCCGAGCTTGACCCCGCCGCGGTCGGTTTTATGCAGTATTCCGGCTTCGGCTGTCTTGAGAACGACCGGGTAACCCAGATCGGCCGCCGCCTGCGAGGCTTCAGTTGCACTGCCGGCCAGCCGCGTGATGTTGATCGGAAAGCCGAATTCACGCAGCATGTTGCCGGCTTCGAATTCTTCCAGGGTTTTACCTTCACCGAGCCTGGACTGCCAGAGGTTCACGACCTGCGCCGGGGGCTGCGCTAACTGCTCATTCAGTGTCTCCGCCTTTCGCTCGTTGAAATCCCGCCAGCCGGTCAGGCAACGCACCCCGGCCAGGAAAGAGCGCAGGCCGTCGAGCACCGGGAAGCCTTCACGGGTCACCCGCACGGCCGCTGCATCCATGCCGCTACCCTGGCGGTTGGCAGACCAGGAAAACCGGTTTGCCGGAAGCCCCGTGGCCAGTCCGCATGTAGTCAAAGTACTCCTCGCACAAGGCGCCGTTTGGAGCCCGGTCGTGGACTACCGCGCCCAACGCTGCGTTGGGGTCCGACATCAGGGCGGCGAGGCAGTCCTCGCATGATTTTATTCGCGCCCGGCCCGCCGGCGCCCCAGGCATCCAGCGGGTTGACCGGCGGCAGGCCGGGGTCGAGCAGGGATTTCAGCCGGCTTTCCGTTGACGGTTCGATCCGGGCCAGCGGGATGCCCATGTCTTCTGCAAGGTCGATCAGCAACTGCCGTTCCCCGCCGGAATCGTGAATGCTGACCAGGCCTCCGGCCGCGACCGGGTGTGGCTGGGCAAACATGATCAGGGTCGTGGCCAACTCGTCCATGTCTTTGACCCGCTGCACGCCGTACCGGTCGAACAGGGCCTGGTAAGCATCGTCGCGGCCGGTAATGGCGCCGGAATGAGACACGGCCAGGCGTGCTGAAAATTCCGTGCGTCCCACTTTCAGCACGACAACGGGAATCCCCTTGTCATTGGCTTTCCGGAACGCCCGGATCATGCCCGCCGGGTTTCTCGCGGTTTCCATGAACAGGCCGATCACACGTGTTTCGGGCTGTTCAAGGGCAAAGTCCATGTACTGGTCCATGCTGACGCACAGTTCCTGGCCGGGGGAAACCGCCAGGTTGAAATCAATGCGCTCTTCACAATCGATGATCCCGGACATCCCGGACCCGGAATGGCTGATCAGCGTCACGTTGCCGCCGCGCAGGTGGTTTTCCCGGGTGTCGAAACCGCAGACCCAGACGCCGTCGGCAAAATTGTAGAACCCCATGCCGTTGGCGCCGCAGACGATCAGGCCGGAGGCTTTGATCTTGGCCGTGATTCGATCGCGAAGCAGCGGAGGATGGTCGTTTTCCAAGCACCAGGCTGGACATCATCGTGGCGGCCCTGGCGCCGTGCGTGATGGTATCGTCCAGGGCTGCCTCGATGCGGCTGTCACCGACCGTCAGGACCACGTGATCCACCGTTTCCGGCAATGATGCGAGGTCGGGAAAACAGGGGACGCCGAGCACCGAGTCATAACCGGGGTTTACCGCGTAAAGCCGGCCCGGGAATTTTCCGGTCAGCAGGTTCTCGAC
Organism: uncultured Gammaproteobacteria bacterium; assembly: GCA_963700705.1. Lineage (GTDB taxonomy): Bacteria > Pseudomonadota > Gammaproteobacteria > Xanthomonadales > SZUA-36 > JAHEFT01. The sequence continues at coordinate 23,513 of CAVOYQ010000010.1, read as the reverse complement.
CGTTTTACGTCCGACCGAGCCGGCGCGTTCGCTGGCGCCGACGACTGCTATTGATGCGGGGCGGAGAAGGGGATCGAGCTTATGGGCGTAGTGTTGAGGCATCGTAGGAGCGAATTCATTCGCGAACAGGGTGTCCCGGGAGAAACCGGGTAGCTATTTTCTGGACACGCTCAAGACGTCCCTGTTCGCTCTGCACCCGTTCCCGACGGGTGAAGGTCCAGCAAATAGCTACCCGGTTCCTCCCACGAGCCTTGGCAAAAATGTTCGCGGATGAATCCGCTCCTACGATTTGATCCGCCATTTTGCGAAATCGTGGATTTCAGAAATCAGCCGGCGGGGTCTGGCGCTTGCGCGGCGGATCCCAGAACACGTCCTTGACGACGCGTGCCGGGGCCATAACCCGGCTCCATTTGAGCTCGCGCTGGTAGTAAATCTCGACCAGGAATTCTTCACCCGGCTTGCCCAGTGGGGCATCCAGCGACGCCAGCGCGATACTGGCCTTGGCGGAAGGCGACCACATGGCGGAGGTGACCGTGCCGGCGTATTTCTTGTCCCTGGTGTAGACGTAAGACTGGTTCGCCGGTTTGTTGCCGTCGATGTCCAGTTTCACCAGGTGGTAGCGCGAACCCCGCATTTTTTCTTCCAGCAACGCCTGGCGACCATTGAATACGCCCTTCTCGAAACTGACCAGCCAATCCAGGCCGAGTTCGAAAGGTGAACGTGTGTGGGTGGGCCGCACCGCTTCCATTGCAGGCAGAAAGTCCGCGCCGGCCAGGATGAAAGCCGGCTTCGATACGCAGCAGTTCCAGCGCATCACTGCCCATGGCGCGGATGCCGCGCAATTCACCGGCGGCAAACAGGCGGTCCCACAGCACTTCGGCATGTTCGGGGTCGATCCATAATTCATAGCCCAGGTCACCGGTAAAGCCGGTGCGGGAAATCATCAATTCCGTGCCTTCAAACTCGAAGTACGTCAGGCCAAACGGTGTCAGGTTTTCAATGCCATTCAGGCCCATATCCTTCAGGACCGCACAACTGGTCGGGCCCTGCAGTGCGAGGCCGGCCACGTCATGGGTGTCTTCGACGACGCTGACATCAAAGCCCAGGGTGTTGGTCAGGAACCAGTCGATCTGGTGTTCCTGTGAGCAGACCCGGTACACGCCTTCTTTCAGGTGGAAGATCGTGCCGTCGTCAATGACGCGGCCCTGTTCGTTGCACCAGACGCTGTAACCCACCCGCCCCGGCTTGATTTTGCTGACGTCCCGGGTCATCAGGCGGTTGAGGTAAGGCATCGCGTCAGGACCGGTCACCAGGTGCTTGACCATCGGGGTGATGTCGAATACGCCGCAGGCGTTGCGGCCGGCGAAGTACTCCATCGATTCGGACCAGTATGCCGGTACGGAAAGATAATCGGCCCAGCGGCTCCATTCCTTCATCTGGTTGTGTTCTTTCTGCCGCGAGTGGAACGGGCTGGGGAAAACGGCGTTCTTGTAGTGGTCTCGCTTGCTTACGTCTACTGTTCTCATAATGGGGGCCTCTGATGAGCTTGTTATTTACCCAGTACTGCATTCGCCGCGTTTCTGCCCGCACTGCCCATCACGCCGCCTCCCGGGTGGCAGCCGGCGCTGCAAAAGTACAGGCCGTCGACCGGGGTCTTGTATTGGGCTGATTTGGGCACGGGGCGTAGCATCAGGAACTGGTCCAGCGACAATTCACCATGGTGCCAGTGCCCGCCTTTCATGCGGAACTCGCGTTCCATGTCTTCCGGGGTCAGCAGTTCGGTAGCCACGGTTTTCTCCCGGATATCCGGGGCATAGGCTTCCAGCACATCCATCACGGCCCCGGTAAAGGCTGCCTTGCCTTCACTCCAGCCGGCGCCCAGGTTCCTCGGCGCGTATTGCACGATGGCGGACAGCACGTGTTTTCCTTCGGGCGCGAGGCTGCGGTCATGGATACTCGGGATGGTGATTTCCGCCACCGGTTTAGCCGAGTACTCGCCGTACTTGCAGTGATTGAACGCGTGTTCCACGTATTCCACCGTTGGCGCGATGACCAGCCGTTCACCCAGTTGAGCCTGGCCCAGGCCGCGAAAATCAGGCAATCCATCCAGCGCCAGGTGCAGTTTGGCGGCGTTGCCGTTCGAGCGGACATTATTGATCCTGCGGGCAAAGTCGGTTTCAACGTGCCGGGCGCCGAGCAGTTCCAGGATGGTTGTTTTGGGATCGGCATTGGAAACCACGGTTGAGGCTTTCAGCTGTTCGCCATTCGCCAGTTCCACGCCGGATACCTGCATGCCTTCCATCAGGATCCTGCTGACCGGGCTGCCGGTGCGGATTTCAGCGCCCGCTTTTCTTGCCGCTGCCGCCAGCGCATCGGTTACCGCGCCCATGCCGCCGGCCGGAATGGACATAGCGCCCGCAGGACCGGCGTTATTTCCACTCATCCGGTGCAATGCGGTAAAGACGCTGTTGTTGGACCGGGGCCCGGAAAAGGTTCCGAGCACCGCGTCCAGGCTGAGCGCGCCTTTCAGCAACGGGTTGTCAAAGTTTTCCTTGAGGATGTCGTAAATATTGATACCGGCGATGCGCAGAAATTCGCGCATGTCGTCCCGGCCCAGCATGCGGATTTTCAATGCCAGTTTGCCGAGCGTGATCAGGTCACCGCGTTCCTGGGTGATGCGGGGCGGCACCTGGTTGTGCAACCCGCCGATGACCGCGGCAAACTTCGACATGAAGCGCCGGTATTCCGTGTAGGCGCCTTTGTCCTCGTTCGAGAGGCCCGCGCCTTCGACGCTGTCGGCCTTGATCGTTAAGTGGTTGCCATCCTCTGCCAGCGCGATCGTAGCCAGGCCGGATTTTGCGATCGACAGGCCATTGGACGCCAGTGCAGAGTTCCTTGCTGATGCCCTCGTCCAGCAGGTTCAGCAGGTGGGCGCAGGAGGCCTTGTAGCCGGGTGCGAATTCGCGCGTGGCGGCCGCGCCGCCGACCCGGTCCGCCGCTTCCAGAACGGTGACTTTTTTGCCCGCCTTTGCCAGGTAGGCTGCGCATACGAGGCCGTTGTGGCCACCGCCAATGATCATTACCTGATTTGAATTAATCATCGAGCCAGCCCTCCGGAACCGTGTTGGTTTTCTTCAAGTCGCCCAGGATCTCACGGGCCGCGTTGGCGCCCGGTGCAGCCATGATGCCGCCGCCCGGGTGGTTGGATGAGCCGCACAGGTACATGCCTTTAACCGGACCCCGGTACTGCGCAAAACCCGGGATGGGGCGGTTGAACATCAACTGGTCCATGGTCAGTTCGCCCTGGAAAATATTGCCCTCGGTCAGGCCGACCTCGTTTTCCAGTTCGCGCGGGGTGCGGATTTCCATGTGCAGGATCAGGTCCTTGAAACCGGGCGCGTATTCTTCGATCTGGTTGACCACCGTCTGGCCGAACTGCTGAACCTGTTCATCGGTCCAGTCCTTGCCGTTCACTTTCGGCGGCACGTACTGTACGAATACGGACATGAAATATTTGCCGGGTGGTGTCATCGTCGGATCGGTCAGGGATGGAATCAGCATGTCGATGTAAGGATCCTGCGACCAGATGCCGTTCTTCCAGTCATCGTAGGCGCGTTCCAGCCGTTCGGTTGAATCGATCAGGTGCATGTCGGTCCGGTACAGTTCCTTGTTGCCTCTCAACGCCACGAAATCCGGCAGGCCATCCAGTGCGATATTCACCTTGCCGGACGATCCGCGGATCTTGAAATTCCTCACTTTCTTCAGGAAACCCGGGTCCAGGTCTTTCGGATCCATGCACTCGAGGAAGGTGCGCGGAAGGGTCATATTGGAAACGACCACGTCCGCGTAATATTCGTTGCCGTTCTCCAGCGCGACGCCGACCGCCCGGCCGTTCCTGACGATGATCTGGTCAACTCCTGAACCGGTAACCGTATCACCGCCATGTTCGGTAAAACAGGCAAGCATGGCGTCTGCAACGGCGCCGGTGCCGCCGCGGGCAAAGCCCCAGGCGCCCATGCTGCCGTCCACGTCGCCCATCGCGTGGTGCAACAGTACATAGGCGGTACCGGGAGACATAACGCCCAGCGCCGAGCCGATGATGCCGCTGCCGGAATGGGAGGCCCGCACCAGCGGGTTTTCGAAATATTCCTTCAGAAAGTCAGCGATGCTCATCGTGTAAAAGCGCATGGTGTCGTAAATCAGGTCCTCACCCAGCTTCATCGCCTCCTTACCCAGGTGCAGCAATTCCAGCAGGTCACGGACCTTGAACGAGGTCGGATCGGGCGGGGTGCGCAACAGGAACTGCCGGATGAAACGGCACTGGCGCATGATATCGCGGTCATAACGAACCGTTGCGTCGGCGTCCCGCTGGCTGTGACGGGCCACTTCCCGGCGGGAAATATCCGGGTCGACATAGTTGGCGATATAGTCTCCATTCTGGGACATGGTTACGCTGCCGCCATAGGGCACCACCTGCAGGCCGTACCTGGCCAGGTTCAGGCTGCGGTAGACCTCGGGGCGAAGCAGGCTGCACACGTAGGAACAATTGGAGTACTTCCAGTCTTTCTTGTAGGTCTCACGGCTGACCGTGGCGCCTCCGATGAATTCGTTTTTCTCCACCATCAGGGTGCTTAGCCCTGCCTTGGCGAGGTAGGCGCCATTGGTCAGGCCGTTATGGCCTGCACCGATGACAATCGCATCATATTTTTTGGTCACGGTTATTGCTCCGTAGTTTTCAATTTTTCCAGCGTTATTCCGACAGCCTGTTCAAATGCGGCAAGGGTTTGGGAGAGGCTGTCGTCTTTGCTGTGAGCTTCGCAGATAAACCAGGGCTCGCGTGAATCCGGTTCGCACAAAACGCCCAGGTCATGCAGTTCGGGGGCCATGGTGTCGTAGAAAGTGTAGTCGGAATTCAGCCAGTCACGGTAGTTGTCCGGCGGTGTTTCGTGAAAGAACAATCCCCCCATGGCGGGGTGGCCGGTGAAAGAGTGGGGTATTCCATGGCTGTCCAGGACTTTACTCATACCCTTCTGCATGGCTGATCCGTATGTGGCGATGCTCTCGAGGGCGTCCGTTTCGTCAAGAATTTCCAGGGTTTTTTCCGCGGCCGCCAGGGATACCGAGTGGCAGGTGTAGGTGCCGCCGTGGATAACGCCCTTGCCGATCTGGCGCATGATGTCTTCGCGCCCGGCCACGACCGATATCGGGTAGCCGTTGCCGACCGCCTTGGCCATCGTGCACAGGTCGGCCTTGAAGCCCATCAGTTCCTGGACGCCGCCGCGGGCGACACGAAAGCCGGTTTTTACCTCGTCTACGATCATCACCACGTCGTAACGGTCGCACAATTCACGGGCCGCATTCAGATACTCGCGGGTGGCCGTGATGGAACAGCAATTGCCCATGATCGGCTCGATCAGGAAAGCGCCGATGTGCTGGTGATGCCTTTTCAGCAGGTCTTCCAGGTAGTCGGCGTCATTGAGCGGTGTGAAGTGGGCCAGTTTTTTCAGTACCCGGGGAATGCCGTGACTGTCGCAGCCGATCTCCGGGTCGCCGTTTTCCTGATCCCATTCCTCGATATCCGCGAAAAAGAGAACCGAGTCAAAAACCCCGTGGTAGCCGCCCTCCACGACGATATGCGAATCTTTCCGGGTAAAGGCCCGGGCCATTCGCAGAGCAGCCATGACGGCCTCGGTGCCGGAATTTGAGAAGCGGACCAGTTCGGCCGCCGGCACCATTTTTGAAATCCGTTTTGCCACCTCGTATTCGCGTTCGGTAGACAGGCCGAATACACCACCGATTTCCATGCCTTGCCGGGCGGCCTCATCGACCCGCGGGTCGGCGTAGCCGAGGATGGCCGGGCCGTAACCCAGGCGGTAGTCGATGTACTCGTTGCCGTCGATGTCCCAGATACGGCCGCCTCTGCCGTGATCGATGTAGATGGTCTTGTCTTCACCCCAGAATCGGAAGTTGGAAGACACGCCCAGTGGCAGTTTGCTGACGGCTTTTCGGTACTGGCGATTGGAACGGACAAGTGAGCGGGACATAAGAACTCTGGATTGCTTAACTGATGCATAGAATCTCATACCCGGGTTGTTGTTGTCCAGACCAAATGAATGATTGTTCATTCATTGCAAAGCAGAAAGGACTCACTTATATTGTTCAGTTATGAAAGCAGCAATGAAAAAGAGAACAGCCCCCAAGGAAGAAAGACAACAGCAACTGATCCAGGCGACGATCCGTTCGGTCGCAGGTTTGGGCCTGTCGGACACCACGATGGCCTCGGTGTGCCGCGAAGCAGGATTGAGCCAGGGCATCATCAACCTGCATTTTCAGAGCAAGGAGCGCCTGCTGATCGAGACCCTGTCCTTTATCGCGGAAGAATATCGTGATGCCTGGGAAACGGCGTTGCGGAAAGTCGACGGCGGGCCGGCCGAAAAACTGGCGGCCCTGGTGGGCGTGGATTTCAAACCGCCCGTCTGTGACCGGAACAAGCTGGCTGTCTGGTTCGCCTTTTGGGGCGAGAGCAAGTCGCGGCCGGTCTACCGGAAGATTTGCGCCGAACGCGATATCGCGTACCGCAAAGAGATGGTCGCGGTCTGTGAAGAGTTGATCGAGCAGGGTGGCTACCAGGGCGTTGTCGCCGAGACCGTGGCGGCGTGCCTGTCCACCATGACATCGGGTTGCTGGCTGGACATGTTGACCAATCCGCGCTCCATGAACCGCCAGCAGGCTTTTCAAATCTGTATGTCCTACCTGGTGACGACTTTCCCGCGACACTTTTCCGAGAGGAGCATCGCAGCATGAAACTGAACCTGGACAGCACCACCCTCGAATGGCAGCAGAAAGCCCGGCGTTTCGCAGAGCAGGAATTGATTCCCTGCGAAATCGAAGCCGAAATGAATGGGGGCGCCTGCCGCAGGCGGTCAGCAAGCGACACAAGAAAATGGCGATTGAACTCGGGTTCAGCTCGATGGATGTTCCGCGCGAAATGGGCGGCCTGAAGCTGCGAATCGTCGACCAGGTAGCGGTCTGGGAGCAACTGGGCCGGGTAACCAACGCGCTGTGCTGGTGTTTTTCCGAGCCGCACCAGTGGATGTTCGACGCCTGCAACGACGACCAGTTGCAACGCTATGTATTGCCGTTGATGCGCGGCGAGCGGAAAGAATGCTATGCGATCACCGAGGCTGAATCGGGTTCCGACGTAGTCATTGATACGACTGCAGAACTGACGGATGAGGGCTACCGGATCAACGGCGAGAAGTGGTTCGTGACCAGCGCCAACCTGGCGGATTACCTGTTCCTTCAGGCCCGGATCGTCAACGGACCGCACGCCGGCAGTGACGCGATGTTTTTCGTGGACAAGGACACCGCTGGCATCGAGGAAATCCGGGTTCCGCTGTTCAGCCATACGTTCGACCACCATCACCCCGAAATGCGCTTCAACAATGTGCTGGTGCCGGTCGAAAACCGCATAGGTGAAGAAGGCGATGGCATGTCCTTCACGCACAGCTGGTTCCGGCGCGAACGGTTGATGATCGCCGCCCGTGACTGCGGCGCGGCCGCGCGCCTGATCGAGGAGGCCACCGCGTGGGCCAGGCAGCGTGAAGTGGACGGCGGCAAGCTGATCGACAAGCAGCTGGTCCAGGCGATGCTGGCGGACAGCGTTACCGAACTGTGGGCGGCCCGGCTGATCACCTTTGAAGCCGCCGAAGCCCATGACCGCGGGGAAGACGTCAAATCGCTGCATGCCCGTTGCTCGATCGCGAAGCTGTATGCCTCGGAAGCGGCTTACCGGATTGCGGACCGGGCCGTGCAGATTTTCGGCGGACGGGGTTACATGCGCGAAAACTGCGCCGAGCGGTTCAGCCGCGAAATCCGGGTGGACAGAATCTGGGAAGGCGCCAGCGAGATTCAGCGCCTGATCATTGCGCGGGCGCTGGTCAAGCGCGGCCTCGAAAAAATGTAATGCGTGCAGGATCCGCCCTGTTCCTGTTGATGTTCCTTGTTCCTCCGGCCGTCGTGGCGGAAGAGGAAAAGGTGCTCAACGTTTATAATTGGGCGGACTACATCGGCCAGGACACCCTGGCCGATTTCGAAGCGGAATACGGGATCAAGGTCAACTACGACGTGTTCGACGCCACCGCGGTGGTTGAAGCCCGCTTGTTGGCGGGAAAAACCGGCTACGACGTGGTCCTGCAGGCATTGCGCTATTCTTCCCGCCTGATGAAAATCGGCGCTTTTCAGCCGCTCGATCACGATCAGCTGACCTTGTGGGGAAACCTGGATCCCTGGGTGCTGAACGTCATGGCGCAAGCCGACCCGGGCAACCGTTACGGGGTGCCCTACATGTGGGGCACGACGGGATTTGCTTACAACGTGGACCTGGTGCTGGAGCGCCTGCCCGACGCGCCGCTGGGCAGTGCGGCCATGCTGTTCGACCCGGAAGTGGCGTCACATTTTGCCGACTGCGGGATCTCGATGCTGGATGAAGCCACCACCGTGATACCGCTGGTCATGCTCTACCTCGGATATGAACCACACAGCATGGACCAGGGACAACTGGCGGAGGCGGAAGCCGTGCTGAAATCCGTTCGCCCGTATGTCCGCTATTTCAGTTCATCCCGGATGATCAACGACATGCCGAACGGCGAAATCTGCGTGGCCATGTCCTGGTCGGGTGATTACGCGCAAGCGCAGGCGCGTGCCGAGGAAGCAGGAGTCGACATGCACCTGGCCTACACGGTACCGCGCGAAGGCACCGTGCTGTGGTTTGACAGCATGATGATCCCCGCCGATGCGCCACACCCGGGCAATGCCCACCTGTTTCTGAATTTCCTGATGCGGCCGGAGGTGATTGCGCCGATCAGCGAACTGACTGGCTATGCCAATGCCAATCGCGCATCCCTGCCGTTCCTGGATCCCAGGGTCGCCAACGATCCGGCGGCCTACCCGCCGATGGCTGACCGTGCCGGTTGGCAGGCCGGGCTGATCTACGACCCGAAGCTGGAGCGGCAGCGCACCCGCGCCTGGTCGCGGGTGAAAACGGGCTTATGAGTATCGTGAAGAAATCCGGCCTGTTGCTGCTGTCGCTGTTCTCCCTGATGTTTGGTGCGGGTGCGGCAGCCAGCGAAGAAAAGGTGCTCAACATCTACAACTGGGCCGACTACATCGGGCCGCATACGATTGCCAATTTCGAAAAGGAATTCGGGATCAAGGTCAACTACGACCTGTATGATTCCACCGAAGTGGTCGAGGCCAAGCTGCTTTCCGGCAGCACCGGCTACGACGTCGTTTTTCACGGGTTCCGCTATTCATCACGGCTGATCCCGATCGGCGTTTACCAGCCGCTGGACCGCACACAGTTGCCGTTGATTGACAACCTGGATCCCTGGGTGCTGTCCATGATGGAGGCCTATGACCCCGGTAACCGGTACGGTGTCCCCTATATGTGGGGCACGACCGGGTTTGCCTACAATGTCGACATGGTGGCGGCGCGCATGCCTGATGCGCCTGTCCGGAGCGGCGCCATGCTGTTTGACCCGGAGGTGGTTTCACATTTCGCGGATTGCGGTGTTTCCCTGCTCGATGAGCCGACCGACGTCATCCCGATGGTCCTGCTCTACCTGGGGTTGAACCCGAACAGCCTGGATCCGTCCGACCTTGCGCGGGCCGAGGCGCAGTTGAAGGCCGTGCGGCCGTATATCCGGTATTTCAGTTCCGCCAGGATGATCAATGACCTGCCCAACGAGGAAATCTGCGTTGCGATGAGCTGGTCGGGTGATTATGCGCAGGCGATGACAAGAGCCAATGAGGTGGGTGCCGACGTCAATCTTGCCTACACCGCGCCGGTCGAAGGCTCGATGCTCTGGTTTGACGGAATTTTCATTCCCAGCGACGCCGGCCATCCCGGCAATGCCCACCTGTTCATCAATTACCTGATGCGGCCGCAGGTGATCGCCGATGTGAGCAATACGCTGTTTTACGCCAACGCCAATGCCGCGTCCATGGACTACGTATTGCCCAAAATCGTCAGTAATGCCGCCGTTTATCCGCCATTGTCGGAACGGGACCGGTTCGATGTGGGCGTGGTATTCGGACCCAAGGAAGAACGAAAACGGACCCGCGCCTGGTCCAGGGTGAAGACCGGACTATGACTGGACCAATGGTAAAAATCAGCGGATTGACACGGCGCTTCGGTGATGTGACTGCTGTGGACAATGTTGATCTCGAGATCAATACGGGAGAATTGTTCTCCATCCTGGGCGGCTCCGGTTCCGGTAAGACCACCTTGCTGCGCATGCTGGCGGGCTTCGAAACCCCGGATGAAGGTTCGATCTTCATCGACGGCGTCGACATGACTTCAGTCCCGCCCTATGACCGGCCGGTCAACATGATGTTCCAGTCGTATGCGCTGTTTCCCCACATGACCGTGGAACAGAACGTGGCCTATGGCCTGAAAAAGGACGGTATTCCGGCGGTGCAGGTGCGTGACCGGGTTGCCGCGATCCTGGAAAAGGTCAGGATGACGGCGCTCGCCAAACGGAAACCTGCCGCACTTTCCGGTGGTGAACGGCAACGCGTGGCGCTGGCCCGGGCGCTGGTAAAGCGGCCCAAACTGTTGTTGCTGGATGAACCGCTGGCCGCACTGGACAAGAAACTGCGCCAGCACACGCAGTTCGAACTGATGAACCTGCAGGATGAGCTTGGCGTCACCTTCATCGTGGTCACGCACGACCAGGAAGAGGCGATGACGCTTTCAAGCCGGATCGCGGTAATGAACCGGGGCCGGTTTGAACAGGTTGGAACACCGGGCGAAATTTACGAGTATCCGGCTAACCGCTTTATCGCGGATTTTATCGGGAACGTGAATCTGGTGGAGGCCACGGTAACTTCGGCAGAAAGCGGAACCGTGGTGCTTGATTGCCCCGAGGCCGGGGGGCGAATGATCGCGGCGGACGACGCAGTCAAACCCACGGTCGGTGAGCGGCTGTGGGTCGCAGTGCGGCCTGAAAAAATCCTGATCAGCAAGGAAGATCCCGGCGGCGGCCAGCGCAATGTGTTCAGGGGAATCGTTCACGACCTGGGCTATTTCGGCAACCTGTCGGTGTACCGGGTCGAACTGTCCAGCGGGAAGATTCTGCAGGTAAGTGCGCAGAACCTGGTGCGGACCGCGCGCAAGACGGTGGAGTGGGATGACGAGGTGTTCATCTCATGGGATATGTCCAGCGTAATTCTGCTGAAAAACTGACAGGGGCAGAGCGAACAGTGGTAAAGCGCTTCAAACGCAGGGACGGAAGACGGCAGTGGCTGCGGGCCGCAGTCGCATTTCCCTACCTGTGGCTGTTGCTGTTCTTCCTGGCGCCGTTCGTCATCATTCTGAAGATCAGCCTGGCCGATCCCGTGGTGGCCCTGCCGCCGTTCACGCCCTTGCTGGACTGGGCGGCCGAAGGCTGGCAGCGAATTCACGTCACCCTGGACAATTACCTGTTCCTGTTCGAGGACCGCTACTACGCCATCATTTACCTGAGCTCGATCAAACTGGCTGCGATCAGCACCCTGCTGTGCCTGCTGCTGGGCTATCCGATGGCCTACTTTATCGCCCGCCAGCCGCAACGGCGCCGTAACCTGCTTTTGCTCGGCGTGATCCTGCCGTTCTGGATCTCGTTCCTGCTGCGGGTTTACGCCTGGATCGGCATGCTCAATACCCACGGCGTGATCAACAGTTTTCTCCTCTGGCTGGGCGTGATAGACCAGCCGCTGTCACTGATCTACAACGATTTTGCGGTCTACCTGGGAATTGTCTACTCCTACCTGCCGTTCATGATACTGCCCCTGTACGCCAACCTGGAAAAACAGGACCTGGATTTGCTGGACGCGGCGCAGGACCTGGGGGCAAAACCCTGGCGGGCGTTCGTGGATGTGACCCTGCCGTTGTCCCGGCCGGGGATTATTGCGGGTTGCCTGCTGGTGTTCATTCCGGCCATCGGCGAGTTCATCATCCCGGCCCTGCTGGGCGGTTCCGATACGCTGATGATCGGCCGGGCCCTGTGGGACGAGTTCTTCATCAACCGCGACTGGCCGGTGGCCTCGGCGGTGTCCGTGGTGCTGTTGCTGATCCTGGTGGTGCCGATGATGTGGTTCCAGAGAACCCAGGCCAGGGCCGAAGGGGGTGCAGCATGAAGCGACGCTCCACCGGGATTGCTGACCGTGGTCGCATTCGGCTATGCCTTCCTGTATCTGCCGATCGTTTCCGTGATCGTCTACTCCTTCAATGATTCGCGGCTGGTTACCTTGTGGGGCGGATTTTCGCTGCGCTGGTACCGTTCCCTGCTGGAGAGCGAGGATATTCTGTCCTCGGCCGTGCTCAGCCTGCAGATCGCCCTGGTCAGCGCGACCCTGGCCACCATCCTGGGCACGCTGGCGGGCCTGGCGCTGAACCGGTTGGGGAGTTTCAACGGCAGGACCCTGCTGACCGGCATGGTGACCGCGCCGCTGGTGATGCCGGAAATCATCACCGGCATTTCGCTGCTGTTCCTGTTCATTTCGATGGCGGAATGGGTGGGCTGGCCGACGGCCAGGGGGGCCGTGACCATCACGATCGCACACGTCACGTTTTCGATGGCCTATGTCGCCGTGATCGTGCGCTCGCGGCTGAGCGGCATGGACCAGTCGCTCGAAGAGGCGGCCATGGACCTGGGCGGCCGGCCATTGCGGGTGTTTTTCGATATCACGGTGCCATCCATTGCGCCGGCGATGATTTCCGGCTGGTTGCTGGCCTTCACGCTGTCGCTGGATGACGTGGTGATCGCCAGTTTCGTTTCCGGCCCGGGCGCCACCACGCTGCCCATGCTGATCTTTTCAAAAGTCAAACTGGGTGTGACGCCTGATATCAACGCGCTGGCGACCGTCATCATCCTGTTGGTGTCCGCCGGCGTGGTGACTGCGGCATTTCTGACCCGGCCCCGTTCAGACTCAAGGAGTAACAAGCAGTCATGAAAAAATTCACCTGCGAAAACGCTTTCGATTTCCTGAAATTGGCGCTCGCGGTTGCAGCCCTGGCGTTGGCGTCCTGTGATGCAAAAGCGCCGCAGGAAGCAAGCCCGGGAGGTAAAAGTCGAGCCGGCCGACCTGGTCCTGATCAACGGCGGCATTTATACCGTGGACCCGGAGCGCCGCCTGGCCGAGGCCGCCGCAATCCGGGACGGCGTTTTTGTCATGGTCGGAGCCAATGCGGAAGTCGAAACCCTGGTCGGGCCGGAAACGCGAACCATCGACCTGGCGGGAAGGTGGGCGCTGCCCGGGTTCCACGATGCGCATGTTCACCCGATGTCGGGCGGGTATGCGTTGCTGGGCTGCGACCTGGAAGGCCTGGGCAGCGTCGAGGAAATCATTGCCAGGGTGACCGACTGCGCCGCTCAGAACGACACCGGGTGGCTGGAAGGCTTCGCTTTCGACCTCAGCCTGTTTGGCCAGGACGGGCCGAACAAGGCCCTGCTGGACGCCATCGACACGGAGCGGCCGATCATCCTGTGGGGGTCGGACGGTCACAATGCCTGGGCCAGTTCACGGGCGCTGGAACTGGCCGGGATTACCGCCGAGACCCCGGATCCGCCGCTGGGCGTGATCGAACGCGATCCGGACGGCTCACCCAGCGGGACGCTGCGCGAGACCGGGCAGGAACTGATCCGCGCGGTCATGCCGGAACCGACGCTGGAGTCAAACACCGGGGCTCTCGATGGCGGGAATCAAGCACCTGAACGCGCAGGGCATCACTTCGTTTATCGACGCGTTTGTCGGGCTCGAAGACTACCAGGCGTACCAGGCGACTGGAACGGGCGGGCGATTTGACCGCGCGGGTGGTGGCCTGTCTGACCTACGAAAGCGGTTTCGCCAAGCACCACGGGGAGGACTTCGAAAACGTGCTGGCGGCACGCAACGATTACGAGTCGGAACACCTGAATAATGAATGCATCAAGCTGTTTCTCGACGGTGTCCTGGAAGGCGAGACGGCCGCTTTGCTGGACCCGTACCTGGGTTCGAACGGCAATCGCGGCGAACTGATATTGAGCCCCGAAGACCTGGATGCCGCCGTGACCCGGTTCGACGGAATGGGGTTGCAGGTTCACATGCATGCGATCGGTGACCGCGCTGTCCGTGCCGGGCTCGATGCTTTTGAGGCCGCGCGCGCGGTCAACGGCGTCACGGATAACCGCCACCACATTTCGCACCTGCAGTTGATCAACGTCGATGATATCGAGCGGTTTGCCGGACTCAATACGAGCGCCAATTTCCAGGCGTTGTGGGCGTACCCGGACGACTGGATCATGGAACTGAACCTGCCGGTGCTCGGCGAGGAACGGGTCCAGGGCATGTACCCGATCGCCAGCGTTGAACGCGCCGGCGGCCGCATCGTGGGCGGCAGCGACTGGAACGTATCCTCGGCGAATCCGCTGGATGCGATCGAAACGGCGGTGCGCCGGCAGGATGCTTTGCAGGATGAGCGGCCCCGTACTGAACGAGAACGAACGGGTCAGCCTGGCCACGATGATCGACGCCTACACGATCAATGCCGCCTGGCTGATGCACCACGAAAACCTGACCGGGTCGATCGAAACCGGCAAGCGGGCCGATATCGTCATTCTCGACCGCGACCTGTTCTCGATTCCGGCAACGGAAATCAACGATGCCCGGGTAGTGATGACTTTGCTGGACGGCGAAATCATCTACATGAACCAGGAACCAAGAGACTGAATTTGAAAAGGAAAGGAAACAGGCAGTGAATCAACAGGAAATGGCACGACTGGCGGAGACGCACCCGGAGCATTATTCGCTCCCGCAGGTATTTTACCGTGACCCGGATATTTACCGGCACGACATCGAGCAGATCTTTCTGAAGTCATGGCTTTACGCCGGACACCAGAGCGAGATCCCCAATGTCGGCGACTGGTTTCTGTTCGAATTCGACCAGGAATCGGTGATCATCGTGCGCAGTTCAGAGCACGAGATCAACGCCCTGCTGAATGTCTGCCAGCACCGCGGGTCGCGCGTGTGCGTCGAAAGCGCCGGCTGTTCCAAGCGCCTGACCTGCCGTTATCACGGCTGGACCTACGACCTCCAGGGCCAACTCAAGGCGGCGGCGCACATGGGGGAAACGTTCGACAAATCGGGTATCGGCCTGAAGAAAATCCACGTCGGCATGCTGGCCGGCATGATCTACGTGAATTTTGCCGAGGATCCGGCGCCGTTTTCGCTGGTCACGGAAGGACTTGCTGGATGCCTGGAAGCCGTACGACCTGGAAAATGCCAAAGTCGCGCACCGCCAGAGTTACCCGATCGCATCGAACTGGAAGCTGGCATTGGAAAACTACACCGAGTGTTATCACTGCGGCCCGGCCCACCCGGAATATTCTCGTGGACACGGGCTGGCCGTTCCCGGCGTGCGCAGCGGCGAAATCGGACAGGCGGTCATGAAGCGGGCCAAGGCTTGCGGGCTGCAGTGACAGGAATGTCAACCGGTTCTACCTGGGTGCGCCAGGTTTCGGAGCGGATATCGGCTATGACCGCTATCCCCTGGTCCGGGATCACCTGACCGGCAGCGAGGACGGCAAGCCGCTGGCGCCGCTGCTGGGCAGCATCAAGGATTTTGACGGCGGCACCACCGATCTGCAGGTCGGCCCGGTTACATTCGGCCTGATGTACTGCGACCACGTGGTGATCTACCGCTTCACGCCGCTGGGGCCGGATACCTCCGATTGCGACATTACCTGGCTGGTCCGCGGAGACGCGCAGGAGGGCAAGGATTACGACAAGGACAAGCTGATCTGGCTGTGGGACGTCACGACCCACGCGGACAAGACCATTATCGAGCGCAATGCGAAGGGCGTGAACTCGCGTTACTACAAGCCGGGCCCGCTTTCCTCGATGGAGAAATTCACCTGGGACTTCCTGGCCTGGTACCTGGCGGGCTTCAAGAACGCGGCATGACGCAGAACGGCAACATACTGGCGGGAATGATGGAGCAGGCTTACCTGGAAATCATTCCGACCAAAACGATCGTGGATCGGTTGATTCACCTGCCGAGGCATTCCTACGTCGCCATTACCTGTTCACCGGCTCACGGCGTCGAACCGACGCTCGACATGGTCGACGAACTGCGCGCGCTGCCGGATGAACGGCAATTGAAGCTCGTTCCTCATGTCGCCGCGCGCATGGTGCGGGACAAGGGCCATCTGCGCGAAATCCTTGCGCGGCTGGACGAGGCCAACGTGCAAAGTGTATTTGTTCCCGGCGGCGACGCGCCGGAACCGGCGGGAGATTACGATTGCGCGCTGGACCTGCTGCGGGATATCGCGGACATTGGTCACCGGTTCAAGTACGTGGGGGTGGCTGCGCATCCCGAGGGCCATCCGCTGGTCGACGATGCCGGAGTTGCTGCGTCTGCTGAAAGGAAAAACAGAAGGTTTCGAACTACCTGGTCACGCAAATGTGTTTCGACCCCGGTTTGCTGATCGGCTGGTTACGGTCTATCCGCCAGGCCGGCGTCACGCTGCCGGCGTGGTTCGGACTGCCGGGCGTTGCCGACATCCCCAAGTTGATCGCCCTGTCACTGCGGATCGGCGTGGGTCAATCGGTCCGGGTTCTGAAAAAACAGAAAGGACTGATCCGCAGGATGATCAGCGCCAAACCCTATCAGCCGGATGATTTGCTGGCCGGCCTGCGGCCCTTTCTGGATGATCCCCTGCTCGATATTCCGGGTTTCCACCTGTTCAGCTTCAACGACGTTGAACGGACCGAACGCTGGCGCGTGGAAACCTTGAACAATCTCAGGGCAACAACGAACGCATAGAGCGTAAGGTGGTGAAACATGACTGAACGCAGAAGAAAATCCGGCCGGGCCGGGGGTGGTCGACGCGCCGGCGGCCGCGACGCCAGGCGCGCATTACGGGCGGCCGGCGTCGAGGGCCAGGCGGTGCAAGCCGGCATGACCGGTGGCGCTTACAAGCCTCTGAGTCAACGGGATATCGAGCGGATCAACGACACAGCGCTGGACATCCTGGAGAATATCGGCATCGGTGAACCGATTCCCGAAATTCTCCATTACGCGTTGCCCGGTGGCTGCGTCCTGGGCGATGACGGCCGGCTGCGTTTTCCCCGCGCCCTGGTGGAAGACCTGGTCGACGTCTCGGCCAGGGAATACATCGCCTACGCCCCCGACCCGAAGCACGACTGCGAGATCAGCGGTGAACGGGTCTATTTCAGCACCTCCGGTGAATCGGTCACCGTGCTGGACTATCACCAGCAAAAATACCGCCCCACAAAGCTGACCGATTTGTACGATGCGGCCCGGCTGGCGGATACCCTCGAGCACATCCACATGTTCGGGCAGCCGTTTATCGCCGCCGAATACAGCCAGGACATTTACGTCCACGACATGAACATCGCCTACGCTGAACTGGCCGGCACCTCGAAGCCTTTCGCGCTGGGCATTGCCGAGGTCGATCACATCGAGCCGATCATCGCGCTGTTCGACCTGTACCTGGGCCGGGAAGGGGCCTTCCTGGAGCGGCCGTTCTGCACGTTCGGCGGCTGCCCGATTGTTTCACCGCTGCGTTTCGGAAAAGACAATGCGGAAGTGCTGGTGAAAATTGCCGAACTCGGACTGACCGGAGACATCGCCGTGGCGCCGCAGGCCGGCGCAACCGCGCCTGCCGCCCTGGCCGGCGCGCTGGCCCAGTGTTTCGCCGAAACCCTGGCCTGCATGGCGGTGGTTAACCTGGTGAGACCCGGTGCAACGATCAATTTCGGCATGTGGCCGTTTATTTCGGACCTGCGGACCGGCGCCTTCAGCGGCGGCAGCGGCGAAGAGGCCCTGGTCATGGCGGCCTGCGCGCAGCTGTGCAACCACTACGGTTTCACCACCAGTATGGCCAGCGGCATGACCGACTCCAAGACCATGGATGCCCAGGCCGGTTACGAGAAAGCGATCACCACGACTGCATTGGCCTTGTCGGGCTGCAACCTGGTTGCCGCTTATCCGGGCATTGTCGGCAGCCTGCTGGGGCAGTCCTTCGAGGGCATGGTGATCGACAACGACATGCTGGGTAATGTACAAAGGCTGCTGCGCGGCATCGAGGTCAACGACGAGACGCTGTCCTACGAAGTGATTGAAAACACCGTTTTCGGCGCCGGGCATTTTCTCAACCAGCCGCAGACCCTGGCGCTGATGCAGAAGGAGTACCTGTACCCGGAAGTGGCGGACCGGCGCACACCGGGCGCGTGGGAAGTCACCGGAAAGGAAGACATTTACCAACTCGCCCATGAAAAGGTAAAAAAGACGCTGTCCAGTTACTTCCCGGAGTATATTTCCGCGGCGGCGGACCGGAGAATAAGGGACCGTTTCCCGATCCGGCTGGCGCCGGAAGACATGCGTGCCGGCAACGGACGGTGGAGCGGGGCGTGACAGAATCATTGATCAGGGATTGCCTAGAGGCTTGAAAACCCATGAATGACCAATACGACGACGAAGACATCATCCTGTCGGAGCTTCCGGACGACGAACTCGTCGAGCAGATGCATGACGACCTTTACGACGGACTGGCCGAGGAGATCGATGAAGCCACCCGGATCCTGCTGGAACGCGGCTGGTCAGCGACTCGCGTACTCGACGAGGCCCTGGTAGCCGGCATGACCATTGTCGGTATCGATTTCCGCGACGGCATTCTTTTTGTTCCCGAGGTCCTGATGGCCGCCAACGCGATGAAAGCCGGGATGGCGATCCTCAAACCGATCCTGGCGGATACCGGCGCCAAGCCGGTCGGCAAGATGGTCATCGGCACGGTCAAGGGCGACATCCACGACATCGGCAAGAACCTGGTCGGCATGATGATGGAAGGCGCCGGCTTCGAGGTCGTGGATCTTGGCATCAACGTGGAGGCGGACACCTATATCGACGCCATCGAGAAGCACAAGGCCAACATTCTCGGCATGTCCGCACTGCTGACGACGACGATGCCTTACATGAAAGTGGTTATCGACACGATGAAGGAACGGGGCATCCGCGATGATTACATCGTGATGGTCGGGGGTGCGCCGCTGAACGAGGAGTTCGGTGACGCCATCGGCGCCGACGCTTACTGCCGCGACGCCGCCACCGCCGTTGAAACCGCCAAGGCGCTGATGGCGGCTTCCTGAATCGCGTCCCCGGCTGACATGAAGA
This sequence comes from uncultured Gammaproteobacteria bacterium, assembly GCA_963700705.1. Lineage (GTDB taxonomy): Bacteria > Pseudomonadota > Gammaproteobacteria > Xanthomonadales > SZUA-36 > JAHEFT01. Next base: position 4,297 of record CAVOYQ010000010.1, on the reverse strand, counting down.
CATCTGTCCTGGTCATCGCCTGCGGCGCCATTGCGCGTGAACTGGTCCGGATTCGTGAGATGAACGATTGGGATCACGTCGAATTCCAGTGCCTGCCGGCAGAACTGCATAACACGCCGGACCGTATACCCGGGGCCGTGCGGGACAGGATCGAGCGGGAAAAAGAGAACTACGCGCAGATTTTCGTTGCCTATGCCGACTGCGGTACCGGCGGCCTGCTGGACAAGGCCCTGCAGGGCACCGGCGTGGAACGTATTCCCGGCGCTCATTGCTACGAGTTTTTTGCCGGTAACGGCGTGTTTCATGCACTGGCCGAGCAGGAACCCGGCAGTTTCTACCTGACCGATTTCCTGGTGCAGCAATTCGAGCGCCTGGTGATCCGGGGGCTGGGCCTGGACCGGCAACCGGACTTGATGCCGGTTTATTTTGGCAATTACCGCCGGCTGGTTTACCTGGCGCAGACCGAATCGGAGAAATTGCAGGCCCGGGCAAAAAGCCATGCGGAGTTCCTCGGGCTCGACTACCTCTACCGCTTCGAAGGTGACCAGCCGCTGACCTTGCTGTTGAAACCGGCATTGCAGAAGGAGGGTGCGTGGGAAAACTGACCATCATTTACTGGCGGGATATCCCCGCCCAGGTCGTCGGACAGCAGGGCCGGACGCGTTGTAAAAAGCTCCTGGCCGACCGGTTTGCCGTGGCCATTGACCGGGCCGCAATGCGCGCCGGCAAAGGTTCCAGCCACGCCTACCTGGAAGAATGGCGGCGCGAAAGCCGGCCGTTCGAAGGCGATCCGGAATCCGCCGTCGATGCCGAAGTCGACGCGCCTCGAGACGCAGTTTCCCGATGATCTGCTGGAAGCCACCGTGAAAGCCGGTGGAACCCTAAAAAAAGGATAGAAAAATGACCGAAACCGTAATCAGTTCCGCCAGCAGGGAAGTCGTGATCGGCTTCGACCGGCCTTTTGTCGTGATCGGCGAGCGTATCAACCCCACCGGCCGCAAATTGCTGGCCGGGGAAATGAAGGCCGGTGACTTCAGCCGTGTTGAAGCGGACGCGCTGGCCCAGGTCGCCGCGGGCGCGCAGGTCCTCGACGTCAACGCGGGTATTCCGCTGGCCGATGAACCGGCTTTGCTGGCACAGGCCATCCGGCTGGTGCAGTCCCTGACCGACGTTCCGCTGTCGATTGATTCTTCGGTGCTGGAAGCGCTCGAAGCGGGCCTGGCGGCTTACCAGGGCAAGCCCCTGCTCAATTCCGTCACGGGTGAGGAGGACCGCATGGAGCGGATCCTCCCGCTGGTGAAAAAATACGGCGCGGCGGTGGTCGCCATCTGCAACGACGACAGCGGTATATCGACCGATATCGACGTGCGTTTCGAAGTGGCCAAAAGGATCGTTCAGCGCGCTGCCGACCACGGGATTCCCGCCTGCGACGTGGTCGTCGACCCCCTGGTCATGCCGGTGGGCGCCATGGCGGATGCCGGTGTCCAGGTGTTCCGCCTGATCCGCCGCCTGCGCACCGAGTTGAAAGTGAACACCACCTGCGGCGCATCGAACGTCAGTTTCGGCTTGCCCAACCGCCACGGCCTGAACCCCACCTTCCTGGCCATGGCCATCGGCGCCGGTATGACTTCAGCCATCACGAATCCGTTGGAAACAACCCTGATGCAGGCCGTGCACGCAGCGGACGTGCTGATGGATCACGATCCGCAATGCTCGAAATGGATTTCCACCTACCGTCAGCCTGCCGCGGCCGGCTCACGCGAGCGCCGGAGCAGCCGCCGGCGGCGGGCTGAAACTTGACCGACGCGCTCATCGTCTTCAGCCCCTCCGGTAAGCGGGGACGCTTTCCGCTGGGCACGCCGGTGCTGCAGGCGGCGCGGGAACTGGGCGTGGACATCGACTCGATTTGCGGCGGGCGCGCCCGCTGCGGCCGCTGCCAGGTCGAAGCGGTGGAAGGCAGCTTTGCCAAGGAAAATATCGTTTCCAGCCCGGATCACCTGAGTGAAATGTCCGAAACCGAGCAATTCTGCCTGCAGCGCGGACGGCTGGATGCCGGTAACCGGTTGAGCTGCCAGGCCAGGATTCTCGGCGATGTGCGGGTCGACGTGCCGGCCGGCAGCCAGGTGCATCACCAGGTGGTGCGCAAGGACTACGAGGCGCGGGATATCGAACTGGACCCGGTGGTTCACCTGTATTTCGTCGAGGTCGAACCTCCGGACATGCACGCCGCGGCCGGCGACCTGCAACGTCTGCAGCGAGCGCTCGAGCAGGAGTGGGGCCTTACCGGTCTGGGCTGGGACCTGGTCATGCTGCAGCAATTGCAGGAAGCGCTGCGCACCGGCAAATGGCAGGTCACCGTGGCCGTGCGCCACGGCCGCCAGGTTATCGCGGTCTGGCCCGGCTTCCGGGACCGGACTTCGGCGCCGCCATCGACGTGGGTTCCACGACCATAGCGGTACACCTCTGTGACCTGGCCAGCGGCGAAGTCCTCGCCAGCGCCGGCGCGATGAACCCCCAGATCCGTTTCGGCGAGGACCTGATGAGCCGTGTTTCCTATGCCATGCTGAATCCGGATGGCGCAGTGCAGATGACCGCGGCGGTGCGCAAAGCGATCAGCAGCCTGATCGCCGATACCGCGCAGCAGGCCGGGATTGACCGCGAGGACATCCTGGAAATCACGCTGGTGGGCAACCCGGTGATGCACCACCTGCTGCTCGGCCTGGATCCGACACCGCTGGGAACCGCGCCGTTTGCGCTGGCCACGGACCACGCGCTGGACATCCGGGCGGCGGAAATCGATATCGAACTGCACCCCAACGCACGGGCCTACGTGCTGCCCTGCATTGCCGGCCACGTGGGCGCCGACACCGCCGGCGTGATGCTGGCTGAAACGCCCTGGGAACGGGACGAGGTCAGCCTGATCATCGATGTCGGCACCAATGCCGAAATCGTGCTCGGCAACCGGCAGCGCCTGCTGGCTGCTTCCAGCCCGACCGGTCCGGCTTTCGAAGGCGCCCAGATCAGCGGCGGCCAACGCGCCGCGCCCGGGCGCGATCGAACGCGTCCGGATTGACCGGGAAAGCCTGGAACCGCGTTTCCGGGTGATCGGTTCGGACCTGTGGTCGGATCAGCCGGGATTTGCCGAGGCGATCGGTGAGCAGGGCGTTACCGGCATCTGCGGTTCCGGGATCATCGAGGCCATTGCCTGCATGTACCTGGCCGGCATTATCCGCCAGGACGGTTCGATCAACGGCGAGGCCGCCAGCCGCAGTGAGCGGGTGCAGGCCAGTGACCGGACGTTTTCCTACCTGCTGCACGACGGCGAACCCCGGATCGTCATCGAGCAGGGCGATGTGCGCGCCATCCAGTTGGCCAAGGCGGCGCTGTATGCCGGCGCCCGGCTGCTGATGGACCACATGGGCGTGGACCGGGTCGACCGCATCCGGCTGGCCGGGGCTTTCGGCAGCCATATCGACGTGAAGTACGCCATGGTGCTGGGCATGATTCCGGACTGCGACCTCGAGCAGGTTTCTTCCGCCGGTAATGCCGCGGGAACCGGCGCACGGATTGCCCTGCTGAACCGGGCTTCGCGGGCTGAAATTGAAGCGCGTGCGCGCGGAATTGAAAAAATTGAAACCGCGGTAGACGCGGCTTTCCAGCAGCACTTCGTCGATGCAATGGGTATCCCGCACAGCACACAGGCCTATCCCAGCCTGTCGCGGGTCGTGGAATTGCCGGAACCGGATATGAATTCTGGCAGCAGGGTTCGCAGACGTCGTAGGAGCGAATTTATTCGCGAATAAATTCGCTCCTACTTCGATCATTGCTTCGGAATCATCAAAACCCCGTCCGCGGTCTCCAGCACGATTTCGAAATGATCACGGTAGCTGGCAATGTCCTGGGGCCAGAAAACGTCCGGGTGCTTGTGCATGGCAACCGCCTTGATGCCTTTTCCCATCACCTTGAGGTACAAGGTTTCGGAGCCGTCGATTTCCCAATATCCGGTCGGGCCGATGTGCGCCGAAATTCTTGTACCCGTATAGCCCCATCCAGTCACCGACCACGACTCCCGGGAAAAAATACATGGATTCAGGGACACGGAACTGCAGTATGGGGCCCACACCAATACGGGGGTCGGCCGATGCTGCGAGCATCAGGTCGTAGGCCGGCAATTCCCTGCGCAGAAATTCCGCTTGTTGCGGCCCGGTCAACGGTACCCTGTGGCGATCCAGTCTCAGGTTTTGCAGGCCGGACCCCAACAGCAATATGAGGGTCGCTGACAAAAGCACTTTTTCGA
>CAVOYQ010000009.1:0-343885 GCA_963700705.1 uncultured Gammaproteobacteria bacterium | reverse complement strand
GGCATCCACAACCGGGCGAATGATCTGACGGTAAACCCGTTGAAAGGAAAGCAACTGACCAACATCCGCACCGTGCTGAAAGACGAAGCCGTGCAACTGGCGTCACCCCAGAAAATGACACTTGAACAGGCGCTTGAATTCATTGAAGACGATGAACTGGTTGAAGTAACGCCGAAAGCCATCAGGATACGGAAAATCAACCTGCAGGAACACGAGCGCAAACGGGCCGGACGGCAGAAAACTGAAGAGTAGGCGTTCGTTGCCCACCAGGCGTATTACCTGGGAAACGAGAGGTCACTGCCCAGCCAGTCTTCGAGCCGGCTTTTTTCCCGCTTGCTGATGCCGGATTTCATCACGATGGCATAGCTTGCCGGAATCTCGAACCCCACCCGGACCGGCAGGTTGAAAAGCTGGCTGTGGCGCACCAGCGTGAGCGTGACTTCTTCATCCGGGCGCAGTTTTTGCAGGCGGTCCAGGTAGTTTTCCGGCGTCACCCTTAAATCATTGACGGCAAGCAATTCGTCTTCCGGCAGAATGCCTGCGGTTGCGCCGGAATGCCCCAACAGGACGTATTCGGCCAGCAGGGAGCCGCCTGAAACCTTCCAATTCACGCCCAATCCCCCGGCGACGGGGTAATTCGGGATCGGATCCGGTATCCGCTTCAACGCGAGGCCGTACCAGTCCAGCGCGCGGTCCACATCCGGATCAGTCGTTGTTTTCAACATCCGGTCGACCATACCCCTGGCTGCCGGACCTGCCACCGTTTCAACTACGTTCTCGAATGCACCTGGCGGATAACCGCCCGGGACCGAACCACCCGGACCGTAGAGCGAATACATTTGCCGCATCACATCGTCCAGGCTGGACCGATTATCGGTTGCCCGGCGAATTTCCGTATCCGCTACGAAACCGATCAACGCGCCCTTGTGATAATACGAAACGGTGCTGTTCAGCTTGTTGTTATCCGGCTTGTATTGCTTGATCCAGGTGTCAAACGAAGCAAGCTCGGCAGAGCGTACCTCGCGCCCGGGTGTTGTTTCATAGACGCGAATTTCATCAGCCAGCAGGCTGAAATAGTCGCCGACGTCTATCAGGCCGCCGCGAAAAAGCATCAGGTTATCGTAGTAACTGGTCAGGCCTTCGGCCAGCCACAATTCGCGGGTATAGACCTCCTGCTCATAGTCATATTCAGCCAGGGCCTGTGGCCTCATGCGCCGTACATTCCACGAGTGAAAGAATTCATGCGACACCAGGCCCAGCCACTTGATGTAGTCCTCCCTGCCCCGCATTTGCCAGGGACTGCTCATGATCACGGTGCTGTGATCGTGCTCCAGGCCGGCCGGTTGCTCCATGAACACGTTGAGGAAAAGATATTCTCTCTCGAAAGGATTGACTCCCCAGAATGCCTGTTGGGCTTTAACGATCCTGGCCACGTCATCAGCCGAAGTCTGCCCGTCCCAGAAGCGGTTATCCTCTGACAGCACCAGCGAATAAGGCTGGCCACCCACTTCGAAAGCATATTCAACCGTGTTGCCCAAAAGCAGGGGGCTGTCCACCAGTTCGTCGTAATCACGGGCCATGAAGCCCGGTCCACCGGCAGTCCGTGGCAGCGAGGTATGGATCTGCGACCAGGACTCAGGAATGACGACCTCGAGGCCCTGGGGCAGACTGCGGGTCTGTTCGTTGTACAGGAAAATCCCGGCGCCGTTGAGCAGCGCCATTCCGGATTCGATCCAGCTTTCGGCCACGTTGATCTGTCCGGCCCAGACATCGTAGTCAATCGACAGCTGGTCAACCCCCCGGGTGTCGATCCGCCACTGATTTTTGGATATCTTGGTAACCTTGAGTAGTCCGCCGCCTGGATCAGAAGCCTCAAACCGCTCCAGGTTACCCGCGAAGTCCCGGATCAGGTACGAGCCCGGATTCCAGGACGGAAGGTACACATCCACCTCGTCCGCGTCGACTTCGAAGCGTGTATTTACATGGACAAACTGGTTGTTTTTATGCGGGAAACTCAGAGTATGACTGACCTGGGCGCCCTCGGCAGCCGTTCCGGACAGCGGTAGTTGCAACACCAGGAAGACCAGCCCGGCCAGTGTCCATTTGAGTAATCTCCGTGGAGGATTATTCAGAGACTCTTTGAGCATTGAAAACCTTCAGGCTCCCTGTTGGTGTTTTCTCACGATGAGCATCGCCATTTCCAGGGATTGCTCATAGTTCAGTCTCGGATCGACGGTAGACTTGTAGTCACGCTTGAGGTCTTCGTCCGAAAGGTCGCGGGCACCACCGGTGCACTCGGTCACGTTTTCACCGGTCAACTCAAGGTGGAGACCGCCCAGCCGTGAATTGTTGGCCAGGTGAATTTCGAACGCCAACTCCATTTCTTTCATGATTTTCCGGAACCGGCGCGTTTTGATTCCATCGCCGGTAGATTCGGTATTGCCGTGCATCGGGTCTGACAGCCACAGAACCGGGCTCCCGGTGTCCTGCACGGCACGAATCAACGGCGGCAAGTGCTCTTCAATTTTCGATTCACCCATGCGGTGAATGAGCACGATGCGGCCGGCTTCGCGCCCGGGATTGAGTTTCTCCAGCAGGCCGGCGAGCCAGTCACGGTTCATACCAGGCCCCACCTTGATGCCCAGGGGATTCCGGATGCCGCGGAAATATTCAACGTGGGCGCCGTCCAGATCTGCTGTACGCATCCCGATCCAGGGGAAGTGAGTTCCCAGGTTGAACCAGCCCCACTGCCGTGGAACCTGCCGGGTCTGGGCCTGTTCATAGTGCAGGTGCAAAGCTTCATGCGAGGTGAAAAAATCGACCCGCCTGAGGCTGCCTGCATCACGACCGGTGATGGTTTCCATGAACCGCAATGACTGGCTCAGGCTCTCGGTCAGCTTGCGAAATTCATCGGCGAGCGGAGAATGATCCAGCCACCCCAATTCCCAGTACTCGGTGTGGTGCAGATCGGCAAAGCCGCCGTCCACCAGCGCCCGGACAAAATTCATGGTCAGCGCCGAATACGCATGCGCCTGCAGCAGGCGTTGCGGATCCGGAATGCGGTCCTGTTCGGTAAATTCAAAAGCGTTGACCAGGTCACCGCGGTAACTGGGCAAAGTAACACCATCCCGCGTTTCCAGGTCAGACGAGCGCGGCTTGGCATACTGGCCGGCGAAACGCCCGATCCGGACTACCGGCATTTGCAGGCCATGAATCAGGGCCAGGCTCATCTGCAGCAATACTTTCAGGCGGTTTGTGATCAGTGGTGAACAACATTCCGAAAAGCTTTCAGCGCAATCCCCGCCTTGCAATACGAAGCGTTTGCCCGCCTGGGCTTCCGCGATCTGATCGCGCAGTGACAGGATTTCCCACGATGTCACCAGGGGTGGCAGGCTGCTGAGTTTTGTCAAAGCCCTGTCCAGCGCTTCCTGGTCCGGGTAGTTTGCCTGCTGAAGCGCCGGGAATTTTTTCCAGGATTCCGGCTTCCAGTCTTTCGGCAAACTGACTTCCCGAACCGGTCCGTCCCGGTCAGGATTGGTTGATTTTTTCATTTAAGAAACCTTTGTTTTCCGGGCGGCAATCAAGACGATGATGGTAACCACTGCAAACCCGGTATACCAGAGTAATGTCCAACCCGGCATGCTCAGGCCGAGGAACATCCAGTCAACCTCGGCACACTCACCGGACCCGTAGAACACTTCCGACAGTACCTGGTTAAAAGGCAGGGTTTCCAGCATGTAATTCAGCCCCATCCCACAATCGGGCACCTGTCCCGGTGGCAGGTGCTGCAGCCAAACATGACGGCCGGCAATGCCGATTCCGGCCACGGCGCCCGCCGCCAGCAGCAGGCCGTATATCCAGCGTCCGACCGTTCCCGGATTGTGAATCGCCGCCACCAGCGAGACGGCGCCGATCCACATGAAAGCGACTCGCTGAAAGACGCACAGGGGGCACGGGTCCAGAAATTCGATATGCTGGACGTACAGGGCGTAAGACACCATCGCGGCACATGCGACGGCGACGATAAAAAACCAGGCTCGGGGCCTGAATAACTTGCTCACAGCGTGTCCTCAAAACGACATCGGCAGATCAGCAGGGCGAATTACCGGCACAAAGGGGCGCCTGACTGATCCGGGTTCCATTATAATCAAGTGTCAAACCGATGACTGACCCGAAAGGCAAGATAATGAGTGTATCTCCGCAAAAATACAAGGCAGTGGCCGGCACCCCGATTCATGCACCCACGGGTACATCCCTCACATGTAAAGGCTGGCACCAGGAGGCCGCCATGAGGATGCTCATGAACAACCTGGACCCTGATGTAGCCGAGAAGCCGGATGAACTGATCGTTTATGGCGGCACGGGTAAGGCCGCCCGCAACTGGGAATGCTTTGAGCGAATCATCCAGACGCTTACCCGGCTGAATAACGATGAGACCCTGTTGGTTCAGAGCGGCAAGCCCGTTGGTGTATTCCGGACTCACGATGAAGCGCCCCGGGTTCTGATCGCCAATTCCAACCTGGTCCCCCGCTGGGGCAACTGGGACGTATTCCGTGACCTGGAGAAAAAGGGCCTGACCATGTATGGCCAGATGACTGCCGGGTCGTGGATTTATATCGGTTCCCAGGGAATTGTTCAGGGCACGTATGAAACATTCGCTGAATGCGCGAACCAGCATTTCAGCGGCAGCCTGGCCGGCAGACTGGTGGTCACGGCAGGGCTCGGCGGGATGGGTGGCGCGCAGCCACTGGCCGTTACCATGAACGATGGCCTTTGCCTTGCCGTGGAAGTGGACCCCTGGCGCATCCAGAGACGGGTTGAGACCGGGTACTGTGACGTTATGTCCGAAAGCCTGGACGAGGCCCTCGGTCTGCTCGAAAACGCCAAGGGCGGGCTTTCTGTCGGACTGCTTGGCAATATTGCCGAAATCATGCCGGAACTCGTCCGGCGGGGGATCGTACCGGACATCATCACCGACCAGACGTCTGCGCACGATCTCCGTAACGGATACATCCCGGCCGGATTTACACTCGAAGAAGCCAGTGACCTCAGGAACACCGACGCCGAAAAGTACGACAACGAAGTGCTGGATTCCATGGTTGCCCATGTCCAGGCCATACTTGACCTGCAAAAGAAAGGCTCGGTATGTTTCGACTACGGCAACAACCTGCGAGGCCAGGTTGCGGATAACCGGGGAATGCAGGATGCGTTCAACTATCCGGGTTTCGTGCCCGCCTACATAAGGCCCCTGTTCTGCAAAGGCGCCGGGCCTTTTCGCTGGGCTGCGCTCAGCGGTAATCCCGCGGACATCAAAGTGACGGACGATGCCATCCTCGAGTTGTTCCCGGAAAAAGAAGCGCTGCATCGCTGGATTCACAAGGCCCAGGACAAGGTCCGGTTCCAGGGTCTGCCTTCGCGGATTTGCTGGCTTGAATACGGCGAACGGGCCGAGGCCGGGTTGAAATTCAACTGGCTGGTCAAAAACGGAAAAGTCGACGCCCCCCTGGTGATCGGCCGCGACCACCTGGATACCGGCTCCGTCGCTTCGCCCAATCGCGAAACCGAAGCCATGAAAGACGGCTCTGACGCCATCGCCGACTGGCCGCTGCTCAATGCCATGTTGAATACCGCCTGCGGCGCAAGCTGGGTTTCCATTCATCATGGAGGCGGGGTTGGCATTGGCTATTCCCTCCACGCCGGGATGGTATGCGTCGCTGAAGGAAGCGAGATGGCGAACCGGAGACTGGAGCGGGTGCTGACGGCAGACCCGGGCACCGGGGTGATGCGTCATGCGGACGCGGGGTATGATATTGCCGTGGAGACGGCAAACGATCGTGGTGTCGACCTCCCGATGATAAATGGATAAGTCGATGATTCGCGTCGCAACCCTCTACGCCGACCTGGATTCCAGCATGGCGGCCCTGAGAGCCCGGCACGAGGAACTGGACCGCAGCAGGGCTGTCGTCGACGGTGCCTTGCATGACGGCAAAGCCCACTACGGAATCAACACGGGATTCGGAATTCTCGCCAGCAAGCGCATCGGTGAAGAACAACTCGCTGAGCTTCAAAGAAACATTCTGCTGAGCCATGCCTGTGGTGTGGGTGACCCGGTGCCGCCCGAAATCACCCGGCTCATGCTGCAATTGAAAATTCATGCGCTGGGGCTCGGATTTTCCGGCATATCGCGTACGACCTTCGATCAACTGTTGAAGTTTGAAGAAGCCGGATTGATACCATGGGTTCCCAGCCGGGGCAGTGTTGGAGCTTCGGGGGACCTCGCTCCGCTGGCACACCTGTGCCTGCCCCTGATCGGCCGGGGCGAAGTCTGGAACGAAACGAAGAGCGGAAAAACCGATGCCGCGGCAGCGATGAAACAGCTGGGTATCGAGCCGATTCAGCTGAAAGCGAAAGATGGCCTGGCACTGCTTAACGGCACCCAGTTAATGGCCGCATACGGCGCTTTCGTCCTGGAACGCGCCCTGGTGCTGCAAAAAGAGGCCGATATTCTCGCAGCCATGAGTCTCGAAGCCTTGCAGGGGAGCGCGGCGCCGTTCGACCCGCGCATTCACCAGATCCGGCCGCACGCCGGACAGATCGAAGTCGCCGGCAATATCCGGAAATTGCTGGAACACAGTGAGATCATGGATTCACATCGCGATTGCGGCAGGGTCCAGGATCCCTACTGCCTGCGCTGCGTCCCCCAGGTTCACGGGGCCAGCCGCGATGCGCTGAATTTTGCCCGCAACAGCATTGAAATCGAGTTGAACTCGGTGACCGATAATCCGCTGGTGTTTGAAAACGGCGACATCATTTCCGGTGGAAACTTCCATGGCCAGCCGCTCGCCTTTGCAATGGATTTCGCGGCCATCGCACTGGCCGAACTGGGCAGCATCTCGGAGCGCCGGACTTACCTGTTGCTCGAAGGCCACGATGGCTTGCCCAGGTTGCTGATGCAGGACACCGGGGTCAATTCCGGGTTCATGATGCCGCAGTACACGGCAGCGGCGCTGGTTTCGGAAAACAAGATTCTTTGTCACCCGGCCAGCGTCGATTCCATCCCGACCAGCCTCGGCCAGGAGGATCATGTGAGCATGGGTTCGATCAGCGCATTGAAACTGCTGCCCGTTCTCAGAAATGTCGAAAGAGTACTCGCTGTGGAGTTGCTTTGCGCCACCCAGGCACTCGATTTCAGGGCGCCGCTCAAACCGGGTAAAGGTGTCCATGTGGCGCATGAAATGTTGCGCCGGCAAACCGCCCATGCGCAACAGGATTACGAGATTCGCTACGACCTGGATCTGTGCGCCGATATCCTGCGCACCGGCGAGCTTGCCGTGGCCGTCGAAGCCCAGATCGGTCCGCTTGCCTGATGCCGGTTCTGCGTAACATTACGCAGCTCGCGACCTGTCCGCCCGGAAACCCACAGGAAGACGCCGGACTGGTCAGCAACGCCGCCATCGCCTGGCAGGATCAAAAGATTCAATGGGTTGGCCTGGAAAAGGATCTGCCGTCCCGGTTCAGCCGTGAGCCTGTCATTGATTGTGAGCGGCGAATAGTGATTCCCGGCCTGATCGATTGCCACACGCATCTTTGTTTCGGGGGCTGGAGGGCCGAGGAATTCGCGCTCAGGATCGGTGGGGCAGGTTACCAGGAGATTGCCGCCGCGGGCGGAGGAATTTCCAGTACGGTGACGGCCACCCGGGCATCCAGCCTCGGGGAACTCAGGCGTAAAGCAAACCGGGCGCTGGACGCCATGCTGAAACTCGGCGTCACCACAGTTGAATGCAAAAGCGGCTATGGACTGGACTTGGCCAACGAGCTGAAATTGCTTGAGGTTTACCGGCTCCTGGATCAATCACATGCGATCGACCTGGTGCCCACTTTTCTCGGCGCTCACGCGATACCACCGGAATACCGTAAAAACCGGGAAAAATATGTCGACCTGCTGTGTGAAGAATTGATACCGGCCGTTGCCAGGGAAGGACTGGCGAAATTTTGCGACGCCTTTGTAGAAAACGGCGCCTTCACGACGAGCGAAGCCAGGAAGATCCTGACCACGGCTTCCAGGCATGGAATGAAGATCAAAATTCATGCCGACCAGTTGTCCGACAGCGGGGGCGCCGCCCTGGCTGCCGAACTCGGCGCAGTCTCCGCTGAGCACCTGGAGTATGTCAGCGCTGATGGAATAAAAGCCCTGGCGCGGGCCGGCACCGTTGCGGTCAGCCTTCCACTGGCCTCTTTTTACCTGGGTGAGCCCTATCTCCCTGCGAGGAGCCTTCTGGCCGCCGGGGTGCCGGTCGCGGTTGCCACCGACTTCAATCCAGGCTCTGCGCCCAGTTTCCACCTGCCATTGGCCATGACCATGGCCTGCATACATCAGCGCATGACAGCCCAGGAAGTCCTCAACGGCGCCACCACCGTTGCCGCACGGGCCATTTCGGCTGAAGACCGCATCGGCTCGCTGTTACCCGGTTACCATTCGGACCTGGCCATCATTGATGCGCCATCGCTCAATCACTGGCTTTACCACTTCGTTCCCAATGCCTGCATCCGGGTTTTGAAAAACGGCTCCTGGGTTTAAGGAATCCCTGATCGAGCATCCAGGGGTTCCTTGAGACATTTAGTTGATCTGGGTCTATATACGGGTCGCCTGTTTTCCTCTAAAATTGCTCTAAATGAAAATCATTCTCAATTAGAAGGCAAATATGACACTCAAGGAATTGACCCGTGGCCAGCTGGCCCGCATAGACCAGGTTGACGCCAGGCAACCGGGAGTAGTGCGCTTGATGGTGCTGGGCCTCATCGAAGGCGCCGAAGTTCAATACGAGAATTCAGCCATCGGCGGAGACCCCATGGAAATCAGCGTGCACGGAACCGCCATTTCGGTGCGCAAACAACAGGCAGACTACTTCCGGATTTCCCCGATCACCTCGAATGTCTGAAGTCACAACGGCTTACATCCCGGCCGATAAAATTGCCATACGTCGTCGCCCGACGGCGTCCATCGCCGTCATTGGCAACCCCAATTCAGGCAAAAGCACCCTGTTCAACCGACTGACCGGGCTGCGCCAGACTACCGGGAACTACCCGGGTGTCACGGTCGAGAAGCACTCCGGCACGGTGCAACTGAGTAACAGCGCCCTGGAGTTGATCGACTTGCCGGGAATTTATTGTCTCGGGGGGTTTTCAGCCGATGAGCGCATCGCTGTCGACGTGCTGCTCGGACGGATCACCGGCACGCCGCGCCCTGACGGGCTGTTGGTCGTACTCGACGCCACCCACCTCTACCAGGGGCTTTACCTGCTTCAACAGCTGATGGAAATGCAGTTGCCGATGGTCGTCGCGATGACCATGACCGATGCGGCCACGGCGAACGGCACCGATATTTCCATTGAAGTCCTGCAACGTCACCTGGGGGGCATACAGATCTACCCCGTTGTTGCCACCACGGGCCGCGGACTGGACGCGCTGAAAGAAGCGCTGGAAGCCGTAACCCGTGCAGCAGCGCCGTCGATCCCGGAATCCTGGCCTGAACTGAGCAGCACCGCTGACGACCTCGTCAAGGCCGGCACAACCCGCATGGCGCGAATCGATGTGATCCAGGGATTGCTGCATCCTGACAGCCTGCAGGCGAACTTGCTCCTGGAACAGCTGGGAAGCGGGACCGTGGATGAAGTTCGCAAGCGGCTGTTTGAAGATGAACCGCCACAAGCCTGTGAAGCCCGGCACCGGTATCGCTGGGTCCATGGCGTGCTCCGTGAGGCGCAGCACCAGGCGCCCCTGATTGAACAGTACGGGGCCCGCAGCCTCAGGTGGCTGAACCGGCCCTGGCCTGCCACGGTGCTGTTTTTTGTCGTCATGGCACTGGTATTCCAGGCCGTTTTTTCCTGGGCGACCCCGTTGATGGACGGCATAGATTTCGCTGCCTCCCTCCTGTCTGAAACCGTAGGCTCGGCATTACCCGCCGGGGCGATATCCAGTTTCATCACCGATGGCGTCATTGCCGGGGTCGGCAGCGTGCTCGTTTTCCTGCCGCAAATCCTGATCCTGTTTCTTTTCATCATCGTGCTCGAGGACTCGGGTTTCCTGGCCCGCGCCGCCTTTTTGATGGATCGCACCATGCGTACCGTGGGACTTTCCGGTCAATCGGTGATTCCGATGCTGTCCAGCTTTGCCTGCGCGGTTCCCGCCATCATGGCCACCCGGGTCATCCCGGATCGCCGCGACCGGATTGCCACCATCCTCGCTGCACCGTTTATGACCTGCTCCGCCCGGTTGCCAATCTATGCACTGTTGATCGCTGCCTTTGTTCCCGACCAGTCCGTTGGCTGGTTCAACCTGCAAGGCCTGGTCCTGCTCGGCCTGTATCTGCTGGGTATCGCAGGCGGCCTGACAACGGCCTGGATTTTGAAACGTTCGGCGCTGAGAGGCCCCAAACCGCAATTTGCACTCGCCCTGCCTGAATTCCGGTGGCCCAATGTGCAAACCGTGTTGATCAAGCTGCTGGACCGGGCGCGCATCTTCCTGAAGCGGGCGGGCACGGTAATTTTCCTGGTCGCCATCATCGTATGGGGCCTTGCTTATTTTCCGCGCTCCCTGGACGTTCACGCCAACCTGGAGTCGGCCATTCAACAGGCCGAATCTGCCTACACGGGAGACCGGTTGGAGCTTGAAATACAAAGCCTCAAAAATACCGCCGCCGCCGAACAGCTCGCGCAAAGCTACCTCGGGCGCGCCGGCCACTTTATCGAACCGGCTTTCAAACCGCTGGGGTGGGACTGGCGCGTATCTGCAGCCGTGATCGCCGGTTTTCCGGCGCGGGAGGTAGTCGTTGCGGTCATGGGCACCATCTACGCCGTTGGAGAGGATGCAGCAGAGTCCAGCCTGGTTGAAAAACTGAGGTCTGCGACCTGGCCTGACGGTCGTTTGATATTCACGGTACCCATGGTGCTCGGCCTGCTGCTTTTCTACGCCTGGTGTCTGCAGTGTGTGGCGACCATTGCAACGATACGCCGTGAAACCAACAGCTGGCGCTGGCCGGCTTTCGCATGGACTTACATGACCGTCATTGGATATGCCGGGGCGTTCCTGATTTACCAGCTGGGCAGCCTGGCCTGATAAAACCGGCCCGGCGAGGGATGGGTTGTACGACCCGTTTTGTCAGCCACGTGACGTAATACGGCAACTCGAACAAGCCAAAGTCTTCAACACTATTTCCTAATATTTCTATATATTATTGTTATATATAGTTATTTTCTAATGTCTGTGCAAATTGGCCCGTTATTTGCATTACAAATACCGAAGTCACTGAATTTTTTGCAAGACCGGTAATGGAAAGCGCAATAACGCATGGAGGCGAAAGTATCATGAAAACGACCATGATTAACCTGTTCAAAGCAAGTTTGACGATGCTGGTGGGGTGGACTTTTGCAGGATGGATGATGTTATTGTTTTTGGGGTCGCTTTCACTGGTTTCGTAATCAGAAACATGCAAGGGGAGCACTGTCCGGGACATCGATTCCGAGTGCTGAAAAAGACGAAGCCCGGCATTTGCCGGGCTTCGTCTTTTATCAGGATCTGAAGAACCTGTTTGATAACTAACGGCGCTACTCTACCTCGTATGCTTCTTCATCGCTGGGCCGGTCAACCAACTCCACGTAAGCCATCGGCGCGTTGTCACCCGCACGGAAACCGCACTTCATGATGCGAAGGTATCCTCCTGGACGGCCAGCGTAACGCGGCCCCAGTTCATTGAACAGCTTGGTCACCACTTCACGGTTACGCAGGCGATCAAAGGCCAGGCGGCGATGAGCCACGCTGTCATCTTTGGCCAGCGTGATCAAAGGCTCTGCTACACGGCGCAGCTCTTTGGCCTTGGGAACGGTGGTCTTGATGATTTCATGTTCGATCAGCGACGACGCCATGTTGCTGAACATGGCCTTTCGGTGCGAGCTGTTTCGATTCAGTTTTCTTCCGGACTTCATGTGACGCATGGTCTTATCCTTTGTCTATCTGCACTGGCCCAAGCATAACTCAGGCGTTAACCAGGCTCTCAGGCGGCCAGTTTTCCAATTTCATTCCCAGCGACAGGTCGTGTGACGCCAGAACGTCCTTGATTTCCGTCAAGGACTTTTTACCCAGATTGGGAGTTTTCAGCAGTTCAACTTCCGTACGCTGCACCAGGTCACCGATATACAGGATACTTTCCGCCTTGAGGCAGTTCGCAGAACGCACGGTCAGTTCCAAATCATCGATCGGACGCAATAAGACCGGATCGATTTCCTGTTCTTTCTCTTCAATTTCCACGGCTTGCCGTGCTTTAAAATCGACGAATACGGACAATTGATCCGCCAGGATGTTTGCGGCGAGTTTTACTGCGCCTTCGCAATCCATCGTACCGTTGGTCTCGATGTCGAGTATCAGCTTATCCAGGTTGGTGCGCTGCTCTACGCGGGCGGCATCAACCGAGTAAGCCACTTTTCTTACCGGGCAGAAGGAAGCATCCAGCTGCAGGCGTCCGATTGGCCGGCTTTCCTGGTCACCGATAATGAGCTGTGTCGCAGGCTGGTAGCCAACACCGCGGCTAACCTTCAGGCGCATATTGATGCTACCGTTCTGCGTCAGGTTACAAATCAGGTGGCCCGGATTTACAATCTCGACCGTATGATCAACCTGGATGTCCCCGGCCGTTACCGCGCCGGCCCCGGACTTACTCAGGGTCAGGACAGCTTCTTCCCGGTCGTACATCCGAAGCGCAATGCCCTTCAGGTTGAGCAACACCTCGATAATATCTTCCTGCAAACCTTCGACAGCGGAGTATTCATGCAACACGCCATCCATTTCCACTTCGACAATCGCGCAGCCTGGGATTGATGACAGCAGCACCCTGCGGAGTGCATTACCCAGCGTATGGCCGAAACCCCTTTCGAGCGGTTCCAGAGTAATTCGGGCACGGTTCGGGTTGACTTCGTCAACGCCCACCGAACTGGGCTTCAGCATTTGATCTATAACACCCATCATAGGGATCGCCCTCATATACAAAAATTCTGATGAAACGTACTATTTGCTGCGGCAATACCCGCAGCACTATTCGATAATTTGCCTGTTACGCGAGATTTCTTACTTGGAGTAAAGCTCCACGATAAGGCTCTCATTGATATTGGCAGACAGATCTTGACGGTCCGGATAGGATTTGAATACCCCTTCCATTTTATTGGAATCAACATTCACCCATGCCGGAACCAAACCCATTTCCTGACTGACGGTGAGCGCTTCCTTGACTCGCAGCTGGTTTTTGGCCTTCTCCCGAATCGCTACAACGTCTTCGGGTTTCACCTGGTAGGACGGAATGTTCACCAACTGCCCGTTAATCATCACCGCTTTGTGGGATACCAGTTGGCGCGCTTGCGCCCGGGTAACTGCGAAACCCATACGGTAGACAACGTTGTCCAGCCGGCTTTCCAGCAGGCGCAGCAGGTTTTCGCCGGTTGCGCCTTTCTGCTGGGCTGCAGCCTTGTAGTAGTTGCGGAACTGCCGCTCCAGGATGCCGTAAATCCGGCGGACTTTCTGCTTTTCGCGCAACTGCAAAGCGTAATCCGACAACCGTACCCGCCTTGAAGCGCCGTGTTGCCCCGGTGGTTGGCTCAGCTTGCACTTGGACTCCAGTCCTCGGGCAGGGCTCTTCAAATCCAGGTCAACGCCCTCGCGGCGTGCCAGCTTACAGGTTGGTCCAATATATCTTGCCATTCTTTATACTCCGCTCAGACGCGACGTTTTTTGGGTGGCCGGCATCCGTTGTGCGGAATCGGCGTCACGTCAGTAATATTTGTAATCTTGTAACCCAGTGCATGCAGGGCGCGGACGGATGACTCGCGTCCGGGACCCGGGCCCTTGACGCGTACGTCAAGGTTCTTCAGACCATAGTCCAATGCCGCCCGGCCAGCAGTTTCCGCAGCAACCTGGGCAGCAAACGGCGTGCTTTTCCTGGAACCACGGAAGCCGGCGCCGCCTGATGTTGCCCATGAAAGCGCATTACCCTGACGGTCGGTAATCGTGATAATTGTATTGTTGAAGGAAGCATGAACGTGGGCGATACCGTCCACGACTGTCTTTTTAACCTTCTTTTTCTTGATCGGCTTGGCCATAACTTTCCCGCTAATTAACGCTTAATCGGACGACGAGGACCCTTGCGGGTACGTGCGTTTGTTTTTGTTTGCTGACCGCGTACCGGCAAACCACGGCGATGCCGCAGCCCGCGGTAACAACCGAGGTCCATCAAACGCTTGATGTTCATTGCCACTTCACGGCGCAGATCGCCTTCAACCGAGAAGGTGCCGACCTGTGCGCGAATCCCTTCGATTTCGGCATCTGTCAGATCACGAATCTTGGTTTCCGGTGCGACTCCGACGGCTTCGCAAATTTTGAAGGCCCGGGTCTTTCCGACACCATAAATATAGGTCAAGCCCACCCATGTGTGCTTCTGAACCGGTATATTGACTCCTGCAATACGAGCCATCTTGTTAACTCCTGTCAGCTAAATGCCGTGAATGTGAACAGCACATTATATCTAAACCAAAGTGTCGGTAAAAGCCTGAATTTTCAGCTTTATAACCGACACTACTATCGTGTCAGCCCTGTCTCTGCTTGTGCTTTTTCTCAGTGCAAATAACGAACAGCACGCCTTTGCGCCTGACGATTTTGCAGTTTCTGCAGATCTTTTTAACTGAAGCCTGCACTTTCATCTCTCTTCTCCCAAGCAAGCGGGCCGGCCCTGTCGAGGCTACCCGTAATTACCCGCTCATGCGGAATAAAACAAATCTACCGCCGTACCACTCCGGAACGACCGTAGGATTTCAGATTCGCCTTTTTCATAAGGCTGTCATATTGGTGCGATATCAAGTGCGCCTGGATCTGGGCAATGAAGTCCATGATGACGACCACGACGATCAGCACCGAGGTTCCGCCAAAATAGAACGGAACCGACCACAGCACCCTGAACACGTCCGGTAACAGGCAAACCGCGACCAGGTAGAGCGACCCGACCATGGTCAACCGCGTGAGTACAAAATCTATGTAACTCGCGGTCTGACGACCCGGACGGATACCCGGAATAAAGGCACCGGATTTCTTCAGGTTATCCGCCGTTTCCTTGGAATTGAAAACCATGGCGGTATAAAAGAAACAGAAGAAAATAATCAGTCCGGAATACAAAATCGTGTAGGCCAGGTTACCCGGCGTCAGCGCCGCGGAAACGTCCGTCAACCAGGACAAGCCCTTCCGAGCCGCTGAACCAGGTGGCCAGCGTGGACGGGAAAATCACGATACTGGAAGCGAAAATAGCCGGAATAACACCCGACATGTTGACCTTCAACGGAAGGTGAGTCGACTGGTTCTGGTAGGCAACCCGCCCCTGGCGCTGCGCGTAATTGACCGTAATTCTTCTTTGGCCACGTTCCACGCGGACAATGAAGTAGATCACCGCAAGTACGATCGCCAGGATGATCAACATGGCCGGGATGCTTAACTGCCCCGTGTTGACCAGTTCCAGTGTTCCGGCAACCGCCCTGGGCAGACCGGCCACGATGCCGGCGAAGATGATCAGCGAAATACCATTACCCACACCGCGCTCGGTAATTTGCTCACCCAGCCACATCAGGAAAATCGTTCCTGCGGTCAGCGTCACCATGGCCGTAAACAGGAAGCCGAACCCGGGCTGAAGAACTACTGTTGATCTGCCCTTGCAGCGCAAATGCCACGCCACCGGCCTGGACAGCTGCCAGGATAACCGTGAAATTACGAGTGTACTGGGTAATCTTTCTGACGACCCGATGAACCTTCCTTTTTCAGTTGCGCCAACTGCGGTATGGCCGTGCTCATCAACTGCATGATGATGGACGCCGAAATATAGGGCATCACGCCCAGCGCAAACAATGAGAAGCGCTCCAGGGCGCCACCGGTAAACAGGTTGAACACGTCCACGATCGTGCCCTGCTGCGAATTCATGAACTGCAACAGTGCCTGCGGGTTCACGCCCGGAACCGGGATGAACGTGCCAATGCGATAAATAATCAACGCGACGACCACGAAAAGCAAACGCTGTCGCAGCTCGGTCAGACGACCCAGTCCGCCCAGCGTTTCCGCCATTTGTGACGGGGAACGTGACATTACTCTACCTTGCCTCCGGCAGCTTCAATTACCGCCTGTGCGCCCTTGGTAACACCAAGGCCTTTCACGGTAATTGCACGTGTCAGCTCGCCGGTGTTGATGATTTTCACTTTCTTGGCATCGTGCCCGACAATCTTTGCAGACTTCAGCGCTTCCAGGTCAATCACGTCGACCGTCATAACTTCCAACTGGTACAGGCGCACTTCTGCGTTGTAACGCGACGTGCGGGAAGCAAACCCGCGCTTCGGCAAGCGACGCTGCAGCGGCATCTGGCCGCCCTCGAATCCCACTTTGTGGAATCCACCGGAGCGGGATTTCTGGCCTTTGTGCCCACGACCGGCCGTTTTGCCCAGTCCGGAACCAATACCGCGGCCTACGCGCTTGCGGTCTTTTTTACTGCCCTCTGCCGGGCTCAGTGAATTCAGTTTCATGTCAGTACTTTCCCTAGATTGGGGTCAGAGTAAAAATTCCTGACTCCATGTCTACTCGTTAAAGGCGGCTCAGAGAATTTTTACTCTGACCCCGTTCGCAAAGTCACCCTGCCGTTGCCGGCCTCAGGCTTTCTCCACTCGTACCATGTATTCAATCCGGTTAACCATTCCCCGGACGGACGGCGTATCTTCCAGCACAACTGTCTGGTGCATACGTTTCAGACCCAGCCCGCGGGCGCATTCCCGGTGCTTCGGCTGGAATCCGATCGTAGACCGGACCAGCGTTACTTTTATCTGTTTAGCTTTAGCTTTTGCCATTGTTCTTTACCCGAGGGTCGCCCCACCAACGTTAGCCATGATTTCATCAACGGATTTGCCGCGCTTGATGGCCACGGACTCAGGGCTCTGCACGGATTGCAGTCCCTTTATGGTTGCACGGACCAGGTTTTGAGGGTTGTTGGACCCTACGCTTTTTGCCAGAACGTCGCGTACACCGACCGTTTCCAGCACAGCGCGCATGGCGCCGCCCGCGATAACGCCGGTACCCTCCGAAGCCGGTTGCATATAAATGCGCGAACCCGCGTGGCTACTTTTGATTGCATGCCACAGGGTTCCATCCCGCAAAGAGATTTTCACCATGTTGCGGCGCGCTTTCTCCATTGATTTCTGGATCGCGACGGGTACTTCCCGCGCTTTGCCATAACCAAAACCGATCTTGCCGTTCCCATCGCCGACAACGCTAAGGGCAGTAAAGCCGAAAATCCGGCCGCCCTTGACCACTTTCGCCACGCGATTGACAGCTACCAGCTTTTCAAGCAGGCCGTCACCAGTGTCTTTGTCCATATTCGCCATTTTTCTTACCTGTCTCTGCGGGCCAGATACTGTCCCGAATTCGATTGAGCCGTGTTAAAAATCCAGACCGACTTTTCGTGCCGCATCCGCCAGTTCCTTAACCCGCCCGTGATACCTGTAACCGGAACGGTCAAAAGCAACTTCCTTGACGCCGGCCTCTACGGCCCGTTCAGCCACAGCCTTACCGACCGCCGCCGCAGCTTCCTTGTTGGAAGTGCTTTTCAGCTCTTCGGAAACGGCTTTCTGCAACGTTGATGCAGATGCAATTACGGTTCCGTTTTCCGCACTGATAACCTGGGCATAAATATGCTTGCCACTGCGAAAAATCGTCAGTCTGGGCCGGCCGAGGCGGCGGATATGCGCCCGGGCCTTTCTGGCCCGCCGCAAACGTGCTGCCTTTTTAATATCCATCTGTATTTCCTCGTTCTCTTAAGCTTTCTTGGCTTCTTTCCGGATCACGCGTTCGTCCGAATATCTAACACCTTTGCCCTTATAGGGTTCCGGCGGACGGAATGCCCGGATTTCAGAAGCAACCTGGCCAACACGTTGCTTGTCGCACCCGCTGACGATCACCTCTGTCTGGCTTGGAGCCTCGATGGTGACGCCCTTGGGCGCTTTATACTCGATCGGATGTGAATACCCGAGCGCCAGGGTAAGCGTGTCACCCTGGACCTGGGCGCGATAACCAACACCCACCAGCGTGAGCTTCCTGGAGAAACCATCCGTAACACCGGTAACCATGTTACCGATCAGCGACACGGAACGTTCCGGCCATCGGAATGGCGGAATCGTTTGCAGGTTTTACAAGATAATTTTTGTCTTCCTGCTCCAGTCTCACACTGGGATGCATTTGCACCGCAAGGGTCCCTTTCGGGCCTTTAACATTAATCTGGCCCCCTGCCGCAACGTTGATTTCAACGCCTGAAGGCAGCACGAGCGGGTTTTTAGCTATACGTGACATGTCGTTCTCCCAATCCTCTGCATCACGTTACAATGCACAGGATTTCACCACCCTGGCCTGCCGAGCGCGCCGCTGAATCGGTCATGATGCCCTGTGAGGTACTCACCACGGCGATTCCCAGACCGTTCAGGATTTTCGGCAATTCGTCCTTGGCGCGATACTGGCGCAAACCGGGGCGACTGACACGCTTCAGCGTCTCAATGACACCCTTGCCCTGCATATACCTGAGCGTGATTTCAAGCACAGGTTTGCCATCGACTTCGACGTCGCGAAAATCACTGATATAGCCTTCGTCCTTCAGGACCTTGGCTATTCCCGCCTTCACTTTTGAAGCGGGCATGTTTACTGTCGTTTTCTGCACCGCCTGCGCGTTGCGAATACGCGTCAGCATGTCCGAAATCGGGTCGCTCATGCTCATGATATTCTTCCTCTTTACCAGCTGGCCTTACGCAGGCCCGGCACGTCACCGCGCATTGCGGCTTCGCGTAATTTGTTACGTCCCAGTCCGAACTTCCGGTAGAAGCCACGGGGGCGGCCGGAAATTGCGCAACGATTCCGCTTGCGGCTGGGGCTCGAATCACGGGGCAGTTTCTGCAAACGGAACATCGCATCCTGTTGCTCGTCGAAACTAACATCCGGTTTTGTAATAATCGCTTTCAATTCAGCACGTTTCTTGGCGTACTTGGCCGCCAATTTAGCGCGACGCTTCTCGCGATTGATCATTGATACTTTTGCCATCGTGATTCCTTCGCCTATTTCTCTCTGAACGGGAAGTTGAACGCCTGCAATAACGCCAGGGCTTCCTCATCGTTTTTAGCATTGGTTGTAATCGTGATATCCAGACCACGCAACACGTCAATTTGGTCGTAATCGATCTCAGGGAACATGATCTGCTCCTTCACGCCCATGCTGTAATTTCCACGGCCGTCGAACGATTTGCGGTTCAGCCCGCGGAAGTCACGGATACGCGGTATCGCAATATTCACCAGACGATCCAAAAACTCGTACATCCGCTCGCGGCGCAGCGTTACTTTGCAGCCAACCGGCCAGCCATCACGAATTTTGAAACTCGCCACGGACTTCCGTGCAAGGTTGACGATAGGCTTCTGACCGGCAATTGCCGTCATGTCGCCAACCGCGCGATCCATGATCTTCTTGTCAGCTACAGCCTCGCCAACACCCATGTTCAGGGTGATCTTGGTGATCCTGGGCACTTCCATAACGTTTTTGAAACTGAATTTTTCAATCAGCTCTGGAACCACCGTCTCTTTGTAATATGTCTGTAATCTGGACATCTGCCGATCCTTAAATATCCACTGCTTCGCCGGTGGAATTGAAAATACGCACCTTGCGGCCATCATCCAGCGTCTTGAATGACACCCGGTCGCCTTTTCCGGTTCCCGGGTTGTACAGTGCGACGTTTGACACGTGGATCGGAGACTCCTTTTCCACGATACCGCCAGACTGGTTCAACGACGGGTTGGGCTTCTGGTGCTTTTTCACCATGTTTACGTTTTCGACCAACAGCTTTTCACTGCCAACGACACGGAGTACATGCCCTCTTTGGCCCTTGCTGCGGCCGGTCGTTACGATGACTTCGTCACCTTTATGTATTCTTTTCATCTTGATGCTCTCCCCGCCTACAGTACTTCTGGTGCCAGCGAGACGATTTTCATAAACCGCTCCGTACGCAATTCACGGGTCACGGGGCCAAAAATACGGGTACCGATCGGCTCGTGCTTGTTATCAAGCAAGACAGCCGCGTTTCCATCGAAACGGATCAAAGATCCGTCGCCACGGCGAACGCCTGAACGTGTCCGGACAACCACCGCGTTATAAACTTCGCCTTTCTTGACCTTGCCACGCGGAATCGCCTCTTTGACCGTGACTTTGATCACGTCGCCGATTCGTGCGTAACGGCGCTTCGAACCGCCCAGTACTTTGATGCACTGAACCTGGCGCGCGCCGCTGTTGTCGGCGGCTGAAAGCATGCTTTGCATCTGAATCATCGTTGATGTCCTCTGCTACGCTCTTGTCAGGCACAAGGCCTTACTTGGCGCGCTCCAATATTTCCACTACCCGCCAGCTCTTCAGTTTTGAAAGAGGACGGCATTCTGAAATCTTCACCAGGTCGCCTTCACCACAGCTGTTGTCTTCATCGTGCGCGTGAACTTTCGTTGAGCGCTTGATGTACTTGCCATACAGCGGGTGCTTGACCTGGCGCTCCAGCAATACGGTCACGGTTTTGTCAGCCTTGTTGCTGGTCACGCGACCTGTTTTCGTGCGTTTTTCTGTTTCAGTCGTGCTCATGATGCTTCACTACCTTTGTTTTTCTCGCTCAACACCGTCTTGATGCGGGCGATATCCCTGCGGACACGCCGTATTTCATGTGGCGTGGCCAGTTGGCCAATTCCACGCTGCATCCTCAGGTTGAACTGCTCCCGCAACAGGCTGGACAGCTCTTCACGGAGCTCAGCTTCTTTCTTTCCTCTCAAATCTTGCGCGTCCATCACAGCACAGACCTCTTTACAAAGGTGGTATCTACCGACAATTTTGCAGCCGCGAGTCTGAAGGCTTTCCGGGCGTCTTCTTCGCTCACACCCTGGATTTCGTACAAAACACGGCCGGGCTGAATCGGGGCCACCCAATATTCAACATTTCCCTTGCCTTTACCCATGCGGACTTCTACCGGTTTCTTTGTAACCGGCTTGTCCGGGAAGACACGAATCCACAGCTTTCCTCCACGCTTCACGTAACGCGTAATTGCGCGGCGAGCCGACTCGATCTGACGGGCGGTAATGAAACCGCGCGTTGTCGCCTTCAGACCGAATTCGCCGAAACTGACGCGGTTACCAACCTGCGCCAGGCCACGGTTACGGCCTTTTTGCTGCTTTCTGAATTTAGTTCGCTTGGGCTGCAGCATTACTTCATCTCCTAGCTGGCAACTGCCGGGTTGCGCTTGTTTTCACTGTCGGAACCGTACAGGTCAAAAACTTCGCCTTTGTAGATCCAGACCTTTACACCCAGAACACCATAAGTTGTTCCAGCTTCGACAAATCCGTAGTCGACATCGGCCCGCAAAGTGTGCAGCGGAACCTGCCCTTCGCGATACCACTCACTACGGGCGATATCGGCGCCATTGAGACGACCGGAAACACAAACCTTGATACCCAGGGCGCCGAGGCGCATGGCGTTTCCAACCGCGCGCTTCATTGCGCGCCTGAACATGATGCGGCGTTCAAGCTGCTGGGCAATGCCTTCGGCAACCAACTGTGCATCGAGTTCCGGCTTGCGGATTTCCTGGACGGTTATATGCGTCGGGACACCCATCAACTGGGTCACATCGCGACGCAGGCGTTCGATGTCCTCGCCTTTTTTGCCGATGACGATTCCCGGGCGCGCCGTATGAATCGTGATCCTGGCTGACTTGGCCGGCCGCTCGATCTGAATTCTGCTGACTGCAGCCTGCGCAAGGCGCTTCTGCAGGTATTTGCGAACCTTCAAATCCGAGTTCAGCTGTTCGGCGTAGTCGCCTTTCTCAGCAAACCAGGTTGAATTCCAGTCCTTGGATATTCCAAGGCGGATTCCTGTCGGATGTACTTTCTGACCCATTATGCTTGTCCCGTTTTTTCGTCGGCCACGGTCACGGTTATGTGACTATTCCGTTTAAGAATTCGAGTTCCACGACCCTTTGCCCGGGCCCGTCCACGCTTCAACGTGGGGCCTTCATCGACCATGATCGTGCTCACTTTGAGCTCATCAATGTCGGCGCCCTCGTTGTGTTCGGCGTTTGCAACTGCAGAGAGCAACACTTTTTTCACGATATGCGCTGCTTTCTTGTTGCTGAAGGTCAGGAGTTGCTCGGCCTTGTCAACCGGCAGTCCCCGAACCTGGTCAGCTACCAGGCGAACTTTTTGCGCTGAAATACGCGCGTTTTTTAATCGTGCAGTCGATTGCATGGCAACACCTACTTCGTTTTGCGATCACCCGAATGACCCCTGAAGGTCCGGGTTGCCGCGAATTCACCCAGCTTGTGACCGATCATCTGATCACTGATCAGGATCGGAACGTGCTGGCGTCCGTTATGGACCGCAATCGTCAAACCGACCATGTCCGGAAGGATCATGGAACGGCGTGACCAGGTTTTAATCGGTCGCTTGTTGTTCGTTGCTACAGATTCGGTCACCTTTTTCATCAGGTGATGATCAACGAACGGGCCTTTCTTAATCGAACGTGGCATAGCAGTACCTGTTATTTGCCTGAACGCTTACGAACAATAAATTTGTCCGAAGTCTTGTTTTTACGGGTCTTGTATCCCTTGGTCGGAACACCCCAGGGCGAAACCGGGTGACGTCCACCGGACGTCCGCCCTTCACCACCACCGTGCGGATGGTCAACCGGGTTCATCGCGACACCACGGACGGTCGGGCGCACTCCCCGCCATCTCGTTGCACCGGCTTTACCCAGCTTCTCGAGATTGTGCTCGGAGTTGGACACTTCGCCAATCGTGGCGCGACAACGTGCCGGCACTTTACGCATTTCACCGGAACGCAGTCGCAGTGTTGCGTACTGGCCTTCCCGCGCGACCAACTGAACGGCGGCACCGGCGCTGCGTGCCAGCTGCGCACCCTTACCGGGTTTCATTTCCACGCAGTGAACAACCGAACCCATGGGTATGTTGCGCAACGGCATGGAATTTCCCGGCTTGATCGCAGCTTCGCGGCCGCTGATCACTTCGTCACCTGCGTGCACGCCTTTTGGCGCAATGATGTAACGCCTTTCACCATCACCATAAAGCACCAGTGCGATATGCGCAGTGCGGTTGGGATCGTACTCAATGCGTTCAACCCGCCCAACGATTCCATCCTTGTCGCGCTTGAAATCAATGACGCGATAGTGCTGTTTGTGTCCACCGCCCTTGTGCCGCGTGGTAATCCTGCCGGCGTTATTACGACCGCCGCTCTTGGATTGCTTTTCCACCAAGCCAGGATATGGTGCACCCTTGTGCAGGTGATCATGCTTGACCTGAACGACACCCCGGCGTCCTGGCGATGTTGGTTTTGCCTTAACAATTGCCATGACTAATTATCCTTAAACTGATTCCCCGCCCAGGAAGTCGATCACCTGACCTTCCTGCACGCGAACATAAGCCTTTTTCCAGTCGCTGCGCTTACCGGGGCGCATGCGAAAAGACTTGGTTTTACCCTTGACGTTAACGATGCGAACTGCCTCAACGTTAACATCGAACAACAGTTCCACTGCGCCTTTGACTTCCGACTTTTTGGCGTCCGGGACTACGTGAAAAACGTACTGATTGCTGTTCTCTCCCACGCGCGTCGTTTTTTCCGTAACGCGTGGGGAAAGCAATACCTGGTATAAACGATTTCTGCTCATCCCAGCCACTCCTGAATCTTTTCGACCGCTTCGACAGTCATGATTACTTTGTCGGCGGCAACGAGACTGACCGGATCGATTCCCGCAACATCCAGCGTATAGACACCCGGAATATTCCGTGCTGCCAGGTACACATTTTCCTCGAGTTCGGCGGTAACGATCAGCCCTGTCTCGAAACCCAAATCAGCCAGCCTGGTGATAAGAGCAGATGTTTTCGGCTCTGACAATTCAAGAGCATTTACAATCACGAGACGGTCCTGGCGCACCAGTTCAGACAGGATCGTCTGCATCGCTCCGCGGTACATCTTCTTGTTGACCTTCTGTGCGTGATCCCTGGCAACCGCCGCGAATGTCACACCGCCGCCCCGCCAGATCGGACTGCGAATGGTGCCTGCACGTGCCCGGCCGGTGCCTTTCTGACGGAACGGCTTCTTGCCGCCGCCGCTTACCGCCGAGCGATTTTTCTGCGCCTTGGTACCGGCACGCCCGCCTGCCAAATAGGCGGTGACGACCTGGTGAACCAGCGCTTCGGAAAATTCCCTTCCGAACGTGGCGTCAGAAACCTTGATGTTCTTTCCGCCTGCTACTGTGAGTTGCATGGTCATTTCTCCATCAAACCTTACGAATGCGCCTTCTCGGAAGGACGGACCATAACCGCACCACCCGGTGCACCCGGTACCGCACCCTTGATCAGGAGCAGGTTCCGTTCTGCATCGACACGTACCACTTCCAGGTTTTGAGTCGTTACACGCTCATCACCCATGTGCCCGGACATCTTTTTGCCTTTCACGACGCGGCCAGGCGTCTGGCACTGCCCGATTGAACCGGGCGCGCGATGGGACAGCGAATTACCGTGGGTGGCGTCCTGCATGTGGAAATTGTGCCGTTTCACCGTACCCGCAAAGCCTTTACCTTTGCTCGTGCCGGTTACGTCAACCATTTCTCCGGCTTCGAACATGTCGACTTTGAGCTCCGAGCCGGTTTCCACTGCTTCGCCTTCCGGCAAGCGCAGTTCCCACAGACCTTCACCAGCCTCTACTCCGGCCTTTGCATAATGTCCGGCCACCGGCTTGTTCACCAGGCTTGCCCGGCGCTGGCCGATGGTGACCTGGATGGACCGATAGCCATCGGTCTCCAGATCCTTCACCTGGGTTACGCGGTTCGGACTGACCTCGATCACCGTGACAGGCACACTGTTGCCCTGCTCGGTAAATACCCGGGTCATTCCACGCTTGCGTCCAATCAATCCAATCTTCATTGTTCTGCCTTCTTTCCGGTTTCTGCTGGCGATCAGTACAACTTGATCTGTACGTCGACGCCGGCTGCCAGGTCCAGCTTCATCAGTGCATCCACGGTCTTGTCATTGGGATCCACGATATCCATCAGGCGCTTGTGCGTACGGGTTTCGTACTGGTCACGCGCATCCTTGTTCACGTGTGGCGAAATCAGCACGGTGTGCCGCTCGATCCTCGTGGGCAAGGGAATCGGGCCCAGCACCTGGGCGCCGGTCCGTTTCGCGGTTTCCACGATTTCGAAAGCCGAACGATCAATCAGTCGATGATCGAATGCTTTCAACCGGATGCGGATTCTCTGTTCAGCCATTCTCGTTTACTCGCTTTGACTCTTTCGTTCTATCTCTCGCGGTTGGCGCGCAGCGCCAGAGCAGAGTCATACATGTCGCTTCCGAGGGAACGGTTTTCACGCGTTGCCGGCATTCCGACGTCGCTTCTTCGCCTTTGGCGAAACCGCAACGTCTCCATTGCCTACGCTGCTCCGCGATAAAAGAAGCACCCTAGAAGCTCCTTACCTCACTCGTGGATCTTGGCGACAACGCCGGCGCCAACGGTACGGCCGCCTTCGCGAATCGCAAAGCGCAGACCTTCTTCCATCGCGATCGGCGCAATCAGGGCAACCTGCATCTTCACGTTGTCACCCGGCATCACCATCTCCACGCCTTCCGGCAATTCACACGCACCCGTTACGTCGGTCGTGCGGAAATAAAACTGCGGACGGTAGCCTTTGAAAAACGGCGTGTGACGGCCGCCTTCGTCTTTCGACAGAATATAAACTTCCGCCTCAAACTTGGTGTGCGGCGTGATCGATCCCGGATGCGCCAGTACCTGGCCACGCTCCACTTCGTCACGCTTCGTGCCACGCAACAACACACCTACGTTGTCGCCCGCACGGCCTTCGTCCAGCAGCTTGCGGAACATCTCCACACCCGTGCAGGTCGTCTTCTTGGTCGGGTGAATGCCGACAATCTCGACTTCCTCGCCCACCTTCACCACCCCGCGCTCCACGCGGCCGGTTACCACCGTCCCGCGTCCCGATATCGAGAACACGTCCTCGATCGGCAGCAGGAACGGCTTGTCCGTCGCACGCACCGGCTGCGGAATGTACTCATCCATCGCTTCCAGCAAACGGGCGATCGACTGCACGCCCATCTCGGTGTCTTCCCCGGCCAGCGCCTTCAGCGCCGATCCCGTGATGATCGGGGTGTCGTCGCCCGGGAAATCGTACGAGCTCAACAGCTCCCGCACTTCCATCTCCACCAGCTCCAGCAACTCCGCGTCGTCCACCATGTCCGCCTTGTTCATGTACACCAGGATGTACGGCACACCCACCTGGCGCGCCAGCAGAATGTGCTCACGCGTCTGCGGCATCGGGCCATCGGCCGCCGACACCACCAGGATCGCTCCGTCCATCTGCGCCGCACCCGTGATCATGTTCTTCACATAATCCGCGTGTCCCGGGCAGTCCACGTGCGCATAGTGACGCTTGTCCGATTCGTATTCCACGTGCGCCGTGGCAATCGTAATCCCGCGCTCCCGCTCTTCCGGCGCATTGTCGATCTGGTCGAAGGCCTTGAATTCTCCGCCACGCAGCTCAGCACAGACTTTCGTCATCGCCGCCGTCAGCGTCGTCTTGCCATGATCCACGTGACCAATCGTGCCCACGTTTACATGGGGCTTTGTACGTTCAAATTTTGCTTTTGCCATTGTTTAGTCCTCTTCTATCTGCCTGTTCGATTGGCCATTTGGCTCAGGCGGTTTTCTTGATAATTTCTTCAGCAACACTCGCCGGTGCTTCGGCGTAGTGATCGAATTCCATCGTGTACGTTGCGCGGCCCTGGGTCTGGGAACGCAGATCGGTCGCGTAACCGAACATTTCGGACAGGGGCACGTGCGCATTGATAATTTTGCCGGCCGGGCTGTCTTCCATTCCCTGGACGATTCCGCGACGGCGGTTCAGGTCGCCCATGACGTCGCCCATGTAGTCCTCGGGCGTCACCACTTCCACTTTCATCAGCGGCTCCAGCAATACCGGGGAAGCGATCACCGCGGCATTCTTGAATGCCATGGAACCGGCGATCTTGAACGCCATTTCCGAGGAATCCACTTCGTGGTAAGAACCATCAAAAAGCGTTGCCTTGACGTCGACCATCGGATAACCGGCGATCACACCATTCTGAACCTGTTCCTGGATACCCTTGTCCACGGAATTGATGTATTCGCGCGGCACCACACCGCCAACGATAGCGTTCTCGAATTCATACCCTTCGCCAGACGGCATCGGCTCAAGCCGGATCTTGACGTGGCCGTACTGACCGCGACCACCGGACTGGCGAACGAATTTGCCTTCCGCCTCCACACTCTTGCGGATGGTTTCACGGTAGGCGACCTGGGGACGACCCACGTTGGCTTCCACCTTGAATTCGCGCTTCATGCGATCGACGATGATGTCGAGGTGAAGCTCACCCATACCGGAGATGATGGTCTGCCCGGATTCCTCGTCCGTGTGGACACGGAACGAAGGGTCTTCCTGGGCCAGCTTGCTCAGCGCAATACCCATCTTCTCCTGGTCGGCCTTGGTCTTGGGCTCGACGGCAACCGAGATTACCGGATCGGGGAAGACCATGCGCTCCAGCGTAATGACGTTATTCATCGCACACAGGGTTTCACCGGTGGTGATGTCCTTGAGTCCGACTGCAGCCGCAATATCTCCGGCGTGCACTTCTTTGATTTCTTCGCGCGAATTGGCGTGCATTTGCAGAATACGGCCAACGCGATCTTTTTTACTCTTGATCGGGTTATAAACGGTGTCGCCGGACTTCAGAACGCCGGAATAGACCCGGAAAAAGGTCAACGTGCCCACGTAAGGGTCAGTTGCAATCTTGAAGGCCAGCGCCGCAAACGGCTCTTCATCCGAAGAATGGCGAACGCCTTCCGACTCGTCTTCATTGATGCCCTTGATCGGCGGCACATCGAGCGGTGACGGCATCAACTGAACAACGGTGTCCAGCAAAGCCTGCACGCCCTTGTTCTTGAATGCAGTACCACACAGGCAAGGCACCAGCTCATTGGCCAGCGTCCCGGCGCGTAAACCCGCAATAATCTGGGCTTCGCTCAGTTCACCGCCTTCGAGGTATATTTCCATCAGTTCTTCGGTTGACTCCGCGGCGGATTCAACCATGAATTCCCGCGCTTCTGCGGCGGCTTCGCGCAGCTCAGCCGGAATCTCACGCTCGTCGTAGGTCATACCCTGGTTCGTGGTATCCCAGTAGATGGCTTTCATCCGCACCAGGTCGACGATACCGGCGAAATTCTCCTCTGCGCCAATCGGCAGCTGGATAGGCACTGCCCGGGCCCCAAGCCGTTCCTTGATTTGCTTGACGACACGCAGGAAGTTGGCGCCGGTGCGATCCATCTTGTTGACAAACGCAACCCGCGGAACTTTATAGCGGGTGGCCTGGCGCCAAACCGTTTCGGATTGGGGCTGAACACCGCCGACCGCACAGAACACCGCTACCGCGCCATCGAGCACGCGCAGTGAACGCTCTACTTCAATCGTAAAGTCAACGTGGCCCGGGGTATCAATGATATTGATGCGGTGCTGGGGAAACTGCTTGTCCATGCCACTCCAGAAACAGGTCGTGGCAGCCGAGGTAATGGTGATACCGCGCTCCTGCTCCTGTTCCATCCAGTCCATCGTGGCATTGCCGTCGTGTACTTCACCAATTTTGTGTGAAACACCGGTATAAAACAGGATGCGTTCGGTTGTCGTCGTCTTACCGGCATCAATATGAGCCATGATGCCGATGTTGCGATAACGATCAATAGGTGTAGTACGGGACACTGTCTTAACCTCAGTAAATTCTGTAATAGAACGTGCGATTACCAGCGGTAATGCGCAAACGCCTTGTTGGCCTCGGCCATGCGGTGCGTGTCTTCACGCTTTTTCACTGCCGTTCCACGCTGCTCAACAGCGTCCAGCAGTTCCCCGGCAAGCCGGTTGGGCATGCTTTTTTCACCACGCTTGCGAGCCGCTTCGATAATCCAGCGCATGGCAAGCGTCTGTCGCCGTTTCGGGCGCACTTCGACCGGCACCTGGTAAGTGGCACCACCCACGCGGCGGGATTTCACCTCCACCATCGGGCTGACGTTATCCAGGGCTTTCTGAACCAGGTCAACCGCATCGGCTGACTTGTTCTTGCTTCCGATCGTATCAATCGCACCGTAGACAATCTTCTCAGCCACGGACTTCTTTCCGCTGGTCATCACCATGTTGATGAAACGGGTAATCATTTCGCTGCCAAACTTCGGGTCGGGCAGAATTTCTCGCGTGAAATTGGATTGCTTTCTGGACATTATTGCTTTCCGTCAATGTGCTTCGTCAGAAGAATTATTTTTTAGGCCGCTTGGCGCCGTACTTTGAACGACCCTGCCGGCGATCACTTACTCCAGCGGTGTCGAGACTTCCCCGAACCGTGTGGTAACGAACACCAGGCAGATCTTTCACACGACCACCCCTGATCAGGACCACGCTGTGCTCCTGGAGATTATGGCCTTCGCCACCGATATAGCTGGTAACTTCGAAACCGTTGGTCAAACGCACACGGGCCACTTTACGAAGAGCCGAGTTCGGCTTCTTCGGTGTGGTTGTGTAAACACGTGTGCATACGCCGCGCTTCTGCGGGCAACCTTCCAATGCTGGGACATTGCTCTTGTAGGCCTTGTCCTTTCTCGGATTGCGTACGAGTTGGTTGATCGTCGCCATAATTTTCCCGGTAAATATCCTTGGTTCTGACAAATTAAAAGGCAGTCGGAAACATTCCGGCCGCCGAGTTCAGCGTAAATTTGCTCGCTTCAGATAATGCCAAACGCCCAACCCCTTTAAGCAATCAGGGTTTGGGCGCCGTTAGATCCGGCCCACGCGCCGGCGACATCGGCTCTCCGAAACGGTCTTTTTACCGCCCGGTCCTCCTGATGGAGGAATTGCATCTGTTAGCCGAACAAGTATGCCATCTAGATCCGTAGTTTGCAATACCTTGATATGGATTTCTGCATGAAACACCACGTAGGAGCGAATTAGTTCAGGCAACGTAAAGAGTGCGATTTCGGCGAAGCCGAAGACGCTCTTGAAGTGCCGTAGAACGTGCAGGCGATGGAGACAGGACGGTTTTGCCGCAAGGCAAAGAAGTCCTGTTGGAATGCCGTGGCGCGTTCGCGAATAAATTCGCTCCTACGTGAACACTATCTTCAGGAATCCTTTTCCGATGCGGCTTCCAGGCTGGCGAATTCCTCGGCGGCGATCGCCGAAGCCAGGGCCGCAAGGTCGATTTCAGCCTCTTCAGCCGGCTTGTTCTTGCGTGTCATGTGATACGCCATACCCGTTCCTGCCGGGATCAGGCGGCCGACGATGACATTTTCCTTCAGCCCGCGGAGCTGGTCCGTGGTGCCGCGAACGGCAGCTTCGGTCAGTACCCGGGTCGTTTCCTGGAAAGACGCCGCTGAAATAAAGGATTCCGTTGCCAGCGAAGCCTTGGTAATTCCCAGTAATATCCGCTGGTATTCGGCCGGCCGCACATCGTTCTTTTTGGCAACCTGGTTCTCTTCGAGAATTCGGACCAGGTCCAGCTGCTCGCCGCGCAGAAGGCGTGTGTCGCCGTTGTCCATGACCTCGGCTTTGCGCAACATCTGGCGCACGATAACTTCGATGTGCTTGTCGTTGATCTTGACGCCCTGCAGACGATAAACGTCCTGGATTTCCTTCACCAGGTATTCATCCAGTGCTTCCACGCCCAGCAACCGCAAAATGTCGTGCGGGTTAGGCTCTCCATCGACGATGGTTTCACCCTTTTCTACCCGCTCACCCTCGAACACAATGACATGACGCCATTTGGGGATCAGCTCTTCATAAGTCTCGCCATCGTCCATGGTGATCACCAGGCGCTGCTTGCCCTTGGTATCCTTGCCAAAGCTGATGATTCCGGATACTTCGGCCAAAACAGACGGCTCTTTGGGCCTGCGCGCTTCAAACAAGT
Organism: uncultured Gammaproteobacteria bacterium; assembly: GCA_963700705.1. Lineage (GTDB taxonomy): Bacteria > Pseudomonadota > Gammaproteobacteria > Xanthomonadales > SZUA-36 > JAHEFT01. The sequence goes on along the minus strand of CAVOYQ010000009.1, from coordinate 312,762 downwards.
CGGCGACACGCGGCAAACCACCGGTGATGTCACGGGTCTTGGAAGACTCCTGCGGAATCCTGGCCACCACGTCACCGACATTCACGTCCTGCCCATCCTGCATCTGGACAATGGAACCGGACTGCAGGAAGTAGTGGGCCGGTATTTCCGTGCCGGCGAGGTGGAGATCTTTGCCATCTTTACCCAACAGGCTGATCATTGGCCGCAGATCCTTACCCGCGCTTCCGCGCCGTTTCGGATCCGTGATGATCAGGCTGGTCAGGCCGGTAATGTCATCCAGGTGCTCATTGACGGTCACCCCGTCAATAAACTCGTGGAATTTGACCTTGCCGGCCACTTCGGTGACGATCGGGTGCGTATGCGGATCCCAGGTTGCAGGAACGTCGCCTGCGGTTACCGTTTCTTCATCGCGGATGGAGATGATCGCACCATAGGGCACTTTGTAGCGTTCGCGCTCACGGCCGTGCACGTCAATGACCGAAAGCTCGCCGGAACGGGAAACAGCGACCAGTTTCTTGTCGACATTTTCCACCGTTTTCATGTTATGCAAACGGACGCTGCCGCTCGATTTGACCTGGATGTGGTCCACTGCTGCAGCCCTGGACGCCGCACCGCCAATATGGAAGGTGCGCATGGTCAGCTGGGTACCCGGCTCACCGATCGACTGCGCGGCAATAACACCCACGGCCTCACCGATGTTGACGATGTGCCCCCGGGCGAGATCGCGACCATAGCAGGACGCACAAACCCCGTGCCTGGCTTCGCAAGTGATGGTTGAGCGGACATAGATCCGATCCACGCCATTCTGTTCCAGCACTTCAACCATTTGCTCGTCCAGCAACGTGTTGCGGGCGCAAATCAGTTCGTCGGAACCGGGCTTGAACACGTCCTCTGCGACCATCCGGCCCAGTACGCGTTCGCTGAGCGGTTCAACAACGTCGCCACCCTCAACAATCGGTTGCATGGTGACGCCGAACTGGGTCTTGCAATCGACTTCGGTAATGACCAGGTCCTGGGCAACGTCGACCAACCGGCGTGTCAGGTAACCCGAATTCGCCGTTTTCAGGGCCGTGTCCGCAAGGCCTTTCCGGGCGCCGTGCGTGGAGATGAAGTACTGCAATACGTCCAGACCTTCGCGGAAGTTTGCCGTGATCGGTGTTTCGATGATCGACCCGTCCGGCTTGGCCATCAGGCCGCGCATTCCCGCCAACTGCCTGATTTGCGCAGCGGAACCACGAGCACCGGAATCGGCCATGATGAAAATGGAGTTCATGGAATCTTCTTCCACATCCACCCCGTTCGCATCCTTCACGAAACTCTTACCCATACGCCGCATCATGGCGCGGGCCACGAGTTCATTGGTGCGAGACCAGATGTCTACGACCTTGTTGTAGCGTTCGCCGGCGGTCACCAGACCAGAAATATACTGGTTCTGGATTTCCACGACTTCCGCTTCCGCTTCTTCGAGGATTTTCACCTTTTCGTCCGGCACGATCAGGTCATCGATACCAATGGATACACCTGCTTTAGTGGCAAACTGAAAGCCCGTGTACATCAGCTTGTCAGCAAATACCACGGTCTTCTTCAAGCCAAGGCGGCGGTAGCAGGAGTTGATCAACGCGGATATCTGCTTTTTCTTCAACGTCTCATTCAGCAGCCTGAAAGGCATGCCGGAAGGCCGGATTTCAGCCAGCAGAGCGCGCCCGACCGTCGTGTCCACCAGGTTTCTTTCGTGACGTTCCTCACCATGCTCGGAAATGATCGTTTCATCGATCCTGACCTTGATGCGCGCGTGCAGGGCAATCTTCTTGTTCTCGAAAGCCCGGTGCACTTCGTCGATGTCGGAGAAGTACATGCCTTGTCCAAGCGCCCCTTCCAACTGACGGGTCATGTAATACAGGCCGAGAACGACGTCCTGGGTCGGAACGATAATCGGTTCGCCATTGGCCGGCGAAAGGATATTGTTCGAAGACATCATCAGCGCGCGAGCTTCCAACTGCGCTTCCATCGAAAGCGGCACGTGAACGGCCATCTGGTCACCGTCGAAGTCGGCGTTGAAGGCGGTACAAACCAGCGGGTGCAACTGGATGGCTTTACCTTCGATCAATACCGGTTCAAACGCCTGGATGCCAAGGCGGTGCAGCGTCGGAGCACGGTTCAGCAGGACCGGGTGTTCGCGGATAACCTCTGAAAGAATATCCCAAACCTCCGCCCGCTCGGCTTCTACCAGTTTCTTGGCTGCCTTGATCGTGGCTGCCATTCCACGGCGCTGCATCTTGCTGAAAATGAACGGCTTGAACAGTTCCAACGCCATTTTCTTGGGCAGGCCGCATTCGTGCAGTTTCAACTTGGGACCAACCACGATGACGGAACGGCCGGAATAATCCACCCGTTTACCCAGCAGGTTCTGGCGGAAGCGCCCCTGCTTGCCCTTGATCATGTCGGCCAGGGACTTGAGCGGACGCTTGTTGGTGCCCGTAATGGCGCGGCCGCGGCGGCCGTTATCGAGCAATGCGTCGACAGCTTCCTGCAGCATGCGCTTTTCGTTACGCACGATGATGTCCGGCGCATTCAGTTCCAGCAGCCGTTTCAAACGGTTGTTGCGATTGATCGTGCGGCGATACAGGTCATTCAGGTCTGACGTTGCAAAGCGACCGCCATCCAGCGGCACCAGCGGACGCAGATCCGGCGGCAGCACGGGAAGTACGGTCATGATCATGTATTCCGGGCGGTTGCCGGAATCAATGAAAGCCTCAACCAGCTTGACGCGCTTGGAAAGGCGCTTCAGTTTTGTGACCGAACGCGTGGCGCCGATCTCCTCACGAAGCCTGATGACCTCTTCGTTCAGGTCGATACTGCGAAGCAGGTTGAAGATTGCCTCGGCGCCCATCTTGGCGTCGAATTCATCACCCCACTGCTCCATGGTGTCGAGGTATTGTTCGTCGGTCAGCAACTGGCCCCGTTCGAGGTCAGTCATGCCGGGGTCAAGGACCACGTAGGATTCGAAGTACAGGATGCGCTCGATATCGCGCAGCGTCATATCCAGCATCAGGCCGATCCGGGAAGGAAGGGACTTCAGAAACCAGATGTGGGCAACCGGGCTGGCCAGTTCAATGTGCGCCATGCGTTCACGGCGAACCTTGGTCAGGGTGACTTCGGTGCCGCATTTTTCACACACGACGCCACGGTGCTTCATGCGCTTGTATTTGCCGCACAGACACTCGTAATCCTTAACCGGCCCGAAAATCGCGGCGCAGAAAAGCCCGTCACGTTCCGGCTTGAATGTCCGGTAATTGATGGTTTCAGGCTTTTTAACTTCACCATATGACCAGGAACGGATCAGGTCCGGTGGTGCCAGGCCAATCCGAATCGCGTCGAAATCCAGCGGCTGCCGCTGTCTACCGTAGAGATTGAGTAAGTCTCTCACTGCTAATCTCCTCCTATCAGGTTTCTTCGAGTTCGATGTTGATGCCCAGGGAGCGGATTTCCTTCACAAGTACATTGAAGGATTCGGGCATGCCCGCCACCATCTGGTGATTTCCATCGACGATGTTTTTATACATCTGGTTACGGCCGCTAACGTCATCGGACTTCACGGTCAACATTTCCTGCAGCGTGTACGCCGCACCATAGGCTTCAAGGGCCCAGACTTCCATTTCACCGAAGCGCTGGCCGCCAAACTGGGCCTTGCCGCCCAACGGTTGCTGGGTAACCAGGCTGTACGGGCCGGTGGAGCGCGCGTGCATCTTGTCATCAACCAGGTGGTTGAGTTTCAACATGTACATGTAGCCAACCGTAACGGGACGTTCGAACGGGTCACCGCTGCGACCGTCGAACAGGGTCGTCTGACCGCTTTGCGGCAACTGTGCCAGTTCGAGCAGGTGCTTGATTTCTTTCTCGCTGGCTCCGTCAAACACCGGAGTCGCCATCGGCACACCGTCTTTCAGGTTATCGGCCATGGTCATGATTTCCGCGTCGGAAAACTCGGAAACATCCACGCGGCCTTTCATGTCGCTGTTGTAGATCTGGTCGAGGTACTTGCGGATTTCAGACACCTCGGCCTGGCGTTCAATCATCTCGCCAATACGCAGACCCAGGCCTTTGGCAGCCCAACCGAGGTGGGTTTCAAGAACCTGGCCGATGTTCATTCGCGACGGCACACCGAGCGGGTTCAGGACGATATCGACCGGCGTTCCATCTTCCATGTAGGGCATGTCTTCGGTCGGAACGATCATCGAGATCACGCCCTTGTTGCCGTGACGGCCCGCCATCTTGTCGCCAGGCTGAATACGACGCTTGACGGCCATGTAAACCTTGACCATCTTGAGCACACCCGGCGCCAGATCGTCGCCCTGGGTGATCTTGCCCTTCTTCTCTTCAAAACGCGCGTCGAATACCTTGCGCTGTTCTTTCAGCTGGTCGGCCATTTGCTCGAGCAGTTCATTCAGCACGTCGTCGTGCATCCGAAGCTTGAACCAGTCTTCCCGATCCAGGTCAGCGAGATAAGAAACTGTTACCTTGTTGCCCTTCTTGAGTCCGCCAGGGCCTTTGTCGGCAACTTTTCCGCTCAACGCGTTTTCAATACGCTGAAAAATGGCGTTTTCAACGATTCGCAACTGGTCGTCAAGATCCTTGCGCACCTGCCGGAGTTGCTCGCGTTCGATGGAAATGGCGCGATCGTCTTTCTCGACGCCATCCCGCGTGAACACCTGGACGTCGATAACGGTCCCGTCCATACCGCTCGGAACACGCAGGGAGGTGTCTTTCACGTCCGACGCTTTTTCTCCAAAGATCGCACGCAGCAGTTTCTCTTCCGGAGTCAGTTGGGTTTCCCCTTTGGGGGTCACTTTGCCGACCAGGATATCGCCTGCACTGACCTCCGCGCCGATGTAAACGATACCGGCCTGGTCGAGCTTGTTCAGATTGTGCTCACCCACATTCGGAATGTCGGCGGAAATCTCTTCAGACCCCAGCTTGGTATCCCGCGCAACGCACGTGAGTTCTTCAATATGAATCGTGGTGTAACGATCTTCCTGGACAACCCGTTCCGAGATCAGGATGGAGTCCTCGAAGTTGTAGCCGTTCCAGGGCATGAAGGCGACCAGCATGTTCTGTCCCAGCGCCAGTTCACCCAGGTCGGTGGACGGTCCATCCGCCAGGACGTCTCCGGTTGAGACAACATCACCGACCCGTACCAGGGGCCGCTGGTTCATGCAGGTGTTCTGATTTGAGCGCTGGTACTTGGTCAGGTTGTAAATATCCACCCCGGGATCACCGACCGGCACTTCTTCTTCGTTCGCTCTGACCACGATACGTCCGGCATCCACCTGGTCGACCACACCGCCACGGCGTGCGACCGCTGTTACGCCGGAGTCGGTTGCGACGCTACGCTCCATACCGGTACCCACCAGCGGTTTTTCCGCCTTCAAGGTTGGCACGGCCTGGCGCTGCATGTTCGAGCCCATCAGTGCGCGGTTCGCATCATCGTGTTCCAGGAACGGAACAAGCGAAGCCGCCACGGACACGATCTGTTTCGGTGAAACGTCCATGTAACTGATGTCAGACGGCCCCATCAGGGTAAATTCCCCCTGGTGGCGGCAGGGAATGAAGTCATCGACAAACTTTCCCTTTTTGTCGAGCTCGGCGTTGGCCTGGGCAATCACGTAATCACCCTCCTCGATCGCCGACAAATACTCGACGTCCTTGGTTACCTTGCCGTCGCTGACTTTCCGGTATGGTGTTTCAAGAAAGCCGTAGTCATTGGTCCTGGCGTAAACCGCCAGTGAGTTGATCAGCCCGATGTTCGGGCCTTCAGGCGTTTCAATAGGACATACGCGACCGTAATGTGTCGGATGCACGTCGCGAACTTCGAACCCTGCCCGCTCACGCGTCAGACCGCCCGGGCCCAGTGCTGAAACACGCCGTTTGTGTGTCACTTCGGACAGCGGGTTGTTCTGATCCATGAACTGGCTGAGCTGGGAAGATCCGAAAAATTCTTTTACAGCAGCTGCAACCGGCTTCGCGTTGATCAATTCCTGCGGCGACAGGCCTTCACTTTCTGCAACCGACAGCCGTTCGCGAACGGCACGCTCCACGCGGACCAGGCCTACCCGGAACACGTTTTCGGCCATTTCACCCACGCTGCGCACCCGGCGATTACCCAGGTGGTCAATGTCATCCACATTGCCTTTGCCGTTGCGGATATCAATCAAAACACGCAGCACCTCGAGAATGTCCTCCCGGTTAAGAACACCGGAACCTTCGACTTCCTTGCGGCCTACGCGACGATTGAACTTCATCCGGCCGACGGCCGAAAGGTCGTAACGCTCTTCGGTGAAAAAGAGGTTTTTGAACAGGTTCTGGGCGGCATCCTTGGTCGGCGGTTCACCCGGACGCATCATCCGGTAAATTTCAACCAATGCATCGAGTTCGCTCTTGGTCGGATCAATGTTGAGCGTGCTCGAGATATAAGGTCCCTGGTCCAGGTCGTTGACATAAAGCAGGTTCAGCTTTTTGACCCCGGCCTCGCGCAAGCTCTCCAGTAATTCGTCGGTAATTTCAGCATTGGCCTCGGCCAGGACTTCTCCTGATTGCTTGTCAACGATCGAGTTGGCGATAATTTTGCCCACCAGGTATTCATCTGGAACTTCCAGCGTTTCAACACCGGCCTCTTCGATCAGTTTTACGTGCCGGGCCGTGATGCGCTTACCCTTGGGGATGAGCACTTTTCCGGTCTTGCTGCGGATGTCGAAGAATGCCGTTTCACCCCGCAGGCGCTCCGGAATCAGTTCGAGCTTTGCACCGGATTTCTTCAGCGTGACCACGCTGGTTTCAAAAAACGTATCGAGGATTTCCTCGTTGGTCATACCCAGGGCGCGCAGCAAGATGGTTACCGGTAACTTCCGGCGCCGGTCGATTCTCGTGAAGATGCAGTCCTTCGGATCGAACTCGAAGTCCAGCCACGAACCGCGATAGGGAATAACCCGGGCGGAAAACAACAATTTTCCACTGGAATGTGTCTTGCCCCGGTCATGGTCATAAAAGACCCCGGGAGAACGGTGCAACTGGGACACGATCACCCGTTCGGTGCCATTGACGATAAACGTCCCGGTTTCCGTCATCAGGGGCAGGTCACCCATGTAGACTTCCTGCTCCTTGACATACTTGACCGGCTTCACTTTCGCGGAACTTTCACGGTCATAAATGACCAGGCGCACTTTTACCCGCAGAGGCGCGCCATAGGACATGCCCCGTAATTTGCACTCTTTTACGTCAAACACCGGGTCGCCCAGCTTGTAGCTTACGTACTCAAGCGCCGCGTTGCCCGAATAGGCAACGATTGGAAACACCGAATTCAACGCTCCATGCAGGCCGCGATCCCGCCTGTCGTCCAGGGGAGTGTCCGTTTGCAGGAACTCCTGGTAGGAGCGGATTTGTGTTTGCAGAAGATAGGGCACTTCCAGTATGGATTCCCGCTTACCGAAATCCTTGCGAATGCGCTTTTTTTCCGTGAAAGAGTAAGTCATGATCAGTTTCCGCCCGTGCGATCAATATTCATTCGAAATACAAGCAGAAACAGGCCGGAGACACGTGTCCCCAGCCCATTTCTTTTCAGCCCCAAAAATCAGGGAAGAAGATTTACTTAACCTCGACCGAAGCGCCTGCTTCTTCGAGCTTCTTCTTGATTTGTTCAGCTTCGTCTTTTGACACACCTTCCTTAACGGCAGAGGGCACGCCTTCGACCAGGTCCTTGGCTTCTTTCAACCCAAGTCCGGTGATCTCACGTACTGTCTTGATCACCGGCACTTTCTGGGAACCGAAAGAGGTAAGGACTACGTTAAATTCGGTCTGTTCCTCTGCAGCGGCAACGTCACCACCGGCAGCCGGGCCGGCAGCCATAGCTACAGGCGCCGCAGCTGAAACGCCGAATTTTTCTTCCATTGCGCTGATGAGTTCTACGACATCCATCACGCTCATATTTGAAATTGTTTCAAGAATATCTTCTTTTGAAACGGCCATTGTCGTCTCCGTAATAGTTGATTATCTGGGGTCTAGCCCACCAATCGGTTAATAGAATCAAGCAGCTTGCTTGGCGTCACGCACAGCAGCAACGGTCCGAACCAGCTTGGTATGCGGTTCGGCAAGGGTCCTGACGAATTTCTCGATCGGCGCCTTCATCACACCCATCAATATCGAGATGGCCTGATCGTAAGTCGGCAAGCTGGACAGGCGTTCCAATTCGGACGCGCCATACAGCTGACCGCCTACCGCAACAAGTTTCGCGATAAGTTTGTCATGGGTTTTTGCATAGTCCTTGACAAGGCGTGCGGCAGCACCGGGATCTTCCATGCTGAACGCGAACAGAAGAGGTCCTGTCAGCGATTCCTGCATGCATTCGTATTCCGTACCCTCAACAGCTCTGCTGACCAGGGTATTCTTGGCGACTTTCAAAAAAACTCCTCCCTCGCGTGCTTTCACACGGAGTTCAGTCATCTCCTCGACCGTCAGACCACGATACTCTGCAGCGACAGCAGCAAGCGCCTTGTTGGCCACATCGGCCACTTCAGCAACTACCGCTTTCTTTTGCTCAAGATTGAGCGCCATTGATTACCTCCTGGAGTCATCTTTCCCGGTTTCCCGGTCCATCGACTCGTCTTCAGTGGTGACCCCGCTACGGGATTGAACGCCTGCCAGGCTGACACTGCATTCAATCCAGTAGCGGGGCTGCCACCATCTGCGCAGGCTGTGGCCGGTCACCCGGTTCACGCTTAAACAGCATCCCTTCAATCGATCCAAAGGAACACCGCACCTGCGGTCTCTGACGGTCTATCCCGGCCAAAAAAGCCGGAGCAGCCCGCCTATCCATCACCCGCTTTGAAAGCCGGATGAAAAATTCACCGTCTCGAGGGAACGATTTTCATCGCAACGCGATGAAAGAAGCGCCCGAGAGACTCCTCAATGTCTGCAGTTGGCGCGCAGCGTCAGCAGCAGACTCCAATTTTTCCGTCTCGAGGGAACGATTTTCATCGCAACGCGATGAAAGAAGCGCCCGAGAGACTCCTCAATGTCTGCAGTTGGCGCGAAGCGTCAGCAGCAGACTCCAAACTTTCCGTCTCGAGGGAACGATTTTCATCGCAACGCGATGAAAGAAGCGCCCGAGAGACTCCTTAAACGTTAAGCGAAGCCCTGTCGACCTGGATACCAGGGCCCATGGTGGTTGATACCGCCACTTTTTGCAGGTAAACGCCCTTGGACGAGGCCGGTTTCAACTTGACCAGGTCTTTCAGGAGTGCGTTAAGGTTGTCCTTCAACGCGTCCGGTTCAAAATTGACCTTGCCGATCGTGCTGTGGATGATTCCCGCCTTGTCCGTGCGATAACGCACCTGGCCGGCTTTAGCGTTCCTGACCGCGGTTTCAACATCGGTCGTCACCGTGCCAACTTTCGGGTTGGGCATCAGTCCACGCGGACCTAACACCTGGCCCAGCTTACCGACAACCCGCATTGCGTCCGGTGTGGCGATCACGACATCAAAGGCCAGGTCTCCGCCCTTGATCTGGTCGTGCAGGTCATCCATGCCGACAACATCGGCGCCGGCGGCTTTGGCCTTTTCCGCGTTTTCACTCTGGGCGAAAACCGCTACACGGACCTGCTTGCCGGTGCCGTTAGGCAAAACAGTCGAACCGCGCACGTTCTGATCCGACTTGCGGGGGTCAACGCCGAGGCGCACCGCCACATCTACCGATTCCACGAACTTGACTCTGCTGGAGCCCTTGAGGATCTCCAGGGCTTCGTCGATGGAATAGGCTTTACCGGGCACTACCTGCTCGCGGACAGCTTTCAATCTTTTACCCATGCGTCCCATCACACCACTCCTTCAACATTGAGGCCCATGCTGCGCGCTGTTCCGGCGATGGTCCTGACGGCTGCATCCAGATCGGCTGCCGTAAGATCAGGCTCCTTCAGCTTTGCAATCTCTTCGAGCTGTTGACGGTTCACCTTCCCCACTTTCTTGGTGTTGGGTTCGCCACTGCCCTTGGGAACGCCCGCTGCCTTGCGAAGCAAGACTGCGGCAGGAGGGGTCTTGGTGATAAAGGTGAAGCTGCGGTCGGCGTATACCGTAATAACCACGGGCGTCGGCATTCCGTTTTCCAGGTTCTGCGTCTTGGCGTTGAACGCCTTGCAGAACTCCATGATATTGACGCCGTGCTGACCCAAAGCCGGCCCTACCGGAGGACTCGGATTGGCTGCGCCCGCGGCCACCTGCAACTTGATATAGGCTAATACTTTCTTCGCCATTAGATTTTCTCCCCGGGTTCATGCGCCCGCCGACAAACGGCAAGGCTCCCCGTATCATGTCTGCAATTGACGCGATGCGTCAGCAGCAGACTCCTTAATGCAGCTTGTCGGGAACGGTTTTCATCGCAAAGCGATGAAAGAAGCGCCCGTCAAGCACTCAAGACTTTTCGATCTGGTGGAACTCGAGTTCCACCGGGGTCGAACGTCCAAAAATCAACACCGCCACTTTCAGGCGGCTCTTGTCGTAATCGACTTCCTCGACTACGCCGTTAAAATCGTTAAATGGTCCATCCACGACACGAACCATTTCACCAGGCTCAAAAAGTACTTTCGGCCTGGGCTTGTCAACACCTTCCTGAACACGGTTCAGAATGGCATCTGCTTCTTTCTGGCTGATCGGCGCCGGCTTGTCAGCCGTTCCTCCAATGAAGCCCATCACTTTTGGCACGTCTTTCACAAGGTGCCAGGTCTCGTCGGTCATTTCCATTTCGACCAGCACATAGCCGGGGAAAAACTTCCGGTCTGAACGGCGCTTTTGACCACCTTTCATTTCCACGACTTCTTCGGTCGGAACCAAAACGTCGCCGAATGACTCTTCCATTCCGGCGCGTTGAATCCGGTCTTCCAGAGAACGCTTGACCTGCTTCTCAAATCCCGAGTAAGCGTGTACCACGTACCACCGCTTGGTCATTTTCAGCCCCCTACCAGCGAGCGAATCACCGCACCCAGGATCCAATCAACAGCGGCAAGGAAAAGTGAAATCAGGATCGTCACGATGATCACCATCAGCGCAGTCTGCAAAGTCTCCTGGTGAGTAGGCCAGACCACTTTGCGACGCTCGATATCCGACTCCTTGAGGAAGCGGAAAAACGTGGCGCCGGTATCCGATTGTGCCGCGATGAACGAAGCGATTACCGCGATCACGATCAGGGCCACGACCCGAACTGGAGTAATCGCCAGGTCCTGGAACCAGTAGTAGGCGCCAACGCCGGCAATCAGCAACGCAGTGGCGACAGCCAACAGCAGTGTGTTGACGATCGATGACTTGCTTGTTTCTGCTTTACTCGTCATTTTCCAGACTTCTATTCCCTGACAGACCTGTTTATGGCAGGCCAGGAGGGAATCGAACCCCCAACCTGCGGTTTTGGAGACCGCCGCTCTGCCAATTGAGCTACTGGCCTAAACAGTTCCGCACAATCAATTTTGCTTGGAAATCACAAGGCTGGTGGCCCTCAAGGACCACCAGCCCGGGATTTCATTTGTCTCTGTCTCATGGCATTAAGCCAGTTGCAGAGCCGAATCTTTCGCGAATGAATTCGCTCCTACCTCTCTGCGGTTGGCGCGTCAGCGCCAGAGCAGAGCCATTCATGCCGCTTTTGAGGGAACGGTTTTCACGCGTTGCCGGCATTCCGACGTCGCTTCTTCGCCTTTGGCGAAACCGCAACGTCTCCATTGCCTACGCTGCTCCGCGATAAAAGAAGCGCCCTCAGAAGCTCCTTTACCTCACTCGTGGATCTTGGCGACAACGCCGGCGCCAACGGTACGGCCGCCTTCGCGAATCGCAAAGCGCAGACCTTCTTCCATCGCGATCGGCGCAATCAGGGCAACCTGCATCTTCACGTTGTCACCCGGCATCACCATCTCCACGCCTTCCGGCAATTCACACGCACCCGTTACGTCGGTCGTGCGGAAATAAAACTGCGGACGGTAGCCTTTGAAAAACGGCGTGTGACGGCCGCCTTCATCTTTCGACAAAATATAGACTTCCGCCTCAAACCTGGTGTGCGGCGTAATCGATCCCGGATGCGCCAGTACCTGGCCACGCTCCACTTCGTCACGCTTCGTGCCACGCAACAACACACCTACGTTATCGCCCGCACGGCCTTCGTCCAGCAGCTTGCGGAACATCTCCACACCCGTGCAGGTCGTTTTCTTGGTCGGGTGAATGCCGACAATCTCGACTTCCTCGCCCACCTTCACCACCCCACGCTCCACGCGGCCGGTTACCACCGTCCCGCGTCCCGATATCGAGAACACGTCCTCGATCGGCAGCAGGAACGGCTTGTCCGTCGCACGCACCGGCTGCGGAATGTACTCATCCATCGCTACCAGCAAACGGGCGATCGACTGCACACCCATCTCGGTGTCTTCCCCGGCCAGCGCCTTCAGCGCCGATCCCGTGATGATCGGGGTGTCGTCGCCTGGAAAATCGTACGAGCTCAACAACTCCCGCACTTCCATCTCCACCAGCTCCAACAACTCCGCGTCGTCCACCATGTCCGCCTTGTTCATGTACACCAGGATGTACGGCACACCCACCTGGCGCGCCAGCAGAATGTGCTCACGCGTCTGCGGCATCGGGCCATCGGCCGCCGACACCACCAGGATCGCTCCGTCCATCTGCGCCGCACCCGTGATCATGTTCTTCACATAATCCGCGTGTCCCGGGCAGTCCACGTGCGCATAGTGCCGCTTGTCCGATTCGTATTCCACGTGCGCCGTGGCAATCGTAATCCCGCGCTCCCGCTCTTCCGGCGCATTGTCGATCTGGTCGAAGGCCTTGAATTCTCCGCCACGCAGCTCCGAACAGACTTTCGTCATCGCCGCCGTCAGCGTCGTCTTGCCATGATCCACGTGACCAATCGTGCCCACGTTTACATGGGGCTTTGTACGTTCAAATTTTGCTTTTGCCATGCCGGTCTCCGAATTTTGCAGTCACATCCAAATCAAATTTCCAGGTACTAAAATGGTGCCCACAACTGGACTCGAACCAGTGACCTCTCCCTTACCAAGGGAGTGCTCTACCACCTGAGCTATGCGGGCCTGCCCTTTGTGCCCACGAGCCCCAGCCATCTAAGTGGAGCGGGTGATGGGAATCGAACCCACATCATCAGCTTGGAAGGCTGAGGTTCTACCTTTGAACTACACCCGCCCTGAATGGCAAAGTGCCTCACGAGCTTCTAATCCTTTTATCGTTTGTGCCACTTATTTACAGAAGTGGTGGAGGGGGGAGGATTCGAACCTCCGAAGGCATAGCCAGCAGATTTACAGTCTGCCCTCGTTGACCGCTTGAGTACCCCTCCGGTACATCGCTCTTTTTTCAATGAGCCGAAAATGTGTGCCGCCAAGGGCAAACGTGCCAGACAAATTGACTTTTCACAGACATTCGCAGGCAAGCCGCTTATTTTCACTCACCAGCCACCACCTGTCAATCAAACAAGCAACGAACCGGCGCGGAATTTTACATGCTTAAGAATACAGGGGCAATAGCAAACAGGGAATCGAGCGGATTACGGTCAAAGAAGACGGGGGCTATTCTGTTTCAAAAAACTCATCGACCTCATCGTCATCATCATCGTCGAATATTTCTTCTTCCGCCTCTTCCTGTGACGTGAAGAATTCGGAATTGTGGTCGAGTTCGGCCAGGATCTCCTCATCGAGATCGAAGTCTTCATCCCACACGTCGGCCAGCGACGCCTTCAGCGCCGCTTTTTCGCGCAAAGCTTCTATCTCGCGCCAGCCTCCTTTCCGGGACCCCTCTTCCCCGGTGGCCTTTGACCGTTCCGGGCGGGTCACCCGTGGAAGCTCGACATTTTCAGTTTCTGTTTCATTCTTCCTGTCCATGGCTGAAACCTCTGGGCTCCGGCGAAAACGTCAGGAAAACTTATAGCTCATAATCAGAGCCTTTAAAAGTACTTTTTAAACATTGAACCTGAAGTGCATGATGTCGCCTTCGCATACGATGTAGCTTTTGCCTTCCAACCTGAGCTTTCCAGCCTCCTTGGCGGCCTGCTCGCCACCCAGCGATACAAACTCATCGTAGGAAGTTACCTCCGCCCGTATGAACCCCCGCTCAAAATCCGTATGAATTTTTCCCGCAGCCTGCGGGGCGGTGGAGCCTGCTTTTACCGTCCACGCACGCACTTCGCGCTTACCCACGGTGAAAAAAGTCAGCAACTCGAGCAAGGCATAGCCCGCGCGGATTACCTGGGCGAGCCCGGATTCTTTCAGCCCGAGTTCGTCGAGGAATTCCTGCCTGTCAGCATCATCCAGCCGGGAAAGCTGAGCCTCGATCTCAGCACACACGGGAACCACCTCCGCACGCTCAGACTCGGCCTTCTGCCGCACCAATTCCAGGTACGGATTGTTCTCGAATCCGTCCTCGGCAACATTTGCCACGTACATCACGGGCTTGGTCGTAATCAGGTGCAGATCCGTAATCAACAGCTCTTCTTCCCTGGAAAGCTCGACATTCCTTGCCCGGTGCCCCTCGTCCAGGCAGGACTTCAGCCTTTCAAGCACATTCATCCTGACGCGGGCGTCCTTTTCGTTGGCCTTGAGCTTCTTCGCGGTTCGTTCAATGGCGCGATCAACGGATTCCAGGTCCGCCAGCGACAGCTCTGTATTGATAATCTCTATATCCGATAGCGGATCCAGACGGCCCGCCACGTGCACCACGTCATCATTGTCAAAACAACGGACAACATGGGCAATGGCATCAGTTTCGCGGATGTGCGCCAGGAATTTGTTGCCCAAGCCCTCCCCCTTGGATGCACCTTCGACCAGACCCGCGATATCCACGAATTCCATGGTGGTTGGAATGATCTTTTGCGGCTGGGCGATCGCCGCGAGCGCGGCGAGGCGAAGATCAGGAACTTCCACGACCCCGACATTCGGGTCGATGGTGCAGAACGGATAATTTTCTGCTGCGATTTCCGCACGCGTCAACGAATTGAACAGCGTCGACTTTCCCACATTCGGGAGCCCGACAATTCCGCACTTAAAGCCCATCTTCTTTCACCGTATGTAATTCCTTCATCGCTCCGGCCACATCCCCGCTGATAATTCTCGGCATGGTGTCGATCGCATCGGAAATGGATTCGCGCATCAGTCGTTCCTGGGAAGCGGTGGCGCGGCCAAGCACGTAAGCCGTTACGGCATCCTTGTGGCCGGGATGCCCGATACCGATTCTCAACCGCAGAAAATCGTGGTCAACGGTATGGCGGAAAATGTCGCGCAACCCATTGTGTCCGCCGTGCCCTCCGCCCTGCTTGAGGCGCACCACGCCCGGGGGCAAGTCCAGTTCGTCATAAGCAACCAGAAGTTCGTGCGCGGATACTTTGTAATAATCCATGACCGCGCGAACGGCTTGTCCGCTGTGATTCATGAACGTCGTCGGCTTGGCCAGGATGCATTCCTTGCCGTACAGAACGACCCGCACGATTTCCGATTGCAGCCTGGACTGCGTTCTGTAACTTGCGCCCTGCAACTGCGCAAGGCGGTCTAAAAACCAAAACCCGGCATTGTGCCGGGTTTCTGCATAACCGGGGCCGGGATTACCAAGCCCGAAGATCAGGAAAGGCACAATGTCACCTGCCTGTAATAAAAAAGTTCAGAAAAGCGGTCAGCTATCCTTTTCGCCGCCTTCATCCTCGGCGCCTTCATCCTCGCCGTCTTCTTCACCGACCAAGCCAACCTCGCCCAGTTCGCCTGCAGCCATTGCTGCTGCTTCTTCTTCAGCTGCCGCGGCGCCTGAACCCTGGCTTTCTTTGACATGAACCGCATTTGCGACCGGCATATCGTGATCATCGCCTTCCATTTCCAGCTGCGGAATGGTTACACCTTCAGGCAGCACGATGCTGGAAAGCATGACGGAATCGCCTGCATCCATCGCTGAGAGATCGACAGACAAAAACTCCGGCAGGTTCCTGGGCAGAGCAGCAATTTCAACTTCTGTGACCTGGTGCTGAATAACCACGCCGGATGCCTTGCCCGCGGGTGACTTGTCTTCACCGATGAAGTGGATGGGCACGGAAATCCTGAGGACTTCTTCGGCTGAAACGCGCATGAAATCGATGTGCATGATCACCGGCTTGAAGGGATGGCGGTGCATGTCCCGGACGACCGCCTGCTGGGTCAGATCGCCAACCTTGATTTCAAGAATACTGGAAAAAAACGACTCATTTTCCGTTTGGTGCAGCAATTCCGTGTGCGGCAACGTCAGGGTTGCCGGCTCGCGGTGCCCGCCGTAAATGACTGCGGGGACTTTCCCTTGCCGACGCAGGCGGCGGCTCGCACCTTTCCCCACGTCTTCACGGAATTCCGCGATGATGGTTGTTGAAACAGACATGATTAAACCTCTCGTAGGTAAAAATTAACCCGGCCCGCGACCTGGCCAGGAACCAAAATTCAGCCGCCCATTATAAATTAAAACTGTAAATGAATGGAAGCCCGGCTACTAGGGCCTGTTAACACTATTTGAATCATCACCGCCGGAGGTCATTTTTTTGACTGGCAAGGCGGAAGGAGTGAAGTATAGTGAATCTATATGATCGACTGACAACGCAGCCAGACGGAAAAAGGACCCCGGCCCTGCGGGTTGCGGCTGAAAAAGCCCCACCCGGCGTTACTCGTCGCTCATTTGGAGCAACCAAACTTTGCTCCTCGTGCCTTGATTGGGGCTTTTTCAGCCGCAACGGTGCCGATTCAAATAGTGTTAACAGGCCCTAAGGCCCTAACCGTTAACTGGCCCTAATCCACGTACATGGAACTGACAGACTCGCCATGCGCCATGCGCCTGATGGTTTCAGCCAGCATCTGGGCAATGGATAACTGCCTGATTTTGCCACAGGCCTGGGCCGCTTCGCTTAACGGAATGGTGTCGGTAACCACCAACTCATCCATCTGGGAACTCATGATGTTATCAACCGCAGGTCCGGACAGCACCGGGTGAACGCAATAAGCAACCACCCGCCTGGCGCCTTCCTTTTTCAAGGCCCCGGCCGCTGAGCACAGCGTTCCGGCCGTATCCACCATGTCGTCCACCAACACGCAGCACTTGTCTTCGACGTCACCGATGATGTTCATCACGGTGGCGACGTTGGCGCGCGGACGGCGTTTGTCGATGATCGCCAGATCGGCGTCCAGCCGCTTGGCGATTGCGCGCGCCCTGACCACCCCGCCGACATCCGGGGAAACCACGACTATTTCATTACCCGACTGCTGTTGCCAGATATCCGCCAGGGTCAGGGGAGAGGCGTAGACGTTATCGACCGGGATATCAAAGAAACCCTGTATCTGGTCGGAATGCAGGTCGACGGTGACGACCCGGTCCGTTCCTACTGCCGAAATCATCATGGCGGCGACCTTGGCGGTAATCGGGACGCGGGCTGAACGGGGACGCCGGTCCTGCCGGCCGTATCCAAAATAGGGAATCACGGCTGTAATGCGGTACGCCGATGCCCGTTTCATCGCATCGATCATCACCAGCAATTCCATGAAATTATCAGCCGTGGGCATGCAGGTGGGCTGGATCACGTAGACGTCGCGACCACGAACATTGTCCATGATCTCCACCATGACTTCGCCGTCGCTGAACCGCCCGACGACTGCCCTGCCCATTGGCACATTGAGTTCGTGCGCGATACTGCTCGCCAGCCTCAGGTTTGCATTACCCGAGAAAACCATCAGTGATGAAATTGACAAACTCCTGCCCCGCTTCGTTTAAGGAACCTCTGATCAATTGAATGGCTGGGACGGCAGGATTCGAACCTGCGAATGCGGGGATCAAAACCCCGTGCCTTAACCAGCTTGGCGACGTCCCAGTAATATTGATTTCAACAGCTGTCCAACATCTCATGCAGCGCAGACACATCTACCCCGCGGACAGCGCGCACATTATATAAAGTTTTTATCGCGCTTGCCGCGCTCATTGCACTCATTTTATCGCGCATGGGCACAAAGATCGCACTGCCCGTGCCTGTCATCCGCGGTTTCCCCCATTTTCCGAGCACGTCCATGACCCTGCCAATCGCCGGAAACCGTTTCCTGACGACAGGTTCACAATCGTTTCCACCTTCCCCCGCCAACGCATCATCCAGGCTGACCGGTTTCGAATTTCGGCACAAATCCGCATCGGAAAATATTTCCCGGGTTGAAACCGAAATGCCCGGGAACACCAACAGGTAATGCCTTTCACCCAGGCAGACCGGTTTGAGATCGTCTCCGACACCTTCAGCCATCGCGCTGTGCCCGTGAATGAACACCGGCACATCAGCGCCCAGCACCCGCCCAAGCCCGGCCAGTTCATCCCGGCCAAGGCCGCATTTCCACAAGCGGTTCAAAGCAAGCAGCACGGTGGCGGCATCCGAGCTTCCGCCGCCCAAACCCGAGCCGAGAGGCACACGCTTCACTACTTCAATTTGAGCGCCTTTGCGGCATCCGGCTTCTGATTGCAGCAGTTTTGCCGCACGGACAACCAGGTCTTCCGATTCCGCTACGCCGTAGTCAGCCGGCGCCCGGACAATCTCCGGCGCAGGGGTTAGGCGAATCCGGACTTCATCTCCCCAATCAATCAACTGGAAAAGAGTCTGGATATCGTGATATCCGTCAGGCCGGCGACCGGTGACGTGCAGGAAAAGATTGATTTTCGCGGGAGCCGGCCAGCAGGAAACAGCGCAATCAGTCATTGGCAACAGGCGCCTCGTTCAAATCCCAACTTCGGATCGCCAGCTTTACCTTCCACTTCCCCTGCCGCGCCGTCAGCTTGACCGGCAGGCTCAGCCCTTCGAAAACCCGGTACCTGTCGTACTCGATGGTCCAGCCGTCCTGCAGCAGTTTACTGATGTTTCCTTCCCCGTCGATTACCCGCTCCCGGAACCGTCCGGGCGTGGCCAGTCCGCGAACCCACCACGACAGGTTCTCCACCGGAATCTCCCATTTCACCTGTTGCCGGACGAGCCGGTCAATTGAGTTGGCACGGTGAACGGTGCCATCAGCGAGCGTAAGTTCGGCGCCTTGTTCATCAGCCTCCAGTTGCCAGGCGCCGCGGCCGAGCGCCCCGTGGAAATCCATCCGGCTGACGGCGGCATTCCTGTTCCAGCGAAACTGGCCGCTGCCGCCATCGACTTCGTTGCTGACGGCCAACCGGCCCTCCAGACTCCACGCACTGAAGGTGGCCAATTGATCAGATTTTGCCTGGTAAAGGCGAATCCGTTCCGACTCGCCCGTCTTTACAGTTGGTGTGGTAGTGCATGCAGAAAGCAGAACAACAGCAAGCAACAAGGCCGGAACCGGGCATAACCTCGGGTTCAAAAGCTGACTTCCAGTCGCCCGAGTGTTTCAACCAGTACCGGGTTGTCGGGGTTGATGTCAAAGCCTTCGCGCCAGATCTTCAGCGCTGCATCGCGGTTGCCGCTGGCCCAGAACACCTCGCCCAGATGCGCTGCGATTTCCGGATTCCTGTCCAGTTGCCAGGCTTTTTGCAGAAATTGGATAGCCTCCTGCAAGCGGCCCAGGCGGAAGGCAATCCAGCCCATGCTATCGATGATGGAGGCTTCATTGGGCTCCAGGATGTAGGCTTGCCTGATCAGTTCTTCGGCCTCTTCATACCTCTCCGTCTGATCCGCCAGCGTGTAACCCAACGCATTGAGCGCAGCGGCGTTTTCCGGCTGGGCGGCGATAACCTGTCGCAAATCCTTTTCTGCGATATCAACCCAGCCCAGTTCGGCCGCGAGCAGGGCGTGCGTGTACAGAATGGCCATGGAGCCGGGCATGCTGGAAATGGCCGCGTCGAGTATCTCGAATGACTCTTCCTTGAGGTTTGCTTCACGCAAAATCCGTGCCTCGGCAAGCCAGCTCTCCTCCATGATCGCAGGATTGCCATTGGCACGAAGATCAGCCAATTCCTTCCGCGCGGCTTCCAAATCGCCACCGACGGCTTTCAATTCCGCTATCCGGATGGCCGCTGCCATGGCCCGGTCGCCCGAGGTCACTTCCCCATAAAAGGCGATCGCCTGGTCAAAATATCCCAGGGCTTCAGCCGCCTGGGCCTGGTAAAACACCTTTTCCTGCGAATCGTCGAAATCCATTTCCCCGAATTCCGTAAACAGCTTTTCCGCGCCCGGCTGGTTTTTCGTGCTCAGTTCGAACAGTATCCTGGACAGCATCACGTCGGGAGTCTGCGGCATGTCCTCCAATACAGTACGGGCCTCCTCCGCGCGACCATTTCGCGCCAACAGGTCTGCGAATGCCAGAGACAGGTCATGGTCATTCGGGTTGAGCTTCCAGGCTCTCCTGATGAACTCCAATCCGGTTTCCGTGAGTTTCAGGTTTAGCGCAAGCCTTCCCGCCCAGGTCAAAAACTCCAGCTGCTCAGGTTCCAGTTCAACAGCCTGCCTGGCCAGTTCAAACGCCCGGTTCAAATCCTTCGCCCGGACCGCCAGCTGGCTGCGCGCAAACATCGCATAGGCATTGTCCGCAGCGCCCCTGGCGGACAGGACTTCTTCCAGTATTTCGTTCGCGTTTTCGGGACTGCCGGCGTGGGACATCAGGTTGGAAACCAGCATCCAGGCTTCAGTGGAATCTCCCATCAGATCGAGAATGGCCAATATCTGGAATTCGGCGCCAAAGTAATCACCGACTGCCAGCATCGCAGTCGCAGCCGCTTCATGTGCTGCGACATTGTCCGGGTCCAGCACCGCCCACCGGTCTGCAGCCATGGCGGCCTGCTGCCAGGCCTCGGCTGCGTATGCGACCCGGGTGGCCCTGCGGGCAATCTCAACATCCTCCGATCTCAAAGCGGCTTCGAGATATTCTTCAACGGCACCATCCAGGTCGCCTTCCGCACCCAGATATTCCGCTGCGAAAACCCGGTACATGACCTCTTCATCCGTAGGCGGCGGCAGATTTTCCTTATCAGAGGCTTCAATCACCGCACCCTGGCGTGTCCGGCGAGTTGCCGGATTTCGGGTCGGCTGTTCGTTTTGAACCGGTGGCGCAGCCGCATGTGAGCAATACGGCCACGAACCAGACGATCACTATGTATAAGCGGCTTTTCATGGATGCAAAGGATACGCGTTTGCCGCGGCTGAACCAATCCCGATTGTTCAATAATGTCCTTTCTAAGGAACCTCTGATCAATTATGCACGGAGCGCGTTTCTGCCGAAAAAGCCGCAGATTGTGCGCAGCGGGCCGAGCGCAGGCAATGAAGGCAGGGCGGTTTTGCCGAAGGCAAAGAAGCCCTGTCGGAATGCCGTTGCGCGTAGCCATAGCCGTGGCTATGGCCGAGGCGGGCTGTGTGCGAGATGCGGCCTTTGCGGCGAAACCCTTACGGGACGGGCCTTTGCGGGCGCCCCGCCCCATTTTGATTCGCTCATTGGGAATCACCCAATCGCGCTTACCAAAAGCGGACCGGAGCATCCCGCAAAGACACCGTCGCGCCCGCGCATAATTAATCAGAGGTTCCCTAACTTGATAAAAGAGGGTTTCACCCGCAGAATCAGCGCGCGGTCTGCAGGTTTTTGGACAAAACCGCACTCCGTCGATAATTGATCAGAAATTCCTTGAGCCCATGCCTCTTTTTACGATTGGAATCAGCCACCATACCGCCCCGATAGCCATCAGGGAGAAGGTTGCCATATCACGGTCAGAATACCCTGACCGGGCACGTGAACTGTGTGCGTTGGACGGTATCGAAGAAGTGGTGATCCTGGGGACTTGCAATCGCACGGAGATCTACTGCCTGTCTACGGTGGCGGGAAAAGGCGAGTTGGTTGACTGGATTCACCGGGTCAACGAAATCCCTGTTGGCGAACTGGATCGACACCTGTATCAGCATGAAGGTGAAGCAGCGGCCCGGCACCTGATTCGCGTGGCTAGCGGCCTGGACTCACTGGTTCTTGGCGAAACGCAAATCCTTGGCCAGCTGAAAGACGCATGGCAGCAGGCGCACGACGCCGGAAGCCTGGGCAAAGTCCTGGATCGCCTGTTTCAGCACACCTTCAACGCTGCCAAATCCATCAGGACCAACTCGGGCATCAGCGATCACACGGTGTCGGTTGCGTATACCGCTGTCGTACTGGCCCGCCAGATCTTTGGCGACCTGCGGACGAAGACCGTCGTGCTGGTTGGGGCGGGAGAGATGGTTCAACTTTGCGGCCGCTACCTTCGCGATCATGGCATTGCCAACCTGCTGATCGTTAACCGGAGCCGCGACAAGGCCGAGGAACTCGCTGCAGAAATGGGCGCAAGCGCCCTGACCCTGGACCAGCTGGACCAGGCATTGCCCATGGCGGATATCCTGATCAGTTCGACGGCGAGTCCGGAACCGGTCATCAGAAAACCGGACATCAAAGCCGCTTTGAGAAAGCGCAGGCACCGCCCGATGTTCCTGGTGGACATTGCCGTTCCCCGGGACATCGACCCGGAAGTTGCGAAGATCAAGGACGTATACCTGTACACCATCGATGATCTCCAGCAGGTGGTCGATGAAAACATGGAACAGCGGAATGCCGCGGCTTTATCAGCAGTCGGGGAAGTAGACGAAGCGGTAGCCGGCTTCATGCGCTGGCTGTCCGGCATCCGGGTTTCACGCACGCTGAAAAAGATTCGTGAGCAATCGCACGAACATGAACAGGACCTGACAGACTGGGCCCTGCGCAAACTGGAAGCCGGCCAGGATCCGGCGGAAGTGCTGAACCAATTTGCCCGGACGCTCACCAACAAGATCCTGCATTTACCGAGCAAACGGTTGCGGGAAGCTGCCGAAAACCAGGACTACGAGGTATTGAAGGCGGCAGACCGCATCTTTCGGAAAGATGACCCGGAAGCGGAAGAATGAAGGCTTCTTTGCATGAAAGGCTCCAGCAGGTGGCCTCCCGGCACGAGGAGCTCGGCCTGATGCTTTCCCAGCCCGAGGTATTTTCCGACCAGAAGCGGTTCAGGGATCTGTCCATGGAGTATGCCCATCTCGAGCCCTTGATGCAGTCCTGGCAGAAGTGGCTGGCCACCCGGGAGTCGATGGACCAGGCACAGCAGATGCTCGACGATGCGGATCGTGATCTGCGGGATATGGCTGAAGAGGAGTTGCAGGAAGCCGCACGCCAACTCGAATCGCTGGAAAAAGCCATACAGTTGCTGCTGCTGCCGAAAGACCCCAATGACAACCGGAATATTTTCCTGGAAATTCGAGCCGGCACCGGGGGAGATGAAGCCGCCATATTTGCCGGCGACCTTTTCAGGATGTACCAGAAATACGCAGAGAACCAGGGCTGGAGCCTGGAAGTACTGAATCAGAACCCGGGGGAGCATGGCGGCTTCAGGGAAATTATCGTGTTGATTGCCGGACAGGGTGCGTACTCGCGTTTCAAGTTCGAATCCGGTACGCACCGGGTGCAGAGGGTTCCGGAAACCGAATCCCAGGGCCGGATTCACACGTCAGCCTGCACCGTCGCCATCCTGCCCGAGGTTGACGAGGTGGAGGCCATAGAAATCAACCCGGCTGACCTGCGTGTGGACACTTTTCGCGCTTCGGGGGCGGGCGGCCAGCACGTCAACAAGACTGACTCGGCGATCCGCCTGACCCACCTTCCCAGCGGGATCGTGGTTGAATGCCAGGATGAACGCTCTCAACACAAGAACCGGGCACGCGCCATGTCGCTGCTGCAGGCGCGACTGCTACAGGAAGAACAATCCCGGCAGGAAAGTGAAATTGCGGAATCCCGTCGAATCCAGGTTGGCAGCGGAGATCGATCCCAGCGCATTCGGACCTACAATTTTCCCCAGGGACGGATCACCGACCACAGGATCAACCTGACGCTTTACAAGCTCGATGACATCATGAACGGCAATCTCGATTCGCTCATCGATCCCCTGATGCAGGAACACCAGGCGTCACTGCTCATGACATCCGGGTTCTGAAAAGCCCCACTGCCGCAGCGAGATTGAGCGGCAGGAAAGCAGCAAGCACATCCTGGTTATATTGATGAGGCGGCAGGAAGGTCATGACAAAGGCCAACAGGGACAAGCCTGAAACGAGCAGCAAGGTGATTTTTTCGGCTCCTTTCCAGAACGGCAAAACGATCAGGGCCGGAAAAAAAACCAGTACATTCAGGTTTGCGCCGGCAGCCCAGTGATCGGTCCCGAACCAGAGAAAAAGCAGCAACAATCCGATTGATCCGGAAACGACAAACCAGGATCGTGACAGCAGCCGGCCGCTTAGCCAGGGAACGAAACGGCACAGCAACCAGGCTGCCAACACCAGCCCGATCGACGCAAGCAGGTAACGCGGCCACCAGGAATGCGGGAACGCCGGTGGAGAATTGAGCGTGGATCGATACAGCACAACGTCCTCAAGCACCAGCGGCTGCAACGATTCACCGCCGGTGTAATTTACCGAAGCCAGCGCATCGGCAAGCTCAGCCGGAATGAACAATTCATCCCAACGGCTGATGGCCTGATCGACCGGCGAACCGAGCCCGGTTTCAAGCCCGAGGTAGAGCCAGAAATCTTCAAAAGTCAGGCGTCGTGTATGGTCCCGCCACGTCTGCTGCGCTGCAACCGGCTCGAATTCATCTGCCAGCAAACCATCCATGGCCAGATTGATCGCGTCACGGACCCGGGTGGAGCAGTTGTTGACGTAATAATCGTAGAGATAATCGCGGCTCCGGGGTCGGATCTCCTCCAGCAGGTATTCCACCAGCTGCAGCTTCTGTCCGGCAGAAAGATCCAGCCGTTGCGCACGGATGCTGCGATTTTCGTCGATATATTCAGCAAACTCTTCGCCGGCAGGGCGCGCCGCTGAAAAGTAAAGCATTCTGCCCTGCAGGAACCGCAGGAAAAAATTTTCCTGCTCGAAATCGAAAAAACCAAAATTGAACACATGATCCAGCCCGAGCCCGGCGTCGCGGATCCAGATCGCGTTATGCCCGAATCGCTGCCAGTAAACCTCACCCGGGCCATAAGTGACCAGCCAGGCTTCTGTTTCAGGGGATTCCGGGCCCTCCGCCGCAGCCACCGGGAAACAAGCGGCCATCGCAAGCGGGATGATCAACCAGGCCAGCAGCCCGCGGTGAACACCTTCAAGGAACCTCCGCGCACGATGCATCAGGGGGTCATCAGGTATCGAGGACATTCATTTCAAGCGTGACGATCCTGCGGCTGTCAGCCTTGATGACGCGGAATTCAAATTTGTTGCCCAGGGTAACCACCTCGTCGTGCTCCGGGACCCTGCCGAACTCGGCCAGTAGCAGCCCACCTACCGTTCCATAATCATCATCGCTGAGGTTGGCGTCGAACTGCTCGTTCAGATCCTCGATCGGCGTAAGCGCCTGGACCTGGTACCGTCGGTCACCGGTTTTCATGATCAGGGCTTCTTCTTCCTCATCGTATTCGTCGTCTATTTCTCCGACGATTTCCTCGAGGACGTCTTCGATTGTTATCAGCCCGGAAACGCCGCCGTATTCGTCGACGACGATCGCCATGTGGTTGCGGTTCAGGCGAAAATCACGCAGCAGGACATTGAGCCTTTTACTTTCGGGGATGACAACGGCCGGCCGGATGACCGACGAGAGGTCGAATTCTTCGCCGCCCGGCGCCAGGAAGGGCAACAAATCCTTGGCCATCAGGATGCCGACTACCTCGTCCCTGTCTTCGCCAATGACCGGAAACCGGGAATGCCCGGACTCCACGATCTGCGGCAGAAATTTCTCCAGGCTGGAATCGTTTTCCACCACGACCATCTGGGAGCGCGGAATCATCGCGTCCCGGACCTGGGTTTCGGACATTTCCAGGGCGCCTTCCATCATGGCCAGCGCATCGGAGTCCACCAGTCCCAGCTGACAGGCTTCATTCAGGATTTCCAGCAGCTGATCACGGTCCCGGGGCTGGTTTGAAAAAGCTGCGCCAATTTTTTCGACCCAGGTCTTTTTCCCGGAACCGCTACCAGAATGGTCTTCGCTCATATTATTCTTTACGGCAACGCCAAGTGCGCCTACCCGAATATAGGGCCACAAAGGCTGCTAATCCAGTGTTTTTCAAGTTTTATCCGGGTATGGATCATAAGGGTCTGGAATACCGAGAGAAAAAAGCAGCTCAACTTCAAGGGCTTCCATCTCCAGGGCCTCCCGCTCTTCCTGGTGATCGTAGCCCAGCAGATGCAGAACCCCGTGAATCACCAGGTGCGCCCAGTGAGCTTGAACCGGTTTGTTTTGTTCCGCGGCTTCCCGGTGAACCAGCGGCGCACAGATAACCACGTCGCCGAGCAACGGGATATCCACCCCCGGGGGAAGCCCGGCTGGAAAGGACAGTACATTGGTCGGCGCATCCTTTCCGCGGTACTCTCGAATTGAGTTCCTGGCTTTCCGCCTCGTCCACCAGGCGCAAGGTCAGTTCGGCATCCGGTTTCTGCTGCAGAGCAGCGGTCACCCAGCGATCAAATTCAGGCTTGCCCGGCAAGGGCTGGAATGCCGTCGCCAACTGCACATCGACTTCAATCGTCATCGGAATTAACGCTTCTCTCTCGTAAGCCTCGACGATGTGCTGAACCATGGGGTGGCGCACGACATCACGCGCGGAAAAAAAGGTGAAACTCACTCCCTTCACGTCGGCGAGAATGCCGAGCGCATGTTTCAAACCGGACATGGACTTCTTCGGCAAATCGATTTGCGTGATATCGCCGGTCACGACAGCCGTTGACCCGAACCCGATGCGCGTCAGGAACATTTTCATCTGCTCCCGGGTGCTGTTCTGGGCCTCGTCGAGGATGACAAAAGCATCGTTCAGCGTCCTTCCCCGCATGAACGCCAGGGGCGCCACTTCGATGACGTTGCGTTCGATCAGCGTCGCAACCCGCTCAAAACCCAGCATCTCGTAAAGGGCATCGTAGAGCGGGCGCAGGTACGGATCGACTTTCTGCGCCATATCTCCCGGAAGGAACCCCAGGCGTTCGCCGGCTTCCACCGCGGGCCTGACCAGCACGATCCGCTGCACCTGGTCGCCCTGCAGGGCGGCCACGGCGCAGGCGACGGCCAGGTAGGTCTTGCCGGTTCCGGCAGGCCCCACACCAAAGTTGATGGCGTGACGCACAATATTTTTCAGGTACGCTCTCTGGTTAGGACCCCTTCCGCGGACGATCCCGCGCTTGGTTTTTACCCCGATCTCGTCCTCATCCGCCGGCTTGCCTTCTGTGCTGCCCAATTCCACGATTCCGGATTCCTGCAGGTGCAAATTGATCACGTCCGGCGTCAGGACTTCGGTGGCCGATAGTTTGTAGAGACTCTGCAGCAAACGGCGCGCCGCCCGTGCGGGCCGGTCAGCCCCCTGGATCGTAAACAGGTTTCCACGGCAGAAAATTTCCACGCCAAGGCGTGATTCGATCTGCTTCAGGTGCTCATCAAACTGCCCGCACAGATTGGCCAGTCGGAGCGTGTCTGCCGGTTCCAGTTCAAGCGCCAAACGCTCACTCATGAGGCCGCCGCCAACCCGGTATCATTCTGAACCACCCTGCCCCGGAGCGAATTATTCAAAGCCTCGGTGATGACAACATCGATGAATTCCCCCACCAGGCGGGTATGACCGTCAAAATTGACCACCCGGTTGTTTTCGGTCCGGCCGGCCAGTTGTTCCGGATTTTTCTTGCTGCTTCCCTCGACCAGGATTCGCTGCGTGCTGCCTACCATGTTCCGGCTGATCCTGGCCGCCTGGCTTCTGACCAGCTGCTGCAGGCGCATCAGGCGCTCTTTTTTGACTTCCAGGGGTACGTCGTCAGGCAGGCTTGCGGCCGGTGTTCCGGGCCGTGCGGAAAAAATGAAGCTGAAACTCTGGTCAAAATTCAGGTCGCTGATCAGTTTGAGCGTCGCTTCGAAATCCTTTTCCGTTTCTCCCGGAAAGCCCACGATGAAATCTGATGACAGGCTGATGTCCGGTCGCAGTTCGCGCAGGCGGCGTATTTTCTGCCTGTACTCCAGCACCGTGTGGCCCCTCTTCATCAGCGCCAGCACCCGGTCTGAACCGGTCTGAACCGGGAGGTGCAGGTAATTCGCCAATTCCGGCACCGCGCCGTACGCATCAATCAGGCTTTGCGAAAACTCAACCGGGTGTGACGTCGTGAAACGAACCCGCTCGATCCCGTCGATCGCCGCGACATAGTGAATCAGGAGCGCCAGGTCGGCCGTGGTCCCGTCATACATGGGTCCGCGGTATGCATTGACGTTCTGGCCCAGGAGGTTGATTTCCCTGACCCCTTTTCCGGCCAGCACTGCACATTCGGCGACAACGTCATCAAACGGCCGGCTGATTTCTTCTCCCCGCGTGTAAGGGACGACACAAAACGTGCAGTATTTACTGCAGCCTTCCATCACCGATACAAAAGCAGTGGGGCCCTGTGCACCGGGTTCCGGCAGGTTGTCGAATTTTTCGACTTCAGGGAATGAAACATCCACGGCCGGCTGATGGTCCCGTTTGACGGAATCCAGCATGGCCGGCAGGCGGTGGAGTGTTTGCGGTCCGAACACGATGTCCACGTAAGGCGCACGGTCGATGATCGCCCTGCCTTCCTGGCTGGCGACACAGCCGCCGACACCGATCACGAGAGCGGGATTGTCCTTTTTGAGCTGCCTCCAGCGGCCAAGCTGGGAAAAAACCTTTTCCTGTGCTTTTTCACGGATGGAACAGGTATTGACCAGGATCACATCGGCGTCTTCTTCACGATCCGTCAATTCCAGCCCGTGCGAGGCCGCACAGGACGTCCGCCATTTTGCCGGAATCGTACTCGTTCATCTGGCATCCGTGGGTCTTGATATACAGTTTGCCTTTCATTGAATTCATCAGTCTTGAAAGCGAACCGCGTAGAATACACTCATGACCTTTTTCGTGCCACGATAACCGGATTTTTTCATGCAATTACTACTGACAGATGATCTGCTGGCCAGGCTGGGCCAGGCTCGCCATGTCATGGTCCTGACCGGGGCGGGCATGTCTGCCGAAAGCGGGGTTCCGACATTCCGTGACGCGCAAACCGGTATCTGGGAGAAATTCCGCGCGGAGGACCTGGCGACACCCGAAGCCTTCGCAAGCAACCCGGAACGGGTCTGGCAGTGGTATGAAGAAAGGCGCGCCATCGTCCGGTCGGCCCGCCCGCACCGCGGACACCATGCGCTGGTAGTGCTGGAATCGCTGGTGCCGGTTCTCAGCGTGGTTACCCAAAACGTCGACGGCCTGCATCAACTCGCCGGATCGAAAAATGTGCTGGAACTGCACGGAAATATCCTGCGCTCGAAATGCCACATCACCGGGCGGCCCATCAGCGCTGAATGGCTCGAAGGTTCGGCGCACACGGTTCCTCCGTCTCCTTATGTCAGCCGCGGCCTGGCCAGGCCGGACGTCGTGTGGTTCGGGGAAGTGCTCCCACGCAAAACCCTTGAAGCTGCCATGAAAGCCGCAGTGGATTGTGATTTCTGCATTTCTGCCGGCACCACGTCGCTGGTTCAGCCGGCCGCCAGTTTGCCCGTGATGGCTTTGGAAAATGGCGCAGCCCTGATCGAAATCAACCCGCTGGAAACGCCCCTGAGCCCGCACGCTCACCAGTGTTTGCGGGGCGCTGCGTCGGAAGTTCTGACCAACCTGGTCAGCCAGTTGCGGTCGTGGAAACACGACTCCGGTCAAGGTCCGCAGCTATAATTAGTCAGAGGTTCCTTAATTCGTCGGAAAATTGAATGAGCCGGATTCCGGCCGCAAGAAAGGGTGCATGAAATGAACAAGATGGAAAGATTTCAGGACACGCTGAATGAAATCCGTGAAAACGGGCTGTATAAAACCGAGCGTGTCATCACCACGCCCCAGAAGGTCGAAATCAGGGTTCAGGACGGCAGCGAAGTCCTCAATTTCTGCGCCAATAACTACCTGGGCCTGGCCGATAACCCCGAAGTCATTGCCGCCGCCCACAAGGCTCTGGATGACCATGGTTTCGGATTGGCCTCGGTCCGCTTCATCTGCGGCACGCAGGATTTGCACAAACAGCTCGAGCGCACCATTTCCGGTTTTTTCGGAACCGACGACACCATCCTTTACACCTCCTGCTTTGACGCCAACGGCGGCCTGTTTGAAACCATCCTCGGGCCCGAGGATGCGGTGATTTCCGACGCCCTGAACCATGCCTCCATCATCGACGGCATCCGTCTGTGCAAGGCCCAGCGTCATCGCTACCCGAACAGTGACATGGCCGCCCTCGAAGACATGTTGAAATCAACCAGGGACTGCCGCAGCCGCCTGATCGCAACCGATGGCGCGTTCAGCATGGACGGGTACGTCGCCAGGCTCGACGAGATCACCCGGCTGGCCGAACAATACGATGCCATGGTCATGGTGGACGACAGCCATGCGACCGGGTTCCTGGGGCCAACGGGCCGGGGTTCGGCAGAACACCACGGCGTGATGGACAAGGTGGATATTTTCACGTCCACGCTGGGCAAGGCGCTCGGCGGCGGTTCAGGCGGGTTTACCACCGGCCGCCAGGAGATCATCGACCTGCTGCGCCAACGCTCCCGCCCCTACCTGTTTTCAAACACGCTGCCACCCCCGCTGGTGGCCGCCGGCATACGCGTTTTTGAAATGCTTTCATCCACGACGCAATTGCGCGACCGTCTTGAAGAAAATACCCGTTATTTCAGGTCCGCAATGACCAGCGCAGGGTTTGACATCAAACCCGGGATTCACCCGATCGTGCCGGTGATGCTTTACGATGCGCCCCTGGCGCAGGAGTTTGCCGCCAGGCTGCTGGTGGAAGGCATTTACGTGATCGGTTTCTTTTATCCGGTTGTGCCTCATGGCGAAGCCCGCATCCGGGTGCAAGTCTCCGCTGCACACGAAAAGAAACACCTGGACCGGGCTGTCGAGGCGTTCATCAAGGTCGGAAAAGACCTCGAGGTCCTGAAATAATTTACCTGCAGGAGCGACCCACGGTCGCGATCGGAACTCCGGACCACAGTCGGGGGCAGCACCAAGCTTAGGTGAGGGGCCGGGTGCCTGCTGCCGGGACCGTCGGCCGTCGGGAACGGCCGAGGAGCGGATAGGGACATCTTGAGCGTGTCCCGGCAACAGGTACCCGGTCCCTCGCCGGGTTCGGAGTTCATTCGCGACCGTGGGTCGCTCCTACATGAGTTTGATTTCGCGCAGGCGCTGGACCAGGAAATCGTTCGCCGTGATGGGCTGAGGGTAAAGGTTCGGCCGTTCCGCACTGACGCATTCCGGCAGGGTTTCGATCAGAAAATCCGGGTTCGGGTGCAGGAAAAAAGGTATGGAGTAACGCGACTTGTCTGATTTCGTGCCGGGCGGGTTCACCACGCGATGTGGCGTTGACGGCAGGACGTGGTTGGTCAGCCGCTTCATCATGTCGCCGATATTGACGACGATGGTTCCCGGGATACTGGTGACCGGTATCCAGGCGCCGTCCCGGGACAGGATCTGCAACCCCTCTTCGCTCGAGCCTGTCAGCAGGGTAATCAGGTTGATGTCTTCGTGCCTGGCTGCGCGAACCGCCGGTGTTTTTTTGTCCCGGATGGGAGGATAGTGAATCGCGCGAAGAATGCTGTTGCCCCGGTCGATTCGTGTATCGAACCAGTCCGGCGCGATACCGAGCGAGATTGCGATCAACTGCAGCACGCGTTTACCCAAATCATCCAGGGAACGGAAAAGCGTGTAGGCCTTTGCGTGGAAATCCGGAATTTCCTGCGGCCACAGGTTCGGTTGCAGGATGTCCGGCCAGGGGTTTTCGGCGCCCATTTCCCGACCCACGTGCCAGAACTCTTTCAAATCGGGAACGGATTGATCCCGGGCCTGCTCGATTCCAAACGGGGTATAACCGCGTTGTCCGCCGGCGCCGGACCGGTACTGAAGCTTGATATCCTCGCGCAAGGCAAAAAATCGTCTGAACACATCGTACGCGTCTTCAACCACACGATCCGTTACGCCGTGATTGACGAAACCACAAAATCCAAATTCACGATAGGCCCGCCCCGCCTCTGAGGCCAGCGACAGCACGGTCGGTCCCGAATCGGTTTAAATCAAGAACAGGAACCTGACCGGCCACCGAACGCTCCCGTCAACCACCCAATTCGGTGCGCACGGTATCCGCCAGCTGATTCGCCAGGCGTTCGACCTGGTCGGGGTCCGCCCCCTCGAGGGTCACACGAATCAGGGGTTCCGTTCCGGACGGTCGCAGAATAACGCGTCCCTTGCCATTCAATTCTGCTTCCACATCCCGCACCGCGTTATTGATAACTGCCGAATCCCGGAACAACTGGCGCCCGCTTTCGCTGACCGGCACATTGATCATGGTTTGCGGAAATTTCTGCATGCCCTGCCGGAGTTCCTTCAGGCTCTTGCCGCTCTTGACCATCACTTCCAGAACCTGCAATGCGCTGACGATGCCGTCTCCGGTGCTGGTCCGGTCCAGCGACAACAGGTGCCCGGAAGCTTCACCGCCCAGTGTCCAGCCGTTTTCAATCAGCGCCCGGTGGATATGCCGGTCGCCAACCGCCGTGCGGATGAAAGGAATGCCCAGTTCGGCAAATGCGAGTTCAAGACCGAAATTCGTCATCACGGTGCCCACGACGCCCCCGGTAAAAGTGCCTGCGGCTTTGCGGGCGCTGGCAATGATGTACAGCAATTCGTCACCGTCCACCAACTCACCGTCCTCATCGGCAAAAACCACGCGGTCTCCGTCTCCATCCAGCGCAATACCGAGATCCGAACCACTGCGAACAACATGCTCCTGCATCGCCTGTGGCGCGGTGGACCCGCAACGATCGTTGATGTTCAGGCCGTCGGGCTCGCTGCCGATGGCGTGAACCTTTGCGCCCAGTTCACGCAAAACGGCCGGAGCGACCTTGTAGGTGGCTCCATTGGCGCAATCCAGGGTGATCCGCAAGCCGGTGAGCAAGGTACCGAAAGGCATCGTACCTTTGCAGAACTCGATATAACGCCCAGCCGCATCGTCGACGCGCGCAGCTTTGCCCATCTGGGCCGAGTTGACCGTCACGAAGGGCTGATCCATTTCATCTTCAATGGCCTGCTCGACTTCGTCGTCCAGTTTCTCGCCATCCGCCGAGAAGAACTTGATCCCGTTGTCCTCAAAACCATTATGCGATGCGGAAATGACGATCCCTGCGCAGGCGTAGAGCGTCCGTGTCAGGTAGGCTACTGCCGGCGTAGGCATTGGCCCGAGCAACAGCACGTTGGCGCCGGCTGCAGCCAGGCCGGCTTCCAGGGCGGATTCGAACATATACCCCGAAATCCGGGTGTCTTTGCCGATCACCACGGCCCGCTTGTCGTTACCGGCCAGGACAATGCCAACAGCCCGGCCCAGCCGCAATATCCAGTCGGCCGTAATGGGATGTTCGCCCACGCGGCCGCGGACACCATCAGTACCAAAGTATTTTCGACTCATCCGGTGATTTTACCCGCGTTGTGCAGGTCCTGTCTCCACGGGGATCACTCCCAGCGCACTTGCGACCTTCAGGGCGTCGACGGTTTCAGCAACATCATGCACACGAACCACGGCTGCACCGGCCTGCGCCGCCAGCACCGCGGCAACAATCGAGGCAGGAACCCTTTCTGACACGGGCCGGGAAGTAACAGCACCCAACAGTGGCTTTGCGGGAAACACCCACCAGAACGGGGTAGGCAGTTGCGCAAAATCGCGGAATGGCGCGGAACAGGTCGATGTTGTGTTGGAGGGTCTTGCCGAATCCGAATCCGGGATCGATCACGATGTTTGCGGAGAGAATCCCGGCCGCCTCGCAGGCGGCGGCCCTGGCCAGCAGGAACCCGGTTACCTCGCTGACCACGTCACCATAGTGCGGATCCTGCTGCATATCGCGCGGCCGGCCCTGCATATGCATGATGCAAACCGGAACATTCAGGCTTGCCGCCATGTCCAGCGCCCCTTCAAGGCGCAGTGCATAGACATCGTTGATCATGCCTGCACCCGAGTGCACCGCGGCTTCCATCACCTCGGGTTTACTGGTGTCGACGGAAACCGGCAGACCGGTTTCAGCGACCACCAGCTCGATCAGCGGAATGACGCGATCCAGTTCTTCCTGGACTGAAATTTCCCGCGCGCCGGGGCGCGTTGATTCACCGCCGATATCAATGATGTCGGCACCCATTTCGGCCATGCGAGCGGCATGCTTTACGGCAGGTTCACGGGCGGTCCAAAGCCCGCCATCAGAGAAGGAATCAGGTGTGACGTTGAGAATACCCATCACCCGGGTCTGACCCGGGGTGAAAAGCCCGGTCCGGTTCATTCAGAGCTGTTCTGCAGGACCGCCAATGGTTGTTCGATTGCCGGCCTCGCTGCTGTCATCCGTACCGCCTTTGACCGGGGGCTCACTATCCTGCCAGCCTTCAGGCGGATCGGGTTCGTGGCCTTCCATGATCTGGCTGATCTGGTTGCCGTTGATGGTTTCATACTTCATCAAAGCCTCCGCCATCATGTGGAGCTCTTTCAGGTGGTCTTGAATCAACGTCTTGGCTGTGCCATGGGCTGCGTCGATGATCTCACGGACTTCCATGTCGATAAGCCGGGCGGTATCGTCGGAGACATGCTTGTGCTGGGTAACCGAGCGTCCGAGAAACACCTCGTCTTCATCCTCTGCGTAGGTCAGTGGACCCAGTTTTTCCGTGAGGCCCCACTTGGTCACCATGTTGCGCGCAATCGAGGTCGCACGTTCGATGTCGTTGGACGCGCCGGTGGTGACATGCTCGGATCCGAACACGAGTTCTTCGGCGACACGACCGCCAAACAGGCTGGCCAGCTGGCTTTCAAGCTGCAACTTGGAAATGCTGTATTTATCCTGCTCCGGCAAAAACATCGTTACGCCCAGTGCGCGCCCCCGCGGGATAATGGTCACCTTGTAAACCGGATCATGTTCCGGGACAAGCCGGCCGACTATGGCATGACCCGCTTCATGGTAGGCGGTCAATTTCTTTTCCTTTTCGGACATCACCATGGAGCGTCTTTCGGCGCCCATCATGATCTTGTCCTTGGCGCGGTCCATGTGGTCCATTTTGACCAGCTTGGCGTTGTCGCGCGCTGCGAACAAAGCCGCTTCGTTCACCAGATTGGCCAGATCGGCGCCGGAGAAACCGGGCGTGCCCCGCGCAATGACATTGGCATTCACGTCATCGCTGATCGGGACTTTGCGCATATGGACTTTCAGTATTGCTGCCCGGCCCTGTATATCCGGCAACGGAACCACGACCTGCCGGTCGAAGCGACCAGGGCGCAGCAAGGCAGGATCCAGCACGTCAGGGCGGTTTGTGGCCGCGATCACGATGACGCCTTCGCCGCCTTCAAATCCGTCCATCTCGACCAGCAATTGGTTCAATGTCTGCTCGCGTTCGTCATGTCCGCCACCCAGGCCGGCGCCGCGATGCCGGCCTACGGCATCTATTTCATCGATGAAAATGATACAAGGCGCGTGTTTCTTGGCCTGGTCAAACATGTCGCGTACACGCGAAGCGCCCACGCCCACGAACATCTCGACGAATTCGGAACCGGAAATGGAAAAGAAGGGCACTTTTGCCTCACCGGCAATGGCCTTGGCGAGCAGGGTCTTGCCAGTACCCGGTGAACCCACCATCAGTACACCGCGAGGAATGTGCCCGCCCAGCTTCTGGAATTTGCCCGGGTTTCTCAGGAATTCCACCAGTTCGCCGACTTCTTCCTTTGCTTCCTCGACACCCGCCACGTCTTCAAAGGTTATCTTGACCTGGTCTTCGCCCTGGAGTTTCGCCCGGCTTTTTCCAAAAGACATCGCACCGCGGCCCGCACCGCCGCCCTGCATCTGGCGCATGAAATAGACCCACACGCCGATCAGCAGCAAAATCGGGGCCACACCAAGAATCAGGTCAACGAAGACCGACCGCTCGGTAGGCGGCTCCGCGGTTATCTCCACCTTGTTGTCAACCAGGTCATCGATCATCTTGGGATCCGGAGGACCAAATGTCTGGAAGTTTCCGCCATCCACGGTGCTGCCGCTGATCGTGTTTCCCGAGTCGTTGCTCTGAATATGGACCTGGGCTACCTGCCCGTTCCTGACATCGCTGAGGAATTCCGAATAGGACAACGCGTCCGGCGTGGTTCCAACACTCGCATAGTGGTTGAATATCGACACCAGTACGATTGCAATGATCGCCCAAGTCAGCAAGTTTTTAGCTAGATCGTTCAAAACATATCCTCAAGTCCAAGAGAGTTTTACGTGCAACGGCATTCGGCCAGTACTTCCAATTTACGCGAATTGGCGTTCCCGGGCCAGCAAATAGACTTCCCTGCTCCGCGGCCGGGATGCCTTGGGCTTCTTAACCTGTACCTTATTGAACAAGGACCGGACTTCGCGGACATATCCGTCAAAATCCGTTCCCTGAAATAACTTGACCACGAAATCACCGCCAGGTTTCAAATGCGACCGGACAAATTCCAGCGCCAGTTCGGCCAGGTACATGGCTTTCGCCTGGTCAGTCGTGGACATTCCACTCATATTGGGGGCCATATCGGACAACACAAGATCAACCTGCCGGCCGTTCAGTGCCTCTTCCAGCATCCGCAATGGCTCTTCCTCGGTGAAATCGCCGTGGATGAATTGAACGGCTTCCAACGGCTCCATCTCGAGAATATCCAGGGCAATAACCTGTCCGGACCCCCCAACCAGCGGGCGCGCTACCTGGCTCCATCCGCCCGGGGCAGCGCCAAGGTCCACGATCACCATTCCCGGTTTAATCAACAGGTACTTTTCCTGCAACTCCAGCAGCTTGAAAGCCGATCGGGATCGAAGACCCTTCTGTTGGGCCATTTTTACGTAGTGATCGTCAAAATGCTCCAACAACCACTTGCTACTGCTCTTGCTTCTCGCCATTCCCGCTCTTTTCCTGCGTGATAGAATGCACGCCTCGAACCAGAACCCAGTTTACGCCATCAGGAATCAAAAATGCCTCTGAACAATAGCCAGCTTCGTTATTTACGCGGCCTGACCCACCACCTCAAGCCGGTTGTAATGGTGGCAGACAAGGGACTGAGCGAGAATGTCATGGCGGAGATTGAATCCGCGCTGGACCACCACGAACTGGTCAAGATAAAACTGCGCGGCGAGCGCGAAGCTCGCGAGGCATGGATGAATGAAATCGCGAAAAAATCCGGAGCGCAAAAAGTGCATTGCATTGGCCAGGTTGCCTGTTTTTTCCGGCGCAATCAAAAAAAGCCGGTCATTGAACTACCCGGCGCCCCGGCCAGGAACTGATCCGCTGGCGGTAATGACGTGGACCTGACTTTTCAAAAACCGGGCGATCACCTGTTTATCCGCTCAGTCTCCGAATCCGGCATACAGGTAGTAGACAACTTTTACCGGGAAGCGCTGATTATTTCGGCCATTGAAATTATCCCGGACTGGCCGGTGAAATCGGTCGAAGATATTGAACAAAAGCATCTTGAACAGGTTCTGGAACTCGAGCCTGAAGTCGTGCTGATTGGAACCGGTGCACGGCAGATATTCCTGCCTCCTGCACTGATGATGTTCTTTTACAGCAGAAACATCGGGATAGAAGTTATGACTACGGATGCAGCCTGCCGCACGTTTAATGTACTTGTTTCTGAATCACGCAAGGTTGTCGCGGCTTTAATCCCCGAAAGGCAGCTCACTGAATCCTTCGCGCCTGGAAATTTCCCGCAACTGTGACAAAGCAGCCAGCTGGATCTGGCGGACCCGTTCCCGTGTAACTCCCAGCAAGTCGCCAACTTCTTCCAGGGTCCTTCGCCCGTGGCCGTGTAAACCATAGCGATGTTCAACCACTTCACGCTGTTGAGCCGGCAGTTGCTCCAGCCACTTGGCCAGTAACGCTTCGGCAGCGGCCCCCGCGTAACGGACTTCGGGATTGATCCCGTTTTCGTCCGCAATCGATTCAAGCATCGAGCGGCCGGACACGGAGTCTGATCCGTTTTGATCTTCCGTTGAAGACCCCGGATCATTCAGACTGAAAAATTTTAAAACGCTCTTGGGATCCGTGCCGAGTTCACTCGCAACTTCTTCAGCAGTTGGTCTGCGGCCGATTTGCTGCTCGAGCGTCCTGGAAGTCCTCAAATAGGTAGCCAGTTCGCGGATAACATGGATTGGCAGGCGAACGGTGCGGCACTGGTTCATGATCGCCCGCTCCACCGACTGCCGGATCCACCAGGTGGCATAAGTGGAGAAGCGGCAACCCCGATCCGGGTCAAATTTCTCAACGGCGCGAATCAATCCGAGGTTACCTTCTTCAACGAGATCGAGCAGTGGCAGCCCGCGTTTGATGTAAGGCCGCGCCACGTTTACTACGAGGCGAAGATTGGATTCGATCATGCGTTGGCGACTGGCGAGACAGCCTCTTCTGGCGGCGCGGGAAAGCGTGATTTCCTCTTCCGCGGTCAATAGCCGGGCTCTGCCAATCTCGCTGAGATAAATGCGGGTTACGTCCTGACTATGGGCAATTCGCCCGTCAGCAGCAGTGCCTGGCCGCCGTTTTACAGCGGAAACATCAGTCGAAGACTGACGCGGGTCGGAAACATCCCTGTGTCCTGATTGGACATCGTGCATTCCCCCCCTCCTCACGCTGAAGCAGCGCTGGATGACCGCCCCACCCCGGCAGAATTCCAGATTCGGTCACCCTCAGAGAAACAAAGTTTGACGGGATGGGGCAATTAAATTAACACATCCCTTTCGAGATGTCTTTACTTGTTGATCCAGATCATGGCATGTGAAACCGCGGAGCGCTAGCGCCCTCACCTGCCAGGCAGGTATTTCAGGGGGTCCTGAGGATTTCCGTTCAGTCTTATTTCGAAATGAAGCATGGCCTGGTTACGGTCGTTTTTTCCCATGTTTGCGATGCGCTCACCCGCCGTCACTTTCTGACCTTCCGTGACCAGCCGTTCCTGGTTATGCGCATAAGCACTCAGTAACTGCTCGCTGTGCTTGATGATGACCAACTCCCCGTAACCGATCAAACCGCTTCCGCTGTATACGACTTCACCAGCGGCCGAAGCCAGGATGGCCTGCCCTTCTTTACCACCGATATCAATGCCCTTTCGCGCCGGATCATTGGGCGCGAAGTTGCTGATGATTTTTCCTTCCGCAGGCCACAGCCACGCGGCAGGGTTTACATTGCCCTCCGGCGACGCTGTTACAGCGGGTGGCTGGGCAGCGGCTTTTGTTTCCGGTACTGGCACAGCCTCCGGCGCAGGCGTGGTCTCAGGCGTATACGTTGTCTCCGGCGGGACATCGTAAGTCGTACTGCTCGCGCTCTTGGAGGGGGCGGCGGTCACAACGATGCCGTTTTCGGATGTACTGCTTCCGGCACTGGTTTGAGACGCCGCCGGAACGCTTTGCTGGCTCACCCGGGTTCCCGGCGCCGACAGCCGTAAATCCTGGTCGGGGTAAATCGTGTAAGGCGCCTGGATACCGTTCCACTGGGCGATATTCCTCCAGTCCATTCCGAATTTGAATGCAATGGCATGCAATGTATCGCCCCGCCTGACCCGGTAGTACCCGTCCGGAGTCTGGGTAGACGAAGCCGTGGCCTTTGAATCGCCCGGAGCCGGCGTCCAGCCGGAACAACCGGAAATCAACCCAAGACCCAGTAAGGTGACGGCAAGGAAAAGGCGGAACATCAAATTCATATCCCGGCTCACGAAAGACCGCTCAACATTGGCACAAAAATCACTCCCCCAAGATCTTTTTCATCGTATCCCTCTTGCGTCCGTCGAATGGCCAGTAATCGCTGCATTCCGGCCTTTTCAACCGGGATCACTAAAATACCACCGATTCTGAGCTGTTCAACCAGTTCCTCCGGAATTCCATTTGCGGCGGCGGTCACGATGATACCGTCAAACGGCGCCTGGCTGGGCCAGCCAAGGTGCCCATCCGCGTAGCGGGTGTAAATATTATGCAGCCCCAGCTTATGAAACCGGCGACGCGCCCGCTTGAGAAGTTCTTCAATCCGTTCCACCGTGAATACCTTTGGGACCAGGCAGGCCAGAATCGCTGCCTGGTAACCGGAACCGGTTCCGACTTCGAGTACTTTTTCCGGGGAGCCGCTGTCCAGGAT
Source organism: uncultured Gammaproteobacteria bacterium (assembly GCA_963700705.1). Classification (GTDB taxonomy): domain Bacteria; phylum Pseudomonadota; class Gammaproteobacteria; order Xanthomonadales; family SZUA-36; genus JAHEFT01. The sequence goes on along the minus strand of CAVOYQ010000009.1, from coordinate 272,560 downwards.
GGCTTCGGTCATTTTTGCCACTACCCAGGGTTGCGAGATCGTCTGGCTCAAACCGATGGGTAATGCCGTGTCCTCGTAGGCCCGGCTGGACAGGGCTTCATCCACGAACTCATGCCTCGGGATGGTGGCTATCGCCTTCAATACTTTTTCGTCCTGGATACCGTTGCCGCGTAACCGCTCGACCAGGCGGTCACGCGTCCCCTGGGAAGTCATACCGATCCCCTGTTGATCTGTTTTCAATTTTCGCCTGTGAATCATGCTTTGGTTACGGGTCCCTGGATCTGATCAAAGGCGATTTCAGACACCCAGCCTGAAACCTGTTCTAGCGCCTGGTACCGGGTCAAGTCTACGTGAATCGGCGTGATCGAAATATACCCCCTGCGAACCGCATCAAAATCGGTGCCGGGGCCCGCATCCTGACCCGGACCTGCCGGACCGATCCAGTACATCGGCCGGCCCCGGGGATCGGTGGTTTGAACGACAGGTTCCGCACGATGCCGGTGGCCCAGCCGGGTTACTTCAAATCCCTTGATCTGCTCCCATGGCAGGTCAGGAACATTGATATTCAGAATGGTATCGGCAGGCAGAGGGTCAAGCCGCAATCGTTCAACCAGGGACGCCACCGCCTCGGCTGCGGTGGAGTAATGTTCCGGACGCTCCGAAAAAACCAGTGAAACCGCGATCGCCGGAAGACCCAGAAAGCGCCCTTCCATGGCGGCCGCAACCGTCCCGGAATAGATCACGTCGTCCCCCAGGTTTGCACCCGCGTTTATCCCCGATATGACCATATCAGGGTCTTTTTTCAGCAGGCCGGTCAGGGCTATATGCACACAATCCGTGGGCGTCCCGCTCACGCTCCATGTCCTTTCTCCTGTTTTCCGGAGCCGTACAGGCGAGTCCAGGGTCAGCGAATTACTCGCGCCGCTCCGGTTCTGGTCAGGCGCGACAATGGTAACCTTGCCCAGGGATTTCATGCGCTCTGAAAGCACTTGAATACCCGGCGCCGAGATCCCATCGTCGTTGCTGATCAATAATCGCATGGCAATTCACTTCCGGAAATTGCTATTGTAAGGCCTTGACCCCGTGACTGAAATGCATTCAGAAAAGAAAAACACAGTTGATACGAGCTTTCGCGAGGCCATGGCCGACGTCAAGCCATTGGCCGCGCCCGACCGGATTGAGCCGGCCCGCCGGAATGTTCCGCCCATTGCTGCTCAGAGAGAAAAGGACGACCGTGCCGTCCTGCGGGAACTGCTTGAGTTCAGGGACGAGCTGGCGGAACTGGAAACCGGTGAAGAGCTCATCTACCTGCGGCCCGGCCATCAGCAGAGAACCCTGAAACGCCTTCGTCGCGGTAATTTCAGCGTCTCGGATACCATCGACCTGCACCACATGAGTGTTGAAACCGCGAAAAAGGTCCTGCTCGATTTCATCGATCAAGCGGTCAGAAACCACATGGGTTGTGTCCGCATCGTGCATGGAAAAGGCCTGCGGTCCCCGAATCTGCCACGACTGAAAATCATGACAAACCATGTTCTTCGCAAACATCCGAGGGTGATTGCGTTTGCCTCCTGCCGGCCGGTCGACGGCGGCACGGGCGCGACCAACGTCTTGCTGTCTGCACGCACGGGGATCAGCCGTTGACGGGCTTGCTGATCCTGGTCGTTGCCGGAATCGCAATCATCACCTGGTGGCGCCTGTTGAAAGGCAAGGAACTGGCTCGTCGTGCGGCCGCCGCCAGTTGCTCGGAGCATGGGCTTGTTCTCATCGACGACACCGTAATGCTCGAGTCGGTGCAACTGCGAAAGGAAGACCCTGCCAGGGCATGGGGACTCAAGTACCGGTTCAACTTTGCCAGGAACGGTGTACTCCGCACCGGGGGAACTGTGCTGATAGCCCCGGGTCAGCGGCCCACTGTCATCATTGATACCGACAACGGTCCGCTGATCGAGCAGTTCTAGTGTCCTGTTTGGGAAGTTCGCTAACTATCAGAGCGCCCGCAAAGGCCGGATCACTTGACTATTTTCAGGTGGGGGCGCCGCGTGGGCGTTTTGTCGTTATCCGGACCGGAATCCGTCGGCGGAGAGTTTTCATCTTCCAGCGCAAACATCATTCCCTGGCCATTTTCCTTGGAGTAGATGGCCAGCACCGCGTCAATGGGCACCACGACCGAATGCTCGTGTCCGGAAAATCTCGCTTTGAAGGTCAGCCATTCATTACCCAGGTCCAGGTCCCGAACCGCTGCGTGGTCGATGTTGAGAATGACTTTACCTTTCTGAACAGCCTGATCAGGGACATCGACACCCTCCGTGCCGGCTTCGACCAGGACATGGGGCGTCATGTTGTTGTCGGCGATCCACTCATACAGCGCCCTCAACAAATAAGGCCTGTTCGATGTCATCTCCGTACTCATCAGGAAGCGCCGGTCAGGATGCCAGCATCAGGTCTCTTTCTGCCTGGGTCAGGCTGGCCTTGAATGACGGCCTGGAAAAAATCCGGTGGGCGTAGCCCTCGACCGAGGCGCCGGGTTTGCCAAGCTTTACGCCATAGTGCGCAAGCCGCCACATGAGCGGCCCAAGGGTGCAATCAACCAGGCTCAGCTCATCGCTTAATACGTAAGCCGACATCCTGAATAATTCGTTGGCGGCGATAATGCCTTCCTTAAGCTGTTTGGCCGCCTGCTCTGCTTTCTTGCCGCTTGAGCTTTCGATTTCGTAGGCCAGGGAATACCAGTCCTTCAGTACCCGGTGGTGTACCAACCTCAGTTGCGCCCGTGAAACAGGGTCAACCGGCATCAATGGAGGGTGCGGGTAGCGTTCATCCAGGTAGTCGTTGATCACCCCCGCATCATAGAGTACGAGATCACGATCAACCAAAGTCGGCGCCTGGTTGTACGGGTTCAATTCAGCCAGGTCAGCGGCAGCGGATTCGTCAGTGGATACATTGACGATTTCGACATTGATGCCCTTCTCTGCGAGAACAAATCTCACCCTGTGGCAATCCAACGATGTTTCGGCTGAATACAACGCCATTGTGGAACGGCCTCGAACGGAAACTGCCACGTTATTCTCCTAATTGGTTGATGGCTGAAGGGACTTCAAAGATTGCTTTTTTGCTCAATGAACGTCCCGCCAGTATTCCGCCTTGAGCGCGTAGGACACCAGCGCGAACAAGGCCAGGAACAGCAATACCCAGACACCAACGTTCTTTCTTTTTACCTCGGCGGGTTCTCCGAGGTATTCAAGGTAGGTGACAAGATCGCGAACTGTATCTTCATATTCTTCCGGTGACTCGATGCCGGGCTTGGCCAGAACCAGGTGGTCGATGACTTCGTGCCCGTCGTGTGTTGCGTACACCGGTTTTTGAATGCCCTGCAACGGCCAAAGCACATGCGGCATCGAGGCGTTTGGAAAAGTGAGGTTGTTCCAGGTACCCGATGGGTCCTCGTAGAAGGTCAAAAAGTAGGTGTACAACCAGTCAGCCCCGCGTGAACGGGCTACCAGCGAAAGATCGGGAGGGACTTTGCCCAGCCATGCCGTGGCGTCCGCCGGCCGCATTGCAACGGTCATGGTGTCACCGATTTTCACGTCGGCAAACACCAGGTTTTCCATGACCTGGTCTTCGCTCAGGTCAAGATCCTCAGCCAGGCGGTTGTACCGCATATAGCTGGCAGCATGGCAGGACAGGCAGTAATTGACAAACGTTTGCGCGCCGCGCTGGATCGCCGCGGTATCCCGGATATTCACATTGGCGTGCTCGAGTTCCTCACCGCCGGAACCGAAGGCCGGAAGAGAAACCACCAGGAGCGCTACCAGGCTGAAAAAGAATGAGAAGAGTTTCTTGTCCATCAGTGAGTCAGCCTCTCGGGTAACGGCTTGGTCTTGCCGCGCGGGCTCAGGAAAAACAACAGGATGAAAAACGCAAAGTAGACAAAGGTCCAGATGCGCATTTCAATGGTCTGTGCTGGCGTACCTTCCGACATCCCCAGCATGCCCAGGCGGATGAAAGCGATCGCGAACACGCCCAGCATGACCTTGTACCAGAGCCCTTTGTAGCGGATCGACTTGACCGGCGAGCGATCCAGCCAGGGCAGGAAAAAGAGTATGCCGACCGACAAACCCATCAGGATCACCCCCATCAGCTTGTCCGGTACGGCCTTCAGAATCGCGTAGTAGGGTGTGAAATACCAGACCGGCTTGATGTGCAACGGCGTCACCAGCGGATCGGCCGGGACGAAATTGTCGTGTTCCAGGAAAAGCCCGCCGGCTTCCGGCCAGAAAAACAGGATGAACGCGAACAGCAACAGGAACATGGACACACCGAAAATGTCCTTGACGGTGTAATAAGGATGGAAAGGGACGCCGTCTTTCGGGTGTCCGTTTTCGTCCTTGTTTGCCTTGATCTCGATACCGTCAGGGTTGTTCGAACCATTTTCGCGAAGGGCCACCAGGTGCATCAGCACCAGGCCGAGTATGGCCAGGGGCAATGCAATGACGTGCAGGGCGAAAAAGCGGTTCAGCGTTGCGTCGGAGATAAAGAAGTCACCCCTGATCCACTCGGTCAGCGGTTCTCCGATTTTCGGGATTGCTCCAAACAGGTTGATGATGACCTGGGCGCCCCAGTAGGACATTTGTCCCCAGGGCAGCACATAACCCATGAACGCTTCCGCCATCAACGCCAGGTAGATCAACATGCCGAATATCCAGACGAGTTCCCGCGGCGCACGGTGTGAACCGTAGAGCAGGCTCCGGAACATATGCAGATAGATGAGAATGAAGAAAAAAGACGCTCCCGTTGAATGGAGGTAGCGGATCAACCATCCCCAATCGACGTCCCGCATGATGTATTCGACCGAAGCAAATGCCAAGTCCGCTGAAGGCTTGTAGTGCATGGTCAGGAAAATCCCGGACAGGATCTGGATCACCAGCACCAGCAGCGCCAGGGAACCCATGTAGTACCAGAAATTGAAGTTTTTGGGGGCGTAATAGCCCGTCATGGTGGCCTTCCAGAACGCCGAGACGGGTAGTCGTAGAGTCTACCCAGTTCCAGAGTGCGTCCGCGCGTTTTGCAATGCTGCTGGCAGGCTTGGCCATCATACGGCTCCTTCCGGATTGACACCGATGATGAGCGTGTTCCCATCGATGTAGCTGTAAGGGGGAATTCTGAGATTGGTAGGAGCCGGGACTCCTTTGTATACGCGGCCAGCCATATCGAACTTCGATTTATGGCAGGGACAGAAGAAGCCTCCGTTCCAGTGTTCCTCGAAGGGCTGCGGACCCACCTGTGGAACGAACTGCGGGACACATCCCAGGTGCGTGCAGTGCATGTTGACCACCAGGTATTCAGTTTTCAGGGCGCGCGATTCATTCTGGGCAAAGGGCGGCTGATCTGACTCCATGGACTCCGGATCTTTCAGGTATTCGTCCATTTCAGGCAGCAGACCGATGGTTTCCTGCGTCCTGCGCAGAACGCCAATCGTCTGACCACGCCACTGAACTTTCAGCAACTGGCCGACATCAAGCGCCGTCAGGTCAATCTGAACCGGTGCGCCCACCGCCTGGGCCTTTGCGCTTGGGTTCCAGGACTTGATGAATGGAACGGCGGCGAACCCCGCGCCTACTGCGCCTACAACGGAGGTGGTGGCGACGAGAAACCGGCGCCTGTTTTTATTAACGCCATCAGTTGGCATCTGTTTCTCCAGCTGGATGAGATCCCTGCAGGGTCTGTCTGATTTTGAATTATCCGAAACCGCGGCCGGTATCTCGCGTTGCCGTTCACGGGCAATTCTTCGCGATCCGGTTCCTGCACTTTGCAAAAGAGTTATTTTATCCGAAACAGGCCATGTGAAACAATGAATTTACCGATAGAATAAAGAAATGTCTCAACTAAAAAGTCTCCTGGGGTTCACAGCCAGGGCGGCAATCGCCGGTCTTGCGCTGGCGTTTGTTCTCGTTTACCTGTGGCCGTCCATGGCTGAACGCCTGGCCCGCGCCGAACAGGAACCACCTGAAGTGGCGGAAACGGCGCCGGTATCCTACGCCGACGCCGTCAACCGGACTGCGCCGGCAGTAGTCAGCATCACCACACTCTCGATGCTGCCGGGCGATAGCGAAATCCCTGCTGAGCAGAGAAGGGGTAACACCCTGTACCGCATGAGAGAGGCCATAGCCTCCGGCGTCCTGATCAGCGAAGATGGCTATATCCTGACCAATCATCACGTGATCTCCCGGGTCCGGAACATCCGGATCGCGCTGTGGGATGGACGGATTGTCCCAGCCACCGTCGTAGGCTCCGACCCCGCGACCGACCTGGCAGTCCTGAAAATCAACCTCACCGGTCTGCCCACGGCGCCTATTGCTGAAAACCCCGTCGTCCGTGTCGGAGATGTTGTCCTTGCGATTGGAAATGCGCTGGGACTGAGCCATACGGTAACCATGGGCATAGTCAGCGCAACGGGAAGAAACGATTTGCGGTCGTTACTTTACGAAGACTACATCCAGACCGACGCCGCCATCAATACCGGGAACAGCGGCGGCGCCCTCATAAATGCGATGGGTGAACTGATCGGTATCAATACCCGGAAAGTGGACGCGGCCGGCGCCCAGAATATCGGCTTCGCGATTCCCATCGGGCTGGCCAGGGATGTCATGAAGCAGATCATCGAATACGGCACGGTAAGACGCGGCTGGCTGGGAGCGGCGTTCAGCGACATCCGTCCGGAGCGCCAGGCGGACGGCAGCAAGCTGCGCCGCGGCATTGGTGTTCTGGCCGTCGCCAGAAACGGCCCCGCCTGGAACGCCGGCATTCGGCAGGGTGACGTGATCCTTGCGCTTGACGGGGAACCCGTGGACGACGCGAGCCAGTTCCTGCTGGCCATTTCGCAACGCGCCCCGGACAGCCAGGTGGAACTGGAAGTGTCCCGGGCGGGCGAGTCGTTTCAAACCTACGCCACGCTCATGCAGCAACCGCCGCTGTAAAGCGATCAGGCCCGGGGCAGTGTCACCCCGGTCTGACCCTGGTATTTTCCGGCCCGGTCCGCATAGGACTGTTCGCAAACCTCGTCGGATTCAAAAAACAGGAACTGCGCCACACCCTCGTTGGCGTAAATTTTTGCCGGAAGCGGTGTCGTGTTTGAAAACTCCAGCGTTACGTTGCCCTTCCCACTCGGGTTCCAGCGGTGTCACGTTCACGATGATGCCGCATCGCGCATAGGTAGATTTTCCCAGGCAAATGGTCAGCACGTTTCGCGGAATCCGGAAATATTCGATAGTACGCGCCAGCGCGAAGGAGTTAGGCGGGATGATGCAGACGTCTCCGGAAAAATCGACAAAACTGTTCGCGTCGAACCGTTTGGGATCGACGATGGCCGAATTGATATTCGTAAATATCTTGAAGTCCCGGGCGCAGCGGACGTCGTAACCATAGCTGGATGTCCCGTAGGAAATACAACGCTCGCCGTTTTCAGCGACACGGACCTGGCCGGATTCGAACGGTTCTATCATGCGGCTGGATTTTGCCATGCGCCGAATCCAGCGATCAGATTTTATGCTCAATGCTTTAATTCCTGTTTGAGCCGGATCAACTGCTTACAATGTTGATCTGCGGCAAATTCATTGCCAGGTTGCGCGGGGCCAGCGAAAGCCGCGCGGCAGTCGTTCGGGCCATTTCACGATAGCTGGCGGTTATTTCGGAATCGGGCTCGCAGACTACCGTCGGCATCCCCCGGTCAAGATCGGCGCGTATCCTGATATCGAGCGGCAGCTTTCCGAGCAAAGGGACATCATATTCCTCCGCCATCCTGCTGCCTCCTCCCGACCCGAAAATGGGCTCCTCGTGTCCACACTGGCTGCAGATATGCGTGCTCATGTTCTCCACGATACCCAGCACGGTCATGTTGACCTTGCGAAACATCTGCACGGCCTTGCGGGCGTCAAGGGTGGCAATGTCCTGCGGCGTTGTCACGATCACGGTTCCGCTGACCGGGACTTTCTGGGCCAGTGTCAACTGGATGTCACCGGTGCCCGGAGGCAGGTCGACGACCAGGTAGTCCAGGCCTTCCCAGTTGGTCTCGGTAAGCAATTGCTGCAAGGCCGAGGTCACCATGGGCCCGCGCCAGATCATCGGCGTGTCTTCTTCCACCATGAAACCGATCGACATCACCTGCAAGCCGTGAGCGCGCTGGGGTACGATCCGGTTTCCCACGGTTTGAGGGTTTCCGGATACGCCCAGCATGCGGGGCATGCTCGGACCGTAGATATCGGCGTCCAGGACACCGACCCTGGCGCCGTCCGCGCGCAAGGCCAGCGCCAGGTTGACCGACGTGGCCGACTTGCCCACGCCACCTTTGCCGGAGGCGACCGCAATGATGTTCTTGATCTGTTCCAGCGGTTTCAATTCACCCTGCACCTGGTGGGAAACCACTTTCCAATCCAGGCTTACCACCGCCGCTTCGACAGCCGGATCGGCTTCCAGGGTTGAGCGGATGCGTGCGGCCAGTTCATCCCTGATACCATCGATCGGGAAGCCGGCGCGCAGGTCGACGGAAATTCGCGGGCCATCAATACCAATTCCACGCAACCAGCCCAGGCTGACCAGGTCGGCGCCCGAGTAAGGATCGATGATATTGGCGAGCAGGTCTGTTACGTATTGTTCCGAGAGTGATGTCATACAGTTGGGTTCTTTTGATTTACCAGGTAAATGTGGCCGACCATTGTATCTTGAAGCGACCCCTGATTCATAATGCACGGAGCGTATTTGACACCAGAGGTTCCTTATTCTCTCTCGATCGGTAACCAAGGTCATGAGATAATTCGTGATTCAGCCCGCGGCGCGGTGATCGTAGCGTTCGCCGGCGGATGAAACGGAACAACGGCAGGAATTTATGACAGACAAAATCAGACAGATTCTGGTGACCAGCGCACTCCCTTACGCCAATGGCGCCATTCACCTGGGTCACATGCTGGAATATATCCAGACCGACATCTGGGCGCGATTCCAGCGCTCGCAGGGACACGAGTGTTACTTTGCCTGGGCGGACGATGCCCATGGCACGCCGGTCATGCTGTGGGCGCGCGCAGAGGGAAAATCCCCGGAAGAACTGATCGACATGATGAACGAGGCGCACAAGACCGATTTTCATGATTTCGGGATCAGTTTCGATAACTATTCGTCGACCCACAGCGAGTACAACCGCCAAATGGTTGAACTGATTTATTCGCGCCTGGACGAGAACGGTTACATTGATCGCCGCAACATTGAACAGCTTTACGACGAAGAAGAAGGCATGTTCCTGCCCGACCGGTTCATTCGCGGCACCTGTCCCAAGTGCCGGACGGAAGACCAATACGGCGACAGCTGCGAATCGTGCGGCAGCACCTACTCCCCCACCGACCTGATTGATCCGCGCTCGGCAGTTACCGGGAGCAAACCGGTTATGAAAGCTTCGGAGCACTACTTTGTCCGCCTCGCCGATTTCGAACAGGACTTGAAAGACTGGATTGCTTCCGGAGCGCTTCAGACCGAGATTGCCAACAAGCTCCAGGAGTGGTTTACGGACGGCCTGCGGGACTGGGATATTTCCCGTGACGAGCCCTATTTCGGATTCCGTATTCCGGGGACCGACGACAAGTATTTCTATGTCTGGGTCGACGCCCCGGTCGGCTATGTCTCCAGCTTCAAGGAACTCTGCGACCGCAAAGGCCTGGATTTCGAGGCGTGGTGGGGTAAGGACTCCACGACCGAAGTGCACCACTTCATCGGCAAGGACATCGTGTACTTTCACACGCTGTTCTGGCCGGCGATGTTGATGGGCGCAAGCATGCGAACACCCACGGCCGTGTATGCGCATGGCTTCCTGACGGTCGACGGCGCCAAGATGTCCAAGTCCCGGGGCACGTTCATTTGCGCGCGCACCTACCTCGACCACCTGCACCCGGACTACCTCCGTTACTATTTTGCAGCCAAGCTGGGACCCGGAACCGGCGATATCGACCTGAACCTCGACGATTTCGTGCTGCGGGTGAATTCCGATGTGGTCGGAAAAGTCGTGAACATAGCCAGCCGGTGCGCCGGCTTTATCGGGCGTCATTTCGACGGAAAACTCTCGGCGACGCTGCACCAGCCGGAACTGTTCGAACAATTTGCCGCCGCCCGCGAGGGTATTGCGGCGGATTTCGAGCAACGGAATTACCAGTCCGCCATCCGCCGCATCATGAAACTGGCGGATGAGGCCAACCGCTACATCGACGAAGAAAAACCCTGGGTGCAAATCAAGGAAGAGGGACGACATACTCATGTCCACGCAGTCTGCACGCAGGGCATCAACCTGTTCAGCATTTTGATGAGTTACCTCTCGCCGGTGCTGCCCTTCACCGCGGAACGGGCGAGCGCATTTCTCGGACGCGACGTCAGCGACTGGCGAAACATCGACAAGCCCATGCTCGGCGTCTCGGTTAAAACGTTTCAGCCGTTGCTCACACGGGTCGATCCGGTCAAGGTCCAGGCAGTGATTGACGCGTCCAAAGAATCTCTCAAACCCGCCAAATCCGAATCGGGCACGAAACCCGGCGTCGCCATCGAACCCCTTGCGGAAGAGATCACGATCGACGATTTCCAGAAACTGGATCTGCGGGTAGCAAAGATCGTTGCGGCGGAGGCCATTCCGGAAGCGGACAAACTGCTCAAACTCACGCTGGACATCGGCAATGAAAACAGGACGGTCTTTGCGGGTATCAAGTCGGCTTACGACGCAGAAAAGCTGGTGGGGCAAATGACCGTCATGGTGGCAAACCTGAAACCACGGAAGATGCGGTTCGGAACCTCCGAGGGCATGGTCCTGGCGGCCGGCCCGGGCGGCAAGGAACTCTACATCCTGGAACCGGATGAAGGCGCCACCCCGGGTATGCGGGTCACATAATGTCCCGTAACAAAGAAATCGAACCGGCCAGCAGCTGAATCCATGTCCGGGTATTTACTGATACTTGTAAGCACGGTTTTGGCGAACAACTTCGTGCTGGTCCGGTTTCTGGGGCTGTGCCCCCTGATGGGCGTGTCAAACAAGCTCGAAGGGGCCATCGGCATGTCGGTGGCTACACTTTTTGTTTTGACACTCTCATCCGTGACCAGCTACCTGCTCAGCACTTACCTGCTCAAACCCCTGGGCCTGGAGTACCTGTCAACACTCGGTTTCATCCTGGTGATTGCCACCGTGGTCCAACTCACCGAGATGGTCATGCGCAAATCCAGCCCTTTGCTGTACCGGATCCTGGGCATTTTCCTGCCCCTGATCACGACCAATTGCGCGGTGCTCGGCGTGGCGCTGCTCAATTTGCAGGAGCAGCACAATCTTTTACAGTCGGCCTTGTATGGTTTCGGCGCGGCAACCGGGTTCGGGCTCGTGCTGGTCATGTTCGCCGCCATGCGGGAGCGAATCGCCCATGCCGATGTGCCGGAACATTTCAAAGGCGCGCCAATCGGCTTGATCACGGCCGGACTGATGGCGCTGGCATTCATGGGTTTTACCGGGCTGGCGAGACTATAGTGGCCTGTGACAGCCACTAGGACGTATCCGGCCATGTTTACTGCGATCCTTTCCATCACGCTTCTCGGCTGCATTTTCGGGCTGGGCCTCGGCTGGGCCTCGGGAAAATTCGAGGCCGATGCCGATTCCGTGAGCGACCGGATCAACGACCTTCTGCCGCAAACCCAGTGTGGCCAATGTAATTATCCCGGTTGCCGTCCCTACGCAGAAGCCATAGCGGCAGGCGAAGCCGGCATTAACCAGTGCCCGCCGGGCGGTGAAGCCGGTATCCGTGCCCTGGCCGACCTGCTCGGTGTCGAAGCCCCGCCCCTCAACCCCGAAAACGGCGCGGTCAAGCCAAGAACGGTTGCGGTGATCGATGAAGATGTCTGCATCGGGTGCACCCTGTGCATCCAGGCCTGCCCGGTTGACGCCATCGTCGGATCCGCAAAGTTGATGCACACGGTGATAGAAGCGGAATGCACGGGCTGTGACCTGTGCCTCCCACCCTGCCCGGTGGATTGTATCGAGATGGTGATCAAGACTCCTGCCCCGGGTGAGTGGGCGCGACCCAGGCCCGGTCCCAGGGATTACCCCGCCGATGCCCGGACTCCGCAGGCTGCCTGATGCCCAATGAACTGCAAAACCAGGCACGTAACGCCGGGCAACAGCTCCACCATTTTCACGGCGGGCTGAGGTTACGTCATAACAAGAAAATATCCTGCGAAACCCCGGTCGAAAAAGTACCGCTTGCAACACGCTATTTCGTGCCCCTGCTGCAGCAGGCCGGAGCGGAATTCGAACCGGTGGTAAGGGAAGGCCAAAAAGTACTGAAAGGCGATTCGTTGGGAGAGTCCGGGCAAGCCGGCGGCGGCTTTGTTCACGCGCCAACATCGGGCACGGTCACGGCGATCACAAACCACCCCATCAGTCACCCCTCGGGACGGAATGGCCGGTGTATCGTCATCAGGCCCGATGGCCTGGATCAATGGAAAACCCTGGAACCGTTTGAAGATTGGGAAAAAGCCGACCCTGCAACACTCAGGCAAAGAATCCGGAGTTCCGGCATCGTGGGTCTCGGCGGGGCGGTTTTTCCGACCGGCATAAAAGTCGATGAAGCCAGTTCGCGCGGAATTCACACGCTTATTCTCAACGGCGCGGAATGCGAACCCTATATCAGCTGTGACGAAATGTTGATGCGGGAGCGTCCCGACTCCATCATCCTGGGCGCACGTATCCTGCAAAAAGCCGTCGGGGCCGAGCGGACGATTATCGCCATCGAAGACCAGATGGGCGCCGTGAACTCGGCCCTTTCCGAGGCGGTCAGGCGTTCCGGAACAACCGGTATCGATATCGTGAAGGTAACGACCATTTATCCGGAAGGTGGTGAAAAGCAGCTGATCAAAGTGCTTACCGGGCTCGAGGTGCCCTCCGGCGGACGCCCGACCGATCTTGGCCTGCTTTGCCAGAACGTCGCGACTGCCACGGCCGTTGCAAGGGCGGTGACCGAGGGCAAACCACTGATCGAACGAATCGTCACCGTTACCGGCAGCGGCGTGCGCAAACCGCGTAACCTGCTGGCACAGATCGGAACCCCGGTGTCCAACCTGATCGACCATTGCGGTGGCTATGCACCCGATGCTGCGAGACTGATACTTGGCGGACCGATGATGGGGTATGCGCTGGCTTCGGACGCCAACCCGGTGATCAAGGCCGCCAATTGCATCCTGGTGCTGACCGCCGACGATATTCGCCCCCCCCAACCGGAAATGCCTTGCATCCGCTGCGGGGAGTGCGCACGAGTCTGCCCCGCCCAGCTGCTCCCGCAGGAATTGAACTGGAGCATCCGCAACGGCATTTGGGACGATGCGGCCGATCTCGGCCTTTCCGATTGCATTGAATGCGGCTGTTGCGATTTCGTCTGCCCCAGCCACATCCCCCTGACCAACTGGTTCCGCTTCGGGAAGTCCGAAATCCAGCTGCAAAAGAATGAACGCCACCTGGCGGAAACCGCACGACAACGTTTCGAAGCGCGTGAATCGCGCCTGGCGCGAATCAAAATGGAGCGCCAGCAGCGAATCGAGCACAAAAAACGCGCCCTGGACAATGACGACGACAAGCAGAAGAAAATTGCCGATGCCATCGAGCGGGTCCGGTCCCGGCAAGGCAGGGATTCATGAGCAGGAGCTTCGAAACCGGCGGCGCGCCCCACTTTCCTTCTCACGCGACCGTTTCCCGGGTGATGCTGCAGGTGATCTTTGCGCTGATCCCCGCCATCGCTGCCCATGCCTGGTTTTTCGGGCCTGGAATTCTGGTCCAAATTGCATTGGCCAGCTTTTTTGCACTAGCTTTCGAGGCGATCATGCTGAAGATCCGGAAGAAGCCACTACGCCTCTTCCTGGGAGATCTCAGCGCCGTGCTCACGGCCATCCTGTTCGCCCTCTGTATTCCGCCGCTGGCGCCGTGGTGGATCGCGATGACCGGCATGTTGTTTGCCATCGTTATCGCAAAACAGCTCTACGGCGGCCTTGGTCACAACATGTTCAACCCCGCGATGGTGGGCTATGTCGTCGTTCTGATCAGCTTTCCGCAAGCCATGACCGCCTGGTTGCCCCCTGTTTCCATCGCGCCGCAGGATTTCGGACTCACCGACGTGCTGGCGGCGATATTCACCGGGCAGGCGCCGGGAAACCTGTCCTGGGACGCCATCACCGAGGCGACACCCCTGGATGCCATCCGGACCAGCCTGGCTTCCGGGAGAATGGTTTCCGAGGCAAGGCAATCACCGGTCTTTGGCGACTACGGCGGACTGGGCTGGGAATGGATCGCCAACTGGTATGCCCTCGGGGGTCTGTGGCTGTTATGGCGGAGAATCATCAGTTGGCAGGTTCCGGCCGCCATGATCGGAACCGTGCTGTTCCTGGGCCTGGCTGGCTACCTTGCGGATCCCGGCAGCAACCCTGAGCCCCTGGTGCACGTATTTTCCGGTGCCCTGATGATCGGTGCTTTCTTCATTGCCACCGACCCGGTCAGCGGTTGTGCCAGTGGCCGTGGCCGGCTGATTTTCGGCGCGGGCGTCGGGGTGTTCACACTGGTGATCAGGCGCTGGGGCGGATACCCGGATGGAGTGGCTTTTGCCGTGCTGCTGATGAACATGGCTGCACCCCTGATCGACCGGTACACGCGCCCAAGGATATTCGGACAATGACGGGTGTGCTCAGAAGCGCGGTTGCACTGGGCCTGGTTGCGCTCACGGGCACGGCTCTGCTGACCGGTGTCGATTGGCTGACAGCTGATCGCATTGCCGAACAGGAAAGGCGCGTCGTGCTCGAACAACTGGGACAGCTGATTCCGGAGCAGTATGACAATGCGCTGCTGGATGACCGGATCACGATCATGGACGACCATTTTTTCCCCAATCAGCAACAGGTGACGGTCTGGCGGGCCCGGAATGGAGGAACCCCACAAGGCGCTATTCTCAAGTTCGATGCAGTGAATGGCTACAATGGAAACATTACCCTGCTGGCCAGTATCGACCCGGATGGCAGCCTGCGCGGGGTTCGCGTCATTGCCCACAAGGAAACACCCGGTCTGGGCGATGCCATTGAACTGGCGAAAAGCGACTGGGTTCTGGGTTTCTCCGGCAAGTCGCTGGTAAACCCCGGACCGGCTGAATGGAAGGTAAAACGCGAAGGTGGGTCATTCGACCAGTTCACCGGTGCGACGATAACCCCGCGAGCCGTGGTTGACGCGGTGCGCCTGGCGCTTGAATATTTCGACACTCACCGGGAGATCCTGTTCGAAACCCCCTCTGAATCCACAGGGAGCAGCACGAATTGAATTACCGCGAGATTTTCATGAACGGAATATGGCGGCAAAATACCGGGCTGGTCGTGTTGCTCGGCTTATGCCCACTCCTGGCGGTCAGCAACACCGTGGTGAACGGGCTCGGTCTTGGCCTGGCCACGACCCTGACCCTGGTATTTTCCAACCTGGCTGTTTCGCTGGCGCGCCCGGCCCTGCGCCCGGAAATCCGGATTCCGGCATACGTGATCATCATTGCGTCCGTGGTAACCGTCATCCAGTTGCTGATGCAGGCCTGGCTGCACGAACTGTACCTGGTCCTGGGGATATTCATTCCGCTGATCGTCACCAACTGCGCCATTATCGGCAGGGCTGAAGCGTTTGCATCGAGGAACAAAGCCTTGCCGTCGATCGTCGATGGGCTGGCTACCGGGCTCGGCTTCTGCCTGGCGTTGGTTGCGCTCGGGGCAACCAGGGAAATCATCGGCAAGGGTACGCTGATGAGCCAGGCAAACCTGATGTTCGGAGACCTGGGCGCTTCACTGCAATTGACCGTGATTCCCGGCCATCCCGGATTTCTGCTGGCAATCCTTCCCCCCGGAGCCTTCATTGGGCTGGGCCTGCTGATTGCCGGACGAAACTGGCTTGATTCGCGGTTGGCCGTGAAAAGAAGGGCCGCCGTAAGCGGAAGCCCGGTCACATGAAACCGGCTGACCGCAAGGAGTTTTTTCGCCGCCTGCAATCCGTGACGCCGGCCCCGAAAACCGAATTGGAGTACGCATCGCCGTTTGAACTGTTGATTGCCGTGATGCTGTCCGCGCAGGCAACCGACGTCAGCGTAAACAAGGCAACGCGGAAACTTTATCCCGTCGCCAATACTCCGGAAGCCATCCTCGGACTGGGAGTTGATGGCCTGAAGCCTTATATCCGGACCATTGGACTGTTCAATTCCAAGGCGGAGAACGTCATCAAGACCTGCAGGATTCTTATCCAGGAACACGGCGGCAAGGTGCCAAACGACCGGGATTCACTGGAGCGCCTGCCGGGAGTGGGCCGGAAAACGGCAAACGTGGTGCTCAACACGGCTTTCGGTGAGCCCACCATCGCGGTTGACACCCATATCTTCCGCGTGGCCAATCGCACCGGGCTTGCCAAGGGAAAAACACCGCTCGAGGTGGAGCTCAAGCTCCTGAAAGCCGTTCCGCGGGAATACCTGCATGATGCGCACCACTGGCTGATCCTGCACGGCAGGTACACCTGCAAAGCGCGAAAACCGAACTGCCCGGAATGTATCGTCAGGGATCTCTGCAGTTTCAAATCAAAGACCGGAGCACCTGGTTAGTCTGATTACTTTGCGCCGCCGCAACCGATCAGACGCTCCTTATGTAATAATCCGGACTCGTTTCCGGTCAACTGCCCTGAGTTGTGCGGATTACCGGAAAATTGCACGCTCAAACTGATTTTCACTGCAGGCCTGATGGCCCGCCAAACAACCAACCTGGAGATTCTTTACGATGTCTGAAAAAAAACTGACCACCCGTCCCCTGGCTGCTGCTGTTGGAGTAGCGTTCGTCTCATCGCTGGCCGCTTCGACGACCGCGATGGCCGCTGACAACCCGTTTGAAGCGGTTGATCTTGATGCCGGCTATTTGCTGGCTGGCGCCGATAAGGCTGAAGAAGGCAAGTGCGGCGCTGACAAAGCCAAAGAAGGCAGCTGCGGTGGCGACAAGGCCAAAGAAGGCAGCTGCGGCGGCGACAAAGCCAAAGAAGGCAGCTGTGGTGGCGACAAAGCCAAAGAAGGCAGCTGTGGCGGCGACAAAGCCAAAGAAGGCAGCTGTGGCGGCGATAAAGCCGAAGAAGGCAAATGTGGCGAAGGCAAATGCGGCGCTGACAAGGCCCACGAGGGCAGCTGTGGTGGCGACAAGGCCGAAGAAGGCAAATGCGGCGGCGACAAAGACCAGGGCTGACCCGGTCTTTGATTCTCCGATAAGCCGGATTGACCGATGACCACCAACCGATATCCTGTTGATGGCGCCGGTCTGGGATTGCGGCGGGCCCTGCTGGGCCCGCTTCGCTCCCACGGCACCGGGCCGGTCGGCTTCATGGAAATCGCTCCTGAGAACTGGATGGGTATCGGGGGCCGTTACGGGGCCGCGCTGAGGGAATTTACCGGACAATTACCTTTTGTCTGCCACGGATTGTCCCTGTCCCTTGGCGGCCCGTCACCGCTCGACGAAACCTGGCTTCACCGCTTGCGGCAGTTCCTGGATGAACTTCAGATCCGGTGCTACAGCGAGCACCTGAGCTATTGCACCGACGATGGACACCTGTATGACCTGATGCCCATCCCGTTCACTTCCGAAGCAGTGCGGCACGTGGCGGACAGAATTCGCAGGGCCCAGGACATTCTCGAACGCAAAATGGCGATCGAAAATGTTTCGTACTACGCCGCACCGGGTGCCGAGCTGAGCGAAATCGAATTCATTACCGCCGTGCTGGATGAGGCCGATTGTGACTTGTTACTCGACGTCAACAATATTTATGTCAACAGCATCAACCACGGCTACGATGCCCTGGCTTTCCTGCGACAGTTACCCGGCCAGAGGATCGCTTACGGCCACATTGCCGGACATTACAGGGAAGCTGAAGACCTCCTGGTGGATACCCATGGCGCAGCGGTGATTCCCGACGTCTGGGAAATCCTGGAAGAGGCATACAGAACCTTTGGCGTTTTTCCCACGCTGTTGGAACGGGATTTCAACCTGCCCCCCATCGAAGAATTGATGGCCGAAGTCGGGCACATCACCACGCTGCAAAACAAACACCGGACCGCGGACCTCGCCAGGCAACATGAACAGTATCCCAGAAGGCGGGCCTGACCGGCTCAAAACGCTGCAAACGGCTTTTGCAGCGCATATACGCGATCCGGAAAACCACGCCGCGCCTGCCGGTATCGAAGACCGCCGGATGAAAATCTATCGTGAGCTGTTCTTCAACAATATCAGTTCACTGCTGGCGAGCAACTTCCCGGTTTTGCGTTCAATATACGCCGAAGCAGGCTGGCGCAAACTGGTGCGGGATTTTTATTCGGAGCATCACTGCCAGACCCCGCAATTCAGCGAGATTTCGAAGGAGTTTCTGGGCTACCTGCAGGATGGGCGGAAAGCCTGCGAGCACGATCCGGGTTTCCTGCTGGAACTGGCCCACTACGAGTGGGTGGAACTGGCGCTTTCACTGGACGAGCGCAACCCCGGCGCGCTTGACGCTGATCGGAACGGGGACCTGCTGAACGCCACGCCCGTGCTTTCACCCCTGGCCTGGCCTTTGAGTTACCGTTACCCCGTTCACCGGATTGGGCCGGACTATCAGCCCGTGACGCCACCGGACGAGCCCACCCACATACTGGTCTACCGTGACCCGGTGGACCGGGTGAAATTCATGCAACTGAACAACGTCAGCCGGCTGTTGCTCGAATGGATACAGGCTGAAGGTAATGCCACGGGCCTGGAACTGTTGACACGGGTTGCCGACACCATAGGGCATCCGGATCCGGAACGCGTCATTGCCGCCGGCACGGACCTGCTCATGGAATTGAAACAAAAAGGCGTTGTTCTGGGAACCCGGCGGTAACAAGGTATGTACGACATCTACGACAATCTCACCGCCCGCCTGAGAGCTTCCGGTGAATACCTGTGGCCGCTGGTATTGCGGCTGATCATGTTCTGGGAGTTCTGGGAATCAGGCATCACCAAGCTGAACGGTGAAAACTGGTTTGCCGATATTCCCTGGGCGGACTGGCAAAAAGGTTTCCCCTGGCCGTTCGACCTGGTGCCAACCGACCTCAGCTGGCTGGCGGCCACCTGGGGGGAGCTGGTTTTTGCCGTGATGATCCTGCTCGGCCTGTTCACTCGCTTCGCCGCTGCTTCCCTGTTGGTCATCACAGTAGTCGCGACCGCCGCGGTGCACTGGCCGGCCGAATGGGGGACCCTGGGCGAACTGTGGAAAGGCTACGTGATCACCTCCGAAGGACGCCGGCAATTTCAAACTGCCGCTGCTTTTCGTGGTCATTCTTTTACCCCTGGTTTTTCAGGGCGGCGGCAAGATCAGTCTCGACCATGTTTTGCTCAAGCTGACCGGGCGGGACAGTTACGTCACCGACCGGATCGGAGACGGCATCGCAGCGGCGCTGATGTTCGGGATTTTGGGACTCACAACCGTTTTCCTGGAACCTGTTTGGGGCATCAGTTTCTTTGCTGTTGCGCTGATACTGGGGCTGGCTCTGTCACTTCGGCGCTGAACGGCTGAGGCAGGGGTTGCAGTTCGTACCCCTGGTCTCTCAATAGCTGGATCAGGCCGGCATTCCCCGGCAGGTGCAGCGCCCCGACTGCAACGAATACGCGGTCTGTCTCCAGTATCGGCAGCAGGGTCTCGAGCATTCTCCGGTTACGCAGTTCAACACCCTGGTACAGGAAATACTGCCGTGCTTCCTCACCCAACTCACCCAATTGGTCGTTCGCCTGCGCCTTCAAAGCCTGCAGATCGCCGTGAAGATAGCTGTCGACCATCTGGTCATGGAGTTCAGCTGCTTTTTCATATTCAGCCAGGGCCTGGTCCAACAGGGCCAGTTGCTGCGCCAGCGGCATGTTTTCAAGGAAAGCGAGTTGCTGCTCCAGCGTTTCCAGGCCGACAACCTTGAGCCCGGCGCCGGCCGCGCGGAGCGACAACGAAAAATCCATGAACAATCCGGTCTGCGGAGGCGGCACACTGATCGACATCATCGCGGCCCAGACTTTCATCCGGGCGATCCAGTCCGGGGGTACGCGGTAATCCGCGAGCGCCACCATCAATTTCGCATACCGTTCTGCCCCGATGACGCCCTCCAGCGTCGTGCCATCCTGGTACTGCATGTACCCGGTCAATTTTTGCAGCGTGGGCAGATCCGGCACCATTTCCATCGCGAATACCCGGTTGGAAGAGAGCATTTCACTGAACTCTTCGGAGAAATCCAGCACCCGGGGGTCTTCGCTGTGAATGGTTCCCAACAGGTATCCGGCCGGCTCGCCGTTGCTGGAAATCGACCAGAAAACCGCCGTATCGTCCGGGGATGCTGCCCGGAGCACTCCCGGCAGGGACAACAGGCACAAGAGCAAAAACAGGCTCATGCGATCCGGGAATCCGTTGAATGGTGCCAAGTTCGTGGTCTTCATGGCAATTTGCGGTGCAATCCCTTATCCTCCAGTGCTTACTTTACAGGGTCCATTATGCCGCGCATTGCTGATCGATTCAGGGGATTTCTTCCTGTCGTTGTAGACGTCGAAACCGGCGGGTTTGACGCAAAGAAAGATGCACTGCTGGAAATGGCGGCTTGCATCATCCGCATGGATGATTTTGGACGCCTGTTTATCGCCGAGACCGTATCGGTGCACGTTGAACCGTTCGAGGGCGGTAACATCAACCCCAAGTCGCTGGAAATTACCGGAATCAAGCTGGACAGCCCGTTGCGCAATGCATTACCGGAAAAGGAAGCGCTGCGCCGCATTTCCCAGCCAGTGCGCAACGAGATCCGGACCACCGGTTGCCAGCGCGCGGTCCTGGTAGGGCACAACTCGTTTTTTGACCTGTCGTTTCTGAATGCCGCGATCGAACGCACCGATTTCAAGCGCAGCCCTTTTCACCCGTTCAGTTCATTCGATACCGCGACGCTGGCAGGCCTGGCTTTTGGCCAAACGGTACTTTCACGCTCGGTCCAGGCGGCCGGGTTGGAGTGGAATGAATCCGAGGCGCACTCGGCCGTTTACGATACGGAAAGAACGGCCGCACTATTTTGTGCGATAGTAAATCGCTGGAAAATTCTGACTGGCTTCTGACCCACATAATTCAAAAATGAATCCTGACCCGGAGGGCTTATGGCAACCCACCTGATGAATACATACGCTCCACTTCCCGTTTCTTTTGAACGGGGGGAAGGCGCCTGGTTATTTGACGAAAACGGAAAACGCTACCTGGATGCCATCAGCGGCCTTGGCGTTTGCGCGCTGGGCCATGCACACCCGGCATTGGCAAGGGTAATTGCCGAGCAAGCGGCAACCCTGATTCACACCGGCAACCTGGTACGGATTCCCTGGCAGGAAAAGCTCGCGGACAAGGTCGCTGAAGTGACCGCGATGGACCGCGTTTTCTTCGGCAATTCGGGGGCGGAAGCCATTGAATGTGCGCTGAAAATTTCCCGCCTGCTGGGTCACGGTCGCAAGTTCGACAACCCGTGCGTTGTCGTCATGGAAAAGAGTTTTCACGGCCGGACGATGGCCGCCCTGTCGGCCACCGGCAGTCGCAAGGTCCAGGCCGGTTTCGAACCACTGGTCACCGGTTTCCTGCGTGTGCCATTCGGGGATGCCGGCGCCATTCGAAAAATTGCCGGACAACACCATGAAATCACCGCCGTGCTGGTTGAACCGATCCAGGGAGAAGCCGGAATCAGGATTCCGCCCGCAGGCTACCTGTCGGAGCTGAGGTCGATTTGTGACGAAAACGGTTGGCTGCTCATATTCGACGAAATCCAGTCGGGTCTGTGCCGCACCGGCAGGTGGTATGCACACCAGCACGAGGATGTCCTGCCCGATCTGCTGACGACCGCCAAGGCCCTCGGCAACGGCCTGCCGATCAGCGCCTGCGCCGCGCGCGGAGCCGCTGCAGAAGCCCTGACCCCGGGGCGCCACGGTTCTACCTTCGGGGGCAATCCAATGGTGACGCGCACGGCCTGTTCCGTTCTGGATATCATGAGGTCGGAAGACCTGTGCGGCCGGGCCGGGGCCACTGGTGAGCACATTCTGAATTCATTCAGGAAACGTCTTGAAGGCAATCCCGCGGTGAAGGATATCCGCGGAAAGGGGTTGATGATCGGCGTTGAGCTCAGCCAGGACGCAAACCATCTGCGGCAACGGGCGCTGGACAAGGGCGTGCTTCTGAACGTAACCCAGGACCGGGTGATTCGCCTGTTACCGCCGTTGATCATCGACGCCGCGCAGGCCGGGCAAATTGTCGACGTCGTCTGTGCGCTAGTGGCCGGTAACAGCTAAAGCGGAAGAGGGATCGCGAAGGAATGGTGGTGGCTGGCGCCGGTCTGGAACGAAGCCGATAGCCATAGCTATCGGCCGAGTGAAGACCAAGCCAGGCGCCAACAGGCCGAGTGAGATGCTTTCGATTTGGCTGTTACAGGCCACTATTCGAAGAGACTTCTTAGCAGGGCCGGGAATTCCCCCCCGGCGATCTGCCCCACCCGCAAAGCGTTGGTTTTCAGTGCCTCCAGGGACCCGGCCGTCAGCGTCGCATGGCCAATTTTCCGGCCCGGTCTCGGTGATTTGCCATAGTCGTGCCAGTGTACGCCGGGTATCGCCATGATCTCCTCCCGGTCGGGCATTTCGCCGATCCAGTTGAACATCAGAGAGTGGGCGACCCTGTCGGTTTCGCCCAGCGGTAAGCCGGTAATCGCGCGCAAATGATTTTCAAACTGTGAGCAGGTCGAACCGTCGATGGTCCAGTGTCCGGAATTATGAACCCTCGGCGCGAATTCATTGGCCAGCAGCTCCCCTCCAACGAGAAAAAACTCAATCGTCAACACGCCCGTGTAGTCAAAGTGCTCCAGCATGACATGCATCAGGGCGGCTGCCTTGCGCTGCAAGGAGTCGTCAAAAACCCCGGGCAGGCTGAGCTTGAGAATCCCGTTTGAATGCACGTTGCGGGTAAGCGGCCAGGTCCGGATCTCTCCGTCCAGTCCCCGGACGGCTACCAGGGAGCACTCGGCATCGAAGGGTATGAATGCCTCGAGCACCAGTTCGGAATCACCGAGTCTCTGCCAGGCGCGTTCCCGGTCTTCCGGATCGCGGAGAATGGCCTGGCCTTTACCGTCATACCCGAAGCGGCGGGTTTTCAAAACGGCCGGATACCCCAGGATCTCCAGTGCCTCCAACAAATCGGTGCGGCTTGAAACCTTGTGATAGGGCGGAATCGGGATGCCCAGGCTGGTCAGCAATTCATTTTCCATTGCCCGGTCCTGGCCGGCGCCCAACGCATTGGGCGCAGGGTACAGGGGGCAAACTTCCTCGAGTGCGCGCGCCGTTGATTCCGGCACGTTTTCAAAATCAAACGTTGCGACATCGACCCGTTCAGCCAGTTTCCGGGCGGCCGGGGCATCTGAAAATTCGGCCTGCAACAATTCGCCGGCCGCCCCCGCACAGGCGTCACTTGCCGGGTCCAGAAAAACAAAATCCAGGCCCAGTGGAATGCCTGCCAGGCCCAGCATACGGCCCAGCTGTCCGCCTCCGAGAACGCCGACGCGCCGCGCCGGCAACAGGGTTCGTCGCGCCCGCGTATCCATTGAATCAGGCCTGGCTGGGGTCAGGATGGGCCAGGACCTCATCCGTACGTGATCGGCGGAACGCCTCGAGTGCTGCCCGCACCGAAGGCTCGGTGGTGCCGATGATGGCCGCGGCCAGCAAGGCCGCGTTGGTGGCGCCTGCCGCCCCGATCGCGAGGGTGCCCACGGGAATTCCTGCGGGCATCTGGGCGATCGAAAGCAACGAGTCGATGCCGCTCAGGGTCCTGGACTGCACCGGAACGCCGAGTACCGGGACCACGGTTTTTGCAGCCACCATGCCGGGCAGATGAGCGGCGCCGCCGGCGCCTGCGATGATAACCCTCAAACCCCTCTGCGCCGCACTTTCGGCGTATTCAAACATTTGGTCCGGCGTGCGATGGGCGGAAACCACCCGGGTTTCGTAGGGAATGGACAGAGCGTCCAGTGTATCCGCGGCATTTTTCATCGTTTCCCAATCCGATTGGGAGCCCATGATGATGCCGACAAGCAGCTGATTTTTCACCGTTGCAATTCCTGTACATGCGTGAAACACAAGCCGGGCATTGTACCACGTGAACGGCGGCGATTTCGGCTGTGAGAATTCCTTTCGGTGCCGTAAACTAGGGTTAATGTTTTTGCCTTGGAGTCCGCTATGCCCATCGACGGGAAACTGCTCGAAATACTGTGCTGCCCGGTGAGCAAAATTCCGCTGACCCGCCTTTCCGGGGCGCGTCTGAAGAAATTGAACGAGGCAATTGCAGCCGGCGAAGTTCAATACGTGCGCGGCGAAGTAGTTGACCAGCCGCTGCGCGAAGCATTGATCACAGAGGATTCGAAGGT
This sequence comes from uncultured Gammaproteobacteria bacterium, assembly GCA_963700705.1. GTDB lineage: Bacteria > Pseudomonadota > Gammaproteobacteria > Xanthomonadales > SZUA-36 > JAHEFT01. The sequence goes on along the minus strand of CAVOYQ010000009.1, from coordinate 248,045 downwards.
CATCTACCCGGTTGTCGACGAGATTCCGATCCTGCTTGAAGAACGGGGCATTGGAACCACCCAGCTGCAGGACTTCTGACATGCGTCCGCCACCGGGCAAGGCTGTCGCAGCCGAAGTAAAGCGCGCCCTGAAAGAGGACCTGGGGACGGGTGACTGCACTGCCGCCCTGATACCGGAAGACGGTATGCTGGTGACGCGGGTGATCTGCAGAGACCAGGCCGTCTGCTCCGGCCGCCCCTGGTTTGACGAGACGTTCAGACAATTGAGTGGCCGGATCACGATCGACTGGCAAGTCAACGATGGCGATTTCATGAATCCGGGCCAGGAAGTGTGCCGGCTCAAAGGACCCGCCCGTTCCATCCTCAGCGGAGAACGGACAGCGCTCAATTTCCTGCAGACCCTATCGGCAACGGCCACCGCGGCCCGCCGTTACACCGACGCGGTTGCGGGGACCGGCGTAATCATCCTCGACACGCGTAAAACCATCCCCGGCCTGCGCCTGGCACAGAAGTACGCGGTCAGGTGCGGAGGCGCCAGCAACCACCGCATCGGCCTGTTTGACGCCATCCTGATCAAGGAAAATCATATAGCTGCGGCGGGCTCTGTTACGGCAGCTGTCAGCGCGGCCTTGCGCCTGCACCCGGACCTTCTGCTGGAAGTGGAAGTCGAAAACCTCGAGCAACTGGCAGAGGCCCATGCCGCCGGGGCGCAACGGGCGCTGCTGGATAACTTTGGTCTCGCAGACCTGAAGAACGCCGTCACGCAGTACAAAGGCAAAATCGGCCTGGAGGCTTCCGGGGGGATCAACCTGGAAACGATCAGGACGATTGCCGGAACCGGCGTCGATTTCATATCCACCGGCGACATCACCAAGAACATCAATGCGGTCGATTTTTCGATGCGTTTTGTTTAAAGGCGCCGGCGCACTACTGATCAGGGGTTTCCCGGGGCAACAGTTTTCCCGGGTTGAAAATTCCCGCCGGATCGAATGCCGCCTTGATTGCCTGCATGAACCGGATTTCTTCGGGTGAACGACAAAGGCCAAGCCAGGGCTGTTTCAGCAATCCGATACCGTGTTCCGCGGAAATGCTGCCGCCAAATTCCCGGGTCAGGGCATAGGTTTTTTCACTGATTTCGTGGGAGCGGGACTCGAAAACACCAAGGTCCATTTCCTCCGGTTTCAGGATATTCATGTGCAGGTTGCCGTCACCGATATGCCCGTACCAGACGACTTCGAAATCCGGACAGACTTCGTGCATCAGCGAATCCATCCGGTCCAGGAACCGGGGGACCGCTGAAACCCTCACCGATAAATCGTTCTTGTACGGAGGGAAGTGACTTATCGATTCCGATATACCCTCGCGGTAACGCCACAGGCGCTCCGACTGGCTTTGACTCTGGCTGATCACGCCATCAAGAATCCAGCCCTGCCGGGAGCAGTGGTCAAAAATATTCATGGCTGATTCTTCCGACGGTTGGTCGGGACAGTCAAACTCGGCAATGACATAAAAGGGACAGGGCGTTTCAAACGGCGGAGGGAGATCGTTGGCCCGGCGCACATGGAATAAAGCCCGGTCAGTGAAAAACTCGAACGCCGACAGTTCCAGGCCGGATTGCAGGGAATCAAAGACTTTCATCAGTGCTTCCATGCTGTCCACTCCCAGCAGGAGCACCTTGCTGGGTAAGGGTGGATCTACCAGTTTCAGCGTTGCTTCAACAATCAGCCCCAGCGTTCCTTCACTACCGATAAACAGGTGCCGCAGATCATATCCGCTGGCATTCTTGATCAGCCCGCGGTTGAGATCCAGCAACTCACCCCGGCCCGTAACCACCTTTAGGCCTGCTACCCGGTCACGCGTCAGCCCGTACTTCAGGACCCGGATACCTCCGGCGTTGGTCGCCACGTTACCGCCGATCTGGCTGGATCCTTCGGAAGCAAAAGATACGGGATAATAAAGACCATGGTCTCGCGCCAGGGCCTGAACCGTTGCGGTCACGACTCCCGCCTCCACGGTAACGGTCCGGTCCGTGGCGTTCAAGTCCAGCACTTTGCGCATCCGGTCAAATGAAACCACGACTTCCCCGGCGGACGCCACGGCGCCACCGCTCAACCCGGTGCGGCCTCCGGACGGAACCAGGGCAATGCCGGAATGCGCCGCGGCGGTTACCACGTCACGTACCTGGCTGGACGAGTCCGGGAACACCACCGCCCCTGGTGCCGCTTTTCTGAAACGCGTCCAGTCCCGCCCATGGCTGGCAAACACAGCCGGATCCGTGGATACCTCGAGATTCGGGCAGGCCTTCTTCAGGGTCGCCGCCAGGTCTATCCTGTATTTTTCAACCATCGTGTTTTTCATACCTCCGGGCAGGACTCGAAATTACCCCTTCGTCACTCGAAAAATCAAGATGATTCACTTATTGGGGCAAACGGGTTCAAGCGTTCTATAATGAAAAACATGCAGACACCGGAAGGGAAAAATAAATGCTGAAAATCCATGGCCAGACCGAACCGGGAAACCGGACTTTCATCACGCTGGTTTTAACGCTGGCTTTTCTTCTGTTAAGCCTGCAATCCCTGTGGGCACAGAACGACCCCGGCAAGTCCGGCAAGCCTGACAAGCTGTTCTCCGGTGAAGATACCCTTAACGTCAACATTACCGGACCCTGGCGCGACATTCAGCGGGATGCTGCAAACCAGCAGCCGTACCCGGGAAAGCTCGAATACAAGGACGCCCAGGGTAATCCGGTGTCCCTGGATATTACCGTCGGGCGCAGGGGCATCACGCGGCAGCGTGTCTGTGAATTCCCGCCCATTCGCCTGCGTTTCGACAAGGAAGCGGTCAAAGGTACCTTATTTCGCGGCCAGGACTCGCTGAAGATGGTGACCCACTGTGAAAGCGCCAAGCGTTTCGAGCAGTATTTCATCCTGGAAATGCTCTCTTACCGCATGTACAACCTGATCACCGACTACAGTTTTCGTGTCCGCCCCCTGAACGTGACCTATATCGACAGCAAATCCGGCAAGAAGACCGAGGACCGATTCGCGTTCCTGATCGAAGACGACAGCGACGTCGCAAAACGCCATGACCTGAAAAAAGTCACAATGCCCAAAGTCCGCTTGTCACAACTTGAGCCCCGCGAGACCAGCGAATTGTCGTTGTTCCACTATATGATCTCCAACGTCGACTGGTCTGCCTTGAGCGGTCCCGACGACTCTTGCTGCCACAACACAAAACTGATTGGACCCGAGCCTTTTCAGAAAGGAGACAAGGTTTACCCCATCCCTTACGATTTTGATTCTTCCGGGCTGGTCGATGCCCACTATGCGGTTCCTGCTGCCGGTTTGCCGGTCAAAACGGTCACCCAGAGGCTGTACCGTGGCTACTGTGTGTTCAACAACGAATTGGAAACGACACGCGAGATGTTTCTCAAGCAGGAAACAGCCATCTATGCGCTGATCAACAACGAAGATCGGCTTTTTACAAACACGAAAAATAAATCGATCAAATATCTCGGGAAATTCTTCGACATCATCAAAGACCCGAAGGATTTTGACCGGCTGATTATCCGGAAATGCCGCAAATAGGAACGGGTTTGGGCCCGGGTTCCAGGGTATCGTCACCCGCCATTCCGGCGTCCTCTTTGAGCAACTCGGGAACTTCAGGCTGCTGCAGTTTCTCCAGTCGCTGCTTCAGGTAGCGATTACCCGGATCCAGCGCAATGACCTGCTCCAGGTAGGAAATTCGATCCGCGTCATTGGAGGGTAACGGCATTTTGCCATTGGGATAGCCGGCCACAGGACCCTGCGCGGTAATTTCCAGGTAGCCGATGTGCCCACCGTAGGCACTGGAGATTCCCGTGTCGATCATGACCACTTTACCGCCGTACTGCGGCCAGATCACACCGCTGGTCACCGTGTGGCCCACCGCGATCCGGTTAACCTGGTGGTGGGCCAGGATGGCGTCCACCGTTTCCATGGACGCAACGGGCTCCTCGCCCGAAAGTCCGCGGTACCACAAGGGCCCAAACTGGTCTTCGAGGATGCCGGTATCCGCCGGGTTAAACTGCCGTAAATGGCCGATCACCTGCTCCGTCATCGAAGCAAGGGAGTTCTGGCAATAAAACCCGCTGATGCCCCCGTGAACGAACAAGGTGTCATTGATCCGCACGGCGACTTTCTGGTTCATCACCCACTTGGCGTACTCGCCGTCCGGATTCCAGGCCGGGTCCCAGGCCTGGCGGTGTTCAACCCAACCCAGGGGATGTTTGAGATTCCATTCTGCGCGGTAGTTTTCCGGCAATGCCTCAAAGGCGGCCGGATCTGCTGCCGCAAGGTTCTGCATGGTCACTTCGAAGACACGGTCCCTGAGTTTCGCCGAGTTTTTCGTGACGAAAGCTTCGAACTCCCCATCCGTCACATAGCGCAAATCGCCATAGACATTCATGGCTTCATGGTTTCCGATCAGGTTGTGAACCCGCCCCCCCTTGCGTTCCGCCTGTTTACCCAGCCTGGTTATGTGCTCGATGATCTTTCGCGTGTCGGGTCCGCGATCGGGAATATCCCCGGTTTGCACGAAGTGAGTATTACCGGCGATCCACTTTCCCTTTTTATCCACCAGGCCGGCCGCAACCAGCGTTGCCATGTAATTACCGTAATCACCATGCAAATCCCCAATGGCTACGACGCGCTCAACGCCTTCCCACTGGTAGTCGTCAATTTGCCTGGCGTCGGCAAACACCAGGTTGGCATACAGCAGCATCGACAAAATGATGATTTTCACCGGGTATCTCCTAGGGAACCTGTGAACAATTCGTTAAAAAAGATCATTATCCAAAACCGACCCTTCATCAGCCCGTAAGTTCGTTTTCAGTTTCATCTCCCTCCCGCTTGTCCAGGTGGGCTGAACGCATATATTGCTTGGCCTCTTTCCTGAAACCATAGTTTATTTTCCAGAGCCACAGGAAGGTGTAACAGAAAATAACCGTCATAACGGCGGCGATGACCAGCATACCAATACCGGCCGCGAGCCCGACGGCGACGGCCATGAAAATGAACAGCGAGTCGGCCGTGCTCTTGAGCGACGTGCGGTACCGCACGGCGGCGACCACGCCCGTGAGACTGAACGCCAGTGCGAGGCTGTTGTGCACCACGAGCACGATGCCGGTCACGGCAATGGGCAATACGATCATGCTCTGTAACAGTGACTGGTCCATCTGGGTTTTCTCGCGGATGGAAATGTACGTCCAGGACACCGGGATCATCAGCAGAACAGCCCCCAGGATCGCGGTAACCAGCCACACCATGCTGTCAAACTCATTGACGACACGGGACGCATTTATTTCAACCCCGGTGAACGAATCCGGGTCGTTGTAGTTCATCAACCGGTCAATCGTGCCAATCGGCAAATGACTGGAAATGTCCGGAACCAGGTAGTAAGCCAACCAGCCGAGGCTGAACATCAATCCATAAAAGACGTTCAGCCTGAAAAAAAGACGCAAATCCCGCCGTTGATGATCCATGCGCCGAATAATAGCGTGTTTGTCCCGCAGATTCGATCAGTCGCGGGAACAATGTTGGCAAAGCCGGTGTCATTACACCGGGACGGTTCGTAGTAAAATGCAATCCAGCGGCTAAATCGTCCTCTCGGGAGACCCTTGATGAAACACCTGAATATTTGCCTGCCTGTAATGGCTGTCCTGCTCTTTGCTGTAACCGGACCAGCACACGCCGGACAGGAAGATCTGCCTGATGTGACCGTGGAAGGCCTGCACCGGGTCCCGGACTCGAAGCTGGCTGTCGTCTATGCGGAACCCGGGGCCGACCTCGCGCCATACCATCGAATCCTGTTGCTGGACGCTTACGTGGCCTTCAAGAAAAACTGGGAACGCGACCAACGCAGTGCGGCCAACCCGCTGAGGGTCACCTCCCGTGACGTCGAAGAAATAAAAAGCAGGCTGTCAGGGGAATTCGAATCCGTATTCCGTACGACCCTTGAAAAGGCCGGTTATCAATTGACCGACGAACCGGGTGATGACGTACTCCTGGTCCGGCCGGCCATCATCAACCTGGACGTCAACGCCCCTGACACTCCACGGGCCGGGAGAACAAAATCCTATACGTCTTCCGCCGGAGAAATGACCCTCTATATCGAACTGTACGATTCGGTCACTGGTGATATGATCGCCAAAGCACTGGATCGAAGAGCCGACAACCAGGCGTACTATACCTGGTCCAACTCGGTCACCAACAAAAAGGCGGCCGACAAAATTTTGCAGGGTTGGGCCTCAATACTGGTCGCCGCGCTGGACGAAGCCAGGCAACCCTGAATTCCAGAAGACTTTCAGTGTCAGGTCGGTGCATAATGCGCCGCCAATTTCAAAATTCACCAAGGAGAAAAGGTTCAATGAAACTCAAGTCCATCGCTTTTTGTATATTTTCTGCACTATTTGCTTTTTCCGGCACCCTGTTTGCCCAGGACCCTGTAACCACAGTCGTGGAGGGATGCGACGTTGAAATCGAAGCCTACTGCAGCCAGGTAAGCCCCGGTGAAGGCAGGCTGCTGGCCTGCTTCTATGCGCATGAAGACAAGCTCTCGGGTAAGTGTGAGTACGCTCTTTATAGCGCCGCGGCCCAGCTTGACCAGGCAGTCTCCGCCCTTAACTACCTGGCCGGCCAGTGCGAGAACGACATCGTGAGCCTGTGTGCGAATGTCGAAATGGGTGAAGGCCGTATACTCGACTGCCTGGCAGCCCAGGAAGAGGCGGTCAGCGCCGAGTGCAAAGCCGCTATCGCCCAGGTTATAGAATAAAGTTCAGAAATCCCTGATCCATTATGGTTGAACCGGTGAAATTCACCGGCCGTCAATCCCGGGCCGGCGCCTTAAAAACGCCGGCTTTTTTATGGCCCGCTGCCTGAACGGCCTCTTCAGCCCGACAGGCGGTCAGTCGGGCGTGTGCTGCGGTAACGAAGTTTTATTATACTGATACCAGCTACAGGTAATTCGATTCGCTACGGAATGGCGGCCGGAATTACGCGGGTTTCCCGCGCATCCGGGACTTATCAGGGAAGGCTCCTGAAACAAACGTAATAGTTTGGCCGAGGCCGCAGGGGATTATGAAAAACAAGCAACTGAGGCATCCTGCCTCGCACTCTAAAGGGATCACACTGATCGAAATTTTGCTGGTGGTCGGCCTGCTGGTCGTTCTGCTGTCATTTGCCATGCCATCGGTCAGCGGCGCCGCCGTCAAGGCGGAGATGAACGCAACTCTTGAAAATGTCCAGTACTCGTTGCAGATGGCGCGAAAAGTGGCGCGGGCAACCGAATCCACTGTGGTCATGAACATATCGGCCGAACAGCCCGATGCCGCCCAGGTGATCAGTTTCACCACTCCGGGTAAAAACGGAGCGGCCGGCCAGCTGCAAATCCAGGACTTCAGTGTTCCGGAGGATGTCGTGCTGATTTCAGATCATGACGCTTTCGTGTTTGACAGACAGGGGCCTGGTCGAGAATCCCGGCAATGTGATGCTGGTTTCCAAAGTTGACGAGTCGGTTTCAACAACCATTAACGTTCAGTAATCCGCGGCATGAAAAGGGGTTCGGCAAATGTTCTTCTTGAAAAAAACAAACAGAAAACGGCGGGGTAACATCCGGGGCCTGACCGTTCTGGAGTTGATGATCGGGCTGGCGGCCATAGGAATTGTCATCCTGGTAGCAGTGCCCGGTTCGACTTTGCTACTCGACAAATACCGGATGAAAGTGGCATCCGACTCGATCATCGCGGGTCTTGAACTCGCCAGGTCCGAGGCCAGTGCACGTAGCGCCGAGGTTATCCTTTGCCCGAGTTCCAACGGTAACACCTGCAGGAAAGACGGCGACTGGAGTTATGGCTGGCTGGTTTTTTCGGATGGCAACGGCAACGGCAGCGTCCAGGATATCGAACTGATCCAGGCCTTTGACGCGCCCAGCGAAAAAATTGTAATTTCCGCAGACGGCGCCCTGAAAAACCAGGCGGCATTCACGGCGACCGGGCTTGTCGGGGACAACGGTGCCGAGTCAGGGGAGTTTCAGATTTGCCTCCTGGACGCAAATCGTTCGGCTACCCTGGTGACAGTGGCAGCCGATGGCTGGGTGCAAAAAACTCCGCCGCGGGACAATGCCTGCCTGAACGGGTGAATGTATCAGGGTGCCGATACCGCTCCGTTCACCCTATTCCTCCGGCGCCAGGATCAATACCAGCCCGTCATGCGCGGGCTGTAAACGCAGTTGGCAACTCAAGCGCGAATTAGGCTGAAAGGAATCGAGAATTTCGAGTAATTCCTCCTCGTCCGAATCCTTTGGCGGAAAGCTGTCCAACCATTCTTCTTCAATGAAAACATGGCAGGTCGCGCAGGAACACATGCCGCCACAAAGGGCCGCCACGCCCCAGTCCTGCTCCCGCAATAACTCCATCAGAACTTCACCCGGCTTCGCGTCAAGTTCGTGTTGCCGCCCATCCAGGTCGGTCACCTTGATTGTAAACATTGCAAAATCCTTCGCTAAAAAATCAGGTCAGTCATGATCCTTGCCCAGTTGCTTCACCAGCGAAACCGCCATCAGTCCGCCAATAAAAATCAACGGAAGTGAGACAACCAGGGAGGCTGACTGGATAACTTTCAGGCCACCGACGAACATCAATGTGAGCGGAAGCACGGCCAGGGCCAGCGCCCAGAATACCCGGTGCCAGCGATCCGGGTCATCACCGGCCGGCAGATAACGGGTAGCCGCCGAGGCCAGGATATAGGAAGCGGAATCATAAGTCGTGGCTGAAAATACCAGGGCAATCAAAGCATAGACCAGCACGACCGCACCAGCCGCCGGCAATTGGTCGAGAACAGCCACTATCGCCATGGAACCACCCTGGTCTTTCATGATCGCCGTAACGTCCACCACCCCGCTCAATTCGAGGTTTAACCCGTAATTGCCGATGATCATGTAAAACAGACCGCCTCCCAATGTGCCGTAGCCGAGCATACCGAAAATGACCTGGCGCAATGTCCGTCCGCGCGAAATCCGGGTCACAAACATGCCCACGAAAGGCGCGTAGGCAATCCACCACGCCCAGTAAAAAACGGTCCAGTTTTCAATAAAACCGGAATCCGTGAACGGGTCGGTCCAGGTGCTCATCCGGACAAAATTCTGCGCCAGCAAACCCAGGCTGTTTAACGATGTTTTCAAAAGCAGGACGGTTGGCCCGGCGATCAATACAAAAGCCAGCAAGGCGAATGCCAGCCACATGTTGAAATCACTGAGACGCTTGATACCTTTTTTCAAACCCAGCCAGACACTGGTGGCAAACAACGCGACCGATACACCCACGATGGCCAGTTCCATGCTGAAGCCTGCCTCGAAACCCGTTACGCGGGCTACACAGGCAGCGATCATCGGCGTGGAAAAGCCCAGTGAAGTTCCGGCGCCACCGATCAGTCCGATCATGAACAGCCAGTCGATCAGGCGTTCGCTGCGGGTTTCCTGCTCACCCCCGAAAAAATAATGACAACTGGTGCTGAGCCGGAGAAATGTCATTTTCTTCACGTAGTAGGGATACGCTATCGCCACCGTCGGCAGACAGTAGAAAGCCCAGGCCGTAGGACCCCAGTGAAATAATCCGTAAGTCGCGGCCCATTCAGCGGCCTCGACGGAACGTGGTTCGACGCCAAACGGGGGCGCACCGTAATAATAGCCCCACTCGATCGGTGCCCAGAACATCAGGCCGGCGCCGACGCCCGCACAGAACAGCATTGCGGTCCAGCTCAGCGTGCTGAATTCAGGCTTTTCGTCCCCGGCCGCCAGGCGAACCCTCCCATACGGCCCCAGCGCCAGCCACAGCAGGAAGACCAGTACGGAGAAGCCCGACAAAAGGTAAAGAAAGCCGAAATGACGGGTGATGAGCCGATACAGCCTTTCCAGGAACTCCCCGCCGGATTCGGGAAACGCGATAAGTGGAATGCAGGCTGCCAGGATGACGCCAACCGATGCCAGGAAGCCGGGCCAATCGAGTCTGCTGTTTTTCATTCCCCAATCCGCGATTTCATATCGACGCAATATGCACGAGCGCATATGCTAACAAAAACCGGACCAATACTTGAAATACGATTTCATCATCATTGGCGCAGGCATCGTGGGGCTGTCCACCGCCTGGCATTTGCAGCGGGCATCGGATCGCGCCCGCATCTTGCTGTTGGAAAAGGAAGCCTCACCGGCACGGCACCAGACGGGCCACAACAGCGGTGTTGTCCACGCTGGCGTCTATTACGAACCGGGTAGCCTCAAGGCCCGGTTTTGCAGGGAAGGTGCGCGCGCCACCTATGCGTTTTGCCGCGAACACCAGGTGGCCTGCGAGCAAACAGGGAAACTGCTGGTGGCAACGAACCAGGCTGAACTGGTCAGGATGCAGCAGCTGTTCCAGCGGTGCCAGGAAAACGGACTCGACCCGCAAATCCTTGGCCCGGGTGAATTGCAGGAACTGGAGCCGGCGATAACCGGTGTCGGGGCTTTCCTGGTCAAAGAGTCCGGCATCGTTGATTTTCCCGGTATCTGCAACGTCTTGATCGAGCAGTTCCGGCAACGTGGCGGAGACGTCCGGCTGAACACCGAAGTGACCGGCATCACCGAACACCAGTTCGGCGGTTGACATACATTGCGGAGCGGACACCTATCACGCGAAACGCCTGGTGGTTTGCGCCGGCCTGATGGCGGACCGGCTCGCCCGTTTCCAGGGGCTGGATAAAGGGTTTCGGATCGTGCCTTACCGCGGCGAGTACTACCGCTTGCGTCCGGAGCTGAACCACCTGATCAGACACCTGGTTTACCCTGTGCCGGATCCGGCGTTACCGTTTCTCGGCATTCACCTCACGAGAACGGTCAACGGCGCGATCACCGTGGGTCCAAATGCCGTACAGGGCTGGAAACGCGAAGGTTACGGGTCCGTCAATTTCAGCCTGCGGGATACGGCGGACATGATGACCTACCCCGGCTTCTGGAAAGCCAGTGCCCGCCACTTCCGCCATGGCGTCCGGGAAATGAGAAACTCGCTGTGGAAGCCCGCGTTCATTGCCCAGGTGAAAAAGTATTGCCCGCGGATCGTGGCAGACGACCTGGAACCCTATCCCGCAGGAATTCGCGCCCAGGCAGTGATGCGCGACGGTTCCCTGTTGCATGATTTTCTGCTCGAGCAGACGCCCCGCAGCCTGCATGTGTGCAATGCTCCATCGCCGGCCGCCACTTCGGCCATTCCCATCGGCCGGCATATCTGTAACCTGCTCCTGGAAAAATCCTGACTGCTGTATTTTCCAGGTCATGACCGACTGACCGGGAAAACCAGCCCCGGCTTTTCAGCTAACTGAACACCGGGTAAGGCAGGTAATCCACGGTGCTGCCCTGGCTGATTTCCTGGCCGGGCTCCTGGCGCACCAGGCCATGTCCCCAACTGGTGGAAAACAGGACGCCACTGCTTTGGTTGGGAAACAGCTCCACTCCACCGTCAATGGCACGGACCCGCAGGTATTCTTCCCGCTGGCTGCCTCTGCGGGCGAACAGCGCGGTATGCGGGACAGCATGCACGAGCGTGTCTGCATTTCCCTGGCAAGCAAACAAATAGGGGCGCGCGATCACCAGCATCGTCACGAATACGGAAACCGGGTTACCCGGCAGGCCGATAAACGGTTTGCCGCAGACCTGTCCGAATGCAAACGGCTTACCCGGTTTGACGGCAATGCGCCACAAGTCAAGGGACCCGAGGGATTCGACCACCGCCTTGATGTGGTCCTCCTCGCCAACGGACACGCCGCCGGAAGTAATGACGACATCCGCCAGGCTCGCGGCGCGGGTCATCATCGCGCTCACGGCATCCGGATCGTCCCGGGCGACACCCATGTCGACGACTTCGAATCCCCAGGTGCTGAGCTGCGACTTCATGGTGTAACGGTTGGAATTAAAGATCTGGCCCGGTAACAGGCTCTCACCCGGTTCGCGCAGTTCATCCCCGGTCGACATCACGGCCACCCTCAACCGCCTGAATACCCGGATCCGCGCCAGGCCCAGGGATGCGGCGAGCCCGATGTCCTGGGAGCGCAAACGTTGTCCCTTGCCCAGCACTTTCTGGCCATTTGACAGATCCTGTCCCCGGCGCCGGATGTTGGCGCCCGTTTCCGGCAATTGGAGAACCCGGACAGCACCACCGGCCTCCTGGCAATGCTCCTGCATGACCACGGTATCAGCGCCCGGAGGCAGTCCGGCGCCGGTGAAAATCCGGGCCGCAGTTCCGGGTTCCAGTTCATCGGGCACCGATCCCGCCGTTATCCGTTGACTGATTGGAATGCCCTGCGCTGCTTTTGACCCGTCTGCCTGACGGATCGCATAGCCGTCCATCGCGCTGTTATCAGCCGGGGGCACGTCGATGTGTGCGATCACATCGTCGGCAAGCGTGCGCCCGGTTGCATCGATCAGATCGATGGTTTCCGGCTCTACCAATCGTTTGCTGCAGGCCTGCAGGGCTGCAATCGCTTCGGTAACACTCAGCATGGGTTTCACACTCTCTTTACGTTTCGAACAGGCAGCCGGCTCTACGCAGGTCATCCTGGTCATTGATGTTTAAAAACGGCGAGGGCTCAGAGCCCGGCCAGTCGAGGACAGCCAGTTCGATCGACCTGAGGAACTGCTTGAAGCCGGTCATCCTATCAATCAGGACGGCCCGTTCCAGGCGTGGCAGCAGTGAGCGGTTCCAGATCGAAAAAGTCGGTTGGGGTTCGGAAAGGTAGCGCGCTATTGCTCCGGGAGTTCCAGATTGCACAGCAGCTTCCAGCAGGCGGCTCGCCAGGTCCCGCGGGGTGAACGGTGCATCGCAAGGCGTCAGCAGTAGCCACTCGTTTGCTGAAGCGGTTTTCTGCAAGACACTCAGCAACCCGGCCAGCGGTCCGGCGTCAGGCTCCGGGTCAGCAACCAGGGCCAGGCCGAATTCAGCCAGGGCGTCCGTTGGCGTCTCGACGCTGAGATAAAGTTCACAAACCTGCGGCCTGACACGATCAATCACGTGCTGCAGCAAAGGTTTTCCGGACAAGGGCGCAAGTGCCTTGTTGACGCCGCCCATGCGTCTTGACCTGCCTCCGGCCAGGATGACTCCCGCCGGGACTGACAGGGACCCGGGCATCATTCCACGACCAGGCGCTTCAGTGCTTCCCGTGCCGCTGGTTTCAGTTCCGCCCTGAGCGCCTTGTCGTATTCGATCAGCTTGGTCTGCATGGACGGCGCCCAGAACCGCAGCAGGTGGTCGGCGATACGATCCACCGCGTCATCGTGGAAACTGAAGTTGTCCGCGATCTGGTTCACCATTTTAACGAGTTGCTCAGCTTCCTGGCTCATTTAAAACCCTTCCGAAATTCTTTCCGGGAAACGTGTAGATATTATGCCGGCCCGGCCGGGCGAAACCCACCAGCGTCACGCCCGAACGTTCGGCAAACTCGACCGCCAATGTCGTCGGGGCCGAAACCGCCATGATCAACTCGATGCCCGCCGCAGCCGCTTTATAGACCATTTCATAACTTGCCCGGCTGGATACCAGCACAAAACCAGCTTCCGGTTGCCAGGATGCGCGGACCAGGCTGCCAATCAGCTTGTCGAGGGCGTTATGACGGCCCACATCCTCGCGCACGGCGATAATCCTCCCATCGGCCCCGCACCAGGCGGCCCCGTGGGTGGCGCCAGTCTCGGCCTGCAACGGCTGGTGGTTCTCGAGGTCGCTCACGGCTGCCTGCAATGCCGCATGACGGACCGAAAAATTCCGGCCCACCGGTTTCGGATAACGCAGGGCCTGCTCGATATTCTCAGCCCCGCAAAGACCGCAGCCGGTCCGCCCCACCAGGTTGCGACGCCGGGTCGCCAGGCGATCGAACCAGTCCTCGCTGATGGTCAGCGCCAGTTCAATACCGCCCGGGCGCGGAATGATCCGGATACCGCTGATGTCGTCCGAGGCCGCCAACCAGTCCCTCGGTCGTTGAAAACCCCACCGCAAAGTCCTCCAGGTCAAGCGGCGTCGCCATCATCACCACGTGCGACATGCGATTGTAGGTAAGCGCAACGGGCACTTCGGCCGCGATCCGGTCGGTCCTGAATTCGTCTGCACCGGTATGACCGCTTGCCGGATCCCGGCGCCAGTTCATGACGCGGACACGGCCGGATTCAGACACGCGCCTTGTCCAGTAACTCCTCCTGCCGGCTGGCGAATTCACGGTATTCTTTCTGCCACTCGGAAGGCTCCCTGACATGGCTGACCTGCACCGCGGTGACTTTGTATTCCGGGCAGTTGGTCGCCCAGTCGGAATTGTCCGTGGTGATGACATTGGCGCCGCTGGAAGGAAAATGGAAGGTTGTGTAAACCACTCCGGGCTGGACGCGGTCCGTGAGCACAGCCCGCAGCACGGTCTCACCCGCCCGGCTGGTAATGCCGCACCAGTCGCCTTCACCGATTCCGCGCTCTTCGGCGTCGAAAGGATGGATTTCCAGCACGTCCTCGCTGTAGAACTCCGAATTGGCCGTCCGTCGCGTCTGGGCCCCCACGTTGTACTGGGACAGGATGCGCCCGGTGGTCATCAGCAAAGGGTATTTGCGGGTTGATCGCTCCTCGGTCGGGACAAAGCCGGTGATGGCAAAATAGCCTTTACCCCGCACGAATTCGTTCACATGCATGGTTGGCGTACCGTCAGGCGCTTCGTCATTGCAGGGCCACTGAATACTCCCGAGGCGGTCCAGCTTTTCATAGCTCACACCCTTGAAGGTCGGTGTGAGCCTGGCGATTTCATCCATGATTTCCGACGGGTGAGCGTAGTTCATCGGATAGCCCATTGCGTTGCTCAGCGCCATGGTCACTTCCCAGTCTTCCAGCCCGGCCAGCGGTTCGATGGCCTTGCGGACCATTGAAATCCGCCGCTCCGCATTGGTGAACGTCCCGTTCTTCTCCAGGAAGGACGAACCCGGCAGAAGCACATGCGCGAAGCGGGCCGTTTCGTTCAGGAAAATATCCTGCACGACCAGGCACTCCAGTGATTTGAGCGCATTTTCCACGTGTTGGGTGTTCGGGTCGCTCTGGGCGACATCCTCGCCCTGGACATAAAGACCTTTGAAATTTCCGCTGATCGATGCATCGAACATGTTCGGAATGCGCAGACCGGGAACGTCCTGCAGGCTCGTATTCCATTCCGCCTCGAACAGGCCGCGCACCGCCGGGTCCGAGATGTGACGGTAACCGGGCAATTCGTGTGGAAACGAGCCCATGTCACAGGACCCCTGCACGTTGTTCTGGCCCCGCAACGGGTTCACGCCAACGCCTTCGCGGCCAAGGTTTCCGGTTACCATCGCCAGGTTGGCGATCCCCATCACGGTGGTCGAACCCTGGCTGTGTTCGGAAACGCCCAGCCCGTAGTAGATGGCCGCATTGCCCGCGCCGGCAAAAAGACGGGCCGCGGCCCTTAGCTGCTCGGCCGGAATGCCGGTGATCCGCTCGGTCATTTCCGGCGAATTCTGTTCGCCGGAGATGAATTCCCGCCATTTCTGGTAGGGTCCCGGTTCGCAGCGCTCCGCGATGAAGGCCTGGTCTTCCAGGCCCTCGGTGACAACGACGTGCGCCATCGCGTTGATGAATGCCACGTTGCTGCCGGGGCGAAGCGCCAGGTGGTGTTCGGCCCGGACATGCGGTGCGTTGACCAATTCGATGCGCCGGGGGTCGGCGACGATCAGTTTGGCCCCCTCGCGCAGGCGGCGCTTCAGCCGCGAGGCGAACACCGGGTGCGCGTCACTGGGGTTGGCGCCCATCACCAGTATGACGTCCGACATGGCGACAGAACTGAAAGCCTGGGTGCCGGCCGATTCACCCAGCGTGGTTTTCAGGCCGTAGCCGGTCGGCGAATGGCAGACGCGGGCGCAGGTGTCGACATTATTGTTGCCGAACGCGGCGCGGACCATTTTCTGCACCAGGTAGGTTTCCTCGTTGGTACAGCGCGACGAAGTAATTCCGCCGATGCTGTCGCGGCCATACTTTTCCTGGATCGCCCGCAAACGGGTGGCTGTATATTGGAACGCCTCTTCCCAGCTGACCTCGCGCCAGGGATCATCGATGTTTTCCCGGATCATCGGCCGCATGATACGGTCCTTGTGCGTAGCATATCCGAACGCGAACCGGCCCTTGATACAGGCATGGCCCTCGTTTGCGTGGCCGTTCTTGTTGGGCGTCATGCGCAGAACCGTGTCCCCTTTCAGTTCTGCGTGGAACGAGCAGCCCACGCCGCAATAGGCGCAAGTGGTGGTGACGCTGCGTTCCGGCAGTCCATGCTCGATAATCGTCTTTTCCATCAGCGCTTCGGTCGGGCAGCTATTCACACAGGCGCCGCAGGAAACGCAATCGGAGGCCATGAAGCTGTCTAACTGCCCGGCAGTGACTTTCGATTTGAATCCGCGACCGTCGACGGTCAGCGCGAAGGTTCCCTGGATGTCGTCGCAGGCCCTGACACAACGATAACAAACGATGCATTGCGCCGGGTTGAAGGTGAAATAGGGATTGGATTCGTCCCGGGCACTGTCCCGGTGGCCGGCGCCGTCCAGCCCGTAACGGCTGCTTTCCACCCCGAGGGCCTGGGCAACGTCCTGCAATTCACATTCGCCGTTGGCGGAACAGGTGACGCATTCCAGGGGGTGATCCGACACGTACAACTCGACCACGTTGCGGCGCAAACCGTCGAGGCGTTTAGATTGCGTGGTGACTGCCATTCCTTCTTCCACTTCCGTGGTGCAGGAGGCCGGAAAGCCTTTGCGGCCTTCGATTTCGACCAGGCACACCCGGCATGACCCGAACGCATCGAGGCTGTCCGTGGCACACAGTTTGGGTACCTTCACGCCCGCCAGGGCCGCGGCGCGCATGACCGATGAACCGCCGGGGACGGTTACGTTGTTGCCATCGATACTCAGCGTAACCGGCATCCCGATTTTCAGCGGCAGCGGGGTTCCCATGTCTGTGTGTCGTTCGAACATAATCAGTCAGCCTCCAAAATCTTCCTTAAAATGCCTGACGGCACTACGCACCGGCATTGGCGTTAATCCCCCCATGGCACAAAGCGAGCCCTTGTCCATGGTATCGCAAAGATCTTCGAGGACCTGGAAATGGGTTTCCCGGTCCTGCCCGGCGACGATGCGATCGATCACTTCAACGCCACGGACTGAACCCACCCGGCAAGGCGTGCACTTGCCGCAGGACTCAACAGCGCAGAACTCCATTGCAAAACGCGCCTGCTGCGCCATGTCCACGGTGTCATCAAACACCACGATTCCGCCGTGACCCAACATCGCTCCGATACCGCCAAGCGCCTCATAATCCAGGGCCACGTCCCAGTCCGCTTCGGGCAGGTAGGCGCCCAGTGGTCCGCCGACCTGGATTGCGCGCACCGGCCGGCCGCTGGCGGTGCCGCCACCATACCCTTGTACCAATTCGCGCAATGTTGCTCCAAAAGGAATTTCAACCAGTCCGCCCCGCCTGATGTTACCGGCCAGTTGTACCGTCAGGGTCCCGCGGGAACGGCCTGTGCCGTAATCGCGGTAAAACGCAGCGCCTTCCGCCAGGATCGTGCTGACAGCACCGAGTGACAGGACATTGTTAACTACCGTGGGCTGACCCATCAAACCCTTGATGGCTGGCAGCGGCGGCTTGAACCGGACCATGCCCCCTCTTCCCCTCGAGACTGTCGAGCAGGGAGGTTTCCTCGCCGCAGATATACGCCCCGGCTCCGATCCGCAATTCCAGCCGGAACCCGCGGTCGGTTCCCAGGATCGCATCACCCAGCAGGCCATCCTTTTCTGCGCGGTTAATCGCTTCATTCAACACGGTTTTGCAGCGCGGGTACTCGGAACGCAGATAGATAAATCCCCTGGTGGCGCCCACTGCCAGGCCTGCGATGGTCATTCCCTCGATTAACTGGTACGGGTCAGCCTCCATCAGCAGGCGATCGGCAAAGGTGCCCGAATCGCCCTCATCTGCATTGCAGACAATATATTTCTGGCCGGCCGGCGCATCCAGGACCGTTTGCCACTTGATACCGGTGGGAAATGCGGCCCCTCCCCGGCCCCGCAGCCCGGATTCCTTGACCTCATCGACAATCGCCTGGGCAGACATCTTGCAGTGCGCGCTCCAGCCCCCGGTAACCACCCATGGAGCGGTAATCATCCAGGGATAGCGGGTCGGTCCAGCCGGCCCGGGAAAAGGTAAGCCTCTGCTGGCTGGCCAGCCAGTCTATCCCTGTCACGGGACCCAGTGACAGGGCATGGCCGTTACCGCCCGGAAATCCTGACTCGAACAAACCCGGCACGTCTCCAGGTGTAACCGGACCGAAAGCCATGCGCCCGGATTCTGTCTCAACTTCAACCAGTGGTTCCAGCCAGAAGGCGCCGCGAGATCCATTGCGCACCAGTTCAACCGGGATTCCACTGCTCTTTGCAGCCGCCTCAATCGAAGCCGCAACTTCATCGGCGCCCAGCGCACGAGCCGTTGTATCACCGGGGATGAAGATTTTGTATGCGCTCATTCCTTCGCCTCCAACCCGGCAATCAAAGCGTCGAATTTTTCGGCGGTAACCCTCGCATAGGTTGCGTCATCGACCCGTATGGACGGAGAGCAGGCACAATTGCCAAGGCAATAAACCGGCTCAAGCGTGAACAGGCCGTCAGCCGTTGTTTCACCGAATCCGACACCCAGGCGTTCACGGGCGTGTGCCTCCAGTTCTCGGGCACCCATGGCCTGGCAGGCCTCCGCCCGGCACAGTTGAACGATATGCTCGCCGGCCGGTTCAGTCCGGAAATCATGGTAGAAACTCATTACGCCATGCACTTCCGCCCGGGACAGGCTCAGCGCACTGGCCATTATCGGCACGGCTTCCGTGGGAATGAAGCCAAAGGTTTCCTGGATCGAATGCAGAACCGGCATCAGCGCGCCGATTTTTCCGCGATGCTGTTCAACGGCTTGCTCGACCACTTCCCGGAGTGATACAGCTGAAGAATTCATAAAGTCCCTAGGCAGTAAATTTGTGATCACTGAATCGCTTGCGCAATTCCATTTTCTGGATTTTTCCGGTTGCCGTGTGTGGAATTTCCTTGACGAAAATCACGTCATCCGGCATCCACCACCTGGCGATCTTTCCCTCCAGGAATTTCAGGACTGTGCCGGCATCAATTTCTGATCCCGATTCCCTGGTGACGATCAACAACGGTCTTTCGCTCCACTTGGGGTGGGGCAGTCCGATCACCGCAGCCTCGGCAACCCCGGGGCAACCCACTGCCACGTTTTCAACTTCGATGGATGATATCCACTCGCCACCGGACTTGATCACGTCCTTGTCGCGGTCCGTTACCTGCATGAAACCGAGCGGATCGATGTTCGCGATGTCCCCGGTATCGAACCAGCCGTCCTGGGTCAGGACGGGCTCATCCAGTTTGAAATAACCGCTGGAAACGCACGGCCCCTTGACCAGCAGGTGGCCGGACGATTTGCCGTCCCGGGGTAATTCCCTGCCCTCATCGTCAACCGTTTTCATTTCAACCAGGTACGGTGTACGGCCCTGCTTTTCCTTCAGCTTGAGCTGTGTTTCCCGGTCCAGGATTGACGTAGCCGCTTTCATTTTCCCGGTCGTGCCAATCGGCGACATTTCGGTCATCCCCCAACCATGGATGACTTCAACCCCGTAATCCACTTCGAACTTGCGAATCATCATCGGCGGGCAGGCCGCGCCACCCACCACGACCCGGTTGAGATAAGGCAATTTCTTGCCCGTTTGCTCAAGGTATTGGAGCAAGCCTAGCCACACGGTGGGAACCGCGGCGGTAGCAGTCACTCTTTCCGTTTCCAGTAGCTCGTAAATACTCGGCCCGTCCATGCCGGGGCCGGGCATCACCAGTTTGGCGCCTGCCGCCGGGGCCGCGTATGTCAACGCCCAGGCATTGGCGTGAAACATCGGCACGATCGCGAGGATCGCGTCCTCGGAACGCAAACCGAACACGTCGGGCGTGTTGCACATCATCCCGTGCAGGACATTGGACCGGTGTGAATACAGAACGCCCTTCGGGTTTCCGGTGGTCCCGGACGTGTAGCACAATGCGGCTGCAGTATTTTCGTCAAATTTTTTCCACTGGTAGTCGTCGTCAACGGCCCCGATCCAGTCCTCAAAAGCAACCGCGTTGGGCAGTCGGGTTGCCGGCATGTGTTCCGCGTCCGTCAAAATGATGTACTTCCTGACGCTGGCCAATTTATCTGCGATCGCTTCGAGAACCGGCACAAATGTCAGATCGACGAACACGATGTCGTCTTCGGCGTGGTTAATGATGTAATCAAGCTGCTCGGCGAAAAGCCGCGGATTCAGCGTATGGCAAATTGCGCCTCCGCCCATGATACCGAACCAGGCCTCGACATGGCGTTCCGTATTCCAGGCCATGGTCGCAATCCGCTGACCCGGCCTCACACCGTCCTGATCCAGCGCCTTGGCCACCCGCAGGGCGCGGGAACGGATGGCTGCCAAAGTCGTGCGGCGAATCGGGCCTTCGACACTCCGGGTGACCATTTCGCGCTCTGCGTGATTGAGCGCGGCATGGTCGAGTATGGTATGTACCAGCAGCGGATAGTCTTGCATTAAACCGAGCATGTAATGGTCCTCTCAATTCTGGATTTGCCTTATTATGTACTGATTGTCCTACCCTAAACCAGACAGGTAATTTTTCCATGTACGATTGCACCAGGCACTACATCAATGGCGAGTGGGTGAATTCCACCGCCGGCACCCTTCGCGACATCATCAACCCCGCCACCGAAACTTCCATCGGCACGGTTTGCCTGGGAACAGCTGAGGACGTGGACGCCGCGGTTGCGGCCGCCAGATCCGCTTTTGAAAGCTTCTCGACCTGGACGCGTGGAACAGCGTCTGGAATTGCTGGGCCGGATCATGGAAGCCTACAAAACCCGTTGGAACGAAATCGCCGCCGCAATCACTGCTGAAATGGGCGCACCCGCGGCGTTTTCGATGCGTGCGCAGGCCGGCTCAGGGCTGGGGCATCTGAAGGCGGCTGTCGCTGCATTGAAAGCGCTGCCGCTGAAGGAGAAGGTCGGAAGTTCAACCGTTATCAGGGAGCCTGTCGGTGTTTGCGGCCTGATCACACCCTGGAACTGGCCGATCAACCAGATCGCATGCAAGGTCGCTCCAGCCCTGGCAGCAGGCTGCACGGTCGTTCTCAAGCCCAGTGAGATTGCGCCGGTGGACGCGACTATTTTTGCCGAAGTACTGGCTGCCGCAGGCGTTCCAGCCGGTGTATTCAACCTGGTCCACGGCGACGGACCCGGTGTCGGCGCGGCGATTTCCCGCCACCCCGGCATCGACATGGTCTCATTTACCGGGTCAACCCGTGCGGGTGTGCTGGTGGCAAGGGCCGCGGCCGAAACGGTCAAGAGGGTTGCGCAGGAACTTGGCGGAAAATCCGCCAACATCATCCTGGAAAGCGCGCCGCTCGAGGAAGCCATCAGCAATGGCGTGCACAGCATGTTTCACAATAGCGGACAGTCCTGTAACGCCCCCAGCCGGATGCTGGTGCCGGAATCCCTCTACGAGAAAGCGGTTGCCATCGCGGCGAAAGTCGCCAATGCGACGCGAGCGGGTGACCCGAATGATCCGGAAACGGACATCGGGCCGGTGATCAGCGAAGCCCAATTCAACAGGATCCAGGGCCTGATCAAAGCGGGTATGGCCGAAGGTGCGGCAATCGCCGCCGGCGGACCCGGTAAACCCGAAGGACTGGAAACCGGCTACTTTGTCAGACCGACGGTACTCCGGGACGTGAACAACGGGATGACGGTAGCCCGTGAAGAGATTTTCGGGCCGGTGCTGTGCATGATTCCATATGCCAGCCTGGACGAGGCAGTGAATATCGCCAACGAATCGATTTACGGTCTTTCCGGCTACGTCTGGGGCGGCAGCAAGGAAGAGGCGATGGACGTTGCGCAGCGCTTGCGGACCGGTATGGTCCACCTGAACGGCGCCCCAACCGATGTACTCGCGCCTTTCGGAGGCTACAAGCAATCGGGTAATGGCAGGGAATGGGGCATTCACGGCCTGCACGATTTCCTTGAAGTCAAAGCGGTCATGGGAGCCTGATCCAGGCACATTCCGGGATGAGCACTCTCATCACCATTGACCTGGAAGCTCTCGAGGCCAACTACCGGTTTTGCAGTGAGCAGCTGCATCCGGTTACCTGCGCCGCGGTTGTGAAGGCAGACGCTTACGGACTGGGCGTGCGTAAAATCGCCCCGGTCCTGAAGCGGGCCGGTTGCCGCCATTTTTTCACGGCAACCCACCAGGAAGGAATAACTTTACGCGCCCTGCTGCCGGACGCTGAAATTTATATCCTGGAAGGCGTTACCGAGCAGAGCCTGGCCGTATTTTGTGACCAGGGACTGGTGCCGGTTTTGATCACGCCCGCCCACAGCGCACTGTGGGCCGAACAGGCGCGCGAACTCGGCCACGCCCTGCCGGCGATCATCGACATCGACACCGGCATGACAAGGCTGGGTTTCGGGGAACTCGAACTCAGGCAACTGCTGGAACGGCCGGATGACATGGATTGGCTGGAGATCCGCTATGTCATGACGCACTATGCCTGCGCTGATGAGCCCGGCTCGGACAAAACCCGGGACCAGCTGGAACGTTTCGATCGCTTGCGCCAGCTGTTGCCACCCGCGCCCACCTGTATCGGCAACTCGGCCGGCGGCCTGCTGGGCCAGGCGTTCTCGGGCGACATGGCGCGCCTGGGCATATCGCTTTTCGGCGGCAATCCCTACCGGAACGACACCCTGGAACCCGGGCCGGAGCTCAAACCGGTACTCAGGGTGCAAAGCCAGATTCTCCAGCTCAGGGAAGTCGAGGAAGGCACAACCATAGGGTACGGCGCGACCTACTCGGCGCAGAACCGCATGCGAATCGCAACCGTCGGCACCGGCTATGCAGACGGTTACCCGTGGTCGCTGGGAAACCGGGGAGTGGCGTCAATCGGCGGCCACCGGGTGCCGGTGGTGGGGCGAATATCCATGGACAGCATGATGCTCGACGTTACCGCTGTGCCCGATGAACTGCTGCGGGCCGGCTACATGGTGGACCTGATCGGACCCGGTATCAGCCTGGAAGAAGTTGCCGAACTCGCCGGCACCATCAATTACGAAATACTGACCCGGCTGAGCCAGCGAGCGCGGCGCAAGTACCTTGGCGGATGAAACGCCGGCTCAATCGCGCTGCAGTCCATAAGTCCTGAATTTCAGCAGCACGCGATCCATCTCCCGGTCATCCAGGACGGCCGGTTCGCCGACGGACAGGCAAAGCAGGTAGGTACGCGCCAGCATTTCCACCTCGACCGCAAGCGCCAGGGCCTTGTCCAGGTTGCCGGCGAGGCAGACCAGGCCGTGATTGGCCATCAGGCAAGCTTTCCTGCCCTCCAGCGCCACCACTACCCGGTCGGATAACTCCTGCGAACCGAACGTGGCGTACGGGGCACAGGGTATGTCACGGCCACCTGCAACGGCCACCATGTAATGAAACGCAGGGATGGGTTTGTTCAGGCAGGCAAGCGCCGCACAGGCCGTTGGATGCGCATGCAGGATGGCGCCCGCGTCTGCGCGTGCAGTGTAGATATCCTGGTGAATCCGCCACTCGCTGGAAGGCAGGCGGGGGCCCCGTGGTTCGCCAGCGTGGTCGACGAATACCACGTCCCCGGCTGCGAGATTGGCGTAGTCCATACCCGAGGGTGTTATCAACATGCCATCCTCACAGCGGCAACTCAGATTCCCCGAGGTCCCCTGGTTGATACCGGACCCGTTCATCGCAACCGCAGTATCGATCAACTGCTGCCGCAGCGCTTCATGCTTCATTCATGCCTCCCTTCCGGGTACAAAGACAGCAGACCCTGTTCACTGGCGGCACAGATTCCCCGCTCGGTGATCAGGCCGGTCACGCGGCTGGCGGGTGTCACGTCAAAGGCAAAATTACGCGCCGATACGCCATCCGGCGAGATTTGCACGGAGCCGATTTCACCATTGGCGAGCCGCCCGCGCACCTCGGTAACCTCAAGAGCATCGCGCTCCTCGATCGGAATTCCGGCAACCCCGTCCTGCATGTCCCAATCGATGGTCGGGCCAGGCAAGGCAACATAGAACGGCACCCCGTTGTCAGCAGCAGCCAGCGCTTTGAGGTAGGTGCCGATCTTGTTGCACACATCACCGTTGCGTGCCGTGCGGTCGGTCCCGGTGATGCAAAGGTCGACCAGGCCGTGCTGCATCAGGTGCCCCCCGGCATTGTCCACGATCAGGTCGTGCGGCACACCGTGAGCCGCCAATTCCCAGGCGGTCAACGCAGCACCCTGGTTGCGCGGCCGGGTTTCATCCACCCAGACGTGCACCGGAATACCCGCGTCGTGTGCGCGGTATATCGGCGCCAGCGCGGTGCCCCAGTCGACCGTCGCCAGCCAGCCGGCATTGCAGTGCGTCAGAATATGAAATACGCCGGCCTGGCCGGCCCGCTCCCGCCACATCCGTTCGATCAGCCCGAATCCGTGTTCGCCAATCGAGAAGTTGATTGCCACGTCTTCATCACAAACCTGGCTTGCCAGATCGTAAGCCATACCCCTGCGCGCCTTCTGCGGCAGCGGCAGCAGTTCACGGGTCATCCGGTCCAGGGCCCAGCGAAGATTGACGGCGGTAGGGCGGGTTTCCAGCAGCAGCCGTGCAGCGCTGTCCAGGTACTCATCACTGGCGTCGTTTCGCGCTGCAAGCGCCATGCCGTAAGCAGCCGTTGCGCCGATCAGGGGTGCTCCCCGCACCCGCATGGAACGGATGGCCTCGGCCGCGTCTTCGGCGCTTTTCAATGACCGTATTCTGAAATCGTGTGGCAGCAAGGTCTGGTCAATAATATCAACCGACCAGCCGTCAGGGTTCAACCAGATTGAGCGCCAGGATTTGTCACCGATTTTCATAACGGAATCAAATTACCACAGCTTTACCGCGGGGTGACAAAATTTGACAAGCAGGGTCGCTGCGGGTCAGGTTCCCGCCGAACTCGAGGACCTGGAGTCACTCTCCAGACGATCAAAAATAATCTTAATTTATTGTTTATATTGGATTTATCGTTTTCTTTAAGCCGGCATGATTCTCTTGGTATGCATATTGCATTACTTAGCATGCAACCATGAATCACAAGTAACTGAAAACAAGCAGATGTTCCAGGGAGTTAAGAAAATGATGAACACAAATCTCCAACAAACCGTCTTTCACATCGACAGGCTGAAAAACGTGGTCAATGTCGGTGGTTCATCAGCGTATCAGATCTTCACATGCCCCGGCCCCGCACTCGGGCGGCTTGGCGCCATCGTGAACCCCGAAGAACAAAAGCCCGCTAATGACGCAAATTTCAACACCGTCACGATTGCTGCAGCAGGTCGGAAACATCCCGCTTCCTGGATCAGGGCGGCACTCTCGGCCTTCCGCGGCCAGGAATAAGACGACTTCTGATCGCACTGCCTGGAGCCCCCGGAGTAAATAAAGGTTCCCTGACGTTCCCCTGACCCCAAACGTTTGCTAGAATCCCGCCCTGCGGCGCGCGCACAGGTGTGTGCCTGCCGGATACCCTCGATGATCACTTGCCCGGAATTGGATCTTGCCTCGCTGGTCCTGTCGGCCTCGAACAGAGTAAATTGCCGTGCCTTCACAAAACCGACCTTTTTTCAAATCCTGTCTCTGGTGTGTCCTGATGCTTGTCAGCATGGGTCTCGGCGCCGATCAAGGTAGCCCGGAAAGCGGGGAAAGCAGCGGCTGGAAAATTGTCGGCTGGAACATTCAGACCTCGCTCTACACCCATCACTGGAGTGAAAACCCGGACCATAACAACCACCAGAAACTGATTGGCCCGGAACTGGTTTTCGCCAACGATTTCCTGGTGGGATTCGCGTATTTCAGAAATTCGTTTGATCAGCCGTCCGAATATCTTTACATCGGCAAAACCTGGCCCATGTTTCATTCCAACTATTTCTACTTCAAGCTCACTGGCGGCCTGTTACACGGTTACAAATACCCTTATGAAGACAAGATCCCGTTGAACGGCCTGGGTGTGGCGCCCGCGATCCTGCCCTCGTTCGGCGTCCGGTACAAACACGCGATGATGGAACTGCAGATCGCAGGCACTTCGGCTCTCACCCTCACTGCCGGGTTGAGATTTTGACGGGCCTGGCGCAACATTGAATTTGAACCCCGAATTCGAACTTCAAATTTGAATCTTGGCAAACTGAACCCGGAAGGAGAATCAAATGGCTACTTATGAATGTAAAAAGTGCGGAATGAGCGTCAACGCGACCTGCGGACACTGCGACGCCCCGCTTGAAAACGACTCGATTAAATTGCCGGATGGCAAGGAAGTACAGGTTTCCAAGTGCCCCAATGGACACGGCAAGATCAAGTCACCGCTGTGCTGCGGACAGGATATGACCTGCTCCGTCTAAGGAGTCTCGCTTCCCTGCTCCCGACCAGGCCTGAAGGCGGCTTCGCTCGACGGTTTTGAGTTTGTTTTAAAGCCTGAAGTGGCGTAAATAGGCTTTTTCGAAATACTTTTTCGCCCAGTGCAGGGATCTCATCGCCGGTAAAGCCAGGCCGCGCTTTTCGCCCCGGTAAACCAGCATTCCCTTGTCCAGGGAATCGATGATGCACAGCAGTTCCACCCTGAATTTGTGTGACGCCGGTTTTCCAGCCAGGTTCAGGGCGATATTGTTTGCCGCTGATTTCGCCTGTAAATCAGCCATGTGGGCCTGCTTGGGCATCCAGTCAGGCCCGGGATAACTGCCCGCGTCCCCGGCCACGTATACACGTTCCATACCTTCGACCCTGGCCATTCTGTCCGCCTGGATCATGCCGCCCGGCGACACGGGCAATGGCGAACCCTGAATCCAGGCGGGCCCTGTCATTCCCGGCATGAAGAGGATCAGGTCCGCCGGAATTTCACCGCCCCCGGTTTTGACCATGTTGTTTTCGAACGACAGCAGTTTGTGCCCCAGGTGTGCGTCAATCCCCCGCTTTTTCATTTCTTCCAGCAGTTTTGCGACGGCCTTCTCGCCCAGGCGCTTGCCGGGCTGCGGGGCAGGCGTGAAAAAGACCAGCTTGAACCTGTCCCTGGCACCCTGTTGGTTCAGCCAGGTGTCCAGCCCGAACAACAGCTCGAACATGGGTCCGCCGCGCATCGCGGAAGGTTCCTGCGGATTGCCGCCGAACCCCGTGGCGATTGTGCCGCCTCGCATGTCCTGCAGACGGTCACGCATTTTTTCGGCCGCTTCGATGCCCTCACAAATGGTAATCGTATGCTCGATGCCCGGCAGTTTCCTGATGTAGCGCCCGCCCGTTGCGATCAGCAAAGCGTCATTTTCGATTTCCCCGGCGTCAGTCAGCAGCGTTCTGCCATCCCCGGATATTCCGCTGACACTGCCCTGGACAAAGGTGACATTCAGTTTCTGCAGCAACGGAAGGATGTCAAAACGCAGGTCCTCGCCTTTCCGCAGGCCATAAGGGACCCAGATCAGGCTGGGCAGGTAGACGAACTCCGGCTTCGGCGCCAGCAGGCTGATCTCGGCGTCCGGCAGCAATTTTCTGAGTTCGCGCACGCCGGTGATCGCGGCGAATCCCGCACCTGCGACGGTTATCCTGGAAGATAGGCTCATGCTCTTTCCCGACCTTTTATTAATTTTTCAAATATACCATTTTGCGTCTCCAAAAGCGGCCTTCCGGATTCCATTCAAGGACCCCAACTGCCACAATGGTCCTGGCGCAAAGGCCGCAACCATGACTTTCCGGTACACACGGCCAACAGAGGGAAATTTTGCCCGCACCAAGCAGACCACCCGAACAACTATCCCGGATGTCAGCGGCGCTGGTTCCGCGTGAATTGCTGAGCTGGTCGCTGACGTCCGTTACGCTGGGCGCGCTGGAGGGCGGCCTGCTGGGCGTGATCGTAAAAAACCAGTTCAGCGGTGTCGCATCCCCGGTGCTGATAAATTTTGCTGTGGCCATCGTGGCCGGTGCGCCCTCCTTTGCCAACCTGTCCAGCTTCATCGTTGCGCCCCTGGCCCAGGGGCGGGACAAAATCACCCTGCTCAGCCGGTTGATGCTGCTGATGGGAATCTGCCTGGCGCTGATGTCCCTTCCCGGCCAGTCAGGCACGGGGCTGATCCTGTTTTCTGTGCTGGCGGTAATCGCACGATCCGCCTGGGCCGGAATCCTGACCATCCGGGCCGCCGTCTGGCGGGCCAACTATCAGCGGCACTGGCGCGGCCGGGTTACCGCGCGGATCGTCCAGGTAGCGTCTCTTCTTGTGGCCCTGGTCAGCGCGCTGATCGGATTATTGATGGACTGGAATGGCAGCGCCTGGCGGATCGTATTTCCGTTGGCCGGCCTGAGTTCTGTCGCCGCGTTCTACGTCTACCGGCTCTCGCGGATCCGCCGCCACCGGCAATTGCTGCAGGCCGAACGGGCGGAACTGAGTCTGCGCAGCAGTTCTTTTTCGCTGAAAGCAATGGGCAGCGTGGTCCGGGAAAACCGTGATTTCCGGAACTACATGGTCGGCATGATGATTTTCGGGAGCGGCAACCTGATGGTGATCGCCATGCTGGTCGTGCTGATGAATGACCAGTTCACCCTGCCGCGGCTGAGCCAGGTCATGATCACGTCCTCGCTACCCTTGCTGGTTCTTTGCTTCTCAATTTCACACTGGGCAAGAATACTGGACCGGCGCCATATTTTTACCTACCGCGCCATTCACAGCTGGAACTTCGTTTCCGCTCACGCGGTTTTCGCAATTGCCGCGATTGCCCGGATTCCCGAATTGCTATGGCTCGGGTCCCTGTTGCTCGGCAGCGCCTATGCAGGCGGGCACCTGGGCTGGAACCTCGGGCACAACGACTTCACCACCGACGCCAATTCGTCCTTGTACATGGCCATTCACGTCGGCCTTACCGGTATACGCGGGCTGCTGATGCCCATTGCCGGCGTCGCTTGCATGCAGTATCTCGAGTCGATTTCACCCGGTTACGGCGCCTATGCGATGCTGATCCCGTTATTGCTGTGTTTTCTCGGCACCTGTTGGTTCGTTTTCCTGCACTTTGACCGGGAGAGAAGCGGTCGAGGATGAGTTCTCACAGTTGGCCAGGTTGATGCTGTCCGCGAACACGCGTTCAATCGGGACCACGTCCTGCCGATCGATCGAAGGTATGTCATAAGCCACCGAGCCGGAGTTACAGCCCGAGAACTCAACCGTTATCGTGCCGTCTGTTTCAGGTACCGGCGCCGGCGTTCCGGAATCGAAAATACCGCCACTGGTGATAGTCACATCCAGCACGGCCTTGTTGCCGGAATATTTCCCGAAGGCCGTGAGCCAGCGGTGACCTGGGTCTCCCAGCACTGCAGTGATGGATTCATTTGGCCGCTCCGTATCAAACGTGAACCAGGACAGGAACATGGACTCGATTTCCGGATAGATGATGATGAAGAAACCCTGTCCATTGGTTCCCGGAAAATACCAGGTGTCGGTCAACCCGGCGCCGATGGAAAAGCTGCCGTCCGCCTCGATTTCGACCATGACCAGGTTGTCCGTAGTGACCGGGGCAGGGAAACCCGCGTAGTCGATCAATGGCAATTCGGCGAACGGGCCGTTTGCGTTCCAGACCGTCAGATCCGCAATCCGGTCAATGACCTTCATGCCATCACCGGTCACCTGGCCAAACACGGTGTACCCGCCATTGGTATTGTCGAGTTCTGCCGAATTGTCCTCCAGGTTGAAAAACCACTGGCTGGTGGCGCTGTCCGGATCCCCGGGCTGCTTGGCCATCGCGATAGTTCCCCGGACATTCGGCAGTCCGGGCTCGTTCTTGACCGGGGCGTCGGTCGGTATCGGCTCGGCACCCGGACCGACATAGGTATAACCACCCCCCTGCACCACGAAGTCCGGCACGGAACGGTGGATAAACGAGTTTACATAGGCGCCCTTATTGACGTATTTCAGAAAGTTGGCAACGGTCTGGGGAGTAGCCTCATCAAACAGCTCGATTTCAACCGGACCGAACGGCGTTTGCATCGTGACGTTGCTGGCAAACACGGGCGCCGGCAAAAATGCCGCAAAGGCAATAGAAATAACGGCACAGGTCAAGCGATTGGAAAAGCGGGTGCATAACATTGCAGAGTACTCCGATGGTGTTCAGGGTCGGGTTTCCGGCCACGACCGAAAACAAAGGAAGCGATTTTAACAAATTGATCACCCTGCGGTAAGCAAACTACCTGACCCAGGTCGTGTTTCATCAGATAAAATGGGTAGATCGCCGCCAGGAGTACTGTTCCGTGAAAAAATTTCTCAAGATCCTTTTGGGGCTGGTAGTTGCGCTGGTCCTGTTGATCGTGCTGGCCGGTTTTTTACTGCCTTATTTTTACGACAAGGATGATCTGAAAGAAGCCATTTCAGCAGAGGTGCATGACCGGACCGGGCGGACACTGACCATCAATGGCGATCTGGATTTCTCGGTATTTCCATGGCTGGCCATCGAAGTGAATGACCTTGCCCTGGGCAACGCCCCGGGCTTCAGCGACCAGGACCAGGCGCAAATAGGCAGGGCCCGGATTGGTGTGGCGCTGATGCCGCTGTTGCACAAACAGATCTCGGTCGACGAGGTCACGCTGGAAAATCTGCAATTGTCGCTCGAGGTCAACAAGAAAGGCCAAAACAACTGGGACGACCTGGCCTCGGCGGAAACACCGCCGGAAGACCCGGACAAGGGACCCGGCATGTTTTCCAGCAAGCGGGTGGCCGGCCTGAATATTCGTGATGCGAATATTGAATACAGGGACAATAAATCCGGCGAGCACTACCGGCTGGGCGGTTTCTCACTGAAAACCGGCGCACTGGGCGATGGCAAACCCGTGCCCCTGGCGCTCCTGTCGTCCTTCGAGGACGTGACGGGCGGCAGCCGCGTGGATGTTGAACTGATGGCCGTTGCCGCCATCGACCTGCAGGCGGAACGATACACGCTGGATAACGTCGACCTCACCGTCAACCTGGATCTTGAAGGCCAAAAACAATCGATCCATATTCTTGCCCCGCTGCTTGAACTGGATCTCGCTGCGCAAACTCTGCGTCTGCCGGAATACACCGGTGAACTGGCCAATATTCGTGCTGACGGTACCCTGTCGGTGGACAAAATACTGGACGGGCCGGTATTTAATGGCAGGCTCAATATCGCTGAATTTTCCCCGGTAAAACTGATGCAGGCGCTGTCGATGGAGCCCCCGGCGACTACCGATCCGGAAGTGCTGCAACGTGCGGAGTTCAACGCGGAACTGTCCGGCAGCAGCACGCAATTGACCCTGCAGGGTTTTGAACTGCAACTCGACCAGAGCCGGATCACAGGCCAGTTGAGCGTGGCGAATTTCGACCGGCCAAAAGTCGGCTTCAGCCTCGCAGTCGATGAAATTGACCTGGACCGCTACATGGAACCGGCTGACGGCGAAGCCGCTGGGGCAAGCGAAGACATCGCGATGCCTAAAGATGAACTCCGGGACCTGGAAGTTCAGGGTGACCTGCAGGTGGGTTCGTTGAAAATGGCGGGCCTTGAATTCAGTGACGCCCGGGTCGGTGTCGCCCTCACGGGCGGCCGTTTGCGGCTGCACCCCCTGGAAGCCGGGTTTTATGGCGGAAGCTACACCGGAGATGTTGTCCTGGATGGCGCGGGCGCGGTTCCGGTATTGTCGCTGGACGAAAAGATCGACGCGATCTCCTTTCAGCGATTGGTTGCGGACCTGGTCGAGAGTGAATCCCTGTCCGGCGAGGCCAAGGGCCATGTTCGTCTGTCCGGCCGCGGAAATACCAGCGATGAAGTGCTCGGCAGCCTGCAGGGCGATCTGGGGTTGACACTCACCGAGGGCGCCCTGGAAGGCATCAACATCTGGTACGAAATCCGCCGTGGCATGGCCTTGTACAAGGGCCTTCCCGCACCTGAACCGGAACCGAAACGGACCGTGTTCTCGCGTATGCAGGTGGCCGGCAACGTAGAAGGCGGCGTGGTCACGACCAGGGAGTTGATCGGAGAACTGCCCTTCCTGACCTTCCGCGGTAATGGCGCGATTGACCTGGGGCAGTCGCAGATTGACCTCGGCCTGGTCGCGGAAATCCGTAATGCGCCCGAACTGGCCGAGGACCCCCTGGCGTCGGGACTCAAAGGCAAGAGCCTGCCCTTCAAAATCAGCGGCCCGCTCGATGCACCCTCACTATCGGTGGATTGGGGCAACCTGTTGAAAGGCGAGGCCACGGATCTGATCCTGAAAAAGATCGGGTTGGGATCGACAGAGGACCAGGCCGATACCGCTGAGGCGGATTCTACCGAAGCCGGGCAGGAAGAGGGTTCGTCGAAAAAACCGCTCGAAGAAACGGCCAAGAGCGTGTTGTCCGGCTTGCTGCGTAAAAAAGACAAGACCAAGGAAACGGAAACGGAAGAGGACAAAAACCAGGACGACGGTCAAGAATGACTGGTTTATGGCCGGGCTAGTTATTCGAGGATTGTAAACAGCGGCCTTTGATGGCCGCGGCGGAAAAAATGGTGCCGGCACGGTGACTCGAACACCGGACCTACGCATTACGAATGCGTTGCTCTACCAGCTGAGCTATGCCGGCACTTGGAGGGCGGCCAGTATATTCAAAACCCTCAATTGACACAATACCGATCTGAATTCTTACCCCTGCCAGGACACATTCTGACAGGAGTTCTGGCGCCTGTCCGATTCCCGGAAAACCCACACACCGCGAAAATACAGTTCTGGACGTGGCCTCGGAGATTTGACGATGAACCAACACAAACGCGGAATACAAACCGGTTTTTCCATGATCGAAGTGGCGGTCGCAACCGCCGTGTTTTCGATGGGCCTCGGGAGCCTCTCCATGATGATGCTTGCTTCGGTTCAAGGCACGGCCGAAGCCAGTCATCGCACGGCGGCCACCACCCAGGCTTATTCCCTGGCCGAGCTGATCGCCATGCAGTCCGACGCTTTCGGCCACTATATCGACCCTCCCGGCGCTGCTGCGCCTGACTGCGATGCCGATATTTGCCCGGATGAAGCCATTGCTGCTGACAGTATTCAGGCCTGGCAAAGGCACCTGGCCCGGGAAGTACCCGGCGCCAATGGCCTGGTCTGCCGTGACAGCACGCCCGACGACGGCAATGCTTCAGATCCGTCCTGTGACGGCAACGGCGCCCTGGTTATCAAGGTTTTCTGGACCGAGTTGCGTCACGAAAATGCGGACGACGGCGGGCAAAGGCGGGTGGTGTCCAGACTGCCGTGGTAGCGACCTCTTCGAACAAGGCGGCCGTGCCAGGTATGGCGCTGATGGAACTGGTGATCGCGCTGGCTCTTGCAGCGCTGCTGGTCCTGGGCCTGGTGCAGATTGCCGCGGCGGCCAGTTCGTCAACCCGGTTGCAAAGAAACCAGGCGCAGCTGCAGGAAAACGCCAGGCTGGTCTTCAACACTTTGTCCCGCGTGGTCCACAGGGCGGGCTTTAATCCTCAACCCTGGAACGCGCAGTTCCCTGCCCTTGGGGTCGCGGACATCTCGCTGGACAATGTTTCTGCAGCCGGCGACCGCCTGGCGGTTCGCGACTGGTCTGACCTGAACTGTTTCGACAACCGGAACCCGATCGAGGATGCATCGGGCAATCCACTCTTTTTCATCAGGGAATCGGTGTTCGACATCAACTCGGACAAAAGCCTGACCCATCAATGCCGTTACGGGCCTTCACTGGCTGAAATGACGACCCAGGTCCGGCGCCAGGGCTTCATCAATGATATTGAATCTTTCCAGGTGCTGTATGGCCAGGATTCAGACCAGGACGGCGACATTGAAACGTGGGTCAGGGCTGGTGAATGGGACGATGCCCGAAACATTCCCGGCTTGCGTGTCGGCGTGCTGCTCGCGAGCCCGGATGGTGTCGTGGAGGCGGTTTCTCAAAGCTACACCGTGCTGGACTCGACGCTGGACCTGCCGGCCGATGGAAAGCTGCGACGGGTTTCGGAGTTCACGTCCTTCATCGGAGGGCGGGCTCTTTGAAAAACCGGGGTATCGCATTATTTGCCGGGTTGGTCCTGCTTGCCGCAGTCAGCCTGCTGGCCCTGAGCGCCGCTTCCGGGACGGTATTGCAGCGTAATATGTCGATAAATTTCGAGGAGAATGCCCTGGCCCTGCAAAACGCTTCGATTGCCGCCAGTTATGCGGTGGCCTGGCTGAATAGCCGTGCCGTTGGTGAGCGGCAGAGCGGCTGCCAAACCGGTTGCCTGCTTCCGATCGGAATCCACAATCCCGGAGAACTACCCGCCCGTCCCGAATTTGAAAGTGCCCAATGGTGGCGCGACAACGCTTATGTCACGGGATACAACGTACAAACCGCTGAGACCCTCGCCACACCCGACGCGGGTGCCGAACCGGCCCGCTGGATGCTCGAGGAAATTCACTACAGCGTTACCGGAGATTCCCGGGATGTAAACCGGGCGGAAGGCCTGGGTTACTACCGCGTCCTGAGCCGGGGAACCGGAAGGAATGCGCAGAGCGTCGCTGTCATCGAGTTGATTGCTGCCCGGCCATGGGACGGGGACTTCCAGGCAGGGCCATACCCTCCAACGGACCCGGGCACGGCTTTTTGCCGGCAATTTGAAAACCGCTATGACTGCGGGAGGTTGTCATGGCGGCAAAGAAGGTAGCAGGTAATCCCGCTGGCACTTCCCGGGGATTTTCGCTGCTGGAACTGGTGGTCGTGCTGGCCTTGATAGCCGTATTACTGACGATTGCCGTCCCCTCTTACCGGCAATACGTGCAACGCGCGGAACGGGCGGAAGCGATACG
Organism: uncultured Gammaproteobacteria bacterium; assembly: GCA_963700705.1. Lineage (GTDB taxonomy): Bacteria > Pseudomonadota > Gammaproteobacteria > Xanthomonadales > SZUA-36 > JAHEFT01. Next base: position 213,046 of record CAVOYQ010000009.1, on the reverse strand, counting down.
GCTGATGTTGGCCATCGCGGAATGCCAGGAGCGGATCAGGGCGAATACCGGTTTCTACGACACGACACAATGCCTGGATGGCATGAGTCACACCAGCTACAACTTACGGCTCCAGTCAACAGGAATTCCGTCTTCTTCCGGGTTTGCTGTCACGGCAGAGCCGGGCAACATCGAAGGCGATGATTGTGGCACGCTGAGCCTGGACCACACCGGCGCGAGGGGAATCACCTCCGGGAGCGGAACCCTGTCTGCGTGCTGGGGCGGCAGGTAAATCAGTCGCTGCTTTTGATCTTGATCCGCAGTTCCCTGGGCAGGGCAAACTCGATCGTTTCCGGTATTCCGGTGACTTCTTCAGCGGTTACACCACCGGACTGCCTGAGGCGGTAGATCACGCCCTGCACCAGGCTTTCCGGCGCAGAAGCCCCTGCCGTTACGCCCACGGCTGAAATCCCGGAAAGCCATTCTTCCCTGACGTCTTCGGCGCCGTCTACCAAAAAAGCCCTGGTTCCGGCTTTTTCAGCAAGTTCACGCAACCGGTTCGAATTGGAACTGTTGACAGAACCAACAACCAGCATGAGCCCTACTTTGGGGGCGAGGTCCTTGACGGCATCCTGCCGGTTTTGGGTGGCATAGCAGATGTCATCGTGCTTTGGCCCGGAAATTTCAGGAAACTTCCGCTGCAGCGCCGCGATCACGGCCTGCGTATCATCCACCGAAAGCGTGGTCTGGGTTACATAGGCGAGATTTTCCGGGTAATTCACTTCCAGTGCCTGGACGTCTTCCGGATTTTCCACCAGGAAGATCTGGTTATCCCGGGGCGGCTTTTTCAGCCACTGGCCCAGCGTTCCTTCGACCTCCGGGTGCCCGGCGTGTCCGATCAAAACGACGTCCCGGCCGGCCTTGCAGTGACGGGCGACCTCCATGTGTACCTTGGTCACCAGTGGGCAGGTCGCATCAAAAACCTGTAATCCCCGGCTGCGGCCTTCGTTGCGAACAGCCTTGGAAACACCGTGGGCGCTGAATATCACCGTTGAGTTGTCCGGGACCTGGTCCAACTCATCAACGAATACCGCACCGGCATGCGCGAGGCGATCGACGACGAAACGATTGTGCACGACTTCGTGGCGCACATAGATCGGGGCGCCAAACAACTGCAATGCGCGCTCGACGATTTCAATCGCGCGGTCCACACCCGCACAAAATCCCCTCGGGTTCGCCAGCAGGATGTCCATCAGTCCTGTGCCGCCCTGTGCCTGCTGATCAGCACGACATCGACCAGCAGCAATATAACCCCGCAGGTAATGGCGGAATCCGCGACATTGAAGGCCGGATAATGCCAATCCTGGTAGTAAACATCGATAAAATCGACCACGTAACCCAGGCGGATACGGTCGACCAGGTTGCCGATCGCCCCGCCGAGGATCAGGGCGAGTCCCAGCCCCGTGAGCCACTCACGCCTTGGCAGTCTCAGCAGCCAAACCAGTATGACCCCGCTGACCCCGGACGCCAGGACAACGAAAAACCAGCGTTGCCAGCCGCCGGCGTCGCTCAGAAAACTGAACGCCGCTCCGTAGTTGTGCGCCAGTGTGATGTTGAGCCATGAAAACACTTCGACCGGCCGATACAACTCCAGCGAATTGGTGACCAGCGCCTTGCTGTGCCAGTCGAACAGAATAACCAGCGCGGTGAGCCCGAGCCAGACCCACGGGTATGGCGGGAAAGCCCCGCGTTTGTCGAGTTTTTTGGGATCATCCAGCATGGAAATGCTCACGCCACACGGCGTATTTCCGCCTTCCCGCTGACGTTTTCGATACAACGGCCACAAAGCTCCGGATGCTCCGGGTCTGAACCCACGTCTTCCCGGTAGTGCCAGCAGCGAACGCATTTTTCGTGTTCCGAGGGCGTCACCAGGAGCGCCAACTCACCGTCATCGACCCGGATGCGATTCAGCCGTTGAAGGCGCGGCATCCCGGTCGGCCACCCGGGCTTCGGATGTCAGCAAAACAAAACGCAATTCATCTCCCAAAGAATCGATCGCCTCCCGTAGTGCTCCGCTCACCCACAGGTCGACTTCAACCGCGAGAGAAGAACCGGCCTTGCCATCCCGGCGCACATTTTCGATGGACTTGCTCACTTCGTTCCTTACCTGGATGATGCGCCGCCAGCGTTCGCGCCCTGATACCGCATTGTCCATTTCAAACAATCCCTGGTACCAGGTTTCGAAGAAAACGCTTTCACTGCGTTGCCCGGGAACGTGCTGATGAATTTCTTCCGCGGTAAAACTCAACACCGGGGCAATCCATCGCATCAATGCTTCCAGTATGTGATACATCGCCGTCTGGGCTGATCTACGCGCAAGGCTGTCGTACCCGGTTGTGTAGAGCCTGTCCTTGATGATGTCCAGGTAAAACGCGCCCATGTCAAAGGCGCAGAAATTATGAACCTTCTGGTAAACCTGCAGGAACAGGTATTCGTCGTAAGCCTGTTTTACCTGCTCCTGGAGTTGCGCCGCGCAGTCAACGGCCCAGCGGTCCAGCGGCAACATCTCGGCCGGGCTCAGCGCCTGGTCCGGGGTGAAGCCATCCAGGTTGCCCAACAGGAATCGCGCCGTATTCCGGATGCGGCGGTAGGCATCGGACACGCGCTTGAGTATCTCATCGGACACGCTCATTTCACCGCGATAATCGGCAGCAGCCACCCAGAGACGCATCACGTCTGCGCCGAGGCTGTTCATCACCGCCAGCGGCGAGGCGACGTTGCCCAGTGATTTGGACATTTTTCTGCCATCGGCATCGACCACGAAGCCATGGGTGAGCACTTGCTGGTAAGGTGCATCACCATGCATCGCCACCGAAGTCAACAGCGAAGACTGGAACCAGCCACGGTGTTGGTCGGAACCTTCCAGGTATAACTGCGCCGGCCTTTCGAGTTCAGCCCGCTCATCCAGCACACAGTGATGCGACACGCCGGAATCAAACCAGACGTCCAGGATATCGGTTTCCTTCACATAGGCCGCCGGGTCGACACCCAGGCGCTCGTAGATCTCGTCGGAGTACCAGCAATCGACGCCCTGCACTTCGACCAGGTCAGCAATTTTTTCCATCAGGGCGAGCGTATCCGGATGCAGTTCGCCTGATTGCCGGTCAACAAACAGCGTGATCGGCACACCCCAGGTCCGCTGACGGGAAATACACCAGTCGGGCCGGTTTTCCACCATGCCCCGGATGCGATCTTCACCCCAGCCAGGAATCCAGCTGACCGAACCGATGGCGGCAAGCGCCTGTTGGCGCAAACCGCCCTGGTCCATGCTGATGAACCACTGGGGCGTCACCCGGAAAGCGGTAGGTGTCTTGTGTCTCCAGCAATGCGGATAGCTGTGCTCAAACGGCTCGACAAACAGGAGCGTTCCATTTTCCCGCATAACGTCCAGGACGTGGTCGTTTGCGGCCCAGACCCACTCTCCGGCAAAAATCTCTACATTTTCCAGGTAGCGCCCGTCACCTCCTACCGGATTGGTGACCGGCAGGTCGTATTCGCGACCCACCACGAAATCTTCCTCGCCGTGACCCGGAGCGGTGTGAACCGCGCCGGTGCCGGCTTCGGTGGTCACGTGATCACCGAGGATGACCGGCACGGTTTTCTCATAGAAGGGGTGTTTCAGCCGCAGGTGTTCCAACGCTGCGCCGGGCGCAACACCGAGGTCCCGGCGCTGTTCCAGCCCGATACGCGCGACAACCGTTTCCGCGAGATCACTGGCCAGGACCAGGGCCATCCGCTTGCCGCCGATTTCGCCGGAAACCAGCACATATTCGAGTGCCGCGTTCAGGGCGACGGCTTCGTTTGCCGGCAGGGTCCAGGGCGTCGTGGTCCAGATCGGTATGCCGGCGTTCCGCGTTCAATTTCCCCGGCGCCGAAGGCGGCGAACAAGGCGGCCGGGTCAACGGCCCGGAAGAAAACGTCGATCGCCGGCGACGTCTTGTCCTGGTATTCGATTTCGGCCTCGGCCAGCGCCGAACCGCAATCAAAACACCAGTTCACCGGCTTGGCTCCCTGCTGCAGGTGCCCGGCTTCAATGATCGAAGCCAGCGCGCGGATCATGTCAGCCTCGTAAAGGAAACTCTTGGTGGTGTACGGATTGTCCCAGTCCCCCAGCACCCCCATGCGGCGAAATCCGTTTCTCTGCAGATCGATCTGGCGTTCGGCGTATTCCCGGCATTTTTGCCGGAAGGTCACGGCATCGACCTTGTGGCCTACTTTGCCGACCTTTTTTTCCACCTGCAGTTCGATCGGCAAGCCATGGCAGTCCCAACCCGGCACATAAGGGGAATGAAATCCGGCCAACAGGCGGGACTTGACCACCATGTCCTTGAGGATCTTGTTGACTGCATGCCCCATGTGAATATCGCCATTGGCGTATGGAGGCCCGTCGTGCAGGATCCACATGGGCCGCCCGGCGGTGTGCTGCTGGATTTTCTGGTAGAGACCGGAGTCTTCCCAGGCCTTAACCATTCCGGGTTCGCGATTCGCCAGGTTGGCTTTCATCGCAAACTCCGTTTTCGGCAGGTTGATCGTGTCCTTGTAGTCCATTCTTATTCGCTATCCAAAAGTTCATCCAGGGGTGGCCCGGAAACCGCCAACTGCCGCCTGGCTTCCTGCTCATCCCGCTTCATCTGCGCCACGAGATCTTCAAGACTCCCGAAGTTCAGTTCATCCCGTAACTTTGCCACAAATTGGACCTCGAGGCGCTGTCCGTAGAGATCCCCGTCAAAATCGAATATATGCACCTCGAGCAGGGGTTCCCGGCCGCCGACAGCAGGCCTGTTGCCCAGGTTGGTTACCGCCGGCAGCCAGGGCCCGCCGGCAACCCGCGAAAATGCGGCCAATACTCCGCCCACGGGGCTCGGCTTTGCGCGTATCTTCAGGTTGGCGGTCGGAAATCCCAATGTCCGGCCCAGGCCGGCGCCGCGGATCACGTGACCCTCCATCCGGAATGGCCGGCCCAACCATTTCGCAGCGGCAACGAAATTTCCCGTTGCCAATTGTTTCCGGATCCCGCTGCTGGAAATTCGTTCGCCGTCCCTGCTCACGGCCGGGACCGTCTCTACGTCAAAATCCAGTTCACGACCCAGCGCATACAGCACGTTTACATCACCTTCCTGGCTGCGGCCAAAACGGAAGTCCTCGCCCACAACTACTGTCCTTGCACCCAATTTCCGGGCAAGAACCTGTTCGGCAAAATCCCGCGCAGACAAAGCTGCCAGGGCCCGGTCGAACCTCATCAGCCAGGTGAAATCCACCCCGGCCGCACGCAAAGAAACCCAGTTTCTGGTAGACCGTGCAAAGCCTGGCAGGGGCCTGTTCCGGCCGAAAAAACGCCTGGGGCAGCGGCTCAAATGAGATGACGGCCACCGACTCACCGGAAACGGCCAATTCCCTGCTGCGCTCGACCAGCGCCTGGTGACCGAGGTGGAAGCCATCAAAATTTCCGATCGTCACAACGGAGCGCCCGGAGAGGCAATCTCCCTCGATCCATTCCGGCCTGTTCCTGATCACTCGCATTTTGCTGATTGTGTGCCGCAAAAACCAGTAATTATACCAGCGCCACGCCGAAAAAATCGGTTTCCGGAGCGCGTCTCAGGACGAGCCTTTTTCGAGGTGATGTTTGCGCAAACCGGCCATGAGAATCGTCACTCCGTAAACAACAGCGCCAAGTGCTATGAGCCAGCACAATCTCACCGCCCTGTGCATTGCCGATGCGTCAACCCAGGCGCTGAGTTCGCCGAACTGCCACCAGATCGCTGCAGCCATTGCCAAACAGCCCGTCAATACAGCCAGGTTGACGCGCGCCCAGCCGGCTTCGGGCTGGTACGCTCCCTGCTTTCTCAGACCCCGGTACAACAGGCCGGCGTTGATGTAGGCGGCCACCGAACTGGCAAGGGCAAGCCCGGTGTGCGGGCCTTTGAATGCCATCGCCAGCAGCACACCCACAAACAGGAAATTCAGGCCCATGTTCGACACCATCGCGATGATCGCAATTTTCACCGGTGACCGGGTATCCTGGCGGGCGTAAAATCCGGGCGCCAGGACCTTGACCGCGATGAAAGCGGGTAACCCGACCGCATATGCAGAAAGGCTCAGTGAAGCCATATGCACGTCATTGGCCTGAAACGCATCGTACTGGAACAACGTGATCAGGATCGGGGTGGAAAGCATCGCGAGACCCACCGCCGCCGGCAGAATGACGATCGCGGCAAGGCGCAAGGCCCAGTCGAGGGTCGCGGAGAAGGCATGCGGGTCCTGGCTGGCGAATTTTCGGGACAGGTTGGGCAGGATCACGGTGGAAAGGGCGACGCCAAACACACCGAGCGGAAACTCCAGCAGCCGCTCCGAGTAGTACAGCCAGGAAACGCTGCCCGTGATCAGGAAAGTAGCGATTACCGCATCCAGGAGCAGGTTGATCTGTGCCACCGACGAGCCGATCAGCGTCGGTATCATCAGCCGCAGAATTTTTTGCACCCCGGGATGACGCCAGCCCCAGCGGGGCCGCGGCATCAGGCCAAGCCGCATCAGCGCCGGCACCTGGACCAGCAACTGGGCGATGCCGGCGACCAGCACACCCCAGGCCAGGGCCTTGACCGGCACCTGCATCCGGACCGACAGCAATACCGCGGCAGCAATCAGGGAAATGTTCAACAATGCCGGCGTCAACGCAGGCACCAGGAACCGGTCGAAGGTGTTCAGGATGCCGCCGGCCAAGGGCCGTCAGTGAAATCAACAGGATGTACGGAAAAGTAATCCTCAACATCTCTGCCGACATACCGAATTCAGGCCGGTCCTCGATCCACCAGCCTGGTGCGAAAATGGCCAGGACCACGGGTGCGGCCAGCACGCCCGCCGCGGTAAAAACCAACAGGATACCGCCCAGGGTGCCCGTCACGTGATCGACAAGGTCCTTCAGGGCGCGGCGATCGCCGGTCGCGCGCACTTCGGACAGACACCGGGACGAAGGCGAGGGAAAATGAACCTTCGGCAAACAGGCGGCGCATGAAATTGGGGATCTTGAACGCCAGGAAAAACGCATCCGTTTCAGCCCCGGCGCCGAAATAGCGGGCGAGCACCATGTCGCGGATAAAACCGAGAACCCTGGACGTGACCGTGGCCGTCCCCACCTTTGCTGTGGATTTAAGTAGCTGCAATTGCGGATTGACCCAAACTGTAAATAATAAGATAATGCCCGGCTTGGTTTATAAATTTTTTGTTTTGGAGAACTAACTTGGCCAACAGTCTATCAGCTCGTAAACGGGCGCGTCAGTCGGAACGTAATCGCCGCCGTAATGCGAGCCAGAGATCACATGTCCGCACCACCATCAAAAACGTGTTGCGAGCCATTGAGAAGGGCGACAAGGCTGCCGCGGAAGCCGCATACAAGTCCGCCGTACCCGCCATTGACCACTCTGTTTCAAAAGGCATCATGCCTTTGAACAAGGCCGCACGTCATAAATCACGGTTGAACAAGCACATACGTGCGATGTAATTGATCTTTCAGCCGGATTCTGGCCCCAGGATATGAAAAAGCCCCGTCCGGAACGGGGCTTTTTTATGGCGATCTGAATCAGGGCTCAAACGACTCTTCAGGAAAATCAGCCGGTTCCGGCAACTCGCGGGCCGCCTCAGTTTCTCCTTCAACCAGCTGTTCGAGCTCTGCCGATACGCGCTGCATCAGTTCATCGGTGCCACTGTGAGTCACGGACGAGATCAGCGCCCAGGGCTTGTCCCAGCCCAGTTCGGCAATCACCTCCCCGGCGCGCTGTTGCGCTTCCCCGGCAGGCAAAAGATCGGCCTTGCTGAAAACCAGCCAGCGCGGCTTTTCCATCAGGCCGGGGTCGAATTTCTCCATTTCCAGCTCGAGTTGCCTGACCTGGTCCACCGGGCGCACATCAAGCGCAAGCGGCGCCATGTCGACCAGGTGCAGCAGCAAGCGGGTGCGCTGCAGATGCTTCAGAAACTGGATTCCCAAACCCGTGCCCTCGGCGGCTCCCTCGATCAATCCCGGGATATCGGCAATCACGAAACTGCGTTCGACATCGATCCGCACCACGCCAAGGTTCGGATACAACGTGGTAAACGGATAATCCGCGACTTTGGGCCTGGCTGCTGAAACGGCGCTGATCAGCGTGGATTTCCCCGCGTTGGGAAAGCCCAGCAGGCCCACGTCAGCCAAAACTTTCATCTCGAGTTGCAGCTCGCGCTCCTCGCCAGGGGAACCGGGCACCGTGCGTCGTGGCGCGCGGTTGGTGGAGCTTTTGAAGTGGACATTTCCGAGCCCGCCCCTGCCGCCCTGCGCGACCAGCACCTTTTGCCCGTGCCGGGTCACTTCTCCGATGCTCTGCCCGGTTTCACTTTCAGTGATGATGGTGCCCAGCGGCACCCTGATGGTAATGTCTTCGCCGCTTTTCCCGGTCTTGTTCGCACCGGAGCCACCCTGTCCGTTCTGGGCCTTGTACTTTCTGACGTGGCGGAAATCCACCAGCGTATTCAACCCGGAACACCCCTCGAGGAATACACTGCCGCCCCGCCCGCCGTCACCACCATCGGGGCCGCCAAACGGGATGAATTTCTCTCGCCTGAATGACGCCGAACCATTCCCGCCTTTACCGGCAGCTACCACGATCAGTGCTTCATCAACGAATTTCATAGGCTTAGTCTAAACGGTTAGAGCCGGCCATGCCGACGATTTCTTGTGTATTCACTGCCCCACAGGCTAAAACAAAAAACCCCCGCCGGAGCGGGGGTTTTGCAAAACATCGGGATCTGTCCGGATTCAGGAATTGTCGATACTGACGTATTTACGTTTCGGGAGTCCGCGGGATTCAAATTTGACCTTGCCGTCGCTGAGTGCAAACAGGGTGTGGTCGCGGCCAACACCAACGTTTTCACCGGCGTGAACCCGGGTGCCCCGCTGACGGATAATGATGTTGCCGGCCAGCACCGATTCGCCGCCGAAGCGCTTCACACCGAGGTATTTCGGGTTCGAGTCGCGGCCGTTACGTGTACTGCCGCCAGCTTTTTTATGTGCCATGAGTCAATGCCTCCTAATTTCAATATCGGGTTCAGGCGTCGATGCCGGTGATTTCAATCTGGGTGAAATACTGGCGGTGGCCCATTTGCTTGCGATGATGCTTGCGGCGTTTGAACTTGATGATCTTTATTTTCTCGCGGCGACCGTGATCCACCACCGTGGCGGTTACTTTCCCGCCTTCGAGATAAGGCGCACCGACTTTAACGTCTTCGCCATCGCCAACCATCAAAACCTGGTCGAGTTCAACCGTCGAACCTTTTTCGGCTTCGATTTTTTCGACTTTTAATACGTCTCCAGTGGTTGCGCGATACTGCTTGCCACCGGTTTTGAATACTGCATACATTGGATTCAGGCTCCGTGAGGAAAAGGCCCCACAAAAGGGCGAGAATGTTAGCTGTTTTCCGGGCCGGGGTCAACCACCCCCAACTCACCGCATCAGCCAGATATTGTACACCAATTCGCTTTGCCTGTGGTTCCCTTCCGGGAGTATAGTAGTTGGTTTGGATGGGCCTATGGACAAGATTCTCATACGCGGCGCGCGAACGCACAACCTGGCCAATATTGATCTCGACCTTCCCAGGGATAAACTGATAGTAATTACGGGCTTATCGGGTTCGGGCAAGTCTTCGCTGGCGTTTGATACGATTTACGCCGAAGGTCAGCGCCGCTACGTGGAATCCCTGTCGGCGTATGCCCGCCAATTTCTGTCCATCATGGAAAAACCGGACGTTGACCACATCGAAGGCCTGTCTCCGGCCATTTCCATCGAACAAAAATCAACCTCGCACAATCCGCGCTCCACGGTGGGCACGATCACCGAAATTTATGATTACCTGAGGCTCCTGTTTGCCCGGGTTGGCACGCCGTGCTGCCCTGATCACGCGATCCCGCTGGAAGCACAGACCATCAGCCAGATGGTGGACCACGTGGTCGCGATGCCGGAAGGAAGCAAGCTGATGCTGTTGGCGCCCGTGGTCCGGAACCGGAAGGGCGAGCATTTGCAACTGTTCGAGGAACTACGGGCGCAAGGCTTTGTCCGGGCGCGGGTCGATGGCGTGGTTTGTGATCTGGACGACGCCCCGGCCCTGGAATTGCGGCGTAACCATACCATCGAAGTCGTGATCGACCGCATCAAGGTGCGTGAGGACCTGAAACAACGCCTGGCCGAATCTTTTGAAACAGCGATTGTACTGGCTGACGGGCTGGCAATTGTTGCGCCGATGGACGCTGACAGCGGGCTGGACGAAAAACTGTTCAGTTCAAGATTTTCCTGCCCTTATTGCGACTACAGCTTGCAGGAACTCGAACCGAGGATGTTCAGTTTCAATAACCCGAACGGCGCCTGCCCGGAGTGCGACGGCCTGGGGATCAGCCAGTTTTTCGATCCTGACCGCGTGGTCAGCAGCACCCATGTCAGTCTTGCCGGAGGTGCGGTACGCGGATGGGACCGGCGCAATGCCTATTACTTCCAGATTATCCAGGCCCTGGCCAGGCATTATGGATTCGATGTCGATACCCCTTTCGGGGAATTACCGAAGAAAATCCGCGATGTCGTGCTGCATGGGAGTGGTGATGAAATCATCGAGTTCCGTTATTTCGGGGACAGCGGTGTTCAAAAAAGAAAACACCCTTTTGCCGGCATCATACCCAACCTGGAACGCAGGTACCGGGAAACGGATTCCCGGATCGTCCGCGAGGAACTGTCCAAGTACATCAGCCAGAAGCCATGTGCATCCTGCGACGGCCAGAGGTTGAACCGCGAGGCACGGCATGTGTTCGTCGACGCAGTCAACCTGCCCACCATCACTGCCTGGCCAATACAGCGCTGCCTGGACTTCTTCGAAAATCTCAAGCTGGAAGGCAGACGCGGTGAAATTGCGCCGAAAATCATCAAGGAGGTACACGAGCGGCTGAATTTCCTGGTTAACGTGGGCCTGGACTACCTGACGCTTGATCGTAAAGCCGATTCGCTTTCCGGCGGCGAGGCCCAGCGCATCCGGCTCGCCAGCCAGATCGGGGCGGGACTGGTCGGCGTGATGTACATTCTCGACGAACCTTCCATCGGTTTGCACCAGCGCGACAACGAGCGGTTGCTGGCAACCCTGACCCGCTTACGGGACATCGGCAACACGGTGATTGTCGTGGAGCATGATGAAGAAGCGATCCGCGCCGCTGACTGGGTCGTGGATATAGGGCCTGGCGCCGGGATCCATGGCGGCAAGATCATGTTCCATGGCACGCCGGAAGACCTGCAAAACGACCCGGATTCGATGACCGGCCAATTCCTGTCCGGCCGGCGGCAGATCACCACTCCGGGGCAACGAACCCCGATAAATCCCCAACGTGTTCTGAAAGTCATTGGCGCAACCGGCAATAACCTGAAAAACGTCACTCTGGAAATACCCGCCGGCCTTTTTGTTTGTGTCACCGGAGTATCCGGAAGCGGTAAATCGACCCTGGTCAACGACACCCTTCACCGCCTTGCTGCGCGTGAACTCTATGGCAGCACGGCCCAGCCGGCAGCCTTTGAATCGGTTGAAAACCTGGGGCTATTCGACAAAGTCGTCGACATCGACCAGTCACCCATCGGCCGCACACCCCGCTCCAACCCGGCTACCTACACCGGCCTGTTCACGCCGATACGCGACCTGTTTTCCGGCACCCAGGAGGCCAGGTCCCGGGGTTACAAACCGGGGCGTTTCAGTTTCAATGTCAAGGGCGGCCGTTGCGAGGCTTGCCAGGGTGACGGATTGATTCGGGTGGAAATGCATTTCCTTCCGGACATCTACGTACCCTGTGACGTCTGCAAGGGCCGGCGGTATAACCGCGAAACACTGAGCGTCACCTACAAGGGCAAAAGTATCCATGAAGTACTGCAGATGACCGTGGAGGAAGCGCTGGAATTTTTCCAGCCGGTGCCCTCCGTAGCCAGGAAACTGCAGACCATGACCGATGTGGGCCTGTCTTACATCACGCTGGGCCAAAGTGCGACCACGCTATCGGGCGGCGAAGCCCAGCGCATCAAGTTGTCCAAGGAACTGAGCAAGCGCGATACCGGGCAAACTCTTTACATCCTGGACGAGCCGACCACCGGCCTGCATTTCCAGGACATTGAACAACTGCTCAGCGTGCTGCATCGTTTGCGGGACCATGGCAACACCGTGGTTGTTATCGAACACAACCTGGACGTGATCAAAACCGCAGACTGGGTGATCGATCTTGGTCCCGAAGGCGGCGACAAGGGTGGTGAAATCATCGCCCAGGGGACACCGGAGCAGATTGCCGCTTCGCCGGTTTCCTACACGGGCAAGTTCCTGGCCCGGATGCTGGGATCAGACCGCCAGCGCAAGAGCGCCTGAGGCTTGGCCGGGTTCAGCGCCGCTCCACAGGGACGGCAAACTTGAAACGGCGGCCGTCCGCTGCCTCCATTTCAACCGTAACGGTCTTGCCGGGCAGAATTTCTTCGGCAGGCATCATCAGCATAAGATGATAACCGCCCGGTTCCAGAACGACACGGGACCCTGCCGGGATGGAAAGCACCGGCACTTCACGCATCTTGCTCACGCCATCCACCAGTTCTGTTCGATGCAAGCTGACATCGCCGAATGAGGGGCTGGTAAACGACCGGATCTCTATGGCCACCGGCCCGGGGTTTTCCAATGTTCCAAACCCGGCGGTCATACCCGCGCCGGTTGGAAGCGCGCGAACCCATGCATCTTTCAGAACAGGGTCGGTGTTAACCCCGGAGCCGCCACAGGCCGCTGCCAGAATGCACACCACCAGCATGCCGAAAAACCTCGACTGAACTTTTTTTGCCATCTCTTAACCCCATAGTATCTTTGAATGCGTTATAGGAGTGTCTGATCATTGGATAAACCCAACGGAGATCCGGAATGAACCACCCCAGGAAAAAATTGATTTCTCTTGCCACGGGCATGCTTTGCACCGGGTTCGCAGTTGCAGCGACGCCGGATGCCAGCGATGACTCGGTCACCATCTATTCCCGCCTTCAACCCGGTGCGGTTTCACCCGAGCTGTACCGGCCGGTTTCCGGCCTGAATTTTGGCGGACAGGTGCCCGGCTACGCCATCGTTCGCCACGACCGCACCTATGATATCGAAAAAGGGCTGCATCCACTGCGGGTCAGTAACGTTGCGGCGTTAATCGACCCTACCACGGTTACTTTTGCTTCTCTCGACCAACCGGCAACCCGGGTTCTGGAACAAAGCTTTCAATTCGACCTGGTCAGCCAGGCAAAATTATTGCAGCGATACATGGGGCAGCGCGTGACCGTGGAACAACCCAGGGGCGATAACGTCGACCTGGTTGAAGGTGTTCTGCTCGGCGCAGACGACGGGCTTACCATTCAAATGGACGATGGCAGTGTCCAGGCCATCCGCAGTTACGGCAACATCCGGTTTTCCCAGCTGCCCGGCGGACTGATCACCAAACCGACACTCGAGTGGCTGTTGGACAGCCCGGTGCGCAGCGCGCAGAAGACACGAATCAGCTATGAAACCACGGGAATGACCTGGTGGACTGACTACAACATCATCTACGACGAATCCAAAGATTGCTCGATGGATCTCTCGGCCTGGGTGAGCATCATCAACCAGTCAGGCGCCGGCTATACCGACGCCCGTTTGAAATTGATCGCCGGTGATGTAAACCGTGCCGAAACCCCGCAACCCAGGCGTGACGTCGTATACAAAATGGCCATGGCGGAAGAGTCGGATGGGTTCAGGGAAAAATCCTTCTTTGAATACCATCTCTATACGCTGGACCGCCGCACCAGCCTGCCGGACAACTCGACCAAGCAGATCCAGCTGATGCCGACCGCCCGCGGCATCCAGTGCCAGAAAGAACTGGTTTTTGCGCCCACCATGGACATGGGTTTCCATGGATACCAGCAGTTCGACCAGGAATACGGGCGCTACGGTAACGGCGATGTCAATGTTTACCTGCGGTTTGAAAACAAGAAATCCCGGCAGCTTGGTATTCCGCTTCCGGCGGGCAGGATTCGGGTCAACCAGCTGGACCCGGCTGACGGCAGCCTGGAATTCATCGGGGAAGATGTGATCGACCACACGCCCAGGAACGAAGACGTACTGATCGAGATGGGCAATGCTTTTGACGTTGTCGGCGAACGCAAACAAACGGACTTCCGCATCGATACCCGGACCAGGAATCTTTGGGAGACGTTTGAAATCCGCCTGCGCAATCATAAAGACCAGGCGGTTGACGTGGTTGTTCTTGAAAATCTTTACCGCGCTGCAAACTGGGAAATCCAGAACGCCAGCGAAAAACACCAAAAGGAAAACAGTAACCGGATCAGGTTTGACGTGAAGGTACCGAGCGAAGGCGAACAGGTGATCGTCTATACGGCTCACTACACGTGGTGAGGCACAGGGCTTTGTGGAAGCGGCCCACGGCCGCGAAATCGCGGCCGTGGGCCGCTCTCTACATGACTTCGTATTTAACTGTGGGAGCGAGCCATGCTCGCGATTTCGCGGCCATGGGCCGCTCCTACTTTTTCTTGCCGTACTCGATGGCGGGGTCTGACTGGGCCCGGGTTTTCGCAACCGGGCTGCCGGGGGCCTTGGTTATCGGTTCCGGCCGCGCGAACTTCACTTGACTGCCGGGCTGGTAACCGGTGTACGGGCGCGGTGACCAGATGGTGATGCTGCCGTACTGGTTGTTCACCGTGTGGCCCTGGCGGTAGGTTCCATAACCGGTCTGCTCAAATGCGTGGGTATGAGGCATATTCGGCACTTCATGCGCACGGGAAGCCGTTGGAAACAGCAACATCACGCCAGCAGCCGCAAGAAAAATCTGATGTGCTCTCATAATAATTCCTCCACCGGTTCAGCTACTCGATTTCATTGTGCCTTAAATTGCTCTTGCTGGATACAGAGTCTAGACTTTGAGTCTAGTAACGGGGCGCTGAACAGAACCTGAACGGGAAACATCCATGCTGAATACCATTGACCACGGAAATGTGCGGGAAATCCGGCTGAACCGCCCGCCTGCCAACGCACTGAACCCTGAACTGGTCGAGCAGATCATCGAGTCATTGAACAAGGCGGCAGAGCAAACCGGCGCTGTCGTGGTCTCAGGCCTGCCGGGTATGTTTTCGGCCGGGCTAGACGTACCTCAATTGATCGGGATGGACCGGGCTGAGATGTCCCTGTTCTGGGAAAGGTTTCTGCACATGCTGAAAACCATAGCCACCCTGCCCGTCCCCATTGCCTTCGCGATGACCGGTCACGCTCCCGCCGGCGGAATTGTCATGGCGATTTTTGGTGACTATCGCATCATGCCGGGCGGAGGGTTCAAGACCGGAATGAACGAAACGCAGGTCGGTTTGGTGGTTCCAATCCAGGTCCACCAGGCCCTGGTGCGGGCTGTGGGTCCGCATGCCGCGGAAAGAATGCTCGTCGCCGGTGAAATCATGAGCTCGGAAAAAGCGTTGGAAATCGGCCTGGTCGATGAACTGGCGGATGACCCGGCCGCTGTCGTCGCACGCGCCATCCAATGGTGTGAACTGCACCTGGCGCTACCCCGGGCTGCGATGCTGAGAACCCGTGAAATGGCCCGTGCGGACCTGCATGAACTTTTTGAAGAGGGCGACAAAACGGCCGATGGGCGTTTTGTCGATATCTGGTTTTCCGATTCCACCCGTACCGCGCTGAACGAACTGCTCAACCGGCTGGCCAAAAAATAAAAGGGCTTCAGGGCATCATACCGGTTCTTATCGGCCGCTCGGGGTCACGAATCCACTCGCTCCAGGAACCGGGATAAAGACGGGTAAGCCCCAGGCCGGCCAGTTCCATCGCAAACAGGTTATGGCAGGCAGTGACTCCTGATCCACAGGAATGGACTACTTTGCCGGTATTTCCCGCCCCCAACACGGCTTGAAACTGGGCTTTCAGGCGCTCCGGGGAACTGAAACGGCCTGATGCGTCCAGGTTTTCACCGAAAGGCCGGTTCAGTGCGCCGGGAATGTGTCCGGCTTTCGTATCCAGGTGCTCAGCCTGCCCCGCATAACGTTCCCGGGACCGCGCATCCAGAACAACCCATTCGGGCGATTCCAGATGCTCGTGCAAGGCCGCTGTCGACACCGTCAACCGCGGATCAGGCTCAAGGAATTCCAGGCTTGATGGCTTCACTTCCGGCGCACCGGTTTCCAGCGGACGGCCGGATTGGATCCATGCTGCAAGGCCGCCATCAAGCAGGGCGGCGGATTGACCGAAATATCGCATCATCCACCACAACCGGGCCGAGATGGCGTTGGAACCATCGTCATAGGCCACCAGCAGCCTGTTTTTCGACCAGCCGGCGGATGCGAGAAAGGCAGCAAAATGGGTTGCATCGGGCAAGGGATGGCGTCCGGTGTGCGCCTCAACCGGCGCGGCAAGGTCGTCGTCCAGGTGCGCGTAGCCGGCTCCGGGTATATGCCCTGCCAGCCAGGCGGCTTTGCCGCCCTGTGCATTCGAAAAATCATAGCGACAGTCCACGAGCGTGCATTGACTGCTTTGCATCAGCTCGTCGAGCCGCGTTGGAGATACCAGGATTTCATTTTTCATGTCGGGTGCCCCGTCCTGAATCACATGACCCGTGACCGGGCACAGGTCTGCATCCTTGAAGCAAGGTTAATCAGCATGGCTGCCGTGGCGCCCCAGATCTTGTGGCCTTGCCAGTGCAATGTATAAATCGGGTACTCCTGGCCGTTTTGCTGAATAATTCGCGACTCGTACCGGGTCGTGTCCAGCACAACGGCAAGAGGAACGGTAAATACTTCGGCCACTTCGCGGGCGTCCGGAATCCAGATTACCGGAGGCGTAACCAGGGCAACAACGGGCAAAACCCGGTAGTCGGAAATGGTGTCCATGCGATCCAGGAAGCCGATTGGCCGTGCCATCTCTGGTGGCAAACCAATTTCTTCGTGCGCCTCGCGCAAGGCGGTCTGCACTGCGGAGGCATCATTTTCCTCTGCGGCGCCGCCCGGAAAACTCACCTGGCCCGGGTGCTGTGGAAGGTGATCGGCGCGGCGGGTAAAGACTATTTCGGGTTCAGGCAGGTCAAGCAGGGGCACCAATACGGCCGCAGTTTTGCTCGGGCGGAACGGCTGGCCGCCGGCTGGCCGGTAACCACTGACGTCAAGATCGCGGACGCCGTATTCCAGGGGAGAAACGGCTTCCAGCAACAGCTCACGCCAGTGACTCATCACTAAGGAACCTCTATCAATCCCCGCAAAGGAAACGGGGCCAGGAAAGGCCCCGTTTTCAGATATTACTTGACGATTTCGACCAGCTTGAGATCGAAAATCAGCGTTTCGTTCGGACCGACCGGCGGGTTGCCACGGGCGCCAAAAGCCAGTTCCGGCGGAATGAACACCTGCCATGTTGCACCGGTCT
Source organism: uncultured Gammaproteobacteria bacterium (assembly GCA_963700705.1). Lineage (GTDB taxonomy): Bacteria > Pseudomonadota > Gammaproteobacteria > Xanthomonadales > SZUA-36 > JAHEFT01. Next base: position 195,550 of record CAVOYQ010000009.1, on the reverse strand, counting down.
TCATCAGCGGCAACACTTCCTGCCAGCCTTTGAGTACCGTCTCGACATTGAACTCTTCCGGAACGCCACGGGCAAAAGAACTGTCAAATTCCAAGCCGTCGGTTCTGGAACCCCGGTAATGAACTTTTACCGTGCTGGTCATTCCGGGACGGGCGCCGTCACCCTCTTCTATGATCCGGTATTGAATACCGCTGGGCAACACAACAATCCCGTTCTTTTTCTGGTTGGCCGCCAGAAACTCTTCAGACGCTTTCTGGTTATCCGCCGCCAGTTTCTGGAATGCTTCGGCTTGCTCCTGCCTTACTTTTTGCTGCAATGCGGTCAGCAAAGCCACCATTTCCTCGGCCGGCACCTGTGGTTCCTTACCCGATGAAGAATCGCGAATTGCGGCGATAATCGTCTCAACATCAAACTCGGCACCGCGGCGCTGAATGTCTTCACCAATATCCCAGCCTACTGCATAACTGAGCTTGCCCTTATCACTTGCCAGATCCTGAGCCATAACGGGGCCTGCTAAAAAAGCGGCCAGGACGATAAACGCGAAAATCAATCGCATCAGGTATTCCTCCTGCTTCTATACAAATTCCGGCAACTTCGCCGGCGCATCAAAAGTGAATCATTTTACAGGAGCACAGCGGTGTATGCCATGCGCATTTGGATAAAATCAAATTCCCTGGACCCATGCTTCATCGTGAACACTGCCATAGACCGCCAAATGACCGGCAAGTTTCCGCCACCTTTTGGTGGAATTTGCCAAGACAAACGTTTGGGCCGCCTGAAAATATGAAAGCACACGCTTGAGTAGCCACCTTTTCAACGGGATAAGGCGGAATTCCAAACTGGCACGAACCCTGCATTAATAGGGTAGAGATTGATTAACCAGGAGTAAAGGTAATGGGTATATTTTCCCGATTCAGCGATATCGTAAATGCCAACATCAATGCCGTTCTGGAAAAAGCCGAAGACCCGGAGAAGATCATCCGGCTGATGATCCAGGAAATGGAAGACACCCTGGTGGAAATCCGGTCGGCTGCAGCCAAATGCATCGCCGATCGAAAGGAACTGGGCCGGCACATCGATCACCTTGAACGTGAAAAATCGGAATGGGCGAACCGGGCAGAGCTTGCAATCCGTCGTGAACGCGATGACCTGGCCCGCGCCGCCCTGGTTGAAAAGCAGGCGATCGGCGACCGGGTTGACAGGATGAGGATCGAACTGGTCAGCCTGGATGGCCAACTGGACAAATTCAACGCGGACATCACCCAGCTTCAGTCCAAGCTGGACGACGCCAAAACACGTCAACGCAGCATCGTGATCCGGCACAAAACCGCCAGTTCGCAATTGTCGGCCAGGAAACACATTCATGACGACCGCATCGACGAAATGCTGTTCCGTTTTGAAAATGCCGAACGGCGGATCGACCGGGTGGAATCGGAAGCCGAGGCAATCAATATGGGCAGGGGAAAGGGCCTGGCCGACGAAATCGCAGATCTCGAACAGGATGATCGCGTGGAAGCCGAACTGGCAGATATGAAGTCAAAAGTCGGCGATAACGCAGGGGAGAAATAACGATGAGTGAAGTCATTCCCATCCTGTTGCTAACGGTTTGCCTGCCCCTGTGGATCATTTTTCATTACGTGACCAAGATGAAGATGTCCAAGGGACTGTCGCCCGAAGATGAAAAAATGCTCAGCGAAGTCTGGGAATCGGCGAACAAAATGCAGGAACGTATCAACACGCTGGAGCGCATTCTCGACATAGAAGCACCGGACTGGAGAAAACGTTCATGAACGATTTCTACAAGCACAAAAACCCGCACCGGCTGTTCCGGGACAAGGAAAACGCGATGATTGCCGGTGTCTGCGCCGGTATCGCGGAATATTTCGGACTGAATCGCAAAGGCGTGCGCCTGGTGACGTTCCTGTCCGTTCTGTTTCCGCCGTTTTTCGCGTTCGTCATCGTCTCTTATGTCGTTCTGGCCATCGTGCTTCCGGTAAAACCCGGCAACCTTTACGAAAACAAGGAACAGGCGGAATTCTGGCGCGGAGTCAGCAATGCGCCGTCGGATGTATTCGGCGCTTTAAGGCACCGCTTCCGTGAATTGAATCATCGACTCGAGAAAATGGAAGCTTTTGTCACGTCCAAAGAATTCGAAATCGACCGGGAACTGGGAAGAAAGTAGCCAGCCGGGCCACAAGAAAAGCCAGGAAAACGACAGAGCGAAGGATCCTGTCGCCAGGTTGTAACCAAACGCCCGTATTCTGCGTCAATACTTACATGGGAAAGCGGTCTTGTCTGGTGAGCGGAATCACCAGGCTCCGCAGACCCGGATAAAGGAAAAGACCAATGAACACTGACTACCAGCGCAAAGCAAGCAAGTCCAAACCGAGAGCACCCCTGTTCGGGTCGCCCTGGATGGCGCTATTTCTTGTCCTGTGGCACGAATGGCTGCAATTACGCAATCCATCGTGAGTAACTCCTTGAAACCCGTCGCGGCCACTAGTGGGCGTGGTAATTTTTTTCTCCGGCCAACACGGCCATGTCCAGCCTGTTCTCCTGGGGGGTTAGCGGACAGGTCGCATAGTCACTGAACGCACAAGGCGGGTTGTAAGCCTTGTTGAAGTCGATTACCAGGTGCCCGTTCGCAGGCAAGCCATCACTGTAAAGATAGCGCCCTGCCCCGTATGTTTCGCGGCCGGACGTCCGGTCGGCAAATAAAAACCACACGGATTCCGAGTCTTCACTGCCAAGGCCCAGTAATCGGTAAGTTTGTCCATCGCGGTCAAATTCCGCGTAACCGTAGACCGGCGTATCCTCCAGTTGACCCAGGACGTTTGCTATTTCGATCGTTTGCCCTTCTTTCGCCGGTATGAAGCGGGCATCAACCCGCCAATCCGGCTGGAACGCAAAGTTGTCCACACCCTCAAATTCCTGCAAAGCAGCGGCCTTCCGGTCCTTGATGCGCAGCGCATACGATTCCCTCAGGATCACGTAAAAGCTCAGGTTTCCGCTCCTGACCACGGTGGGTTCGCCACGGGAATCGGGGACCAGCAGGAATTCAGAGGCCTGCTCGCCATTCACGGTCACGCCGCTATCGACCGCCGGAACAAAACGCAACTGGTCGCCTTCCAGGTAAACAGTGCCCCAATCTGCCGGGCCGCCGGAAACCCGGATCGTGCTGGACGGACCGCTTCCCACGCTGTTCGCGCCTTCTTTCAACCACTCCAGGCCAACCAGGGTCAGCCATCCGTCTTCGCTGGCCAGACGGTCGTGACGGCTTTGCCGCCATTCGGTAACTTGCTGCTCGTGAGCCGACGGCGACTGGGCCCCGGGGTTTTCCGCCGGAGTTGCTTCACCCGCCATTACAAGGCCCAGGAGTGCTGTCAGCACGGCGGTGGATCGTATTTTGCAGGTCATTTGATGCGTCCATAGATGTCTTCATATCGGATGATATCGTCTTCACCGAAGTAGTCCCCGGTTTGCACTTCTATCAGGTGAACATCTTCGGTGCCCGGATTCTCCAGGCGGTGCTGGGTTTCCAATGGAATATAGGTCGACTCGTTGGGATTGAGCAAAAACTCCTTGTCCCCCAACCGGACTTTGGCGACCCCCCTGATCACGGTCCAGTGCTCTGCCCGCTTGTGATGCATCTGCAAGGAAAGCACTTGCCCGGGCTTGATGACGAGTCGCTTGACCTTGCAGTCCACCGCATCCTCCAGGATGGAAAAACTGCCCCAGGGGCGGAAGACCGTTTTGTGAAATTCCGCCGCATCGTGTTTGAGTTCAGTTAACTGGCTGACCACTTCCTTGACGTCCTGTACCCGGTCCCGGTGCGCAACCAGGATTGCGTCCCCGGTGTCCACGATCACCAGGTCGTCGACGCCAACCGCAGCGACCACGCGGTCGCCCCCTTGCACGAAGCAGTTTCTGCTTTCCACCAAAACCGCTTTTCCATGAATCCGATTCCCCGCCTCGTCGGACTCGTACAGCTCGCTCATGGCTTTCCACGAGCCTATGTCACTCCAGCCGAAATCCGCCCCGACAACAGCGCAATTCGTTGCCTTCTCCATGACGGCATAATCTACCGAAACCGAAGGACATTGACTGAACAACTCGAGGGGAATTTCCATCGGTTGCTCGTCCGGATCGATGGATTCCCAACATGCGCGGGCGGCATCTGCGATTTCAGGCGCAAACTGCCCGAGTGCATCGAGATAGACGCCGGCAGCGAAGCAGAACATTCCGGAATTCCAGCCATACTCCCCGGACTCCAGGTAAGCCGAAGCAGTAGCCAGGTCGGGCTTTTCGACAAAGGCTGCAACCTCAAAGCCGCCGGAGTCCTTTAGCTGCCGGCCTTTGCGAATGTAACCGTAACCGGTTTCAGCGTGGGTAGGATGAATCGCGAACGTGACCAGGTAACCGCGCCCGCCCAGTTTTCTCGCCTCATCCACGGCTGCCTCGAATTTTGCCGTGTCCCGGATCAGGTGGTCGGCCGGCAGCACCAGCATCAGCGCTTTATCGCCGAAGGTTTCGCGCACGTAGTGTGCCGCAAGCGCAATGGCCGGAGCGGTGTTCCGGCCAATCGGCTCGAGCAGGAACGGGTGTCCATGTTCTTTCCCGTCGACCGCGTCGTACAGGTCCCGCGTATAAAAATAGTAGTCCCGGCTGGTAACCGTGAGTACCGGCGCACTGGCAGCAACGCCCAACGCCCTTCGAAATGTTTTCTCCGCCAATGATTCACCGTCAACCAGCTTCATGAAAGGTTTGGGGTGGGCGCGCCTGGAAACCGGCCAGAGCCGTGTTCCGGATCCGCCCGACAGAATCACAGGCACCATTATTTTTTGCTCGTCATTGTTGATCATTTTTTGCCATTTCCCCAACGCAGGTCAGCAGCGATTGGTCGAGGCCTGCCGGTGTAATTCCAAATACCTCTCCGATCCTGGAGGTGTCGAGGACCGAATAAAGCGGCCGCCGGGCTTTTTGTGGAAAGTCCATGGAGCGCACCGCTTTCAACTCGGGAAGACGCTGAAGCAAACCAACCCCCATCGCAGCGACGAAAATCGCCTGCGCGAACTGGTACCAGCTGACGGCATCGCCGTCACAATAATGATAAACGCCCCCGGGCAGGTCCTGGCCGCCGGCGGATATCATCCCGGCTATCACTTCTTGCGTCACGGCAGCAAGGTTCCGGGCCCACGTCGGGCAACCGGTCTGGTCACTGACGATATTGAGGTTCGGCCGCTCACGGGCCAGGCGCAACATGGTCAGGACAAAATTGTTTCCATGCCCTGAATAAACCCAGGACGTGCGTAAAATGACATGACGGCACTTGCTCGCGACAATCGCCAACTCTCCCGCGAGCTTGCTTTCGCCGTATACGCCCAGCGGTCCGGTCGCGTCCTGTTCCGTATAGGCCCGGTTTGCATTGCCATCGAAGACGTAGTCGGTGGAGTAATGAACCAACAAGCGTCTGTTGCGCTCCGACCACCTGGCCAGGCATGCGGGCATTTCTGCGTTGATTCCGAAGGCCGTGTCGGAGTGGTCCTCAGCCTGGTCAACTGCCGTATAGGCGGCAGCGTTGACAATGATATCGGGGCGCATCCGGTTGAGCAGGATTTCCACCCGGCCAAGATTTTCCAGGTCCTGCACCTGCGTTACGGCTGCACCCGGTGCACTGGTCCGGTCGACCGGGATAACCTGTCCCATCTGCTGCAAGCGGGGCAACAATTCCTGGCCGAGCTGACCGGCCGCGCCGGTTAAGAGGATTTGCATGGTTTCATTCTCGGCAAGGTCTCCGCGGCAATTTCAGCCAGACGGGGCGCTGATGCATCCTTGGGTGAGAGATGGCCGGATTCGAGCGGCCAGCGGATGTCAATATCCGGATCGTTCCAGGCGATGACGGCATCGAACTGAGACCGGTAGACCGCGGTGCACAGGTAGCTGAGCAAAGCCGAATCACCGAGCACGCAAAACCCGTGGGCAAAGCCTTCGGGTACATAGAGTTGGCGGTGATTTTGCGCCGACAATTCGACCCCGGCCCATTGCCGGAAAGTGGGCGAATCAGGCCTGATATCGACGCCTACGTCGAACACCCGGCCTTCCAGCACCGAAACCAGCTTGCCCTGTGGTTCCGGGTTTTGGAAATGCAGGCCGCGGATCACACCGGGACCCGACCTGGAAAGATTGGACTGCACGAATGTTCCGGGCAGGCCAGCCGCCTCATAGCGTGCGGCGTTCCAGGTTTCCATGAAAAACCCGCGCTCATCCGCGTGGGCGACAGGTTCTATGATGATCAGCCCCGGAATACCGGTTTCAATCGTTTTCACGCTCAGTGGCCCCTGCCGATCAGACCCAGCAAATATTCACCATATCCGCTTTTCAGCAGGGGTTCAGCCAGCTTTCTGACCTGTTCTTCGTCAATCCATCCCTGCATGAAGGCAATTTCCTCGGGGCAGGCTACTTTCAGCCCCTGCCGGCTCTCGATCGTTTCGATGAAATTTGCTGCTTGCTGCAGGGACTCATGGGTTCCCGTGTCGAGCCATGCATAGCCCCGCCCCAGCCGCTCTACGGACAGGCTGTTGTCCTCCAGGTAGAGGCGGTTCAAATCGGTAATTTCCAGTTCGCCCCGGCGCGAGGGCTTCAGGCTGCGAGCGAAAGCACTGGCCCGGCCGTCGTAGAAATACAGGCCGGTTACCGCGTAGTGCGAACGGGGATTTGCAGGTTTTTCCTCGATGCTCAACACCCGGTATTCACTGTCAAATTCAACCACACCGTATCTTTCAGGATCACGTACCCAGTAGCCGAAAACGGTCGCCCCGTCGAATTGCCCTGCCGCACGGGTCAATACGTCGCTCAAACCGCCCCCATGAAAAATATTGTCGCCCAGGATCAGGCACGACGGGTCCCCGTGCAGGAATTCGTCGGCGATAATCAGGGCCTGCGCGAGGCCATTCGGCTCGGGCTGTACCGCGTATTCCAGCCGCAAACCCCACTCTCCGCCGTCACCCAGCAACTGGCGAAACAAGGCCTGTTCGTGTGGCGTCGTGATGATCATGATCTCCCGGATGTCAGCCTGCATCAACGTGGCTAACGGATAAAAAATCATCGGTTTGTCGTAAACCGGGAGCAGTTGCTTACTGACCACCCGGGTCAGCGGGTAGAGGCGTGTCCCGCTTCCGCCTGCCAGGATAATTCCTTTCCGGTAACCGCTCATTTCGTCTCTCCCAGGCCCAGCCGCTCGCCCTGGTAGCTGCCATCACGCACCCGGTCGATCCAGTGCCCGTTTTCCAGGTACCAGTCGACCGTTTTTTGCAAACCCGTCTCGAAATCGACCGAAGGCCGCCAACCGGTGGTCTTCATCAGCTTGCTGCAGTCGATGGCATATCGCCGGTCATGTCCGGGACGGTCCGCAACATGCTCGACCAACAGGCGGCGGGAACCAAAACCCTGATCCGGACAACGCCGGTCGAGCGCGTCGCAAATGGCATGAACAACCTGGATGTTGGTCCGCTCGGACAAGCCTCCGATATTGTAAACCTCTCCCGGCTCTCCCTTTGCAAGTACGCCGTTGATCGCATCCACGTGGTCATCGACGAACAACCAGTCCCTGACCTGAAGACCGTCGCCATACACGGGGAGCGGCTTGAATTCCAGCGCGTTGAGTATCATCAGCGGAATGAGCTTTTCCGGAAACTGGAACGGACCGTAATTGTTTGAACAGTTGGTGGTCAGCGTGGGCATTCCGTACGTGTGATTGAACGCTCGCACCAGGTGGTCGGAAGATGCTTTTGAAGCCGCGTAGGGCGAGTTGGGCGCATACGGTGTCGTTTCCATGAATGCCCCGACATCTCCCAGGCTGCCGTAAACCTCGTCGGTGGAAACATGCAAAAACCGGAACGCCGACTGTGTTGATCCGGACGATGCTTTCCACCAATCCAGGGCGCATTGCAGCAGGTTCAAAGTGCCGACCACGTTTGTCTCGACAAACGCCGCAGGCCCGTCTATCGAACGGTCCACGTGGCTCTCCGCGGCAAAATTTACCACCGCGTCAGGCTGGTACTGGTCGATAATCCCGGCTACCAGGCCGGCGTCGCCGATGTCTCCATGGATAAAGACATGCCTGGCGGAATCCCGCAGCGAGGTCAGGGTATCCAGATTTCCGGCGTAGGTCAGCGCATCCAGGTTTACTATGCGCAGGTCATCGTTTTGCGAAAGACTGCGCAACACATAGTTGCCGCCTATGAACCCGGCGCCGCCGGTTACAAGCAGAGTACGCATGATTTATTCCTGGTGGACTGCATCGCCATAAATTGCGATGCCTTCCACTGGCGGGTCAGAACGGGATGTCGTCTTCTGCAAAGTTATCGTCAACCGGAGCAGGGGCCGACTGGGCCGGGGCCTGGCTTGTACGCGCCGGCTTGTTGTCCCGGAACCCCCCGCCGGCGGGTTGTGATGACCCTTCGCCCTGGCGACTGCCCAACATTTGCATCTCGCTGGCAACTACTTCGGTCGTGTACCGGTCCTGCCCGTCCTGGCCTTGCCATTTGCGCGTGCGAAGCGAACCTTCAACATACACCTGGCTTCCTTTGCGCAGATATTCTCCGGCTATCTCGGCCAGGCGGTTGAAAAACACCACCCGGTGCCACTCGGTACGCTCCTGGTTTTCGCCGGTCTGCTTGTCTTTCCAGGACTCGCTGGTAGCGATATTGATATTGGTTATGGCCGCACCACTCGCCGTGTAGCGGGTCTCGGGATCCGCGCCCAGGTTTCCGACCAGAATGACTTTATTTACACCACGCGCCATCAGGCACCTCCTTAAAAATCGATGACAGAAAGTGTAGCACAGTCACCGGACCGCTCCTGTCGGAAAAACACCCTTTGAGGTGAGTTTCAAAACGATTCCCCAGCACAAACTGGCTGTGCTCGCAGCGAATAATGCCGCCTGGCTTCCGAAGCGGCTGAGCATCCAGCCACCCAGCACCCCGCCCGCAAAAGCGCCGAGGAATTGGAATGTACTGTAGATACCCAACCTGCGCCCCCTGCCCCGGCTGCCGGTAATCCGGGAAAGCAGCGAGGGCATGGATGCCTCGAGAATATTGAAGCCGAGAAAATAAACCGCGAGAACCGTACCGAGCGCGGCCAGGTTCGCGCTCAAGGGCAAAACGCCCATCGCAAAGGCCAATACCAGGAACGCCCACGGCAACGCACTGCGCTCGGACAGGTTCGCCCCGACCCGCCGCAGAACAGGCAGCATCAGCACGATCGAACCCAGCATGGCCGGAAGATAAATTTTCCAATGCGAAGAAAGCACGAAACCGAAATCACCCACCAGCATGGGCGGCAGCGTGACAAACAGCAGCGTCATGACTGAATGGAGCAGAAAGACGCTGAACGACAACATCCAGACCGGGCGCATGTGGTATTCATGCTCCAATGCCACTTCCTCCGCCTGCGGTTCAGGTCCTGGAAGTGTAAATACCAGCCCCATGCCCGAAATCGCGAACACCACGGTCAGCCAGAAGAGCCCCTGCAATCCGAGCAGTGTAGCCAGCGGAACCGAAAGCCCCATGGACAGTAAAAATGCACCGCCAATACCGATCCCGATAATCGCCATGATGACCGGCCGGCGCTCCGGGCGGGTCAGGTCGGCGGCCAACGCCATCGCGACGCCTGCAATCGCTCCGCAACCTTGCAGTGCGCGGCCGACGATCAGCATATTCATCGACTCCGCCGTCGCCGCCACCACTCCGCCCACGGCAAACAGGCCAAGCCCCAACATCAGCACCGGTTTTCTTCCCCAACGGTCGGACAGCCAGCCAAAAGGCTGCTGGAGAATGGCCTGGGTCAATCCATAGATCCCAACGGCAAGGCCGGCAGACTGCGCTGTGAAGCCCGGCATCCCCGCCGACAGGATCATGAAAACGGGAAGTATCAGGAACAATCCAAGCATGCGGAGCGTGATAACACCTGAAAGCGTGGCGGCGTATCTCAGTTCCCTGGATTTTTCTTTCTTTGAAGACAAGGTCGGACTCCTGGACGGGATGGCATTATATGTGTATCGGCCTTGTGTTCATACCGGCCGGAATTATAATTGTCCAAATCCCGCAACAAGGAAAAGAATGGACCATTCCAGTGTCCGGATAAACGACCAGGCTGCAACCGCAACTGATATCCAGCATGTATTCGATTTGTGTGCTGACGAAATGTCAGCGGTAAACAGCCTGATACGCGAAAGCCTGGATTCAAACGTGGTCCTGATCCGGCAAATTTCAGAGTACATCATCGGCTCCGGCGGCAAGCGGCTGCGCCCGATACTTGTGTTGTTATCCGCGCGGGCCTGCGGCTACCGGGGAAAAAGGCACATCACGACCGCGGCCATCATCGAATTCATCCACACCGCAACTTTGCTGCACGATGACGTGGTTGACGAATCCGAACTGCGCCGAGGACAGGAATCCGCGCACGCCGTATGGGGAAACGCCGCCAGCGTGCTGGTCGGTGATTTTCTCTATTCCCGCAGCTTCCAGATGATGGTAACGATCGATTCCATGCGCGTGATGGAAGTCCTCTCGGATGCGACCAATACCATCGCGGAAGGTGAAGTCGAACAACTGCTGAACCTGCACGACCCGGAGGTCAGCGAGAAGAGTTACTTCAGCGTCATCGAGAAAAAAACGGCCAAGCTGTTTGAAGCAGCCTGCCAGCTCGGCGCCATTCTGGCCGGGAAACCCGAGCTGGAAGCACCGATGGCGGCATTCGGGCGCGAACTGGGCGCTGCGTTCCAGGTGGCGGACGATGTTCTCGATTACACGGCCAGCGCGGGCACCCTGGGAAAGAACATCGGCGATGACCTGGCCGAAGGCAAACCTACACTGCCACTGATCCTCGGCCGGAAAAGCCTCGAACCGGAACACCAGGCCATGATCGACGAGTCGATCCGTCACGGGGGGATAGACCGGATGCAACAAATCCTCGAGTTGATCCGGGACAGCGGAGCCCTGGACGAATCCATGGCGGTCGCCCGGCGCCGGTCAGAGGCCGCAAAACAGGCGCTCGCCCCGCTGGCAGAATCCGCCTGGAAAGATGCCATGGCGGACCTCGCATCGTACAGTGTTTCCCGCAACTATTAGTCAGACAGACTCCAGAGATTTGAGTCAGATTTTTCGGTCTTTTGAGGCGAATAGCACCGCTATTTAACGATAAAGAGCGGGAAATCTGGCCAAACTCGGCTTTTCCGCAGTAGATCATGTTAAGTGAGACAGACTCCGGAGCCTGTCTGACTTGACAGGATCGTAGCGAGGGAAGCCGATTTGAGTCAGATTTTTCGGTCTTTTGAGGCGAATAGCACCGCTATTTAACGATAAAGAGCGGGAAATCTGGCCAAACTCGGCTTTTCCGCAGTAGATCATGTTAAGTGAGACAGGCTCCTAACCCAGCCTCTCGTTCCAGGCCTTGACCCGATTGGCCTGGGCCGCCAGGACAGCCTCTTCTCCAGCCAGCGTAATGGACTGCAGGATATCGCCCACGGCAATAGCGTCTACCACGGCCTGGTCTTCGGCATCCAGAACTTCACCGAACACGGTATGCCTGCCGTCCAGCCAGGGCGTCGCAACATGGGTGATGAAAAACTGGCTGCCATTGGTGCCGGGACCGGCGTTGGCCATTGACAATTTGCCCGGCGCGTCATGCCTCAGTTCTGGCGTACATTCGTCCTCGAACTGGTAACCCGGTCCGCCGGTTCCGGTGCCACGCGGACAGCCTCCCTGGATCATGAAATCAGGAATCACGCGATGGAAAGTCAATCCGTCGTAATATCCTTTTTTTGCAAGATTAACGAAATTAGCTACTGTTACCGGTGCTTTGTCTGCAAAAAGCCGCAATTTAATATCACCTTTATTCGTACGAATTACCGCACTGACTGCCTGGACATTCTCATTCACGTTAAATTTCTCCTGTTAATCTTTTTTTGCAACTTTTTCACTGGTGGTGCGGTCTATTTACCTGAGGCCGCGGGATGGTCTCTCCCTCAACCACAGGGTATTATCTGCACTCCTCACCCCTGACCCGCGGCCTCTTTTTTTGCCTTTCAGGAAAAAGGATCCCGCTCGTCAAATTCAAACCCGGACAATAGCGTAAACTGTCGCCCCCGGTCACGGTAGTCCTTGTACCTGGGGAAGCTGGGCGCACCGGGCGATAATAAAACCACTCCTCCCGGAGATGCCAGGTTTCCCGCCAGCCTGACAGCCTCTGCCAGGTCAGCCGCCTCATGAATACCCCTTTCCGGACTGAATCCGGCTTTCCTCATTTCACGGAGAATGCGCGGCCCGTTGTCGGGAATGCCAATAATGGCGTCGGGCAGCATCATTTTCATCCGGGCGATGTAGGGTGTCCAGTCCAGCCCCCTGTCAAGTCCGCCCACCAACAGGGTAATCCTCTGACCGGCGAAGGCCTCGAGGGCGGCAACGGTTGCAACAGGGGTCGAGGCAATACTGTCATTGATATATCGCACGCCCGCCTTTTCACCAACCGTCTGCAGCCGGTGAGACAAGCTGCGGAAGGAGGCAATACTGCTGACCCCGGCGGACAGGTCCGCTCCGATTTCCCGCAGCACGGTTAAAGCCGCAGCGATATTGGAGAGGTTATGCGCGCCGGGTAGTCCTTCAGGAACATCCGGCTGCAAAACAGTTTCGCCTTCGAACAGGCGCTCTCCAGCGACCCGGAAGCCACCGGGGGAATTGAACCAGACCGCGTTACGGTAGCCGGAAAGAGAAGCCGACAGCACCGCGTCGGATGCGTTTGCAACCAGTGGCTGCCGGCCGGAAAGCCTGGCCAGGCGCAACTTGTCTTCACGATAGTTTCTTTCTCCGCCATGCCAATCCAGGTGCTCCGGCGTCAAATTCAGAATAACCGAAATCGTTGGATTCGCTTCCAGGTCGGCCAACTGGTAACTGGATAGTTCAACCACCCACCAATCGACCTCCCGGTCGTCACAATCCAGCAAGGGAAGGCCGATGTTACCGGCCAGCCGGACCCGGTAACCACAGGCCCTGAGCATATGCGCCAGCAACGCCGACGTGGTGCTTTTACCCTTGGTGCCGGTCACGCAAATGGTCTTCTGGTCGGGATGCGCTGCAAACCACAGGTTGCTCGGCGAAGTCATTGCGACGCCGGCTTCCCGCGCCTTTTGCAGACTGCTCCGGTAGGGACTGATCCCGGGTGAACGGACCAGCGTGTCAAAACGTTCCAGGCCCGCTTCGGCCAGCGGACCGATAAACAGGGAGTCATTGTCCGTTAATTTTTCCCTGAACTCCTCATCAGGGGCGTTTTCCGCCACCAGGGAAATCTGCATGTCAGGGTAATGTATTCGCAGAAAGCGCCAGGCTGCCTGGCCTTCCCGCCCGATCCCGAGGATTGCCACGCGGCCGGAAACCGCATCGGCCAGGTTCATACGCCGGAGCAGGTCGAGCGGAATGAAATGCCTGCCCGCGGGCTGTAACAGCGTATCGACAAGCGGTACTTCCACCTGCCCAAGTTCCGGCAACAGCGCACGCACCACGGCATGACCGCACCAGTCAGCGCTGCGACCCAGCGCGGCCAGGGCCGTCCGGCTTTCGCCGGCCTCCCCCACACACTCAAACGGTTTATCCCGCCCGAGACCACATAGCGCCCTGAATCCGTCCTCCTGGGCCGGGTCGTTCAACAGGTCACCGCCCTGGATGGCGGTGACTTCACCCGGCGGCAGGAACATCGCCAAACTCAGCGCCGCAAAGCGGCACTTGGGGCAGTCAAGGCACCAGCGTTTCTCTATCCGGGGGCCATCGAGGTGAAAATTCCGGTTACAGCTGGAGTAAACCGCATGAAACTTTTTCATCGCGCTGAAACGCCGGACGATCCCGAGCTCCGAAAACTGCCTAAGGACCGAAAAATACTCGATATCAGGGCTGACCCGGGAAGCGATCAACTGACGGAATGAAGCTTCGAAGGCCGAGCTTTTGCTGTACTGGTGATTGACCTCCACCCCTTCCGGAGTCACAAGGGTGGCCTCATCGGCGGAGCGCTCGTTGGAAAATACGACGTAGCGGAATCCGTAAAGAATGGCGGCACACACCAGGATGGCGGAATTCACTGCAGTTACCGGGATGTGTCCATTCCACGCACCTGCGCGGTTCATTTCAGCCAGTTCCGGCGCCAACGCCCGCGTGATCCGGATCAACGGCAAGCCCGTCGCCTTGACGGTATCGCTGATCAGAACAGAGCCGCCGATACATACCGGCATGACTTCGATGCCGGCTTTCTGCAGGCGGTCCAGCCCGACCAGGCTGTCCTTGCCGCCGCCCATGGCAACCAGCGCCCGCTCCGGCAGGATCAGTGGCCGGGCCGTGGCCGCCTGGGCGGGCTCCGGTTCCCCGGGGAAATGAACCCGGCCCTTTATGTCAACCCGGTTGACGTAGCCCAATTCCGCCAATCCCTGCACATAGAGCCCGGTCAGGAAGGATGAAACTCCGCCGATGGCCAGGCCGGGCGGCAATTCAATTCGCCGGCTCAGACCCGCCTTGTAATAGCTGACGCCCGCGACCAGGTGGAGAATCTCCAGCGCCCGGCGAAAACAGTCCTGGCGGGAAGCCTCAGGAGGCCAGGGTGCATGCGGAAATGACAGCCTCTCCACCAGCTCGGGCCCGTCGTCAAACGCATAGGAAAATCGCGCCAGCCCAGAGGACGGATCGTAATCACTCGCCAGGAAGCGGAAGCACTCCGCCTGGCGGGGATCCGGCAGCGGCTGGGGCGGTTTTTCAGCCATCGGCGGCGCCGCCGCCCGGGCGGTGTTGCATCTGCATCCAGCTGGCGCCAAAAACTCCAACCGGGTTATCGCCGGCCGGCGGAATCAGCGCATCGTGGGCTCCCCTGAGCAGCACTGCGTGATCGCCGGAATGCACCAACAGGCTGAGGCACAGGTCATTGGCGGATTGGGAGACCATCAACAAGGGGTGATCTTCAAAATAACGCATGACGTCCTGCAGCCGGGACAGCGCTGTGCGGGCTCCGCGGCCGACCAGGTTGACACAAACGCAATCGCTGAAAAGCGTGACTTTACAGCGTGATGCAAGATCCTTTGCCAGGTCGTTAAGCTCTTCATCGCCCAGGTGGTTGGCGTCGCAGTTGATGGCGACCGTCGTGGTGGTTTCCGAAGTCGCCACCAGGTCGATGGAAATTCCGCGCCGCCTGAAGATTGCGAACACCTCGGCCAGGAACCCGACCTGGAACCGGGCGTCCAGGTTCTGCAGCAACAGCACTGCCATGCCCTGTTTGCAGGTCACCGTTTTGATACCGCTGTGTGCCAGGCTCTTTTGGCCGATCCGTGTCCCCGCCACGTCACGGCGGTTCAGGTCGTGAATGACAACCGGCGTTCCGGTTGCCGCTGCGGCCCGAATGCATCGCGGATGAACCACCTTGGCGCCACTGGCCGCCATTTCCAAGGCCTCGGCGTAGTCAACCTCGGTCAGCAAACGGGCCTCGCTGATCAGGCGGGGGTCTGCGCTGAACAACCCCGGCACATCCGTCCAGATTTCAAGACATACAGCCGACAGGCGGCCGGCCAGCAGCGCCGCCGAGGTATCGGAGCCGCCGCGGCCGAGCAGCGCGGTTCGCCCTTCCCGGGTTCTTGCCACGAAGCCCTGTGTGACCAGGATCGGACTGAGTGCTGACCAGCGGCCGGCCAGGTCCGGAGATTCGGCCGGCTTGCAGTCCGCCGAGAGCCATCGCCGGGCCGGCGACAGGTCTTCTTCATCGACCACCTCAAGGGCCTCCCGGACATCCACCCAGCCAACATCCAGGGTCTGGCGCAAGAAACTGTAGCCGATCCGGGTACTGAGCCACTCTCCCATCGCAAGCAAAGCCGCCTGGAACTCCGGCCCGGGTTCATGCAAAAGGTCATTCAGGCAGCGCTGCAGTTTAAGCTCGGCTTCGGGAAGCCAACTCTCCTCTTTGACGCCCAGTTCGCGACCCAGTTTTCGATGGGTGTCCAGCAGTTCTTCCAGGCGGGCCGAGGAATCGGGATCGTAGGCCAGCGTGGTCAGATGGTTGGTTACCCCTGCTACCGCCGAGCACACCAGCAGCACGCGGAACCCTTCCCCGCGCCTGGCTTGCGCCAGGGAAGCAATCGTTTCCCACTGCGCCCGGCCGGCCACGCTGGTGCCGCCGAATTTGAGCACAATCCAATTGTCAGCCACGGTTTGAACGCCTTGTTGTCGGGTACGAATTCGTTGCGGGAACGTTACCTAAATCGGCGGGGAGTGTACAGCCGAAAGGTCTCCAAACCCGTGCTTTTTCAGTGCAAGGTCATGACATTGACAGAATTGACCCGGGCCCCGTCAACATGGACCGTGATGAAGGCCTCAAAAAAAACGGCGCCGTGTTTGGCGCCGTCAAGGAGGGTATCGTGCAGAAAATCAAGATTACCCTTCGAGGAGTGTCCCAATGAAATCATCGGTAACCATCAACTATGACCCAACCTGCCCGAGGTAAGTTCCGCGGATTCAACCAAATTCTATTGACCAATATCAACATCCGCATTCCAATTACTTCCTACCATGGCTATCGATCCCAAAGAACGGGTCAAGATAACCGCGAAAGCCTGAATGGCCGCTGAATGGCAAGTCAAATAAAGCCGTCATCCCGGGATTTGGCAGTTCTACAAAACTGTACTAGGATTACCACCTCACAACGATAAAATCAGGAATACTGAATGCCGAACTATCGCACCGAAGACATCCGTAACATTACTTTCGTCGGCCATTCCGGCTCAGGCAAAACCTCGCTGGTGGAGGCCCTGCTGGTCAAGTCGGGGAAAATCGGTGAAGCCGGCACCATCGAACGCGGCACGACCACCACCGATCACGATCCGCTGGAAAAGGAATTTCAGAGTTCACTGGACTCGGCGCTGGCCAGCCTGGATTTTGAAGGCATGCACGTCAATATGATTGACACCCCGGGATTCCCTGACTTCCGCGGACCGACCGTAAGTGGCATGAGCGCGACCGAAACGACCGCCCTGGTCATCAATGCCCACAACGGCATCGAGCTGTCAACGCGCCGGCTCATGCGGCGGGCCAAAGGCCGCCGCCTGTGCAGAATCATCATTGTCAACAAGATCGACCAGGAAGGCGTCAACCTGACAAAACTGATCAATGCCATTCGCGAAGAACTCGGCCCCGAGTGTCTGCCCATCAACCTGCCTGCGGAAAACCTCTCCACGGTGCGAGACTGCTTCTTTGGCACCGAAGGTGAAACCGACATCTTCTCACTGGCCGAAGCGCACGAAGCCATCATCGACCAGGTGATCGAAGTCAACGAAGCGCTGATGGAGAAATACCTCGACGGCGAAGAGTTGAGCCGGGACGAACTGCACGAAGCTTTTGAACAGGCGTTGCGTGAAGGCCACGTGGTACCGATTTGCTTCGTGTCGGCGAAAACAGGCGCCGGGCTCGGCGAGTTGCTGAAATTCTTCAAGCGCCTGCTGCCAAACCCGATGGAAGGTAATCCGCCACCGGTCTTGAAAGGCGAAGGCAAAGCCGCCAAAGAGGTAAAAGTCATTCCCGACCCCGACGGTCATGTCGTCGCCCACGTTTTCAAGATCACCAATGACCCGTTTGTCGGAAAAATGAGTATTTTCCGCATTTACCAGGGCACGGTTCGTCCCGACACCCAGCTCTTCGTCGAAGACGGACGAAAACCCTTCAAAGTGGGTCACCTGTTCAAGCTTCAGGGCGGCAAACATGAAGAGGTTGATTGCGGCATTCCCGGCGATATCTGCGCGGTGGCCAAAGTCGACGAAATCCACTATGACTCGATCCTGCATGATTCACACGACGAGGATAATTTCCATCTCAAGCCGGCGAATTTTCCACAGCCCATGTACGGTCTTGCGATCGAACCCAAAAGCCGCGGCCAGGAACAGAAACTGGCGCAGTCCATCAACAAGCTGATCGAGGAAGATCCCTGCTTCATGGTGGAGCATAACCAGGAACTCAACGAAACGGTCATCCGCGGACTGGGTGAACTGCACATGCGGGTCATGCTGCAGCGCTTGAGCAGCCGCTATAACGTGGAAGTTGCAACCCGTCCGCCGCGTATCGCCTATCGCGAAACCATCACGCGGGAAGCTGAAGGCCACTACCGGCACAAGAAGCAGACCGGCGGCGCCGGGCAGTTTGGCGAGGTGTTCCTGCGCGTCCGGCCGTTGGCGCGCGGCGAGGGCTTCGAATTCATCAACAAGGTAGTGGGGGGCGCCATTCCTACCAGCCTGATTCCCGCGGTTGAAAAAGGCGTTCGCATGGTCATCGCCGAAGGCGCGATTGCCGGCTACCAGATGCAGGATATGGCGGTGGAGGTTTACGACGGCAAATTTCACCCGGTGGACTCCAAGGAAATCGCCTTTGTTATCGCCGGTAAGCAGGCTCTGCACGATGCCATTCGCAATGCCGGGCCACAGATCCTGGAGCCCATCGTCAGCGTGGATGTCACCGTTCCCGACTCGGTAATGGGTGACGTCACCGGCAACCTGGCCGGCCGGCGCGCCCGCATCAGCGGCACCGAAGCGCTCGGTGGCGGACAGGTGACTGTTACCGCCGATATGCCGCTCAGCTCGCTCAGTGACTATCACACCGAGCTCAAGAGCATGAGCCAGGGACAGGGCAGCTTCACGATGGAATTCAGCCACTACGCCGCCGTACCGCACGACGTTCAGCGCCAATTGGAAGCGGATCACAAGCCAAAAGAAGACGCGTAAAGAGGTCGCTGAAATCTCTCTGTGTGAGTCGCAATTGAATGGAGAACGGGCGCCCGAGCGCCCGTTTTTTCTGCCGTACAGAAATAAAAAGGCGCCGCACATGGTGTGCGGCGCCTGATCGTCTACAGCATTCGAAAAGCTCCGGATACTGCACACGAGGAGAACTTTCCCCCTGTATCCTCTCAGACTCTGCTCCAACAAACCTTAACCTGAGCTTAAAATCAATTTCAGCTTCGATTAAGATTCCCCCAATTACCCTAACCACGATCCTGCACGGGCGTGGTTCAAACAGCCGGTTAGCAACAGGCGCCAACCTCGACACCAACGGGATCTGAAGAAACCGTTTTTCACATCGTCATACGAGGAGAAAAAAATGAAAACCAAAAGCCGAGCCGCTTTTCTTGCGGCGTGGTCAAATCCTGTTGTTCTCATAGCTTGCCTGGTGGTCGCCCTGACATTTGGCCTATCCGACACCCGGGCCGGGTCCGGCCTGGACAAGGGAAATCTGCTGACTGCGGAAGACTTCCTTGAGTACGCTTCGATCAACGATGTCAATATTCACGAACTGTACTTCAGCACAATCCTGTACGAAGGCACTCAGTCCTGCATGATGTGCCATGAGGAAGAAGGCCAGGCAGTCCTGGAAATGGGGCACTTCAAATGGGAAGGCGAGGTCTCGAATATCGCCGGCCTGGAAGGTACGGTGCATGGCAAAAACGACCTGATCAATAATTTCTGCATCGCGGTTCCGACCAATGAAGGACGTTGCACGCAGTGCCACGCCGGCATCGGATACAAGGACAAGAACTTCGACTTCAATGACCCCAATAACGTTGATTGCCTGGTATGTCACGACCAGACCGGCACCTATTCGAAAGGCCCGAAAACCGCCGGGGCGCCGGACCCGACCGTTGACCTGAATGCCGTCGCCCGCAGTATCGCACTGGGAAGCGAGCCAACCCGCAAGAACTGCATCGGTTGCCACGCCAGTGCCGGCGGGGGCGATAACGTCAAGCACGGTGACCTGTCCACCGATATGGTCGCCACAACCCGCGAATACGATGTGCATATGGGCGTAGATGGAGCCAACATGGTCTGTGTCGATTGCCACGGCGCCAACCATGACCCCAGAAGCGGCGAGGTAAACCACGGCAATGCCGGTATGTCACTGCACTCTGTCCATGAAGGCGAAATGAAACAGTGCACGGACTGCCACAGCAGCAACCGGGTCGCCATCCACGCGGGCACGACGATCGAATCCACGCTGGCCAACGGCAAACACGAGCGCCTCGCCTGCCAGGTCTGCCACATTCCGGCGATCGCAAGGAAGAACGCCACCAAGCTGGAATGGTACTGGGCGGACGCCGGGCAGGACATCGATCCGGTACCGGTTGATCCAGCTACCGGCAAACCCACTTATGACAAGATGAAGGGAACGTTTGTCTGGGGTAAAAACGTCCGCCCGACGCTGCGCTACTCAAACGGCAAGTGGAACCGCATGGTGATTGGCGTCAGCGACAAATATACGGAAGAACCGATACAGCTCGCCGAACCACTGGGAGACTACTCTGACCCGAACGCGATGATTTATCCGTTCAAACTCATGGTTGGCAACCAGCCGGTAGACCCGGTTACCCATACCGTTCTGGTCCCTCACCTGTTCGGACTGGCGGGCGGCCCGAATCCTTACTGGGCCAAGTACGACTGGGCATCTGCCATTGCGGACGGAGCCGCCTACACAGGCCAGAACTTCAGTGGCACGTACGCCTTTGGAGCGACCGAGATGCTGCTTTCCGTGAACCACGAAGTCGCTCCAGCGGAACAGGCTCTCGGTATGGGCGGGATACACGGCGGCGGCTGCAGCGATTGCCATTCCGGTGACGTCATCGACTGGCAGGCGCTCGGCTGGACCGGCAACCCGATGGAGGGTGGTGACCGTATTGAGACCGAAAAGGGCTCTGACCTCGACTGACCTGAAATCAGGATCGTCAACGACCCACTCTGCGAGGCGCTTCCGGAGTGGACGCAGCCCGGGCTGAAACGCCCGGGCTGTTTTTTCAGGTCTGGCGAGAATTCCTGATGGTTTGCAGAAGGGCAAAGGCCGAATCCTCGCCGCCAAACCAGTTCGGGTTATCGGGGTCGATATTTCGACGCGCCGTGGACACCGCGATCGAGGTCGCCAGCCGGCCACAGACGAGGGGCAGAAGCACCTCCCGCTCTTCCGGTTCCAGGGAACGTACCCCGAGATAGCCATCCAGCACAGCGGCCATCGCCTGCATCGGGTCATCCCTGTCCATCATCATGTACGTCAGGCAGATGGCAAGATCACAAGCCACCGGATTGAAACACGCATCGCCAAAGTCGACCAGTCCGGTCACCCGGTCACCCTCGACCAGGATATTTTCCCGGTTCATGTCACCGTGTATGAATTGCCAGGGCAGTCGCTGCAGCGAATCCTTGACCCGTTCCCAGGTATCGAAACCCCATCTCATAAGATCTTTTTTTCCGGAATTATTCAGCAGGTTTATCTTGTCCCGATGCTGTCCGGCGTGGGCGAGATTCCACCGGTGATTACGATGGGCTGCGGGATGATCGAAGTCCGCCATGATCAAGTGGTACGAAGCCAGGGATTTCGCCACATCATGGATCAGAATATCTGATATATCAGTAATATTTTCCATTGATGATTCCGTTAATAAAACTTATTAATCGTAAACTATAGGAGGTCTTTTATATGTATATTTATTCCTGTTTCTATATTCCCGTATTTATTTACTATAATTTTCGGTAATTTGACCGCAAATCCGGCTGAAACGGCATGCTCAATAGCCGCAAATTCCATCTCCACAACCCCGGCCGGCATGTCGTCGTCGACAATTTTTACGATGTACCGGGCACCCTCTTCCGTGGTCAAAAGATAGTTCAGGTTCTCGCCGGCCAGACGCTCCAGGTCGCCGCCCAAACCGTAGTCGTTCTGCAGGCATTCAAGGACGGTATTTTCGGTGGATTCAATAAACATGGATTCTTCCTTCAGGCGCCCATTATCGGTATTTTTGGCCCCCGGGGGCGAATTTTGACCTCGTGAAACGGCCCACAATCGATTTTCTCATGTTCTTTGATACCAGGCGTCAGGTAATGAATGACGTGCAAGTCCCGGCTTTTTGAGGCTAGAATGAACCTCAACAGCGGAGAACAGGGCCCATACAAGGGATGAAAATAAGAACCCTGAGCGTTTTAGGCATCACCTGCCTGTGCCTGCAGGCAACCCCCGTTTTCCCGGCGTCCGACATGCAACCGGCAGCGGAACAGGAACTGGCGAACCGCTTTGCAACGTATTTCAGTTCACAGGTCACCAAGACCGGTATCACCGGCGCCGCTTTCGCGGTGGCATCTCCTGCAGGTGCCGTGCGTATTGGCACGGTCGGATATACCGACACCAGCCAGGAGCCGGCCTATCGATGAAAACACCACGTTTCGCGTCGCCTCCGTTTCAAAGACTTTTGCCGCCGGATTGACCGCACTGCTGATCCGGGATGGTAAGTTCAGCTGGGAAGATCCGGTCACCACTTATGTGCCAGGCTTTCGAATCAACGGCGATGCCGGGAAGGTCCAGATCCAGCACGTCCTGGGTCAGAGTACCGGGTTGATACCGCATGCCTATGACAATTTGATTGAGGACGGCGTTTCGATCGAACGCATCCAGGACCAGTATCGCAACCTGGCCTATATCTGCTCTCCCGGTGAGTGTTACTCCTACCAGAACAGTATTTTCAGCCTGATACAGCCGGTGATCGAGAACACCACCCGTCAATCCTACGCCGACCTGATGCAGGACCGGATTTTCCGGCCGCTGGATATGAAAACCGCTTCGGTGGGTTACGGGCCCTTTATCAACAACCCCAACCATGCAAGCCCTCACGTGAAGAGCCATGACCGTTGGAAAACGGTCACGGTGAAACCCAACTATTATCGCGTTGCGCCCGCGGCAGGCGTCAATGCGAGCGTTACGGACATGGGCAAGTGGCTGACCGCGCAGATGGGCGGCAACCCCGCTGTTATCGACCCCGACGCGGTCGCATGGCTGACACGCCCGCGGGTCAAGACCGTGCGGGATACGCACCGCAAATTCTGGAGGGACATGATCTCGGACGCACACTACGGCCTTGGCTGGCGCGTCTATCAACTGGGAAGCCATGAAATCATCTACCACAGCGGCTGGGTTTCCGGCTACCGCGCCGATATCGCCTGGTCGGAAGAGCACAAGATTGGTATCGCCATCCTGATGAACGTGGAAGACAACAGTATCAGCGAACTCACAACCACTTTCTGGCAAATGGCTTTTGACATGCTGGAACCGGTCACGCCAGTTCCGCACAAGGGATTGGTTGCCGCTGCGGTGCCCGTTAAACCGTGAATCAAATCGGGGGTTCGACCGGTCCGATGCCTGACCAATCCTGGTAGCGCCGCGTCAAAACCTGGTAATCCTCTTCATTATCGACATCCAGGCTGAGTCCACCGTAAGGGGTGATGACGATGCGAACCGGCCCGCCCAACACATCCGAGCAGGATCGTTCAGCATCCGTGGTTTTGTTATACGCTCTCAACCACCTGAAAAGCCTGCCCTGTTTCCTTGATACGGCCAGCGTCGCCTGCAGTCTCAAGGTAATCCAGGCAGCGCGCCAGCCGCCATGCTGACTCAGGAACTTCCATACCAGGATGATCACGTTTTTCAGTTTTTCAGCCTTGCGATGTGAAAATCCGGTTTGCAGGAATTGATGGTTGGACAGGCCACGCGGGCGGCCGACGTAGATATTGGCCAGGCGCAGGCGGCAGTTGTTGAAATTGACATAAGGCCGCCTGATTCCCTCCCTTCCTGCCCCGGGATAAAACTGTTTCAGGGACGATTCTTCAGCAACGCCGGCCAGCATCGCGTATTTAACCACCGACTTGCCGTCTTCAAAGGCGCATCGGGAAACAAAATCATCGATGGCCTCTGAGCTGATCAACGGTATGTCCGCAGAGATGAATAACAAGGGCCTCAGCGGATCGTCTTCACCGGTTCGCTCGCGATGGCGTGATTCAGAGATCTCGATGGCCGCCCAGGCATTCGCCAGCATTTGGCCGGCCTGCTCGAACAAAAATGATATTCCCGGGCAAGCCGGCCAGGGCCGCACGCAAGCGTTCAGCCGGGCCCCACCACCAGGATGTCGCCAATGGATGATGAGTCCAGCAACGCGGTGACGACCCGCCGCACCAGGATTTCGCCCCCCACTTCCAGGAACGCCTTGTTCTGACCTTCGATCATCCGCCTGGGATTGCTGTCCGTGCCCGCCAGAACGATGGCGTCCAGCGGCTCCGGATAGGCTGAGTTCAAAGCGGATTTCATAGTGCAAAAATGCCACCTATTGCGATCGGTTTCAATGGCGGGTTGTTTCGGGCCAAAGTCAGCTCAATGAGTGTTTCAGGTGTCGCCGGATAACCGCCCTGACTGGAGTACCGGGAGCACCCAGTAAATGACGTCCGGCGTCGGGAAAGCCTGTTTCAAGGATTGCAGGGTTGCGTCCAGGACGCTGCGATCAAGTACGATCTCAAACTGTATCCTGTCTCGCCGGCCGGCCACCTGCTCGGCAATCGACATGGCGCCGACCCGGCCGTGTCCGCGGATGGGAAAGGACTGGTAACCCCGGATGTCAGGGTTCGCCAACAACAGGTCAACGATATCCTCCTCCAGCCCCGGAGGAATGTTCAGCCGCAACAGGAACTCGGTATCCATACGCCATGTCACCTCGTGAAGCGCCGGTACAGGACCGGAAGAATAAACAATGTCAAAGCCGTACTCGTCACCAGGCCACCGATCACCACGATGGCCAAGGGCTTCTGTATTTCAGAACCCGGGCCGGTCACGAACAACAAGGGTACCAGGCCCAGCGCTGCGATCGATGCGGTCATCATCACCGGCCGCAGCCGCCTTTCCGAACCCAGCCGGACCAGTTCGTCGACACTGAGCCCCCGGCTTGCCAGCTGGTTGAAATAACTGACCATCACCACGCCATTCAAAACGGCAATACCCATCAGGGCGATGAAGCCGACCGACGCGGGAACCGACATGTACTGACCGGAAATCGCCAGCGCCAGGACACCACCGATCAGGGCCAACGGCACGTTGGCCAGCACCAGGCCGGCCTGCAACACCGAACGAAAGGTTGAAAACAGCAGCAGAAAAATCAATACCAGCGCCACCGGAACCACCATCATCAGCCGCTGCGCCGCACGCTGCTGGTTCTCAAACTGTCCACCCCATTCCATGTGGAAGCCGGGCGGCAGTGAAACCGTTTCCTGGATGGTTTTCTGGGCTTCTTCGACGAAACCCACCAGGTCACGGCCCTTCACATTCGACATCACCACGACGAAGCGCCGGCCTTTCTCGCGTTTCACGGCAACGGGTCCCTCTACCCGTTCGATCTGCATCAGGGTGGACAGGGGCACATGTGAACCACCCGGCAGGTTGACCAGTTCCGCCGCGAACTTGTCCAGCGGATCACCGTCCACCTGCGATAAGCGCAGGACAATCGGCACCCGGGCCGAGCCTTCAATCACGGTTCCGGCCGGCAGGCCCTCGACCATCACTTTCACGTGATCCAGCAATTGCTCCAGGTTTAAACCGTAGCGGCCGATCATGTCCCGGTACGGGCGCATGACAATGTACTGCATCCCCTCGTTGACCGTGGTCAGTACATCCGTGCTGCCTTCAATGCCCTTCCATGGTCTTCGCGACCTGTCCTGCCAGCGTATTCAGGCTGTCCAGATCGTCGCCGAAAATCTTCACGGCAAGGTCGCCGCGCGAGCCGGTCAACATCTCGGAAACCCGCATGTCGATCGGCATGGTAAAGCCAAAATTGATGCCCTTGAACCGGTTCAGTATCGAACGAATTTCTTCCTCGAGTTCATCCTTGCTGTCCATGCGCCATTCATCGACAGGTTTCAACTCCAGGAACATATCGGTTTCATTGAGTCCCATCGGATCCATTCCCAGTTCGTCTGATCCCGTCCGGGCGACGATGCGACGGATTTCCGGCACTTGCTCCAGCAACGCTTTTTCGACCGCCTGGTCGAGTTGAATCGACGTCTCCAGGTTGATGGAAGGAAGCTTTTCCAGCTGGATGATGATGTCACCCTCATCCATCGTCGGCATGAACGTTTTGCCGATGAAAGGGAAAGACACCAACGCCAGGACCAGCAGGACACCGGCCGGTATCAGCACCAGCCGTTCGCGCTCCAGAGCCTTGTCCAGCATTGGCCGGTACCAGGCGGACAATTTGCGCGGAAGCCAGGGTTCCTGGTGTGCGCCCGAAGTAATCAGGAATGATGCCAGCACCGGGATCACGGTCAATGCCAGCAACAAGGAACCGGCCAGCGCATACACGATGGTCAGCGCGACCGGCCGGAACAGCTTGCCCTCCAGGCCCTGCAGTGACAACAGGGGCAGGAACACCAGGATGATGATCAGTATGCCCGAGGTAACGGGCACGGCAACGTCCTTGACGGCACGGTAAATGATGTGAAGCCGCGGCAGGGCCTGCCCGGTCGGACCGGGTCATCTTGGTGACGATGTTTTCCACGACCACCACGGCGGCGTCCACCAGCAGGCCGATCGCAATCGCCAGCCCGCCCAGGCTCATCAGGTTGGCTGACAGGCCGCTGAGCTTCATCGCGATAAAGGTCGCCAGTGCTGACAAGGGCAGGATAAGCGCAACCGTCAGCGCCGACCGGAAATTACCGAGGAAAAGGCCCAGCAGGACCAAAACCAGCACTACCGCTTCAACCAGCGCCCGGGAAACGGTCGCCACCGCGCGGTTGACCAGGTGGCTGCGATTGTAGAACACGTTGATCGAGACGTGCTCCGGCAGGGTTTGCCTGACCACCTCCAGTTTTTCCTCGATTCCGGCGATCACGTCTCGCGCGTTTGCGCCACGCAGGCTGACCACCAGGCCCTCGACGGCTTCGCCGGTGCCGTTCTGGGTCACCGCGCCATACCGCTCGAGGCTTCCCATGGAAACATCGGCGACCATCCCGATCGTGATCAGTCTTCCGTCCCGGAAATCGACCGGTGTTGCTTCAATCGCCCCGATATTTTCGAGTGCCCCTTCGGACCGGACCAGCAGGCTTTCCTCGCCGCGACCCAACCGGCCTGCTCCGTCGTTCTGATTGTTTATCTCCAGCGCCGCCGCAATGTCTTCCGTGGTGACATCCAGCGCCAGCATCGCGTCGGGACGCGGGGCGATGCTGTAGGTTTTGACCAGGCCGCCCAGGGCATTGACATCCGCCACGCCGGACACAGTGCGAAGTGCCGGACGGATCACCCAGTCCAGCAGGTAACGCCGCTCGGCCAGCGACAGCTCAGGGCTGTCCACCGTGAACATGTACATTTCGCCCAGCGGCGTGCTCATCGGTGCGAGTCCACCGCTGATGCCGGGAGGCAGGGAATCCTGGACAGCGGCCAGTCGCTCCGCCACTTGCTGCCGGGCCCAGTAAATGTCGGTGCCTTCCTCGAAATCCACGGTAATATCGGTCAGTGCATACTTTGCAACCGAGCGCAGCATGGTCTGGCGCTGCACGCCCAGCAACTCGACTTCGATCAAGCGGGTAATCCTTGACTCCACTTCCTCCGGGGTCATTCCCGGCGCTTTCATGATGATTTTCACCTGGGTTGGTGATATATCAGGAAAGGCGTCGATTGGAATGGTTCGAATCGCCCACCAGCCTGCCGGCAGCAATAAGGCCACCAGCAGCAACATCAGCAAGCGTTGGGTCAGCGAAAACCGGACCAGGCCAGCAAGCGACATCAGCCGTCTCCCCCGCCCATTCCGACACTCATCCCCTTCAGAACGGCGGTGCCGCTGACGGCGATGCGTTCACCCCTGACCAGCCCGCCCAGGACAATCCAGGCGCCGGTTCCCGTTCCGCGCACATCGACCGGACGGGGTTCGAACCCGTTGCTCAGCTGCACGATAGGCCACATCCAGCCCGTCGAGTTTCACGATGGCGCTGGAAGGCACCATCAGCAAATCACCGCCCGACTGAATATTCCAGCGCGTGAGTTGCCCCGGCACCAGCCCGGCTGAAGCCCTTGGCTCTGCACGGATCAGGATGGTTTGTGTGTCGGGATCGATCACGTTGGAGACAAGGGTGATAACGGCTTTGTTTTCCATGCCTTGCATGACTATATTCATGCCTTCTTCAAGATGTGCCGCGGCCTGGCTGGACAACATTCCGGTCAGAACCAGCTTGTCCGGCTCACCGAGACTGGCCAGCAACTCGGCGCCTTCCAGGCGATCACCCAGCATCGCCGGGCGCTGCAACACGATCGCGTCCACCGGCGCCCGCAGGGTGATGTCCGGGCTGATATCCGTGTCCCGGGACAATCGCTGCAGGTCCGCATCGCTGAAACCGGCCAATTTGAGCTCGGCCTTCAAGCCGGCGAATTCAGCCCTGGCTGTTTCATACGCATACAGGGTTTCCTGCCAACGCCGGTTCGACACCGACCCTGCTTCGCTGAGCTTTTTGTCCCTGGCCCAGGCGGATTCCTGCAGCGTCATATCCGCCGCGGCTTTCAGATAATCCCTTTGCAGGGAAACGACGTCGGGGCTGCGAACCATGACCAGCGGGTCGCCTGCCTTGACCCGGTCACCCACCTGGACCCAGACGCGCTCCAGGACGCCCGGAAGCGGCGTCTTGATGGCCCATTCGCCATCCGGCGAAAACCCCACGCGCAAGGTCAGTTCGCCGGCGCTGCCGAATGCTGCCGGCGCAACAACCTGCACTTCGATGCCCAGCAGTTGCTGTTCGGATTCAGTCATTTCTAGCAGGCCCGCAGCGGCTGCCGGCGTGAGCGCAGAAATCGTCATCAGCAGGAATATGCCGAGGCGAAAAATTCGTCCTTTAAGGAACCTCTGGTTAATCATAAAGTTTCCCCTACAGCCTGGTTATATGACGCCACCGCTGCGCCTTGCTGCACCAGCAGCAACTCATGTGATCTTTGAATTTTTTTCAACTCCGCGAGACGCCGAAGCCATTCCCGGACACTGAATTCACCCAATTCAAACGCGAGCTTATCCAGGCGATGCCGCTCATTGGCCGCATCGATCATCGTGAAGGAGTTTTCCAGTTGCATTTCCGTAAGCTCAAGCATGTGTTTTGCCTCGTGCAGCTGCAGTTCAAGCCCGCGCCGGGTTTCCATCAAATCAGCCTCTGCCAGGGCCAGGTCTTCATTGGCCCTGGCAATTTCGGGACCCCGCCGGGGTGAGCGTCCCAGTGGAACCGCCAATCCGAGCCCCAGTGCATTGACGTCCGGGCTGGCGCGGTCCCCACCGTATCCGCGCCAAAACACCTGGACGGACGGCCTGCTCGTGCTTTCCCGGCGAGCAACCTCCAGCGCCGCGGCTTCCCTGGCGAGACGGTCCATCGCCTTTTGCAGCGCCGGGTGATCCTCGCTGATATCCGGCACCTCGCTCAGGGTTTCCTCTATATCCGCAGGCACATCCAGCGAACCGGTGAACGAGAGGTATTCCCGGATCGCATCCTGGTACTCCGCCTCCAGCGTCATCGTTTCCGCTTTCCAGATGGCGAGTTCCTGCAATGTAGCCAATTGGTCCACCCGCGAAAGATCGCCGGCCTCCGCGAACAGGGTGACCTGTTCAAGCACCTGCGCCAGGTTCTGTTCCTGGTCCAGTGCAAGCTCCCACTGGCGCCTGCTCATCATCAGGGCCCAGAGCTGCTTTCTCAGAACCCCGCTGACACGCCAGCGAAACTCACTTTCTCGGGACGACAAAGCGGTCGTAGACGCTTCGCCCAACCGGGTTTGGGCTTTCTTTTCCCTGGGCAGCCAGAGCGGCAGGGAGAGCGCTACCTCGTTTTCATAGGCGCCAATGTCATCGAACTGACGGTCACTCATGTGGAAACCCGCGACTTCCGGCGCTTCCGGAAGCCAGTGTCTCCCGTAGGCCATTTCAGCGTCTGCGGTTTCCTGCCCGGCCAGCAAAACGCCCGCCTGGGGCTGGCGCGCAATCGTGGTATCCAGCAGTGAAGAGAGGGTAAGATTCGGATCGAAATGAATTTCGGGCTCTTCGTGACCTGCCGTAGCGGCACACGGACCGGCGAGCAGCATCGCGGCAACTGCCAGGACAGGGCGAAGGATTGAAAAACGGGGGCTTCGAAACACGACCATTCACTCTCCGGGTAATTCGGTTTATCCTGGACACTCTGCGACCCGGGACACGGCAAACCAGCGACTTTACGCAACCCGGGGCACAACCGGAATCGGGCATATGTCCACAACGCGTGGCATGGTACATTTGTCCGATGCCGGTCATTCATATCTACGCTATAGGCGCGTCCTTTTAAATGCTGTACATCAAAGAGATATTCATTATGGTTCTGCTGCTTTTCGTTATCGGAGGCAACCTGACGGATGTCATCTATGATTACCGCGAAGGGGCCAGCATGGCGCACCTGGGGATCGAACTCGCGCTGGTGGCGGCATCGCTCATCCTGATCACGGTCCTGAGCCTGGGAATCTGGAAGGAAACCCGTTCCAACCGCCGCTTGAAAGCCGAGCTGCTCTCGGTTTCCAGGCAACCCTCGCCGGCGCAATCGCCATCCCTGCTGGCGGCAAGACACGACATGGCCAAGGTGTTGCAGGAGCAGTTTGAAGAGTGGGCGCTGACACAAACGGAAAAGGAAGTTTCCCTGCTCCTGCTCAAGGGCTTGAGCTTCAAGGAAATTGCGGCCGTGCGAAAAACGCTGGAAAAAACCGTCCGCCAGCAGGCTTCTTCCATCTACAGGAAGGCCGGCGTCAACGGCCGGCACGAATTTTCCGCCTGGTTTATCGAGGATATACTATGAAACATGTCATTGCGGCCCTGGTTTTGGGACTGTTCATCGGCTTGGCCTCGACAGGCGAAGCGGCCGACAGCGCGGAAGATGCCGTTTCGGGCGCCGGAGTGAACGCTGAACTGGCCGCAAGATTTGCCCGTCTCGCCCTGGACTGCGTGCACCGTGAATATCCGAACAAGATTTCGCATGTGCTGAACTCGGCTGAAGACGCGCAAACTCCCTCGTCTTTGTACCCGGTATTTTATGGTTGCTTTGACTGGCACTCCTCGGTGCATGGCCATTGGTTGCTGGTCCGGCTGCTGCGCACCGTGCCGCCGGACCAGATGCCCGCCGGAATGAGGGACGAGATCATTGCTGCGTTGTACCAAAGTTTTTCACCACAGGGCATAGCGGCAGAGGTCGCCTACTTCGAGGCGGAAAACCGAAAATCCTTTGAGCGTCCCTATGGCATCGCATGGTTCCTGCAATTGACGGCTGAACTGCGGGCCTGGCAGGATCCGATGGCCGAAACCTGGCTCGCGACTCTGCTGCCCCTGGAGGCCGTGATCGTTGCGAACATCAAGGCCTGGCTGCCAAACCTGGCCTATGCCATCCGCCTGGGGACCCACAACCAGAGCATGTTTGCCTTCGGCCTGATGCTGGACTGGGCAAGGATCTCCGGTGACGCGGAAATGGCGGAATTGGTCACGCAACGCTCGCTGGCGTTCCACCTTGAAGACAGGAATTGCCCTATCAGCTATGAGCCTTCGGGGGAAGACTTCCTGTCGCCCTGCCTGATGGAAGCGGACCTGATGCGCCGGGTGCTGTCACAGAGCGATTTTTCTGCGTGGCTGGGCGGATTTTCTGCCGGGTATCCCCCGCGACGGAAGAGGTGACTGGCTTGCCATCGGTATCGTCATGGACCCCACCGACGGAAAACTGGTCCACCTTGACGGTGTCAACCTGTCCCGCGCATGGAACCTGGAAAACATCGCCCTGGCCTTGCCGGCTGACGACCCCAGGCGCCCGTCCCTGCTGGCTGCGGCACGGATCCATGCCACAGCCGGAATTGCCAACGTTTCCGGAGAACACTATGAGGGTAGCCACTGGCTGGCGAGCTTTGCGACCTACCTGGAAACTCACAGGGGTCAACCGGACTAGGATTTGTTCGCCGGCGCGTGTTCCTTGATATGCGCCCTGACATCAAAATAGATTTTCAGCGCGATAACGCCGATCAGAACCGGTTCGGTCTGCCCCAGGATCATCGTCAGGCCGCCGCCGAGAATCAGCACCAATTGCATGAAAATAATCCGGCTGTAAGGCTCTGACATCTGGTTCCCGACCGTACGCCGGTGGTATTCCCCACGCCTGATGAAATTGACGTAAAAGGAGTAGGCGTGGCTGACAAACAGTGCGGCCAGCGCCGGCCACAAACCGATAAACAACCGGGCCACGTCGGCCAGGTCGTTGCCCGGATCGTTCATACCCTGGATGCCCTTGACGAAGATCGTATAGATGAACAAAAAGTGGACTGCCATGAAGCCGCCGAAGTGCCCGATAAAAAACGGCACGGCGAAAAGCGCCACAAACTTGCTGATCATGATGATCTTGCAGATGTTGAACAGGCCGATAACCGCACTTTCCGCCCAGTAAAGGACCAGTACGTCGCTCAGATTCCAGCCCAGGAACAGGGTTCCCGCTACCGGGACCAGGTTGGCGATGATCAGCGCCAGCGTGGATAGGCTGGCCAGCGTGACCGGGGCGGCATCGACCCTTGCCTCCTCCTCTTCGATCGCCGGAATCGCTTCGCTCTCCACCTCCCATAATTCTTCCGTTTCCGCCGGCAACGCATCTCCCGTTCGAACCGCGGTTCCGCTGATCAGCTGAATGTTATTCCGGATTTGCGCCAACTGCTCCTCGTCGACATCCGAGCCAAACCGGAATGGATTGGCCCCGTAGTCAAAGACAAAGTGTTTTCCGCGCCACGAAGAACCGGATTTTTTCGGCGGATCCTCGAGACGGAGGTTCCTCATTTTCGAGACATCGTAAATGGCAGCCAGGCCGATCAAGGGCAAGCCAAAACGCAGTTCGACGACACCTGGACGGATTTGAAGCGTTTCCCTGCCGAACAGCACGATGACCAGGATGGCAGTCAGGATCAGCGGCGCCATCGACCAGCCAAGCAGCCACGCGCTGAGGAACACCGCGCCCGTCAGGTCAAACAGGGAGTCGAGCCGGCTCCACTCGCCGCTGGCCTGGATAAACGTGCCCACCGCCGGCGCCAGGAAAATGGCGTCCATCACCGCCAGGACGGTGATGACAATCCAGGAGCGCCGGAAGCGCCAGAAGCAGGGGTAATGTGCGTGGCGGTCCCGGATGGCCATCCCCATCCTGAATCGAGGCCTTAGTCCTTTCCTGATCATGCATTCATTATAATGTGATGAATGATTTCATTTGCAGAACCGTCTAACGGGTATAAAAGGCGATTGGTGTGCTGACTTACAAGAACGAAAAAAAACGGGCACAGGCGCTTTTGGCCGGGGACGATTCGGATTCGAAACTTTTCTTTGATGAATTCTTTCCCCGACTGTATCGCTTCGCGATAAATCGTATGTCCGGGGACCATGAGGCCACGAGAGAAGTTGTGCAAAGCACTCTAGCCAAAATACTGTTGAATCTGGATAAATTCCGGGGTGACTCCAGCCTGTTCACCTGGATGTGTTCCATCTGCAACAATGAAATCCTGGATGTCCTGCAACGGCAATCCCGCTACAACCAGGCGATCGTGCTGGAAACCAATCTCAATGAGTTTGAGAAGGTCGAAACGGTGGCCAGCAAATCCACTGCGGACCAACCTGACGACGTGTATGGCCGCGATCAAAAAGTCATGCGGATTCACCGGGTCCTCGACAATTTGCCGTTCAAATACGGTAACGTGATCGAGTGGAAATACATCGAGGGACTTTCAGTCAAGGAGATAGCAGACCGTCTCGGCACGAGCCAGGTGGCCACCCAATCCATCCTTTTCCGGGCCCGCACGGCATTCCAGGAACTGTACGCTGACTCCACTGCAAGAGACCATCATGCCGGCCAGGAGGAGTTTGAATAATGGGACCCGGGGCCAATAAAATGCCGGAACAATCCGAACAGGCTTTCGAAGATCTGCTTCGGGGCGTCAGCGCCAGGCCTCGGCCACCCGCCGGTGCCGAACAGGCGGCATTCGAGCAATTTACAGCAGACCTGAACCGGATGCAGGCACGCCGTGCCCGCAACAGAAAAATCACCTACTGGGCCCTGGCGGCTTCCGTTCTCATGGTTTTGCTGGTCCAACCGCTGATGTTTTCTCCCAGGGATGCGTCAGGCCCCGGTGTGGCTTTGGGCACAGTGGACAATCACCATGGCCAGGTTTCGCTTATCCTGGATCAACAGCGCACCGTCCTGAGTCCACAAGGTCCGGTGTTTCAGCTTTTGCCGCGGCAGACGCTTTTGACAGATGCCGGGGCCGGCCTGTCGATCAACTGGGGTGGCCGGATGGCTGTCCGGGTGGATCAGAACACCCGCCTCGTACTCCGTTCCGCCAGTGAAATTGAACTGGTTTCAGGCAGATTATACGTGGACGTTCCGCCCGGCCCCGCGCCGGCTGATCCTGCCGGCCCGCTGAGCATTGTCACCCGCCTGGCAACCATCACCCACACGGGCACCCAATTCATGGTTTCCGCAGGCGATGAGGCCATCGAAGTAAAGGTGCGGGAAGGAACTGTGAATATAGATGACGGCTCGGATTCGCTGGTCGCCGGGCGTGGAGAAGAGACCATCGTCGATGATTCCGGCGCCATCCGTGTCGCGACCACAAAGACTTATGGCGACGACTGGCAGTGGGTGGAAAAACTCACGCCAGGTTACCCACTGGAAGGCAGCACGCTGGAGAACTTTTTGTACTGGATTCGCCGGGAAACGGGTAAGGACCTGGTTTATGAATCCCCGGAAGTGCAGTATGCGGCCAGCAACACCATCCTTCATGGTAATGTCGAAACCGAGCCCATGGAATCCCTGGCCATGGTCCTGGAGACCACCGATTTGTCCTGGTATGAAGAGGATGGAATCATTCATCTTTCGTTAAACCCCTGAATTCTGAATTTTCTCGCGATTGATTTTCCCTACCGGCCGGTCTAACAGAGTGCCGGCCATGACCGGCATTCGCACTCTTACGGTCTGAATCAAGACCAGTCACGAGGAATTCCGCATTTGAACATCGGGTTTTTATTCAATCACGAGCAGATTCACCAGGTTTTCCATAGCGCCCCGACTGCATTTGAACTGTCGCGACAGCGCCCGGATATCGAGGTCCGGTTGTATATTTCCAGTGATGTCCAGCACGATGTTTTAAGCGAACTGGCGCAATATTACCCGGGCCACCGCTGCCAGTGGGTTCGCCTCAGTTTGCCTGCCTCAGTGGGCTGGCTCTGTTCCCGCATTTCGGGATGTTTCCCCGTTGAAAAAATTGCCATGCTCAAGGCTAATGTCGCCCGGTTCGCAGATCTCGACGCCCTGGTCGTCACCGAAAAAACTTCCTTGCTGTTGAAAACACATTTCGGCCTCTCAGGCGTTCGTTTTATTCACACTCGGCACGGTGCCGGTGACCGGGCCATTGGCTTCGACAAGGACAGCGGAAAGTTTGACCTGGTCTGCTGGCTGGAAGAAAAATACGGGATCGACTGCTGGCGGCCGGACAGTTGCGCCATGGCCAGTACGCGATCTGCGGTTACCCAAAATTTGACGCAGTCCGAATGCTTCAGCGCGAACCTCTGAAGCTGTTCGATAATGACCGGCCCACGGTGCTTGTACAACCCCCATTGCTCAACCGAACTGTCGTCCTGGTATCGCTTCGGACAACAAGTACTCGACTACTTCTATCATTCCGATAAATACAACCTGATTTTTTCTCCACACATTATGTTGTTCGAGAAAAAACTCCAGGTAACGCTGCAGAGCTGGCGATTCAGGAGGCCGGGGACGGTGGACCAGAAATACCGGGAATGTGAGCACATGCGCATTGATACCGGAAGCCGGATGAGCACCGACATGAGTTATACGCTGGCGGCTGATCTGTACCTGGGTGACGTCAGCAGCCAGGTGTATGAATTCCTGATGGAGCCGCGGCCCTGTGTGTTCGCCAACCCGGGGATCAAAGCCTGGGAAAACGACCCGAATTACCTGCATTGGCAGTTTGGGCCGGTTTTCGATCACATCGATCAGCTGGAAACAGCGCTGGAAAGTGGATTCGATACCCACGCCGACTACCTGCAGGTCCAGCAGCGAAATTTTGCCTACAGCTTTGACCAAAAGAAAGACAGTTCAACCACGCGCTCGGTGCGAGCGATAGCTAAGTTCGTGGAAAGAGACCTGACCCGCCCCGTGACCACCTTCGGCTGGGTTCAGCCCGTTGCCGGGAACATCCCGCAGCGTTCATTCTAGGGATCCCTGGCCCTGCCGTGCGCGCCCGAGGAACCTGTAAAGCAAAGGCATAACGATCACCACCAGCGGCACCTGCACCAGTAGCCCGGAGATAATCGCCACGGCCAGCGGTTGTTGCATCGCCGAACCCTGTCCCAGCGCCAGCGCCAGCGGCATCAATGCGAAAATGGCCGCCAGCGTGGTCATCACGATGGGCCGCATGCGATTACACCCGGCCTGCACCAGGGCCGTATCCCGGTCCACGTTGTTTTGCAGGAGTTCGTGGTACTCCGAAAAATAGAAAATCGACACTTCCGTAACAATGCCCACGATCATGGTCATACCCATCATGGCCGTGATGTTCAGTTCAATGCCGGTCACCCATAGCCCGGTGAATACCGCCGCCATGGCCAGCAAAGGCGACACCAGGATAGCCAGGGCGGCGGAGAATTCCTCGTACAGGAACAGGAGCAGCAGGAAAACCAGCGCCAACGCCGATACAAAAACGGCCAACAAGCCGCGAAAGGCGATTTGCTGCTGCTTGTAAAGACCACCCAGTTCGAAATACATGTCCGCCGGCAGCAGGCCGGGCTGTGCCAGGACTTGCTTGACATCACGGATGGTCGAGCCCAGGTCTCGGCCGCTGATACGGGCTGTGACCGGCACCATGCGCTTGAGGTTGTCACGTACAACTTGTGGTTGACCGGTTTCGATCACGGTTCGGGCGATTCGCCTTAGCGGGAAACGGTGACCGTCCGGCGCGCGTAGCCAGATCCGGTCGATGGCCGAGGTTCTGTCCCGGTCAGCGAGCGGCACCCAGATACGAACCCCCACCAGTTTGAAGCTTTCCTGGACCTGGGTAGTCACCAAACCGCTAAACCAGGCGCCCAGCTGCTGTGTAACCAGATCCGGGTCAATGCCCTCCAGAGCTGCCTTGTCCCGGTCCACGATGATATTGAAAGCATCGCCTGCCAACATCAAACCGGGGTTGACATCAACCACTCCGTCAATAGCCCCTATAGCCTGCGCAATATTAGGCGCCACCCGGGTGAGTTCATCAAACTGATCCCCAAACAGCTTGATTTCAATGGGCTGTGGATTCGCAGTCAGATCGCCAATCACATCTTCCATCAACAACATGAACTCAACTTCCAGACCTGGGACCTCAGCCTCGATCCTGTCCCTCACATCATCCATCACTTCGCCAACGGACGCCCTGGGAAAGGGCTTAAGCCGCACAAAAAAGTCGCCCTCGTTGGCCTCGGTAAGTCCCCCGCCCAACTGCAATCCTGTGCGCCTTGAGTAAGTCTGCACGGCCGGGTTGGCTTGCAAAATTTCTTCCAGCTGCTGCAGCAACCGGTCAGTCTCGGAAAGCGAAGTGCCGGCCTCGGCCCGGTAGTCCAGCACGAAACCACCTTCATCCATCTCCGGCATGAACCCGGAGCCAACTTGCTGGTAGGCGATGAAGCCCAGCAGTATAAGCGGAGTGATACCCAGCAGAACCAGCCAGGGCGCTCCCAGCAAGCGTTGCATCAAGCGCCTCGTAGCCGGACAGCAGGCGTTGAAACCACGGACCCTGATCCTCAGTTGCGGCGTCCTTGGCACTCAGCCAGTGCTCCGCCAGAAGGGCACCGCCAGCCAGGCCAGCAGGAATGAAATCAGAGGCTGCTGGCCATGGTGAGGGACAGGGCTTTGAAGAATGCCCCGGTCACGCCCTCGAGAAAAGCTAGCGGGGTGAAGATAATAATGGTGGCGACGGAAGAGCCTGTCAGCGGCGAGCGCAAATTCAATGGCGGCCTCGCGAATGGTCACTACAGATCCCCGCTGCTCTGGCGCAGCCGGCGAATGATGTGCTCTACCATTACGATGGCGTCATCGACGATCAGGCCCACCGCCGCGGCCATGCCGCCAAGTGTCATGATGTTGAAACTCATGTGCAGCACGTGCAACAACAGGACCGTGCTGGCCAAAACCGACGGCACGATCAGCAAGGCCACCAGCGTGATTTTCAGGCTGCGCAGGAACAACAGCAAGACCAGCGCAGCAAGCACGATGCCGATGGAGATAGCGTCGCGAACGCTTCTCGCGGCGTCGGTGATCAGTTCGCTCTGATCGTACCAGTTCGCGATACGCACACCCGACGGCAACTGCTGCCAGCTGTCCAGGACCCGGTCTGACTTCATCGACAATCTGGACGGTATTACCACCCGGCTGCTGGTAAACCTGGACCAGCACCGCATCCTGGCCGTCGGCGGTCACCCGCAGCCACTGCGGAGCATCGTGGCACATAAACCTTCGCCACATCTTCGAGACGCACCAGCCCGTCCTGCCGCTGCGCAGAACCGTATTCTCGAATAGTCTGCATCGAATGAATCCGGGTATCTGACAGAACCAGGTAGAGCTTGTAGTGATCTTCCAGTCTTCCAACAGCCTGCAATACGTTACTCGCCGATAGTGCTGCCGCCACATCGCCAAAGGTCAAGGCAAACGCGGCCAGCCTTTCCGGGTCGACTTCCACCCGGTACTCCGCCTGTTCTCCGCCCAGCACCTCGACCCTGGCGATGCCGCTCGATGGCCGAAAGCAGGGGCACCAACTGGTACTGGGCGATGTCCCGCTGCTCCACCAGGGACTGGCTGTCAGAAGTGAGGCTGAAAGCTGCAACCGGGAACACCGTCGGATCCATGCGGCGAACGTTGAACCGGGTCCCGGCCGGCAGTTCGGGTAATACCTGGTTGACCGCCGACTCCACCTGCAGCAGGGCGGCGACCATGTCATCACCCCAACCAAAATTGATCGACAACTGGGCGCTGCCGCGGCTGGTGGTGGAACGCAGGCTGGTCACTCCCGGCGACGGTACGCACCGCCTGCTCCACCTGCCGGGTAATGGCGATCACCATCTGGTCGGCAGGCCGGTCGCCAGCCTCCAGCGTTACCACCACCCGGGGGAAATTCACCTGGGGAAACAGGGCGACGGGCAATTTGAATCCTGCGGCCACGCCGGCCAGCGCCAGCATCGCGACCAGGAACAGGATCGAGCGGCGATGTTTCGCCGACCAGTGCGCGAGATCCGTCAAGGTTCGATCCTGACTGTCATGCCGTCCTGCAGCTCATAGTTTCCGGTCACCACCACCACGTCACCCGGCTGCAGGGCTCCGGTCACCGCAATGTCACCGGCTGTTTCCGATCCGGCTTCCACTTCGACGCGGCGGGCTGTATTTTTGTCTACCGTATACAGGTAGGCGTGACCCGGCTCACCCAGTACCGCGCTGCGGGGAACAACCAGCGCCGGTGCGGAGTCCCGCTGGATCAAACCGGAAATGCGGCTACCCAATACCAGGTGCTTGATCTCGGCTGCCGGAATATCCGCCAACACTTCGACCAGTTGCGTGGCGGGGTCGATCATGGCGTGAACCTCGCGCACCGTGGTTTCAATCCGGACATCGGGCACAAAAACGGAGGTCACCGTGACCGCCGTGCCTACCGCTACATTGTCCAGGTCTTCGGGTTCAACACCGAGCCGGGCGATCAATCGCTGTTCCGCAGCGATCAACAGGGCCGTTGTATCCGCCTGCACCCGCTGCCCTTGCGAGACGTCCAACCGTGTGATGACTCCATCCATGGGCGCGCGCAACGTGACCTCGGCCATGTCCAGACCTCTTTGCTGCAGCGCCCTGAGCGTTGACTGCGCGTCAACCAGGCTCTTGTTGGCGGCATCCACCTGCGAGGTGGTCGCCAGCTGTTCAGACTGAAGCCTCTGTTGCCGCTCCAACTCGCGCCGTGCATAGTCCACCGCACTCTGGGCCTGCAGGTATTGCATCCGCGCATCCGGTGCGGTGATCACCTCGAGCAGTTGATCCCCGCTCCTGACCCTCTGCCCCAGGCGCACCCATACACGGTTGATCAGTCCCGCGTGGGGAAGCGAAAGGCTCACCACCTGGTCGGGATCAGGTTCCAGCACCCCGTAGGCCGTCAGCGTTTCGGTGACATCTTGCATCCTGACCTCGGCGGTTTTCACCAGCACGCTGGGGCTATCCTGGGCCATTGCGGCGTTTCCGCCAGAGATGATGGCCATCACCATGAACAATTCGCATAGGGTACTAACCAGGCTCTTTTTCATAATGGCTTTTCATCTCTCGCTGCCGGGGCCGGAAGCAGTGCTTGCGACGGATATCCAGGTAAAGCCAGAAGGGTCTCGAGGGCGATCCGGCTTTCCCATAGCAACTGGTTCAGGTTGATCTGCTCCAGCCGTTTGTTCACCCAGGTGGATTCCAAGTTCAGAAATGTCAGGGCGTCGATATCGCCTCTCGCGTATGCCTCGCGGGCACTTCCCACGATAACTTCCAGCCTGGGCAGGTAGGTCTCCAGTTCAGACTGCTGCTGCTGCAATATGGCTTGCAGGGACAACAGCAGATCGACATCGGTAACGGCACTGGCCAAGCGGGCACTATATTCCTCATGCAGCTGATGACGCGTGGCGCGCTCGATGGCGATATTTCCGCGGTTGCCGCTGAACAGTGGCAGGCTGAGGCTGATGCTCAAACCAACACTGTGTATATTGTCAGTATCGCGCGCATTATTGACCCCGATGCCGATCGACGGGAACTGGGCCAGGATCGCCGCCCTGACATTTGACTCCTGGCTTGCATACCCCGCCTGCAGGGCCAGCAGGTCGGGTCGAACCTCTGCCAGACCAGCCAGCCCGGCCTTTACTAGTCCGGCATCCAACCGCTCCGGAGCAGACAAGTCCGTCAGGCTGACGGACACCCCGGGGTCCAGTCCCAGCAGGTAGTTCAGGCTGTGGATGGTTTGGGAGTTGGTCTGTTCCAATTGCCTGATCTGGCTAAGCACATCGAGCAGGGCCGTCAGGTCCGTGCCATTGACGTCCAGGGTAACGTTGCCGTCCTGAAGCGCCCGGGAGGAACGCTGGTAACGATCCAGGTAAAGACTGCGGATGTTTTGCAACAGGGCGAGTTGCTCCGTTTCGAAGTACAGGCGTACCGCCAGGCTGCGCGCTTGCTGTATCACCTGCCACTCCCGCCACAGCAACTCCAGGTAGACTTTCTCCTGACCCTTACTCGCGGCGTCGACCCGCGCCTGGCGGGTGATCAGCGGAACAATGTCGTAAGCCACATCCACCAGCCAGGGATTGACCAGTCCAGCCTTGTTGCCGGTCGGGCGATCCAGGCCTACGGCCAGTTGCGGGTCCGGTAACAGGCCAGCGGCAAATGCCTGGGCGCCCGCCAGTTGCCAGGCGGCGCGCTGGGCTTTCAGGTCCGGGTTGTTCAGAACGGCGAGAATACCTATCTCGGTGAGGTCGAGGCCATCGGCTGGCTCGACTTGATAACCACCGGCGGGTGCAGAATCAAAGGCGCTCGCGTCAATACTCAATTCCTGCAGACTGGTCGCGAGGGGCGCCTGGTCCCCGAGCGGCAAAGGCCGATAAGAGCTGCAGGCACTCAACAGCACCAGGGCAACCAGGGTACTCACCGGTGCGAACAGCGGTTTTCGAGCAGTAAACGGGTTTATGCTTTGATCCCTTTTCATCATGGTTTTGCCGGTCGATCCGGCGGAAAAATCTCAGCTTCCAGTGTGTGTAAAAATGACTCACCGCTGCGGCGAAACGCTTCGGGGCTGAACAGCGATGTGACCCGCTCAAGAGCCGCAATTCCCATGATATGCGCCTTTCCGGGTTCTCGCACCAATGATGCGATCGAAGCGGCAAGCGCACTTTCATCTCCCACATCGCACAACATACCGGTTTTTCCTTCAATGATGCTGTGCCGGAGTTGCCCTACCCGGGTGGCAACCACCGGAAGCGCAGCTCCCATCGCCTCGTGAGCGGCGATGCAAAGTCCCTCATGGTGTGATGTCTGAACGTAAATATGCAGGCTTGC
The DNA here is from genome assembly GCA_963700705.1 of uncultured Gammaproteobacteria bacterium. GTDB lineage: Bacteria > Pseudomonadota > Gammaproteobacteria > Xanthomonadales > SZUA-36 > JAHEFT01. The sequence continues at coordinate 153,546 of CAVOYQ010000009.1, read as the reverse complement.
GAGGAATTCCATCGGTTCATTGATGAACCCCGCAAAACTGAAATCACTGACACCTGTTTTTTTCACCAATGCTTCCAGCGCATGCTGCTCCGGCCCTACCCCGCCGACGACAAACTCCATACGCCCGGCCAGGTCCGGATGGTTTTTTTGCATCAGGGCGACAACACGAACCAGGCTGTCGTACCGCTTGTTGATATGCAGCCGGCCGAGGCTGCCGATACGAAGGGGACCGTGCCCCGGCCAAGGGTGAGATTTTGGCGCATCGGGATGAACCTGGAACATCGGCCAGATACTGACCCGGTCCAGGCTCACTCCGATCCGGTTCACGGCATATTCCTTTACGTTTTCCGAATCCGCCAGCCAGCGCCGGGTGAGCCGGTGAGTACGCCGCAGCAGGAACAGGTTGGAGGGTTTCAGAAAAGCACTGTGCTGCCAGCTAACCACCGGTATGCCCAGGTGTTTTCCGGCCATTTGACCGAACAGGGTCGCACGGGTCAAGGAGGTCCAGATCAGGTCCGGTCGATCACGTTTCAGGCTTTTGAGCAGATTGGTCCACGATACGGCCAGATCCCACTTGCCCCGACCGAGCACCCGGTGCTCTATTTGCGCCCGGTCAAACCTTGCGCATGCTTTCCCGTCCTGAAGCATCAGGCCGTAGACCGTCACCGTGTGTCCGCGGGCCTGCATCACGTCGACCAACTCGGGAATGGGCAATGCTGCACCACCGCCATTGAAGCCATTTATGAGGTAGTAAATTCTCATCAGCCGGCCATCGATCCTGCCGCCAGGGAGGCGTTTTGCCGCTGGAACGCCACCGCTATCCAACTCACGGTAACCACCGCAAATAGCAGCGCATGCCAACCCGCGCCCTGGATTTCATAAACCCGTAACAGGAACAGCAGCGCCGGCAATAACAACACCGTGGACAGCAGGTTGATTTTCAGCACTTTCCCTGGATTGCCACCCGCAATCAGAGCCGAAGCCATCGGGAAGCCGAACAGGTGGATCGTGCGCGCCAGGGCGACCAGGATCAGCACCGGATAGGCCGCATCAAATCCCGGTCCGCCCATCAGGTTCAGTAGGTCGCCGCCAAAAAATCCCAGGAACAGCAACACGGTCAGGCCAATGCCGGTCGCAATCCCGCCGGTGCGAAACACCACCGCGAAACGGATCGGTATTTTCTGTCTGCCACCAGCTGCGACAACTCGGGGTAGAGTGCCTGGCCAATGATCATCACCGGTTGCGCCAGCACCATGCCAATTTTAAGCGCCAACTGGAATAATCCGGTGGCCGCTGGGCCCAGCATCCAGCCTACGGCCAGTGGCGTAACCCTGCTACTTAACTCTTCAACGGACACATTCAGTTTATTGGCCAGTACAAAACGCCAGATTCCCGCGTGCTGGCGAGTCACCCCTTCCGGCCATCGCACCAACCCGCGCAGCAATCCCTGCCTTCGAAAGCTCACGCAAACCAAATATCCACTGCGTCGCGGCCTCGGTGACCGTGCCCGCCAGCCAGGCCAGCAGAAACCCGTTCAAACCGGCCTCCAGCCAGTACGCCAGCAGCGCGCCGATCAACCGGACCAGCGGCCCCATGGTCTGCTGGATGGACAACAGGTGAAACCGTCGGAATACGAAAAGCACACCCGCGGGCATCGAATGCATCATCGAGACACAGGCGAGGCTGTAAAACACGATGACCGGCAGGGATGACTCGGGCCAGGAGAATTGAGCCGCGGCGACCGGCGCCAGCAATGCAGCCAGCGCGATCGCCAGGACACCGAAACCGAGTTCAACCAGGAGCGTGAAACTCAACAGGTTGCCGAGTTCCTGGCGGGATTCCTCCGCCAGGCTGAGCGCTGCATAACGCACCAGTGCAAACCTGCTCTGGATGGTGACAATGGCCGCCACGGAAAGCGTGTAAGCATTCACCAACACCAGCACGCCAAACAGTTCAGCGCCCAGGCTGTGCGCCGCCAGCGAAACGTACATCAGGCTGAAAATACCTGCGACGATCTTGCCGCTCAACAGCACCCTGGCGTTCCTGTAGATACGCTGAACGACCCGGTCGGTAAACCACGAATGGAGTTGACTGCGGGAAATCAACCGGGCAATCCGTCGCGCAGACTGGCCGGAACCGCTTCGAGAAATGCTGCAGGTAACTCACCCGGTCCCGCACATCAAAGGCGACGAAATTCCCATGCGTGGAAATATGATGGGGGCAATAGCGCCTGGCAATGTCCGTAAACGTGTTCGACCCGGTAAATGGCGTTTCTTCATATTCTGCAGGCGTCAGCGTTTCGATCTGCATGACCCTTACTGACTCCCCGTAATAATTCCGGTTATCCTGAACCAATCGCAGCAGCAAGTCCCCGGAACGGATAACAGCGCCGGCATTTCTGCCCGTGCTGAAGCGGGTTCCGGCAAAACGCCTGGTCCGGGTAACCGGGTGCTCCTGCCATTCCGGGCTGAAGATATCGTCACAATAATAAACGGCCAGCCAGCGCGCGGCCTTCTTTCGATCCTCGCGCATGGAGGTGATCATCCACCAGCGGCCCTGGTGCTGAAACACCACCGTGTCGGCCGCATCGACACCGCCCATCAGGCGGGTCTTCCGATGCCAGATTCCCGGAAAATCGTCGCATGCAAACAAGTCGATATATCCGCCTTCCGACGTCTCCGGAACCATGAAAAGCTGGCCGGCATGCTCAAACAGGAAGGGGAAAGATGCGTGACAGTCGAATGACATCATGGACCGGGGTTTGACCGGGCTGACATTTGTCGTCGACAGGTATGCACCGCAAACGGCCCCGATTTTTCAGATATTCGAATTCCTCGACCAACAACCACGTTTGTCCTTTATGGTGCCAGACGAATGGATCGGCATAATAACTCCAGGGGCTGGCTGGCATGGGCAGGAAGGCATTTTGGCCCTCAATGCCCAGGTATACGGTAAAATGCTCTTTCGGCAACCTGGCCAGGCCACGTATCAGATCAAACATGCCGATTCAGAACAGGCCTTGCCAGCGTGAAACTCTGCATGGTGATTACCAATGGTTGGATGGATGCTGGCATGACAGATTGGGCAGACTTCATTGATGCGCCTCCTTACCCGGCACGCAGGGGTTCAAGGCCATGATCATCGCATGGTGGATGTTAAACAGCAGAAATTTGCAGGCGCCTCCTCTACCAACAGAGGAACACGCCGCAATGCAGACCATAAAAGTTGGACTGCAGTTGGCAGAAAATCATTCGTGATTTCGGGCCTGGCGTTTCTCCTGTTCTGTTGCGTGCCGCCGGTTGCCGAGGCCGGCCCGGGAGTCCCGATCCCGGAACCACTCCTGGGAAAACCGGTCATCGAAGTGCTGAAGACTTTTTCAGGCCAGGGCGTTGAATTGCTGTACAGCAGCAGCCTGGTTCCGCCGGATCTGATCGTATTGGCCGAACCTGAAAGCACCGACCCCGTGCAAAAAATCGAGGAAATCCTGCAACCCCACGGTTTGATGCTCAAGCACAGCGGTGACAGGTTCCTGGTGGTGAAACAGGAGGCGGACGGTGATGGCGGCAAAAATGCTTCCCTGTTCGTGATCATCCATGATTCCCGTTCGCTGCAGTCACTGGACAAGTTGGCGATCACGGTCACGCCTGCCATACCCGGCCGAAAATCCTATGGTTTGGATTTCTACACCTGGTCACCGGTCCCGCCCGGCGATTACACAATCGAGGCCAAAATTCCGGGATACCTGGACAGCACTACCCCGGTTCATATCGATCCCGGTGAGACCGAATTGCTGGAGATTGATTTCCAGCCGGGGTTGCTGGAGCTTGAAAAGCTCAGCGTTTCGGCCAGCCGGTACGTGCTATTTTCAAATTCCGAGTATTTTATCGATCAACAGGCCATCCAGGCCCTGCCGGAACTGGGCGATGACCCGATTCGTTCGGTCCAGCGCCTGCAGGGCGCCGCTGCAAGCGGCGTATCTTCCATGTCCCATATCCGCGGTGGGCTGAACAATGAAAACAGCATTTACCTTAACGGGCTGAAGTTGCTGGAGCCCTTCCATGTCCGTGATTTTAACAGCGTGTTCAGTTACATCGACGGTCAGGCGATTTCGGGTATCCAGGCCTATACCGGTGCCTTTCCCGTTGAGTATGGGGATGCCATGAGCGGTGTGCTGGTGCTTGATTCGGCGCCGCCGGAGGAGCCGCTGCAAACCATCCTCGGCGTCAGTTTCTACAATACCTCTGTGCTCAATTCCGGCCATTCCAGCACTGACCGGGTTGACTGGTTGTTCAGTGCCCGCCAAAGCAACGTCGACATGGTGCTCGATGACGAGTACGGCGAGCCCAACTACTTCGATATTTTCGGCACCCTGGGCATAAACCTCAACGCCGACTCCCGCCTCACGATCAATGCATTGTGGGCCAGGGACGATCTCACCATCATCACCGAGTCCACCCCGGCGGCGCGCGAGGAGTCCGACAGCGAGACCCACAACATGGCCGCCTGGCTAAGCCTGGAACAGTCCTGGACCGACGACCTGTCCAGCACGACCACGCTTTCAGCCAACGATTTTTCCAACCGCCGGGTCGCCACCGATTACGAACCACTGGAACTGGTGGCGGCTGTAAAGGACTACCGCGAGGTGCAGATCTTCAAGTTGCACCATGCCATGAGTTATTCGGGATTGACCAACCATTTCCTGCAATGGGGGCTTGAACTCGGTTACCAGGAGGCTGACTACCTTTATGAGGGGTCGGCAGAATATTTCAACTTCACCGCGACCTATCCCGGTCTGCAGAACCCGAACGCCTACCGGGTCGAAGCCAGGCCATCGGGCTACAACTACGGATTGTTTGTGTCCGACCGGTTCAAGCTGGGCGACCGGGTTACACTGGAATTGGGCATTCGCTGGGACCGGCAGACCTATACCAACCCTGTGTACTCCAGCCAGATCAGCCCCCGCGCCAGTCTGCTGTACAAGCCTGGAGACAACCGGCTTTTGCGCTTCAGCGTGGGCCGCTACCACCAGGCGCAGGGTATCGAAGAGCTCCAGGTCGAAGACGACGTCGATGAGTTCTACCGAGCCGCAACGCGCCGATCATCTTGTCGCCGGCTACGAGTGGTCCGGCAAAGGGCAATTCCAGTTCCGGCTTGAGGCCTATCTGAAAAACTACCACCGGGTGGCCACCCGGTTTGAAAACCTGTTTGATCCGCTGCAGCTGGTTCCCGAATTTCAACCGGACCGTGTTCAGCTTGATCCGCTCTCTGCGCGCGCCCTGGGAATGGAATTCAGCGTTGAATATACCGGTGGCGAGTACCTGAGCTGGTGGGCGTCATACAGCCTGTCCCGGGTTACCGACTCCATTTCCGGTACCAATGAACGGCGCAGCTGGGATCAGTTGAACGCAGTGCAACTGGGCCTGGACTGGCAACGCGGCCCCTGGGAGATCGGCCTGGCCAGCCGAATCCACACCGGCTGGCCCGAAACCGGTCTGACCCTTGGTTTTGACAGTGAAACGGACACCTACTACCCGGTTCCGGGACCGCGCAACACTGAAAAGTTCAACCTGTTCTTCACACTGGACTTCCGGGTCAGCCGGCAGTTTGACGTTCACCTGGGTGAACTGAGCGGTTTCTTCGAGGTTACCAATGCCACCAACCGGAAAAACCACTGCTGCGTGAATTACCGCGGCGTTGAGTTTGCCGATGGCAACGTCTTCCTGAAGGAAAATTCCGAGTACTGGCTACCCATCGTTCCGTCGATTGGTTTGCTGTGGAAATTCTGAACGGCCCGGACTTGCCCGGGCTGTTCAATGGCGTTTTTCAGACAGTCCCTGCCTCAAAAGGTGTAGTTGAAAATAATCCCGTAGGTATTGGGGTTGTTCCAGTTCGCCTGCAGGGTCGTGATGTCCGGCCGGGTGGCAGGATTGTAAACCCGGGCCCAGTTCATGGTCGCCTCGTCCGTGGCATTCAGGTAATAAAACTGGAGGTCAAAACTGTCGTTGGGCGACTGCCAGATAAACCTGAGGTCGGTCCGGGTATGGGAGCCCTGCTGCACGCCGGGCAAATTGATGTCGTTGACGTAGTAAGCGCTGGCATAGGTGGCCTGTGCGTAGGGGGTAATGCTGCCCCAGTCGCCCAGGTTCCAGGTGTACGCGGCGCGCAGGCCCATCGACCCATTTGGGTGACAAAGCCGGCCGCCAGCCATTGAAGGACAGCACATCACCTTCGGTGTGGCCCGGGATATCACCCAGCCCGGCCAGGTTGGCCGCGGTGTAATTGCCGAAACTGGCGTCGGTGTAGGCGATGTTGGTCGCCAGGTCCCACTCGGGGCTTGGAATCCACTGCATCTTCGAAATCCACGCCGGTCGCGCTGAGCGGGCCGCCATTGCCGGTGTATTCAGTGGCCTCCGGCGAACCCGGGTACGGCATCACCAGGAAAGACTGCGACTGGACGTCTTTGAAATCGTTATGCCACAACGAAGTATTCAACTGGATTGCGCCGTCGGCCAGCACGCTTTTCAACCCGAGTTCATACGCCGTCAGTTTCTCCGGCGCCCAGGTGGGGTTGACACCCGGCGCGGTGTTGTTGCCGCCGGCGCGGTAACCGGTCGATACCGAGAACCAGGTCATCATGTTCCCGGCTCAGGTCATATTCCATCGCAGCCTTCCAGAGCACATCGTCCCAACTGCCTTTGACGCCGGTGCGGGTGGTCTTTTTCTCATCATTCCAGCGCAAGCCGCCGGTTGCCCGGAAGCGATCGGTGATGTCGTAAGTGATCTGCCCGAATACGGCCGTGGTGCTGGTCTTGTAGTCGCCGTCGGTGTCCCAGGCGGGTTGCTGGAAATCGCCGTAGTCATCCTGCAGATAATTCCAGTCCGCTGTCCGGTCGGAGTAATAGAAACCGGCCAGCCAATGCAGCGCGCCCTCGTCGTTCGAGGTCAGGCGGAATTCGTTGGACAGGCCCAGTCTGGCTGGTGGCCCAGCCGACGAAGGCGGTGGTGTTCACCAGGCCCAGGTTGGTGTAATCGTTGTCATAGGTCTGACGGCCGTGGAAGGAGGTGTAATTGAACAACCACTGCAGGTTGGCAAATCCCATGTCCCAGTTCAGGTCGAAGGTGTTTAACCAGTTTTCGTACTCGGTGGCTGAAATCAGGTTACGCGTGACGTCCCAGGGCCCGCCGTCCTGGATGGCGCCCGGACCGGCAAACTGGTTGCCGGGCAGCAATTCGCCGTTCACGTAACCACCCACCTGCTGGTAACCCCAGGGTGCACTGCCGGTGCCGTTCTCATCCAGGTAACGGCTCCAGAACAGGATGCTGAAGTTATCCGAAGGCTGCCACAGAACACTGGCGCGCAGGACCTGGACCTTGCGGTCGTTGAGGTCATCGGAATCCGATTCGATGAACGAGTTGTTGATCCAGCCGGAGCGGCTTTCGGACAGCCCCGCAACGCGGAATGACAGCGTATCGGAGGCCGGCAGGTTGAGGGTCAAGCGCCAGCGGGTCTTGTCCGGCAGGCCGTTTTCAGCCTCGGCATAGCCATGGAAACCTTCAAAATTCGGTTTGTTGGATAACGACACTGACCGCACCCGCATAGGCGCCCTGCCCGAAGGTCGTTACCTGCGGGCCGCGCAGTACATCAATACGTTCCACGTCGAGGTAGGAGTTGAGCTGCTCGGTCGTGGTCGCGGCGTAAATTCCGTCTTCATAGACCCCGACCACGGGCGACGATTCGGCGCCCACCGTATTGGTCCGCGCCCCGCGCATGGCTTGCCGTGACGTCATGACCCGTCTGTCCGTAACGCAGGCTCGGCACCAGGTATTCGAGCCGGGATATGTCTTCAACTCCGCCGCGTGCCAGTTCCTGCGGGCTGAGTTGTGTGATCGAAGTCAGGAGTCCTGAACGAGGCCTCTGCAGATTCAGCCAGCGCCTTGGCGTTGTAAGCTGCTACCGGGTTTGGGGCGCCGCCACCCGGCGCGCAACCGGCGACGGCTGACCTGGCGGGTCAGCCGGCCTGCCGCGGCGGCTGGCCTGCTGGGGCTCTGCTTTTCCGTTCAGCTGGGACTGGAGATCAGCAATGGTCTGGTTGGCGGCCTTCAGTTGGTTTTCCAGGGCCGCTATCTGCGTCCTGCAAGGCCTTTTCGCTTTCTGAAGCCGCGGAATCACTGGTGGACGCCGCCAGGGCTGCCGGTGGATATGGCTGGCAATAACAGTGATGCAAGGCAGGCAAGCAAGGCGGTTCGCATAACATTCTCCAATGGTTATCCCCTTTATTTTATGGATTGAATAGGTGACCTTTGTTAGACGCTTCAGGCGGCAAAATCATTCTGCAAGAAGCCGGGACGTTTAATCCAGCCAAAATCCCATATCACGCTGCAACACCCGGGATAAGTGCTCGACATCGGGGCGCAGCTGCTCGACCAGCGTCGCGCGCATCCGGGGCGACAGCGGCTGCGGCTTCATGGGGATACTGTTCAGTTCCGTGAGCCATTTGATCGGACCGTTCTTCTTGGAGCCGTCCTCATTGTACTTGCGCTTGCGCCGGATCAGGATGTCGGCCTTCTTTATGTCCCTGGACACCGGCAGAAAAAACAATTGCTGCAGCCAGCGCCAGCGGTACATCTGGGCCTTGTTGCGGCTTTCAAATACAGTCTGACCGTCGTAGTCGACCCCCAGGAAATCCACTACCTTGCGATATTCCGCTTCCATGTCAGCGCAGCATATCGTCGAAAACGACCACGTGGGCCTGACCCGGCGCGGTCAGCTTGAACAAGTGTTCGATCTGGTTGCCGTAGTTACAGACTTCCCGGTACATGGAGCACCCGCGCATCCACGCAACGCCTGGGAAGATTCTCACCGCGTGCCCGGGCTTCCTGGAGATGCCAGGCCCACTCGAAGTCCGTTTCATCTTCCTGCAGCAGGAACTGCATGCGTAAATGATAGGAAGGCAACATGGTCAGCGGATTGCGCACAGAGGCAATGAACCGCGCCTCCGGATTGAAATGCAGGATGTGCTCGATGACGCCGGGCAGGTACAGGTAGGAAACTGAGCCTTCCCCGGACACCCGGTGCGCGTCGTTGCGATGGTCGAAAAAGCGATCGATGTAGTCGCTTTGGACTTCCTCGGCCGCGGGTAAATCCGCCAGACGCGTAAAATAATGCGGTTCTTTGGGCCTGGATACACATATCTGCGGGTTGCGCGCCAGGTACCTGCACAGCGCCGTGGTGCCGCAACGTGGTGCGCCCACGACAAAAAAATCCGGGAAACCTTCCATTCGTCTTGCCGGAGTGTCTCCGGGCGGGAACCGGCGCGGCAGCAACCGTCTCCCCGCTTGTCGAATTGCCGGCAGTCTGGACCTGGTTTTGTTGACTCATGAATTCGTGCCCGCCTGTTCCGACCCCGATTATAGAGTGTAATGCCGTTCCATGCTGATCCTGATCCATGAACGGATTAAATTCTGTCATGTTGCGCGGCCACGATGCCCTACCACCGAAAGTTATCCGTGTCTTCCGATTCCTGCCGCCAGAAATGCCTGGCCCCGGCGCCGCCGTAAAAGATTTCGAGCCTTAGCCGGATGCCCGGATTGAACTTGTAGTCGTACTCGTTCTCGAAAGATACCTGGGGAACGATCTCGTAGTACAGCCAGTCGCGTTTGGTCCTTTTCCGGTAACGAACCGACACCACGTACTTGTCGACATGAGTGTCCGGTTCGGTATGGAAAACCGTCGAGAATTCATATTGCAGGCCGCTTTTTGGGCTCAGGCGCTGGGTCAGAACACTGCTCACCTGCGTCCGGTAACCGTCCTCGTCAGCCTTTTCTCCCTGCCAGCGGCCATCGAAGGTCTGGCGAAAGAAGAAAAAGTCATTGATGACCCGGTTCAGGTCCAGACGGGTGTTGACCTGCCAGTAATTGTTGGTCTGCCAGCGCAGGGTCTGCGTGATGCGATAGGAACCTTTCTCTCCCAGCACATTCTGGTAGCGCACCCGGGGGCCGACGAAGCCGGCAAATTCATTGGTCTTGATCCCGGCCGTGATGCTGGTGTTCCAGTGGGGTGATTCTTTCATGAAAAACTGCAGGCCAATGGCGCCCTGATCCCTGGAATCATCCGCCGAATCCTGGATGTCCGCGTTATCCTCATCGGCGCCGATGACCAGGCTGACTTTGCGTCCCAGGTTGGGCAGATTGAACCTGGCCCGGAATCTGAACCGTCCTTCCAGGCCCTGCTCCTCCCGGTAATACAGTTCCGGCCGGATCCGGATCTCGCTATAGGCGCCTTCCGCCTCGAAGTTCGGATCCTGGAAAAAAGCATCTACCCACGTGGAAGCGCGTTGCACCTGGGTATCGACAAATCGTTTCTGCCGGTCGAGCAGGGAGCTCGATTCCTCTTCATCCGCATCCTGATCCCCGCCGGATTCTTCCGTGCCAACCTGGCTGACCGGTGCGGTTTCGCCGGTATTCGCGGCATGCGCCGGAGTGTAAAGCCAGCCACGCAAGCACAAGCAGGAACAGCCATTGCGGCCGCCAAATTGGCTTTGGTGAATTCAAGAGTTGTTTCATGCGGGCCGGAGTCTACTTCAGGAAAATTACCGCCATGAGGAGAGCCAGCAACACCGCCCAGAAAATGATCGAGAATATCGTCGAACGGCGCGCCCGTTTTTTCTCGTGCCAGGTACGGGGAGCAACTCCCTTGGCAATGAAGACGAAGTTTGCCGCAAAATTCAGACACACGACATTCACTGCAAGTAAAAACAAGGCCCCTGCGGCCAGTGAAAATTGGCCACTGCTGAGCATGAGGCCCAGGGTGACGGCCGGTGGCATCAGGGCGACGGCGACCATTACGCCAACCAGCACACTGGACAGGCCGGTGGTGATCGAGAGCACGGCAGCCGCGCCGGAAGCGAGGGCCAGCGCCACCGAATCCAGCCCCACGTCGGTCCGGGCCAGCAACTCCCGGCTGTTGATATCCACCGGCCACAACAGCCCGATCAGAATTGAGAGCACGAGCGTGAGCCCGAGACCCGCCAGGTTGGTGTTGATGGAGCGTAACATCAGTTTCTTTTCGCCCAGCGCCGTACCCAGCGCCAGGGAAAGATTGGGGCCGAGCAAAGGCGCTATGACCATCGCCCCGATGACGACCGCCACGTTGTCCTTGATCAGGCCAACCGCGGCGACGATGGTGGACAGGAATACCAGGATCAGGAAATTGCGATCGAGCTTGGATCCTTTTTCCATATCACTCAGAAGCTCCTCGCGGGATGAGGCAATGCCCTTGTTCCCGGGCTTGCTTTCGGCTGCGCGCTCCTGGAAAACCGGCAGGGTGGCCTCTACCGAGGACACGATAACCCTGGCCTCGGCAGTGCTGCCAAGGAACACCTGGAGTCCGTCGAGCACTTTCTGGGAATTCTCCGCACTCACCAGCATGTGCACCGTTTGCCTGCCATCCAGGGCCCCGGCATCCACCCAGTGATCCTCGCAGTGCTGCTCAGCCAGCGACAAAACGGTTTCCACCTGGCCTGCCGGGGTGATGACATCGATGGCTCGCATCAGCCAATGATTCCCCGGCTTTGCAGATCATCAATGATCAGGTCGGCCGCTTCCGATGGTGACAATGAAGCCGTGGGGAGCGTGATTTCGGGCTTTTCGGGCGGTTCGTACACATCACTGACGCCGGTAAATTGCCGGATCTCCCCGGCCCTCGCTTTCTTGTACAGGCCCTTGGGGTCACGTTGCTCACACACTTCGATCGGGGTGTCGACGAAAGCCTCTACAAAAGCCCGGTCCCCGATCACCTCGCGGGCGGAACGCCGGTCCTGCCGGTACGGCGAAATGAATGCCGTAACGACGATCACGCCCGCATCGTTCATCAGCGCGGCGACCTCGGCAATGCGGCGTATATTTTCCTGGCGGTCTTCCATCGAAAAACCGAGATCCCGGTTGAGCCCGTGGCGAACGTTGTCACCGTCCAGGATGTAACAGGCATTACCCCGCTCGATGAGTCGCTTTTCAAGTTGCCGGGCAATGGTCGACTTGCCGGAGGCGCTCAGGCCGGTGAGCCAGATCGTCGCGCCCTGCTGGCCCATCAGGGCCCGCCGGTCCGCGGCGCTGACCAGGCTGCTGGACCTTACGATATTCTGACTGACCGGGCGCTGCGTCCGACCGGACCTGGAAACGATCCGGTCGACGATCATCCCGGCGCCGATGGTCACGTTGGTCAAACGGTCAACGATGATGAACGCGCCGGTCGCACGATTGCGGTCGTAGGGGTCGAAAGCGATCGGCCGGTGCAACGTGATATGGCAGCGGCCAATCTCATTCAGATTCAAGAAATCAGTAGTAACCTGTTCTTTATCCAGGTTTTTATCGCGCTGCATAGTATTTACATCAACTTTATAACGTATCCTGGACAGAACACCCGGGACCATGCTGCTGCAGTGCTTGACCAGGTAACTCGAGCCCTCCCGGGCGGGATCTTCATGCATCCAGACCACCATGGCTTCGAATTCATTGCCGACGTGCGGCATGTTGTTGACCGGCACGAGCATATTGCCGCGTGACACGTCGATCTCGTCTTCGAGTGTCACGGTTATGGCCATCGGGCAAAAAGCCTCCGCCACTTCGCCATCCGGTCCGAAGATCTTCCGGATCTTCGATTCCCGCCGGGACGGCAGGCTGGCAACGGCGTCGCCGGTGCGCAGAACGCCCGAAGCCAGGGTTCCGCTGAACCCACGGAAGTCCAGGTTTGGCCGCAGCACGTACTGGACCGGCAACCGCATGTCGATCAGGTTGCGGTCGGTGGCGATGTTCAGGCTTTCCAGGTGATGCAGGAAAGTCGGGCCCTCGTACCAGGTCAGGTTCCGGCTGTGCTCCACGACGTTGTCGCCCCGCAGGGCGGACATCGGAATGAAGTGGATGTCGGAAAAATTCAGACGGGCGACGAACGAATTGTAGTCGCGCAGGATCTGATCGTATATTTCCTCCGACCAACCGACCAGGTCCATCTTGTTGACGGCCACGACCACGTGCTTGATGCCCAGCAGCGAACAGATGAAACTGTGCCGGCGGGTCTGTGAAATCACCCCGGAGCGGGCATCGATCAGGATCACGGCCAGGTTGCAGTTGGAAGCGCCGGTCGCCATGTTGCGCGTGTACTGCTCATGGCCCGGACAGTCGGCAATGATGAATTTGCGCTTGTCCGTTGAAAAATAACGATAAGCCACGTCGATCGTGATGCCCTGCTCGCGTTCGGCCCTGAGGCCATCCGTCAGCAGGGCCGGGTCGAAGCCGTCATCGGTGGTGCCGAAAATCTTCGAGTCCTTCGCCACCTTTTCCAACTGGTCTTCATAGATCATGTGGCTGTCATACAGCAAGCGGCCGATCAGCGTGGATTTGCCGTCGTCCACCGAGCCACAGGTCAGCAGGCGCAGCAGGTCCTTGGATTCATGGCGCTCCAGGTATTCGCTGATGTCCGAACGAATCAGGCTTTCTTCGGGGATTCTGTAGTTTGTGCCGCCCATCAGAAATAACCGTCCTTTTTCTTGTCTTCCATCGAAGAATTATCGTCATCGATCATCCGGCCCTGGCGCTCCGACGTGGTGGTCAGCAGCATTTCCTGGACAATTTCCTCCAGGGTTTCGGCATTCGATTCGACCGCGCCGGTCAGCGGGTAGCAACCCAGTGTGCGGAAACGGACCTTTTTCATCACCGGTTGCTCACCCGGTTCGAGTGGCAGGCGGTCATCGTCGACCATGATGAACACAGCCACCCCGCTTCACCACCGGGCGCTCCGCGGCAAGATAAAGAGGCACGATCGGAATATCCTCGCGTAGCAGGTACAGCCAGATATCGAGTTCAGTCCAGTTGGAAAGCGGGAACACCCGGATCGATTCACCCTTGTTGATCTTGGCGTTGTAGAGATTCCACAGTTCCGGACGCTGGTTCTTCGGGTCCCACTGGTGGAATTCGTTGCGAAAGCTGTAAACCCGCTCCTTGGCCCGGCTTTTTTCCTCGTCCCGGCGGGCGCCGCCAAAGGCCGCATCGAAGCCGTAATGGTCCAGCGCCTGCTTGAGCCCCTCGGTTTTCATGATCTGCGTGTGTTTTTCGGAGCCATGCGAAAACGGGCTCACCTGGTCTTTGCCTTCCGGGTTGATCCAGACCTTGATATCCACCTGGTATTTTTCAGCCATCAACTGGCGAAACCGGTACATCTCGCGGAATTTCCACTGCGTATCGACGTGCAGCAACGGAAACGGAATTCTGCCGGGAGCAAAAGCCTTGTGGGCCAGATGCAGCATCACGGAGGAATCCTTGCCGATCGAATACAGCATCACCGGGTTATCGAACTCAGCGGCGACTTCCCTGATGATGTGGATGCTCTCCGCTTCCAGTTGCTTCAGGTGCGACAGGTTATAGCCGTTCACGTACTACTCCGGGTAAGCAATTACTTATTCTCCAATCTCGTCGTCATCAGCAGGGAAATCGTGGTCAGGCTAACAAATCCAAGCGCGACAGGTAATAACGAACCATCGTAAGCCCGGCCAATCAGAAAACCAAGCCCTGCAGCCAGCAGCGTTGTGGTCGAACCAATCACCGATGCGGCGGTCCCGGCCACGTGTCCGAGCGGCTCCATGGCGATCGAGTTGAGGTTGCCGAACAGTATGCCAATGCAGAAAAACAGCACAAAGCAAATCGACATGAACATCCAAAGGGGTGGATGGCCATCGAACCACCCGGCAAGGGCCAAAAATAGCCAGGCGAGCAAGGTCATCAGGAACAGCGCCCGGTTGGCCAGGGTATGCATTCCCAGGCGCATCACCAACCTGCCATTGAGCAGGGAAGCCAGGCCCACCGAAAAAGCCAGGATGCTGAAATACAGCGGAAACAACCTGCCCAGGCTGTACTGCACCTGGAAAATCTGCTGACTGGTGTTGAGGTAGCTCAAAAAAGCGCCGGACACGCAGCCTGAAACCAGCGTGTAAACAACGGTGGGGCGGCACCGGATAACGACAAAGAACGCAGTGGCCACATTCCGCAGCGTAAAGGGTTTGCGATCGACTTTTTCCAGTGTTTCCGGCTGCCTCAGACCCAGCCACACCACGGTCATCACGGCGAGCACGATGAAGACGGCAAAAATGGTGCGCCAACCGGCAAAAATCAGGATGACCTGGCCCAGCGCCGGGGCAAAAATCGGCACCAGGATGAACACCGTCATGATGAACGACATGACACGCGCCATTTCGGAACCGTGGAAGCGGTCCCGGATCAGTGCAACGGATACCGTCCTTGGACCCGCGGCGCCGAACCCCTGCAAGAACCGTCCGGCCAGCATCAACCCGTAGTCTGTAGACACCATGGACAGCAGGGAGCCCAGTATGAACAAGGCGAAACCGGTATAGATGGCGGGCTTGCGGCCTGTCGAGTCAGACAACGGGCCATAAAAAAGCTGACCGATGGCCAACCCCGCGAACAGCACGGAAATCACCAACTGGATATCGTTGGCGGCGACTACCTGTAAATCCCGTGCCATGTCGGCAAAGGCCGGCAACATGGCATCGATGCTCAGGGCGACCAGTGACATCGTGAATGCCATCAGCGCGACGAACTCGCCCAGGCCGGTTTGCCCGTTTAACCGGGAATCGTCCTTCATCCGGGCGTTACCAGCAGGGCTTTGATTTTGAATTTCATCGGGCGGGCAACTTTTGACCGGGGCTAAGTGTATTTTAAAGGAACCTCGCCACCCGAAAGCTGTTTTTTAAAATAGAACGCCCCGCCGGTTTCCACCGGCGGGGCGTTGTCGGTGGATCTGCTTATTGGGTTTCGATTTCTTTTTCGATCACGATGATTTTTTCATGGTGAGCGCCCGCGTGATGCGCCTCCGGATCGATGCCGTCTTCATCCGTCACCCATACCGTTTCTTCGCATTCACCTTCACTTTCACAAATCACCTCCACATCGTGGCGGATGACCGCATGTCCGTCGTGAAGGTCGCCAAGCCCGGGCTTCAGTAATTCCCCGTCAACATAGATTTCAACGCCTTCTTCAGTGCGGAGCAGGTCAATGGTCTTGCCGCTTTCGGTGTGAATTGTCTCGGCATCACCGATAGCCAGGTGGCTGATGTCGGTTTCCGGCAAGTCGAAATCATCGGTGCTCAGGGCGATGACCATCGTGGTTTCATCTTCCGGTACGCCGGCAGTAACGGTCATCGCGCCCGCCATGAAAATCGCAACGGCTACCAGGTTAATTAACAGTTTTGTCATTCTTGTATCTCCTTAAAAATCTGTTGAGAGAAGAAATGAATTCCTGGACTGCCAGGTTTCCACGTTCTCAAGCTAAGACGTAAAGCAGAAGAAAAGCGTCGCAAGGGAGTGATATGCAGGCGCTGAAAGAGTGGTCAACTGATGTTACGCGGCGACGTTGACAATTTCGACCGATGACGAAGGAGGGGGAATACGTTCGCCTTGCTCTTTCAAACCCTGAAGGTGAAATGCGATCGCTTCTTGAATAAGCTGAATTACTTCAGCCCTTGATTCAGCCACGGCGATACAACCAGGAAGATCCGGAACGTATGCTCCAAAAGTTTTTGGGCCTTCTTCAATGACTACCGCGTATTGCATTCCTTTATCCTACTTCAAACCAGCCTGTTTTAGGATGTTTTTCAGCGTGCCTGGAGGCACTTCCAAACTGAGTTTCCCTGCGACGGTGACCGTACCAGGCTTTTCCGTGTGGTGAAATTGTCGATGGCTCCCATTCACCCTGACTTGCTCCCAGCCATCTTTTTGTATTTGTTTAATGACTTCTCTGACCTTCACCCCGCTTTTTTAACAAGGCTTCAGTCCATCGGGCACCGGTACTTACTGCAAGTATCTGTAAGCAATTAACTCAACCGTCTCAATTTTCGAATTTACCCATCTAAAGCCGCCAATCGCCTAAAATGCACCGATGATAAAAATCCTGATTCGTATCACCGCCGCCTTGATCGTGATAACCGGGCTTTTGCTGGCCGGGGCATGGTTTTATTTCGATACTGAGCATATTGACCTGGACGCGACCACGCGCGCCCGGTTTGATGAAACGTTCATCGAATTGCCCTCGGGAGTGGTCCACTACGAACTGGCAGGCCCCGACAGACGGCGAGATGGTGGTGCTGGTGCACGGGTTTTCGGTGCCCTGCTTATATCTGGGACCCGACCTTTGAGTTCCTGGTATCCGCCGGTTACCGCGTGCTGCGATTCGACCTGTATGGACGCGGCCACAGCGACCGGCCGGACGCCGATTACGACTTTCCGTTTTTTGCCGGCCAACTGGAACACTTGACCGCTGCGCTGCGAGGTCACCACCCCGTTCAACCTGGTCGGTCTTTCGATGGGCGGGCCAGTCTCGACCTATTTTACCAACCGGCATCCGGACAAGGTCAGCCGCCTGATCCTTTTCGACCCGATGGTGGTTGCGCCTTCGGCGGAAGACATCTCCCTGCTCACCCGGCCGGTCATCGGCGAGTACCTGGCCAACGTCTACCTGATGCCGCAACTGGCGTCCGGTCAGACCGACGACTTCAAGGACAAGGGTCGTTTTCCGGACTGGGAGTCACGGTTCCGGGAGCAGATGCAGTATCGCGGATTCCGTCGCGCCATACTTTCGACGATCAGGGAATGGCCAGGGTCCGACATCCTGGGCGAATACGAAAAGCTGGGGGATTCAGGCAAACCCGTTCACCTGTTCTGGGGCAGGGAAGATCAGACCGTTCCACTTCGAGCTCAGCGAAAAAGTACTGGAGCGCATTCCCCAGGCGCGCCTGACCGTGATTGATGGTGCCGGGCACCTGCCCCACTACGAATTGCCCGATACGGTCAATCCGCTGTTGCTGGACCAACTCAAGGGAGCGGCTGAAACGGTGGTTGATGTCACAACGCCCATGAAGTCCAACCGGTAATACATTTTGTACCTCTGGATCACGCTGGGTATCTTCTTTCTTTTGCTGGGCGGCATCGGTGTCGTTCTGCCGCTCCTGCCGACCACCCCGTTCGTGTTACTTGCCGCAGCCTGTTTCGCCAAATCCTCCCCGCGTCTGCATGGCTGGCTTTTGCACAGTGAACTATTTGGCCCGTCGCTGCGGGACTGGGAAAGAAACAAATGTATGCGACGGAAGGTGAAGCAACTGGCCCTTTTCATGATGGTCGTGATCGGCGGGGCCTCCATCCTGTTTTTTGTCCCCGCAGGTTGGCCCAGGCTCGGGGGATTGGCGCTGGTGGGCCTGGGCTGCCTGACGGTATTGAAACATCAAGACCTGTGACTGAAAAATCCGCTATGCCAATGGAGGTGCTGACGGGCATCTGAAGGAAGCACTTGCAGGCTGGACGTAACTCGTCAGAAAAACATCTTCCGGGCCAGCTGAATGCCTTTAAAACCACCCAGCTGAATGGCGGTCAGCAATCCGCCGACCATGGCCCCGACCACTCCGCAGGTCAGCACGTCCTGGCCGGTCAGCCAGAGGCCGGGGATTTCGGTCTTCGGTTTCAGCCAGTCCTGTTCGAAGCGCTCCGGCGTATGGTCGATGCCGTAGATCTCGCCCTGCCGGTAGCGGCAGAAATAATCAGTGGAAAGGGATGTCGACAACTCGTGGTAGTCGACTTTTCCTTCCAGTTGAGGCAGCTTTTCATACATCTTTTGCAACAGCCGCTGCGATAGCCGTTCCTTCAAAGCCTCGTAGTCTTCACCGCGCTTGCCCCAGGGCTTGTCCGCCCAGTGTTCAAACCAGGAATGCGGGCCGGGCGCCACGATCTCGATGGTCGCCCGCCCGGGATACCTGGTCGTGAAACTGGGGTCTTTGGCCGATGGAAATGAAATGTAGACCAGCGGAAAATCCGCCTCGATATCGTCGCCGAAAGCCGCCAGGTCGGCCTCGTAATGCTCGCTGGGATAAATCCACAGGTTGGTCTTTGGCAGCCCCAGTTCTTCCGCCGTGTGCTGCAGACCGATATACAGGCACAGGCTCGACATGGATGGCCGGACCCCGCCCAGCCGTTGCAGGTAGGCGGCGCGCTGGGGCGTGCTTTCGTCCAGCAGGGTTTCAAAGGTATTGAACACCCCCGCGTCACTGATCACGACCGGCGCCGGGATTTCTTTGCCATCCGCCATCAACACCCCGCGCACACCATTCTCGTCCGTCAGGATTTTTTCCACCGATGCATAGGTGAACACTTCGCCACCGGCCTTCTGAATCACCGGAATGATGGTTTCAGCCATGCGCGAAGCGCCACCGACCGGGTAGTAACCGCCATGCATGTAATGCTGGGCGATCATGCTGTGGATGATGAAACTGGATTGCGCCGGCGGCAGGCCATTGTCGCCCCATTGGCCGGTCAGAACGGCGATCAGTTTCTGGTTCGAAGTCAGGCTTTCCAGCACGCTGCGGGTGGTCTGGTTGAAATATGGCGGCGTTTGACGGGCCTGCCACTTTGAAACCAGGCCCCGGGCCCAGGTGGGCGCCACTTTTTTCAGCACATACAGCCGCACACCCTGCTTGACGGATCGCATGTACTGCAGATAGGTATCGATGGCCTTTTCTTCCGCGGGGAAGGAAGCGACCAGCGCATCCCGGTAGGCTTTTTTCCCGGCCACCAGGTCGTAATGTTCATCCCCCAGGAAAATCCGGTCGAAGTGGTCGTCCATCGGCGCCCATTGCAATGCGCCATCGGTGACATGGTCGAACAGGCGGCGTCCCATCGTACGCGCACTGCCCATATCGCCGATGTAGTGAACACCGACATCCCACTCGTAACCGTTCCGGTCATAGCTGTGGGTGAACCCGCCGGCGGTATAGTGCTGCTCCAGCACGCAGACTTTTTTGCCCATTCGGGCCAGGCACGCCGCCGTGGTCAGCCCGCCGATTCCCGAACCGACCACCAGGGCGTCGTATGCCGGCCCCAGCCGGTTGGCACGGTAACGCCGGCCGATCCGGATGGTGCTAGGGGACCTCTGATCAATTCTGCGCGGGCGCGACGGCGTCTTTGCGGGATGCTCCGGTCCGGCTTTGATGAGCGTGATTGGGTTGTCCCCAATGAGCGAATCAAAACGGGGCGGAGCGCCCGCAAAGGCCCGTCCCGTTTGGGTTTCGCCAAAAAAGCCGCATCTCGCACACAGCCCGCCTCGGCCATAGCGATGGCTATGCCCACTCGGCCCGCTGCGCACGACCTGCGGCTTTTTTGACAGAAACGCGCTCCGTGCATAATTAATCAGAGGTTCCCCAAGCTTTTTACTCATGACCCATGACCTGTTACACGTTCGAGAAAGAAAGGTGGTGGTCTATACTGCCGCTCCTGCCAAGATCATTCCAGAAAAAAGGTGATTCATCATGATCAAAATCTTCATCGCCATGGCGCTGACCATACTCCTGGCCGCCTGCAGGCCTGACAGTTCTGCACCCCAATCCGCTGAAACCACCGGGACAGCCGAACCTGCTGGCCCTGCCATTGTCGCTGTGGATGAGCATTCTGGATTGCTCCCCCAGTATATGAACCTGGAAGTCCGGCCGGGTGACGATTTCAACGCCTACGTCAACGGCGGCTGGATCGATACAGCGGAAATTCCGGCTGACCGGGCCAGTGCCGGCGCCATGTTGATGGTGCACGAGCAGTCACAGGAAGACGTCAAGATCATCATTGAAGAGTCGGCGGAAGGTGACTTTGCCCAAGGTACCGATGAGCAGAAAGTCGGAGACCTCTACAAGTCGTACATGGACATGGAAACACGCAATGCGCTGGGAGTAAAACCTCTGCAGAACGAGCTCGCAAAGATTGCGGCGCTCGAGAATTACCAGGATCTCGCCGTGTATTTTGCCGAGGCAAACAAACTGGGCATCAATGTTCCGATCACGCTGCAACAATACGCGGACATGAAAGACAACAGCATCTATATGATGTACACATGGCAAGGCGGGCTGGGCCTGCCCGACCGGGAATACTATTTCAAGGATGACGAAAAGTCTGAAGCGATCCGGCAGGCCTATGTGGAACACATCAGGACCATGTTCGACCTGGCCAGCCTGCCAGATGGGGAGAACGCGGCGCAAACGATCATGGCGCTGGAGACGCGGATCGCCAACGAACACATGGTCAAAGAAAACGCCCGTGACTTTGCAAACAACTACAACAAGATTCCCCTGGCGGAACTTCCCGGCCTGATGCCGGAGTTTTCCTGGGACGCCTGGCTGGATGCGGCCATGATCGGTGACATCGATGGACTCGTTGTCATGCATTCAGACTATATGAAAGCTCTGGATGGCATCATCACCAGCACGCCAATGGATGACTGGAAAACCTACCTGGCATGGCAGGCCCTGAACGCTGAAGCCAGCCTCCTGAACGAGGAACTGGACAATCAGAATTTCGAGTTTTACTCAAAAACACCTGCGTGGTGTGGAACAGCAATTACCGCGGTGGAAACGTGCCGCAGGCACCGTCAACGCCAACCTCGGAGAAGTCGTCGGCAAAGTATATGTGGCACGTCATTTTCCGCCGGAGGCCAAAGAGCACATGCTGGAGCTGGTTGGCAACCTGCTCAAAGCCTACGAGATCAGTATCAGGGAACTGGATTGGATGACCGATGCCACCAGGGCTGAAGCCCTGGATAAATTGTCCAAGTTCACGCCAAAAATCGGCTACCCCGACAAGTGGAAAGACTACTCTGCCCTGGACATCGAAGCCGACGACCTGGTGGGTAATGTTCAGCGTTCCGCACTGTTTGAATACGAAAGAAAGGTTGCCCGCCAGGGCGGTCCGGTCGACCGGACGGAGTGGGGCATGACACCACAGACGGTAAACGCCTACTACAGCCCCACGCTGAATGAAATCGTGTTTCCTGCGGCTATCCTGCAGCCACCTTTTTTCGACCTGTCTACGGATGATGCCGTGAACTACGGGGCCATCGGCGCCATTATCGGGCACGAGATTGGCCATGGTTTCGACAACAGGGGCAGCACTTTTGACGGCGATGGCGCAATTCGCAACTGGTGGACCGATGAGGACCGGGCCGAATTTGATAATCGTACGGCAAAGCTTGTCGAACAATACGATGCATTCCAGCCGTTTGAAGACCTGAACGTGAACGGTGAATTCACGCTGGGCGAAAACATCGGTGACCTGGGCGGGCTCAGTATTGCCCTGCTTGCCTACAAACTCTCACTGGACGGTGCCGTAGCGCCCGTGCTGGACGGCTACACCGCTGAACAACGCGTATTCCTGGGCTACGGGCAGGCCTGGAGAAACAAGGCCCGGGAAGAAGCCTTGCGCGTTCAGATCAACACCGACCCGCATTCACCGGCCGAGTACCGTATCAACGGCGTCGTTCGCAATGTTCCGGAGTTTTACGAAGCCTTTGATATTTCGGAAACCGATGCACTGTATCTCGCGCCGGCGGATCGGGTGAAAATCTGGTAATCCCGATGTCTGAGTCAAGGGTCAGGGGCTTCTCCTCTGACCCTTTTTCTTTCCGATAATCAGGTAACCGGTATGGTCAAAGCGAAGCGCTTTGAAATCCCTCACAGGTTTCAGGCTGCGGCTGCCAGACCTTGGCATAAGGGTTGTCTGCGCAGACGATACGGAATAAAGCCTGCCGTTCACTATGCATCCACGCTTCGCGTTTTTCGCGGATCGGCGCGTAGCCGGGATGAGTCAACAATTCCTGCATATAATGCAGACCAAAAGGAATATCGGCTGCCAGGCTGACAGCCTTATCAAACTCGTACAACGCGCCCTCCACGTCGCCAGTGAACCAGGCAAACAGGGCGCTGTTGAAGTGAAGCTGCTTGCTGGTGATCCCAGCGTCTTTCATGCGCTGGACAT
Source organism: uncultured Gammaproteobacteria bacterium (assembly GCA_963700705.1). Taxonomy (GTDB): domain Bacteria; phylum Pseudomonadota; class Gammaproteobacteria; order Xanthomonadales; family SZUA-36; genus JAHEFT01. The sequence continues at coordinate 130,705 of CAVOYQ010000009.1, read as the reverse complement.
TACTTTTCATAGCCTCAACAAGTTCAGTCGTGTCCGCCAGCGGGCTGTTTGCCTGGCGGGCTGCAATCAGGGCTGCAGCATCAAAGATATTGAAAGGGCCAATCTGGGAAACCCGGTACCCCGAGTGGTCCCACGCCATTTCCAACAGGGGAAGCGCCTTTTCGTAATCACCTGTCGCGGCATAAGCCTGGCCCAGGTTTCTGCTGTCATCTGCAGTCAGCTCGGACTGACGGGCCTTTTCGATCAGCACGGCGATAAGTTCTTCGTTCCTGCCGAGTATCCACCACGTCAGGGGCTCCACCTGCTGATTGATCAAAATTGCTTCAGAAGCCAGTTGCAGCTCGGCGAATTGGTAACTCAGGAACAGCCTTGGGCGGGAATCCTGGGGTTCCAGCAGCAGCGAGTCAAGGCCCAGCAGGATCGCTTCTGAGTTCCTGCCGTCCGCCCATGCAATCGAGCTTTTCGCGCCCAGCATGGCAATGGGTGAAATAGAAGTGAGGTTGGCAATAATGCTCTTGACGCTCTCGTTCTTTCCCCTCGAAGCATAGGATTGCGCCAGGTTTGCCAGGTTGGGGGTGGCTAATGGATCTATGTGCAGCAGCTTTTCTTCGTATTCGAGGGCCTGGCTGTAGTCCCCATTTTCCGATGAAGCCACTGACATCCAGGCCAGCACCTGGGACTGGTTGGGGTTGATGCGCAGGGCTTCCTCGAAATACGCCAGGGTTTCCGGCGACGCACCTACATGCCAGAGTACAAAGCCTGCCGCCGCTTGCGCCTCAGCCAGGTTCGGGTCCAGTTCCATCGCCCTGTTGGCATGGGGTGCGGCCAGAGCCGTTACTTCTTCGAATGTCGAATCGCCGTACTGGTCTTTTATCAATAACATGTGAGCGATAGCCAGTTCGGCATGCGCCAGCGCGAATTCAGGGTCAATTTCGACAGCATTCTCAAATTCGGTTACGGCAGCTTCAAGCGCTGGCCGGGTGCGCTGAACAATCAGGTGGTGGCCCCGCAGATAGGCCTCATAAGCCCCGGTGTCGCTGGTTTGCCGGTTCTCAATCTTCGCGGCCGAGCGGTCCTCCAGGTCAAGCTGTCCTTTGAGCGCGGTAACGATCGCCAGTGAAATCTCATCCTGGATCGCGAAGATATCCACCAGTTCCCGGTCGTAGGTCTCGGACCACAGGTGCCGGTCTGTCGCTGCTTCAATGAGCTGTGCCGTTATGCGCACTTTATTGCCGGATTTGCGCACCGAGCCTTCCAGGACGTTGGCGACACCCAGTTGTGCCGCGATGGTCGGAATGTCAATCGTCTTGCCCTTGAACGCGAAAGCGGAGGAACGCGAAGTGACGTGCAGGTCCTGTATTTTAGCCAGCACGTTGAGGATTTCCTCGGATATGCCGTCGGAAAAATATTCCTGGTCTTTTTCCGGGCTCATGTTGACGAACGGCAGGACCGCTATCGACCGGTTCGAAACAGGTTGGATAGCGGGCTCTGCGCCGATGCTTTCATCGGTTAATCCCGATGAGGATTGTTCGATGCGTGGTTCACCTTTGCCGGAAAAGGCAAACTTGTCCCATGCAAAATAACCGAGCGCAAGAACGAGAACCGTAATAATGGCAAAATCCAGCTTGCGCCCGGTCTGAGTCGTAATTGACTGGCTACGGTCAATTTCGGTCTCGCGTTTCAGGCCTTCTGGTGTGAGTTCGAACACCCAGGCAAACAGCAAGGCGAAAGGAACGCCCGCGGCCAGCAGGATCAACACCGTTTTCATCACCCAGTCAGGCGCCCCGAAACTTTCCATGAACAGCTGCAGAACCTGCGCAACCAGCCAGGCGACGACGATATAGGCAATACCTACCCGGATTACGTTTCGTCGCTTGAGTTCATTGAAAAAGGTCATTTGTGGTTTTGCCATTGCCCGGCTAAACCCCGCTAGGTTAGTCGTTCACCGTGGATATGCCAATGGGCAATTTCGGCGGGTGACCAGACCAGCGCCTGGACTTTTGTGGTTTCAGTGGCGGGAGCGGTTCCGCATTCACTCATGGGCGACATCCAGCTCGACTGCGAGCGAACGCAGTTTCTTGTCCCTTGTCCACAACTTAGTGGCGTGACTCAATAGTGTCGATGCGAGCAGATGCGCATCGACCCACCCTATTCCGCGGCCCATCAAGCGCTTGTTTTCAATCAGGGTCATTACTTCGGAGTCGCTGGCGGTGAGTGCCCTGGGTAATCGATCAACCAGGAAAAGTATTTCCGCACGGTTAGACAGGTGTCCAAGAGCCAGTTCGCCCACAACGAACGGATGGGCAAGAATCATGCAGTTTTCCAATTCCCTGACCAGGACGTCGTCGCCTTTCCTCAGGTGATCCACCCAAATCGAGGTGTCCGCAAGAATCATGCTGCAGAACCGCGCCTGCGGCGTGCGACCTTGATTTCTGGTTCGCTGCCACCGAGCGCAGCCAGCCTGCGGGCGCTCTCGCGCTCAATCAGCGCTTTTAAGCCTTCACGCAGCAGCAATGCTTTTTCTTTCACGCCGGTTAATCGCTGGGCTTCTTCGATTAAACCCTGATCAAGATTGACTGTGGTTCGCATGTGCCCCTCCTGCGGTAATCCAGGTATGCATCAATTATAGCATCATTTGATGTACTATTTTATGCCTGTAGAACGCAGGTGATTTACTGCTTTTCTCTGCCTGGGCTGACGTACCTCATAGACCCTCAGCCATCCCGGCCATACCATGATGTTATTCCATGTGCGGGGCGGTATTGCCCCGCCGGGGAGTGACAATGAACCATGCTCGTGCGCAACAGAGACTGGGGAGCCAGGCCGGCTTTCTCATCGAAGATTCGCTTGCCCGCTGCACCGGTTTCTGGGTCGCCCCGAACCTGCATGATGTCGAGAGACAACTGGCCCGCGCCGAATGGCCGGAGGAGCAGGTGCAAATCAACCTGGGCCGGATTTCCGCGCTGGACACGGCCGGCGCCTGGCTGCTCTACCGGACCATTACCGGGCTTGAAGCCAAAGGCCGCCAGGTTTCAGTACTCGAAGCCGATGAACGGGCCCGTCAACTGCTGGAACTCGTCAGGTCCCGCGCCGAATCGGCGATGGAACCGCCCAAACCCTACCTGCCGGGCTTCCTGGAAAGCGTCGGCAGGAAAACCGGCGGCCAGTTCAAACAATTTTTCGAGTTCCTGGTGTTCACCGGCAAGCTGGCCTTTGTCTCTTTCCGAAGCGTGCTGCGCCCCTGGCGAATCCGTTGGCCGCTGGTCGTCAAGGAACTGCAGAACGCCGGCGTCAACGCGCTGCCGATCGTGGGTCTGCTGGCTTTCCTGATCGGCATCGTGATCGCCTACCAGGGCGGTATGGTGCTGCGCGACTACGGCGCCAATATTTACGTGGCCGATATCGTGGGTTTGTCCATGGTGCGCGAACTGGCGCCGCTGATCACCGCGATCATTATTGCCGGCCGCACCGGTTCCGCCTACACCGCCCAGATCGGCACGATGATGGTCACCGAGGAAGTGGACGCCTTGCGCAGCATCGGCGTGTCACCACTGGAAATGCTGGTTCTGCCCAAACTGATCGCCCTGGTCATTGCCCTGCCGCTGCTGACCGTTTTTGCCGACGTGATGGGGCTGTTCGGCGGCATGATCATGTCCGCCAGTATGCTGGACCTGAACGCTGCAACCTTCATCAACCGCCTGGCCGAGGCGCTTTCCCTGGATTCCTACCTGAGCGGTATCGGAAAAGCGCCGGTCTTTGCCGCCATCATCGCGGCCGTTGGCTGTTTCCAGGGCTTCCGGGTGTTCGGCAGCGCTGAAAGCGTGGGCCGGCAAACCACGATCAGCGTGGTCCAGTCGATCTTCCTGGTCATTATCGTTGACGCGGCGTTTTCCATTGCCTTTGCCAAGCTGGGGATCTGAGATCGTGCTGACCGAAAGCGAATCCATCGCCCTGCACAGCCAGCCCAGGCCGGGAGAGTGCGTGCTGGAGGCACACGACCTGGTCCAGGACTTTGGCCGCAAGCGCGTGCTCGACGGCATCAGCATGCAGCTCAACTGCGGGGAAATCCTGGCCATTGTCGGCGGCAGCGGCAGCGGCAAATCCACCCTGATGAGGCAACTGGCGCTGTTGCAGGCACCCACATCGGGGACCATCAGCCTGTTCGGAAAAGACGCTACGGCCATGGGCGAATTCGAATCGCTGCCGTTGAGACGCCGGATGGGTGTGATGTTTCAGCACGGCGCCCTGTTCGGCGACCTCACCGTTCTCGAAAACGTCAGCATGCCGCTGCGGGAACACACCGGCCTGGACCTGGAGACCATCGAGCAAATCGCGATGCTCAAGATCGCCCTGGCCGGCCTGGAGCCGGATGCGGCCGCCCTCTTCCCCAGCCAGTTGAGCGGCGGCATGCGCAAACGCGCCGCCGTAGCCCGGGGTATCGCGCTGGATCCGGAAATCCTGTTCCTGGACGAGCCCAGTTCCGGACTGGATCCGATCAGCGCCGATGCGATGGACAACCTGGTGCTGCACCTGAAAAACAACCTGGGCCTGACGATACTGCTGGTGACCCACGACATGGACTCGTTGTGGCGGGTGGCGGACCGGATCTTGCTGCTGGCGGACGCCAGGGTCGCTGCCGAGGGCACGATCCGCGACCTGGTCGGATCCGGAAATTCAGCAGCCCAACAGTTTTTCAACGGACCCCGGGGCCGCGCCGCAGGAGCTTGCCATGATCAATAAATCCAGCTACGCCGTGACCGGACTATTCGTGCTCGTGCTCGGGGCCGTATTCATCTGGGGCGTGCTGTGGATCAGCTCGGGCGGCGCACCGCGGGATTTTGATCGCTACATCGTGTACATGACCGATTCCGTCTCCGGCCTGAACGTGGACGCGCCGGTCAAATACCGTGGTGTCGATGTCGGCAAAGTCGAGCACATTTCGATCGATGCGAATGATCCGGAACGCATCCGCATACTTCTGCAGGTCAACCGGGGGACGCCGGTCTCGGCGGATACCGTCGCCAACCTGGATTACCAGGTGCTGACGGGCATTGCCAGCATCAACCTGGCCGGCGGGCGGGTGGACTCGCCGGCAGCGGTCAAACCGGAAGGAGAACCGTACCCGGTGATCACGGCCCGGCCATCGATTTTTTCCAGCCTGGACCTGACCCTGTCGGACCTGCTGAACAACCTGATACAAACGTCGGCCGGCATCAACGAAATGCTCAACGAACAGAACCGGGCCAACGTCTCCCGCTCGCTGGAAAACATTGCCGGGCTGACGGACAAGTTCTCGGATCAGTCCAGGCAACTCGACGTCATCATCGAGAACCTCTCCGTGACGCTCGAAAACACGCGGGCGGCGAGCGTGGGATTTCCCGCATTGATCGAGCAGTTTTCCCAAAGCGCGCAAGCCATCACCCGGATGGCGGACCAGCTGGGAGCGATTGGCGAAAACCTCGAGCCGGCCAGTACCGGCATGTCCGAATTTACCGGCTCCACCCTGCCGGAAATTGCGGCGATGGTCAGCGAACTCAGGCTGGTCTCGGAAAACCTGCGGCGCATGAGCGAGGCCCTGGCCCAGGACCCCAGCCTGTTGCTGTACGGAGCGCCCGAACCCAAACCCGGACCGGGCGAAACAGCAAAGCCGGAAGGAAAAAACCCATGAATCGACTGACGGAAAGAAGACGCTTCAGCGCGATCGTCGCTACCCTCGCCTTCCTGACGGCGTGCAGCCTCCCGGGTCCTTCACAGACAAACCGAAAAACAATTTTTCGTGCTGCAGGACCAGGGCGTTTCCAGCTCGATCTCCAATCCTGGTGCAAAGCCGTGTTTTTCGTTGAGAATAACCACCCCGGGTTCGGCAGCCGGATTGAACACCGCGCGCATGGCCTACAGCACCGAACCCAATCGCCTGGACTATTTTGCGTACCATGAATGGATTGCGCCACCGGCAAAAATGATCGCCTCGCTGATGGAGTCGCGGCTGCAGGCGTCGGGTCTCTTCAGTGCCGTCCTGGCGGGCTCACCCGATGTGCGGACCGATTTACGGCTGGATTCCGAGCTGCAGGTTTTGCAGCAGGATTTCACCGGCGATGAAAGCACTCTGAATTTCACCATCCGGGTCAACCTGGTCGAAGTGCAATCCCGAACCCTGCTGGGTTCAGAAACCTTCGACTACCAGGAGCCGGCAGGCGGGAATGCAGAAGCCGGCGTGGTGGCCGCCAACCGGGCCGTTGATCGTTATCTCGATGAGTTGACGGGTTTTCTTGACGCGTCGGTCAAGAACCTGGAATGTCCGGATCAGAAGCAGGTTGCGGCCAGGTAGGGCACGGTCAGCCATAGCAGGCCCTTCACCAGGAAAAACACGAATCCCCCGATGCCGGCCCGGCGCAGCCAGGCGGGCAGAACCACCGGGTTGTTGCGGGAAGCGGTTTGCATGGTCTCAATCTCCTTAATCTGTTTAGGTTATGGGCCGCGAGCCAGTCGTCTGTGACTGGACCCGCGGCCCGGTTCCGGCGATTACGCTCAGCCGGCTTTTACGGATGCCGTTGTGAGGGGCTTGCGGGTCTTGCCGCGGCCTATGAACGGAATGATCATCGGAACCCGGCGCTGGTATTCCCGGTACTCGGGGTGGGCGTCCAGCAGGTCACGCTCCTCCAGTTGGATCGCGATCAGGATGTAGGCCGTGGTTGCTACTGCGAACACCAGGTGCGCAACCGTCATCACCGGTGCAGCCCAGAAACCCAGGAAAAAACCTATGTACATCGGGTGACGCACCAGCCGGTACAACATGGGCGTAACGAACTTGACGTCCGAATATGGCTGGTTGCGCAGGTTGGTCCATACCTGGCGCAATCCGAACAGGTCGAAGTGGTTGATGGCGAACGTGCTGACCAGCACCAGCAGCCAACCGAAGGCGAATGCCACGTGCAGCAGGATCTGGGCATGCGGGTTCTCGACCGACCAGACAACACCGCCCATCGGCTGCCAGAACAGGAACAGCACGATCAGCGCAACGCTGGAGGCCACGACAAAAGTGCTGCGCTCGGCCGCCTTCGGAATGAACCGCGTCAACCAGCGCTTGAAGAATGGCCGCGCCATGAAGCTGTGCTGCACCGCAAACAGGCCGAGCAAGCCCAGGTTGACCAGCAGCGCCTGTATGAGTGGCACCTGCGGCGCCGAATCGATGGCCTTCGGCACAAACAGGTTGCCTACGAAACCAATTGCATAAAGAAACGTGGCGAAAAAGATGGCGTACGCCAGGATGCCGTAAACAAATATCAGAACTCGTTGCATGACTTTATCCTCCAAGTGGGTTGTCGATAGCCGGATAAATGTCCGGCCTGGCGAGCACTTTGCGTGATCTGCGGCAAACGATCCTGATCATGGGCTGACTATTGCCTGACCATATGATGACCTCGTGAATATGATGGATTATTTATTTTGAAAACAAAGCGTTAAGAAATGTGTGACTAACAGTACCGGGCGCTGTTCAAGTGCTATGGAAGGCGGTATTCGGCAAGAAGCGCCTCGCTTTCCTCGTCCCAGGCAGTGCCCGCGACGCTCTTTGCCTGCTCCAGCAGTTCCATGGCCTGCTGCTTTTCGCCACGCGTCCGGGCAAAACGCGCCCGGGCTTTCAGCGAGGCGATGGTGGGCTCGTGCCCGGCCAGCGCGCCGGCCAGCGGCGCCGCTGCGTCGACATCGCCGGCGTCGAGCTGGGCGTTCACCAGCCGGATGATGATGTCGACTTCTTTCCCCGACCAACTCGAATCCCGCACCCGTTTCAGCGTGGCGGTGTATTCCCCGATGGCGGCGGTGGTGTCGCCGCGAGCCAGCGCAATGTCGCCCAGAAGCTCCATCGCTTCGACCTCGGGTTGGATGAAATCACCCTGGCGGGCCATCTCCAGAGCGGCCAGCGCGTTAGTTTCAGCGCGATCCAGGGACTGCTCTTCCAGATCCAGCCGGGCCAGCATTACATCCACCTGCAAGACACGCATCCGGTCCTGGATTTCCTCGAAAACGGCCCGGCTCTGCAAGTATCGTTGCCGCGCCGCGCCCAGGTCGCCCAGGCCGAGTTCGGCTGCAGCCCACTGCGCCATCGAGGTAGCCTCGTACAGGCGATCGCGGGTCTCCACTGCGACCCCGTGCGCGGATTTCGCCGCTGCCACGGCTTCCTGGTGCCGTCCCTGGGCGGAATACAAGGCGCTCAGCTGGCCATAGGCCCGGCCAACACCGACCCGGTCGCCGACGTCTTCGCGGATTTCCAGCGAGCGCAGGTGGTAATCTTCCGCTTCGACCAGGTGTCCCATTTCACGCAGCAGGTAACCCATGTTGTTCAGCATCATTGCTTCCTTGCGCCGGTTACCCTCGGCGCGATATGCCTGCAGGGCCTGTTCGAGATACGTCCGGGCCTCGACCAGTTCGCCCTGGTTCATGAGCAGATTGGCCTTGCCGGAGTACAGGTCGCCAGGCATGCTTTCGCGGCCCGTGGCCTGCAAGGCAAGCACGGCCAGGTCCAGCAACTCCCCGGCCTGCTGATAGTCCCCAAGGTCACGCACGACGATGGACAGGTTCTGCAGGATCTTTGCGCTGAGCTCCTGGTCGCCGAGAGAACCTGCGATCTCCAGCGCTTCGCGGTGGTCCGCCTCAGCCTCGTCAAGGCGGCCGGTGCGGTTATAAACCACTCCGCGGGTCATCAGGGCGCGCGCCAGCGGGCGGCCCCGTCCGATCAGGCGTTGCTCCTCAATCAATTGATCCAGCACGACTTCGGCTTCTTCTGGTTCACCAAGGATGCGCTCACAGGAAGCGAATTCGAAACGCGGCTCGAACAGGGTCGGTTCCTGCTCGATGATGAGCCGGAAGAACGGCACTGCCTCGCTGCAGCGTCCCTGCAGCGACAGATCCATTCCACGCGCAAAGGCTTCATTGTTGAAAGGATCGGCGGAGACCAGCGTCACCTCCTGGCCATGCCGGCGTTTGCCCAGCAACATGCCATACACGCTCTGGACCACACCCTGTGCCAGGTCAGTGGCCTGGTCACCGACCATGGTGCCCTGCTGCAATCCGCCATCCGGACCCAGCAAGCTGAAATTCATACGCAGGGCATGACCCTCGCTTCTCAGCTGCATGGCCAGCAGGTGGCTGGCTCCGAAGACTTCGCGCAACTTGGTGACCAGTGCCGCGCTGGCCGGGTCTTCCAGGTCGCCGTTCCAGCCCACATTGTCGGCCAGGCTGATCACGCTTCCGTCCGCCACGGCAGGCAGACTGCCATCGGCCCCGACCAGGTTGCTGACATAGCTCATCAGGCCCAGGCGTGTCCATGCCAGGTCGGCATTCTCGGTCTCGTCAGCCAGTGGCAAAACCGCGATACGCGTTTCCGTGCTCAATGGCGCCGGCTCTCTGGACAACACCCACGCCGATACCATGGCGACGACGATCGCCAGCACGACGCCGGCAATCATGGTGCGTCGTTTGAAATAAGGGGCCGGATCGGATCTTTTGGGCGGTGGGGCCGGTTCAGACTCCGGTGATGAAGAATGGGGAGCCGGCGCCCTGATTGGCTTAACGGGTTCGATCTGTTCCTGGCTTAAATCCGCGACAAAACGATAACCGTGGCCATGGACGGTCTTGATGAAATCCTGGCGCGCAGCGTCGTCACCCACCGCCTTGCGCGCTTTCATTACGGCGCGGGTCAGCGCGGTTTCGGTGATGAACATCCCCGGCCAAACCGCGTCCTGAAGCTCATTTTTGCCAACGGCCCGCTCATGGTTAGCCACGAGATAGACCAGCAGATCAAACACGCGCGGTTGCACCTCGATGGCTACGCCATCGCGGTTCAGTTCGCGCCGGGCCGTGTCGACCCGGTAAGGGCCGAAGCGCCAAACACCGTGTTCCGTCTTTTTTTCCAAGTGCTGACCACTGCTGTTGCATCGATTCAAGGATGCTGCATTCTTACACACGCGTTGACTCATTGAAAAAGGTAACCCTAGCTCGCTGAGATTCAGATACGTTGCCTCACATTAGAGGTTACTTTCACTTGCTTAAAAATCACCCGAAGTTTCTTCTCAATGATTTTTTTGAGTATAAAGGGATTAAGCGAGTGGTGAGCCATTTTTAGCTGCTCTTTGGCTTTGTCTGTGATCTGATCAGATGCCAGTACACGGTCGTATGGTGTTTGCGGCGCCGTATATTTCTTACGGTACTTTGAGTTGATGCGCATTTTCTCCCGCAACTTCATGCTGGGACAGAAGTGGTTCTGATAAAGAGACCATTCGTTGGTATAAAGATCGTTCATCATGGGTACTATCAGCCGCTCCTCCAGGCGATCATAGCCAAACAGCTGACGTACATGAGACCAGTTTTTCTGTTCCACATGGGCGTTGTCATTTTTCTGGTACGGCCGTGAGCGGGTAAACGATGTGACCGAGGGGTGAGCGGTAAAATAACGCACCAGGTGGTAGTTGAGAAATTCCGAGCCGTTGTCACAATCAAAGCCCTGCAGCGCAAAAGGCAGCCGATCTTCGATGTCCTGGATCTGCGCCAGCACGCCCTGTGCCCCTTTGTCCCAGGTGGCTCGACTCTCGGTCCAGGCGGTGTGAATATCGGTCATGGTTAACGACCAGATGAAGCTTCCGGCCAGGCTGTTGCCGCAATGGGCAACGGTGTCAGCTTCCATAAAGCCCGGTTGCGAGACGTCCCAAAAGTGCGTACGGATAGGAATTTGATTCTTCAACAGGCTGCCAGGCCGGGTGCCACTGAGGCCCCTGCGTCCCTGAACCAGCCGGACCGGTTTGAGCACCCGGTCAATGCTGGCGGCACTGATCGAGAGCAGCTGCTCCTGGGTTTCCGGTGTCAATGCTTTGTAGACCGTTGCATAGTGCGGCAACCACAGTGGGATGGCGGCTTTGAGCTTCTTTGAGCACATCTGATCACTAACAAACCAAATCCGCTTCAGAGCCGTCAAAAGTTCCGCTGAGGCATAGATGGGCTTCCTGCCAGGGCGTCGTTTCTTTCGGGCTTTACCGCGTGGTTGTAACAGCCGAATGGCGTATTTGCGGTGATAACTACACACCGCACAGAATTCATCAAGAATAATGCTCTTGGCTTTCTTGCCGCCCCGCCAATAACGGGAGCGAATGGCTTTAAGGTAAGCCTGGCGCTCGTTCTTTCCCATATCACAGCCCTCAAATTTGGGTTACCTGTAATATGAGTCAACGACTCCTCCAGATCATTGGCTAGGGTTACATTAATTGTGAGTCAATTCGCACACGGCAAACTTTCAGCAAAATTTTTGGCCGGAACTATACTTCGAAGAACGGGGGATACAAGGGAGAATTTGCCACCATCTGCTTTCAACAAGGAGATAATAATGCGTACGCTCTTGATACTTGCATGTTGCAGTCTGTCCGCATCCGTCATGGCCGAGACTGTCATGATTGAAGCCACACAGGACAATACCCTGTATGAAAGCCCACAAGGCGCACTGAGCAACGGCGTCGGTCTTTTTATGTTTGTAGGCCAGACCAATGAAAATCAGTCGCGGCGCGCCGTACTTGCGTTCAAGAACCTGGATGCGATTCCAAGTGACGCCCAGATTCAATCCGTCAAGCTCCACCTGTACCTGTCCAGGGAAAGGTCCGACGAAACGGTTATACGTTTATCGCGACTCGCTGCTGACTGGGGGGAAGGCCGCTCGCACGCAACCGGCCAGGAAGGGGCTGGCGCCGGCTCCACTGCCGATTCAGCGACCTGGATTCACCGGTTTTACAGCAATTTGAGCTGGAACAGTCCGGGTGGAGACTTTTCACCCACTCCAAGTGCGCAGATGTCCGTGAACGCTACGGGCTTTTACTCTTTTGAGTCGACCGACTCGATGGTGGCCGATGTCCAGGACTGGCTTGCCGACCCGGCCAGTAACTACGGCTGGATCATGGTCGATGGTGATATCACGCAAAGCGCCAAGCGCTTCAATACCCGGGAAGGCATTATTTCCAGGGCGCCCATGCTCGAGGTTGAATACACGTCCGCCGATTCCGCATCCGACTTTTCCGGGCCCTGGTTTGACCCTGCATCGGATGGCGAAGGCCTGCTGGTCTTCCAGACTCCGGCCGGATGGTTGATTTACTATTTCGGCTATTCGGCGGATATGGACCGCCTGTGGCTGGTTTCCAACCTGCTGAATATCGAAAACCTGCAGTTCGGACAGGTATATGAATTCTCCCTGCTGGTCGGTGAACCAGGCACTTTCGGTATGCCGACGCCATCGAGCCAACTGGCTTCGTGGGGGACATTGCAGGTATCTTTCAGCAGTTGTACAAGCGGCGTGTTTACCATGAACGGGCTGGATGGGCAGAAAGTTTTGAATGCAGTGAAATTGATTGGCATCGACGGAACTTCGTGCGACGACGGCTCATAGGCTGGTGTCAGAATGACAGGTCGTTCGAAATGACTTTCAGGAACGCGCTGCCGTGGCGCTCCAGCTTGACCTGTCCGACCCCGGTGATGGCCAGCAATTCGAACTCGTTCCGGGGTCGTTTGCGGCTCATTTCGACCAGGGTCGCATCACCGAAAATGACGTAGGGCGGCACGCCGCTGTCCCGGGCCAGTTGCTTGCGCAGGTCGCGCAGGCTTTCGAACAGGCGCAGGTCGTCGATGTCCAGATCCATCGCTGCCGCGACGGTCTTCTTCTTCGTTTTCTCGTGGATGCGCGGGCGCGCCAGCTCCACTTTTTCCTCGTTCCGCAGCACTGATAGCGCCTGCGGCGTCAGTTTCAGTACTGAAAATGCGGCGATGTCCTGCACCAGGTAGCCGCGATGAATCAACTGCCGCGCGATCGACATCCACTCGGCGTGGGAAAATTCCTGGCCGATCCCGTAGGTCGAAAGATGCGTGTGATTGAATTTGCGGATGCGATCATTGTCGGCGCCGCGCAGCACATCCACCACGTGCTTGATGCCGAAAGACTGGCCGACGCGGTAGACGCAGGACAGCACCTTGCGCGCCGCGTCGGTGCCGTCAAACCGTTCGGGCGGGTCCAGGCAGACGTCGCAGTTGCCGCAATCCGCCTTCATGTTCTCGCCCAGGTAGCCGAGCAGCACCCGGCGCCTGCAGGTCAGGCTTTCCGCAAAACCCACCATCGCGTTGAGCTTGTGCGATTCGATGCGTTTCTGGTTTTCGTTCTGGCCCTGCTCCAGGTGATAACGGGCGGTGGCCACATCCTGCGTTCCGAACAACAGCAGCGCTTCGGCGGGCAGGCCGTCGCGCCCGGCACGGCCGGTTTCCTGGTAATACCCTTCGAGGTGCCGCGGCAGGTCGTAATGAACCACGAACCGGACGTTGGGCTTGTCGATTCCCATGCCGAAAGCCACGGTGGCCACGACGATGGAAACGTCATCCCGCAGGAAGCGCTCCTGGACGTCTTTCCGGGTCTCCGCCGGATAAGCCCGCATGATAGGCCGCGGCGGCAAATCCCCGGTCGGCCAGGTGGCCGGCAATTTCTTCCACCCGCTTGCGGGACAGGGCATAGACGATGCCCGACTCGCTGCCCTGGGTTGCCAGGAAACGCAGCAACTGGGCCTGCGGCTGGTGTTTTTCCAGCACCGTGTAGCGGATATTCGGCCGGTCAAAACTGGTGATGAAGCGGCGGGCGCGTTGCAGCCCCAGCACCTTCACGATGTCCTCGCGGGTCTGCGGATCGGCGGTCGCCGTCAACGCGATGAACGGCGTGTCCGGAAAATGTTCGCGCAATTCACCCAGCGCCGCGTATTCGGGCCGGAAATCGTGCCCCCACTGTGAAACGCAATGCGCCTCGTCAATCGCAATCAGCCCGATGCGGCATGGACTCGAGGCTGTGGATAAAGCCGGGCCGCATCATCCGTTCCGGCGCCACGTACAGCAGATCCAGCTTGCCGCTGTGCAGCCGCTCCAGCACGTCCCGGGCCGTTGCCGCATCCAGGTTGGAGTTGTACATTGCGGCGTTCACGCCGTTGGCCAGCAAGGCGTCGACCTGGTCTTTCATCAGCGAGATCAGGGGCGACACCACGATGGCCAGGCCTTCGCGGTGCAGGGCCGGCAACTGGTAGCACAGGGATTTGCCGCCGCCGGTCGGCATCAGCACGAAGGCGTCGCCGCCGGCCAGGACCTGTTCGATAATTTCCTGCTGGAAGGGCCGGAAACCGTGTAAACCGAAGACCCGCTGGAGGGTGTCCTGAATGGAGGCCCTGGATGGTCCGGCCGCTATGGTCACTCCATATTGACCGGGTTGTCGAACAGGGGCTCCAGTTCGCCATGGTCGTGACTGCCCGTGTCGGTCTCCCGGTCCAGCAGCGCCACCGTGCGGCGAAACAGTTCATCCGCCTGCTCGGGCGAGTTGCCGATGCAGGTCATGCCCAGCTTCCCGTACTGGGAGAGCGCGCCGATCATGTAGAAAAGCACGCCGGTGCCGCTATCCGGCTGGTAATGGACCTTGTTGCCGATGATGATGTCGAAGAGGTCTTCCGGCAGCAATCCGCGATACGCCGGCGACTTGAGGTTGTCCGTTGCGCTGTAGAATTTCTCCTGGCCGGTAGGGGCGTAAAAAATCCCGCTCTCCGGATCCAGCACGCCTGCGGTCAGAAACTCCAGCGCGTGGTAGGGCGGCGTCGTGCCCCCCATGCGCAGGTTGATCTCGATCGCGTGCGACTGCCATTCACCGCCATCGGACCGGGTCAGCAGAAAATCGATTCCGAACCGTCCAATCACACCTTCCGCACTGAGCACATCGCCTATTCTCAGAGCCTGTTCCTGGATCATTTTCCGGTAGGCGTCGCGCGCCGGAAAACGGCAGCCGAGATAGACCTGGCCGGTTTTGCCACCCAGGACCTGTTCATGGCTCGACACCAGGACGGCTTTGCCACCGGGATAAATGCGCATCTGCACACTGGGCGACCGGACCTCTTCAGCCTCGATCATTTCCTCCACGATCCCGCCCATCTCCGCAAACTTGCGCAGGAAAGACCGGATATTCTCCTGCGCCGAAGGCCATTCCAGTTGCTTGAGGTTCTGCCCCACGGCCCCAGGATCGGTCTTATCCTCCGGGTAATTGAACACGCCATTGCCTTCCCCCGAAAAACCTTCGTTGATCTTTACGATGGCCCGGCGGATCCCCGGGCGCATCTGCGCCAGGCGGCACAGTGATGCGACGATTTCCTCTTCGGAATGAAGATCCTCGAAACCAGCCGGGTGCGGAACGCCGGCCTTGGCAAACGCCTGGCGGCTTCCCGACTTGGTACCCAGGTGCAGCAGTACCGGGTCGGCCCCGTTCAGGGGAATGCCCAGTTCCAGCGCCAGGCGCCGCTCCAGCATGGTGGTGTTGTAACACGTCAGGTAAGCGGGACCATGCTCGCTGATCCACTCGCGCAAGCGCTTCAGAACCCGCGGCCTTTCCAGCACTTTCTCGGTCAGCGGCCGGGTGCTGCCGTCATAGACGCTGAGCATCTGCAGCCGCCGGCGCGCGTGCGCGGCCGGCACACCGACCAGCAGCTGAAGGTAGTAATCCACCACGTCCGGGTGCACCGGTTGACTGGTTACATAGATCAATCGCGCATTGGGATTGCGCAGGCGAATCAGCGCAAACAACAGTCGTTCTTCATAGAACGAGGCACCCTGCACCTTGCTGAGTTCCTCCTGGTCCACGCTCAGTGAAGGAACAATCAGCGAGGTATGCCCGAAGGTATCGTCCTGGCGAATCGAGTCCCAGATAGGCAGCAGTTTTTCCTGCAGCCGGGAGAACTCGTCTTGAGTCTCAGGCGGCATGTACTTTCACCGTTTCTCCAATGGTGTTCATGATCTGCCGCAGTGTGTCGTAGTCCGGGTGACGGACCCGCATCCACGCGTTGGCCATGTAACCCGCCTCGACCGGCTGGGTGGCCGAACCGGGGGGCGGCAGGTGGGAGGCGACGATGCAGTCGCCGTAATGGTGTTGAATGGCCTCGAGGCCGGAGTACCCGGTGATCCTGCCGTCACAGGACGGCCGCAGCGCAATCATCCCGGCCGCGTACCGGCGCGACGGCTGGCGGTGCGGGCGGCCATGCTCAAAGGCCGAGGCCCACTCGAGGTACAGGTCAAAATCATTGGCCGTGTTGTAGACGTCCCACTGGCCCACGCCCGGAGGGCGGCAGCCAATTTCGGAAAATTTCAGTCCCCTGGGGCCGGCAAACCACTCCATGTGGGTGGCCGAGGTGCCGATTTCCAGTATGCGGATCACGTCCCGCGCCATTTGCCGCACTTCCCGGTAACCGGGCGCCTCGATGCGGTTGGTCGTGACCATCTGGGGTGAAATCCAGCGCTCCCGCATCGCCGTCAGTACGTTGGGATAATAATGCGTGATGAACTCGTGGGTGACCTCACCCTTGATCGTCAGCGTGTCCAGGTAACCTTCGTGCCCCTCGATGAATTCCTCGATGGCCACTTCCTGCCCGTCTGCGCATCCGGACTCGACCAGCACCTGCTCAAGTTGTGCGGCGTCGCGCACTTTCCAGGTGCCGGAGGCGCCGGCGCCGGCCGGCGGCTTGATGATCAACGGAAACCCGACCCTGCCGGCAAAATCCCGGGCGGCCTGCGGTTCAGAAGCCCGGGTGGATTGGGCGCAGGGAATTCCCGCTTCGCGCAGCACTTCTTTCATCGCCGGCTTGTCGCGGCACAGGTAAGCCGTGCGAACGGATGTGCCCGGTATGCCTGCCGCCTCGCGTACGTGGGCGGCGGCCATGATATGGGCCTCCACGGTGGCTTCCAGGCGGTCGACATAAACCAGGCTCTGCACGTGTTGCACAGCCTTCAGCAAGGAGGGTTCGTGAACCACCGATTTGACCTGGACGTAATGGCTCAGCCAGTGTTTCACATCGTCGGCCAGGTGCTCCTGCGGACGTTCGCCGATTCCAATCACGGTGGCGCCGGCCTCATGAAGGCCGCGAACAAACTCCCTCTGGTTATAGGGAAACGAGGGTTCGATAAAAATGAGGTTCATTGCTTGTGTCCTGGTCGTTTCATCAATGATGCGCCATCAGCGCGTAATCTTGCGGAACAGATCAACGTAAACTTTTCCCTGCTGTTCCCAGGAAAAGTCCATGGCCATGCCGTTACGAACCAGTTTACGCCAGGTCTTTTTATCCTGGTACAGGTCGAAAGCGTAATTCAATGCCCAACCCAGCGCCGGCACATTGTAATCATTGAACACGATGCCGGTCCCCGTACCGCTGTGCGGATCGAACAATTCCACCGAATCGGCCAGCCCCCCGGTGCGCCGGACGATCGGAACCGTTCCATAGCGCAGGCTGTACATCTGGTTCAGCCCGCACGGCTCGAACAGCGAAGGCATCAGGAACAGGTCGCTGCCGGCTTCAATCTGGTGCGCCAGCTTGTTGCTGAAACCGCGGTAATAACAGACCCTGCCGCGAAAGTTGTTCTGCAGCCACTGGAAAAACTGCTCATAACGTGACTCGCCGCTGCCCAGCACCGCCAGTGCGAAGCGCCTGTTGCCCATCATCGCGGGCACCAGTTGTTGCACCAGGTCGATACCTTTCTGCCCCGTCAGGCGGGTGACCATGCCGATCAAGGGCATGTCGTCGCTGCAATCCAGCCCCAGTTCCTGCATCAGCGCCAGCTTGTTTTTCTTCTTGCCGGCCACGCGGCGGCTGTCATAGCTGTGGGGAATCAACGGATCATCAGCAGGATTCCATTCCCTGTAATCCACGCCATTCAGTATTCCGACCAGGGAGTCGCTGCGCTGTCGCAGCACTTCCTGCAATCCCATGCCATATTCCGCACCCATGATTTCCCGCGCGTAGGTCGGGCTGACGGTGGTCAGTACGTCCGCATACAACAGTCCGGTTTTGAGGAAGTTGATAATGCCTTTGGCGAAATCGTCCTGGTGCAGCTTGTGCGTATCTTCATACAGTCCCAGGTCCTGCAGGATGCCGTTGCCGAAAATTCCCTGGTAACCGATGTTGTGAATGGTCAGGACCGAACGCGTGTTGGCAAACAACCGGTCCCAGGCGTAGCGGGTTTTCAGGTACAGGGGCACCAGGGCGGTATGCCAGTCGTGGCAGTGAAAAATATCCGGCGCAAAGCCCATGTTCTGGCACATTTCGATCGCCGCCCGTGACAGCAGAATGAACCGCAGATGCTCATCCCAGCCCGACGTGTAAATGCCCGGCCGGTTATAGAGTTCCGGGCAGCGCAGCAGGTAGATGCTCAACGTACTGCCGGGAAGCACCGCCGTATCGATGGAGTAGCGCACATGGTTTGAACCGATCTGCATCGGCAGATTCTGCAGAAACTGGACCGGCGTGATGTCCAGCGCGGAAGTGTCAATCGCAGAATAGAGCGGGATCAACACGCGGACGTCATGCCCCTCGCCATCCAGGTAAGCCGATAGGGCTGAAACGACGTCGGCTAACCCGCCTGTCTTGGCGAGCGGCGCCAGTTCTGAACTGGCCATGCAGATTTTCAGTGATTCCGGGGACATGATCGTTTCTTCTTCTCTCTGATGATGGGACAAGCGGATGCCTTGGGTTATTCTAACGGCTAACCGGGCACGAATCGCGGACAAACATGATAAACGTATTATTGCTTTCTCCGGGCTACCCGGCCGACATGCCGGAATTCACCCGTGGATTGGCCGAAAGCGGAGCCCGGGTGTTCGGCGTCGGCGACTCGTCACCCGATAGTCTGCCGCCGCTGGTGCGCCGTTCACTCTCGGAGTACATCGCGGTTCGCTCGCTGTGGGATGAAGAGGCCGTGATTGCTTCGCTGCGTGAACGGTTGCGCGGGCAGCAACTCGACCGGATCGAGTGTCTGTGGGAGCCCGGCATACTGCTGGCGGCCCGCCTGCGCGAGACGTTCGGCATACCCGGCCTGGACATCGTGCAGGCCCAACGCTTCCGTGACAAGGAACTGATGAAGCAGGCCCTGGACCAGGCCGGCATCCGCACGCCGCGCCACGTCGCCGCGCAGTCGATCGCGGCGGTATGGGAAGCTGCGGAGCTTATCGGTTTCCCGATCATTCTCAAGCCGATCGACGGGGCGGGTTCGGCGGACACCTACCGGGTTCGCGATGCGGATGAACTGCGGGCCGTGCTGCCCCGACTGCGTCACGTGCAAACCGTCAGCGTCGAGGAATTTGTCGACGGCGAGGAATACACCTTCGACACGATCACCGTGAACGGGAAAATCGCCTACTTCAACATCGCCTGGTACCGGCCCAGGCCGCTGGTTGCGCGCAGCAACGAATGGATCAGCCCGCAGGTCATCGCACTGCGCGACACCGCCCACCCTGATTTGCAGGATGGCGTGAAAATGGGCTTCGACGTGATCAGGGCGCTGGAATTCGACACCGGCTTCACCCACATGGAGTGGTACCGCAAGGCCGATGGTGAAGTCGTGTTCGGCGAAATCGGTGCGCGGCCGCCCGGCGCCCACCAGGTCGACCAGATGAAATACGCCTGCGATTTCGACGTGTTCCGCGAGTGGGCCAATGCGGTCACATCCGGCCAGGTCAGTCGCGGCATCACGCCCAAATACAATGTTGCGAATATTTACAAGCGGGCCCGCGGGGTCGGCCGTATCACGGCCATCGAGGGCGTTGAAAAACTACAACGTGACTTCGGTCAACACGTCGTGTGGAACACCCTGCTGCCGGTCGGGAGTCAACGCCGCGACTGGCGCAAAACCCTGGTCTCGGATGGCTTCGTGATGTTGAGGCACCCGGACCTGGCGGCCACCCTGGAGATGGCCGACCGGGTCGGTTCGGAACTGCACCTTTACGCACAGTGAGACTCCGGCCAAACCATTGACTCTGATTAGAACCCGAATGCGCTCTTCGCTATTTCGTCTATACTCCGGGGAACATTCCCTTGTCATCACAATAACCAGAAGGAAAGGAACGATGCGGTCCCTGACGATATTTCTGTTTCTCCTGACCCTTGTGGTTCAAAGTTCCGCTGCACAAATGGCCCCCGAGAAAGCCGGGGTGTCAGTATTTCCCGAGCCCACGGATAGCTGGTTCCTGATCAAGTCCAACGAGGGCAGCTACATCTTCGATGGCGCCACGGGCGAGATGCAGGGTTTGATCTCCCATGACTGGTACACACCTGCGGTCATAACCGACATGAGCCGGAAAGAGGCCTACCTGGTTGAATCTTTTTATTCCCGCAGCGTGCGCGGCACGCGCGATGACGTGCTGACGGTCGTTGACATGAAGGATCTGACCGCCAAGCTCGAAATAGATATCCCGGACAAGACCGCGACCCTGTCCTTCAGAAATCACATCGGCCTGCTGGGCGACGGGCGGCATGTCGTCATATTCAACATGACGCCGGCCCAGTCCGTGAGTATTGTCGATGTTGTCGACCAGCAGTTCGTCGGCGAAATTTCAACCCCCGGTTGCGCCATCATCATGCCCACCGGTACGGATGGCTTCATGATGATGTGTGGGGATGGGACCCTCCAATATATCGGGATCAGTCCGGATGGCGCGGAAGTCACCCGGGTGCGGAGCGAGCCGTTCTTCTCGGTCGACGAAGACCCGGTGATCGACAAGCCGATGCGGACCGCCGAAGGCTGGGTCATGATTTCGTACGAAGGGCTGGCCTACCAGGTGGTCGTCGACAACGGCAAAATGAATATCAGCAAACCCTGGTCTTTGCTCTCTGATGAAGACAAGGAGGACAAATGGCGACCCGGTGGTGACCAACCCTTCGCAGTCCACCGCGAATCGGGGGTGCTCTATGTCCTGATGCACCAGGGCGGCGCGGACACCCATTACCAGGCCGGATCCGAAATCTGGGTATATGACATTGAGAAAAAGCGGCGCGTTGGCAAGCTTTCCATTGGCGGCGATGAAAACGAAGGCAACACAGCCAGTCATATCCTGGTCAGCCAGGAGGCGCACCCCAAGCTCTACTTTTTCGACAAGGAAAAACAGCTCCAGATTTATGACGGCATCCAGTTGCGTCACCTTCGCACGATAGAAGAACCCGGACGCGGACCCGGGTTATTGCAGATACTGGCCAAAGATGATTGATCCACTGATCATCAGGACGTTGATGATCGCATTGGCGTTGATGCTCATCGGCGCTGCCTGGCACAAGCTGTCTTCACAGCAAAAATTTGAGGCCATCGTCGCCGATTACCAGCTTTTGCCGCAATGGGCGGTTCCACTTGTCGCCTGGCTCATACCGGTCACTGAAATCCTTCTGGGCTTCGCCTGGCTGACCGGTGTTGCGTCCACCCTGGCGGCCCCCTTAACGGCATTAATGTTTCTGGTATATGGCTTGGCGATTGTGGTCAACCTGTTGCGGGGCAGATTGCATATCAGTTGCGGTTGCGGCCTCGGTAATTCCTCCGGCGAAAATCAACCGCTGTCGTGGATGTTGGTGTTTCGCAATATCCTGCTGATGGTAATGGCTATGTTGCCCATGCTTCCGGTAACAGGCCGGACGCTTGCTCCGTTTGACTGGCTTACACTGGTTTTGGCCCTGCTGGCAGCAGCTTTACTTTACTTTGGAGGTTCACAGCTGTTGCAGAATCAGTCAGCCATCCGTTCATGGAGGAATCCACGTGCCTGAAGCGCTGCTGGCGTCAAATATTATCCTGTGGTTCCTGGTGATTATCCTGTCGCTGGTCGTGTTCGCGCTGGCACGCCAGGTTGGCGTCCTGCACGAGCGCGTGGCCCCAGCGGGCGCCCTGATGCCGACCAACGGACCGAAAGTCGGTGAAATGACCGAAGCCATTCTCTACAGGGATCTGGCCGGTGAGCCGTTAACGCTTGGCGGTGCCAGCGAAGACGGGCGCGCCACATTGATTTTGTGGATATCTCCCACTTGTCCTGTATGCAAAGGGTTGGTGCCCACGGCCCGTTCGATGTGTGCCGATGAGAGTTTTAACCTTGTTTTTGCCAGCGACGGTGACAAACCGGAGCAACACCAGGCCTACGTGCGTGATCTTGGCATCAGCAAATATCCGTACATCATCTCCCAGGCCCTGGGAATGAAATATGCCGTCAGCAAGCTGCCTTTTGCGGCTTTGATTGGCCCGGACGGCACCCTACGGAGCAAAGGCCTGGTCAATACCCGCGAACACCTCGAGAGCCTGGCCGAATCAATGGAAACAGGTATTGATACGTTGCAGGACTACATGAAGTTGGTCGATAACCCGCCGACCGGGCAAGCAAAGGAACACGCACTATGAACCCGAAAAAGCTCGTCAACCGCGGCCTCGAATTGATGGACCAGGTAACCGGTAATGGCAGTCGCCACCTGGCCCGAAAAACCTCCCGACGGAGCTTCATTACACGGTTGGGCACGGTGTTGACCGGCGCTGCCTTTTTACCACTGCTTCCCGTGGCCCGCGCATTTGCAGCCGAACCGATCCAGGAAATGGGTGACCCGCAAAGTTGTGATTACTGGCGATATTGCGCCCTGGGCGGCACCCTGTGTACGTGCTGCGGCGGTACAGTCAACAGTTGTCCGCCGGGTGCTGAACCTTCACCCATCACCTGGGTAGGGACATGCCGGAACCCGGTAGACAACCGGGACTACCTGATCTCCTACAACGATTGCTGTGGCAAATCGATTTGCCACCGGTGCAGTTGCGGCAACTCGGAGCGCGAGAAACCGGTTTACTTTCCGAGCAAAAGCAACGCCGTGCTCTGGTGTTTTGGCACCGAGAGCCGCGCCTACCATTGCACCATTGGTGTTGTGATTGGCGAAGCCTGAACGGGTTTCAGAATTGAAATACCCCGATGAGCCGGATAGCACTGATTCTGATCGCAGCATTGACCGGCGCGGCTGAAGCCAGCCCCCGGAGTGATTTCCTGCTTCATTGCGCCGGTTGTCATCAGCCCGACGCAACCGGCCTTCCGCCAAGTGTTCCCTCCCTGGCCGGACCGCTGGGGCGAATTGCCGCGTCACCCGAAGGCCGCGACTACCTGGCGCGAGTCCCGGGCGCGTCCCAAGCGCCGCTTAGCGACGAGGAACTGGCAGCAGTGCTCAACTGGGTCCTGGTTGAATTCAACAGCGAGACCTTGCCGGCCTCGTTCAAACCGTTGACCGGCAAACAGGTGGGTGAATCCCGTTCCCGGGTCCTTGCCGACCCGCTGAAGCTGCGCAATGAGCTGTGGCCAGACGAAGCAGGCTATTGACACCAGCAAGGCAGATCAGGGAATCCGTTTGTACTCTTTCAGGATTTCGATCAGGCGGTCGTGCGGCAAGGCATAGACGGTATTGCCGTTGATGCCGACCATGGTCTTTGCGGCGATCAGCGCATTCACGATAGACTCTTCGACGGCCTGGGCGGTGGCCAGGAACAACGGGCTCATCTGGTCATTGGGCAGCATCTCGATTTCCTGCACCCCCACCCGCGCCGCGGCGCCCGGGATTGGCGGTGGAAAACGCGATGAAAATATCGCCCGAGCCGTTTGATGCATAACCACCGACCTTTGATATGCCCAGCGGCACACGCCGCGCCAGCCGCTTCAATTGCAGCGGCAACAGCGGCGCATCGGTCGCCACCACCACGATGATCGAACCGGTTTCCTCGTCCATCGGCCGGAACACCGGCATCAGGTCGGGAAACTTGTCACCGAGCGGCACACCGGCGATCGTGAAGGTTTCCCGAATGCCGTAATTCGCCTGCACCAGTACGCCCAGGGTGTATTCATGGTCTTCGATCGTCGACCTCCCGGGACGAGGTACCGATGCCGCCCTTGAATTGATGGCAAATCATGCCGGTGCCGCCACCCACGTTGCCCTCGGCCACGGGGCCGGACTTTGCCGATTCCAGGGCGTCGATGACATTCTGTTTGGTCACGTGAAACCCGTTGATGTCGTTGAGATCGCCGTCGTAGGTTTCGGCGACCACCGGCAGCGACCAGAACACGTCGGGGTCATCGGGCAGCGGGTCAAACAGGTTGTTGGCGTATTGCCACTCGATGGTCGCATCGCGGGCGATTCCGACGCTGTGCGTGTTGGTGATCACGACCGGCCCTTCGAGGAAACCGGATTCCTCGACCCAGGTCGTCCCGGTCATTTCGCCGTTGCCGTTCAGCGCAAACCAGCCGGCAAAAGCCGGGTTGTAGGTTTTGCCGCGGGGATGGATCACCGTGACGCCGGTCCGGACCGGGCCGTTGCCGACGTCGAGTTTTCCCTCGCCCGAAATCAGCGTGGTGTGGCCGACCGTCACGCCGGCCACATCGGTAATGGCATTGAGCGGGCCCGGCGTGCCTGTAAACGGGATGCCAATATCCCGGGCGCGCGGTTCAGCCTGGGCGCTCGCCAACAGGGGAACCAGGAATCCGAGCAGGATCGCAAGGGCTTGCGCCTGGCGGCGTTGAACGGAAATACTCATTACTGTGGTCTCCGTGGAATCATCAGATTCAGGTGGGCTCAGGCGAATTCCGACAGGTACTTGGGCAGCATTTCCCGCCAGGTGACCCAATCGTGCCGCCACTCGGTGCCCCAGGGATCGACCCGGTTGGGCACACCCTTGGCGCCGAGCACCGAGGCCATCCGCCAGGACTCGCCGATGTCCTCGAAATCCCCCTGCCCGCTGGGCAGCAGGATAGCCCGCTTGCGCAGCTGTTCCAGTTGCGGGCCTTCCAGGCCGGGCAGAAAGTGCAATGGCGAGGCGAAATAGAAATCCTGGATGAAACGTCCCTCGAGGTATTTTGAAAGGTCGTAGGTCCCGCTCATGGCGATCGCCAGGCGGAACGCGTCGGGGTGCCGGCAAATGGTTGCAACCGCGTTGAAGGCGCCGATCGAAGCGCCCGCGGCGATGATTTCGATATCCGGGCTTTCGCAATCGTGCCGGATCGCCGGGACGATTTCCTGGTAGACCAAAGCGTCGAACCGGTTCTGCAGCAACGAACAGAATTCCGCCGAATGCTGTTTTGAAATCCAGGCCTTGCCGGCGATGGAATCGGTGGAATAGAC
Organism: uncultured Gammaproteobacteria bacterium; assembly: GCA_963700705.1. Classification (GTDB taxonomy): domain Bacteria; phylum Pseudomonadota; class Gammaproteobacteria; order Xanthomonadales; family SZUA-36; genus JAHEFT01. The sequence continues at coordinate 105,737 of CAVOYQ010000009.1, read as the reverse complement.
CTTGATCCGGCCGCTTTCGATCAGCGGCATCAACGCGCCGATCAGGTGAAAACGTTCCACCTCCTCGGCATCACCACCGGCAGTCGGAAACAACAGCACCGGTGTGCCGAAAGTGCCCCAGCGCACCAGCTGGATTTCCTGTTCCACGTGCGGTGAAAACCACCTGAATACCTGTTTCAAGCGGCCCGCCCCTCTTTACCGCGCCAGTCCTGCACGCGGTTCCAGAACAGTTCCACGAAGGTGTCGACTTCATGCGCCGGGAACAGCGCCTCGACTTTTTCGCCGATGGCGCTGTGCACGATATCGGTGGCGAAAAACCCGTGGGCTACTTCGTCCAGGTGGGACAGATGCGTGGCGCAGAACGTCTCGAATTCATCCACGTTGAAGTGTTGGCGGGCGAGGCTGACGTAGCCGGCCATTTTCTCTTCAAACGGCAGGTCCCGGTCGGCGATCTCGAAGTATTTCTGCCAATCCAGGTTGGTCTTCATTTTACGCTGGGTCGCTGCGCAGAAAATCGACCAGCGCAGGTTGGCCTTGATCAGCCAGGGAAAATGGTAATGCAGCGAGGTGACCTGCGAATCCGGACAGGCATTGGCGAAATCGATCGGGTACCAGCAGCCGTCCTGGCGCAGGGCCTCACAGGAATTGAAATCCCAGCCGAAAAACGCATTGATGACCATGGTCATGTCACGCAGGCGATCCTGCTGTTCCGCCGGCAGGAAATTCTGCTCCATGCGGTAACGGTCGTGCAGCGGCGCGCCCGGATCGTAGTTCACGTAACGGAACTGCGGGCCCAGCCCGATGCAGCGCACGAAGGCGTCGTGGGGTTCCACGCCCTTCTGCAGGTTCATCACCCGGGTGCCGCTGCTTTCATAGGCGTTGAGCAGTTCCTGGCGGTTCTTGATGCCGGTAACGCCCACCCAGGCGCCGCCGTCATAGGGTTTCATGTAGAGCGGATAGCCGATGCGATCGCCGATCCCGCCCAGGTCGAACAGCTTGGCGTAGCGGGTCAGCGTGGGTTGCAGGTCATTGGATTCCTGGTACCTCTTGGGCGGAATCATCCAGGTTTCCGGCACGGGAAACCCCAGGCGGCTCATGGCTGCATAGGTCGTTTGCTTCTCCATCGACTGCAACGACCAGGGGTTGTTGAACACGTAGAGATCGTTCACCAGGATCTTGGTTTTGATCCACTCGCGCGAGGTGTGGTACCAGTGCGTCAGGCGGTCGATCACGACATCGTAGGAACAGTCGTGGAGCAGGCCGAAGGGTTCGATATTGACCCGTTCCGACTCGAAACTGACCGTGTCGCCACCGATCGAAAGCTTCAGGTCCAGTTGTTTGAGAAGCGCCTCGTAGCAAATCGGCCAGCAGATGTCCGCACCGAGCGATAAGCCAATTTTACGTTTGATGTGAGCCAATGAACTGTCCTTAAATTTGCGGGTTAATCATCATACGATCTTCCCCTTCATTCGTACACCATCCACAACGGGCCGGGAAACAGCCACGTCAGGCCGTTGCGCAGGCGGTCGCGCCAATTTTCCCAGTTATGGGCATCGCGGGCTTCCTCGAAGTTGACCTGCATGCCCTGGTTTTGCAGCAACGGCACCAGGGAGCGGTTCTCATAAATCAGCGACTCGTAAATACCGCAACTCAGGTAGATTTTTTCGGCCAGCGCGAACGGATTCTTGCGGTATTCGTTGACAAAGCGAACCACCGGGTCGAAGACCGGGCCTTTCTGGTGATGGCCGAGATCGCTGAATGCAAAAGACCCGGATTGCAGCAGCAATTGGCCAAACAGATCGGGATACTGGCTGGCGGCGTGCAATGTGGCGACACCGCCCAGGCTGGCGCCCATCAGACCCCTGGCGCTCCTGTCGTTCACCAGTGGGAATTTTCCGGCCAACTCGGGCACAAGTTCTTCGCCGATGAACCTGGCGTGGCGCGGGTCACCGGTGTATTCGACCAGCCGGTCGGGTGATTGCGTCAACGCGACGATCATCGCCGGAATTTCGAGGCGATGGATCAGGTTGTCCAGCACCGTCTTCAGATCGGCATAGCGCAGGTAATCGGGCCCGTCGTGCACGACCAGCAAGGGGTAGCGGCGGCTTTTCCGGAACCGGGCGGGCAGGTAAACATGGACATCGCGCCGCCCTTCGAAGGCCTGGCTGTCGATCTGCAGTCCGCTCAATGTGCCGCTGCGGGCCTCGGGGTCATGCAGTGTCCAGTCCGGCCGCTTGTAGCCAAAGCCCTGGCACACCGAGTTGGCGCCAAAAGGGTCCTGTGCCTGCACCTCGTTGAGCGGGTCCAGGACCAGGCTGCGATCGCTACCGCGAACCACTTCGAATTTGTATTCAAAACGGGATCCGCCGGGCAGTTCCATGGCCAAAGCCCACAGGTCGACCCCTTCCAGCTTCTGCATCGGCAGCGAGGTGTTGAAACCTGAAATCCACCGGCGCAGATGCACCTCGTCGGCCTGGCCGCGGTAGACGAACGTCACCTGGCCCGGCTCGACCAGGGGAAAGCGGTTTTTGCGGAAAAAATCATCGACAGCCCCGGTATCGGGGACCCCTTTGCGAAACAGGTTTTCGATCCGCAGGTTCATCGCTGTTCCAGGGCCTTTTTTCGCCCGGTTCCGGTCAGCACCGACGTCCGGCTGGCCTGGAGAACCTGGTTGTCTTCCAGCGTGATCATCGAGCCGTTATCCAGGGTGCAGCAGTGTGCCGGCGCAAATCTCCGGCTGAACAGAGCCAGCCGGGTGCGATTGCCAAAATCCAGCCGGGTCCTGGCGTTCGGCAGCAGCACGCGCTGACGGACAATACCGAGGCCGACGTCGAGAACTTCCGCATCGCTCTTGCCCTGCGGCGCTTTCTGATGAAACAGGACGATCCGGTCACTCATCGCCATCGCGCCGGCTGACCAGGCGATCACCGGCTTTTGCGTGAGCAGTTCGCCCAGCCGGAACAGGCGGATACGGTTCAACAGCACGGCTACGTGCCCGCCGGCAATCAGCACCAGCCCGGCCTTTTCAACCAGGCGATGGACCGCTTCACGCTGGGCGATCGCCTTTGGAATCTGCAAGGAAGCCCTGCGCCGGTCGAAATCCCGGTGCAATACCATGATGTGGCGAAGATGGTGCCGGTCCAGCGCACGCAGCTGCGCTATGGCCGCGCGTTGTTCAAGCAGCAGCAGATCCGGATCACCTTCCGTCATGCATCAGCCGGCGGGCGGCTGCGAGGGTGGGTGACAGGCGCATCCGGTAAAGCCTTTGCAACTCGCGCAACTTGTCCTGCCGCTCCCGTTGCGACTCACCCAGTTCAGGCTCGGCGGCAAACACTTCCTCCGTCCGCTGATACAGCATCAGATCCTCGACCGGGCGACCGATGTCTTCGCGCAGTTCGTCGATTTCTCCCTCGGAGTCCTGCCATCCTGCCGTGATCACCACGATGGGGCCGTCGAAATCCAGCGAATCCACGGCCTGCCTGAGGTTGGGGAGGGGGCTTTGCGGGCCCAGCAGAATCTGGGTTGCCATCAGCTCAGTCCAGCTCCACGCGAACCAGGCTGACGATCTGTTTCAAAGCGTCTTCAACCACCTGCGAATCCGGGTCGCGGATGATCACGTAGCCTTCACCTTCGTAGCTGTCGGAGGCAAACTGCCCGGCAGTGGGCAGCCGGGATTCAACCACCAGGTGGCCAAACCGGCGTTGTGCTTCTTCCAGGCCATGGATGGCGCGCACCCGCGCACCGCCCGACTGGCTCCGTTGCCCGCGGAAATAGGCCGCGCCGACGGCGTGCTTCCTGGGCGGAGGATCAAATTCGTCAAACACCATCAAGCGCGGCCAGGCCCGGTAAAAATCCAGGTCGTGCGCCCAGGACATCAAGCTGGTGAACTGGGCGCCCGGAGGCCGTGCACCCACTTCCGAGATGGCGATGCGATTATCGCGCAGCTGGAACCATTCCATGTGGCTCAATCCGGTTTTCAGCCCAAGCGCCTCAACGGCTTTGAATCCGGCTTCCCGGATCGGGTGGTACTCCGCGCCGCTCACATCGCGGGGCAGAAATACGCACCACTGGATCCAGGGGTTTTCCAGCACCTGCAACGGCGCCGGCATGTAGCGGGATATCGAATACCAGGCCGGTTTGCCGTTGATGACCACGCTGTCGAAAGAGTGTTCCGTGCCGGAAACGAATTCTTCGACCAGGGTCGGCTGGCCGGCGGTGGGCGGGTACTGTTGCAGCAGGCTCGACAGGTCCTGTTCCGAATCGAGCCGGAAGGTGCCCTTCCCGCCCGCACCGGCCGGAGGCTTGGCCACCAGCGGAAAACCCGCGACCGCTGCGAATGCGCGCGCCTGGTCCGCATCCTCGGCCAGCACGTGACGGGCGCACGGCAGGCCGGCGGTCCGCAACACGTCTTTCATCCGGGCCTTGTCCCTGAAGTTCCTCGCAGACTCGACATCGAGTCCTTGCACACCCAGGGCTTCACGGGCTTTGGCCAACGGCACCTGCAACTGCTCCAGTGCGCCGAGCAAGCGCTCCGGCGGACCCAGCTTGCCGGCCAGCGCCCGCGCCGCCACCACCAATTGCTCCGGATCCAGGGCGTTGTCGACCCGCCAGTGAGCAGACAGCGCGGAGCGTAAACCCGGGGGCAGTTTTTCCGCCGGATCCTGGCTGACCAGGCTCAGCTGCACGCCGGGCAGGCTGGCCGTTCCGGCAACGAAACGCAGCGTGGTTTCCATGAAAAATGGCGCGACGAAAATGACGTGCATGATTATTCTTTCCCGCTCCTGGCCGGTTCCCCCGGCTTGCTCTGCAGACCCTTCAGGAAGCTGCGCAGCGCCTGGTCCTTGCATTCCCGGTAGTGCTTGTGGCCGGGTTTGCGGAAAAAGGCGCTCAGTTCGTGTTTGCTCAGCTGGAGTCCGGCCCGGTTGATGATCTCCAGGACCTGGTCCGCCTGCAGGTCCAGCGCAATCTTCAGTTTCCGGAAAACGATATTGTTGTTCAGGCGTTCTTCCGCGGGCGGCTGCGATCCTTCTTTCGGGCCGCGCTTTTCGATGATCAGGCCGTTCAGGAACGCGGCGAATACCGGATCCGGGCAGGCTTTATAATCGGGGTTATCTTCTTTTTTCAGCCAGTCGCTGATCTCCGCCCGGGTCACGGTTTGCCCCCCCAGGCCGAAGATTCCGATCATTTTGGAGTCGTCGAAGTCAAAGACGTAGCGAATCCGGCGCAAAATATCATTGTTTGGGAGCATCTGGCTAATTATCCTGGCAATGCCCTGCAGGGCACCGGTTCACATTATACTGGACGCCGGGCGATACCATCCAAAGTACATCAAAGGAAACATCATGAAAAAAGGCCTTGCCGTGGTTATTTTTGCGTTTTTGCTGACTTCCTGCGGAAACGATGAGTCGGCTGAGCGCGCCAGCGCTGCAACCACCACCCCACCCGCCGGGAATACACCCGCTTCCGATCCGGTTGAGCTGGGCGTCGAGGCCATCACCGAAGCGTCCTACCGCAGGCATGTCGAAATCCTGGCGTCGGACGAATTCGGCGGCCGGGCGCCGGGGTCACCCGGTGAACAGTTAACCGTCGATTACCTGGTCCGGAATTTCGAAGACATGGGACTGGCGCCGGCCAACGGCGACAGTTATGTCCAGGATGTGCCGCTGAATGTGAATGAAGTGATCAATTCGCCACCGCTGGTCATCAGCGGCGGCGAAGGCGAAGACCTGGTGCTGGCCTACCCCTCCGACCAGGTCGTGTGGACCCGGCAACAGGTGCCGGAAACCTCGATCGAGGACTCCGAACTGGTGTTTGTCGGCTACGGCATCAACGCGCCGGAACGTGGCTGGAATGATTACGCCGGTATCGACGTCACCGGGAAAACCGTGGTCATCCTGGTCAATGACCCGGGCTATGCCACCCAGGACCCTGAATTGTTCAACGGCAACGCGATGACCTACTACGGCCGCTGGGACTACAAGTTCGACGAAGCCGCCAGCCAGGGCGCAGCCGGCGCGATCATTGTGCACGACCGGTTGCCGGCCGCCTATGGCTGGCCTACCGTCACCAACAGCTGGACCGGCCCCAAGTTCAACATGGTGCTGCCGGACCGGGGTGAAGGACTTTCGTCATTGGAGGGGTGGATCACCCAGGAAGGCGCGGAGACCCTGTTCGCCAGGGCCGGGCTGAATCTGCGGGAAATGTACGAACAGGCGCAGAAGCCGGGATTCAAGGCGGTGCCCATGGGCATCAAGGCCTCGGCGAAACTGGTCAACACGGTCAAGACCATCGACTCCCGGAACGTTGCAGCCATCCTGCGCGGCAGCGAAGCCCCTGATGAAATCTTCATTTACATGGCGCACTGGGATCATTTCGGCACCGACCCGAAGCTGGAAGGCGATAATATTTACAACGGCGCCATGGACAACGCCAGCGGCACAGCGGCGTTGCTGGAAATCGCCAGGGCTTATTCCGCCCTGCCCCAGGCGCCGCGCCGCAGCGTGCTGTTCCTCTCGGTGACCGCCGAAGAACAGGGCTTGCTCGGATCGCTTTACTATGCTGCCCACCCGCTCTTCCCGCTGGCCGATACCGTCGGTGGACTGAACATGGACGGCATGAACAATTTCGGTTCCACCCGCGACATCACGGTCATCGGGATCGGCATGAGCGACCTGGACGACTACCTGGCCGCCGCAGCGGCGGCGCAGGAACGGGTGTTGGCCGGGGATCGCGAGGCTGAGAAAGGCTACTATTTCCGCTCCGACCATTTCGAACTGGCCAAGGAAGGCGTGCCGATGCTGTACCCCTGGGGTGGCTACGACGATCGGGAAAAGGGCGTCGCCTACGGTATGCAGAAAAGAGCGGAATACATCGAAAACGACTACCACCGCGTGACCGATGAATACGACCTCAGCTGGGACGTCAGCGGCGCGCTGGAAGACATGGAAATGTATTTCAAAACCGGACTGGACATCGCCAACGGCGACGACTGGCCCAACTGGAAGGAAGGCACGGAATTCCGCGCGGCACGGGATGCCCAACTGAATGGAGATCAGCAATGAGCGTAAGTGTGCCAGTGGGACGTCCATCAATTTGCGCGGGCCTTGCCGTGCTCTTTCTGCTGTTCACCGCGAGCGCCATTGCGGCCGTGCCCGAAGCCGGCTATTCCGACCTGCACTGGCGCCTGGTGGGCCCGTTCCGTGGCGGCTGGGCGACCGCCGTGACCGGACATCCGGACAAGGTGACCACCTTTTATTTTGGCTCTGCCGACGGCGGCGTCTGGAAAACCGATGATGCCGGCTCGACCTGGCGGTCCTTGTTCGACCAGCAGGGCAGCGCCTCGATCGGCGCGCTGTCGCTGGCGCCATCCAACCCGGAAGTGATCTGGGTCGGCACCGGCCAGATCCAGCAGCGCTGGGACGTGTCCGATGGCGACGGTGTTTACCGCTCGACTGATGGAGGCGATACCTGGCAACACATGGGCCTGGAGAAGACCCGCCATATCGGCGACCTGTGGGTTGACCCGGCAATACGAAAACATCGTCGTGGTTGCCGCACTGGGCCATGTGTTCGGACCCAACGAGGAACGCGGACTGTTCCGGACCGAAGACGGCGGAAAAACCTGGACCCGGGTGTTGTACGTGGACGACAGCACCGGCGCCGCCGACCTGGCCTACAGTGAAGACACGCCCGCAATTCTTTACGCTTCCCTGTGGCAGATTCGCCGCTATCCCTGGCTGGACTACTTTCAGCCCACCGTCGGCAGCAACAGCGGCATTTACCGTTCCATCGACGGCGGCCGCAGCTGGCTGGCCGTGGGCGGCTCCGGCTTGCCCGAAGGCGGCATGGGCCGGATCGAACTCGCGGTGGCCCCGGGCCACCAGGCGCAGCGCCTGTGGGCTTCCGTGGAAGCGGTCGAAGGCGCCGGCGTGTACCGTTCGGACGACGGCGGCAACCATTGGGAACAGGTCAATGACGACGCCAGCCTGGCCGGCAACTACATGGGCTGGCTGACCGCCGACCCGCAGGACGCCGACACGGTCTGGGCCGGCGGGCAGCCGCTGCGCAAATCCACCGATGGCGGCGCAACTTTCAACATCGTGCGCAGCTCGCCCGGCGGCGACGATTACCACGCGCTGTGGATCGACCCGCGTGACACCAGCCGCATGATTACCGGCGCCGACCAGGGTGCCGTGGTGACCTTCAACGGCGGGGTCAGCTGGAGCAGCTGGTACAACCAGCCGACCGGGCAGTTCTACCGGGTAGCCGTCGACAACGGCTTCCCCTATCGCATCTACAGCGGCCAGCAGGACAGCGGCACGGTTTCCATCGCCAGCCGCAGTGATTACGGCCGCATCAGCTTCCGCGACTGGAACCCGGTGGGCGGTGATGAACGCGACGGCGACATACCCGACCCGCTGGACGCCAACATCGTCTACGGCGCCGGCCTGGGCGGCCGTATTTCCAAGTGGGACGCCCGCACGGCGCAGGCGCAGAACGTTTCGCCCTGGCCGTTCTCCAGCTACGCGGCCAATCCCCGGGAAGTCAAATACCGCTACGACTGGATCACCCCGCTGGCCATTTCCGCGGCCCCGCCGCATGCCATGTACACGGCTGCGCAGATGATATTTCGCTCAACCGATCGGGGCCAGAGCTGGCAAATCATCAGCCCGGACCTGAGCGGCGCCGAAGATGGCGCCGCGGGATGCTCGGATGACACGCCTGTTGACCAGGCCACGGCCTGCGGTTACGGCACCGTATTCGCGCTCGCTCCCTCGCCTCTGCGGGACGGCCTGGTCTGGGTCGGGACCAATAATGGCCGGGTGTTCCTGACCACGAACGGCGGCGAAGAATGGAAGGATGTGACTCCGCCCGGACTTGAGGACTGGAGCAAAATCGGCATGATCGATGCCTCCGCAACAGACCCGGGTACCGCCTACCTGGCCATCGACCGGCACCGCCTGGATGACTTTACGCCCATCGCTTACGTCACCCATGACGCCGGCGCCAGCTGGCGGGAAATCGGTCACGGTCTGCCGGATGGAGCCTACGTGAAAGTCGTGCGCGAGGACCCGGCGCAAAAAGGCCTTTTGTATGCCGGGACCAGCCGCGGCGTCTTCGTATCTTTCGACGATGGTGCGCAGTGGCAGAGCCTGCAGCTGGATCTTCCGACCACCGGCGTGAATGATCTGCTGGTGCACGAGGACGACCTGGTCATCGCGACCCAGGGCCGCGCCCTGTGGGTGCTGGACAACATTGCCCCGTTGCGCGAACTGGCTGTCAACCCTTCCATGGACCGGCCGCTGCTGGTCGCACCGGGAACGGCCATCCGATTACGTTTTAACCAGAACAAAGACACGCCACTGCCGCCGGAGGAACCGACCGGCGAGAACCCTCCGGCCGGGGCCATACTGGACTACCTGTTGCCGCCCGGATTCAGCGGGCCGGTAAAGCTGGAAATCCTTGCGGAAGACGGCAGCGTGGTGCGCAGCTTTGACAGCGAAGCCGCAGAGCCTCCCGCCAACGCGCGGGTCTATTTTGCCGAGACCTGGCTGGGTAAGCCGCTGGAACTTGCGGCCGGGCCCGGCCACCACCGGTTTGTCTGGAACCTGCGCTATGCGCCACCGCCGACGCTGGAATCGTTTTATTCGATCGCCGCCGCGCCCGGCAAGCCGACACCGATACTGCCGGAAGGTGCATTTGTGCTGCCGGGAAACTACACCGTGAAACTGGTTGCCGACGGGCAGACGCTGACCACAAAGCTCGATGTGTCAATGGATCCGAGGGTTGATGTATCTGCGCAGGACCTGGCATCGCTGCTGGATTTCCAGCAGCAGGTCGCCGAAGTCCTGGGCAGCGCGGTCGCACTGGATGAAGAATTCAACGCGGCCAACGAAGAGGCCAGGGCCACCACGGTGGTGGACACGCCGGAAAAAGTTGCCGAAGCGCTAACCGCGCTGGCGATCGACCTGGAGCACTCGGACGCGCCCCCTACAACTTCCCAGCAGGAGTTGCTGGACCACTACAGCAAACGCCTCGAGCAGGCGGAGAAACGAGTGGCGGGGTTTACGCTAAAGCTTAAAAACCCGATTGGACCTATACTCCACGCGTGATGATAGATTTTCAGAAAGGATTTCAGCTGGGACTCTGGAGCGTGTTCCCCGACCAGGGACTCCTGGAAGGAGAGGGCGAACAGGCTCACCTTGAACCCAAGGTGATGGATGTACTTGTCTGCCTGGCGCGGCATCAGGACCAGGTGGTCAAGCGCGACGAGTTGATCAACGAAGTCTGGGGCGGCACGCCGGTCACGGACGAAGTCCTCTCCCGGGCGATTTCCGTGCTGCGTACGCGCCTCGGGCGATAACCGGATGACACCCTCATTTATCCAGACCTTGCCCAAGGTCGGGTACCGCTTGCTGATGCCGGTGACGCCGCTCGCTGAACCGGAGCAGGAACCGGTGGACGCCATCCCGAAAAGGATAGCCGCGCAAATGGCCGGTGGCACTGGCGGCCCTTGTGACCATCGTTGCGTTAATCCTTTACTGGACACGGCCGGCAGTTGAAATAGATCCCTCTTCACCTGCAGCTTTCGAGCACATATCCGACTGGTTTGATTTTCTGGCGGTGGAAAAAGCGGGAACGACCGCAGCCACTTCGATTGCCGTCCTGCCGTTCGAAAATCTGACTGAAAACAACAGCAGTGATAATTTCAGCGACGGGCTCACCGACGAATTGACCGTCTCGCTGAGCAAGGTCAGAGGCTTGAAAGTCGTGGCCCGGCGATCGTCCTACAGTTTTAAAGACCGTACCGATGACATTCCAACCATCGGCAGGTTACTCAACGTGGACGCAGTATTTGAGGGCACGATACGCCAGACCGGGGACCATTTGCGAATCAACGCGTTATTGAGCAGTGTGACGGATGGGTACCTGATTTGGTCTGACAGCTTCGAGTGTGAAACCGCAAACGTTTTCAGCATGCAGGAAAGTATGGCAACAGCAGTTGCTGAAGCACTGCGCGGACACTTCGCAAAAGGCAGTTTGCAAATCCCTTTGCTTGAGCAAGCCCCTCCCAACATAGAGGCCTACCAGCTTTATTTGATCAACGGGAATTTCCTGTGGAAATTGCGCGGTGAACAGCCCTTGCGCAAGAGCATTGAATTGTATCGTCAGGCATTGGCCATAGACCCCGGATTTTCGCGTGCTTACATTGGATTGGCCAACTCGATGGTGCTTCTCCCTTTTTATTCTTCAGAACCCATGGAAAAGATTTTTGGGGAGGTGGAGGAAATCCTGGCGAGTCACGTGTTCAAAGATACCCGCGAACTGGGCGAAGTCGAAGCGATTTATGGGTTCATGGCATACCACCGCTGGCAGTGGATTGAAGCCGAAGAACGCTTTCGTAAAGCGCTCGCGTTATCTCCTGACAGCCCAAACATCTACCAATGGTACTCACAGCACTTGTCCTATGTCGGACGCAGGCACGACAGCCTGGAAGCCGCGAAACGAGCCAGGGAACTCGATGAAATCTCACCGGTTATCAATGACCGCCTGGGCACCGCTTACCTGTGGGAAAACGACAATGTGCGTGCCGCCGAGCATTTTGCCATCAGCGCCCAACTCGGATTCAGGAATGCGATCAACCCGGCTTACATGATCCTGTTACTACGCCTGGAGCGCTACGATGAATTCAAGGCTGTTATGGCGGCCTTTCACCGCGATCTTCCTGGTTCACCGGACTGGCTGATTGAAAACGCAGACACTCTTTTTCTCAAGGAAAACCGCGAATGGGCACGGGAACAGGCGATGCAGGCGATGGCAGAAGGCCGTTTCGGATTACCCAGGCTCGAGTTTGGCCTGTGGGTAGTGATCGGCGCCAATGACCAGGCCTATGAAAGCTTCGATGCGATCCAGTTTTCGGCTCGCCAATACCTGCAGCTGGAGGTGGTTTTCATTGAGGAAGCCCGTGATTTTCGGGCAGATTCCCGCTTTGAGAAACTCTCAAAGGACATTGGCTGGCAGGAATATTGGAAAATATACGGCAGACCGGACGAAGATTAAATATTTAAAATCAATAGCATACCAAATAATCAACCTTTCCTTAATACCTCTTCACAAAATTATCGATAAAAATCACCTATTCCTCATGTGATTGTCCCGGCGCTCGCCCAGTGTTTGTTCCAGCGATGTAGCGAGCCGGGGGTAAGACATGAACTACCTGTTGAAACCGATCCTGATTCTGGGCTGTCTTTTGTGTCTGCACGGATGCTCGATAAAGCAGGTCGCGATCTCAAAACTGGGTGACTCCCTGGCCGAAAGCGGAAGCGTGTATGCATCCGACGACGACATCGAACTGGTCGGCGCGGCATTACCATTCAGTCTCAAGACGATTGAAGGACTCTTGGCGGAGGTTCCCCGGCACAAGGGATTGCTGATTACAGCTGCCAGTGGATTTACCCAGTACAGCTATGTCTACGTCGATCTTGAAGCGCTGGAACTGGAACAGACGGATCCGGCCCGCGCTGCGAAGCTGAAACTGCGGGCAAAGAAACTGTACCTTCGCGCCCGCGGCTATGCCCTGCGTGCCGTTGAACTGACGCGTGCAGACTTCATCCATGGCCTCAGAACAAACCCGCAGGCCACGCTCTCTGTTTTCACCCGGAAAAATATTCCCGAACTCTACTGGCTGTCGCTGTCGTGGGCGGCGGCCATTGCTTCGGACAAATCCGACATGAGCCTGGTCGCCGACCTGAATCTCATTGAGCCCATCATGCAACGGTGCCTGGAGCTGGATGAGAGCTTTGACCGGGGCGCTTTGCACGAATTCATGATTGCTTACCAGGGCGGGCGTTCGCCGATGCAAGGCGGAGGCGCTGCGCTGGCCCGCGAGCATTTCGCCAGGGCCCGGGAGCTGTCCGGCGGCATCCGGATCAATGCTCTGGTCTCACTCGCGGATTCCGTCTCGATTGGTGAGCAGAACCGGGACGAGTTCGAGTCACTGCTGCAACAGGCGCTGGACTTCGAGGCTGATGACTACCCGCCAACCCGGCTGGCCAACCTGGTCGCGCAAAAACGGGCCCGACTGCTGCTTTCCCGCTCCGACAACTACTTCCTGGAGGACTGATCCAATGCCAAGCCACTCATTCAAATTGATCACCGCCCTGGTTTTTGTTCTATTTTCGACCAGCCTGGCTGCCGAGATCGTTATCAAAATGGCAACCGTCGCACCGAAGGACTCGATCTGGTACGAGAATCTGAAGAAAGTCGATGAACGCTGGAAACTCGCCACGAACGGCCAGGTCCGGTTGCGTATTTACGCCGGCACGCTTGGCGACGAAGACGACATATTACGCCGCGTTCGTGTTGGCCAGCTGGATGGCGCGGCCATATCGACAGCGGGGTTGAGTTCCATCGACCCGGCAACCCAGGCCATGCATATACCACTGGCCTTCATCACGAATCAGGAAATGGAATACGTCAGGGGCGGAATTGCCGGTCAGCTGGAGCCTTTGCTGGCGGCCAAGGGCTTCAAGGTGCTGGCCTGGGGCGAAGTAGGCTGGGTGCATTTTTTTACGAGGGAGCCGGTCCGGACCCCGGACGACCTGCGCAAACAGAAACTGTTCGTCTGGTCAAACGGCGACTCCTCTGAAGGCGAAAAGCTGTGGCAAAACCTCGGGTTCAACACGGTTTCGTTGTCTTCCATCGACATCATGCCCGCCTTGCAGACCGGTATGATCACGGCGTACCAGGCACCGCCATTGATGGCCCTGGCCAACCAGTGGTTTCCATTCACGCCTTACATGACAGACCTCAAATGGGCGCCGCTGACCGGTGCGACCATCATCACGGAAAGCGCCTGGAACAGGATCCCCGCCCGGTTCCACCAGGAACTGTTCCGGATTTCCACCGAAGAAGTACTCCAGCTGCAAGCGGCCGTGCGCAGCCTGGAACAGGAGGCGATAGACGCGATGGTAGAAAGGGGACTGACGATTGTACCGGTGGATCGCGCAGCGATGGATGCCTGGCTGGAAACGGTGAAAACCGTCTATCCACAGATTCGGGGATCGGTTGTACCTGCCCGGTATTTTGACGAAACCATCCGACTGCGCGACGAATACCGCAGCCTGCAGGCGGTCAAATAGCATGAACACTTCGGTCATGCATACCTCGATAATGCTGTACCGGCGACACAAGTACAGTTTCGTCGTCATTGTGGCCGCCGCCATGTTGCTGGTCATCATGCTGCTGCCCCTGCTGGAAATTGTGAGCCGGCCTTTATTCGGTCAGGGCATCCCCGGCTCCATCAATTACGTGCGGCACGCGACCCTCTGGTTTGGCTACCTCGGCGCAGTCGTTGCCGCCAACAAGAGCCGGCATATTTCACTGGGCGTTTCAGCACTGCTGGCTGGCCGCAGCAAAACCGTCGCTGAACTGATCGCACTCACCCTCGCAGCCGTCACCTGCATGGTACTGGCTAAAGCCGCGCTGGACATGGCAGTTGCCGAAAGCCGTTCAGAAGTACTCCTGGGGGGATACATTCCACTGTGGCTGGCGCAATCGGTCATGCCGGTCAGCTTCGTTCTGCTCGCCTACCGCTATGTGCGACAACTGATGCAGGTCGTCACGGGAACAAGGCTGGTCGCGTTGACTCTTGCAGTGATTGCTGTTGCCTACTTTGCTGATTTTGGCAGCGCATATGTTTTGCCTGTGGGCCTGCTGGTCATCCTGGTGGCAACACTGGCGGGAACACCGGTCTACATCGTGCTCGGCAGCCTTGCGGCGCTGCTGTTTGCAACTGATGGCATCCCGCTGGCCTCGATCTCGGTTGAGGCCTACCGGATCGCATCCAATCCCATTCTGCCCACGATACCCCTGTTCACACTGGCGGGAACCGTGTTGGCGGCCGGCAAGGCATCGTCGCAGGCTGGTGCGGCTTTTCGAAGCATGGTTTGGCTGGATGCCAGGCGGTTCAGCCATTGCGGCCATCCTCGTCTGCGCGTTCTTCACGACTTTTACCGGCGGTTCAGGAGTGACCATCCTTGCGCTGGGCGGACTGATGCTGCCCATATTGATCAAGCAGCGCTACCCGGAAAACTTTTCACTGGGGGTACTCACATCTTCCGGCAGCCTCGGCATCCTGTTGCCGCCCAGTCTGTTGGTCATTCTTTACGGAGTTGCCTCGCATACGCCAATTAACCAGTTGTTTATCGCGGGTGTCGTGCCTGGCTTGCTGCTGATCTCGATGACTTGCGCCTGGGCCATTTACAAAGCCCGCACGGTAACCTCGGAGCGCCGGCGATTTGACCTTTCCCTGGCGCTGCGCACTTTGTATGAATCCAAGTGGGAAGTGATACTGCCGGTTGGCGTTCTGTATGGCATTTTTTCCGGGATTGCGACGCTGGTTGAAGTTGCCGCCGCAGCTGCCGCGTATACTCTGCTGGTCGAGTTATTCGTTCATCGCGATGTGAAGTTTTCCAGCCAACCTCGGCGACATTCTGAAGGAGTGTGCCATTTTGGTGGGCGGCATCAAGATCATCCTGGCTTCCGCCATGGGTCTGACCAGCTACCTGATTTTTGCGGACGTGCCGTCGATGGCCGCGGACCTGATCCTGTCCGTCACCGACTCCCCCTGGTGTTTTTACTCGCTCTTGAACGCCGCTCTGCTGTTGGCGGGCTGTTTGCTGGACATCATTTCCGCCATCGTAGTGATAGTGCCCTTGATGCTGCCGGTTGCCGCAGCATTCGGCATCGATCCCCTTCACCTGGGCATCATTTTCCTGGCCAATATGGAGTTGGGTTACCTGACACCTCCGGTTGGCATGAACCTCTACCTTGCCTCTTTCCGGTTTGACAAACCGCTGATGTCGGTCTTCCGGGCCGCGCTGCCCTTCTTCCTGATCAACCTGATCGCGGTGCTTGTCATTACCTTCGTACCGGCGATTTCAGTTGGCGTGGCGCGCCTGTTTGGGCCCTGAACGGGATCAGCGGCCAGGCCCAAAAAAAGGAAGCCCGTTTCCGGGCTTCCTTGCATTTTGACGTTTTGCGGGTTAACAGTAATACACGCCCACTGCGCAGCGACGAACGGTCCGGCGGGCCACGCCAGCGTAACTCACCGGTGTCAGCGGCCGTCCCACGATGGCTTCCGCTTCCGGGATCGCGCTTTGGATTCCGGGAACTGCCATCTGTGCACCGAATTCAGCGCCGATCAACACCACGGTTACGACCAGCGCCATAAGTCCCAATCTCTTCAGACGGGTCATTTTGCTTCTCCTTTATCCATCACGAAAATCTCCGGTAAATCACCTGATCCCTTGAGATCTTCGATGGTGACCTGCTTGGTGCCGGCCGGGGCCTTGAACGTGAAATCCCGCGCCGCGACTTCATCTCCCGACTTCCAGTTGCTGACCTGGACGGTGTACTGCGGGTTCCATTACCATCGTCTTGGAAGTAATCACGTAACGGCAGGGATAGGTTTGTCGCCATGCGCAATCCAGATCTGCCAATCGACCTCCTCGGTCCTGAAGGCCAGCGAGTCACATTCCTCGCCGCCGATCACACCACTGCCGAGGTCTTTCACATCCATGACACCCTGCATCAGCACGTCGTACGAATTCGACAGCAACAGGTCGGCTGCCGGCAGGGGCCGGTTGTAAGTGTCTTTCAGTTCATCGATCAGGTGGTCGACCGTACCGGGGATCTCAACCTGCGTGAACACGTTCAGATTCTTGCCCAAAATGGTCAGCGTTTTCCGTCGAAATTCATTTCAACATCGGCAAAACCGCCGTGGCGTGACGCATGGATTTTGTCCGGGCGGCTGAACGTCACAGCACCCGAACTTGCGATTCCGATCACCTGGTCTTCGGGGGTCACCACGTCCAGCATGGAGTCGTAGTCAAAAGAAAAAGCCTTTTGCGACGCCATGTAATCGGACATGGCCTTGAGAATACGTTTTGCATCCGTTTCGTCGGCGCTTGCGGTCGCCGACCCGAGTACAAGCATGGAAGTCAAGCCGATCGCGAACACCGTTTGTGCAGAAGTCGTGATCGATTTTCGAGCATTTTTAGACATTTGATCTCACCTTTTTTGAAAAAGAGGATTCACTTGAGAATCTTCGCGGAAACGCCAGTCTAATCCCGCGCCGAAGGTGTGTATACCGCCGGGTTGGAAGACGGGCGCACGTTTCCTATTCCACCGGCTCCAGCATCACCGGTTGGCCAAACCCCAACTCCGAAAGCAAACCCGCCTGGCTGGCCGCGTCGCCCACCACGAGGTATTGCATCGCGTCCGGACTCAGGTATTCGCCGGCCAGTTGTTTGAACTGTTCCAGCGTCATTTCCTCGACCCGCCGGGCATTTTCGGCCTGGAAATCGTCCGGGTAACCGTAGGTGCTGATGCTCTGGACCACATCCAGCTTGGCGCCGAGCGTTTCATTCTTGAGCGCCTGGCCGCGCAGCACGGCGCCTTTCAGAACGGCCAGGTCGTCGTCCGTGAACTCCGGCCCGTAATTTGCAACGATATCCCGAATCAACTCGAGCGATTCAAGCGTGACGTTGGCCCTCACACTGGATGCAATCAGGAAAACCCCACGGTCTTTGTCGCCAGCGAACCTCGAACCGATGCCGTAGGTATAGCCCTTGTTCACACGCAACTCTGTCATTAACCGGGAGGTATAAATATCGCCCAGGAGGTAATTGAGCGCCTGTGCCAACGGGTAATCCGGATCCACTGCCGATAACGAGGGCCTTTGCAGCCGCAACACCGACTGCTTGGCCCCGGGCAGATCATAAAAATAGACGGCTGACCGTTCAACCGGGTTCGCTTGCGGCAGCGAAACCGGTTCTGTGCCGGGGGTGTTCCAGCGTTCCGACAATCCGCTGGTTGCAGCCTTCACGGTATCGGCATCTACATCACCCACAATATTGATCCTGGCCCGCACCGGTGAATAGTTCGCCCGGTAGAAAGCCTGCAGGTCGGCCAGTTTCACCGATTCCAGCTTGTCTTTGGTGCCATAAGGCAGGTAGCTGTATACGTGATCTGCCGGATACATGAGTTTTGCCGCTTCCCGCCGGGAAATGATTTGCGGGTCGCCGGCATCCTGGTCTATCGCGTTGAGCTGTTTGCGTTTCAATAGCTCGAACTCACCGGCATCCCAGCGTGGTTCCAGCAGCATCTCCTCGACCAGGGCCATCGTTTGTTCAAAGTTGCGCGACAGAGTGCTGCCGCTGACCGACGTGCTGGTCGTTCCGGCTGAAATCGTGATGGTCGAACCGAGCGACTTGATCGCGTCTTCAAGCTCGGCGGTCGTCTTGCCGGCGGTTCCCTTGTTGAGCAGGTCTGCGGTCAGGTTGGCGACCGCGGGCTTTTCAGCATCGGCGCGTTCCCGGCCGGCATCCAGTTGCAGTGAAAAATACACCAGCGGCAGTTCATCGGATTCAATGCCATAGACGGCAATACCGTTGGCCAGAGTTGCCCGCCAGACCGCCGGCGCCGGAAGTTCGTATGGGCTGCCGAATGGAGGTTCAACGGTGCGGTCGAAAGAAGACGGCGTGCGCTCGAAGTCCCTTACCGTGTGGTCCGTTTCAACCTCCGCTTCAGCGCCCTGGACAACCACTTCCTCGACTACATCGGCCTTCACACTGCCCTCCAGGGCCAGGTCAGGCTCACCTTTGGGCACGAAACTGGTCACCACGTACGGCCGGTCTTTCAGGTAGGTGTTGTAGACCCGCACGATGTCATCTGTCGTCAGCGCCTGCAGTTCGCGGATATTGCTATTGATCCGCTCCGGATCGCCAACCAGGGTATTGAATTCGCCCAGCGCCACGGCTTTCCCGAGGGCGCTAGTCAGCCGGCCGTAGATCTCGACTTCGGCGCCGGCCTTGATCCGGTCCAGGTCCGCCTGTGAAATCCCGTTCTCTTCGAATCGAGTAAAAGCCGAATCCAGAGCGGGTAAGAGAACATCCAGGTCTTCACCCGCGTTGGCATCGATGATCAGATAAAACTCACCACTCAGTTCCTTGCCGTAAGTGAATGTCTCCAGGCTGGAAGTGAGCTGCTGCTCATCGATCAATACTTCATTGAGTGGCGCCCGCTTGCCCACGGACAAGTATTCCGACAAAACCTGGAGCGCAATGGCATCGGGATGAAACTGACCAACGGAAGGCCAGGCCATGGTCAGCCGTGGCACAGTGGCGAAGTTGTCCTCGTGAAACAGCGAAAGGGTTTCCTCCAGTTTCACCGGAAGCGGTTGCCGTACTTCCACATCCGGCCCACGGGGAATTTCACCGAAATATTTTTCGATCAGCGCCTTGGCATCGTCCACGTCAAAGTCACCGGACAGGGTCAGCGTGACGTTGTTCGGCACGTACCAGCGTCCATAGAAGGTTTTGACGTCATCCAGCGTGGCCGCCTCGAGGTCATCGAGGGAGCCGATAATTTGCCAGTTGTACGGGTGGCCTTCCGGGTAGATCGCCTTTCCAATAACGTAGAAGTTATGGCCGTATGGCTGGTTATCCACGACCTGGCGTTTTTCGTTCTTGACCACCTGCTTCTCGGTATCGATAACCGGCTGGGTGACGGTATTGATGAAATAACCCAGTTTATCGGCCTCGGCCCAGATGACTTTTTCCAGCGCGTCGGCAGGCACCGCCTGGAAATACTGGGTCATATCGGTGCTGGTGAAGCCGTTGGTGCCTTCGCCACCGATCCGGGTATTCATCTGGTCCAGACCGCCGTAACCGAGATTTTCCGAATCGAGGAACAACAGGTGTTCGAACAAATGCGCAAGACCGGTGCTCCCGCTTACCTCCCTGGAGGACCCCACGTGTGCGGCCAGGTCGATCGCCACCACCGGGTCGGAACGGTCGACATGGAGAATGACGTCCAGCCCGTTATCCAGTTGGTACTTTTCGTACGTGATGGATGGGCCTTCAGCAGGCGCGGGCGGAGGTGCCACCGGGGTTTTCTGGGTAGTCGGTGACGGCTCGCAGCCGCCGAGAATAACGCCGATTATCAGTACGAATATCAGCCTTGTTGCAGTCATTGGATACCTCCAGGGTCAGAGATCAATTTTCGCAGTTTTGGTGGCAATAAAAAAGGCCGCCCGGTACAGGGCGGCCTTGATGTCAAACTGTGGATCTGAACCTAGTTTGATGCGCAGGGCTTGGCCCCGTCCCAGGTCAGGCTGCCACCGCTCACTTCGGTCACGCAGAAGGTGAAATTCACCTTGCCCTTCTTGCTGCCGGAACTGACCACCCTGGCTAAACCGGAACCGTCAGTCGTGTCGTTGCCGTTGCCGGCGCCGTCACCGGTGAATGTCCCTTTGACCAGCACCGCGCCAACCGGGTTTCCCTGGTCATCCAGGATCGTCACCGTTGCCCGCGGCGCCTTGTTCCCGCCGTTGAGATTCTGGGTATCCAGGACCAGGTTTGCGACCGACATCTTGACCGGGTCGACCGGGTTGGTCAGGGTAACCGTCTGTTGAGCCGAATCGGTGTCGTTTGCGTCATCAGTAACGGTCAGGCTTACCGTGTAGCTGCCATAAGCCGCATAGGTATGACTGGCGGTGACGCCGCCACCGGCGGTGTTATCACCGAAATTCCACGCGTAATTGGTAATGGTGCCGTCACTGTCGGAAGATCCGCTGGCGCTGAAACTACAGACCTTGGTGCTGTTGTTGCACTGGACCGACGTGATGACCGCGTGGGGCGGGCTGTTGGCAGTGCCGCCGCCACAGCCAAAGCTGAAGGACTGGATCCAGGTGCCCCACTTGCCATTGTTGTTATTGGTGTTCTTGGAATATTCGCCGAGGTACCAGAAGGTTGCGCCATCCGGAGCAACCGTCATTTCGGTGTAATCACCCCAGCGGTACGGCGCACCGTCAAAAGCCGTGTAGACAACTTGAGTCGATTTTACGGTGAGCTCCTGTTGCATGGCGCCTGAACTGTCGCGGCCAACCGCGAACACGCCGGGGTTGCTGGAGGAAGACGTCTTGCTGTAACCCAGCATCATGTTGCCGCAATTGTCGACCGCCAGGTCGGGAAAAGAGCGGTATTGGCCATTGGTGCCAATGACCCCGGCATTTACGACGCTTGGCCCGACCGGGTCAATCTCGGCCCAGCGCACGCAATTGACCGTGCCGCTGCCCGGGTTGCAGGACTGTGCATTGCTCATCCAGATATGGCCGTTGCGGTATTCTGCGTCCTGCCCACGGAAGTCGTTGGCCTGCAGCTTGCCGCCACCGGCTTGCGGTGCATCGACAGGCATTCCGGCGGTGGGTCCGGTTGCGGAATTCAGGTTGACCTCTTTCGATTTCTTGACCGGAGCGCCGCCACCAAAAGGATTGTTCCAGGACCAGACGCCATAACTGGCGCCGGTGAAAGACTGGCCATCGGTCAGGATGTAGTGTGGTTCACCGGCTGCCGGCCAGGTGCCCTGGTTGAACCCGTGCAGGTTCATGGGTTGCGGCGTGCCGTCACTGCCAATGCCGAAAGACACGACAGTGGGGGCCGACCCGGTGTACATGGCGAATTTGTCAATGGCCCAGACCCGTCCTTCCTTGAAGGTCCGGGGTCCGAATATATTGGCGCCCAGGTAGATCGCATCGTCGCCTACACCGGCATGCGGGTAATCGAAGAAATCCTTGCGGGAAGCGGTCTGGAAACTGTAACGATACCAGGAACCGGTGGGGTCTGAGGACGCTGACACCGCAATGCAGTAACTTCCGCCGTCGCCATCGATGCCCAGGATAAAGCGGTCCTCGGCCTCGTCGTAATTGGCGTTCGGGTCGAATACTCCGGTGCAGCCAGGTACCCCGGAAAACAGGCTGGCGAAGGTGCGAACGCCACCCTGGCTCGCTCCACTGGTGTTGTAAATCTCAAATGCCACGTTGACCACGGCGATCACGTGGTTGGGGCCGGCCGCCAGTTCGGGGTCGGGCGGGACGTTGCCGCCGCCGCCGCAGCACTGGTTGTAGTCGATACTGTCAAATCCGGTTCCCGCCGCGGCAGGCGCCTGGGACGGAGCAAAAACTGCGCCCTCACTCACGTCCTGGATAAACGGGCTGGGACGCAGAAAACGGGCGTCGTCGCGCAGCTTATTCGCCACATCGTCGGGCAATTGCGACTCGATCCGTCCGCCGCCGCGGCGCTGCTCCAGGCCCTGCAGGTTGGCGGTCGCACGCTCAGCCCGTGGAACGTCCCGCATGTCAATATCGAAAGGCCCCGTTGCACGGTACCGCTGGCCGTCAGGAATGACCGGCCGGGCGCCTTTTTCAACGCCCATGGCGGGTTGCCAGATACCGCCGATGTCATCAAAGATGATTTCCGGGCGGGCGCCGGTTGGCTGCTCCGTGGGTGTGGTCGTGCAGGCTATCGGCGCCAGCGCCGCGGCGAAAACGACGGCCAATCGTGTAATGTGTGACATCTGTAACCCCTCTCCTTGTAGTCACTATTGTTTATAGAATAGATAGCTCCGATGACATAATTCTAGCTCATTTTCAAAAAAGCAATTGATTCCTGTTGATGACGACCACAAGCCGCGCCGGCGGCCCCGGATTGATATTGATCCGAAGGGCTTTATCCCACCCGGTTTTCGATTATGATCAGGTGATCCAAAACCAACCAAGGAACAGCGTACCCGGTATGAAGAAGCGTGATTTTCTGAAATTGTCCGGCGCGATGGCGCGGCGTGGCCGTAGTTGGCGCCTGTACTCCGAGCGACAAGCAAAGCGCCGCACCCGTATTGCAATCCATCACCGGCGACGCCGTCCCGATCAGCACCGATGAACGCCTGGCCCGGATTGCGAAAGCCCAACTACTGATGCAGGAAAACGGCATCGACGCGATCCTGCTCGAACCCGGTTCCGCGATGTTGTATTTCACCGGGATCAGCTGGTGGCGCAGTGAGCGCCTGACCGCAGTGGTCATTCCGCGTGAAGGCGATATCGGCGTGGTCACGCCGTTTTTTGAAGAACCCAGTGTGCGCGAATCGATGACGTTTGGTGACGACGTTCGGGCCTGGAACGAGCACGACAGTCCCTTCCAACGCGTCGTCGGCATCCTGGCGGACAGGGGTATCAACAACGGCCGGATCGGCCTGGAAGGCACCGTTCGTCAGTTCGTGGCGTTCGGGTTGCTGGACGCTGCGCCCGGCATTGAAATTGTGCCGGCACAACCCGTCACGCAGGCTTGCCGGATGTTCAAATCAGCGCACGAAATCGCGCTGATGAAAAAGGCCAGTGAAGTAACGCTGACGGCTTACCGCCACGTCTACGGCCGGTTGGAGCGGGGCATGGTGCCCGCGGACGTCAACGCGATGATGCAGGCAGCGCAAACCCAGCTGGGTGGCGAAGATATCTGGAACATGGCCCTGTTCGGCGTCGCCAGCGCTTACCCGCACGGCACGGGCCAGACCCAGCAAATCGAGGAAGGGCAAATCGTGCTGATGGATTGCGGCTGCTCCGTGTACGGCTACCAGTCCGATATCTCGCGGACCTTTGTTTTCGGCGAGCCCAATGCGCGTCAGCGTGAAGTCTGGAACACCGTCAGGCAGGGTCAGCAAATTGCCTTTGAGACCGCGCAGGTCGGGGCGCCGGCCGGGTCGGTCGACGACGCCGTCCGGGCTTACTACGAATCACTGGGCTGGGGGCCGGGATACCAGGTGCCGGGGCTGAGCCACCGCACCGGCCACGGCATCGGCATGGATGGCCACGAACCGGTCAATTTCGTTCATGGAGAACAGACGCCGCTCGAACCGGGCATGTGTTTTTCCGACGAACCGGGGCTTTACGACTTCGATAACTTTGGCGTCCGGCTGGAAGACTGCCTGCACATCACCGCCGAAGGACCCGCATGGTTCACGGTGCCACCGGACAGCCTCGAGGACCCGATCGGGCGGATGGGCTAGTGACCTGCAACAGCTAAAGCGGGACAGGTATCGCGGTTTCCATCGACAGGACAACGATACCCAACCGCTGTTCGGTCTCGACCCTTCGATGGGCTTCGGCAGCCTGTTCCATCGGATAAACCTTGTCGACCGCGGGTTTGATGGCGCCCTGCTCAATCATTTGCGTGAGCGTCTGCAACTCCTCCCTGGTTTCTGCGGCAAACGCAATAAGAGCGGTCTTGTCGGTAAACCTCGACGTCAGAACCGATCGAAACATGTCTGACAAGCGCGGATTTCCCACCAGGTAACGTCCACCGGGCTTCAGCGAATCAATGCATTTTGTGTAGGAGCTTTTGGCCACCACGTTGAAAATCACATCGTATGCCTGGCCGTTGGCTGCAAAATCTTCCTTGCGGTAATCGACAAAATGATCGGCGCCGATGGCGAGCAGCATTTCCCGCTTGATCCCGCTGTCGACCGCCGTTACTTCGGCGCCCATCGATTTGGCGATTTGAACGGCAAACGTGCCGATGCTGCCGCCGGCTCCGTTCACCAGGACTTTTTCGCCTTGCCGGATGCCCGCCCTTCGCATGAAGTGAAGCGCATTGAGCCCGCCCAGCGGAACCGCCGCCGCCTCTTCAAAACTCAAATTCACCGGTTTGGCGACAATCGTGTAGCTGGCTGGCAAACACAGGTATTCAGCGTAGGCGCCCATGCGAAGCCGGCTGGCGCCGAAGACCCGGTCTCCCGGCACAAAACGGGTCACGTCCTTGCCGGCGGATTCGACTTCGCCGGCGAAATAGCTCCCCAATACCTGCTTTTTTGGCCGGGTGATTCCAAACGCGATCCGCATGGGCAGCCAGAACCACTTCACCTGGAAGCGGAAACTGCGCATTTCGCAATCGCCCTTGGTGGCTTCCGCTGCCCGAATCCTGATCAGGATTTCATCGTCCTTTCGGTAGTGGCTTTTCAATTTCTTCGAGTTGAAGAACTTCGGGCGATCCGTATTTTTTGTAAACGACGGCTTTCATGGGTTTCAGGATACCTTTGCTGGCCTGATATCGTAAATGTCTTTGAACTGCTAAGATCGGCCAACCTGAATGGAGGCGCGACGATGACGAACTACAAACTGACCTATTTCGATTTCGCCGGCGGACGCGGCGAACCGATCCGGATCGCCCTGCACGCGGCAGGGATTACGTTCGAGGATATCCGCTTGTCGTTCCCCGAGTTCAGCAAGATGCGGCAGGACACCCCATTCAATGCACTGCCCGTGTTCGAGATCGATGGAGCAGCGGTCACCCAGTCCAATGCCCTCTGCCGTTACATCGGCAAGATGGCAGGGCTTTACCCGGCTGACGACCTGCAGGCGCTTTACTGTGATGAAGCGATGGATGCCGTCGAGGACATCGGTCACCACATCGGCCGGACGTTCGGCCTGGAGGGCGAGGAACTCAAGGCGGCCCGGGAAAAACTCGTGGATGGCTGGCTGACCACATTTGTGAAAGGTCTGAGCGCCCTGCTGCAACGCGGAGGCGGCCGGTACTTTGCCGACAACAAGCTGACCGTTGCCGACCTCAAGGTGTTGATGCAAACCCGCTGGTTGCGTTCGGGGGCTCTCGATCATATTCCGAAAGACCTGGTAGATAAACTCGCCCCGAACCTGGTTGAACACCAGGCGCTTATCGAGGCCGATCCCCGGGTCGTTGCCTGGTACGCGTCCCGTTCATAGTCGCAGGGACATGCAGGAAAGTCCGCCGTCCGCCAGGGCGGCCTGACTGGTTTTAACCAGTACGATATCGAATCCTGCCCGTTCCAGCAATTCCGCGGTTCGCGGAAAGCCTTGTGGTACCAGCACCGCATCGTTGACACGGATCGAATTGGCGGCAGCCTCCTCTCCTGGCGGCACGGTGAGCATTCTGAAATCCCGCAGCTGCGGGTCGCCGGCAAGGCGGGCCGTGCAAAGCAGCAGCTTGTCATCGAGAATATTGCAGTCTGATTTGAAGTGCAGCACATCGGCGGGTGTGCGGACGGCGCGCGCATCGTATCCCCAGACTGCCAGGAATTTCCTTCAGAGAATCAAAGCCCGCCTGGTCGGTTCTCGCAGACAACCCCACCAGGACCATTGACCCGGTAACCAGCACATCACCGCCGTCAACCGTCCCCGGGTCGTCAACTTCCCTCAGCTCCAGCCCCGAGCTGGATCAGCGCCGCGACGGATTGACTTGCCTCACCCCGCCGCGATGCAGCACCCGGTCGGAGGATGATGGCGCCCTCCGGCAGGCACAGCGCGGAGTCTTCGATAAACACGGAATCGGGAAATTCCTCCAGCGGCGGCAGAATCGTGACGTCAAGGCCCAGGCTTTGCAGCGCGCCCACGTAGGCAGCGTGCTCTGCGCGGAACCTGGCCGCGTCCGGTGCGCCGCGATCCGTGGCGCGCAACGCTTTGCCCACGCTGTTACACGGTGTGCGCACAACGGCGCGCGTGAACCGGTGTGAAATTTCTTCGTGCAGAGTACGCATTGGGTTTCCTTGCTTTACGGTAAACTTGGGGAACAGTATAGCTACCTGATCATTTGTTTAATCTGAAATCCACCCGTCGAGATCACATCCATGAAGCAATTTTTCGCAAAAACGCACCTTTTGCTGGCGCTGGTCCTTTTCAGCCTGTTCGCCTGCAAACCCGCCGCCGAACCGGTAGCCGGAACCGCACCGCAAGCCACCGAAAGCGCGACTTCATCGCCGGTAGTCGCCGAGCCAAAGGCCGGGAAACGGCCGTTTGAAATCACCGAGCACGGCGACACCCGGGTGGACGAATATTACTGGCTGCGTGACGACACCCGCAGCGACCCGGAAGTCCTGGCTTACCTGGAAGCGGAAAACCAGTATTTCGAAAGCCAGATGGCGCATACCGAAGCCCTGCAAAAAACCCTGTTCGATGAAATGACCGGCCGCCTCGATCCGGATGACTCCAGCGTGCCCTACGAGAAAAACGGTTACTGGTACTACAACCGCTACGAACCCGGAAAGGATTACGCGATATATGCCCGCCGCAAAGGCAGCATGGATGCGGCCGAAGAAATCCTGGTCGACGGCAACCAGCGGGCGGAAGGGCATAGCTTCTACCAGTTGATGGGCATTGAGGTCAGTGATGACCACCGTTACGTGGCGATTGCCGAGGATACCGTTGGCCGGCGCATCAACACCATCAGGGTACTCGACACGCAAACCGGAGAATTTTTACCCGAAGCAGATCGGCAACGCGGAAGAGTCCCTGGCCTGGTCTGCCGATGGCCAGTACCTGTTTTACATCGACAAACACCCGGAAACCCTGCTGGGCTACCGGGTCATGCGGCATCGAGCGGGGAACCGATCCATCGCAAGACGTCCTGGTTTACGAGGAAGCCGACAACACGTTTTACACCGGGCTTTCGCGCAGCCGGTCCGGGGATTACATCTTCCTCGTTCACACCAATACCGATACCAGCGAAGTGAAAGTGCTGAACGCGCAATGAGCCGTTGTCAGATTTTCAGTACATCCTGCCACGCGAAACCGGCCATGAGTACGATGTAGACCACGCCAACGGAGTTTTCTATATCCGCACCAACTGGAATGCCGAAAATTTCCGCGTCATGTCCACCACGCTGCAAGATGCACCGGACAAGTCGAAGTGGAAGGAACTGGTTCCCAACCGCGACGGATGCCATGGTGCAGGAAATCCAGGCGTTTGATCACTGGCTGGTGGTCGGTGAGCGGAAAGACGGGCTCAGAAAGGTAAGGGTCATGGCGCACGACGGCAGCACGGACAAGTACCTCGACGCCAGCGAGGAAGCCTACGTGATGTGGCCTTCGAACCAATGTGAATACCGATACCGACGTGATCCGTTACGGATACTCCAGCCTGGTTACACCCAACCAGATTTGGGAAATCGACCTCACCTCCGGCGAAAGCAGGCTGCTGAAAGCCGACCGGGTGCTGGGCGGCTATGACAGCAGCCAGTACCGTACCGTCCGCATGATGGTCCCCGCCCGTGACGGTGTGAACGTGCCGGTGTCGCTCGCCTACCGCAGCGACACGCCGCTGAATGGCACTGCCCCGGCGCTGATCTACGCCTATGGCTCCTACGGCTACATCCACCGATCCCTGGTTCCGCAACGCGGTGGTCAGCCTGATGGACCGCGGCTTCGTTTACGTGATCGCACATATCCGCGGCGGCCAGGAAATGGGCCGCCAATGGTATGAAAACGGTCGCCTGATGAACAAGAAGAATTCGTTCAACGACTTCATCGATGTCACGAAGCGGCTGCAACAGGACGGCATCATCGACCCGTCGCGCACCTTTGCCATGGGGGGCAGTGCCGGTGGCTTGCTGATGGGAGCCGTGGTCAACATGGCGCCGGAACTGTACCGGGGCGTTGTCGCGGCCGTGCCGTTTGTCGATGTGATCACCACGATGCTCGATGAATCCATTCCACTGACGACCGGTGAATTCAGGGAATGGGGCAATCCAAAGGAAAAAGAGGCCTACGACTACATGCTTTCCTACTCACCGTATGACCAGGTCACGGCGCAGGACTATCCCAACCTGCTGGTCACGACCGGCCTGCACGATTCCCAGGTCCAGTATTTCGAGCCCGCCAAGTGGGTGGCGCGCCTGCGCGACCGGCGCACCGATGATAACCGCCTGATCATGATCACCAATATGGATGCGGGGCACGGCGGCGCGTCGGGACGCTATCGCCGGTACGAGGAAACCGCCCGGGAATTTGCCTTCATGGTGGATCTCGCCGGGATCGAAAAATGAGCTTCGGATCAAGCAAACGCCGGCTGAAATTCAGCCGGCGTTTCTGCGGGGAAGGTTGACTAGTTCTGGTGTAATTCGGTCACTTCGGGCCGGTCCAGCCGTTCAACGGCTGCCGTCAAAGTTTCCTCGTAACACGCCTCGACCTGGGCGGATTTGCGCAAGCTGCCGGTAATATGCAGGTCCGGGGAACCGCACAGATCGTACGTAAGGTTCTGAAGCTTGATATAGACCGCCTCGGGATCAGTGCGTACCTGCGACGGCTTTGTCGTGTAGAGCAGGCTGTAACCGGCATTGGATTTGCCGCTTACATTCGCGGAAACCATCAAGGGCAATGAAATGGCCGCGGCGGCGCCCAGCAATAACAGGGATTTCCGAACGGGATGAGCATGGGATGATTTGTTCACTGTGTCTACCTCGCTTGTGTCAATCGGCTGGTGTATGGGCTGATGGTTGGCCCATGCATTAATTGATGACACAAACGGCGCAAAAGTTACGCCCGCTGCGATAAGTGGACCGCCTGGACGGGACGAGTCGAAGTTTACGGTTTCCGGGCGGGGGCTGCATACCATTGATCGGGCGGCACGATCTTCAGCGTGGCCGGATCGGCCTCGTAGGCCGGCGACATGATCTGCACACCGTGTTCGTTGAACGCATCCTGGATGTTGCGATGCAGGTCGGACTTGACCGCCAGCATGCGGGAAACGTCCTTGCAATAGCCGTTGATTTCGTAGTTGATGGCGTAATCCCCCATCTCCTGCTGCAACACGAAAGGCGCGGGATCCTTTTCCAGCCCGGGGGTACGCTCCGCCGCCAGCAGCAGCATCGCCTCGACCTGCCGCCACGGCGTGTCATAGCCGATGCCGACGATGGTGTGGATGATCAAACCGCTGTCTTTGGCCAGTTGCGAATAGTTGGTCACGTTGGAGTTCAGGATATTCGAATTCGGAATCACGACGCTCTCGTTTTTAACCGTTCTGATCCGGGTTGTCATATTCTTGATTTCTCTCACCTCCCCCACCACGTCGCCGATCCTGACCCGGTCTCCAATCTTGAAAGCGCCGCGGTAAGTCATCGCCACCCCTGCCATGATGTTGGCAATGAAAGATGAAGAACCCAGTGAGAAAATAACCCCGAGAAAAAGTGAAACCCCCTTGAACGCGCCCGAATCGGAGCCGGGAATATACGGATAAGCAACCACCAGCGAGAATGCAATGATCAATATCCGGACGATCCGGTAGGTGGGAGATGCCCATTCCTGGTCAAAATTCTGCAGCTTGATCCGGCCGGTTTCCACACCTTTAAAGAACGTACGGGTCAATCGCAGAACATAGCGAACCACAAAGAACAGGACAGCGAGGAATATCAGGTCTGGCAGTGAAGCCACGAAACCTTCCCATAAGCTCCTGACCGGGTTAAAAACCAGGTCGAACAGGATCAGCGCAGCCGGGCGCGTCCAGGGATAGAGCCCAAGCAAGGTATTGAGGTAGAAGTAAACAACGATGGCCAGGACGATAAACCGCAGCGCGCGCAAAAAGCCGGCAAACAACGACCAGACCTGGCCGGCCTGGATCAGGGAATGGGATTTACTGGCCAGACTGTCAATGTTGCGCTGCACGTGCCGGACCGCCCAGCCGTCCAGCCAGCGGAACAGCCGCAGGAACCCCCATAAAAGCAGGAATATCGCTCCGGTCAAGCCAACGGCATAAACCGTATTGGTTAACAAAACCCTGGGGCTGCGGTCCTCCCGAAATTCGGTAATGGCTCCGGCGATTTTCTTTTTGAACACCTGGCCCAGAATTTTTCGGTCGATGTTTTCAATTTTGGCGTCCACATCGAATATGCTGACCAGCACGGTTTCTCCCGCGTTAACCATGTCCCGGTTTTCTTCCTGCGTGAAGGTAAGGGCGTCAACAGAAAAATTCTTGTCTTTGGCAGCCGCGATGATCCGGCCGCGTATCTCCGCTGCCCGCTGACTCGCCGGATACGATGAAACCCCGCGAACCTTGAACAACTCCTTGCCATCGATGACGACGGGGGCCGTCTTGATCGCCTCAGACTCAAGCTCGGAATCCTGGGCAAATATTGCTGGTGTAAAGGCCGTTAGCAGGACAATGAACAAGCCACACAGACCGATGCGGTGGGATAAAATGCGCATGAATTGGGATTTCTTTGTCATGAGTAAGGTTGTCAGAAATTATTGGTTAATAGCAATAATGGCACAATTGAACTCTGGAAACGAGTGGCCCCATGTTACAACAATCAGAAAAAAATGAAGTACGCAAATGTTGATTTCGGACAGCCATAAATTCATTTTTGTACAAATGCGCAAGGTGGCAAGCACCAGTATGCAGGCCATCCTGCTTCCGCTGTCCCTGCCGCCGCCGGCCGGCAGGCTGGCTCACTTCAAAAGCCGGGCCCGGTTCCAGTGGGACTACCGCAAACACCTGTTTCGCACCCACGACGACATACTCGCCGCCCGGTCACGCATGCCCAAGGAGACCTTCAGGCGCTATTTCAAATTCGCGTTCGTGCGCAACCCCTGGGAAAGACTGGTCTCCGAGTACCAATACATTCTCAACCAGCCCGGACACGGACGCCACGCCCGGGTGTCCCGGCTGGCCGGCTTCCCGGAGTTCATCCGTATGCAAATACCGCGGCGTGATGCCTACCAACTGAACATGCTGTGCGACCGGAAAGGCCTGTTGCTGGTGGATTTTGTCGGCCAACTGGAAAATCTGCAGGCGGACTGGGAAACGGTATGCCATGAAATCGGAATTCCCTGCCAGGCGCTGCCCAGCAAGAATGTCACTGAGCACCACCGGTACCAGGATTTTTACGACCGGTCAGCGATCAACCTGGTCGCAAAACACTGGGCTGCCGAAATCGAAATGTTCGGCTATTCCTTCGACGGCTGAGGAGCCTCCCCCACCAGGAATTCCCGCAGGAACATGATCGTGGCCTGCTGGTAGACGTCCTGGTTCTCTTTCTTGCGGTAACCGTGCCCCTCGTTCATCGCGTTCATGTACCAGACCGGCGTGCCCTGTTCGCGCAGCGCGGCGACGATCTGCTCGGCCTCGGTGACCGGCACGCGGGGGTCGTTCTGGCCCTGCACCACGAGCATCGGGATCCGGATATCGCTGACGTGGTTCAGCGGGCTGATCGATTCCAGGTGCGCCCGCATCGCGGGATCGCGCTCGTCGCCGTATTCCGCACGGCGCAGGTCGCGGCGGTAGTCCTCGGTATTTTCGAGGAAGGTGACAAAATTGCTGATGCCGACGATATCCACTGCCGCTTTCAGGCGGTCGCTGTAGTGCACCGAACTGGCCAGCACCATGTAACCCCCGTAACTGCCGCCGAAAACCGCGACCCGGTCCGGGTCCAGTTCAGGCCGGGTCGCGATCCAGTCCAGCAAGGCGCCGATATCCCTGACCGAGTCTTCACGTTTGAAGCCGTTGTCCAGCGACATGTAATTTTTGCCGTAGCCATTGGAGCCGCGGACGTTGGGAACGACTACCGCCACACCGAGCTTCTGCAACCACATCTGGTAGGTGCTGCTGAACGCAGGCCGCGCCTGGGCTTCCGGGCCGCCATGGATGGAGATAACCACCGGGAATGGACCGTCGCCGGCCGGTTTGTAGAACCACGCGGGGATCGATTCCGGCCCGCCGTTCGCGCTGTCGAAGGTGGGGAAGGAGATCAGTTCCGGTTCGATGAACGTCGCGGTGTCGAGGCCACCGACTTCACTGAAGGTCCAGCGTGTCAGGTCGCCGTATTCCAGCGCCCCCTCACCCAGGTCCAGGACGAAAGAATCGCTGGGTGTCTGCGCGGTGTTCAGGGTCATGCCGAGTTTGCTGCCGTCCGGACTGAATTTCAGGTTACCGACCAGGCCGGTCGGTATGGATTCCACTTGCCGGTATTGATTGCCGGCCAGGTCGATCAGGTAAAGCTTCGAAAAACCATTTTCGTTGACCACGAATGCGCCACGCGAACGGTCCTCGCTGAGCGCCCCGGCTTCGACGTGCCAGGGGATATCGGCGGTCAGAATAACCGGCTCGGCTCCTTCTTCAAATGATTGCCAGGCCAGTTGCTGGAACTCGCCCTTGACATCGGTGACGAAGTAAAAGCCCGTGCCCTCCCGGTCGAATGCCACCGGGCTGTTGATACTGGGATGTTCCGGATCGCCGGCCACCCGGCGCAGTTCCTTGCTCTCCAGGTCGAGCAGGAGGATTCTTGAATCGGCATTGCCGACGTAGTTCATGATCAGCAAGCGCTTGTTGTCCGGCGAGAAATCCACGGCGCCCCACCAGGTGCCGTCGGGCGATTCCAGCACGATTTCAGCGGTCTCGGGGTTGCTGACATTCATCATCCAGACGTCGTTGGAAGCGCCGTTGCGGCGGGTGCTCTGGTAAGCAATCCATTCGCCCCTGCGGTCCCAGACCACCGCACCGTTTCGCGATTCGCCGTCCGTCAGCATCAATGCGTCGTCCGAACCGGACGGGTCGAGCAGGAAAATCTGCGAGAACTCGCTGCCGCCGGCATCCATCGTGAAAATCATTTTTGCACCCTGCGGCTGGCGCGAAACCTCGCCGATCGGTTCGTTCAGAAAGGTAATCTGGGTCCGCGCCCCGCCGGGATGGCCGACATGGTGAATCTGGTTTACGTCGCCAAAACGGGTCGAGATGAAAATCCCTTCACCATCCAGGGTCCAGTCCTGAAAACTGGCGAACCGGACATTCTGGTACCGGTTGAGGTCGGCGACTACCGACTGCGGAATTGCCGGGATGTCCTCCATGACCAGGTTGCCGTTGTTGGCCTCGGAACGGACGATATCTGCCAGGCGAGAATGGGCTGCGGACAAGCAGGGACAGCCCGATGGCGAAAATGATGTTCTGTTTCATGGTTTTCCTCGCTAGACAGTATTTGATCGCAGTTTGCACTGCGTTTACTCTGGCACAAGCCTGTCACATTTGTAAAAAGCGTCCTGATCCGTGCCCAGTGCAACGGCCAGTTTCGGCAGAACCCGGGACATTTTCTCAAAAAGCGTCCACGGCGGATTGATCACGATCATCCCCGAGGCGGTCATACCCCGCCCGTCCGAATCCGGCGCCAGGCCGAGTTCAAATCGCTGGATATCCCTGATGCCGCTGGCGGCCAGGCTGTTTTCCAGCTGACTGACTCTTTCCCGCTCCACGACCGGGTACCAGATGGCGTAAATACCGGTTGAAAATTTTCTGCAGGCTTTTTGGACGGTTTCGAAAACCTGTTCGTACTCGGACTTTATTTCATAAGAAGGATCAACCAGAACCAGGCCTCTCCGGCTGGCCGGCGGCAGCAGCGCAAGCAGGCCCTGGTGGCCATCCTGGCAGGCAACCCTGATGCGGTTATTGTCCCGGGTGTTTTTTTCGAGCCTCCTGCAATCCTTGGGATGGAGTTCAAACAGCCAGGCCCGGTCCTGGGGGCGCAGAAAATGCATTGCGATCAGGGGCGAACCCGGGTAGTAATTCAATGAACCGGAAGGGTTGCAGGCCCTGATGATCTCAAAATATCGTCTGAGCTCCGGCCAGTCCCCGCCCCACAGCCTGCCGATCCCGTCCCGGAATTCTTCGAGTTTTTCAGCATGGCCGTGCGTCAGGTCAAACAGGCCGGCGCCGGCGTGGCTGTCGATGTATTCAAAGGCTTTCTCCTTGGCTGCCAGGTGTTCAAGGATTTCGACCAGCACGATGTGCTTCAGAACATCGGCAAAATTCCCGGCGTGAAAAGAATGGCGGTAGCTCAGCAAGGCAAATCACATCAGACTGGCTTGGAATCAGATTATTTAAGCACACAGGAGGCTTTGTAGTATGATCCGGCTTCAGGTAGCGGCATCCTCGTAGCCGCGTCATTTTCGCATTCATCTGTGGGAGTGTATGTCGTGGGGAATAAAATCAGAAATCAGAATTTTGGCCGGTCTTGCTTGGCCGTAGCCTTCGTGTCACCGGTTTACGCACAGGAATCCGACACCATCGAAGAAGTCATCGTCATGGCCACCAAGCGGGAACAAACCCTCGCCGAAGTTCCGCTCGCTGTCAGCGTGGTGGATTCCAGGACCATCGAACAGGCGCAGATCAACGACATGGTCGACTTGCAGGGCATGGTGCCATCCCTGCGTGTGACGCAACTGCAAACAACGGGAAATACGAACTTCGTGATCCGCGGCTTCGGCAACGGCGCGAACAACCCGGGTATCGAACCCTCGGTGGGTGTTTTCGTCGACGGCGTCTACCGGTCGAGATCGGCCGCGGCGCTGGCTGACCTGCCCAACCTGGAACGCATCGAAGTGTTGCGCGGCCCGCAAAGCACCCTGTTCGGCAAGAACGCTTCGGCCGGCGTGATCAACATCGTGACCGCCGCTCCCAATATGGATGCCTACTCCGGCAGCGCGTCCCTCACTTACGGCAACTACAACCTGTGGATCCTCAAGGGTGACATCAGCGGGCCGATATCCGACACGCTCGGGTTCAGCCTGTCGGTCAGTTCCAACGACCGGAACGGTTACTTCAAGAACCTGGAGACCGGCACTGAGATCAACGAGAGAAACCGCTGGGGCGTGCGCGGCCAGTTGTTGTGGCTGCCCACGGAAAATCTCAGCCTGCGGCTGATCGCCGACTACGACAAGATCAACGAGAAATGCTGCGGCGTGGCCAACCTGTTCGACGGCCCGACCGGCGTGTGCGATTCGACCTGGTCGGCGGAGACCTGGTTCCCAATGACGGCTTTGCCTACGAAAATTATTACGATTTTGATCCGACCAACGAAATCACCAACCAGGGCGTTTCCCTGCAGGCGGATTACAACTTTGCCGACGATCTGCTGCTGACCTCGATCACTTCCTACCGTGAACTGTCGCGCAAGGACAACGTCGATGTCGATTTCACCAGCGCGGCAGCTGGTCGGCGCTCAATTCCGGCGACACGGGTATCGACACGTTCACCCAGGAAGTGCGCCTGAGCCAGACCGTGGGTACCGCTTGACTGGATGCTGGGCGCGTTCTACTTCGATGAAACCGTGACGTACGACAACGTCGTAACCTACGACGACGGATATGAACCCCTATGGCAACATCCTGTCCGGCGGCGCCGATCAACCAACTGCAGCAGGCCCTGGTGGCCCAGGGGCAATTGCCGCCAGGCGTCGGCTTTCTCCAGGCCGGGCAAGGCGCATGGGATTACACCGGGCAGGACGACAAGACGATGTCGTTCTTCGGGCAGGCTGACTGGCATTTCACGGACCAGTGGACACTGACCGGAGGGCTTGAACTACACCAAGGTCAAAAAGAACGCCTACGTGAACCAGGTGCAATACCGACGTGTTTTCGATCGGTCAGCATGGTCCAGGTGGGTTTTGCCGGCATTTTCTACCAGCTGACCGGTTTGCCGGCAACCCCGGAGAACATCGCCGCCAACCCGGGCGCAGCCGCCACCGCTGCCGCCCTGGCCGCCACCCGGTGCTCGCCGGAAACCGGTCCGTACTGCAACCCGGCGCTGGCCTTGCAGGAATTGCAGTTCCTGCCGCCGTTCGTGGACTTCCCCAACTCGGTGGAGCCGGGTAAATCCAATGATTCCAAGGTCACCTGGACCGCGGTACTCGCCTACCAGTGGACCGACAACATCAATGTTTACGCGCGCGCCGGAACGGGTTTCAAAGCCACCTCCTGGAACCTGAGCCGGGATTCACGCCCGTTCGCCGACGATATTCCGGCCTTGCTGCAGGCGGGACTGGGAGTGCCCAATCTGCGACCGGGAACACGTTACGCCGGGCCCGAGGACGCCACCGCCTATGAACTCGGCTTCAAGGGCGACTGGAGCACGACCTCTTTGCACGTCGCGATCTTCGACCAGGAGATCAAGGGATTCCAGTCGAACATCTTCACCGGAACCGGCTTCGTGCTGGCCAACGCGGGCAAACAATCCACGACGGGCGTTGAAGTCGAAGGCCTGTGGGTCCCCACCGATGCGTGGAGACTGACTTTTGCCAGTACCTGGCTGGATCCGAAATACGACTCCTTCCCGCTTGGTGAAGGGCCTGACGGGCCGGTAGACCTGACCGGCACGACCCCTGCCGGTATTCATAAACTCACCATCGACACGTCGGCCACCTATTATTTCCAGTTGGGCTCGACCGAGTCTTTCATCCGGGGCGAATACACCTACGCGGACAATATCCAGGTGGTGGAGAACGTGCCAGCCGACATCGCGTCGGCGAAAGTGAGCACGTTCAACGGCAGCCTGGGATTTGGCTGGAGCAACGGCCTGGAACTGATTTTCTGGGGCCGCAACCTGTTCAACGACGAGTACCTGCTGTCCGCGTTTCCGTCGGTTGCACAGCCCGGCAGTTACAGTGGTTACCCCAACCAGCCGCGCACCTATGGCGTGACGCTGAGAGCGAGCTTCTGAGCTTTACGGGAACCACCGAAGCCGAGTTCGGAAAAGTCCGGCAAATCCTTGCCGGACTTTCCTGCCGGAAGGTCTGCTAGTGAAAGGCAGAATTCCAATTGTTATTGCTGCTGTTCTCGTTGCACTGACATTGGCCCTGGTGGCAACAGCACCTGCCAGGCTCGAGAATAAAGCGCTATCCGCCAAATTCGAGGGCGATCTGACCGACTGGCTGGCGGAAAGCGAGTCCCTGGCCAACGCCAGGGAAGCCCTCATTCCGGGTACCGAGAAACGCATTCGCTGGTACCAGGAACAACAGAAACAGTAAAACCCCGTATTCCATCGTCTATCTGCATGGCTTCTCGGCAACCCGGCAGGAAATTGCGCCGGTTGCCTCAATGGTTGCCGACGCACTCGGAGCAAACCTGTTTGAAACCCGCCTGACCGGGCCACGGGCAGCTACAGCATGCACTGGAGGGCGTCCGCGCCGAGGACTGGCTCAATGATGCCGCCGAGGCACTTTCGATCGGAGCCATGATCGGGGAACAGCTTATCGTGATGGGAACCTCGACGGGCGCCACGCTGGCGCTGGCGATGGTCGGCCATCCGTCCTTTGAAGCCGTGAGCACGATCGTTCTTATGTCACCGAATTTCGCTGTGCAGGACACCAAGGCCGAATTCCTGACCTGGCCGGGTGGGCCGCAACTGGCCTACATCGTCGCCGGTAAATCCCGCAGCTGGACTGCGCAAAATGAATTACAGGCACGCTTCTGGTCGACCACGTACCCGATGGATGCCGCGATCGAAATGATGCGTCTGGTCAAATACGTCCGCGGGAGATTGCCCATGCAGCTTGAGCAATCCGTTTTGACGATCTACTCGCCGGCTGACACCGTTGTCGACGTCGACTGGATCATCAGGGGGTTCGAACAGCTCGACAGTCCGCGCAAACAGCTGCTTGAACTGCCCGGTTCCGGTGACGCCAGCAACCATGTCCTGGCCGGCGACATCATGGCGCCGGAAAATAATCTGCCGGTTACGCAGGCCATCGTTGATTTCGTTTTGCAGGGGCAATAGCCGCCAGGCGACCGGGATCAGGAACAAACCATGCCGAGAGCTCTTTTCCTGTGCGCTGCCCTGCTGATTTGCCTGCCTCTGTCCGCCGCTGAAGAATGGGCGCTTCGGCGGGATCAGGATGACATAAGGGTCTACAGCAGGGCATCGGCAAACGGCTATGACGAAGTTCGAGCCACTACGCGGGTCAAGACGACCCTGTCCGCATTTATCGCCCTGCTGCACGATACTGATCACGTGCCTGACTGGATGGAATCCGTCAGCGACGTGACGGTTCTCGAGGTCACGGGGCAGCGCAGTAACGTCGTTCACACGCGCTTCCATGCACCGTGGCCGGTCGCCAACCGCGACATGGTAACTTTCTCGGAATACAGCCAACCGACGCCCTGCAGCCTGGTTCTGGACATTTCAGATCGACACGATGACCTGCCGGGTCTGGCCGGGTATGTTCGAATAATTGACGTGAGTTCACGCTGGAGGTTGGCGGTTCAGCCGGATGGACAGGTCGAGATCGACTACCAGGCGCATGCAGATACTGCAGGCCATTTGCCCAAATGGATGGCCAACCGGGCATCGTTGCAAACCGTCTTTGGTACCTTCCAGGCGTTACGCCGTGAATTGGTCCAATCGCGTTTCCAGGAAAAATTGATCGAGGGTATTACGGAATGCGCGGCTTCCGGTTAGCCCGGAGTCAGGGATCACCCGCCCTGACGGTGAACGGCGCCGATTCGGCAAGTACTTCAGAACCGTCGTCCTTGACCAGCCGGATCACGTATTCGCCAGGCGCCAGCGGCCACCCCCACTCGGTTGTCGATGCATCCATGCGGACCTCTCCTTCAGGCATTGCTCGGGTGTAAACCCAGGCCAGGCCGTTCTCGTAATCCGTCACAACCCCTTTGGCGTAGGCGGCCAGGTAATCGTTGCGGTTACCGGGCGCGTTACGCCAGCGGATATTTATGGCCTGACCGGTCTGAAACGACGAACCGGTGATTTCAACCTCCGGCACGGCAGCGCTGGAAAGCACCCAGAACTCCCTGGCGGGGCCGGAGATCCTTCCCGGCATCGCACTTCCGGACCCGGTAGTGCCCCGGACCCGGCACGGCGGCGGGTAACATCCAGTCGGCCCTGCCGCCGGGCACCCGGCGTTCGGCAACGACCACCCGGTTGTCCGCCCCGGCGACACACAGCGCCGTATCGCCGGCGCTGTTGGAATGAACGTCGATAACGGCATCGTCCCGGTAGACCCGGCTGCCGGTGGTGACCAGCTCAGGCAGGCGCACGGGTTCGACCAGGAATCCGCTGACAACGGCGCGATGATCACTGGGCCACGGCGTCAAACCATACGTGACTTCCGGCCCTCCGGTTTCACCCGCCAGCGCGCTGTTCAGGACCTCGGCCGCACCGGCAAACCAGACAAAGTCAATGCGGTCCTGGCTGTCGTTTTCGTCAAAAAAATACTCTTTGAGGGGCGGCCTGGCAGCCCACCAGGTGAGGCCCGGGTTACGCACCGGGTCCGGGTAAACCACCCGCCACGAATCGCGGAAACCCGCTTCTTCCAGCGCCAGGCTGACCGGCCAATTCAAAGGGTACAACAGGTATTTTCGGGTACCCGCCGTGGTTGTTGTCCAGTCCGTGTGTGCCGGTGTGTTGAAGTCCCCCGAAATGAAGACCGGGGTTCCACCTTTTACGAATTGCTGCAAGGGTTCGATGGCTTTCCGGGCTGCGGGCAGGCGCCTGGAAAATTCGATTTCGAGCACCGCTTCGGGCGCTGCGCCATCGCGCACGGCATCGGGGCCATAGTTTTTCGAAGGCAGATGGATATTCGCCATCACGATGACGCGGCCGGGTTCGACTTCGACAAACACATACCGGCCATCGGAACCCGGAGGCGCAATGATTGGAAACCGGGAAATCACGTAGCTTTGCAGGTCAAAATACCACCCGAGTTCGTCGGCAAGCCTTTGCAGATTGCCTTCCGCTTCCTGGATTCCGACCACATCGGCGTTTGACGCCCGGATCGCTTCGACAACCTTGTCAAAACTGATCTTCGCGCCGCCCCATTCAATGTTGAATGTCATGACCCGCAATTCGACCGGATCCGTAAAGATCCGGCGCCGGTGAACGGAGGTTTTCCGGGGCACAGGAAATACTGCCGATAACCAGGCAGAGACTGGCCAGCACCCGGAGCGCGGAAGGCGTGCGCAAAAATTTCATTTCACAAATACGCATAAGCGGCTACGATTCAGCAGATCACACATAGGAACACCGTACTATTACGGATCATCGGGGGAATTGTGACGGCCAAACATGAAATAATCTACCGGATGTTGATTTCCTTCAGCTCATTGAAACTTTCAGCCCTGTTCCTGGCGGTGCTGATGTGGTTTCCGGCCGCGGCGATGGCGGCGGCGGAGCCCTCCCCCGCGGTTTATGACATCGAGGTTCGCCAGGCACGGGTAACCATGTCGGACGGCAAGTCCCTGGCGATCGAACTCTACATGCCTGCCGGGGGCGCGCCGGACGAGCGATTCCCGGTATTGCTCGAATACCACCCCTACCGGGTCACGACCTACCGCGGCAGCAGGTACCCCACCTACTCCTATTTCGTCCAGCGCGGCTACATCGTGGTCGCCGCCGATGAACGCGGCAGCGGCAACAGCGAGGGCATCCTCGGGCCGGGCGCGTATTCGGAGCAGGCACTGGCCGATGGTGAGGTCCTGATCGACTGGCTATCGCAGACAATCCTGGTCGAACGGCAACGTCGCGATGTTCGGAATTTCCTACAGCGGTTTCATCGCGATCCAGATGGCCATGCGCCAGCCACCGGCGCTGAAAACCATCCTGGCCATCGACTCCACCGAGTACCTTTACGCCGAGGACTCCTACTTCATCGACGGGATCTTACACCTGGATTCTTACGAAATGATGATGGACGTCGACAACTCGCGACCCGGCGCACCCGGCTACGTGATTGACGAGGCTTATTTTCGCGATCGCTTCGACCAGCCGCCGTACACCATCGCCAACAAGCGCCATCAACGTGACGGCCCGTACTGGGATCGCGTTTCGCTGAAAGACCGCTATGAATTGATCCGCATCCCCAGCTTCCACATCGGCGGTTGGTACGACGGTTACCGCAACAGCCTGCCGCGGATGCTGGAACACCTCGATGCCCCGGTCAAAGCGATCATCGGACCGTGGATTCACACCACGCCCGACGACCCCTACCCGGAACCCGGCATCGAATGGCGGGCTGAGGCGGTACGCTGGTTTGACCAGTGGCTCAAGGGGCGGGACACCGGCATCCTGGAGGAACCGGACTTTGCCGTCTACGTGCGCAACTGGCATCCGCCGGGTCCCTACCAGGCCAGTGTTCCCGGCCACTGGCGCTGGGAAGAGGGCTGGCCGATCGACCGCATTAAACCGGATACCCTGTACCTCGGCGTCAACCACCAACTGCATGCGGAAACCGTCGCACCGGCGACACACCTGTTGCGAAACGTGCCGACCGCTGGCATGGAAGCCGGTGGGCCCAATAGCTGGTGGGGCGAAGTCGCGCACGACCAGCGGCCCACCGACGCCTACAGCCTGGTCTACGACAGCGAAGTATTGCCCGCCGACCTGGAAATCCTCGGCCGTCCCCGTGCTCACCTGCGGGTTGCTGCCGATGCTCCCCGGGCCGACTGGTTTGTGCGCCTGTCCGACATTGCACCCGACGGATCCGTGACCCTGGTCACCGGCGCCGGATTTAACGGCACGCACCGCGATTCCGCCCGCGATCCGTCTGACATTGTTCCCGGTGAGATCTTTCGAAATCGACCCGGAACTGCATTTCACTTCCTGGGTTTTTCCCGCCGGACACCGCATCCGGGTTTCCATCAGCAATGCGCAGTGGCCGATGTTCTGGCCCACCGCTTACCCGGTGACCACTTCGCTGTACCTGGGAGACCAGGGCGGTTCGCGCATCGAGTTGCCGGTGGTTCCCTTCGAACAACGCCCGGCGCCTGCTTTCCTGCCGCCTGCATCCAACCCGGAAGCTCCCGGCTACAGCCATTTCGATATTGCCGGAACCAGCTCCGGCTATGGCGAGATTTCCGAAGTGTCCCGCAATCCGCAAACAGCGGAAACAACCATCCGCGCCAACACCGAATACGGCCAGCACCTGCCCTGGGGCACCGAGGTCTACAAGGAGTTGATTGAGTACCACACGTCGGACGCCCATCCCGAAAATACCACCCAGACCGGCAAACACAGTTTCCGGGTGACGCTGGAAGACCGCGACCTGCTGTGGGAAGGCGATACCCTGCTGCGCAGTGACCGGGAAAATTTCTATTACCGGTACGTGCGCCGCCTGAGTGAAAACGGTGTCCTGCTGCGCGAGAAGACCTGGGACGAAACGATTCCCGCGGGATTTCCAGTAGCTTCACTTCCATCACAAGGCCTATGACGATATTTCGAAAAACTATCTATAGACATTCAACGGATCGGGATATATTCTCGCGCTATTAACATTTCGTTAAATCGCCTGCATCCGGCGAGCACTTAATGGAGACAAAGATGTCCCGCGATCAATCCATCAAATCCTCCCATGAATGGAAACAACGCACGATTGTCAGCGCCATAGCGGCAGCACTCACACCGGGCGTGACCGGTGTTGTTTATGCACAGGAGCAAAACGAAGCCAATGACAACCGCCTGGAAGAAGTCATCGTTTCCGCACGCAAACGCGAGGAAAACATCCAGGACATTCCGCAGTCCATCCAGGCCTTCAGCCAGGAAGACATTACCAAGGTAGGCATCACCGACCTGAAAGACCTTGCCAAATTCGTGCCGGCGATGACGGTCGTGGGTTCATCCGCCGGCCTGAACAAGATCATTTTCCGCGGACTGGCCGATTCCGCCCGACCGTTTATCGCCGATTCATCGGCCGCGATTTACCTCGATGAACAACCGCTGACCACAGGCGCCCAGTCCCCGGAAATACGCCCGTACGACCTGGCGCGCATCGAAACGCTGGCCGGACCGCAGGGCACGCTTTATGGCGCCAGTTCCCAGTCCGGAACGCTGCGCTACATTGTCAACAAGCCGGACACCACCCAGTTCGCCGGACAATGTCGGCGGCGGTTTACACTACATTCACAGCGGCGAGACCGGCTGGGACGCCGATACCATGATGAACATCCCGATCATCGAGGACAAACTGGCGATTCGCCTGGTGGCCTATGGTGGCGAGGACGCCGGCTACATAGACAATGTATTCGGGTACAGCCCCGGCCGGATCGACCCGGAGACCGGCGAATACATCCAGGGCAGCAAGACCAACGCGGACATCGTCGAGAACAACATCAACAGCACGGCCTACAAGGGCGCGCGTGTCGGAGTCAAATGGCTGCTCAATGACGACTGGGCGCTCACCGGCATCTACAACTACAGCGACTCCAGGGTCAAAGGTTACAACGACTACGACCCGACCACCGGCGACCTGAAGACCGTCAAGTTCCACCAGGAATACTGGGACGACACCTGGAACAATTTCCAGTTGACCCTCGATGGCGATCTCAACGGCGTGTTGATGACCTCGTCGACGTCCTACTTCGAACGCGACACCGCCTACCATTTCGACGGCACCAGCGGCGTGGCCTATTATCACTCCCTAGCTCGGCGCCTACGGGCTACGGCACCTGCGGCAGACAACCCCTAGTACGCCGCGTACAACATCTACGATTTCTCGACGGCCTGCGCGCTGAACGGCGTCGGTTACGACGTCGACGACGCGGACCCCACCGGGTTCTGGCACAACGACCAAAGGGATACGCGCTGGACCCACGAAACGCGTTTTACCGGTAATACATCCCGCTGGTTCTGGACGGCCGGTTTGTTTTACCAGCAGGCCAAGCAGCACTGGGCGTTCGACACGTATATCGATGACTACATGGACACCGAGTCGTGGGCCGCCTACAACACGATCTACGGGCCGCTCGATCCGACCGAATCCCGCTGGTCCTCGGACGAGCGCAACAAGCGCACCGACTGGGCCATTTTCGGCGAAGCCACGGTCGACCTGGCCGACAAGTGGAAGATGCTGATCGGCCTGCGCTGGTACGACGTGAAAATCGACCGGACCTACACCCTGAAAATTCCGGCCACGGGCCCGGCCGATGTCAGCACGCCTTCCGGCAGCGACAGCGGATTTCTGCCCAAGATCGGCCTGCAGTATTTCTTCGAAGAAGACAAAATGCTCTATGCGCTGTATTCGCAGGGTTTCCGTACCGGCGGCATCAACCGTGCGCGCGGCAACCCCACGCTGCCGGTTGAATACGGGCCGGATCTGCTGAACAACTACGAGGCCGGCTTTAAATCGCAGTGGATGAACGGCCAACTGCAGTTCAACCTGATCGGTTACCACCAGGTCTGGAACGACATGCAACTGGAACTGACCGACCCCAGTTACATATGTTGCGAACAACCATATCAGACCGTAATTGCCAACCTGGGCGATGCCACTGTAGACGGGTTCGACCTGGAAATTTTTTACCAGGCATCCGAGCATGTGCAGCTGGGCTGGGTGAGCACCTACCTGTTCAAGGCCGAGATCAATGACGACATCTCGGTTTCCGATGAGCGGGCTCCCGAAGACGTGGTGCTCGAGATCCCCGCCGGCACCCGTCTGCCGTTGACGGCGGACCTGAACTTCTCGGCCTTCGCCGAATACGACTGGCAAACTGGCATGATGGACGGCGCGCAGGCCTACGTGCGCCTGCAGACCAGCTACACCGGCGATTCATACAACCGCATTATAAGACGTTGATACTTCCGGC
Organism: uncultured Gammaproteobacteria bacterium; assembly: GCA_963700705.1. Taxonomy (GTDB): domain Bacteria; phylum Pseudomonadota; class Gammaproteobacteria; order Xanthomonadales; family SZUA-36; genus JAHEFT01. The sequence continues at coordinate 60,748 of CAVOYQ010000009.1, read as the reverse complement.
ACCGGCTACGGCGGCCGTGTGAAGCAACCGAGCTACAACACCTGGGATCTGCGCGCCGGCATGAGCAACAGCGACTGGGAGGTCAGCGCCTACCTGGACAACATGTTCGACAAGCGTGCGGCTTCCTACATCGACACCAACGCCGACTGGTTCTGGGGACGTAAGAATTACGTGGTCATTCAGCCGAGGACTTTTGGAGTCCGGATCAAGCGGTATTTCAATTAAACAGCGTAGGAGCGGATTTATCCGCGATCAAATTTGGATAAAAATTCGCGGATAAATCCGCTCCTACGGAACGTCCCACCCCTGCAGTTCATCCCCCAGCGCTCTAGATCAATGGCTGCAACTCCGCCTGGTAGTTGCGCCAATGGTTGATCGACGTGTCGTAAATGGGCTGGCGCACCTGCTCTGAACTCGCGGTGCGGACCGCGCGCTCGGTTTCATAAAAGCGCAGGCAGGCATCCTCCCAGGGCAGTCCGCAATGTTCCAGCAGTCGTCGCGTCTGGCCCTCCTGGTCGCGCACCATGTCCTCGTAGCGAACTTCGAGCACCCGGCCTGGCAGCACTTCTTCCCAATGACGCATGATGCCGCGGTATTCGCGATAGAACTCGCCGATTTCAAACAGGTCGTAGCTGAACGTCTGGCCCTGGGCAAAATGCTGCTTGAAACTGCCGAAACAACTGTCCAGAGGGTGCCGGCGGGCGTCGATGATGATCGCGCCCGGCAGCATCAGGTGAATCAGGCCGATGCTGGGGAAATTGTTGGGCATCTTGTCGGTGAAATACGGCAGCCCGCTGCGCTGCCTCTGGGTTCGCACCAGGTAGCTGTCGCCGAGCTTGCGCACGGCTTCAGTGTCCAGTTTCTGCAAAGCCTCCGGATAGGACTCACCGGGGACGCGTGACGCCAGGCTGCCGATGACCCGGCCCACATCCGGCAACTCGGCGGTTCCCTCGACCTGGCTGTGACTGGCGAGGATCTGTTCGATCAGCGTGGAACCGGAACGCGGCAGACCGACGATAAAGATCGGCGTCGGATCGGTACGTCCCTGGACATTGTGCTCGGAGATGAATTCGGTCGTGAAAACCTTGCGGATACGCTGGTGAAGCACCGTCGTATCAACCGGGTCATAGAAAATTTTTGCCCGGTTGATCTCGCAGGCTTCCGCGTAGCAGGTAAACGCCTCAGGGTACCTGCCCTGGTCTTCCCGCACCTTGCCCAGCGTGAACAGAAAATGCACCCGTTCGTCTTCGTTCAGAGAATCGCTTGCCAGGCGCTTTTCTATTTCGGCAATTTCCGGTTCGCTGAAACGGAACGTCTTCAGGTTGGCCAGGCTCCAGTACACCTCGCCAAAATTGGGTTGTTGTTCAATGGCCGCGCGGTACGCCGCAACGCCTTCCTGCTGGCGGCCGAGGGTTTTAAGCAGGTGTCCCATACCCATCCAGGCACCCGGGAAATGGGCGCGCAATTCCAGGGTACGCCGGTAAACGGTCAGCGCTTGTTCGTGACGGCCGGCGACGGCCAGCATACTGGCATGCAGATACATCGCATTGGCGTTGCGCGGACTGCGGGCAATCACCTCCGACGTACATGCCACCGCATCTTCCACGCGGTCCTGCTGTTTGTAGACCCGCGCCAGGTCGAGCCGGGCATCGTCAAAATCCGGCGCCTTTTTCAACACGCGGAGCAACAGCCTTTCGGCCTGTCCCCAGCGCTTGGCGACCCCCGCCACCTTGGCCAGCAGGCGCCGCGCATTGACGTCATCAGTGTTTTTCGCCAACAGCTTTCGGCAGATCTGCTCGCACTCACGCACCCGCCCTTCACGCAGGTGTTCGCCGGCCTCGGCCAGCAGGCGGCGGTCGGGCGCCAGGCCGAAAGCCTCCTCGTAAACGCTATCCGCTTCTTCCCCTTTTCCGACCATCGCCAGCGCATGCGCCAGCTTCATGCGCACTGAATCCGAGTGAGGTTCGAGGTTTGCTGCTTGCTGAAAATGTTCAATCGCTTCATCGAAGCGGCCGGTCAGGGCCAGGGCCTGGCCGTAATTCTCGCGCGCCCGTGGAAACCGCGGGGCCAGTTCCACCGCGCGCTGCAGGGGCGCAAGCGCTTCGCGTGGCTGCCTGCAATCCAGTAGCGTCACACCGTGCAGCGTGAGCAGGTCGACGTTATCCGGCGTGGCGTCCAGCGCCTTGCGGCACCATTCCGAAGCCGCCTGCGAATCACCCGAATGATAAAGCTTCATCGCGTGCTCAAAGTTCTGTCTCGGAGTGGGCATAATCATGGTCGAAGATTGTCGTCCGGAGGTCTTCATCATCGGGGCCACAGGTTGAATCCCTGTTGGTTCACTGTCAAGCGTTCAAGCGTTCCCGCACCCACTGCTCGAACTCGAAGACGTAATTTTCGCGTTCCAGTAACACCCCGCTTTGGTGTCGCCCACAGCGGATTCCCTGCTGGTTGAGTTCGCAGGCCCGTGCGTCCTCCCTGACCACCTGGCTGGCGAATGCGGCGAGGCGCTCGATGTCCAGCGCCGGGTGGTTTACGTTGTCCCGGTGCACGTACCAGTCCACGGTCAGTTCGGTCTCCTCCGGGCCGGCCGGCATGACCCGGACCGTACGCACATAGTCCACGTGGGCCACCAGGAACAGGGTCGGAACGAACGTGGCAAATGTCATGCCGGCTTCCTGCTCCTTCTGCCCGAGCCCCTCGAACCAGGGCAGGTCGGTCGTCCCGTCGGCTGACCAGGTCACCGCTCCGGATTTCAGCATGGCGTGCGGACGTTGCGGGTCGGGCGTCATCCCGGCGTCCCGGTGATCCATCCAGCCCGTGCGGTAAACCGGTACCAACTGGCACAAGTCCGGGTGCACTCCCGGGACAGTGATAGCATTCCAGGTAATTTTCCCAGAAAATTTTCCAGTTGCAGGCCACGCGGTGACTTTCCCGGTGCACCCGGCGCAGGTCTTCCAGCGGCCAGGCCTTTACGGTTTCCGCTTCGGCGCCGAGCGCCTGCCCCAGCGGTGGAGGGTCGGAATCGAGATTGACGAAAACGAAACCACGCCAGACCTGCAGGGATACCCGGTAGAGCGGAAAATCCTCCATTTTGATTCCATCCGCCCCGGTGGTGCGCGGCGTACTTCGCAACTCCCCGCTCAGCGAATAACTCCAGGCATGGTAGGGACACACAATCCGTCCGTTCCTGAAAGTACCCGAATCGGCTTCACACAGCGCTGAACCCCGGTGCCTGCAGGTGTTGTGGAAAGCCTGCAATGCGCCATCCTCCGACCGCGTGACGATGATCTGCTCATCGCCGATCCGAACACGCTGAAAGTCGCCGGTTGCCGCCCAGTCTTCCTCGCGCCCCAGGCACAGCCATTCCCTGTACCAGATGGCTTTCAGCTCCCGGTCAAATTGTTGCGGGTCGTAGAAAAAGTCCGCGGGCAGGGTTTCCCGGTAATTTCTTTCGCTCATCCAGGCATTACCACTGCTTGCTGATGCCAACGCCGTAGAACCCGTTGTCGACCAGCGGCGTGACGACAAAGCCCTTGTAGGGTTTGGTGAAAATCAGGCTGGCGGTAATGCCTATGGCGGCGCCCGCCAGGACGTCAACGGTATAGTGGTTGTCCGATTCGACCCGGCTCCAGGCAACAAACGTCGCGCCCAGGTAAGCCGGGATGCCGTATTTCATTCCGTACCGTTTGCCGATAAACGCAGCGCCCTGGAAAGCGACCGATGCGTGGCCCGAGGGAAACGACTCGTTATCTGAGCCGTCGGGACGGGTCTTGTCGACGGTGGCTTTGAGCGCGTAGGTCACTGCCAGGTTGGTGAAAAACGACTTGTAGAATTGCGAACGTCCCTCCGAATCGTGCAGGTAGAACGTCGTACCATAGGCCACGGCGGGAATCAGCGTTCGGATGATGCTCCCGGCATTCTCCACGCCGTCCGAGGCCATCGCGCCCTGGAAAGGCGCGCACAATGCACACAGTAATACCGCACAGGACCATAAACGCCGGCCCCGGCGCACCACTGCTAATCCATGATGTGACTTGGTCATTTTCGGTTCCTCGATCAGGGCCGGTTTGCCGCCAGCCAGGCTTTCCGCTCTTTCATCCATTCCATTTCCCGGTTTTGCAAGGCCAGCAGGCGGGCAACCGGATGCCGCGCCGGATCGTTTTCCTGTCCCTCGCTCATCAGCACGATCTGGTCGTAGTACCAGGCCATCACGCTGAACGATGCCGCCAGCTTGATCAGTTTGAGCGGGCTATGGATGCCGAAGAAACTCGCGGGGCTGCCCAGATCATTTTCGAACCGGGGCAGGTCCGCCCCGTCCTGCAGCAGCTTGTTCACGCAGTGGGGATCGCCGCACATCGGCCGCCCGACGCCGATGGCGCTGATACCGTCCTGCGTGATGGCATCGGCCATGCCTCCGGAGCTGCGAAAACCCCCGGTGACCATCAGCATGGCCTTGGCCTCTTGCGCCAGCTCTGCAGCAAACGCCAGGAAATAGGCTTCTCTGTGCCGGGTACTGGCACGCACCCTGATCTCCTCGGCAGGCGCGATTCCTTCGAACTGCAGCATTTTGGGTTGCTCATAGGTTCCGCCGGAAATCTCGACCAGGTCGACACCGTCTTCCCCCAGCCAGGTCAACACCTGGCGCGCGTCATCCGGGCCAAAGCCACCTTTCTGAAAATCAGAGCTGTTGAGCTTGACCGAAATGGCGAAATCGCTGCCGGTTTTCACCCGGACGGCCGTCACGACGGCGCGCAGGAAGCGGGCGCGGTTTTCCAGGCTGCCGCCCCACTCATCCCGCCGGTGGTTTGCGGCAGGGCTCAGAAACTGGGAAATCAGGTAACCGTGCGCGGCATGAATCTGGACACCGCTGAAGCCGCATTCCCTGGCCACCTGGGCAGCGGTTGCGAATCGATCAACCAGCAAGGGTATCTCGGAAGCGGAAAGTGGAGTGGGTTTTGCGAACTGCCCCCCGGGTACACCGAGCCTTACGTCGGAGGCGGACTTTGGCCGGGGATTCACCCGTTTCTGGGTCTGGCGCCCGGGATGGGACAGCTGCATCCACATCTGGCAGCCGCCAGCGCTCCCGGATTCCGCCCAGGCCCTGAATGCCGCGCGTTCATCATTGCGCGGGAGGTGATCGAGAATGACGTTACCCGGTCTTTCAAGATGGCTGCCGTCGATCATGACGTTTCCGGTGATCGACACCGCCACACCGCCCTCTGCCCAGGTCCGGTAAAGCCGGGAATGCCTTTCATTGGGTAATCCATCGGGGCCGGCAAGCCCTTCAGTCATCGCCGCCTTTACCAGGCGGTTCTTGAGCACCTGGCCGCAAGGCAAAACCAATGGCTGATTCAGAATCTCCAGGTTACCGGTGTTCATGAAGGTGCTGGCCCAGGGTACATCGCGCATTGAAACTCGTTAATCGGTGTCCTGGATATTTATACTCCCACCGCGGTTTCGAAGCGAGCAGCCCGACAGCCAGCAATCAAATTCAATCCCTACGGTTCCGCCCCCCTTTCTGACCGCCGCCATCGCGATTACCGGACTGCGTCGAACTTTTGCTCTGCCTCGAGGGCGCTGCCGGCGCGCTCTTTTGTCCCCTGCTTGTGGCCTGGGCAGCCTGGCGCCCGGAATTTTTTTGCGGAGCGCCAGCCTGTGCCATCTGCGCGGGAGGAGCGCTGGTCCGTGTTGATTTCTGTGATGGCGCACTGCGCTGATTTGACGTCACGGAGGGAGCTTTCCCTGGCGCGGCGTACCGGGCAGTGCTGCTTTGCGGAGACGATTTCACCGGTGCGGCGCTGCGTTGCTGCTTCTGCTGTGCTTGCGGTGACTTTCCGGACGGAGCGTACCGGGCAGTGCTGCTTTGCGGCGACGATTTCACCGGTGCGGCGCTGCGTTGCTGCTTCTGCTGCGCTTGCGGTGACTTTCCGGACGGAGCGTACCGGGCAGTGCTGCTCTGCGGCGACGATTTCACCGGTGCGGCGCTGCGTTGCTGCTTCTGCTGTGCTTGCGGCGACTTTCCGGACGGAGCGTACCGCGCAGTGCTGCTCTGCGGCGACGATTTCACCGGTGCGGTGCTGCGTTGCTGCTTTTGCTGCGCTTGCGGCGACTTTCCGGATGGGGCGTACCGCGAAGTGCTGCTTTGCGGCGACGACTTCACCGGTGCGGCGCTGCGTTGCTGCTTTTGCTGCGCTTGCGGCGACTTTCCGGATGAAACATTCCGGGTCTTGTCGCTTTGAGAAGACTTACCGGTGCGCCTCACTTCGTTCGTCGCGGGCAACGTTTCCCAGGAGCCTTTGTTACCGGCTGCCGGTGAGGACTTCCTGCTTTTCACGTTTCCCGAGTTTTTCGCCATCAGGTTACCGTTCAGTTCACCATATTTGGCTTCACGCGCCTGGGCTTTGACCCGGAGTTCGGAACTTGTGACGGGCCGTGCTTTGCCGTTATTGCTTTTACCCGCACCTGCGTCCTGCCGGGCAACCCGATTCAGCTTTTCTCCGTTTCGCGCATAGCTACCGTTATCGGCGACTTTCGCCCGTTGCGCACCGTCACGGTAAAGGTTCTGGTTGCGAACGTAGGTGTCGCCGCCACCGTGCTTCGAATATCCCGGGCCGGAGCCTTTCCCGCCGGGACCACCGCGATCATAACCACCACGGTCATAACCACCCCGGTCATAACCACCCCGGTCGTAACCACCCCGGTCATAACCACCCCGGTCATAGCCACCCCGGTTATAGCTACCGTGACCGTAGGAATAACGTCCGTAGGGTGCGGGCCTCGGATGGTAACCCCGCGGACCCCAGCAACTGTAACGCGGGTTGTACCAGGAATGGCCATGGTGCCAATACCCGCCGGAATAGTATCCGGCGTAGAACGGACCCCAACCCCAACTCAGGCCGAAACTCCATCCGTTCCAGGAGTTGTAGCTGACATTGAACCCCCAGGTATTGTAACGGGGGTAGTAATAGTACGGTGTGACCCACGGCCGGTAATACCAGCCCGTACCATAGACAATGGTGTCGTAATAAACATAATTGCCGAGGTAGCCGGGAGTGTAGCCCACGTAAACCACGTCAGGTGTGCTGTCGTAGATGTAAACGTACTTGACGTTGTATACCGGCGATTGCGGGGAAATGGCCGCGACCTGTGTCGGCCGGTATGCAGATACTTCCCAGGGACCATTGGGGAAAGAAGAGACATACCAGACACCGTCTTCCACCAGGTAGTACTGGCGATCCGCCTGCAGTACCGTGGAACCGGTGTTATTGGCGTATGCCAGGTCTTCAGTACCTTCCACCGGTTCGAAGCTTGGCTCGCCGTCATAGCTGACTTCGATATCCGCGACGCCCCTTTCAATTGCTGCAGTTTGCGGGATCTGTGCATCCAGGACCGCCTCGCGCGCTTCCTCGGTACCGGCCACGTATACACGGGCATCGGCCTGGACGGATTGTTCCGGGATGTTGGCAAATGCGGCAGGCAGATCATCGGAAGCGCTATAGGCCCAGGGGCCGTTCAGCGAGCGGGAATGATACCAGCGGCCCGCCAGTACGATGTAATACTGTTGCGTGCTGATATGCATGAACACGTCGTCGGAGGTGTTACTCAACACCAGCAAGTCATCGACCAATGGCACGAAAGCCGCCGGACCTTCCGTCACGATCAGTTCTGTCGGTGTCGTGGCAACCACGATTTCCGGGGCGTTGGCAGCCGTTACTTTTTCCACCGGTTGTGAATCCGTTTCCGTTTCCTTCGCCGCATCAACCATCGCAACGATTCCGGCGGGCGGCCGGGACTCGAAACGGTAAGGTCCGGTTGCGCTGTCAGCGCGATACCAGACGTTGTCCGCGGCGCCCAGGTAATAAGCCTTGCCGTCATAAATCAGCGGGTAAGAAGTGTTGATAACCGCCTGGTAGTCGCTGTTCTCTACTTTTCGCAACACCGGCTCACCATCGAAACTGACCAGCAAGGCCGGGTGATCCTTGTAAACAATCGTGGGTGGGGCGGTGTTCAGGTTTTGTACGGACTTGGCTTCCTGCTCCGCCGTTTCAAGTGCGCTGACCAGTTCAGTCAACGGAAAATCCAGGTTCCAGCCCTGGGACTGCTGTGCAAAAACGGCGGTAAGCTCCTGCTTCACGTCTGCCGTGCCTGCCGGGAAGCGCGTATCGGAAACCACCAGGTTGAGCTGGTGCACCACGTTGTTGGTACGGTCTATCTCGACTTTTGAAACAAACCAGCCGGCTCCAAACACTGGCTCGGCATCGGCTGATTCCCGGTAAGCAAGCGCCGCGCGGAAACGGACCAGGTCGCCGGTCATCGATTCCACTTGCAGCGGGTAGATCGTTACGCTTCCTTCCGTCAGCGGAAGGGTTCGCGGCCAACCGTTTTCCTGTGCCTGGCCAGGCGCGGAAACCGTGAGCAGAAATGCAAAGAACCCGAGCAGAGTAGCAAGTCGAATGTTCATATCCAGCTCCCGTAGTTGACCATCCATTCAAGATGGAGATTGGTTTACTTCATGGTCACTATACCCATACGAATGTGAATGGAATATGAACACCGGAACCATTACCCCGGGTCTGCCTATTTCGCTGCGCGCTGGGCCAAAACGATGGCCACCCCGCCCAGCGTGGCCGCAGAAGCTACCAGTAATCGAAGGGTAATGGCTTCAGACAACAATATGACTCCGCCGAAGGCTGCGATGACCGGTACAGAAAGCTGCACGGTCGCCGCATGTGTGCCGGACAGGCCCTTCAGCGCCGCGTACCAGATCGCGTAGCCCAGGCCTGAAGCGATCGCGCCGGATGCCATCGCCAGCAACAGTCCGTGCCGGGAAACGGCGAAATCAGACCGGAAAACGAGGCTGACCAGGATGACCAACGGCACCGCGAACAGGAAATTGTTGGCGGTTGCCCCGAGTGGGTCGCCGCTGCCCCTGCCGAACAGCGAATACAGGCCCCAGGCGACGCCAGCGAAAATCATCAGCAACGCCCCGATGGGGTCAGGAGCGGTGATGCCCGGCGAGACCAGGTAAACCAGGCCGCCGATGGCGAGCACCAGGCCTGCCCAGGACCACGGCGCAAAATACTCGCCCGCTCTCAGGGCCGCGATGAACATCGTCAGCTGCACCGCACCGAACAGAATCAGTGCGCCGGTGCCGGCGCCGAGCGACAGGTAAGCGAAGGAAAAGCAGGCCATGTAGGCAAACAGCATGGCGGCTGCGCGCCAATTGCCGGCGGCGCGGCCACTGCGGACCCAGCGCGGGCGCCAGCAGCAACGACAGCATGATGGCCCCGGCACAGACCCGAACCGTCGTGAACCTGGCTGCATCGATCGTCCCCTGTCCCAGCGCCATGCGGCAGAGGATGGAATTGGCGGCGAAGGCGAACATGGCCACCAGCGTAAGCAGGATTGTTTTTGCCGCGACTGCGGAGGAATCACCGTGTTGAATGGTATTCACGTTTCACCTGACCGTTAAAAAAGAGCCGGATTAGTCTGACAGACGAAATCCGGCTCCCTGGTTAATGCCATGCCAAACGACATGGCATGCTGATCGCTATTTCACGGCTTAAGAACAGTCAGCGGATTACCCCCTGTGGGCGTGAAGATAACCTGCGCCTCTTTCTTCGGAATGCCACTCATCTGGCACACGTTCGAAGAACAAGGCGGAGTGTCATACTTCGGAGTCCACGTGCCGGCCAATGTTGTGCCATTTGGCCCGGTCACTATCGCAGTCCAGGTCTTGCCCTGGCTGGTAGCGCTGCCAACCAGCGTGGGCTGCTGTGGCTCTGCCATGGTGGTGAACGACCAGACAGCGCCTGCTTTGGTGCCTGTGCTGTTGACCTCATCGATACGCCAGTAATAGGTCGTCCCGTAAGCCAGATCAGCAGGTGGGTTATAAGTAGTCCCGGCCTGGCTTCCGATAAAATCAGGCGGTGAGTTGGTACCAAGATACACTTTATGCGATATGGTGTTGGCTCCGGCACTCCAAGTAAGGTTGGTGTTGATCGCCACATCGGGTGCGCCGTGTAAAGGGCTGGGGCTGGAAGCTACGCCCGGAAGAGGAACAGAATTACCGTCACAGGAAGCAAAACTGAAAGGAGCAATCCAGTTGCCCCAGCGGCCGCTGGTGGTGCCGGTATTCTTGCTGTACTGGCCCATGTACCAGAACGTCTTTCCGTCCGGATCAATGGTCATCGCGGTGTAGTCGCCCCAGCGATGCGTGCTGCCGGTCTGGAACGAGGTGTAATGAATTTGTCCCGCCCTGACCAGAGCTTCGGCCTGCAGGTCGCCCGACGCATCAGTGCTTTCCCGGCCGCTAACAAAGACAGCGGGAAACATTGAAGATGAGGTCTTTGTATAACCGACCGCCATGTTGTCGCAGTCATCGGCCGCCAGGTCGGCGAAGATACGGTACTCGCCATTGCTGCCGTAGACACCGGCATTGTTAATCGTCATCAACTCGGGATCAATCTGGGCCCAGCGGACGCAGTTAACGGTTCCATTGCCGGGATTGCAGGCGATGGTATTGGCCATCCAGATATAGCCGTTGCGGTATTCCGCATCCTGCACCCGCCAGTCGTTGCCATCAAGCTTGGGATTGCCTCCCGATTGAGGGGCATCGATCGGCAATCCGGAGATAACGCCGGTGAAGGCGCTAATGTTGACTGTGCCCTTATTAACCAGCAGGTCCGCCCCGAAAGGATCGCTCCAGGACCACACGCCGTACCTGGCCCCATCGTACGGTCCATCTGTCAGGATGTAGTGTGGCTCACCCGGCGCCGGCCAGGTGCCCTGAATTGCGCCATGCAGGTTCATCGGCTGTGGTGTTCCGTCACCGCCCGTGCTGTGCGTTACAACCCCCAGGGAAAGACCATCATAAAGGGCAAATTTGTCGATAGCCCAGACACGACCTTCGGCAAATGTTCTTCTGCCAAACATGTTGGCGCCCAGGTAGATAGCATCATCTCCGACTCCGGCATGCGGATAATCGAAGAAATTACGTCCCACGTCAGTGGCGAAGCTGTAACGGTTCCAAGAGCCCAGGGGAGACCCACTCTTAGTGGCTGCAATGCAGTAGTCGGTTCCATTGCCATCGATGCCCAGGATAAAGCGGTCTTCCATTTCGTCATAAATGACATTGGGATCAAATACGTCGCCGCAGTTGGGCACACCGGAAAAGAAGCTGGCAAAGGTGGTTGGACCTTGCAGAAGGTTGCCACTCTTGTCATAAATTTCAAAAGCGACATTTACAACGGCAATGATGTGATTCGGCCCGACAGCCAGCTCAGAGTCAGCCGGCACATTACCGCCACCACCGCAGCAATCTTTGTAATCCAGACTGTCGAACCCACCAGCGGCCACGGGAGCCTCTTGCGGACCTGATCCGGTTGCCTCGTTGGCGCGCTGTACCATCGCGGCAGGTGGTAACAATAGCGCCTTGGCCCGCAATTTCTCAGCTACGTCCTCGGGAATGGGTTTTTCAATGCGCCCCTTCTCCCTCAGTTCAACCATCTTGCCCAGGTCCGGGCCAACTGCCTGTGGCGGCAATTTGTCCAGCGCAACCGGAAACGGCCCGGTAGCCTGGTAGGCCAGGCGATCCGCCTGTGGCAGTCTGGCTTTATCATTTCCCTGGCCCATAGGTCCGGCGGGAACCCAGATTCCGGAGTTTTCGTCGTAAATGGTCAGCGGAAAAGAAGCGCCTGAGCCGGCGGGCTGCGTTGAAACGCATCCCAGCGGCAGCAAAGCGATGAAAAATACGATTGCCATCCGTGTGAAAATTGGCATGGTGAACTCTCCCCTATCTAATAAATAATTATAATAGATTGATTTACTTGGATATTATTTCCATTCAGTAAAATCAATCTGGTGCCATGCGCCCTGAAAAACGCGCAACTTGCTCAAAGTATAAGCGAAATTCGAGAGATCGCCACAACGCAAAATCGCCTCGACTCGCTGAAACCGCCTTTGCCTGGATTCCTTGCCGAGGTAAGCTTTGTCTATGAGATCACTGTGTTTTCTCGTACCTGCTGTTTTGCTTTCCTGTTTTTTGGCAACAGGTGCACTCGCTATCGATACGGACCAGGCCAACGATTCCTGGCAGGAACCCAACTGGGATCGCGACCTGGCCCTGCAGGCGGCAGCGCGGATGGACACGGCTGCAGAAGCAGACCGGTCTGTTCAAACTCAGCCAGACAGCCACCGGGCCGGAAGTGATCCAGGCCCTCAACGCGGTCCTGTCGCGTCCGGATTGGCCGGCTCCGGCCGCGGAAGCGAGCATTTATCGTTTCACCAACAGCCTGCGCGAGTTGCCGCCCTTTTCAGTTGACCAAAGGGTAGCTGGAATTTTTGCTGGGTTATCAAAACCAGGTGCTGGTGGCACACGAAGAATCCGGAAGCACGGCTGTACCGCTGTACCCGATCCGCGCGTCTGCCCAGGGCCTGGTCAACCTGTGGACCCGCCAGGCGGTCGCGGTGGACGCGGCGGACCTGTTGCAACGCGAACCGGAACGGTTACTGGAACTCTACGCCGCGAACGGGGACCTGAACATAAGGGCCGGTATCGAATCGGCCATCCCTGACGCCAGCCCGGATGCGATGCAGATACTGCTGGACGCCGGTATGCCCCGGCTTTCCGCGGAGCCGGGGCTCACCGGCCTGATGGGCAAACTGGCCGTCGAATCCGGAAATCTCCAGGCGCTTTCGGACGTGTTTGTGCATGGCGCCGGATCCGCACTTGTCGAATTGGGCCGGCAAGCCGACACAACGATTCCCCGCCTCGAAACTGGACGCCCTGTTGCTGTCAACCGTGGACCAGGCCCCTGCTTCAACCTCCGCCCTGCTGAAGGCTGAATGGTCGCCGCAAACGAGGGCCAAGCGCGACAGCGCACAGTCACAGTTGCAGCAAGAAACCTCCCCCGGGTCACGGCTGGCCGCCAATGACGGGGCGATCGTGGAATGGACTGAAGCTGACGGTGTGCTGGGGCTGGGTTACCCGGTGCCGGTACCGGTTGACACGCCCCTGCCCTTTGATGGCTTCCGCAGCTACAACGGATTGCATACGCGCCACCAGGACCTGATGGCGACGACGGACATCGTTCACGGCGAGGTTGTCGGAACCACCCACCATGGCCGCGAAATCTGGGCTTACCGGATCGGGGACGCCGACCTTCTCACCCGGGACGGCCTTCCCGAACCGGCGACACTGACCAACGGCGGAATCCACGCCCGCGAGTGGCAGACGCCGGAAGTCGTTACCGGGATCATGGAAATGTTCGCCGAACGGCAAGGCGACCACCACTTCTACGATTTTTTGCTGGAAAACGTGAACATGGTGTTGGTGCCGGTTCAAAACGTGGACGGTTTCGTGCAAACCCAGCGCTACCCAACCCAGAACTGGCTTTACACGGACCCGTTCGATCTCGCGAATGACCCGCAGCCATCGCCGCGTGACGGCCGCATGCGCCGCAAGAACATGCTGGATGCTGATGAACTGTTGGCGACCAGCGAGGACCACCTGCTCGGCGTCGATCTGAACCGCAACAATCCGCCCCTTTGGAGCCTTAACCTGAATCGCTCATCGCCCGACAACCGCTCCCTGGTCTACTACGGGCCGGCCGCGCACTCCGAACCCGAAACCCAGGCGCTGCTGGCTGCAGGCGCACTGGGACCGACAGCCCAGCTGCAGGGCTTACACCGACGTACACTCCTATTCGCAGGAGTTTTATTTCCACCGCACCGGCAACCGCCGCCTGGCCGACAACACCATCAAGGCCATCCAGGCCATGCAGCGTCACAACTCGGCGTTGCCCGATGGCACATCCTACGCATTCAACTCCAGCCCGACGCAGGGGATCAACCAGGGTTTCGGGATGACCAACGAATGGTTCACCACCAGCCTGGAGATACCGTCCTGGGGCATCGAAGTCGAACCGAGCGTCGGCCAGCCGGGCTTGCCGGGCAGTCCGCCGGGCTGCGGTGCGGATTATGGCGGCCTGGCACGCAACTGCCATGACGGATTTATCCTCCCGGAATCGCAGATCCGCCGGGTCCGGGAAGAGTTGGCCAGCAGCTTCGCCGCCGTCTATTACCACCAGGCCGGGCCGCCTTCGATTGCCGCGGTTCGCTTCGTCGATGTCGCCACGCAGGCGGTCGTCTTCGAGGCGGAGTGGGACCCGGCCGGCGCAGGCCAAAGGGCGCTTTATGTGAACCAGGTCCAGCCGCTGGAACTGGGCAGGGATTACACGTTCTGGATTGCTTATGACCGCCCCATGCGCTGGCGCAAGAACGGTGAAATTGCGGTCTTTCCCGGGGCGCTTCCATCGTCCCTGAGTTTTTCAGCCGGCGCCTTTTTGGGCGAAAACCCGCTGACCAACAACGAGGACAACGCACACTGGATCAATGTCCCGGGCGAAGCTCCCGGCGGGTATTTCCGTTACCAGGACGACAGCCTTGCCGCCCAATTCAGCCTGCCGCGGGATGAGACCAACCTGGGCTCTGATCACGAAAGACAGCCTCGTCACGCTGCACAACGCCACTTACAACATGACCAGGCAGGCCCTCGATACGGATCCCTCCACCGCGGTTTCCTGGGCCGGCGGCGGCTGGTCGGGATACGAAGACGACAATGGCGAGGATACCGACCTGGGCGGTACGGATAAAAATATCCAGGTCATGGTCAGTCCGGACGCCCAGCCGGAACCGTTCGTGGTCGAGCCCGGAATTTCCGCCGCGTGGTTCGACCCGGCCCATGACGGCGAAGGTTTCCTGATCGAAATCCTGGAGGACAACCGGGCCGTGATGTACTGGTTCACCTTCGATGAGAATGGCGACCAGGCCTGGTACCTGGCGGCCGGTGAAGTCCGCGGCAACCGCCTGTTGTTCCCCGAATTGATCAAAACATCAGGCGGCGTATTTGGACCGGACTTCGACCCGGATACCGTGGACAGAACCGTCGTGGGCTCGGCGACCTTCCTGTTCGAGTCCTGTTCCGCCGGCAGCATGGTTTATCAATTGCCCGACCGTAAAGGCCGATTGGATTTACTGCGCCTGTCGCGCGTCATGGGCGCAAATTGCGGGAGATTCCTCGGACCACCGGAACGACCGGAAGAAATCCTGAGCGGGTCCTGGTACAACCCCGAACAGGACGGACACGGTTTCGTCATCCAGGTGCTGGCAGGCAGCCAGGTGCTGGTCTACTGGTTTACCTACGACCTGTCCGGCAACCAGGCCTGGTTCCTGGGAGTGGGCGAAATTGATGCCGAAGAACTGGTGATTTCGGAGGTCTACCAGACCCGCGGACCCGTCTTCGGCCCCGATTTCGACCCGGGCGACCTGGAACTGATCCCCTGGGGCGAGATGCGCTTCAGCCTGTCCTGCAAGACCGGAAGCATGAGCTACGACGGCACTCCGGCCGGCTATGGTTCTGGCAGCATGGACCTTGAACGGCTGTCTTCACTTGCCGGACTGGCCTGCGAGTAGCCCTTATTCCCAACCCTGATCGCGGCTCACCAGTTCGTAAAGTGCTTCGGCATTCTGGATCATCTTGCGGGCGTAGGCTTCCACGTTGTTCCGGGTATTCGCGTCCGGGGCGCGGCTCTTGGCCAGGTTGAGCAGCCGTTCGGCATCCATCTGCCACTTCAGAGAAAAATGCCTGGCCACATCCCGGGGGGTCGTGGCCATGGAACCGGCAACGTGGTCCGTGATGGCCCCGTTGCCTGAAATGGTCCAGATGAAATTGCGTTTTTGCGTGGCCGGCCAGACCTTGGCGATAAGCACCTGTTCCGGTGCCGCCCAAACCGGCGTGGCTTCAACTGCAGCCCCCTTCACGGCCCCGATCCGGATCATTTCCTTCACCACGGCGTCGAGCACTTCCTTGGACCAGACTTTCAGCGCTGCTTTTTCCGCCTCAGCTTTTGGATCTGTCATTGCAATTTTCCTCGATGCCCTTTGACATCGCTATGCCAGTAAAGTGTGCCATGTTATCAAAAAAGAGGGCTTGGTTTCTGCCAATGGTTTATTGAACCCGAAAGGCCTTACTCGTAGACTTGCCCCATGCCCAGGCGAAAACGTTCCCGCGAAAAAACCTCATCTCCGCGTCAGACGAAGCAAGCCGGGAAGCCCGCAAACAGCGTGCTTTCTTCTATCCGGAAAATAATTCTGGAGAAGAGTCCGGGACAGGACCGCTTCAGGACCCATATCCTTCCGCTGATCATCCTGGTCCTGGTCGCATCGCTGGCCTATGCCAATGCCTGGCCAAACAACCTCACCTGGGACGATAGCATTTTCGGGATGGGCAATCGCCTGTCGGAAGCGGGTTTTGCCGATATTGGGCTTTATTTTACCGACGACGTGTGGGCTGCCATCGGCGCCAAAACCGGCATTTACCGCCCATTGCTCCTGCTGTCCGTGGCGCTGGACATCCACCTGTTCGGCGACTGGGTGGCCGGCTTTCACCTGGTCAATATTTTCCTGCACGTGCTGGTGACCCTGGCGGTGTTCGGTTTGATCCGTTACCTGCTGCTGGTTTGCGGCGGTGAGTCGCCCAAGTCAACCTATGTGGCACTGCTGGCGGCGCTGGTTTTTGCCGTGCACCCGATCCACACCGAGGTCGTGAACTCGATCTTCAACCGCTCCGAGATGCTGGTGTCGCTCGGCGTCGCAGGCGGGTTGTGGTGGTTCCTGCCGACCGTGGACAAGCATCCGTGGAAAGCCTGGGGCCTGCTGGGCCTGGTTTATCTCGTGGTCATGCTGTGCCGGGAAACCGGTATCGTGCTGCCGGCCATCACCGTGGTTTTTCTGTGGCTGACCACGACGGGAAACTGGCAGCAGCGCTTGCGCAAATGCCTGCCGGTGCTCTGGCTCCTGGTCCCGCTGGCCATTTATCTCGGCTTGCGGGCCAACGCCCTGGATACGCCGCTGACCATGGAAGAAATGACCGTAAAAACGACGGCGCCGGAAACGGTCCAGACCGTCGATGATCCGGTCCGCAATGCCGTAACCCGTCCGGGCAGAGGACAGGGTATCCCGGTTCTGGGACTGTATTTTAGCTCGGCAAAACTGCTTCCCGCGATCACGGTCTGGTTCGATTCGATCAAATTGATGCTTTGGCCGAACCCGCTCTTAACGTTCCACGAAAGATCGTCGACCAATCAATGGCTGGCCCTGGCTGCGCAACTGGCGCTGTTGGGTTTCGCCGTCGTTCTGCTGGTGCAGAAAAAGCCCGGCCTGTTTCTGGGTTTGGCGTTTTTCTACCTTGCGATTCTGCCGGCAAGCCGGATTATCGGCGAGGCTGGCACCCTTCCCCATCTTGCGGAACGTTACCTGTACATGCCTTCTGTCGGCATCACTATCGTGCTGGCGTTTGGTCTTGGCTGGCTGGTGCAAAGAGTCGAAGTCAAGACGGCGGTGGTTCCGGTATTGCTGGCGATTACTTTGCTGACGCCACTGACATGGGTCAGGAACAGCCAATGGAGAAGTAACGTGCGCCTGGCCGAAGCTGACTACCGCAATAACGGGCAGTCGGTCATGCTCCTGGAAACCCTGGTTTCATCGCGTCTGATGAAAGGTGATTTGATCAACGCGGCAGCCCTGTGCGACGCGAATACCGATAAATTTCTAGCAGCGCTGGTACCTGGCCGGCAATTGCGGCCAGGTATATGCCAGCCTGAAGCGCTGGGACAAGGCTGAGCTGGCATTCAGAAGCGCGTCACGCAACGCTGAAGGCGCGGCCTCGGCGCACTACGGTCTGGCCGTGATGTACCTGCTCATGGACCGCAGAGATGAAGCCGACCGCGCAGTTTGAACAGTCGGTGGCCAACGAAAAACTGCCGTTCATGCAGGAATACCTGTCGGCTGAAATGCTGATGCGGCTCTATCCGAAAGACCGGACCCGGTTGCTCGAAGCGCAAACCCACCTGGAAAAGTGCATCGAGTTACAGCCCCAGTACTATCATGGTCGCCAGCGACTTGAAGAGCTCAATGCAATGATACTTTCCGCGGGCAAAAGCGAGAGCGAGTGAACACACCGACCGTTTCAATCGTGATCCCCGTTCACAACGGCGGTTCCGACCTGCGGAAATGCCTGGATGCCATCGCCGCTTCCGACTACCCGGCGGCGGAATGCATCCTGGTTGATGATGCATCCACCGACGGCATGATTGATTCGGTCGCAGAGCTTCATGGCGCGCGCGTGATTCACCTGGAACAACAACAGGGCCCTGCTCATGCCCGCAACCGGGGTGTCGAGGAAGCGGTTGGCGAGCTGATATTTTTCGTCGATGCCGATGTCCTCGTGCACCCCGATACGCTTGGAATTGCCGTGCGTGCGCTGGAATCCAATCCGGAAACGGTGGCGGTGTTCGGCAGCTACGATGATGAACCGGGGCACCGCTCGTTCCTTTCACAGTATCGAAACCTGTTCCATCACTGGGTGCACCAGACCGGCCGCGACGAAGCATCGACGTTCTGGACCGGTTGCGGGCTGATTCGCCGGGAAATCTTCCTGGAAATGGGAGGCTTCAAAACCTCTTACCAACGGCCGAGTATCGAGGACATCGAATTGGGATCGCGCCTGCGCAGGTCGGGACACCGGATTCGCCTCGAAAAAACCATGCTCTGCACGCACCTGAAACAGTGGACTTTCGGGAATATGGTCAGCACCGACATCTTCAAACGCGGTGTTCCGTGGGTGCTGCTGTTGTTGCACAACCGCGAAGCACCGAGCGACCTGAACCTCAGCAACCGCTCGCGAATCGCCACATTCCTGGCCGGGGTCCTGGGCCTTTCCGTGATGGCCTTGTTGCTGTCGGGCCACGCTACCGCCCTCGCGCCAGCGGCAGCTTTCCTGGTTGCCGGGGTGATCAGCGCTTCGATTACCGGCAAAAGTGCCGGGAGCAGCCTGCTCACTTTAGCGCTGGCGGTATTACCCCCCGTGGCCGTTTATTACTGGATCCCGGATCCCCTGGCCGTGATCCCGCTGGCCCTGATCCTGCTGTTGGCCGGGACCCACCTGGCTTTTTATCGCTATGCAGCACGCAAGCGCAACAGCGCTTTCGCTTTCGCAGCCATCCCCCAGCAAGTGATTTTTTTCCTGGGGTGCGTCGTAGCAACACTGCTCGGACTCGTTCAGTATTTTTTCAGGACCGGCAAGGAAAACTTCCGGATCCAGGTTCTTCCCCTGATCATTCTGACCCTCGCAGCATCGCTGGCCTATGCGAATGCCTGGCCTGACACGCTGATCTGGGACGACAAAGTATTTGCGGTGGATAACCGTCTGCTGGGTGTCAGTCTGAGCGACATTCAACACTATTTTACCGACGACGTGTGGGCGGCGGTCGGCGCCAGCACGGACCTTTACCGCCCATTGCTCCTGCTGTCCGTGGCGCTGGACATCCACCTGTTCGGCGACTGGGTGGCCGGCTTTCACCTGGTCAATATTTTCCTGCACGTGCTGGTGACCCTGGCGGTGTTCGGTTTGATCCGTTACCTGCTGCTGGTTTGCGGCGGTGAGTCGCCCAAGTCCACCGATGTCGCACTGCTGGCGGCACTCGTTTTTGCCGTGCACCCGATCCACACCGAGGTCGTGAACTCGATCTTCAACCGCTCCGAGATGCTGGTGTCGCTCGGCGTCGCGGGCGGGTTGTGGTGGTTCCTGCCGACCGTGGACAAGCATCCCTGGAAAGCCTGGGGCCTGCTGGGCCTGGTTTATCTCGTGGTCATGCTGTGCCGGGAAACCGGTATCGTGCTGCCGGCCATCACCGTGGTTTTTCTGTGGCTGACCACGACGGGAAACTGGCAGCAGCGCTTGCGCAAATGCCTGCCGGTGCTCTGGCTGCTGGTCCCGCTGGCCATTTATCTCGGGCTTGCGGGCCCACGCCCTGGATACGCCGCTGACCGCTGATGATATGGCATTGCCCACGCCGGACCTGTCGGATGAAGGTCGGCAGCTTCCCGTACTCGGCTTGTTTTTTAACGCTGAAAAGATTCTGCCCGCAACCGTGCTCTGGTTCGATTCGATCAAGCTCATGTTGTGGCCCAACCCGCTCACAACTTTCCATAACAAGTCTGAAACCAATCAATGGCTGGCCCTGGCCGCCCAACTCGCCTTGCTGGGTTTTGCGTTCCTTCGCCTGGTGCAAAAGAGGCCCGGATTGATACTCTCGCTGGCCTTTTTTTACCTTTCGATACTGCCCTCCAGCCGGGTACTGGGTGAGGCTCACGTCTTCCCGCACCTTGCCGAACGCAACCTGTATATGCCCTCGGTCGGCCTTACGATGGCGCTTGCTTTTGGTCTTGGCTGGCTGGCGCAAAAGGCCACCCTCAGAACAGCGGTCGTTCCGGTATTGATTGCCGTGCTTGGTTTTGACACCGCTGACATGGGCGAGGAATGCTTTATGGATCAGCAACGTCCGCCTGGCCCAGGCTGATTACTACAACAGCGGACAGACCGGCAAAATTGTGCCCATACTGGTGAAGTCGCTCATGGCAACGGGCGACCTGGCCCGGGCGGAAGCTTTGTGCGACAAGCACACAACAGATTTCCCGGAGAAGTGGTCCCTCGCCGACAATTGCGCCCAGGTTTATGTGCGAATCAAACGCTTTGACGACGCTGAGCAGGCTTACATCGGACGCCATAATTGACGGGGAGGGCGAGGGCTCGCCGCACTACGGCCTTGGCGTTCTGTACGCGCGCATGAACCGCAGGGACGATGCTGCCGAGCAGTTTGAACTGGCCATAGCCACCGAAAAGCAAGCCTCCATGAAGGAATACCTGACGGCTGAAATGTTGCTGCGGCTTTATCCGACGGACCGGACCCGTTGGCTCGAAGCGAAAACCCACCTGGAAAAGGCAGTGCAGTTACAACCGCAGTTTGTTCTCGCCCGTCAGAAACTGGAATATGTCAACGAGCATCTTGATCCGCCCGGCCGGGAACCTGCCGTTCGCTGAACGCCAATGTCCGGTCTTCACCCACTTCGTGGTAATCGGCATCCTGGTTGACCCGCCAGACATCCCATAACTTTTCTCCCGCCAGGATATTTTCAGCGGTAAGCAGCGCGGTCATCATGGCATGGTCCTGGTTGTTGTACTTGTGCATGCCGTTGCGGCCGACCAGGTGCAGTCCGGGCATGTGGCGCTCCAGCCAACTCTGAAACAACGCGACGCGTTCCTCGTAATCCTCGTCGTAAACCGGATAGGCCGCGGCCTGCCTGATGACCTTGCCGTCGATCACGTGGCCGGGGCTGACCAGTCCCAGGTGGATCAGTTCTTCATCAGCCAGGCGGATCAGATCTTCGTCGGTCGAGTTCCAGGTGCCATCCCCTTTGAAACAGAAATACTCCAGGCCAAGGCAATTCAGCTCCGGGTCGGGAACCATGTGCGGAGACCACGATTTGAAGTTTTGAATGCGTCCGACTTTCACCGATGAATCGTGGATATAGATCCAGTTGTCATCGAAACAGTCCACATCCCTGACGATCAGGGCCACGGTCAGAAAATCCCGGTAGCGCAGCGCGCGTGCCGCGGTGAGCACGGCTTCGGGCGGCCGCGGCTGGAGGTACTCCGCCAATTCCTTGATCGCCACCGAGGAAATAATATGGTCGGCCTGGAACTCGTGCTGCCCGCCTTCGGCGTCTACCGCGGTTGCGGTCCACTTCCCGGACGCCGGGTCATGGGCCAGGCCCTGCACATACATGCCCAGCAATACCTTTCCTCCCGCCTCCTCGATCTGCTCGGCAGCGGCTTCCCACATCTGGCCCGGTCCGAGTCTCGGGTAGCGGAAAAATTCGATCAGGGTTTTCGGCGTGTCGCCGGCTTGCTTCAGCCACCCGGGAACCATCGCTTTCCACACGGCGGTGCCGAGGGACAATCCCTTGATACGCTGCGCCGCCCAATCCGCCGATATCTCCTGGCACTTCATTCCCCAGACCTTTTCGGTATAGGTTTTGAAGAAGATGTTGTACAGCCGGTGTCCGAACTGGTTGGTCACCCAGTCTTCAAAAGTCTGCGGATTGCGGATCGGAAACAGCCGGGCCTTGAAGTACGAAATCATGCAACGGGTAGACTCCGGCAACCCGAGTTTTCTCAGTGCATCCATCGCCCGTAATGGATAATCAAACAGTTTGCCGCGATACAATATGCGCGACTTGCGGGGTCGATTGATCAGCTGATCACCGAGTATCTGCTCCCACAGCGCCTCGATTTCCTGCGACCGGGAAAAGAACCGGTGTCCGCCGACGTCGAACCGAAACCCCTTGTAGTGCTCCGTGCGGGAGATCCCTCCGACGTAAACGGGATCCCGTTCCAGCACGGTTACCTGGATACCGGACCGGCTCAGCCGGTGTGCGGCCGTCAGGCCGGCAGGCCCTGCGCCAATGCAAAGGACTGTGGGATGTTCCTGCATCTTTTTGATCCCGGTATATGATTGATGCTGAGTGGACGATGCCCACATGATAGACTAAACGATCGAGGTGCCTCGAACATTCCCGCACCCGTAAAAACCCAGATTGTAGTGCTTTTGGCTGGCTGGTTCTATGAATTCATACCGGGTCACTCCTTGAATCCAATACCGTGGTAAAAAAAACAAGAACAATCGAGATCACTCCCCCTTCCGGCTGGCTCAACCTGGATTTGGGCGCAGTATGGCAGCATTCCGAGATTGTTTACATTCTCGCCTTGCGCGATATCAAGGTCCGCTACAAGCAAAGCCTGGCCGGAATCGGCTGGGCCATTATTCAACCGCTGCTCACGATGATTGTATTCACGGCGGTTTTTGCCGGAGTGGTCCGGGTCCCCACCGATGGCAGCCCTTACCCGTTATTTTCACTGACCGCGCTGGTGCCGTGGTCGTACTTTGTCCACGCCATCACCAAGACCACGACCTGCCTCGTGGCGGACAGGGACCTCGTTACACGGGTCTATTTCCCCCGCCTGGTGCTGCCCGTATCGGCCGTGATCGGTGGACTGGTGGATTTTATTATCGCGTTCGCTTTGCTGGTCATCCTGCTCGCGGCGTTCGGTGCGGCACCCACGGCGGCAGTCATCCTTCTGCCGTTGTTCCTGCTGCTGGCCATGCTCACCGCGCTGGCCCTTGGCCTCTGGCTCTCGGCGCTGAACGTCCAGTACCGGGACGTGAACAATGCGCTGCCGTTTTTCACGCAACTGCTGATGTTCATATCGCCCGTTGCCTATCCCGCCAGCGTGATTCCCGAGAAATGGCAATTGGTTTACGCGCTTAACCCGATGGCCACCGTTATCAATGGTTTTCGCTGGGCGCTGCTGGAAGGACAGCCTTCACCCGGCTTGTACAGCCTGGTTTCGATAGCCGTGGTGCTTATCGCGCTGGTCGGCGGCCTGTATTTCTTCCGCTGGCAGGAGGACCGGTTTGCCGATGTCGTCTGACCAGCCAATGATCGAAGTCCGGGGACTGGGCAAACGCTACTGGGTCGGCGGGCACCAGTTGATCGACAACATGGGTATGCATGCCCTGCTGGACCGTCTCATGCGGGCTCCCGCGCACCTGATCGCCGACCGGTTCTCCAGAAAGAAACCTGTATCCCATCACCCCGTTGGCAAGGGACACATGCGCTGGGCCATTCGCGACATGAGTTTCAGCGTGGCTGAAGGTGAAGTGCTCGGCATCGTCGGCCATAACGGCGCCGGCAAGACCGTTCTTCTGAAGCTGTTGAGCCGGATCACCCGCCCGACCGAAGGGTATGCGCGCCTGCGGGGGCGGGTCAGCAGCATGCTCGGGGCCAGTACGAGTTTTCACGGCGAACTGACCGGCCGGGAGAACATCCGCCTGTCCGGCGCCATTCTGGGAATGAAACGGTCGGAGATCGAATCCCGGATGGATGAAATCATCGATTTTTCTGAAGTCGAAGAGTACATCGACACCCCGGTGAAGCGATACTCCTCAGGAATGACCATGCGCCTGGGGTTCAGTGTTTCGGCTCACCTGGATACGGACATCATGTTGATCGACGAAGTCCTGGCAGTAGGCGATGAACGCTTTAAACGCCGCTGCGTGGAAAAGATGCGCCTGGCTGCCCGCAGCGGCCGAACCGTGCTGTTTGTCAGCCACGACCTGGATGTGCTGCAGCGGATCAGCGACCGGGCCATCCTGATCCGCAACGGCCGGGTTGAAATGGACGGGGCCCCGGACCGGGTCGTCGCCGAACACATCGCGACAAACAGGAACCCAACAACCACCGTGCAGTCATGAAATCCGGGAGACGCTTTCTGCCCTTTTGGGTTCTCCTGACTTTCAAGGTCCTGTTGATCGCAACCGGGCTTTACCTGACGAATCACGAGGTGATTTCGAGGCTGGAGTACTACCTCGACTTCAGATTGTATTTTCCGCTGGTGGTCTTTCTTGGTATCTGGGCCACCGCCCTGATCGCCATTTTCTACATCGCTTTCACGCCGCGCACCTGGGAAGGCCTGGCCTGGTCGGCCGTCATCGGCCTGGCTGTTGTGCTCGGGGAAACCTATTACCAGGTCACTGCCAGCCACCTGACCCTGGTCGGACTGGACGCGATGTGGGATCCCGATCTCATCAACCTGGAGAACACGGCTTTTTACGGCTCGTACTTTCTTGAATCAATCGCTCGCACGGCCGTGTTGCTCGCCGGCATATTGATTCCCCTGCCGGCGAGACGCCTGCTCCGTTGGCCGGCCCTGGCAGCCGCACCGTTGGTTCCTTTCCTGTTGCTCTGCGGCCTGGTCTACTACGTAGACGCCACGGCAAGCAACGAGACCCGGGCCATGCCGAGCCAGTTCCTCATCGCCGGTGTTTTCAGCGTCTATGCCCTGAGCAGTCCTCCGGAGTTTGAAAAAGCCCCGGTGGAAATCCCCGTGACAAACCCGTCGGGTCTGGACAGTATCATCCTGATTGTCGACGAAAGCGTCAGTGGCGACTTTATCGATCTCAATGTCCCACGCGGCACCACTCCTTTCCTGCTGTCCCAATCCGGACTCCCTGGTGAATTTCGGCCTGGCCGTGTCAGCCAGCAATTGCAGTAACGCCAGCAACGCGATCCTGCGGCTGGGGGGAAATCCGGACACGCTGGGGACCGGCAATGTCAGCATTCTGTCCAACCCGTCCATCTGGAAATATGCAAGAGAGGCCGGTTTTGAGACCAACTTCGTCGAAGCGCAAAACACTCAGCAAGCGCCACCACAATTTCATGAACCTGGCGGAACTTGACCTGATTGACCATATCGTGACTGCACCTGGTGAAATCGACTCCGACCAGCGCGACCTGGCGCTGATCGGGCAGATCAGCGACATCCTGTCCCGGCCGCGGCCGCAGTTCATCTACGTCAACAAGTTCGGGGTTCACTTTCCCTATGTCCGTTCTTACCCGGAAAGCGAAACGGTTTTCAGCCCGGCCATGAGCGCCTACGAAACCATCTCAGACCGGGAACGGCTGGTCAACACGTATAAAAACGCGATCCACTGGTCGGTAGACCATTTTTTGGCCACGCTGCTGGCAGAGATCGATTTGTCCAACAGCGTTCTGATTTACACGTCTGATCATGGCCAGAACCTGCTGGATGACGGCCACCCGGTCACCCATTGCCGGCGCTTCCAGGAAAACCTGTATGAAGCCGTCGTTCCGCTGCTGGTGTGGACAGGCAACGAAGAACTCCAGCAGAAATTTTCCAATGCCGCACAGTGGAATTACGGCCGGGTCTCGCATTTCGAGGTCTTCCCCACTGTTCTGCAGCTTTTTGGTTATGATCCGGAAGCGGTCAAACAACGCTATCACCAGGGTCTTTTCGAAAAAATCGATGAACCACTGGGGTTTACATCCGGCCCCATCATGGGGCGTTTCGGCAACCCGGTCACCTGGCACTCGCGGGAAGGCCTGGATCGTCTTGAGCGGTGAATATAATGAGTACTCCCGCCAGCTACTGGAATTTCGGTAACCTCACAGAAGCCGTCAGCGGCCGTCACTGGGACCCGGCGGAAATCCACCGGCAGGTCCTGTTGCGCGCCCGGACCTGTCTGGATTCCGGCATGGTCCCCGGCGATCGCGTGCTGATCCATTTCGGCAACAGCCTGGAGTTTTTTGCCGAGTTGCTGGCGATCTGGCGAACCGGCGCCTGCGCGATTCCGGTTGATGCCCGCCTGACGCGCGTTTGAAGTTGAAAAACTCGCTGCCGCGGCCTCTGCCCGGTTCAACGTGATCAATGACGATACCCCGCCCGCATCGCTCAAAGTCATCGCGGGCGCCCATGTCCGGCACACGCTGGAAGTGGAAAAATCCGCCGGCGACCCGGGTGCCCTGACGCTGCCTGACGTATGCCCGCGCCTGGACGATGACGCGCTGATCCTGTTCACATCCGGTTCAACCGGCAATCCCAAGGGTGTCGTTCACACCCATCGTTCCTTGCTGGCGCGCTGGTCAACCCTGGAGCAAAGCCTCGGCCTGGAGCGCTATCACCGGACGCTGTGCGTGCTGCCCACCCATTTTGGCCACGGGCTGATCTGCAATTGCCTGTACCCCTGGTTGTCCGGCTGTGACCTGTTTATTGCGCCGCCCTTCAAGACCGAGCTGATCATGCGCCTGGGGTCCCTGATCGATGAGTACCGGATCAGCTTCATGTCTTCCGTGCCATCGATCTGGAACCTCGCCCTGAAGGTCTCATCGCCACCGGAGCGAGGCAGCCTGGAACGCGTCCATGTGGGCTCAGCGCCACTGTCCGAAAATTCCTGGAGCCGGATCCAGGACTGGACCGGCACCCGCGAAGTATTCAATGCCTACGGAATCACCGAAACCGGAAGCTGGGTGGCCGGCACGACCGGTGGCCCCGTCATTCCGGAAAGTGGCCTGATCGGTGAACCCTGGGGCGCCACCATCAGGATCATGGATCATGACCGGATGTGCGGCAGCGGCGAGACCGGCATGGTCTGGTTACACACCCCGGCGCTGATGAAAGGCTACTTCCAGCGCCAGGACCTGACCGACGCTGCAGTACGCCAGGGGTGGTTCATGACCGGTGATATCGGCCTGCTCGATGACCGCGGCCGGCTGTTCCTGAAAGGCCGCGAGCGCGACGAGATCAACAAGGGTGGCATGAAGATATTCCCGGCGGATATCGATGAAGCCGTTGAACAGTTTTCGGCGGTGAAGGATGTCTGCAGCTTTGGATATGCCGATGATTTCTACGGCGAAAATGTCGGGCTCGCGGTCGTGCTCGATAACCGGGATGAGCGCACTGTGTTCGGGCTTTATCAATGGGTGGCGGATCATCTTGCCAAGCACAAGCACCCGGAGCGATGGTTCCTGCTCGACGAAATTCCGCGTACCAGCCGCGGAAAAATCAACCGGGAATCGGTCAGGCAGGCCTGCGAAACCATCACGCCGGTGAATATGCGGGAACTGGTCAAATTATCCAAACAGGAGCAACCCTGATCATGGACAGGCAAGAGCATCGGCGAAAACTGCTTGCATTCCTGGACTCTGTCGCCAAACCGGGACTGCAGCGCGGGCGCGATCGATGAAGACGACATGAACCTGGTGCAGGCGGGTGTGCTGGACTCGTTTGCCCTGATCCAGATTATTTTCTACCTGGAACAGAACTATGGCCTGAACCTGCAGAAATTGGGGATCGACCCTGCCGACCTGGTCAGCATCGGCGGCATGATGTCTGCCATCGAACATGGGTTTGATTGACCGCCGATGAATTGGTCCGGGCTATCCCAGTTTCATGAGAATGCAATCACTCATAGGCGGCGCCCAATCGATCACCGGCCGCCTGGCGCTGTGGACGGTCGCAATCCTGTTGCTCACCTGGCACGGAGTCAGTCTGTTCATGCTGGGCGCTTTCAGCCTGGTGATGGTCTTTCCCGCCAGGCGCCACATCCTGCTCTCGATTGCCGCGGTCGGTACGATTTCGGAAAAATTACTGGAGGCGACAGGCCTGGACTGGCTGCATCAACCGCTGCAGATCAGCGTGATGCTGCTGGCCGGGGTCGGTGGGCTGTACCTGGCGTATGCACTGGTAAAGCAATTCCAGCATTGGCCCGCCTTCGCCAGGCGCTCCCCGATCCTGCTCCTTCATGCCTGCATATGGAGTGCGCTCTTTCTCAGCACTTATCCCATGCTGGGTGCATTGACCATGTTGCCTTTCCTGGCCTGGCGCCTGAGTTACATGGTCAAGCTGGCCGGTCGGGGAAAAGCTGCCGATACCCGTTTCAGTGATCACCTTTTTTACCTGGTGCCGGTTTACGGAGGCACCCAGACACCTTACGCAAAAGGGCTGGATTTCCTGGCCCGTCACGAAGCGGCCGACCCGGCGACCTTTGCCCGGTCGCAGCTGGCCGGAATCAAGCTGTTGTGGCTTGCGCTGCTGTGGGTTTTTGTTCTCGATGTATTCGACGCATCCCTGTTTGGTTCTGCCACGAAGTTCTTCACTGCCTGGCCGGCCCACTGGACCCTGGACCTGCCGAGGCTGGCGGAACATCTGCAGACAGGCACCAGCCCGGCATGGTACCTCGGCTGGGCAACGGTATACCTGGAACTGATCCGGGCGACGCTGCACCTGGCGATCAGTGGTCACGTGATCATTGGCTGCCTGCGACTTCTCGGTTTCAACGTCTTTCGCAATACGTACAAACCCCTGCTGGCCGAATCCGTCCTCGAATTCTGGAATCGCTACTATTACTACTTCAAGGAACTGCTGGTGGATTTCTTTTTCTACCCGGCTTACCTCAGGTTCACGTCGCTGTCTCCCCGGACCCGGATGTTTGCCGCCGTTTTTTCCGCCGCCTTCCTGGGCAATATGTATCACCACATCATGGCGCAGCCTGACACGGTCATACACCTCGATCTGGCCGGATTCTGGGCCGCCTGGGGGCCAAGGTCCGTTTACTGTTTCCTGCTGGCAGCCGGCATCTGGGTATCCATGTTGAGGCAACAGAAATCACGGGTTTCAGGCGTGAAGCCCGGTTGGCATCTGAAATTACGGCGTATCGCAGGCGTCTGGACGTTTTTCGGTATTATCCAGATCTGGAATATTGGTCCGAAAGAAGCCGGAATCCTGGATTGCCTGGCGTTTTTTGTGTCCTTGTTCGGAATCTGAAGGATCTCGTACGCTCTCGCGAACATCAGCCACTCTCACACCGGACTCTTTCTCAGCACGTTTTCAAAAATTCCGAGCACCCCGTCAACGTGCCGTGAATGGGAAAAATTCGCCAGGGCTCTCTGGCGCCCCAGCCGTCCAAGATTCTCCGCGTGTTCACGATCAACCAGGACCCGCCCGAATCGCGTGCGCCAGGGCGCCGGCATCTCCGGGCGGCACGAGGTAGCCGGTTTCTCCTTCCACCACCTGCTCCGTCAAACCGCCGGCGCGGCTTGCCACCACCGCGGTGCCACGCATCATGCTTTCCGCCGCAACCAGCCCGAACGGTTCCTCCCACACCGAAGGCACGGCCTGGACCCACGCGGCAGCCAGGGCGTTTTCCGTGCCCGTTGCATCCAGGTGTCCGGTAAATTGAACCGATCCGCTGATCCCCAGATCATTGGCCTGGCTCTCGAGCCGCCGGCGTTCCGGGCCGTCGCCTGCGATCAAAAGGCGAGCCCCGGGTATATTCCCCAGCACAATGGCCATGGCCGAAATCAGCACATCCACGCCTTTTTTGGACACCAGGCGCCCGGCGTATCCAACCAATGGATGTTCGCCCAGGGGAGGACGTGGATTTTGTTGCGGGACACCATTGTGGACAACAGCTGTCTACCCGCACGTTTTCCTCGCGCAGCCGCTCGGCTACCCATTCACTGTTGGTGAAAATATGGTCAAAAACACCGAGGTCGGTCAGGTAACGCTGCACGGCGTGACGAGCTACGCCGAGCCAGGGCATGCAACCGTTGGATCGGCACATGAGGCCTGCGGGCGATCGGCACGGTTCGCCGCCGGGTAGGGTCTTGGTATTGAGCGGACAGACAAGATTGTAGTTGACGACACTCAGTACGCTGGGAACATCGCGCAACAAGGGCAATATGGCCGGCGAAAGCTGGGTCAGAAACATTTTGACAAACACCACGTCGGGCCGAAAGGAATTCAGAACCTGGCGCAGACGCCGCTTCGCTTGTGGGTTATAGGCCTGGAGCCCTCTGCGAAGAGGCGAAACACTGCCGAAACACGTTTCATCCGCGACAACCGGGAGCGGCAACGGCCTGGCGGTACTGGTGAAAAGCAGCGCCTCGTGACCACGGGCTCTCAATGCATCGCGCAGGTTGACGATCATGATTTCCGCACCACCGTTCAAGGTGCCGTAATCGTGCAGCAAGAGTATTCGCATGCCTGCGGGCTATTCCATGAATTCAGCGCGGTCAGCCGGGGTCAGGTAGGGCTCCCGGTCCAGATCATAACGGCCGGCAATCAGCGCACTGTTGCCTTCTCCAAATCCGAACCCCAGCGCCTGCCCCGCCGCGTCGACCAGCAATGCCAGTAACAGCAAGGGTGCGATGCGCGGCAATTGCGCGACGCACCGGAGGAGACCACAACCGCGGCCACAGGGCGCGGATTCTGAGCAGGGGGAAGAGCGGGCTCGCTGCAACATAGGCCAGCCGCCGCCCGGTTGACCAGCCGCCGGTTCGGGCGCGCGTGGATGACGATGCGCGGGCGGAATGCAGTCTCAACCGCAACATCGAACCGGTCAGAGACGGGTTGAGGTGGGTCATTCTCGCCTGCGGTTCACGGTAGAACCGCGCACCCTGCCGCCGGAGTTCCTCCATCAGGCCGCCATCCCGCGCCAGTAAATCCGGCAGGCGCTCGCCGTAGGCCGTTAATACTTCTGTCCGGTACGTCGTATTGTTGCGGGAAACGCGCTCCACTTCCCCGGCAGGCGCGAGTTCGTCATGGAACACGTAAGAAAGCAGGTGTTCGACCCAGCTGGTAGCCGTGGCCAGGTTGGCGTTCGAAATGACGCAGCCCACGACGTCCCATGGACCCCGGTAAGCGCTCACCACGGCCTCACCCCATTGCGGCTCGGGGTAAACGTGATTTTCCAACAGGGCCACCACGGGCGCGGTGGCGGCCGCTATCCCGGGCGCGAATGCCCGTTCGACTTCATCGATGGGCCCCACCGCCAACGTGCGGCACCGGGCGAAGCCCGCTACCAGGGCGGGATCAAGATCATCGAAAGAGCTGTCCATGGGGCCCAGCAGAATGAGCTCGATACGTTCCCGGTTTTTTTGCTTTTGCAGGAAACGTAACGGACGATTCAGCGTGGCGCACCTGCCGGGCGTCGCCATGATAACCGTCAGGTCAGGGGCTTCCGGATTGTTCGATGCGGCTTGCATGCTGCTACTCCTGGTTTCGTAAGCGCTCGTTGCGAACCGGCGCCATGACCAACATCCCGATCAAGGCGCTGCAAAGCCCGATTCTACAGTGACTTTCGTGCCCGCACGGAAGGACTGCTCGGCGGCAAGGACGACGGCCAGGCTGTCCAGGCCTGCGCTGAGTTCCGGACCATCAACGGGTAACCCGAGACAGGCGCCGGCAAATGCGGCGAGCGCACGCTCGAAGCTGCCCTCCCTGGGTGGAAACAGGGCGTCACCAATCGCCCGGGGTATTTCTGCACAAGCGCTGACCGCGGCACGCAAACGCGCCGACTTCGAGAAATCGCGTTTTGCCCGGTTAACATGCAGACGGGAGGATCGATAGCGATCCCATGTCAACTCACCGCCGGTGCCGATGATCTCCATTCGGTGCTGGTCCACCGCCGCCAGGGACGTAAAATCGCTGACGGTTTGACCGGAGGCGAGCCGGAGCTGAACCTCTGCCGTGTCTTCAGCACTGGACCGGGAGTTCAACAGCGCATTGACCTCCACGATATCCTGCCCCAGCACAAAACGAAGCAGATCAAAGTCGTGGCAAGCGAGGTCCAGTAATGCGCCGCCACCGCTTTTTCTGTGCTGCTTCCACAAGGGCAGATCGCGGCCGGCCGAGGAAAAACAGGTCCGGGCAGCCACCAGTTGCCCGATGTTTCCCTGCTGAAACGCGTCGCGCATTTCAATCACCAGGGGATGAAACCGGTAGTTGAAACCGATCCAGCCAACCGTTCCGGCCTGAAGCCAGGAACGAATGACCCGTTCGCCATCTTCCCGGGTCGTGGCCAGGGGTTTTTCGAGATACACATGCAGGCCGCGTTCAAAACCTGCCACCGCAGCCTCGGCGTGCAGTGCAGGCGGCAGGCAAATAACGACCGCATCAAGCTGGACTGATGCGAACAGGTCCTCAAAATGTTTAAAAGTGGCGGCTCCGGGCGCCGCCTCCAGGCACCACTCCCGCTGTTCATCATCCTGTTCGGCGATCGCGGCCATGTCCACGTTTTCCATTCCGGACAGAATCGGAAGATGGTAGCGACGGGCGACGCGACCGGCGCCAAGCAACCCGACGCGCAATGGAGCGGACGAAGTCATGCCGGCGTGCTGAATCGGACCGCGGGACCTTCCGGTAGATATTGACCGGGTTGATCCGGTTTTTTCCGGTCATTGAAAATCATCCGCATAGGATGCCTTTGCACTCAGGTCGCTGGCAATAGGAAAAAAATCCGCATTGCTCTATGCTTGGAACGTGGTTCCATTGAGAAAAGGGATTTTCGCATGCGCTGTAAATCGATAGTCGCCACCGCACTGGCGGGGTTCCTGGCTATACCCGTGTTGGCCGCCGCTTCATCCCAAACCCGTTTTCTTGCCGGCGGAAAACCTGTGCAGGTCCATGCCATCAAGCCGGCGCTGGATCGCAATCACGATGAATTCCCGCATGTTCAATCCGCTCTGGAATCGTCTGCCGGCCCGGTGGACAAAAGCCGGGTCGAAGCCGCCCCGGCGGGCTTTCAGCCTCCGCTGCGGCGCGGATTGTCCAACACGATACCAAACATCGTCACCATCGCCGCCTTTGTCGATCATGACCCCGTCTCGCCGGACAGCCTGCTTGACTGGAACTGCGGCGAGCGGACCTACGACACGGACACGTTCAATCACAACGGCACCGATTACAACGGCGCGGAGTTTCCCTGGCTGACCATGGCCAACGACGGCATGGTCGTGGTGGCCGCCGCCGACGGCAAGATCATCGACCGGCACGACGGCGAACCCGACCAGAGTTGTTCGTTCGATACCGCGGCGGATGCCAACTACGTGGTGCTGGAGCACGCGGACGGAAAAATCACGATCTACGCGCACATGAAAACCGGTTCGGTCACACCCAGAAAAATCGGTGACAACGTGGAGCAAGGCGACTACCTGGGTGTGATGGGCAGTTCCGGGGCTTCCTCCGGGCCCCACCTCCACTTCGGTGTGCAGGACCGGTTCGATGACCTCTTCGACCCCTATGCAGGCGCTTGTAACGATCTGAACAGCGAAAGCCTGTGGGCGCAGCAGGAAAACTATAAGCAGCAGGATATCCTCTCGCTGGCGACCCACAGCGCCAGCCCGGAGTATTCGCCCTGCCCGCAACCGGAAAAGCCGAATTTCAAAAACGTTTTCACATTGCAGGACACGGTTTATGCATCGGTGACCGTCCGCGATTTCGATGAAACGGATGAAGTCACCATCACGGTGCGTGACCCGAACGGTCAGGCTGTTCTGTCGACGACCTACAGCAACAGTGAGCCCGGCGACTGGCCCGGTATCAACATCATCTGGGCCTTCCAAATCGATCCGCAGGCTGCTGCAGGCAAATACACCTGGGAGGCCGGTTATGCAGGTCAGACTGAGAAACATGAATTTTACATAGGCTCCAGCCCTGCCCCCTTGCCCACGGCAAAACCGGCCAATAACGCATATACCGGCCTGTGGTACGACCCGGCGCTGGATGGCGAAGGTTTCAATATCGTCACCACCGATACAGGCACCATCGTTTACTTTTACGGCAGCGACAACCGGGGCAACCGGGTGTGGCTGATTTCGGACCTGATCCGCGGTGAAATCAAGACGGGCCAGGTCATAAACGTGCTGATGTTCGAGTCGTCCGGAGGCGTGTTTCCGACCCCGGTCTCCAGCGCCCGCGGGCTGTCGATCTGGGGCACGCTCAAGCTGGTTTTCAGCGCCTGTGACAGCGGCCAGTCGGTCCTGCAGGGCGTGGACGGCAACAAGACTTCGCAGATCACCAAGCTGGCGGGAGTCAGCGGCGCTTCCTGCGTGGCCGGTGATGTACCGGCGGATTCACCCTGGGCGGGGCTTTGGTATGACCCCGCTTTCGATGGCGAAGGCTACAACCTGATTGTCGCGCCGGTGGGACGGATCCTGTATTTTTACGGCTTCCGGAAAAACGGCCTGCGGCTTTGGCTGATCAGCGACCTGATCACCCAGACGCTGGAACCCGGCAAAACGGTGGAAGCGACATTATTCGTTTCCAACCAGGGAACTTTCGCCGTTCCGGTTCCCAGCAGCGATGCGCTGTTCCCCTGGGGCACGGCCAGGATCACGGTCCTGGGTTGCGACAGCATCGGCATCGTTATCGAAGGGGCTGATGGCGAAAAAACTTCTCACACGGTTCGCCTTGCAGGTATTATCGGATCGTCCTGCGCCTTGTAAATTGCGGAGCTCATGGCCTTGAAAATCCTGTCTTTAAAGCCACAACGGGATGACCATGCCGTCGAATTAGGGGAGCTTTCACCTTGCACTACCGGAGAATCAGGACTTGGCCAAAGTAACAGAAAGAGCAAAAATCGGAACCGACGGTCAGCCCCTGCCTATCCTGCCGCCGGTGCGCGATGCACGTGTCCTGGCGCGGATGGTCCGGGTCCTGTTCTACACCCCCGGCTTCCTGGCCCTCAAGCGGATGCAGCAGGATTACGATGCGCGCTGCCCGAAGCCGTTGTAAAATAGGCCCCGAATCCGTGGGGACGTAGCTCAGCTGGGAGAGCGTCGCGTTCGCAATGCGAAGGTCGGGAGTTCGATCCTCCTCGTCTCCACCATTACCTGATCAGCGGTGCTTCACACCGAGGTGCACCAGCGCATAGCCGGACAATACGATCTGGGCTGCCGCCATTCCCAGGATTTCGCCGTTCTCCGTCGCGATCACAGCGGTCTGGCGATCCGTCAAAGGGTCGATGATCGTGCCCAGACTGCTCCCCTTTCTTGACGGCTTGTCCCAGTATTGCGCTGGGAAAGAAATAGCCGCCCGAACCGGTGGGCACGCGCACCCAGGTCGTGCGGGTGTAGATTCGGGATTCAGGAATTTCCGCTTCCCTTCCACCTTGCTCATGTTCAGGTATGCCATCAGGCTTTCGATGCCACGCACCCCGGCGTCAATCTGGTCCAGTTCGAAACGTGAGGGTTCGCCGGCCTCGTAGATAATGGACGGGATACCGGCGTCGCTGGCTTCGCGGCGCAGGCTGCCCTTGGGTCCCTTGCTGATCATGACAATACCTACGCCAAAGTGCCTGGCCAGTTCCAGTGCGCGGGGATCGCTGCCGGTTACCCGGACCTGCGGGTGATTGCTGCGGCTGAATGAACCCGTATGCAGATCGACCAGGTAGTTGCAGTTTCTCGTGATCAGGGTAAACAGCGAATTGGCGACGATGGCGGTGACGCTGCCATCAGAGCGCCCGGGAAACTCCCGGTTGAGATCACGCCGGTCCTGCATGTAGCGGTTTCCGGTGCGCACGCCGGCGGCGTTGACCATCGGGAAGACGAGCATCGTGCCGGCCAGGCTGGTCGGATCAATCCAGCTGAAAACGCGCCGGGCAATCTCGGTCCCGTTGATTTCATCACCATGGATGCCTGCGGTGATGCACAGCGTCGGGCCGTAATTCGTGCCGCGGGCGACAAACACCGGCGAGTCCAGGTAGGCGCTCTCGAAACTGGTCTCACCACCCCAGGGAAAACGCAGGGTCTGACCCGGCCAGATTTCCCGGTCGGCAATCTGAATGGGGCCCCACTGCACCGCATGCAGCGGGGTTATGCTCACCGCCAGCGACAGCAGGCAGAGCATCAGGGCACCAGTGAAGCGTTGCAAAACTGACATGCGGGGGAGTATACCAAGGCAGGACCTGGGAGGCCGAAAAATCCTGACGCCGTGTGCATTCCGGAATACCCCGTGGCATGATAGGTTTCAATGCAGTTTCACCGGGAGCCCTTTCGGCCAAATGACCATTCCTGTTTGGATCGCCTTTCTTGTGTTCGTCGCCACCATGGTCGCGCTGGACCTGGGCGTTTTCCACCACAAGGACAAGGTCATTACGATACGCAGCGCCCTGGGCTGGAGCGTGGTCTGGATCGCGATGGCGCTGATGTTCAACGTGGTCATTTACCTGCTGTACGAAAACAACTACGAATGGGCAAGCCTGGCCACCGAGCACCTGACCGGCCGGCAGGCGGCCGGTCAATTCCTGATGGGATACGTGTTGGAAAAATCCCTGTCGCTCGACAACATTTTCGTGATCGCGATGGTTTTTTCCTACTTCCGGGTGCCCCTGGCGATGCAGCACCGGGTGCTGTTCTGGGGCATTCTTGGCGCGGTCATCCTGCGCGGCGTGATGATCGCCGTTGGTGTCGCACTGATCAACCGGTTCGACTGGGTCATCTACCTGTTTGGTGCATTCCTGTTTTACTCGGCGGTCCGGATGCTGATGCTGCGCCATGAGAATGTCGAACCCGGCGACAACCTGCTGGTTCGGCTGGCCCGGCGCTGGGTGCCGGTTACCGACGGGTTTCACGGGCACAAGTTCCTGGTCAGGGTGGACGGCAAACTCATGGCGACACCGTTGCTGCTGGCGTTGCTGCTGGTTGAAAGCAGCGACGTGATATTCGCGGTGGATTCGATCCCCGCCGTGTTTGCGGTCACCCGAGACCCCTTCATCATTTTCACGTCGAATGTGTTCGCCATCCTGGGGTTGCGATCGCTGTATTTCGTGCTGGCCACCTACATGGAAAAGTTCCGCTACCTGAAGCATTCACTGGTTTTCGTGCTGGCCTTTGTCGGTATCAAGATGATCCTGAGCAATCATTATCACATCCCGGACGGCGCCTCGATGGGCATCATCATCGGTATCCTGATGGTCGGCGTGCTGGCCTCGATCGGTGGCGGCAGCAAGGACCCGGTGCCGTTGCGCTCGCCGCTTGAGTGACACCCGGTAATCTTCGACCCGAAACCCTGCGCGACGGTTTATTTTTTACCCGCCCAAATAGTGTTGGTGCGCCATTACCTGGCCCACCATGGGCTGAAAAATGATCACTATCTGCGCGGTTGTAGATGCCTGGTTCCGGTAAATATGCGGTTGAGAAGCCAGGAATAACAAGCTGTCGCCCTCCTCCAATTCATATTCCTGCTCGTTGATCACTGCAGATCAAATGCCCTTTCAGAACATATACCAGTTCTTCACCTGAATGCGTGATCTGGCTGCTCGTGCTGCTGCCCCCCGGTTCGATGGACATCAGGAACGGCTCAATTTGCTGATTGGGCAAACCACTGCCGAGGTTTTCCATCCTTACCCCGGCCGTTTCGGACCTGGGCCTTTGTTCTTTCTTTAAATGGATAACCTGCCCGTTACCCTGCTGTTCAAAAAATGCAGTGATCGGCACGGCCAGGGCTTTCGCCAGGCTGTGCAAGGATGACACCGTTGGTGAATTAACCCCGCGCTCGATCAGGCTGATGGCATTGGTGGAAAGTTTGCT
Source organism: uncultured Gammaproteobacteria bacterium (assembly GCA_963700705.1). GTDB lineage: Bacteria > Pseudomonadota > Gammaproteobacteria > Xanthomonadales > SZUA-36 > JAHEFT01. The sequence goes on along the minus strand of CAVOYQ010000009.1, from coordinate 23,119 downwards.
CTGTTCCGCCAATGCCCGCAATGATAATCCCTGCGTGGTCCGTAGCTCCTTGATGCGCAGACCCACAAGCGCTTTTTCGTTCATATTGACGTTCCCATTAAAAATGACGGACCGAAACACATTATCAACCATACTTCAATAATGTACAAATATAATTGACAGATACATATTATAGTTGTACATTATCAATGAAAAAAGCGTACATCATGCAGAGGTGTTTAAACCATGAAAATCGCCCTGGTTTCAGATGACAACCATATTCCGATCATCAACGATATTGAGGACATCGACTCAGCCGTTCAAGCCATATTGAATGACACGATCATCAACCATACGGAAAAATTGCACTGATGTGTGATAGATGGAATAGCCATGAAATTTTCAAGACTTGCAACTACTCTGCTCCTTTTTGCCCTCCTGCCAGGCGTTATCGATGCAATCGCGGCGGAAACCGGTTCAATTAACGGTAATGTCTATTGTGACAAGGACAAGAATGGCACCTGTGATTGTGAAGAGGGTGGCCTGGCGGATATTGATATCCAGATTTTTGCCAGACACTGCGGCGGAACCGCCCTGCAAACCGTCTCCACCGACAAAAAAGGGAATTTTACCTTCCAGAATTTTGAACCTGGCACCTACTTCATCATGGCAGACCTGGATTACGTCTGCGGAGGGCGAGTGCCGACAACCACGCGCTGTCAGCAAGTCAAGCTGGCCGCTGGAGAAGCCCTCATTCTGCCACCGTTCGGCTATTCAGAATTAGGACAGTAGATTTCCACGACCCTCACCTGGTGATCTCACCGGACTGGAAGAGTTCCGCTACCATGCTCTGGAATGCCTGCCATCAGTGACCTGGAACCTCCGGAGCGACTGCCTGAATTTATCGCCTGTCCTTTGGGTGACTAAGACTTTGCCGGGGTGTCACTGACAAAGCCTGCCCAGGATTTCATGTAGTCGATGAACTTGCCGGACAGACCTTCCGCTTCCAGGTAGGCGGCCGTCACCGGCAATGCCGTTGGCACGAAGTCCGGGTTGTTCCGGCAGCGCTGCGGGAAGTCATGGTGCAGGATGGCGGCACGGCCGACCGTCACGATATCAGCACCGCCCGCCAGGACCCGTTCGGCATCCCTGGCGCTGCGGATGTTACCGGCCACCGTCAAACGAACCTGGCCCCGCTCGAGCGCGGTGAACAGGGACAACAGGCTGCGGCCTTTGCACGACTCGTCTTCGGGTTCCTTGAACACATCCCACAACGACATGTCGAGCAGGTCGATCAGGCCCGAGTCGAACAGGCGCTGGGCCAGTTGCAGCACCTCGCCCATGTCCATGCCAAAGCGCTCCGGCGAAAGGCGCACCGCGATCAGGAAATCCGGCCGGCTCTGCGCGCGGATGCCGTGCAGGATATCGAACAGCAGGCGGCTGCGGTTTTCCAGGCTGCCGCCATAGCGGTCTTCGCGGCGGTTGATTGCAGCGCTAAGAAACTGACCGATGATATAACCGTGCGCGCCATGAACTTCAACGCCATCGAACCCGGCACGCTCCGCCCGCCCCGCCGCTTTGATGAAATCAGCGGTCAGTTGTTCGACCTCGTTGCCGGACAGTTCCCGCGCACCGGTTTTCTCGTCACTGGACGGGCACACCGGCGTTGTCCCGATCAATGGGGCAGGAGAGCGCATACCCGCGTGGTGTAACTGGATGAACGCCAGGCTGCCATGACGCCGGATTTCGGCCGCCAGCCGGCCCAGCCCTTCGAGGTGGATGTCCGAGAATACGCCGAGTTGACCGGGAAACCCCTGGCCGCAGGCCTGCACATGCGCCGCGCAGGTCATGACCAGGCCGAAGCCGCCGTCGGGCGCGCATGGTCAGCCAGTTGAACTCCTCAATCGAGAGCACGCCATCGGCGTGGCTTTGCAGGTTGGTCAGAGGTGACAACATGAAGCGGTTCTTCATAACGGGGCCGCGGCTGAAAGCAAGCGGTTCAAACAATGGGGTCATGGCGATACCTCTACGGTGGTTATTTCAGCACCATAATCTGACTGGTTTGGGCTATAGTGTTACTTCAAACGTTGATTGTACGCTATGGAACTCGAACCACGCGCAACCCTGATCGCCGCCATCCTTGTTTTGTTCCTTGGGCGTTTTCTGAATCTTAAAATTCGCCTTTTTCGCGATTTCAATATCCCGGAACCCGTTACTGGCGGGCTGTTGGCGTCGCTGCTGGTCGGTCTTCTGTATTGGGTATCAGGGCTGGAAATCAGCTTTGATATGGCCAACCGGGACATGTTGTTGATCGTGTTTTTCACCACGATCGGCGTGTCCTCCCGCATCGATGTTCTCAAACAGGGCGGTCGATCGTTGATCCTGTTGTTACTGCTGGCTGGCGGCTACCTGTTCATCCAGAACCTGGCCGGAATGGGCGTTGCGACGCTTGCCGGGGAGCCCTCGATCCTGGGTCTGCTGACCGGTTCGATAAGCCTGAGCGGAGGTCATGGAACCGCGATCGCCTGGGCGCCAACTTTTATCGAGCGCCACGGCCTGCCCTATGCCATGGAAATCGGCCTGGCCTGCGCCACTTTCGGTTTGGTATTTGGCGGCATCGTAGGCGGCCCCATCGCCAGGTTCCTGATCAGGAGAGACCAACTGGCCCCCACGGACACGGGTGACCTGACGGTCGGTTTTCGCTACAAGGAACACGAAAGCATCGACGTGGACACCATCCTGAGGTCCTTGCTGGTGATTGCCATCGCGATCGGCCTGGGAACCCGCATGAATGACCTGTTCGAAACCTGGGGGCTTATGCTGCCGGATTTCGTCACCTGCCTGTTGGCCGGTATTATCCTGACCAACACGGTTCCCCGGCTGTTGCCGAAGTTTTCCTGGCCCGGCGGCTCAAGCTCTCTCGCATTAATTTCGGATGTGAGCCTGGGCCTGTTTTTGTCCATGTCGCTGATGAGCCTCAGATTGTGGATGCTCGCTGACCTGGCTGGTCCGATGCTGTTATTGCTGACGGTGCAGGTCACATTGGTCTGCCTGTACACGATATTTATCGTGTACCGCGTGCTTGGCGCCAATTACGAGGCGGCCGTTATTTGTGCGGGCTACTCCGGGATGGCCCTGGGAGCCACGCCTACTGCAATCGCGAACATGACAGCGGTGACCAAGTCGATGGGACCAGCTCCGGGGGCTTTCGTGGTTGTTCCCCTGGTTGGCGCATTTTTCATCGACCTGGCCAACGCCATTGTGATCAACCTGATGTTGTACGTGTTTGGCTGAAAACCAAAGGCACCTGAGACTGCAAATCAATCACAACAAGCCACTTTGCGGCTGGCTTTAATTTGAGCGGAGCCAGATCATCTGGGTATTTTTCGCGTTACCCACGGTCGTCAGGACACGCTCGTAATCATCCTTGTACGCCCGCCGGGGATCCACAGGCACGGACTTGCTGGATTTCGTGTAAGTCGATTTCCTGTTCCAGGTCGCAGTCTGATTCGTGGCTGGCTTGCGGGTGGCGTTTCTCCACTTGATGGCTTCGTAAGGATCAGCCGGCTGACAGTTGGAAGGCTGTCCGTCCAACGGCGTTTGGGCTGCGGTTGCGTGGCAACCATCATTATGTGCCAGCATGATTTCATTCGACGGCGTTTCCGCCAGGGCATTGACCGATGCGAGTAAAGCGACCAGGTAAGCAGCGCATTTCAGCTTACCGTGGAAAATGGGAATCTTGCGGATAGTTTTATTCATTTCAAAACCTCCCTGGTATTGCATGGATGAATCACTGACACAACTCCGTGTGCCAGCCTGATATATGCAGGATTCGTACCAACTAAAATTTATAAACACATTAAGTTTAAATAACAATGGGTTACAAGATCATTAATAATCTTGCGGAGGAAATAAGGCTCGAACATGTGACAATTTGCAACACTAAAGCGACATACTCTGGTAACCCAATTTTTTCACATGGCCGGCTATACTCAAAAATAACTGCACGGAATTTTTCCATGGCCAACAAGAATCCCGCAAAACTTGGAAACCATCTTCTGACCGCCCGGGCCGACGCGCCCGATTTCAGGGACTATGTTTACCAGCCGGCCCTGGTCAAACTCGAGCCCGCTTTGCCCGTTCCTGAAAACCTGTATATCCGTGACCAGAAAACATCCAATGCCTGCACCGGTTTCGCTCTCGCTGCAGTGATCGACCGGCTCATCGCCGAAAGCAATCGCCAGATGGATGGTCAACCCATCAATGTCAGTGCGCGCATGTTGTATGACATGGCCCGTAAATACGACGAGTGGGAAGGCGAGGACGATGAAGGTTCGAGTTGCCGCGGTGCGATAAAAGGTTGGTACAACATGGGCGTTTGCCGGGAAGCTTTATACCCTTTCGGTGGTGACACAACCACGGGTTATGACGTTAATGCAGCAAAGGATGCCCGCAACAACACCATCGGCGCCTACTACCGCCTGGGTAACAGAATCTCCGATTATCACGCGGCATTGAGCGAAGTGGGCGTCATCTATTGTTCCGCCGATGTGCACAAAGGCTGGAACAGTCCGGACAGGAAAACGGGCGTGATCAAACAGCAAAAAGCTGTCGATGGCGGCCACGCCTTTGCCATCGTCGGTTATAACGACATCGGCTTCTGGATACAGAATTCCTGGGGCGCCGGCTGGGGCCTGAACGGCACGGCGCTGTGGACCTATGAAGACTGGCTGGCCAATATTACTGATGCCTGGGTGTTCCGCATGGCCTTGCCGACGCCGCAGATCTGGGCGCTGCCGCCGGGAAGCGGCGTCAAGGCCAGCACGACGGAGAAATCCAGCAGCCCCAACCGCGCCGAGATCGCCGGCCACTTTGTACACATCGACGATGGCCGTTTCCACGATAAGGGGCGGTACTGGAGCAACCTGGACGATGTTCGCCTGACGGCTGACTGGGTCGCAAATTCGGACGATTATGATCACCTGCTGTTCTACGCCCACGGCGGCCTGAACAGCCCCGAGGACTCGGCCCGCCGCATCTCGGCCATGAAAGAAACCTTCAAAGCCAACAGGATCTACCCTATCACCTGATGTACGACACCGGCCTGCTGGAGGAAATCAAGGACGTGATCGCGGCTCACCGGAAAAAGGCCGATGCCCGGGCAGCCGGCGTGACCGACTGGATCGACACGCTGATTGAGAAACTGACCCGGGTGCCTGGCCGGGCCTTGTGGCGTGAAATGAAATCCGGTGCGCAACTTCCCTTCGAGGATGGCAGGGCTGGCTCGCAAACCCTGGCGGCATTTATCGACGCGTTCCGCGCTTCGGGCAAACCCAAAAAGATCCACCTGGTTGGTCACAGCACCGGCATGATCCTGCTGGCACATCTACTGAAACGCCTGCAAGGGCTGGCCCCCGACCTGGCCATCCAGACGGTCAGCCTGCTGGCGCCGGCCGGAACCGTTCAACTGTTCACCGACAATATCCAGGAGTACCTGCGCACGCCCTACCCCGGTTTCCGGATATCGGAAATGGTCATCTATAACCTGGACGATGAACTGGAGCGGGACGATAACGTGATCAAGGCCTACAACAAGTCTCTGTTGTACCTGGTGTCCCGGGCGTTTGAAGAAAACATACCCGGGAAAATCCTGGGCATGCAGAAATACAGCAAAACCGTCGAGCAGCGCAGGAACCTGTCGCGGCTGACCATTCACTACGCACAAAGCCGGGTGACTGCGAGTGAATCGCACGGCGGATTCGACAATGACCCGGTAACGATGAATCATGTATTGCGGCGGATTTCAGGCAAAAAACCCGTGTTGGAATTTACCGAAAGCAGTTTGAAATACTAGTCAAGACCCTTACCCACGCAAACGGCAACCGGCGAAAGTACGCGCCCGGTAATGCTATGCTGCCGGGTCGCTGAAGAGGAATAACGAATGAAGTTCAGACATCTTTTTGTTGCCTGCCTGCTTACCGCATACCTGGTCCCGTTGCAGGCCCGGGACGCTGCACCCGCATTCAGCCAGGGCCGGGTAGTCGGGGCGGGCAACGCGGTGCTGCCGTGGCGGGAACGCCCTGCCGTGGAAAATCGTATTCTTACCGAACGGCTCGAGACCCTGCTGCCGGCGCTGATGGAAGAAACCGGTTTCGACATGTGGCTGGTGCTGGCGCGCGAATACGCGGAGGATCCGGTCTACTTTTCACTGGTGCCCCAACCGGCCCACGCCGCGCGGCGCACGACCATGCTGGTCTTTGTGCGGGGGGCGGACGGCTTTGAGTGCCTGAGCGTCAACCGGTATCCCTTCGGACCACCCTACACCTCGGCCTGGGCCGGCGGTGACCTGGATGAACAATGGCAGGCGCTGGCCGACCTGATCCGCCGGAAAAACCCCCAGCGCATCGGCATCAATGTCTCCAGCGAATGGCCGGTGGCGGACGGCCTGACCCACGGCCTGCACCAGCGCTTGCTGAGCGTTTTGCCCGCCGGTTTCGAGGATCGGCTCGAATCGGCGGAGCCGCTGGTGATCCGCTGGGTGGAAACCCGCACGCCGTCCGAAATGGAAATCTATCCCCACATCGTTGCCCTGGCCCGGCGGGTGATCGGCGAAGCGTTCTCCAGCCGGGTCATTACACCGGGGGTGACCACCACGGAGGACGTCAGCTGGTACATCCGCGAGCGCTTCGGAGAATTGCAATTGCCGGTCTGGTTCCAGCCCGATGTCGATCTGCAGCGGCGCGGCCAGGAGTGCGAAGTTGAAACGCCGGCCTGCGGTTCGGAAGGCGTCATTCTGCCCGGTGATGTCTTGCACACCGATGTCGGCGTTTGCGTGTTCAAGCTGTGCACGGATACCCAGGAAATGGGCTATGTCATGCAACTGGGCGAGACGACGGTGCCGCAAGGGTTGCTGGACGCCCTGGCCACAGGCAACCAATGGCAGGATGATCTGACCGGCAGCTTCAAAACCGGCCGCAGCGGCAACCAGGTACTGGCCGCCAGCCTCAAGGCAAGTCGCGAGCGGGGCGTAGTTGCCGCTACCTATTCACACCCGATCGGGTTTTTTGGTCATTCCTCGGGACCCACCATTGGCATGTGGGATAACCAGGGTGATACCCGGTGCGCGGCGACTGGCCGGTTGCGGCCATGACAGCTTACGCCATCGAAGGCAATATCAAGGCGCAAGTCCCCGAATGGGGTGATCAGTGGGTCCAGATCAAGCTGGAGCAGACGGCCCTGTTCGATGGTGAACGGGTAATCTACATTGCCGGGCGGCAGACTTCGTGGCACCTGGTGCAGTGAAAGCCTGGTGGCAGCGGCGCACAAGAACCAGGCCGGAATGCCGCTCAGTCGAACCTGTCGAACTTCCACTAACGTTCAATGGCTCGCGTTACTTCACGCGCTTCCAGTCCTCTCCGATACAGACAAAGGAGATGCAGCCATCGACATCCAGGTCATCGCCCTTGACCGTCATTTTTGACTTGTAGATCTTGTCCTTCTCCGGATCCCAGATGGTGCCGCCGGCATAATCGTTTTCGCCATGCGGCTTCATATCGGAGATCATCAGTTTGCCCAGGTTTTTGTACGCCGGATCGGGCCATCTTTACTGAAGGCGTTGGTGATGGTCCCACAGGTTAGCGCGGCATCCGATTCACAAGGGACTACCGTCACCTCCAGGTATCCCCCGGCATCGTTTGCTTCGGTTTTCCACACGCCATCGACGCCATCGCGAGCACCGGGGAACTCATGACGAGCAGTGTTAATGCAGGAATTATTCTGTACATGACTGATATCCTCGATCAGAATGCAGCGACATTATCTGGTCAAATCGTGAGAAGAGTAAAGCGATGTTCGTATTTGCAAATCCCGCCAATACCGGTTACATAAGGTTCGACACTCAACCCGGAGGCAGCAGTCATCAACGTTCTTTTTATCTCTCCCGGCTACCCGGCGGAAATGGCCGACTTCACCCGCGCCCTGGCGCAATCCGGAGCGCGGGTCGTCGGGCTGGGCGAACACCCGGCTGGCTCGCTGCCGCCGGTCGTGAAACAAAGCCTCACCGATTACCTGCAGGTACACTCACTGGTCGACACCGACTCGGTGCTTGGCACGGTCCGGCGAAAGCGCCGCGCGGAACCCGATCGACCGTGTCGAATGCCTGTGGGAACCGTTCATGACCCTGGCCGCGCAACTGCGCGAGATGCTCGACACCGGCGGGATGCACACGGCCCAGACCGAACTCTTCCGCGACAAGAAAAAGATGAAGGACGCGCTTGATGCCGCCGGCCTGCGCACACCCCGCAACACCACCGCCACGGGCTCGGACGCGATCCGCGCCGCTGCCGGGTCCATCGGTCTGCCGCTCGTGATCAAGCCCATCGCCGGCGCCGGCTCGGCGCATACCCACGAGGTGCGTGACCGGGCCACCCTCGAAGCCGCCATTGCCGATGTCGGCGAGCACCGCGAGGTCAGCGTCGAGGAATACATCGAGGGCGAGGAATACACCTTCGACACGGTCTGCGCGAACGGCGACATCCTGTATGAAAACATCGCCTGGTACCGCCCCAAGCCGATTATCGGCCGCAACGTCGAGTGGATCTCGATGCAGACGGTCAACCTGCGCAACATCGACCGTCCGGAACTGGCTGCCGGCCGCGAGCTTGGCCGGCGCGTCATCGAGGCGCTGCGGTTTCGAACCGGTTTCACGCACATGGAGTGGTTCCTGACGCCCTCAGGTGAGGCCGTGTTCGGTGAGATCGGCGGCCGTCCGCCGGGTGGCCGCTCGGTGGACCTGATGAACTTCAGCAACGACTTCGATATTTACCTGGGCTGGGCGCAGGCTGTCACCCGCGGCGAATTCAACCAGATCGCCCATCGCCGCTATAACGCTGCGGCCATCTTCAAGCGGGCCCGCGGCCAGGGACGGATTTGCGCGATCCATGGCCTTGACGGCCTGCGGCATCGTTTCGGTCAGCATATCGTGGTTGAAGATCTTCTTCCCGATTGGCGCGCCGCGTCGCGACTGGCGCCAGACACTATTGTCCGACGGCTACCTGATCGTGCGTCATCCGGAACTTGCCCGGACACTCGAAATCGCCGACGCAGTGGGCACCGAACTGCAGATCGACGCGCGCTGAAATTCAGCCGAAGACGTATTTCCCGGGTGCATCCTCCAGGGGCTTCAAGCCCCTGCGCGGCAGCACCCATTCGCGGCGGCTTGACTGATCCGCTCATCCTTTGATCGAGCCAGTCATTCCAGGCCGGCCACCAGGAGTCGGGATTGACCTCGACAGTCTCCATCCAGGTATCCGGATCGACGTATTTGTCGCCCGGGTAGCGGGTATGAATGCGATAGCGCCTGAAGGGGTGAATGGCGCCGCTGATCACGCCGGCGTTGTGGCCGCCACTGGTGAGTGCAAAAGTCAGCTCGTCCTGGGTCAGGCGGTGCAGCTTGTAGACGGACTTCCACGGCGCCACATGGTCGGTTTCCGTTCCGAGCGCAAAGATGGGAACGCGAATATCCTGCAAGGCAATCGGCCTGTCACCGACTACGAAATGGTTCTGGGCCAATTCGTTGCGCAGAAACAGTTTATGCAGGTAGTCGGTGTGCATGCGGTAGGGCATCCGGGTTCCGTCGGAATTCCAGGCCATCAGTTCGCTCGGCGGAGAATCCTTGCCCAGCAGGTAGCGATCAACCGCGCTGCCGTAAAACAGGTCACTGGCGCGCAGCGCGCCGAAGGTTCCGCCCATGTTTTCGCTGCTGAGAAAGCCCTTTTTCCACATGTACTTGTCAACAAACTCGAGTTGGCTGTCGCTTATGAAACGCAGCATTTCCCCCGCCTCTGAAAAATCACCCTGCGCGGCAAACAGCGAAACCGTCTGCAGACGATCGTCGTCGTCCCTCGCCATGGTGGCGGCCCCGACCAGCAGCAACGTCCCGCCAATACAGTAACCAACCGCATGGATTTTCCGCTTTGGAACAATTTTTCCGATGGCATCAACGGCAGCGAACAGACCCTTGTACAGGTAGTCCTCAAAGCCCACGTCCCGATCCTTCGAATCCGGGTTTTTCCACGAGATCATGAAAACGGTTTTACCCTGCTCCACCAGGTACTTGACCATGGAATTTTTTGGCGCCAGGTCCAGGATGTAAAACTTCATGATCCACGCCGGGCAGAACAGCACCGGCTCCGCCCCGACTGTTCCGGTGACGGGTGAGTACTGGATCAATTCCATCAGATCATTCCGGAAAACCACTTTTCCTGGCGTAATACCAACATCCCGCCCGACCTGGAATTCCGATGGTCTTGGTGGCGGTGAATTGGTGATTTTGCGTGCAGCGTCCTGGACAAAATGCTTGACTCCCCGGGCCAGGTTTACCCCTTTTTCATCCCGGGTTGCCTTGATGACGTCGGGGTTGGTCAACGGAAAATTGGCCGGCGACAGCAGGTCAAGCACCTGGTTGGTAATGAACTTGACCAGTTCCTGGTGGCTCTCACTGACACCGGCAACACCGGATCCGGCTTCATTCCACCAGTCTTTGGCCGTTTGATGAGCCTGGGCCATTACGTTGAAAGGCCAGCGTTGCCAGTTTTCACTGCTGACCCGCCGTTCCAGCCCGGAAGCCGGACCTTGTGCAGCAGGCCTGAAAAGGGCAGCCACACCGTAATAACCGAGCTTGATCATCTTCAGGACCAGGCTCTGCAGCAACTGCAGTTGTTTACCCGGACTGATGGCCAGGTGATTCAGCCAGTCGAGGTAGGCCAGGCTGATCTCTATCGGTGACATGCCATTGAAAGCTTTGGACAGGGCGGCCTTGAATTCGTTGTCCATCAGCGACGTTGTCGCTTCGTCAGCGAAGACGCCTTCACTCCACACATCGATAAAGCGAGTCAACACCTGATGGGAGTCATCCGTTTTCGGGCTACCGCCTGACGCTTTCGACTTACTCATAATCCTGTGTCCCTCGCCTGGCACGAATTCCGGTGTATTCAATCGGCCGTAAGATGCCTGGTAGGATTATGCCATTTCCGCACAAGGGGACCGGATACATTTTTTTGAACCGGAACGTGTATTCGGCGCCTTGATTGCTCCTATACTCAATCTGCAATCACCGGAGGTATGATCATGGCGCGGAAGACGGTTGGAATTGTGTTGGGATTGGTAATTTCCGGCGTTGCGTTTTTCATACCAATCGAACCGGCCAGCGCTCAGTCGAGTGAAGGTCCGGTGACGAGCCTGCCCAGCGAGACGCCGGATACCTTCATACCGACATACCACGGCTTCGAGTACACCAGGCGTGAGGAAATGATCCCCATGCGTGACGGCGTGAAGTTGCATACCGTCATCCTCGTGCCGACCGGGGCGGTTAACGAACCGATACTGCTTACCCGAACGCCTTATGATGCAAAGAAGCTCACGACACGCGCGGAGAGTTCACACCTGGAACCTACCCTCCAGGGCTATGACAACCCGGCCGATGTCATCGTCCAGGGTGGCTACATCCGCGTGGTTCAGGACGTGCGCGGAAAATACGGCTCGGAAGGCGATTATGTGATGAACCGGCCGCTGCGCGGTCCGCAAAATCCGACCGATGTCGATCACGCAACGGATACGTATGACACGATCGACTGGCTGGTGAAAAACATTCCCCAGAGCAACGGAAAGGTCGGAATACTCGGGATTTCCTACGACGGTTTCCTGCCATTGATGGCGCTGGTCGACCCGCACCCGGCACTTAAAGTGTCGGTGCCGATGAACCCCATGGTCGATGGCTGGAAGGGCGACGACTGGTTTCACAACGGCGCCTATCGTCAGGGGTTTATGGACTACATTTATGACCAGGAAGCCTCCCGGAAGAACGAAATCCTCTGGTGGACCAGCCACTTCGATCCCTACGACACGTTCATGCAGGCCGGCTCGGCGGGAGAGCTTGCCCGCCAGCGCGGTATGGAACAGCTGGGTTTCTGGCGGAAAATTTCCGAACATCCGGGCTATGACGCCTTCTGGCAGGAGCAGGCCGTCGACAAGGAACTGGCTGCCCGGCCGCTCACCGTGCCCGTGATGCTGGTGCACGGCCTGTGGGACCAGGAGGATATCTACGGCGCGATTGCCGTCTACAAGGCGATCGAGCCGAAAGACAAGCGCAACGACCGGGTATTCCTGGTGATCGGCCCCTGGTCGCACGGTCAGCAGATCAAGGAGGGCAGCGCGCTCGGCGCGGTGAAATTCGATAGCGATACCGCACTGTATTTTCGCCGGGAAATACTGCGGCCGTTCCTGGATCATTACCTGAAAGACGACAAGCCGAAGATGGATGTCGCACCCGTTACGGTCTTTGAAACCGGCACCAACCAGTGGCTCCGATTGCCGGCGTGGCCATCGGGTTGCGCGTCCGGATGCACTGTCCGTCCGACGCCGCTTTATCTGCGCGGTGCATCCGGACTCAGCTTCGATCCGCCGGCAGCGGATGAAACCGCGTTTGATGAATACATTTCTGATCCTGCCAAACCCGTGCCCTACCGCGCCCGGCCGATTGACAACACTACCTGGAGGGAATGGCTGGTGGACGACCAGCGCGAAGCATCCGGTCGTCCGGACGTTCTTTCATTCACTACCGAAACGTTGACCAGGCCGGTAAAAATCAGCGGCGAACCGATCGTGAATCTCGTCGCATCAACCAGCGGCACCGATTCGGACTGGGTCGTGAAGGTGATCGACCTCTACCCCGACGAAGTCGCCGACCAGCCCAACATGGGCGGATACCAGCTGATGATCTCGGCCGACATATTCCGCGGCCGCTACCGCGAGAGCCTGGAAACCGCAAAGCCCATCGAAGCCAACCAGGCATTGCCGTATCGATTCGCATTGCCAACCGCGAATCACGTGTTCCTGCCCGGCCATCGAATCATGATCCAGATCCAGTCGACCTGGTTTCCACTTTACGACCGCAATCCGCAGACCTTCATACCCAATATTTTCTGGGCGAAGCCCGGGGATTTTCACAAGGCCACACAGCGGATTTACCATGCCCCCGGCGATCCGCAGTCGATGAGTTTTGTCGAATTACCCCTGGTAAGTGTGCAATAAAGGACTGTTTCAGCTTCAGGGAGTGACAGTGACCCGGGCATGGCGTGTCGACGCCACGCGCCGTCATGAACATCAAATACTCAGGGCAGCAAATTTTCCAGAAGCGCCGTGGCGTCATCGCGCGTCAGGTAGCGGGGTACGCCGTACGTACCATGGGCCTCGGCAAATGCGCGGTCGATGATCTTGTCAAAATCTTCGCGTTTGAGCTCCTTGACGGAGGTGGGGATTTGCATTTCCGCGTTAAGTTTGCGGATCTTGGCGATGAAGGCATCGGCCAGTTCAGCATCTGGGGCGCCACTCTCACCGATCCCGGAAACCCGGGCTAACCCGGCCAGGCGGTGGGCGCAGTTCGGCTTGGAGAAGTCCAGCACATAGGGCATCACGATGGCATTGGCCAGCCCATGCGGCACATGGTAAAGACCGCCGAGCTGGTGCGCGATGGCATGCACATAGCCGACGCCGACGCGCGTGAAGGCGAGACCGGCCATGCAGGCAGCCACCGCCATGCGCTCACGGGCTTCCAGATTCTGGCCATCCGAGTATGCGATGAGGAGATTGCGCATGATGCTGGCCGTTGCCATGCGGGACAGTTCATCGGTCTCGCTTGTGGCAATTGTGCAGATGTAAGCCTCGACTGCATGGGTCAGGGCATCCATACCCGTGGGTGCCGTGATGAAAGGCGGCAGCCCGACCATGAGCCCGGGGTCAAGCGCTACCATGGCCGGCACGGTTTTGGGATCGATAATGGCATGTTTGATCTGCGCGGCCTTGTCCGTTACCACGGCCGCGATGGTCGCTTCCGCGCCGGTTCCGGCGGTCGTTGGAATAGCAAAGAAAGGCAGGCCACGTTTGCGTGGCCAGGAATACAGCCAGACCCCGATCAAGCGGGATGGGTGGCAGTCGTTGGCATGGCTCAGCAGTATCGCTTTAGCGCCATCGATCGACGATCCGCCGCCCACCGCAATCACGGCATCGGGCTTGAAACTCTTGAGGCGTTCGACGCCCTCCAGCACCAACTCAAAGCCCGGATCGGGTTCGATCTCGCTGAATACCTCCACTTCGATCTGATGGTCTTTCAGCAACTGAACGTGCGGATCCACGATCCCGAGTTGCAACAATTGCCCATCGGTAATCACCATCACCCGCTTCACGCCCAGACCGATGATCTCGCGGACCAGGGAAAAGGAGGCGCCAGGCCCTACGAAGGTAAAGGGCTTGGGAAATTTCAGCACGTGTCCCACCATGCCCAGGATTCCCACCCGGATACGACTTATAAAATTCATTCATTGAGCCCCACGAACCATGATGTGCATATTTTGGATCAACGCTTCACCGAACGACAGCGCTCAATCGCTCTTCGCAGACATTGATCAATCCCTTGCTGTGCAAGTTTCTGACTGGATGGGCGGGCGGTGTGTGATGCGAGCCCTGTTTCCAATGGTAATTCATACCGCGATCGTTCCTGGCCCGGGAATTCGATCGATGGGGGAGGATTTTTCAACGGCGCTTACAGAGCGTATGATGCTTATTTAAAGGAAGCGCAACGGACGGATCCGGAAAAGGGGAAAGAATTATGAATTCAGCTAAGAGATTATCTGGCCTGTTTTTACTGGGCCTGCTGTTCTGCTCCAGCGTGTTTGCCCAAACCGTGACGCGCGGTCCCTATCTCCAGATGCAGACCCAGGATTCCATAACCATTCGCTGGCGCACCAGCATCAGCACCGATTCGGTGGTGCGCTTCGGCATGGACGCCGGCAGTTTGTCCTCTTCGGTATCTGAGGGTGGTTCCACCACCGAACACACAATCACTGTAAGCGGACTCGACCCGGCGCAGAGGTATTTCTATTCCATCGGCACTTCGTCGGGCCCACTGGCCGGCGATTCCTCGTATCATTTTGAGACGGCGCCGGTCCCTGGCGTCGCAGCCGATACCCGGGTGTGGGTGATCGGTGATTCGGGCACCGCCGACAGTAACGCCCGCAATGTATACAACGCTTTTCGCACCTGGTCGGCCGCTGATCCGGCGGATTTCTGGCTGATGCTGGGCGACAACGCCTACAACAGTGGCACCGACGCTGAATACCAGGCTGCGGTATTCAATATCTACCCGGAGTTTCTGCGCCAATTGCCCTTGTGGGCCGACGCTCGGCAACCATGACGCGGTTCAGCCAATTCCGCGACGCAGAGCGGACCCTATTACGATATTTTCGAATTTCCCAGGAACGCCGAAGCCGGCGGCTGGCCGTCCGGTACCGAGGCCTATTATTCCTTTGATTACGCCAATATCCACTTCATCTGCCTGAACTCCCAGGACGTATCCCGGGCAGCCAACGGCACCATGATGCAATGGCTGGAAGCCGACCTGATGGACAATGCGTTTGCCCCCGATGGCAAGCCCTGGGTGATCGCATTCTGGCACCATCCGCCGTACACCAAGGGTTCACACAACAGCGACACGGAAGGCCAGTTGATCGACATGCGGCAAAACGCCCTGCCGATACTGGAATCCTGGGGCGTGGACCTGGTGTTGACCGGTCACAGCCATTCCTACGAGCGGTCGTTTCTGCTGGATGGCCATTACGGTGTTTCCACGACCCTGGACCCGGACACCAACGTGCTGGATCCGGGTGACGGCAGTGACGGCCCTGGTGGTGACGGGGCCTATGAAAAACCCGACCTGGTTGCGGCTGAAAACGCGGGCGCGGTTTACGCGGTGGCCGGCAGTTCCGGCAAGACATCCGGTGGCTCATTGAACCACCCGGCCATGTTTGTCTCGCTGAATTTACTGGGCTCGATGGTGCTGGATATCTCCGGCAACCGCATGGACGTGACCTTCCTCAGCGACACCGGCACGGTGCTGGACGAGTTCACCCTGCTCAAGACGCCGGATTCCGATCCACCGCTAATCACTGGAGCCAACGCGCCGGATGCCAACCATGTGCTGGTCGATTTCAACGAACCGCTGGATTCGACCCAGGCCATCATTGCCGCCAACTACTCGATTGCCGGCCTGTCCATCAGCCAGGCGGAATTGCTGGCCGGCGACCGCACGGTGCGACTGACCACCAGCGCCATGAGCAACGGCGGGTCATACACCCTGGTGGTGAACAATCTCGAGGACCTCTCGGGTAACACCATGCTGCCCGGCAGCAGTGTGAATTTCGAATTCCATGAACTCACGACCACGGCATTCCAGGACGGCATCGCGCCCAGCCCCGCGTACAGCGGCACCCGCGACGGCTACATCCGCCAGGCATCGCCCGACCACGGTGCACGGCCTGGAAACGACCTTGCAGGTTGACGGGGACGATCCGGCCGGCAGCCAGAACGACATGAACATCCTGCTGGGATGGGATATCAGCGCCATTCCGGCCGATGCCATTGTCGAAGCCGCTCACATTGAGCTTGAAGTCACCAATATCAGTAGCGGCGTGTATTACTGTTACGGACTGCTCCGGGCCTGGCAGGAAGCCCAGGCGACCTGGAACCAGGCTGCCAGCGGCAGCAACTGGAGCGTCGCGGGAGCGGCGGGCGCCAGCGACCGTGACAGCCAACAGCTTTGTACGGTCGCAGCAGGCAGCACCGGACCGCTCACGGTTAATTTAACTCCGGCAGGTCTCAACCTGGTGCAGTCCTGGGTCAATTCGCCGTCCACAACTTCGGCCTGATGATCAGCAATCCGGACACTACCGACGGCGCTGACTTCCATGCGCGTGAATCTTTGACCGCGACGGCCCGCCCGAGGCTGGAAGTCACCTACCGCGCCCCGCTGGTTCCGACCAACAACGACCCGGTAGCGAGCTACCTGGACTCGTGTAACTACCTGGCCTGCACTTTCACCGACACCTCGACCGACAGCGATGGCACGATTGCCTCATGGTCCTGGAATTTCGGTGATGGTTCGACTTCTACGGCACAAAATCCGTCCCACGTTCGCGTCCAGCGGAAACTTCACCGTCAGCTGACGGTAACCGACAATGAGGGCCAGCACGTTCAGCTCGGTTGTTGGTCGCAGCGCCACGGCTGATTCACCCAGCGTGCACCTACCTGGGCTGCACTTTCACCGATACCTCCAGTGACGCCGACGGCAGCGTAACAGCCTGGGCTGGACTTTCGGTGACGGCACAACTTCATCGGCACAGAGCCCGTCGCACAGCTACGCCGGCGCCGAAGCTACACCGTGGGCCTGACCGTGACGGATAACGATGCCTTGACCGGATCTACTTCAAAGTCGATTACCGTCAGCGCACCTCCAGCCTACGTGGATCAACTGGCGCAGGCGGATCTGCCGTCCGCCGGCACAGTCAGCGGCAGCTACCTGGATACGCACGCCATTGGCGGCGGCGTCCAGTCTATTACCGAGCGAGAAAGCGGCGGCAAGAAAAACACCCGCCACAGTTACCTTTCGCACACCTGGCAGTTCTCGGTGGTGCCGGGTTCACCGGTCACCCTGTACGCCACCGCCTGGTCCGGAGGTTCCAGCGACGGCGACTCTTTCCGGTTTGCCTGGTCGACCAACAACAGTACTTTCACCACCCTGTTCACGGTCACATCGGCCAATCCGGGCAACATGGAAAGCAGTGTCATCCCGGCCAGCGGCACACTGTACATACGCGTCACCGACACCGACCAGGCGAACGGGCCACAACAGCCTGGACACCATTTATGTGGACCAGATGTACATCCGTTCGAATAACGGCACGCCGCCCAGTCCACCAGCCGCTCCAGGCAATTTGCAGGTCGGGAACCCGGTCACCAGCAACTCCCTGACCGTGACCTGGCAGCATCCGTCCAACGATGAAACCAGTTTTGACCTGGAGCGCGCAACGGCCAGCGGCGGTCCATGGAGTCAGATCGCCACACCGGCCGGCGGAACCAGTAGCCATACCGACAGTGGACTATTGAGTAACACCACCTACTTCTATCAAATTCGCGCCAGAAACAGCGCCGGTACATCAGCCTGGGTTGGACCCGCCAGCGGCAAGACCAGCGCCGCAGCCGCCATTACCCTGAGCGCCAGTGGCTACAAGCAACGCGGCGCGCACTTTGTTGATTTGAGCTGGACCGGAGCAAACGGTGCTGCGGTTAACATCCTCCTCGACGGAGCGACAATACACACCACCACCGCCTCCAGTTGGACCCATGACACCGGCAACAAGGGCGGGCGCACCTACGTTTACCAGGTTTGCCTGGCGGACCTGTCCGGCAGTTGCTCCAATGAAGCGACCGTGGTGTTCTGAAGCGGGCAGACAGCTGACTCTTCGCATCGCCTGTTTGCTGCTTGGCCTGTCCGCGCTGGTATCGCCAGCGTGGAGCCATCCGGATTTGCTGCTGCAAATCGAGAACCTCGACACCCGGCTGCTGGCTGAGCCGGGAAATGCCGAACTGCTGACGCTGCGTGGCGACCTGTATCGCCGCCACGCAGACTACGCCGCTGCCGCACGCGATTTCGCTGCCGCTCGCACGATCCAGCCTGAATACCCCCTGCTGGATTTCTACGAGGGCCAGTTGTTGCTTGAAACCGGTGAGCCCGGAGCGGCGGAACAGCACCTGGACCGCTACCTGCTCCATCATCCGCAACATGCCGGCGCCTGGATACTTCGAGCCGAAATCCACCTGGCTCAGGGCGAGGCCGAAGAGGCTGCAAGTGATTACGCCATGGCCATCGGACATGCCGACCATGCCACCCCTGCCCTTTACCGCGACTGGGCCCTGGCACTGGTAGCGGCGGGAACCACCCAGTGGAGCCCGGCGAGAAACGTGGTGGATATCGCGCTGGAGCAATTTCCCCGGGACGTTTCCCTGCTGGCTTTGGGCGCCGATATTGCGCTGGCTGAAAACCGGCCGGACCTGGCGGCAAGCTACGTCGATCGCTTACCCGAACCCATGATGCGCTTACCGCGTTGGCAAGCCCGTAGCGAGGCGATGAATTGCCTGGAATCACAGGCGACAGAAGCTGCGGAATCAGGTTGCCTGGCCGCAGCCAGGAAAGCGCTCGAGGAACAAGCCAGCCCATTGCATGACTGAATCATAAAGGAATCAAAAAGGTTTTGACCTCTTTTCTTCCCGATTTTTTGAGTTCGGTCAGGTTTTTTGGGGTTATACTTTTTTGCAGAACAAAACATCCCTTGTGTGCTTTAAAGGAGCCGTAATGACGCCAGGCCGGACACTAACCCCGAAAAATAAGCGCGGTACATTCCTGGGGTTTCCGATGTGCACCGACATGTCACAGTTAACGGCTGATATTGCCATCCTTGGTATTCCTTTTGGTAAACCCTATGGAGGGCGGGGAATTGCCAACGATCAGTCAAATGCGCCCGCCGCAATCCGTGATGAGTCCGGTGGACTGACGTTGGGTCTGGATCACTGGGACTTCGACCTCGGTGGAACGTTGCTCGATGAACTTCCGATCCGGGTTGTTGATTGCGGGGACGTTCCCGAGGACCCGCATGACCCCGATGCTCACTACCGGTGGGCAGAGGACGTGGCCCGCCATATTTTTGATAGCGGCGCCGCCCTGGTCGTGCTGGGGGGTGACCACGGAGTCCCGATTCCCGTATTCAGGGCCTTGAGAAACCAGGGGCCGATCACGCTGATCCATATTGATGCACATCTGGATTGGCGCCATGAAGTAGATGGGGAAACGGAGGGCTATAGCAGCCCCATTCGCCGCGCTGCCGAGCTGGAACACATCGACAGGATATTCCAGATTGGACTGCGTGCGCAGGGCAGTGCACGTCGTGGAGAAGTAGAGGACGCACTGGCCTATGGCTGCAGGCTCATCACGGCCTACGAATTGCATCAAAGGGGCATGACAGACGTGCTGCGGGAGATTCCTGACGGTGGCACCTACTATCTGAGCATTGATGCCGATGGTGTGGACCCGGGGATCATGCCGGCGGTGGCGGCACCCGCCCCCGGTGGGGTCCTGTATCCGCAACTGCACGAATTGATTCACGGACTGGCGTCCAAGGGGCGGTTAATTGGAATGGATATCGTTGAGATTACCCCCGGCCGCGACCTCAATGGCATAACCGCGATAACGGCCGGGCAATTGATTCTGAACTTCATCGGTTTAACCGCAAGAGCCCAACACAGGAAGCAGGACATTTAGCAACGAAAACGAAAAAAGGAAGTTTGACGCGCGCCACTGGCTGATCATGCTGGTGCTCAGTTTTTCCGGCGGAGCCATTTTCCTGGCGCCGTTTCTGCGCGAGGTGTATTACATTCCAATGCAGGAGGCCATGAATCTCAGCAACACCCAAATGGGTATGTTGATGGGAGTATTTGGGACGGTTTCGATGATCATGTACTTTCCCGGAGGCTGGTTGGCAGATCGGGTTTCATCCCGGCTGCTCATCACCCTCGGCATGCTGGCCACCGGGTTATCAGGCCTGTATTTTGCGAGTTATCCAGGGTATACCGTCAACCTCCTGCTGCACGCCTTCTGGGGAGTCAGCATCACCTTCGTTTTCTGGGGTGCGATGATCAAGGTCACCCGGGAATGGGCCCCGGTTGATGAGCAGGGTCGTGCTTTTGGTATCCTGGAAACGGGCCGCGGTCTCAGCGAGGTCCTCACCCATTCGGCTTTATTGGCCTTGTTTGCATGGCTCGGCAGTACCTACGCGGCGCTTTCCACAGTGATCATCACCTTTTCGCTGGGCAATATCGGCCTGGGCATTGCCGCCTGGTTTCTGATCGAAGATGGTGTTCGGGTAAGCCCTTCCGATCGCAAGAAAATCGGTCTCAAGGAAGTGTTAAATGTCTTGAAAATGCCTGTCGTCTGGCTGATTTCTCTGGTCATCATGTGTGCTTACAGCGCGTATTGGGGTTCGTTCTTCTTCACGCCGTATGCCAGTGATATTTTCCTGATGAGTGTCACCCTGGCGGGCGTACTAAGTGTGGGGCGCATGTGGTTAAAACCGTTCGCCGCCCTTGCTGCAGGTTTCCTGAGTGACCGATTTGGTATCTCAAAATCCGTGGCGGTCAGCATGGCTGTCACTGCCGTCAGTTTCGGGTTGTTTGCCATGACCCCGGCCACGCCTGCGGTTCTGCCATTGGTCATCTTGAATGTGGCCATCTCGGCCATCTTTATCTTTGCATTGCGCGGTATTTACTTTGCATTGCTGGAAGAAGGCGGCATCCCCCTGGTGCTTACCGGTACGGCGGCTGGTGTTGCTTCGGCGATCGGTTACATACCGGATATCTATATGCCGGTGCTTGGGGGATACCTGCTGGATACCTACCCCGGGGTTACCGGGTATCGTCTCCTGTTTGGTTTCGTAGCGGTACTGGCTGTGGTGGGTTTTATCGCGGCGTTGGCGATTCTACGAAATCATTCATCCACAAAAAGGGGGGATGGGTAGTCACCCGCATGTGACGGAGCTGATGTAATGATCAGGCGCAGACGCGCTGCGCCCGGTGTTTTGCCGTGGCACTTGACTCCGCCCCCACAGCTTTCGCCCCCACAGCTTTGATCAATCCCTTGCCTGTTTACCCGTACAAAAAACATGTACACGCCAGTCTGATGCTATCTATATGAATAATAAGACTAAATTTATAAAAAGCTGAATTTTCGTATATCTAAAATATACTTCAGGCCCGAATTCCACCTCCCGAAGCCACCCTTGAAAAACCATTCAGTTTTTCTAAGTGTTTGTATTTAAATAGTTTATCCCTCCTTTTGTTTGGCAAAAACCTGGTTGGCACTAAAAATGCATTACCTATAGTGAAAGGAACAAATTAACCAACCCGAACAGGAGCAGATCATGAACACCAAATTAAAAGTACTGGCCGCTGGCAATGACGCAGTTGTTGGTCACAAGCACTGGACTCTTCCTGGCAACGGTTATGAAATCACCAGGGTCAATGCGGTAAATGATGAAACCATTCATCAGGCTCCGAAAACCGAACGCTCGATGGTCAAAACCATCGGAATGTTCCTGGCAGCACCCTTCTTTGGCCTGGCTTTTGTAATAGCCCTGCCGATCATTGGAATCTATCAGCTTGCGAAGCTGGCACTTGAAGCATACGCTAAAAGCGCCCCGGCAATAGACGGTAAGCTGAAAAATGCCCTGGGCCTGGTTAAGAACATCAGCCTGTTCCTGGCCGCTCCCTTCATAGCCCTGGGTTATGTCATCGCATTACCCTTTGTCGGTTTCTTCATGATCTCCAGGCTGGCAATGGAAGCACATCGGAAAAGTGCTTACCCAAACTCATAGCTAGAAATTTATGGGGTCAGGGTCAAATCGTGGTTAACCATAAGGCTCTGCTGGATGTACGATGTACGCCAGACAAGATGAAAAGGGTGACGGGGCAAATTAATTTCTCTTAATTCGCCCCGTCCCTTTTTGACCATGCTTGAACAGGAGACTTCATGCTTTTAGAACAAATCGTCCCGGCGCTTCAACTTTCCATTGGGCCTGTTATTCTGATCTCCGGCGCTGGCCTGGTACTCCTGTCCATGACCAACCGCTACGCTCGTGTGATTGATCGGGCACGCATTCTGGCCGAGTCATTACGCCGGGATTCAACCGGAAAAAATCAACGGATCCAATCGCAGATCCAAATCATCGCCCAACGCGCCCGAAATCTTCGATTGGCCATAGCCTGCGTATCCATCAGCCTGCTGCTGGCTGCGGTGCTGGTGATCTCCCTCTTCCTGATTGCGCTCCTTCAACTTGATGCCGTGGGCTTAATCATCGTGCTCTTCATTTTGTGTATGGCCGCGTTGAGCCTGGGACTGATCGTTTTTATCCTGGACGTGAACCACTCAATGGCTGCTTTAAAAATTGAATTGGGCGATGAATAGCAGGGCTGAATATCTATTTTGTACATAGAGGGATAAAGAGGTCAGATGCGATTTCGGAAATTATAGCCGACGCCATTTTTTCAGATCGGTCACCCGCATGCCTGCTTCGTGCTCTTTGGGAATAGTGATGATCTGTTCTTCGGTAAATCTCTTGCGCTTCATGTTGGCTCCTCCCATGGATCAAATTATAGGGAAATCCCTCACCAAAACTGGATTGATATATGGGGGAAAGGTCAAGTG
>CAVOYQ010000008.1:0-29840 GCA_963700705.1 uncultured Gammaproteobacteria bacterium | reverse complement strand
GCAAGCCGAGCTGCGTTGCCGGGACAGTCGCAAAATAGGTGGTCTGATCGAGCCAGGTGTAGCCGTGCCACTCACCGCCCACGGCGTAAATGGAACTGACCAGCTCGGTATCCGGGAAATTTTCAGAATCACGAAACGCCATGTGCTCGAGGAAATGCGCCAGGCCGGTTTTCCCGCTGACTTCATCGATGGCGCCTGAACGGTAGAGCATTTGCACGCTGACCACCGGAAAAGACGGGTCCTCCAGCACGATCACGGTCAGGCCGTTATCCAGTTGGTCCACGCTGGCCGCCGCCAGGTCCAGATAGCCGCCACCGGGCCGGGGAACAGCTGGGTGGCGATCACCAGCAAGCCGAGCAAACGAAGCAATGGCGACCGCCGCCTACCCATCCTGCAATCCGACCAGAAACTGGCGGAGATTTTCACCCAACTCATCACACAGGTAGCCGCCTTCCTGCACAATCAGCGTGGGCAGGCGCAGCCTCGCGGCGATCCTGGCCGCGATGGCGCGGAATCCGCCGGTCGAGATCCGGAGCCCGCCGAACGGGTCGCCCTCGAAAGCGTCCAGGCCCAGCGCAATCACCAGTGCTCCGGGGGCGAAGTCCCGGATCCGTTCGATGGCGATTTCGAGCGCGGCGAGGTATTCCGCATCACCCGATCCGCGTTGCAACGGTAAATTCAGGTTATATCCCAACCCCTTACCCTTGCCCTGCTCACCGGCGTAGCCCCAGAAAAAAGGATAGAACCGCTGTGGATCGGCATGGATCGAAACGGTCAGGACGTCGCTCCGGGCGTAAAAAATCGACTGGGTGCCATTGCCATGGTGCAGGTCGACGTCCAGGACGGCGATACGTTCATGCGACCCGCGCAGTAACTGCGCGCCGATGGCCGTGTTGTTCAGGTAGCAAAACCCGCCCGCCATGTCACTGAACGCGTGGTGTCCCGGCGGCCGGCACAGTGCGTAAGCACGCCGTTCGCCCGCAAGAACCAGGCCGGCCGCATGGGTTGCTGTCCAGGCGCTCCAGCAGGCGCTGTTCCAGGTTCCCCCGGGTGATCGGGGCTGACGCGTCCGCCATGTGATAACCGGCCTGCGCAACCACCGAAGCCGGGTAGCCCACGTCTCGGCTGTCCGGGTGGATGTTCGGCGTGACCGCATCACTCGCCCCGTCGATACGCATCCAGCGCTCATGCGCGTGTTCGAGAAACTTCAGGTACGCCGCGGTGTGAACCGCCTCGACCGGCTGAACGCCTTGCCGGGACGGTGTTTCAGGCTTGTAACCGCGCCGCCAGCGCACCTTCCAGCAGCCGGTCGAGGCGTTCCGGCTTCTCGGGATTGGGCCGGAAACGGCCATTGACCAGGAACTGTTTCGGATAATGTTGCTTCTGATCCGGGTGACATACGACTTTCATGCATCGGCTCCCGCCAGCCCCAGTTCGACCTGCAGCGCATCCAGGCTTTCCCTGAGCGTGCCGATGATTTCCGTGACGTGCCCGGGCGTGGCGATCATCGGCGGGCACACCATGAAGTGATCGCCCGCGAGTCCCTCGCGCGTGCGCCGGGAATAAACGATCAAGCCGCGCTCGAAGGCCAGTTCCACCAGCCGCGCGAATGCGTTGAGATTTGCCGGCAGCGGATTCATGGTTTCGCGGTTTTCGACCAATTCGAAAGCCAGCAACAGGCCCTTGCCCCGGACATCGCCGATGAACGCGTAATCGTCCATCAGTTTTTCCAGTTCACGTTTAAGCAGGCCGCCCGTGGCCGTCGCCTGGTCCATCAGGCCACGCTCCAGGATTTCCTGCGTCACTGCCAGACCCGCCGCGCAGGCCAAAGGGTTGCCGGCGTAAGTGTAGCCGTGCTGGAAACCGCCGGCATTGAGTACCGGGTCGATGATCCTGTTATCCGCCAGCATGGCTCCCAGCGGTGCGTAACCCGCTGCCAGGCCCTTGGCCAGCGCGATGATGTCCGGCTTGATGCCCCAGTGCTCGGCGGCGAGGTAACGCCCGGTCCGGCCGGCGCCGCTCATGACTTCATCATAAATCAGCAAAATACCGAACTCATCGCAGATTTCGCGAATGCGGGCATAGTAGCTGTCCGGGGCCACCAGGGCGCCGGTCGAAGCCCCGCCAACCGGCTCCATGATAAACGCCAGAACGGTTTCCGGACCCAATTCAATAATCTTTTCACGTAACATTTCCGCATAGCGGATACCGCGTTCCGCGGGGGTCAGCGAGTCGCGGTCGAGGTAGCAGCGGGGCGCCGGTATCGAGGGCATTTGCCGCATCATCGGCAGGAAAGGATCCGTCAGGGGCCGGTAACCCGTTACCGCCAGCGCGCCCAGGGTCGAGCCATGGTAGGAAGGGTTCCTCGAAATGACCCGCCAACGCGATTCCTGGTTCGTCACGAAAGCATACTGCCGCGCCAGTTTCAGGCAACTTTCCACCGCTTCCGAACCGCCCGAAACGAAAAACACCCGGTCGTGCCCGGCAGGGCAGAGATCGGCAATCTGCGCTGCCAGGCGTTCGGCCGGCTCGTTTTCAAAGTGCAGGCGGTAACCGAAGGTCGAGCGCTCCATTTGTTGCCGCATCGCCTCCAGCACGCGCGGGTTGCTGTGGCCGATGTTCGAAACCATCGCACCGCTGCAGCCGTCCAGGTAGCGTTTTCCGTTACGGTCCCACAGGTATACGCCTTCTGCCCGGTCGAGCAGGGGACGTCTCTGGCGGGTCTGGTAAAACAGGCGGGACGGTGCAGACGGGTCCCATGATGTTTGCGGCTTCACGCTGATTTCTCCTTCCCGTATGTTCTCTGCGCGATGGGGGTGTGTTCAATTTTGCGGTTCAGAATCCGGATGAATTCCCGTTCGGCCTGGTTCAGGCTGGACCCGGGATTTTGTACCAGCCAGATGTCAATGGCCGGCGGGTTTTGATAGGGCGGCAGGCGGAACAGCTGGCCTTCACTGACGTCACGTTCAGCCACGTGAATCGGCAGTGCACCGACACCCAGGCCCGCCACCACCATTCGCCTGACCTCTTCAAGGTTGCTCGACACACCCGTGATGTTTTCGTCAAAGCCCGCCTGGGCGCGCAGCAGCGCGATCGGTTGCAGCACATCGTTCAACTGGTCGGTATGGAATGATACGCAGCGCTCCCGGCCCAGGTCTTCCAGGCTCAACCCCTGTTTTCCAAATAACGGATGACGGGGACCACAGAAAAACCCGAAATGCTCGGTGAACAACAAGGTGTAGCTGAGTTCCGGAACCTGGTCACGCACCAGGCAGACGCCAATGGCGGCCTTTTTCTCCAGCATCGACTGGATCACTTCCTTGCTGCTGCTGATGTCAATTTGCATGCAGGCCGCCGGATGGGTCCGGTGAAAGAGTTCCAGGGATTCATCCAGCAGCGGACACTGCACGTGACTCGCCATCGACAACTGCACGGTCCCGGTGATTTCTTCGCCGGCCTCTTCAAGCGCGGCGGAGAGACGGCTCACGGAACCGAATATGGCGGCGCTTTCCCGGTACAAGGCCTGGCCCTGCGAGGTGACTACGAAACAGCGCGGTCCGCGTTCGATCAATTCGAAGCCAAGACAGGTCTCGAGACGCTTCAGGGCATTGCTGACAGTGGGTTGCTTGAGTCCCAGCTTGCGGGCAGCTGCGGTGATGCCCTGCTCCTGGATGATGACCATGAAGGTGCGCAGGAGGTTCCAGTCCAGCTCCCACGCAAGCTGTTCCGGCAGGCATTCATTCTCGGGGTATCACGTGGGTCGGGGCGGCATATATTAAGATAATAAAAATCTATGGTTGATTTGCCATCTATCAGAATAGAGAATAATAACAGAAAGCCAAACCTTGACAAGAACCGCTTGCAGAACGGGACGAACAGGAAACCATGGCCCGAAACATCATCATTACCTGCGCCGTAACTGGCTCGATTCACACGCCGACGATGAGTCCGCACCTGCCCGTCACCGCGGATGAAATTGCCCGTGAATCGATCGAGGCAGCCCGGGCCGGCGCCGCCATCATCCATCTGCATGCCCGCGACCCGCTCAACGGGAAACCCAGCGCCGACCCGGAACACTTTCGCGCGTTTCTTCCGCGCATCCAGTCGGAATGCGACGCGGTGCTCAATATTTCCACCGGCGGCAGTTCGCTGATGTCACTGGACGAGCGGCTGGCGCCGGCGCGCGACGCGGAACCGGAAATGTGCTCACTGAACATGGGCACGATGAATTTCGGCATTTTTCCGCTGAAAGACCGCTACAGCGACTGGAAGCACGAATGGGAGCCGCAATTGCTGGACGCGACCCGGCGGGTGCCGTTCACCAACACCTTCGAAGACATCGACAACATCCTCGCTGACCTTGGCGACCGGAAAGGGCGCGCGGTTTGAATTCGAGTGCTATGACATCGGGCAGATCGAAACCCTGGCCTGGTATGTGCGCGAAGGGAAAATCCGGGCGCCGCTTTACGTGCAGTTTGTCCTCGGCGTGCTGGGCGGTATCGGCGCCTCGCCGGAAAACCTGATGGTCATGAAGAATACAGCCGACCGCCTGCTCGGCGACCAGTATGAATTTTCCGTGCTGGGCACCGGCGGCGCGCAAATGCGGCTGGCCACCATGGGCGCCGTCATGGGCGGCAACGTCCGGGTCGGCCTGGAGGACAGCCTGACGATCAGCCCGGGCAAGCTGGCCCCGGGTAACGCCGACCAGGTCCGGAAAATCCGCCGGATCCTGGAGGAACTGGGATATACGATTGCCACGCCCGGACGAAGCCCGCGCACGTCTGCAACTGAAAGGCGCCGGACGAACCGCATTTAAGCGACCGGATCAGCGGGCCGCCCTTTGCAGAACCTTCATTACCTCGATTACCTGGCGATTGCGCTGTATTTCCTGGCCCTGGTCTGGGTAGGACTGCACGTCGCCCGCTCCCAGAAAAAACGGAGTGAGGCCGAATCATTCATGGCGGCCGACCGGGACATGAACCTGTTCCAGACAACCGCAACCACCGCTGCCACCGACATCGGCGGCGGTTTCAGCATCGCCATGGGCGGCCTCGGCTTCACCCTGGGTATTTCGGGTTCCTGGCTGATCGCCATTTCCGGGCTCAGCATCATCCTGGCCTCGTTCCTGATGGTCCCCAAGGTGAAAAAATGGGCGGACCATGTCAAGGGCCTGACCACCGGCGACCTGTTCGAAGCCCGCTTTGACCGGCGCACCGGAACGCTGGCCGCGCTGGTCATCGGCCTGGCCTGGTTCACCTTTGTCGGCGGACAGATCATCGCGGGCGGCAAGCTGTTGCAGGTAACGCTGGGCATGAACCTGACGCTGGCCATCGCGCTGGCCGGTTTCATCATCCTGGCCTATACCGCCATGGGCGGACTCAAGGCCGTTATCTACACGGATGTCCTGCAGATGATCGTGCTGTTCGTGGGCGTCATCCTGATCCTGGTTCCCATCGGCCTGGTCAGGGTGGGCGGCTGGGGCGGACTGGTCGAACAGCTTTCCGCCGACCCGCAGACCGCTTCCCTGGTGGACTGGGGGGCGATCGGCTGGAAACAGTTGCTCGGCTGGTTTTTCTCCATCATCCCGATCTGGTTCATTTCCATCGCAGCCCTGCAGAGAATCGTGGCCGCCAGGGATGAGAAAACGGCCCGCCGCGCATTCCTGCTGACCGGCGTTCCGATCGAGTGGCCGCTGTTTGCGATCGGCAGCACGCTGGTCGGCCTGTTCGCCCGGGTCCTGGCGCCGGAACTCACCGACCCGGAACTGGCCACCCCGACCATGATTCTGACGCTGTTGCCTGCCGGTATCACCGGCATCGTCATCGCGGCCTATATCGCCGCCGTGATGTCGAGCGCGGATTCCTGCCTGATCGGCCCGGTTTCCATCTTCACCAATGACATCTACCGGAAATTGTTCCGGCCCGGGGCCGGTGATATCGAACTGGTGCGGGTAGCGCGGGTCATGACCATCGTGCTGGGCGTCTCTGGCCATCGGAATGGCTTACCTCACGCCCAATGTGCTGGACCTGATCCTCTATGCCTATACCTTCGGCGCCGCCGGCCTGTTTTTCCCGATGCTGGGGCTGCTGTTCTGGAAACGCACGACCGCGTCGGGCGCATTCTGGAGCATGATGCTGGGCGGTTCCAGCGCCAGTCGCCTGGACGCTGGCGGGAGAGCCCTGGGGCTTTTCGTCATCCTGGGCCGGCTGGATCGTAGCGCTGCCGGCGCTGGTGTATCATTTCGCTGGCGACCCGGCACAGCCCGGAAGAGAACCCCGGGCTGTTCATGTAGGAGCGATGGTTATTTCGCGAGCTGGCTCGCCCAACGGGCTCGCGGCCATGGGTCCGCTCCTAACAAGCCGCCCTAACGCTCGGGTATGGGTGGCGGCCCTTCCGCCAGGAATGACCGGTACTCGCGACCGGCCTTGTCCTCCAGCCATTCCGCGTGGATCGCCTGGCGCATTTCTTCGTCCTGGTACAAATCGACCAGGGTGGTGGCCATGGTCCTGGCCGCGTACAGCATTCCCTTGTGGCCAATCGACATTCCGCCCGCGGCAACCACCGGCCAGGCGTGCCAGGGCGTTTCAGCAGGCGCTGTGGTTACGGAAAAGTGCAGTGTGGGCACTACCCAGCTGACATCGCCCACGTCGGTCGAGCCGCCTTCGGGTTCGCCGGGCTGCTCGTTGAGCGGCTCGGGTGTGGTCTTCATGCCAACCTGCTGCTTGCCGGTGGCTTCCTGGATCCGGTGCGCAAACTCGACTTCGTCTTCATCGAACTGCATCGGTTCCAGCCGCTCCATATTGCCCTGGATCAGGCGAGCGCCGGCCATGTTGGACAGCATCTCGTAAGATCCTCCGGTCACCCGCAGTTCCCCGGTGGTTTCGGTGGCGATGGCGGCGCCTTCAACGATTTTCCGGGCCCGTTCGATCAATTCATCGACGCCGTCATGGGTGGAATCACGCAGCCACAGCCACAGGCTGGCATTTTCCGGAATCACGTTAGGTACGTCACCTCCTCCGGTGATGGTGTAATGCATCCGGACGCTGGGTTTGACGTGTTCGCGCATCTGGTTGATCGCGAAGGTGGTCAACTCAACGGCATCCAGTGCGCTGCGACCGTTCCAGGGATCGTAGGCGGCATGTGCCGCACGGCCCTTGAACGCAATCCTGATCTCGGCGATGGCCTGGCTGCTGTCCGTGTCGGCGCGGATTTCGTTGCTGGGGTGCCAGACGATCGCAATGTCCGTATCGTCGAACAGGCCTTCCCGGATCATGTAGACCTTTCCGCCAACCGACTCTTCGGCGGGTGTGCCGAAGAAAATGACCGTGCCTTGCAGTTCGCCGGAGGCAATCAGGTCCTTGATCGCGACCGCTGCGCCCAGGCTGGCCGCGCCGAACAGGTTATGCCCGCAACCGTGGCCCGCTGCACCTTCCTCCAGTGCCGCCTTGACCGGGGACGCCTGCTGGGAAATACCCGGCAGTGCGTCGTATTCGCCCATGATGCCAATCACCGGGTGGCCGGAACCATAGCGGGCGGTGAACGCGGTAGGCAGGCCCGCGACACCGCGGGTGACTTCGAAGCCCTGGGCTTCCGCATAGTCGGCCAACAGGGCTGAGGATTGATATTCCTTCAAGGCAGTTTCCGCAAACGCCCAGACCTGGTCGCTGAGTTCAATCAGCTGTCCCGATTGGTTGTCAATGCTTTCTACGGCTTCGATTTTGAGGGCTTCGGTATCGGCCGGAGCCAGGACGGGTATTGCGATGAGCAGGAACAGCAGGTTTCGAAATTTCATGGTCAAGGTCTCGTTCGTAAAATTGAAGGGTAAGCAAACCAGGGGCGTGACCGAGCCTGTTCAGCGCCGGCTTTCAAAAACCGCCGCAGCCTCATCGATGGACAAAAGCACCGCCTGTTTTTCGTCTTCGCTATTGTAGCCCGGGTGGTTTTCGGCACTGTCACGCACGCGCGCAATCCAGCGCAGAAAATACGCGGCGTCTTCCGCCGAGCGCAGCGGCCGGCCGCCGATTTCGATAAACACCGGGTTTGTCGTGGCGTAGGGGAAGCGGTCGAACACGTCCGGACTGGCATCGTCGTTCCAGGCCCGCAGCAGAACCCAGCTGCTCTCAGCTCAGGGTGAGTTCTCCTTTGAACGCAGCCGACCGGCGGGATTTGCCGGTCGACAAGTTCTGCACCACTTCACCGTTAACGACCACTTCCAGGTGATCGACGGGGACGATCGACTGCATGAAACCGCTGAATGCCAACCGGTGCGATCCTGCGGGCAATTCCAGTTCGCCGCCCGGGTTCAGTCCGGCCAGTTCAAAGGACAGGATCGGACCGTTGGTCGCCATGCTCCTGCCCGCCTTCAGGCCCGCCAGCCAGCGGTCGCGCCGGGACGCGGCATCCTGTGGACCCGGTTCTGTCAGTACGTAGGTCCGGTTCAGGCCCACCGGGCCGCGCAGGGAAGCGTAGTTCGCCATCGCGTCCGTGCCGCCCGCGGCGACCAGCCTGAAACCGCAATTGAGCAGGCGGTACCACACCGCCCGGGTCTCCCGGTAGTCGCTGAAGCCGCTGACCTCGAAGTAGTCCACTTTGCCCAGTGCGACGTCGACCGGAAGCTCGTTGCTCAGGGGTGTATCCGAATCCGGATCGGGGGCCTTGTCGTACGGGTGCACATACCCCACCAGGGCTCCCTGTGCGTGCGCGAGGTCGGCCACGGTCGCGTTATCCGGGTAGGGGCTGGCCCATCCCGTGTTGGCGTGCGCGGAGTAGGCGGGTATCAGGAAATGATCATCCAGACCAAGCAGGCCCAGATGTCCCCAGTACCCGGTGTGGAACTCCTGGGAATGCAGCAGCAGCACGTCTTCGTTGGATGCAGGGTCAGGAGCCGTGCTGAAATACGCGATGTCCGGGATGCGCTGCTCCTTGTTGACCACCAGGTTGAATACGACATCGACGTCCTCGGCCCGAGCCTGCGCCACCATGCGCTCCGGGGTGTTGCGGTAACTGCCACCGTAGTTCATGTGCACGTGCACGTCGCCGCTGATCCAGTCCTCCTTCCAGTCTCCGGGGTATGTCGAGTGGCAGCGACTCGACGTGAGCGCCGATTTTCCCGGACTCCTCGATTACGTGCTTTGCCGGGCGATTTCATTTTCCAGGCCGCGCCAGACCGTGACTTTCGCGTCGCCGGCCGGCAACGTGACGGTGGACGTACCGCCGGTCTGGAAATAGTGCGTTTCCATCGCCGACTGGCTGCGGTCGAACGCATCGTCGGCATGGATCCAGGCATCATCCGGGGCATAGCTGCGCCGGTCGGATGCCTCTACCGACACGCGGGCCGGCACGGCCTGGCCGGAATCGTCCACCACCCGCAATTCCAGCGTCCCCATGGCCTGCAGGTATTTGCGGTGCTGGATTTCCAACCGGTGTTTCTTGCCGCCCGGCAAGTCCATGATCCAGATTCCGGAGGCCCCGGGTTCGTTCGAAATGAAGGCGATGCGGCGGCCATCGGGCGACCAGCGGGCCGCCGTGATATCGAAATCACCATAGGTCAGCGGCACCGGGTGGCCCCGCCCGCGCTGGTAGTGATCCACAACTGGTTCCACTGGCGGCCCCGGTACGAGGACCAGATCACGCGCCGTCCGTCCGGCGACCAGTCCGGGTGGGCTTTCCAGGTGGTTTCCTCGTCGTGCACCAGGGAGGGTTGGGTACCGGCGGAAAGCGACTGGCGCCACAGGCCGCCGGTGCCGTAAGCTTTTTCCGGATTGCTGACAAACAGCAGTTCGGTTCCGTCGGGCGACCAGGCCGGGCTCAGTTCGTGGTCGTAATCGCTGTAATAATAACGCGGGTTTGAGCTGCGTCGTTCCGGGCGCAGCGGTTCGCCGGAAAGCCCGTCGTTGCCGATCGCGCCGGTAACGATGTGAAACCGACCCGTGCCCGCGGTCGAGACCCAGGCGAGGCGCGAACCATCCGGCGACCAGCGGGCGTCGACGTTGACATCCCCTCCCGAAGTCAGGCGGGTGACGGCGCCGGTTGAGCGGTCCAGCCGGTACAACTCGACCGCGTCTTCCAGGTAACGGGAGAATACGAGCCGCTGATCGACGGGCGACACATCCGGCTGGTAGTCGTAGCCGGGTCCCGCAGTCAGCTGGGTGGCTGTGGTCGAGTCAATTTCCTGCTGCCAGAGACTGCCCTGCATCGAGTACACCAGGCTTTCCCCGTCGGCGGACCAGGACAGCGAAGACGGTCCGCTGGTCAGCTGTGGCAGGTACATTTCGCGGTAATAGTAGTTATGCGGGAGGTCGATTTGTTTCAGTACGGTTTCCCGTTCTGCTTGCGCGTACCCCACGGCCAGCAAGCTGCTCAAAATCGCCAAGAACTTCAAGACCGGAAATTGGTGAAAGCGGATGTCAGTAATGAACCTGGAAAATATATTCATAGATTATATCTATTATTGCCAGTAGTTATATAATAAATAAGAATATCATCATGCAGCAACATAGCAACATGGGGAACATCGATATCCGGCGAGCAAGGATGGAAGACGCCCCGGTCATCCACCGCCTGCTGACTGAGCTCGAACAGGGCATGGGCATGGAAAACGCCGTCAAACGACAACCCGGTGACATCCTGCGTTACGGATTTGGCGAAACGCCCTTTTTCGAGGCCCTGATTGCCTGGCAAGGTGATCAGCCCGTCGGCCTGGCCTTGTATTTCAGTGAGTTTTCGACCTGGCGCGGTTCGCCCGGCATTTACGTGCAGGACCTGTATGTCTCGGAAGAAGCGCGGGGCACGGGCCTGGGGCGACGCCTGCTGGAATCGATGATCGAGCGTTCCCGAAGCTGGGGCGCCACGTACTGCAAACTGGCGGTTTACCATGATGATGAGGCGGCCCTGTCCTTCTACCGCCACTTCGGGTTTCACGTTTCAGAACACGAAAGCGTGCTGGTGATCGACGGGTTATAGCTCAGCGAGCCGCCGAAAAACGGATTCGCGCCACTTTTACCTGCGGATCGCCGGAGATGTCTGTCCACGTCATGTAAACATTGTCACCTGCACTGGCAATAACCGGAAAACCGCTGCGACGGGACGCATTGCTCTCAGCGACCTGGACCTGGTCCACCAAATTGCCGTCAGTATCGTACAAAGCCAGCATCAACTGCGCCGCGTCACCCCGGGTATTCATCCAGCTCAGCGCGATCTTGCCCGAGGCCAGCCAGGCTGCCCCGACACGACCATTGGTGGTTTCTTTGGCCACCACCACCGGTGCCGAAAAGGTAACGCCACCGTCTCCGGACAAGGCCAACTTCACCTCGGGTAAATCATCCCGTGCCGAAAACCAGGCCACGGCCACGCGGTTTTCGCGCGCCACCACCGCCGGACCATTCACCGGGCAGCCGGCGATTTTCCAGCCATCGTGATGAACCGCCGCGGGCTCGGACCATTGACCATCGACCCAGCGGGTAATATAGATATCCCTGATTTCCTCCTCTGACCGGTCCCGGTACACGACCACCGGGCCTGAAGCGGTCAGCGCAGCACTGGTCTGGCAACAATCACAGGTCCGCCCGTCCAGCTCCCATTCCTGCAAAGACTGGCCGTCGGGATCAAAGATACCGGCCCGCAAGGTCATCGCGCCGCCCATGTCGTGCCCGTCATGGCCGGCTTCTGCTTCGACCTCAGCTTCACCTTTCGCTTTGGCCATCCGGGTATTGCGGCCGTCCAGCCAGGCGATGAAGAACCTGCCGCCACTCATCGGTAACATGCTGACAAAACCATGCTCGGCGTAAACGCCGTCCGTGTTGACGGTTATGGCATCACCCCAGCTTTGACTTTCCGAATCGTAAAAAGCGGCATTTACATCGTAGTCGTAAGATCCCTTGGCGCTCATCCACAGCCAATGCGCGGCCATCGAGTCCTCGTTCACTGCCAGGGACGGAAAATCGGCCCAATTGATGAACCAGTCATCGCCCTCGGCGATCACCTGCGGCGCCTGCCACGCATCATCCACGAGCTTTGACCAGTAAAGCGTGCTGATCCCGCCCTGCTGCGATACCCACGACAGGTAAATGGCTCCACTCGCATCAGTCACCAGGCGAGAAAGGCTGCTGTTAGTGCCAACAGGCGGCGGCATCAGAGATACTTGCGTCAATTTCAGGCCGGCGAGTTGCGCCGACAGACTGTCCATGGTCTGCTCGCCGATCATTTTGGCCACTACCTGGTTATCCGGAGACAAAATATAAGTGGTCGGTAACACGCTGGGCGCTGTCAACTGCAATCGCCGGAACCCGTCAGTGGTCAGGGTTGGAAATTCAATGCCCATGCGGTGAGCAATCGCCAGGGCTGCATCTCGTGGGTTCTCATCAAAATCCACCCCAACTACGGTCACATTGGCATGGGTTGAAGCCAGTTGCGTGTAGAGTTCATTCAAAACCGGGATTTCTCTTCGACAGGGAATGCACGACTCCGACCAGAAATTTACGATTCGCCACTTCTGGTCCGCTTCCAGCTGTGATCCGTGGGCTGGCGGCTCTGTAACCAGTGCCGCCAATACCAGCAATGCAGTCAAACACGTTTTCAGAAGAAATTCCTCATGGGATTGAAAAATTGCCTGCAGAATATAATCCGTGAATACACGACGGGCCGACAAACATCAGCCAGTTTAACAGAATGCCCAAAGAATCCTTTTCAGAGCCTGAAACAGGCCACGTCACAGGCAGTACTACGCCTCGATGTTTCCAGCGGTTAAACTTATTACAGTTTCATTGGTTTATCGTGAGGTTGAGATCGTTGAAACCTGCAAAATTCCTGAACGTTTTCATTGTCTTTTCGGGCGGGTTTATCAGCCTTGCAGGTGGAATCCTGGTTTGCATGTACTTTTGGGCGGCCGTGATTTCCAGAATGGGTGATCCGGATCAGTCCCTGATTTTTTGGTACCTCCCACTTTTGCTTTTCGGTGTTATCGCGATCCGAGGTGGGCTGAAGATAATAATCCTGGGAAAAACACGCCTGAAAAGCGTCCGATGAATCATTGGAAACGGCGAACGCCTGGATGGTGCTTGCCGGGTCCCTTTTCCCCGGGATGAGCGTCTTAAAACTGACGCTTCAACCAGGCGCCGGCGCGCCCGCCGGGAGCCGTGCCGGTCAGTTCTCTGGCAAGATCAGCAGCCCGCAACAGGCCGGCCAGGTCGATTCCCGTGTCATAACCCATTTGCTCCAGCATCATGACGACATCCTCGGTCGCCACATTGCCTGACGCCCCCGGCGCGAATGGGCAACCGCCCATCCCGCCAATCGACGCATCGAATTTGCGAATCCCGGATTCCATCGCGGCGAAGACATTGGCCAGGCCCATCGCCCGCGTATCGTGGAAATGACAGCTCAGGCGGTCCGAATCATAGCTTTCCACCAGGGATGAGGTCAGGATGCGTACCTGGCGCGGGTTGGCTGCGCCGATCGTATCGGCAATACACAACTCGTCCGTGCCCAGTTCAAGGAAGCGACCGGCCAGATCGATGACCCCGGAGGGCTCCACCGGGCCGTCGAAGGGACACTCAAAGGCCACGGCGATGGTCGATGTCACACGCACGCCATCCGCTTGCGCCTGCTGAATGATGTCAGCCGCAACCGATTCCGCCTGCTGACGACTCATCCCGACATTGGCCCGGGCCATGCCATCCGTTCCGTACAGCACCAGGCAAACGCTCGTGGCGCCGGCTGCCGTGGCCAATTCATAACCCCTGGCATTGGGCACCAGCACGGTCAATACCGTGTCACGGGCGGCTGGATCGCTCTGCACGCCGGCCAAGACTTCATCGGTTCCGGCCATGGCCGGAACGGCCTTTGGCGAAACGAATGCGCCGACTTCGATATGACGCATTCCGGATTCAAGCAGTGCCTTGACCAGCAAAATGCGCTGATCGGGTGAAAGAATCTTCGACTGGCTCTGCAAACCGTCCCGTGGGCCTACGTCATTGACAATCACATTTCCCACGGTCATAGGCCGGTTCCTTTTCTCGAGGGCCTCTTACTGCAATACGTGGATATTCCGCTCGGCGCAGATATCTTTCAGCTCCTTTCGGCCAGATCGTCACGCCCACTTCGCCCAGGTGCGCTTTGCGCAGCAGCAGCATGAAGACGCGAGACTGCCCGATGCCTCCGCCGATGCTCAGTGGAATCCGGTCATTAAGGATGGCCTGGTGGTAAGGTTGCTCCACCAGGTCCATCTGGCCGCTTAATTCCAGCTGCTGCAACAGAGTCTCCTTCGTTACCC
Source organism: uncultured Gammaproteobacteria bacterium (assembly GCA_963700705.1). Taxonomy (GTDB): domain Bacteria; phylum Pseudomonadota; class Gammaproteobacteria; order Xanthomonadales; family SZUA-36; genus JAHEFT01. The sequence goes on along the minus strand of CAVOYQ010000008.1, from coordinate 15,571 downwards.
GGACCCCCATCGAGGTCAGCTCGTGCCGCCGGCCGGTCACGTGATTGTATACCAGGATGTCACCATTCAACCCGTGCATCGGGCGCCCGTCCTTCGAGCGGGTCTCGGTCACCCAGTCATCGTAGTCGGCCGCGCGGAGTTCGTGGGGATAACCGTCCGCCAGCGGCCAGCCGATTCCATAAATGAACACCGCAGGGTATTCCTGGATCAGCCGGGTCTCACGCTGTTTGCGCGGGAGGTCCGGGTATTTTTCCAGGATATCCTCGGCATGAATGAACACCAGTTCTTTCGGCAGGCTGGGGAACCTGGGGTCTTTCAGCTGCGGAAACATGTCCTGTGCGAGTTCTTCCGCACCGGTGAGCACTTTCCATATCCCCTTCACGGTTTCGGTCAGAAAATCCAGGTTGCGCTGTTCCGGGGTGATCACTTTTTCCCAATCCCACTGGTCAACGTACGCGCTGTGATCATGGTCCAGGAAATAATCCTTCCGGATCGCCTTCATGTCGGTGCACAAACCCTCACCGACCTCCATCCCGAAGGTCTTCAGCGCCATTCGCTTCCACTTCGTGGCCGCCTGCACGACCTGCGCGTTCAGCCGTTTTTCCAGCCCCAGTCCGCAGGGAAACTCCACCGGGGTGCGGGAACCGTCGCGATCCAGCATGTCGTTCACCCCGCTGTCACGATCCACGATCAGCGGAACCTGGACCATCATCAGGTTGAGTTCCCTGCACAGGTTTTCTTCGATGTAGTTCTTGACCCCGAACAGGGCCTGCATGGTTTGCCTGGGGGTTAGCAGCGAGTCGTAATTTCGCGGCAGGATTTTGGCCACTTCGGCATAGGTACTGATGCCTGGGCCAGCCAGATCGGCTTTTTTGTTGTTCATGGTATTCTCCGGTTTAAAGCATACCGGAGCATTCTGACGACTGTCCCAAGCGCCGCGCAATGATGTTCGTCAAGGTCCGGAGGTGCGCTCCAAATCCGCTGGCGGGACTCGATTCGGTAAGCGCCCGGCAGCACTGACTAAAACAGGTCGATCAGGGGTTCCTTAACTGATTTCCTGTTCGCGCCAGCGGGAGCGGATCATGGAGGAGTCGAGGAGAAAATCCCGGGTTTTTTTATGATCCTTGACGATTTCCTGCAGTTCCCGCCAGATTTCCATCCGCCTTGAAGGGTTGATTTCCCGGTGCCAGCGGAAGTTTCGCGCCGACAATCGCTGGATCTCTTCCAGCGCAATGGTTCGCCGCCGCCGGGAGTAGCGGTTCAGCAGTTCATTGTCCGCGCCTTCCAGAACAGGAAGCAAGTGCTCTACCAGGCATTGCGCATCGTGGATCCCGGCGTTCATCCCCATGCCGCCGGTAGGGCTGTTCAAATGGGCGGCGTCGCCGACAAACAGAACACGTCCGTGGCGAAAAGCCTCCAGGCAGCGTTGCTGCAGGGTGTAATGGTCAATGTGCAACAGTTCGTAGGGCCGCAAGTTTGGAAAAATCGATTGGATATGTGCTTGTGCGACCGACGGGGACAAGGCGTCCAACAAATCCTGTCCCGGGTCGGGTGAATAGGTAAACCGCCACAGGTCGCGGATCTGGATCAGGCTGTAATAGCCCGATTGGGTCCATACATAGTTTACCCCGAGCAAGCCGGGAATCTCGTTTTGAAACGGATGGTTCAGCACCAGGGTGATGGAGGTGCTGGGTAATACGCTGCCTGCAAAGGGCAAGCCCAGTTGTTCCCGTATCGTACTGTTCCCGCCATCTGCGGCTACCAGCCATGACGTTTTCAACTCGTATTCAGCTCCGGGTTTACCGGCCCTTATGCGCACTTCCCCGCCACGGTCCTCGACCCCGAGCACTCCATGGCCAAAGCGTATTTCAAACAGCGGGTTTCCCAGCAGGTATTCGATCGCAATGTCGCTGAAATAATACTGCTCGCACTGCAGGCGGTACGGGTGGCTCGTCAGGTCACTGATGCTTTCCAGGTCGAAAACGGCATGATTCTTGGTCCCGTGAATCATGTACTGCCAACCCTGGTTGATCGATCCGAGGGCAACCAGCCGTTCCGCCAACCCAACCGAGTCGAGCAGGTCCAGCGTTGCCGGGTGGAAGGTCGAGGCGCGCCGGTCCAGGGAAAGACCTTCGAATCTTTCGAGCACAATAACCCGGACACCTGCCCTGACCAGCAAAACCGCCGCAAACAGACCGACCGGGCCGGCACCCGCAATGATGACTGGATGGCTTGTGTGCACCTACTGAGTCTAGCAGTAACTCTGTAACCCACAGGACCTTCGCTTATACTTCGTCCATGACTGCCATTCTCGCGATTGACCAGGGAACCACGGGCTCTACTGCGCTCGTTTTCTCGCAAGAGGGTGAAATTCTGGGCCGCGCCTACAGCGAATTCACCCAGTATTATCCTCACCCGGGCTGGGTCGAACATGACCCGGAAGAGATCTGGGGGGTCAGCCGGGACGTGATGGCGCAGGCGCTTGCAACCTCGGGCATCCGCCAGGGTGGCCTTTCCGCCATCGGCATCACCAACCAGCGTGAAACCGCGGTTGTGTGGGACCGCGAAACCGGACAAGCTGTTCACCGTGCGATCGTCTGGCAGAGCAGCCAAAGCGCCGGTATTTGCGAACGGTTGAAATCCGACGGGGTCGAGCCCTTGATCCGGGAGAAAACCGGCCTGTTTGTTGAGCCCTATTTTTCCGGCTCCAAGATTCGCTGGATCCTGGACAGTGACCCCGGTTTACAACGCCGGGCCGAAGCCGGTGAACTGGCGTTCGGCACCGTCGACAGCTGGCTGTTGTGGAAAATGACCGGTGGCCGTCCGGCGGCAGGAGCGCTGCATCGCACTGAGCCCACCAATGCGTCCCGCACACTGCTCTATGACATACATCGCCGGCGATGGGACCCTGAATTGTGCGAAATCCTGAACGTGCCGATGTCGATGCTGCCGGAGGTTCTGCCAAGCGCCGGTATTTTTGGTGAGACCGGCAGGCTCGACGGGATACCGGCCGGAATACCCATTGCCGGCATCGCAGGTGACCAGCAGGCGGCGTTGTACGGCCAGGGTTGCTGGCAACCGGGACAGGCCAAGAACACTTACGGTACCGGTTGTTTCATGCTGATGAATATGGGACAGCAGCACCCGGTCAGCATGAACGGACTGCTTACCACCATTTGTTGCGATGCCGATGGCGCACCGGCGTATGCCCTGGAAGGCTCGATTTTCATCGCCGGTGCAGCCGTCCAGTGGCTACGGGACGAGCTGAAAATCATCGGCCATGCGGCCGAAACCGAAGCGCTGGCCGAGGAAATTGAAGACAACGAAGGCGTCTACCTGGTTCCGGCGTTTGCCGGTTTGGGCGCACCGTACTGGGATATGAATGCGCGCGGCGCTTTGGTCGGGTTAACCCGCGGTTCGGGCCGGTCGCACCTGGCGCGGGCAGCTCTCGAATCCATCGCTTACCAGACCCGGGACGTTGCGGATGTCATGAACCGCGACTCAGGGGTCGAGCTGAAAGAATTGCGCGTGGACGGCGGCGCTTCAACGAACAACTTCCTGATGCAATTCCAGGCCGATATGCTCGGCGTAAGCCTGGTCCGGCCAAAACTGGTGGAAACCACGGCAGCGGGCAGCGCCTATCTCGCCGGCCGTGCAACCGGCGTCTGGAGCAACCCCTCCGAACTGGACCGGATCAGGCACATCGACTACCGTTTTGAGCCGCAGATGGCGGAAAAACAACGTCAACACCTCTACAGCGGATGGCTTCGCGCCGTGGCCCGCGTCTCCGACAAGCCGGGCAAACGCCGGGATGACTGAAGAATCCGGGGCGTATCGGGGGCGGGTGCTAACCGCTGACCAACTGGACCTGGCCTGGCGGTGCTGGGCACCCGAAACCCCCAGGGGCGTCGTCATCATTGTTCACGGCCTGGCCGAGCACGGCGGGCGATACCGGGAAACGGCGGGCATCCTGTCCGGAAATGGCTGGGCGGTGTTTGCCGTTGATCTGCGGGCGCATGGCTTCAGCGCGGATCCACCAGGGGCGGGCAGGGTGCATGTCGATCGCTTCCGCGATTACTTCCGTGATGTCGACGCGATGGCGGAACTGGCGCGAACCCGGTACCCCGGCATCCCGGTTCTCATTCTCGGCCATTCCATGGGCGGTCTCATCGCGATCAGCTACGCCCTGGAGAAACCGGAAACATTGGCCGGGGTCATCATTTCCTCGCCGGCCCTCGGGACTCACCCGCAATTCAAACCCCCGTTCTTCCTGAAAATACTGGTCGGCATCCTCTCCCGGCTGGCGCCGCGCCTGCTGGTTGACAGCAATCTGGATACCCAGGCCATTTGCCGGGACCCGGAGGTTGTGAAAGCGTACATCGATGACCCCCTGGTCTCGCAAAAGGTCTCGGCGCGCTGGTACAGTGAACTCACGAAAGCCATGAAGCAGGCGTTCAGGAATGCCGGATCACTGCGTATTCCGATGCTGCTGATGCAGTCCGGCGCCGACCGCCTGGTCGACCCTTCTGCTCCCACCCGCTGGGCCCGTGCGGCACCTCCGGGTTTGGTGGAGCTGGTCATTTGGGAAGGTCTGTACCACGAGATGCTGAATGAGCCTGAAAAAGACAAGGTTCGCGCGAAACTGCTCGACTGGCTGAATTCCGCGACCGTGTGCTGAAAAGTCGGGCCTTGCCGGCCTGGTGCCTACCGCCCGTCGCAGCGGAAAGCCTGGTCCAGCAGGATCACCTGGCTTTGATCACCGGAAACCGTGACCAGGTAAAGCCGGTCATATTCGTCCTCGTCAAATTCTTCACCCGCCTCACCTGAAATCAACCCGGCAAGCACGGCGGTAGTATCGCTATGTCCGATAACCAGCGCGTTCTGCCTGTTTTCCAGCAGCGCATCCGAGAACGCCGCAAGATTTGCCGGATCATACGCTTCAACCTCCAGGCCATGGGCTACGGCTGCCGGAAGCGCGGTATCCCGGGTGCGCAAATAAGGCGTGCTGTAGACGCGGTCCAACTTGGCGTCTTTGAGACTGATTGCGAGCCTTTCGGCCCGGCTCTGACCACAGGCTGATAGGGGCGGATCCGTAGGGTTCCCGGCATGGGTTGCTTTTTCCGCGTGCCTGGCAAGGTAGATGGTAAACATTTCGTCTTTACCCTGTGAATGTGTTACCCCGTGAATTCCAAGGAACAGAAAAACACCTATCAGAATCCTCAGCACCGGGCTTCACACTTCTGTTCTGATACGGACTTCATATTCCAAAAAATACCACTCCGAGGCCACAAGCCAGGATCGCGCTCCCGGCGATCGCATGGTAGTACCGTTCGAAACGTTTCATCTTGACCGATTCCATGCCTTTCAGTGAAAGCATGACCAGCATAGTCATGGTCAGTACGGTTACCACGCCAAAGATAGCTGTAACCGCCACCACCCCTGATACGTTCTCGCGCGCCGCCGGGTACATTAGCAGCGGAATCAGGGGCTCACAAGGTCCGAGGACAAAGATGACGAAAATCACCCAGGGGGTCAAAGATTTCGTGTTCGCTTTTTCGTGAACGTGCAAATGGTCCTCATGGTGACTGTGCAAGTGCTCGTGGACTTCTCCGCCATGACTGTGCCAGTGGGTGTGTGGCCGGTTTCTGTAGGCCTGGCGCAGACCCCACACCGTGTAGGCAAGACCGAAACCAATCAATAACCAAGCCGCAAAATTTGCACGAACACCCTCCAGCCATTCCAGCGCGGAAAGCTGGATACCAAGGGTAATTCCGATATGCCCAAACACCACCGAGCCAGCCAGGTGCCCCACCCCGCAAATCATGGTTACCCTGAGCGTCTTCTGCAAACCCCATCCACGGGCCTTGGCCATCGCTATGAATGGCAGATAATGGTCCGGGCCAAGTACCGTGTGCACGAATGCAATCGCCGCAGCAGAAAGGCCAAGCAATAATAGTTCAGGCGTCATGCTTTAGTTTCTTTTAGGCTCAGTTTTGACTTGCCCATTCAAGCAAGTAGACAAGAGCCCTTCAACGACCTTGGTCAACTAAGCAACATCTGATCAAAGATTGCAAATCAGGGCGTCACGATAGCGAATTTGCCCTCGGGTTTATCGAACAGCGAAAAAAACTCCGCCAGGCTCAGCTTGCTGCCTTCGATTTCGAGTTCGTCAGAAAGGAGCAGATCCTTGACCCCGGCCTGGCCGGTCAACATTTTGACAAACAGGTCGTGGGTCAGTTTAAGCGTCGCATCGGCACTGGCGTCCGGTGTGGAGGATTTATGGTGAAGCACGGCATTATCGATGGTTAACAGGTAGCTTTCGGCCAGGTCGGTAAAAACGAAATTGATACGAAGTTCGGTATCCTCCGCGTCAGGTCCATTCAGCCGGACGGCCATCGAGTCGAAAAACTGCTGCACCGGGGTCGCGCGAATGACGTCTTCCATCAGCCCGATGTTCAGGCCCTGGTCCGGTGCGCCATGCCGAAGCTCGTATGCCGCGGAAAGGTATTCATCTCTCCAGGGGCCCGACTCGGCCTGGTATCCCAATTGGTCGTAGGTCGCAGCGAGCAGGCTTTTAGCTGCCCGGTTGCCGGGGTCTGCGAAAACCAGGTGGTTGAGCAATTCGGCCACCCAGCGGTAATCCGCCGCATCAAAAGCCGCCTGCGCCTTTTGCATCAGCGCATCCGGCCCGCCGGCCAGTTCAACATAGCGCCCGCCTGCTTCAACCGGCGGAAGCGGATCCAGGTTGGCCGGGTTGCCGTCATACCAGCCCAGATACTCCTGGTAGACCGCCCGGGCATTATGCCGTGTTGTTCCGTAATAACCCCGGTTGTAAAACGAGTTCCGAAGCGAGGCGGGCAACTGGATTTGTTCCGCAATCTCACCCGGCGTCATGCCCTGGTTGAAGAGCCGCACGGTCTGGTCGTGCAGGTATTTGTACATATCCCGTTGTTGCTCCAGGAATGTCCTGATCCGTTGATTACCCCAGATCGGCCAGTGGTGACTGGCCAGGTAGACTTCCGCTTCGCCGAACAGATCGATGGATTCATCGATGTAGCCGCTCCAGAGCAGGGCGTCGCGCACCTTGGCGCCACGCAGGGTGTACAGGTTGTGCAGGTTATGCGAGGTCACCTCGGCGCCGTTGAACGCCTTGACGTGCGGCAGGTAAAAAGTCAGTTCGGCAGGCGCTTCCGATCCGGGCGCGTTCTGGAAAATGAATTCGATCCCGTCGATCGTGAGCGTTTGCGGTGTATGGCTGATGATCTCGGTGGGTTCCAGCAGGCCAAAAGTACCGAAAGCCGGTGATTTCCCCAACCCGGAATCGACATGCCCACGTTCCGAACGGGCCAGGCGCTTGCCATACATGAACATCGCTCGCCGGCTCATGGCCGGGCCGGCAATGACGTTCTCACTGGTCGCTTCCTGCATGAACCCTTCGGGCGCGATGATGCGGATGTTCTCGGCCTGCACGCCCTCACTGGTCAATACACCGAGGACGCCGCCGAAATGGTCCAGATGGCTGTGCGTGAATATCATCGCAACGATCGGCCTGGGTTCCAGGTGCTGCCGGGCGAATTGGATAGCGGCCGCAGCGGTTTCCCGCGCAGTCAGCGGATCCACGATAATCCAGCCGGTCTGCCCCTCGATGATCGTCATGTTGGACAGGTCATAGCCGCGCAACTGGTAAACCCCGTCGGTGACTTCAAACAGGCCATGAATGTTGTTCAGCTGCGCCTGGCGCCACAGGCTGGGATTGACGCTGCCGGGTACCTCGCTGCCAATGAACCCGTATGCCGGCACATCCCAGACGATCCCGCCATTTTCCATGCTGACTCGTAACTCCGGATCCGTGGCGATCAGGCCGCGGGTCGCATCTTCGAAGTCCTGCCGGTCGGCGAAATCCAGGCTGTCCCGCACCTTGTTGTTGGCTTGCAGGGTCGCCTCGGTGGGCGCCGTGTGGCCATTACTGTCGGCTGCCGGATCATGGCTCTTGTTCTCACATGCCTGAAGAAACACCAGCGGCAGTGCCAGCCACAGGCAATACAACAAGCCTCGCTCCAGGGATTTTGTCATGTGCTTATTCCTCGGTTTGTTCACTACGCTATTATCAATGCCATTTTGCGTTGTTGCCGCCCCCAATTTAACAGAAAAATGAAACACCCCTCCCCGGAACACGGGGGCTGCCCTGAAAAGCCCCGCGGATAGGGCTATAATGAAGTCGACAGGGGGTCAAGCAAGGCGCAAGGATGTGTCCTTCGGGCAAACCAGGGAGTGGAGCCGTGAGAAACCATCAAATGACTATACGCATTCTATTTACATTGATCATGTTGTCCTGGGCCGTTTTAACGACCCTGCCGGTAAAGGCCGCCGAACTCGTCGTTACGCGCTACTTTTCCGGGCTGTGGGACCAGCCGAAACAGGAAAGCCAGGGCATTGTGCTGCAAATCATAGACCAGGAAGAAGATGGCCATAAAAAGGCGGTCGCTTACTGGTTTACTTACGGGGATAACCTGGACACCGCCTGGTATATGGCCATCGGACACGTTGAAGGCGACCAGGTGCTGATGAATCTCTACACCGCCGAAGGCGTGGCCTTCATGGAAGATGATGCGCCCGGCAACGAAAACGTCTATGCGGTCGGAATCCTGAATCTTTCATTCAAGAACTGCAACTTCGGAATGGCCAGCTACGATTTCGGAGGCGACCAGGGCAGTGGTGCGTTTGAAATCAAGCGCCTGGCCGGCCTGTACAATTCCCGCTGCAGCGGCGGAATTTCGGATGACACACCGAGCAACGCCAAGCCGATCATGCTGGACGTGGACCTCGAACCTGCACGCGACGGCATCACCGGAAAAGGCAAGGCCATTTTCTGGGAACGCGCAGACCGCTCTGACTTCCATGTTTCCGCTGAAGGCCTTGCAGATGCAGACTACGAAATCCAGGTCTGCGAAGTACCGGTCGGAACCCTTACTGTTTCCGGCGGCGAAGGCCAGACCCAGTTCCGGAGTCCTGAAGCTCCCGGCAAGGAACTTCTCAGTTTTGACCCGAGGTCCTGCCTGATCGAGTTGCTCGATGGTGACGGGGCTGTGCTGACTTCCGGAGCCGACGTGCTGAGCGGGAAAGACCATGGGAACAATGGCAATGGCAATGGCAATGGCAAAATGGAGGTTGCGGTTGACCTGGATAACCTGGGTGTTTTTCCGGAAGCCGAAGGCGCAGCTTCCTACCTGGAAAAAAACAACAGCACGGAGTTCGAGGTCGAGATCAAGGGCGTTCCCGCCGGCACATACCCGCTCTGGGTCGACAGTGTACTGCGTGGTGAAATCATCGTACCAACGGATAGCGATGACGATGACGATACCCTCAAGGGAAAGCTCCGGTTCAGCGACCCGCAAAAAAGCGAGCGGGAGCTGTTGGATTTCGATCCGAGAGGAATGCTGATTGAGATCTATGACGGCGGAACGATAATTTTCGAGGTATTTTTCCCCGGGTAGCTCTCCTGGAAAGCATCCGAACGCGACAAAGGCCGGCAATTAGCCGGCCTTTCTGCTTTCCAAACGTATCGCCCGTTTCAGCTCACGACTTGTCAATGTCCAGAAACTCGACGACACCGGTCTCAAGCGAGTATTCGGCGCCGACAACCTTGAGCCACTCGTCCCGGATCAGCGCTTCCAGGATTTCAGAACCGTGCCTCAGCCGGTCCACCGAGGCCCGGATATTGGCGCGAACCGAAGCCTGCACCAGTTGCTCACTATGCATTCCCCCGTGTACGCAGGCTTCCTGTTCAAACAGGCTTTCCACCGCGGGACGGATGGAATCCACGATATGGCTGAGATTGGGTGACCTGGCTTCGGTCGGCTGCCTCAGTTGATCCAGCGTAGCGAGCACGGCGCCGCATTGTGAATGGCCGAGCACCACCACCAGTTTTGTTCCGAATTGCTCGGCCGCAAACTCGACGCTGCCAATCTGGGAAGGCATCACGATATTGCCCGCAACCCGGATCACGAACAGGTCGCCCAGCCCCTGGTCGAAAACCAGCTCCGCCGGCACCCGAGAATCGGAGCACCCCAGGATGATCGCGAAGGGATGCTGGTTATCCACCAGGGCCTTGCCGCGCGACTGCGCAAAACCGATATCGCGCACACCCTCACCCGTGACAAACCGTTGATTTCCGAGCCTGAGCCGATCCAGCGCTTCGTTTGCCGTGACCATTCAGGACTACTCAACGTTCATCGGCAAAACTCACCTCGAGGCCGGTGCCCGCCGGATCTTTGAAAAACAGCTGGGTCATATTGAATTCCGCTATAAATCCTGACCGGTACTCGATACCGCAACCGCGAGACGATTTTTCATCGCAGCCAGGCCACTGGAACGGAAAGCAACGTGATCGAGGGCGCCCGGCTGCCGGCTTGGCTGGCGTTCACTGCGCTCGCTCAGGTGAACAAGCGGCTTATCATCCGAATACAGCCAGAAACCCCGATCGGAAAAATCCGGCCTGAATCCGACTTTCAGATCAAGTACCGCGCAATAGAAGTCACGGACTTTTTCCAGCAGATCGAAAGGGGCCGCGATGTTGATGTGATCAAGGTGCATCAGAATTCTGCTCGACGCGAATCAGGCTCCCGGTATCAAACCCGAGAGCCGCAGCCCGGTCAATAAACTTCTGCAGCACTTCCGCGGGTACCTTGGGGGTTCTGGCCAACAACCACAGGTAGGACGTATCGGGGCCCGACACGAAAGAGTACTGGTAACCCTCCTGGTCCAGGTCGAATACCACGTAAGACCCGTAAAACGGACCAAAAAAGGATACTTTGAGGTATCCGGTGTCCCCGGATTCAACGAAGAAAGCTTTGCCGTTTGCCTCTTTCCACTCGTTTTTGCTGGTGGAAAATCCACGGTTGACCACGCTGACGCCGCCGTCATCGCGCAGGCTGTACTCGGCGGTCACATTGATCAATCCACGTTCAAAGGAATGGTCGAGGCGGGCTATTTCATACCATTTGCCCAGGTAGCGGTTGACGTCAAACCCGTCTACCGGCTTAACGCCTTCGGGCATGCCCAGGCAACCGGTCAGCCCGGGTATCACTACCAGCGCCATGGCCGTTATGCGGAAAATTCCTGTAGCTTTCATATCTGGTGTGTCCTTGTTTCAGCCCGTGCGCTTGGTCATTTTGCGTAAACGTTCCAGGGCCTGCAACTGCGTGATCGCCTCCATCAGTTTGGCCTGGGCTTCCGCAAACTCCATCTTGCTCGTGTGGGTCTGCAGAACACGTTCAGCCTCTTCCTTGGCCCGTATCGCCGCGGCTTCGTCAAGATGATCAGCCCTCACGACCATATCCGCAAGCACGGTGACCAGGTGCGGCATGACTTCAAGAATTCCACCCCCGGCAACAAAAATGATTTCCTCTCCATCGGGCAATATCACCCTGACCGGGCCCGGTTTCAGCGTTGTCATCAAGGGTGTGTGCCGGGGTGTAATCCCAAGTTCCCCTGCCGTGCCGGTGGCGATGCACATGCGGACTTTCCCGGAGAAAATACTCTCCCTGGCGGATACGATGTCGCATTGAATGGTGGCTGCTCATAGGTCCCCGTAAATCAAATTTACCATCTAGTGGCCTGTAACAGCCAAATCGAAAGTATCTCCCTTGGTCTGCTGGCGTCTGGCTTGGTCTTCACTCGGCTGATAGCTATGGCTATCAACCTCGTTCCAGACCGGCGTCAGCCACCACCATTCCTTCGCGATCCCTCTTCCGCTTTAGCTGTTACAGTCCACTAGTACCGGAATATTGATACACTACCTGCTCATTCCCCCATTGGAAAGCCCATGACTCTTTGTCCGGTAGCCATTGCTGTTGGTTGCAAGAAATGCCCGGTATTTTCCGTTTGCCCCGCCAAGTCGATCCTTGGCGATCAGCCAAAGAAAGAGGATTCAGACCCTAAATCACCCGGCACTAAAAAATAGATCGTTCTGAGGGCGGATTCCGCTCCGGGGAATCCTTTCCCCGGAATTATCAGCGAACCCGTTTCGCCAGGTCGACAATATCGCGCTCACAGTAGCTGCAGACATAGCGGTGCCCGTCGTCAGGCCCCAGCCGGAATTCCGAAGTCACCGGTTCGTTCTGGTTGGATATACAATTCGGATTGGAACAGGTCAGGATACCCCTGACAACCTTTGGCGCCTCGGCATTGAACTTTTTGACCACCTTGCCGCCAACGATGATGTTGATCGTCGCCTGCGGAGAAATCAGCGCTACGCGGCTTGCTTCCTGGGCCGAGAGCTCGACATCCTCAATTTTCAGAATGTCCTTTTTCCCGCCCTTCTTTGAATGCGAATTGATCAGGATACTCATGCTTCGGTCGTTCGACATCCCGAGCACCCTCAGCACGTCAAAAGCCATTCCGGGCAGGATGTGGTCGACCACTGTTCCGTGCTCGATACGCTGGACCTTCATTAAATTATCCTGCATCTCATTCTCCTCCAATGACCATGGACAGCAGCGCCATCCTCACCGGCACACCGTTGAACGCCTGCACGAAATACTTCGCCTGCGGCATGGCGTCAACCTCGGGTGCGATCTCGTTAACCCGGGGGAGCGGATGCATGACGATCATTCCTTCCGGCCCCCTGGATAACAGGTCCGGATCTACCCGGTACAGGCCGGCCACCTTTTCATATTCAACCAGGTCCGGGAAACGTTCTTTCTGGATTCTCGTGGCATAGAGGATATCTGTATTGGAGATGACCTCCTCGGGAGAATGGCAGGCTACGCCAAGCATGCCCATGTTCCTGAGATAACTGGTCACTTCGCGCGGCATTTCCAGACCCTCCGGTGAAACCAGGTTGATGGTGTTTCCGAACTTGGCCAGGGCAATGGCCAGGGAATGTACCGTCCTGCCGTAGCGGAGATCGCCGACCATGCTGATATTCAATCCTTCCAGGCGTCCCGTTTCAGTCCTGATCGTGAACAAATCGAGCATGGTCTGTGTTGGATGCTGGCCCGCGCCGTCGCCGGCATTAATGACGGGAACACTGGAAAACTCCGTCGCCAGTTTTGCCGCGCCTTCCCGTGGATGTCGCAGCACAACGGCGTCAGCGTATCCACTGACCATCCTGATGGTGTCGGCGAGCGTTTCTCCCTTGACGACAGAAGTTGCTTCCGTTCCGGCAAATCCGATCACTCCGCCACCGAGACGGTTCATGGCTGTTTCGAAGGAAAGCCGGGTTCGCGTTGACGGTTCGAAAAAGATACAAGCCAGCACCCGGCCCCTCAGAAGGTCGGAGGTGGCGTGACCCTGGGCAATCCTGACCATGTCTTCCGCTCTGTCCAACACCTCTACGATCTCTTCCACTGAAAAGTCGTGGACTGATATTACGTGTCTCATCAGGTTCCTCTCTGCTCTGCGTACTCAACACCGTTAATGGTATTCGAAATCAGCGTGCCTGCCTCGCCGTTCATGATTTTTGCCAGGTCGGAAAGCTGGCCGATGGCGCTTTTATGGCCGGTCTCGCGAACAAACTGGCAGGCGCCCAGGACTTTGGGGCCCATCGAACCGGCTGCAAAGCCCAGGCGTTCCAGCGCATCCGGATGGGCAGCCCGGATGGGTTTCTGATCAGCCGTTCCAAAATCGCGATAAACGCAGGGCACATCGGTCAGCATCACGAACATTTCCGCACCCAGGTCTTTCGCCAGCAGGCCGCTGGCCAGATCCTTGTCGATAACCGCTTCTACGCCGAATAATTTTCTGTTTTCGTCATAGGCGACCGGGATGCCGCCCCCGCCCGCGCAGATCACCACCACGCCGCTGTCCACGAGCATCCTGATCGCGCTCACCTCGATGATTCGAATCGGCAGTGGCGACGGAACCACCCTGCGGAAATATATTCCGTCGGGCGCCATGGCCCAGCCCTTTTCCTTTTGCAGTTTTTCCGCCTCGGTTTTATCGTAAATGGGTCCTACCGGTTTGGTCGGATTCTGGAACGCCGGATCTTTCGGGTCGACCAGTATCTGCGTGAGGACGGTGACGATGTGATCCTCGAACGGAATGATGTTACCCAATTCCTGCTCGATCATATAGCCGATCATGCCGACCGTTTCGGCGCCCAGGACATCCAGCGGGTAAGGATCGATGGCATTGTAGGCCGCATCCATCAAGGCCAGCAGGCCAACCTGGGGTCCGTTTCCATGGGCGATGACCAGTTCATGATGTTTGTGAACGGTCGCCAGGTGCCTGGCGGCTACCCGGATATTACCGCGCTGGTTTTCCGCGTTGAGCGCCTGCCCGCGCTGCAAAAGAGCGTTTCCGCCCAGTGCCACCACTACCCGCATTGGCCTTTCACCCGTTCACCACCCTGTGTCCGCATCACTGGCTGCCCAGTGTCGCCACCAACAATGCCTTGATGGAATGTACACGGTTTTCCGCCTGCTCGAACTGAATCCCCGCCGGGGATTCGAATACTTCGTCGGTCACCTCCATCGCGTCAAGGCCGAAATTCTCGAAAATTTCCCGCCCGACCTCGGTTTCAAGGTTGTGAAATGCCGGCAGGCAGTGCATGAATCGCACCCGTGGGATTGCCGCTGGCCTTCATCAGTCCGGCGTTGACCTGGTAGGGTTTGAGCAGGCGGATACGCTCCGCCCAGGCTTCCTTCGGCTCGCCCATCGAAACCCAGACGTCGGTGTGAATGAACTGCACGCCCCTGACGGCTTCAGCCGGGTCTTCCGTCAGCGTCAGCTTTCCCTTGTTCAGCTTCTCGAGCTTGCGCGCGTATTCCAGCAGTTCGTCGCCCGGCCACAGTTGCCTGGGTGCGGCGATACGCACATCCATGCCCATCAGGCAACCGGCAATCATCAGTGAATTCCCCATGTTGGAACGCGCATCGCCCACGTAGGCATAACTGAAGTCATGCCAGGGCTGCGGCATGAATTCCCGCATGGTCATGATGTCGGCACACATCTGGGTCGGGTGGAATTCGTCCGTCAGGCCGTTGAATACCGGGACACCGGAGTACTCCGCCAGTTCCTCGACGATCTGCTGGCTTGACCCCGGTATTCGATGGCGTCATACATACGGCCCAGCACGCGGGCCGTGTCCTTGACCGACTCCTTCTTTCCGATGTGCGAGCCGGCCGGATCCAGGTAGGTAACATTGGCGCCCTGGTCGTAGGCCGCCACTTCGAAAGCGCAACGCGTGCGGGTCGACGCCTTTTCGAAAATCAGCGCGATGTTCTTGCCGCGCAACCGCTGTACTTCGTTGCCCGCGTACTTGGCGCGTTTCAGGTCTCGGGCCAGATCGAGGATATACGTCAGGTCACGTTTCGAAAAATCGAGCAGCTTCAGAAAACTGCGGTTCTTCAGGTTGAATCCCATGGCGATTCCTCCTCGGATTTCCTGTCGCAATCTAGCATGTGAAGCCCGGGGTAAAAGTGACGCCGGACAATATTTCGCCAATCCGGGGAATTCCGGGTCAGTCGTGCATGGAGGGTACCGCAATAAAAACGCCGGCCAGGTTACCCGGGCCGGCGTTTCCAAAAATGAAAAATCTGAAAAAGGGACTTCAGCGCATCTTGCGTAA